>JBJMLR010000011.1:0-1052142 GCA_045805205.1 Bacteroidia bacterium | reverse complement strand
CATCAATGCGGTTGTATGGAACTGGAACTTCGGGGATGCGCTCACTTTGGGAGGCGGAACAAGCACACTGCAGAATCCATCCTACACCTTTACCGATGCAGGAACCTATTGTGCACAGCTTGCCGTTGCAAGCAGCCATGGATGTGTGGATACGACCAATCAGTGTATCATCATCGATCCTGAATTCACCTTCTTCATTCCAAATGCTTTCTCACCGAACGGAGATGGAGTCAATGATGAATTCTTCGGAAAAGGCGATTTCATCAAAAAGTTTGAAATGCAGATTTACGATCGCTGGGGAAATCTGATCTTCTTCTCTGACGACATCAATAAACACTGGGATGGAAGGGCCAACCATGGTGGTGAGATCGCACAGCAGGATGTATATGTTTATGTTATAAAGCTAACGGATCAAAAAGATAAAAAACATAAATACACCGGCACGGTCACGATCGTGAAGTAAATAATATTATCAGATTTATAAAGCAGAAAGAGGAGCAAAATGCTTCTCTTTTTGTTTTCAATTGTTTTTGCTTTTCAGAAATAAAAAAATGAAATCTCTCCGGGCATCTACACTATAAAATATACTTTAATTGATCCCTGTCAATTATTATGTATCACGTAACAAAACGCAATCGTAACAAGGCTTTTCCGTTAAAAAAATATTAGTTTTTTTGTAAAAAATTTCTATCTTTGTAATTAGATAAAACCCTCCTTAAATGAAAAACAGACTACTTAAATTTGCAGCGATTGCAAGCGTTACAGCTATGCTATCCGTTGCAATGCCGAAGACTGCTGCAGCGCAGGACAACGTGGGTATTGGAACCACCACTCCGGATGCGAGTGCAATTCTTGAATTACTTTCCGCTAATAAAGGGATGCTCGTTCCACGCATGAATACTGCGGGAATGCTTGCAATACCGACACCGGCAAACTCATTACTGATCTATAACACAGATTCGATGTGTTATTTCTTTTATCGCGTTCCTACAACTTCCTGGATATCGCTTTGCAGCACAGGCGGCAGCGGTGGTTCAGGAGCAACCGGCCCAACAGGTCCGACAGGATCTGCCGGCTCTCCGGGTGCAACAGGAGCTACCGGTGATACCGGGGCTACAGGTACAGCAGGAGCTACAGGTGCTACAGGTGCAACAGGTGTGGGAACTACAGGCGCTACCGGAGCAACAGGAGCTACCGGGCCAACGGGAGCTGTAGGACCTACGGGTGTCGGAACGGGAACTCCGGGAGCAACCGGTGCTACAGGACCAACCGGTCCGACGGGAGCTGCGGGTGCTACAGGAACTGCCGGAGCAACGGGATCTAATGGCGCAACGGGTGCTACTGGCGCCGCCGGGGCTACAGGTGCCGCAGGACCAACTGGCACTGCCGGTGCTACGGGTGCTGCAGGAGCCACAGGATCTGCGGGAGCTACAGGAGCAACAGGTGCCGCAGGAGCAACAGGATCTGCGGGTGCTACTGGAGCAACAGGTGCTGCAGGAGCAACAGGATCTGCGGGTGCTACTGGAGCAACAGGTGCTGCAGGAGCAACAGGATCTGCGGGTGCTACTGGAGCAACAGGTGCTGCAGGAGCAACAGGATCTGCGGGTGCTACTGGTGCTGCAGGAGCAACAGGCGCAACAGGACCAACCTGGACGATCACATCTGACAACTTCAATACAGACGGAACACTGGCAATCGTAACATCCATTCCGTCAACCATCACTTCTACCAATGCAGCCTGGTTAGTGGGAACTACAGCTGCCGGAACCAATGCTAATACGGCAACCCGGTTTCTGGGGACTTCTACTGCGCAGCACGTCGATCTTGTAACTGCAAGTACAGTTCGCGGACGCTTGAGTAATCTCGGTGAATTTTTCATTGGAACTACCGCAACCGTCCTTGCAGGCGACTTGATGGCGACCCAGGCTAATGCTGCATTTCCTTTCGCTACAAACGGATATACTGCTGGTAACGGATCCGGCGTTTATGGCTTGGTCCAATCCGGAACTACCTTATTTGGTGCTGTTCAGGGAGAGTATCAAGGAACCAGTGCCGGAGGATCGGGCGTACACGGAGTCGCTCTGAACCCTGCTTCAATCGGTGTCAGAGGTGATGAAAATACAGGTGCCGGATGGGCAGGGTATTTTAATGGCGATGTTAACTGTGTGGCTCCCTTTGGATACTTCAACGTTTCTGACCGTCGTTTAAAAACCAACATCAAACCAATCACCAATGCTTTGGAAAAACTTGAATTGATTGGTGGCTATGAGTATGATATGAATATGGCTGAATATGCGAAGTTCCTTCCCGTACAAGCTCACAAACTGGGGGTTATGGCGCAGGAAGTAGAAAAAGTGTTTCCTGATCTGGTAAAAGAAAAATATTTATTACCGGGCGACAATAATTCCAGAAGCTCTAAATCACAGCAAGAAGGCCAATATTTTAAGACTGTAAATTATGACGGTCTGATCCCTGTTCTGATTGAAGCAGTTAAAGAACAACAAAAACAAATCGAGGAGCTGAAAGCGAAAATCCAGACACTCGAGAATAAATAATTTATTTTACCTCTCAAAAGAACACCATGGTCTATTGATCATGGTGTTTTTTTATCCCTTAACTTTGATCTTTCAGGAAATATGCTAAATTTGTATACTAGAATAAATCCCAACAATGATGAAAAAACTACTACTTAAGTCGATCGCAGTTTTTGGTCTTTTGACCATCTTTTCGGCCCCAATCGCCTTTGCACAGGACAACGTGGGAATAGGTACCACAACACCGGATGCAAGTGCAATACTCGAGCTTCTTTCAACAAATAAAGGCTTGCTTGTTCCACGGATGAACACAGCGGGAATGCTTGCCATTCCTACTCCCGGAAACTCTTTGCTGATCTATAACACGGATTCGATGTGCTACTTTTTTTATAGAGTTCCTACAACTACCTGGGTTTCTCTTTGCACTGCAACAGGTGGTGGCGGCTCCGGCTCAGTCGGACCGACCGGCCCAACGGGTGCAGCCGGAGCTACTGGTTCTGCTGGCCCTACCGGAGCAGCAGGTGCTACAGGCCCTGCTGGCGCAACAGGTAGTGCAGGAGCTACCGGAGCGGCAGGCCCTACAGGAGCCGCAGGCGCAACGGGTGCAGCAGGCGCAACTGGAGTTGCCGGTCCTACGGGCGCAGCGGGAGCAACAGGTGCAGCAGGTGCTACAGGCGCAGCAGGTGCAACAGGGGCAGCAGGTGCGACAGGTGCGGCAGGAGCGACAGGCGCGGCAGGTGCAACCGGAGCAGCAGGAGCGACCGGAGCAGCAGGCGCTACAGGTGCAGCGGGAGCTACCGGTGCCACAGGAGCTACCGGACCGAACTGGACGATCACATCGAATAACTTTAATGCGAACGGAACTCAAAATATCGTGACTTCGATTCCATCAACCATCACCTCTACAAATGGTGCATGGTTAACCACCGGAAATTCAACATTAACAGCAGGAACAAATTATATCGGAACGAATGATAACGTTGACTTCGTGGTAAAAACCCGCGGCTCTGCTGCAACAAATGAACGTATGCGCGTTCTCGGATCCGCTGCAACAGGTAACGTGATCGTGAATGCTGCTTCTTCTGTGAGTCCAACCACCGATGTTTTTTCGGCATACGGATTCGGAGCAACCGGTGCGATCAACACCACTGCGACACTCTCATGGCCGATTGCAGGATACAGCGCGGCCGCAAATCCTGTCGCCGGAATTTACGGTGAGAACACCACAACCGGCGAAGGGGTGCTTGGCGCCTCGACCTCAACCGGAATCGGAGTTTGGGGAGATAATGACAACGCAGGTACCGGGGTTGTCGGCACAAACAATGCAACAGGTGTCGGTGTATTCGGCTTCGTTACTACACCAGCAACAGCTGCATCTGATGCGGTGATCGGACAAATGAATGCGCTCGGCAGCGCAGGTACATTCCAGATCGCGAATGCCGCAAATACATCCAATGCTGCCTGGGCGATCACAAATGGTACCGGCCGTGGTCTTGAAGTACAGGTCAACAATGCCGCTTCAGTTGCAATCGGACTTGGTTCTTTTCATACCGGTTTAGGCAGAGCTGCTAACTTCCAGACATCCAACGTTGCAAATACACAGCCTACATTATTTGTATCTACTGCCGGAAACGCAAGGGCCGGAAACTTTCAGGGCTCATTAACAACTTCTACAACTCAGATCTTGTTTGCAGATCAGCTGGCAAACACCGCAGCTGCTACGAACTCTGCAGCTGTCTGGGGACAAACGGCAGGCGTTATCGGCGGTGTTTTTCTTGCCGGACTCAGCAACAACGCAACCGTCGGCCTCAATGCGCAAGCTACTTCCGCTACCGCAGTCAATTCGATCGGTGTAGTTGGTATTTCTGCAGGAACAGGTGCATCCATAGGTGTTTTCGGACAAGCTCCCGCTTCAGGCGACGCGATTTGGGCGAACGGCGATCTTACCTGTACGGGTGTGAAAGCATTCACCATCGATCATCCGCTGGATCCTACACACAAGCTATTGAAGCATTTTTCGATCGAATCCAATGAAGTACTGAACGTATATCGCGGCAATGCTATCCTTGACGGGAACGGCGAAGCGATCGTGGAAATGCCATCTTACTTTGATGCTATTAACGTAAATTTCAGTTATAACCTAACTGCAATCGGGGCACAGGCAAATGTATATGTGAAATCGGAGATCGAGAACAGAAAATTCGTGATCGCCGGAGGCCAGCCCGGACAAAAGGTTTCATGGACTGTTTATGCAGACCGTAATGACCCTTATGTTCAGCAAAACCCTTCTGTAAAAGAGAACGAAGTTGAAAAAGTGGGCAACTGGAACGGCAGCTATGTTATGCCGCAGCTTTATGGCGCGTCAGAAGAACAGGGAACTTTTCACTATCTGAAGAAAGAAGCTCAGCAGTCTTCTGAACCGGCACAAGCCGGAGAGAAAGAAGCGAAACAGCTTCCTAAAACGCCTAAAAAGCCAGGATCGCAGATCAAATAATCATTCAGGGATTTTCAAAAGCCGGTACAAGACGTATCGGCTTTTTTATTGCATAAAAAAAGGCTGCTCATTAAGCAGCCTTTCTCTTTTATAATGCTTATCTATTAAGCATCGATATTCGCATATTTCGCATTCTTCTCGATAAATTCTCTTCTTGGCGGAACTTCATCTCCCATCAGCATAGAAAAGATCCTGTCGGCTTCCGCAGCGCTCTCAATAGTAACCTGGCGCAAAGTGCGGAATTCAGGATTCATGGTTGTTTGCCATAACTGCTCGGCATTCATCTCACCCAACCCTTTATATCGCTGAATATTTACTGTCGACTCTTTTCCTTCACCGCCTGCAAGCTCTTTAACAATGGCACTTCTTTCATCTTCGGTCCAGCAATATTTCTGCTCCTTGCCCTTTTTAACAAGATACAGCGGAGGCGTTGCAATGTATATATATCCATGTTCGATCAGCTCTTTCATGTGCCGGAAAAAGAAGGTCAGGATCAGCGTCGTAATATGGCTGCCATCCACATCGGCATCACACATGATCACAACCTTATGGTAGCGAAGCTTATCAATATTCAAAGCCCGTTCATCCTCAGAGGTTCCTCTGAATACTCCCAGCGCAGTAAAAATATTTTTGATCTCTTCATTATCATAAATTTTATACTCCATCGCTTTCTCGACATTCAGGATCTTACCTCTCAGGGGAAGGATCGCCTGAAATGCTCTATTTCTGCCTTGTTTAGCAGTTCCGCCGGCGGAGTCACCCTCAACCAGGTAAAGCTCGCATATAGAAGGATCTGATTCAGAGCAGTCGGAAAGTTTTCCCGGAAGGCCGGTTCCGGTAAGTACATTTTTACGCTGAACCATCTCGCGTGCTTTACGGGCAGCATGTCGCGCCGTTGCAGCAAGAATTACCTTATCTACAATTGTTTTCGCTTGTTTCGGATGTTCCTCCAGGTAATTGGCAAGCATTTCGCTCACGGCAATATCAACGGCTCCCATCACCTCATTGTTACCCAGTTTCGTTTTGGTTTGACCTTCAAACTGCGGCTCCTGGACCTTTACGGAAATAACGGCTGTTAATCCCTCACGGAAATCGTCACCGTTGATCTCGATTTTCACTTTGCTGAGCAATCCGGATTTTTCAGCATACGATTTCAGCGTGCGGGTCAGACCTCTCCGGAACCCTGCGAGGTGCGTACCACCTTCATGCGTATTGATGTTATTAACGTAGGTATGCAGGTTCTCAGCAAAAGAGGTATTGTACATCATGGCCACTTCCACAGGAATTCCCTGCTTTTCGCCCTCCATATAAATGACATCTTCAATCAGCCGTTCGCGGGTAGCGTCCAGGTAGCTCACAAACTCCCTCAATCCGCCATCTGAATAATAAAGCTCGGAACGCGGCTCTCCTGCCTCATTCTTTTCGCGCAGATCCGTTAACGTGATACTGATCCCTTTGTTCAGGAATGAAAGCTCGCGCATACGTGCCGAGATAATATCATAATGATACACAGTGGTCGTAAAAATGGCAGGATCGGGCTGGAAGGTCTGGATCGTACCGCGATCGTTGGTAACGCCTACTTCTTTTACATCATACTGGGGCTTTCCGCAGGAATATTCCTGCTGGTAAACCTTGCCGCCACGATGCACTTCTGTTTTCATATGGATAGAAAGTGCATTTACGCAGCTCACCCCTACTCCATGCAATCCCCCTGAAACCTTATAGGAATCCTTGTCGAACTTACCACCCGCATGCAGGACGGTCATAACCACCTCCAGCGCTGATTTCTTCTCCTTCAGGTGCATATCGGTAGGGATACCACGGCCATCATCCTTAACGGTGACCGAGTTATTCTCGTTGATCGTCACGAAGATGTTTTTACAATGGCCGGCAAGGGCCTCATCGATCGAGTTATCTACTACCTCATAAACAAGGTGATGCAGCCCTTTCAGGCCGATATCCCCGATATACATCGCGGGACGTTTCCGGACCGCTTCGAGGCCTTCCAGAACCTGGATACTGTCCGCCGAATACTCTGATGAGTTTTTTATTGCTTCTTCCATATTTTAGTGCCTTTTTTTAGTATTTTTTAAAGGCTAACAAATATAGCGAATTCCCGCGAAAATACTGGTATTTCAGAGGGGTAAAAAGGTCCTCTTTTATCAACATTTTGTTAATAAAAAAGAACCCTGAAAATTTGGATTATTGAAGGCTTTATTTCCGAAAAAACAGCCTAAAAAGAGTAGGATAAACCGCCCATAAAACCGAAGCGATGTGTCGGATAATTTGAATACCGGTAGTAACGATAATTTGCAATATTGGTGAAGTTCAAAAAGAAGCCCAGCTTCTTCGTATAACGATACTCCAGTCCTAAATTCGCATCCAGCGTGCCTTTCAGCTCCACAGGCACTACTTTCTTTCCGCTGACCGCTGTCGGATCATTCTCGTATGTTTTCACGTACTGGTTGCCGAGGTAAAACAGATCCACTTTGGCAACGATCTTGTCGCGAAGATTATAGTTTGCAAACAACGAAAACTCCAGCTGCGGCTTATACCAGGCACGGGACTCCAGCTTCATTTTATAATTCGAATACGAGCCGCTTAAGCCGATCCTCAGTTTTTCGCGCTGCTGGTAGGAAACCTGCCCGCTGATATTCAACAGCTCGGCATCGTCATAGATCACATCAAAACGGTTCGATAAAAGATCGCCGGAATTCACATATAAAACGACGTTCTGCAGACTGCTGTATGAAACCTTCGCATTATAAGCGATCGTTGAAGACAACGTTCCTTTCAAACCTCCGTACAGCTCGTATTTCTTATTTGTATTCAGGGGAGAAAAAGCGGTATTGACAAATGGATTGTCGTCCGTGATTGTTTTCAGGCTGTTCTTCTGAATACCGCCTGTTGCACCGGCATACGGAACAATGATGTTATCGAAGATATTATAGCTGAGATCGATATTCGGATAAAAATAGAATTTCGATTTTACAAAAACATCCACCGCCGCAGTTACGCCGATGCTCGCTTTGTACTTTTCACCATCCGCAATAAAATTCGGATTCAGCGTAATGATCGTATTGTTGGTCGTATCGGCCGGAGTTTTAAAATTGTAATAATCAACCGATCCATTCACTTTTAAAAGCTCTTTCATCACCTCGGTCTGGACATATCCGTTCACCCTGAAATTATTCTCAGAGCTTTTGTAGGTATCATACAGATAATAGTAATTCATCCGGATGTCATGATTATACCGCTCCTTCTTTGTATAATGGCTCTTCAGCTCTGCTCCCGCTCCGAAATAATTGAAACGCTGTACCGTCATCGCATCACGATCCACAAAATTTGCTACGGAATCATGATAACCGTATGCGTGCACTACATTCCGCGTGTAATCAAAATTACCGGAAAGCGTATGCTCCTTTAAAAACTTCTTACCATAAATACTCGCTTCATTGTCGCTGAATCCGGCAAAACCATAATCAGCAAGCGTTGAGGAGGAGGACAGGTGCTTTATCCTGAAGCCCGCAGAATATTCCCTGGAGCGAAGATTATTATACCAGGCTTCACCATAAGGCATTTTGTAATTTCCCATGCCGATCTTCACCAGCCCGTTATATAATTTAGTAAGCGGCTCTCCAACCATTTCAGCAGCTTCAACGGGTTCCACATTATAGCCCGTCGCAACCTTCTTTGAATTGATCCCATACCCTTTCACATTCAGCTTTTTCGTTGAATCCACCACTACCGGTGTTTCAAATAGCTTCGGAGCGTCTACGATCACCGGCTTGTATGAGCCCACACCGACCCCATGAAGCGTATCCAGCTGATGCTGAGCAGAAGAATGCGCCGCGAACAAAACAGTGAAAAGTGCTGCCACCAGATATTTCATCGACTTAATCATGCTTTGGTTCTCCTTCCTTGTTTTCCACCTTATTTTCAGGCGGAGTGGATTCCGGTTCGGTAAAAAGTTTATCCTGCACCGGTGAATTGCCTTCAAAACCGACCTTTAACGGATCCGGTGCCATCTTTTTTGTCTTAGCGGCTTCCTCATCCGCATTTATTTTATCGAGCTTCTCCTGGGCTATTTTTATCAGCTCAGGAATATCCGATTCGTCGATGATCCCTTTAAGCATTCCTTTCGCCTGGAAATTATCATTCAGCGCCACGTAATCATCCGCCAGCACGATCATCGCTTTCGTTACCCAATACGGATATTCTCCATCGCCTCCGATCAGGTCGAACACTACTTTTTTGCTTCCCTTGTAATCCTGTTTCATATACAGGATCTCTGCAATATGATACTGCGACTCAGCACCGATCTCGGCTTTGGAGCTGTTCGCCACCGACCTGAATTCTGCCAGCGCAGTTTCATTATCAGGAACCGCCATGGCAATCATAGCAAGATCATAATGTGCCTCATTTAAAAGCTCAGTACTGACATTTTCGATCTTTATAACGCGGTTTGCATAAGTTGCCGCATCCGGATTGTTCTTCAGAATAAAATTACAGCGCATCAATCCTATGATCGCATAATTTCTATCCTTGGAATTTTCTGCCTGTTCATCGAGCAGCTTAAAGTACTCGATCGCTTTTGCATAATCTTTTTCCCTGTATGTAATGTCCGTTATCCGGAGCAATGCATCCGTAGTAAACTCATTCCTGGGCTGACTCACCACAAAAGAATATGCCGTGACTGCCGCGTCCATATTGCCTAGACTCTGATCGCACCTGCCTTTGTAATAATTGGCCTGCAGGATATTCATTCCGTCAGGAAAGGTCTTGATGTACTTTTCAAAGTCAGTGACAACGGCGGCGCAATTCTGATCTCTGTAATGATTGTATCCGTTTGTATAAGTAAGAGAATCCAGCTCGCGCTGAGGGATACTCGCTCCAACATCTCCCAGCCACTTTTGCAAGCGCTCAGGATCACCCTTCAGAATGTCTTTTACCGTCACGATCGCTTCGGCAGTTTCGGCTCCGCCCTTATCGCGTTTCGCAAGCTTCTCGAAATAGATCAGTGCATTCTCATCGTCTTTCTTTGCATAATAGATCAGGCCGATCTTGCTTAAGCTGGTATTGATATATGCACTGTTCGGATATTCTTCTATGAATTTTTTGAAATTAACCAGCGCCAGCTCGTTCTGGTTGTCCGTATAATAAGCTTGCGCCAGCTCAAATTTTGCGCGCTGCATGTAAGGAGATTTCGGGAAAGCGGAAATAAATGCATTCAGATCCGAGATCTTCGCTCCGTATTTTTTCTGAACACCGTCGGCAAGGCCTTTTTGAAAAAGCGCATAATCCGCATCGATCAGCTTCATCTTATACGACTGATCATAATAGTCGGCAGCATTCGCAAAATCACGCTGCATAAAATATCCGTCGGCAATCCGGTTTAAAGCATCATTGGTCTTTTTGGGACTCGTCTGCGGCTTAAAGGTTATGAATTTCCGGAACCACAACACGCTGTTCGGGTAATCCTTGAGCTTGTAATAGCAATAACCGACATTGTAATTTGCATCGCTCAGCTCCGGTTTCCCGATGGCACCCGGCTCGGAAATATAGTCGGTATAGCTGTCTACTGCCTCCGGATAATTGCCCAGGCGAAAATAGGATTCTCCTTTCCAGTAAATCGCAGCAGCGCGAATGTTCCTGTCGAACAAATACGTATTCGATTTGTCAAATGCTTTGACCGCTTCGTCGTACTGCATGTTGTTGTAAAGATCGACACCGCGGTAATACGCTACTTTCTGGTGTACAGCTTTCAGCTCCGGTGTCAGCACCTTGATGCTTTCGATCGCTTCCAGCGCTTCTTTGTAACTTTTTGTTGTAATAAATACATTTGCGAGGTAAGTATATGCTTCGTCCACATGGGCTGCATTCGGGAAGCTCTTAATGTATTTCTGAAACGCTTTTATCGCTTCATTATATGGATTGAAAGCAAGCTCATAGGACAGCTTTGCGTAATTGAACAATGCATCTTCCTGGATCGTCTTATCAAATTCCAGCTTCGATGCCAGTCCGAAAGCATTCAGCGCGTTCTGCTTGCTGTCCATCTTCAGGTACGCATCCCCGATGTGATAATAAGCGTTCTGCTCAAGTGTATCGTCGATGTTTCCAACCTTTAAAAAATAATTTACGGCATCTTCATACGCGTTCATCTTGTAATGTGCGAAGCCCAGCTCATAATTGTCCTGCCGCGACAAGGAACCTGCTGCTTTCTCGTATTTTTTCAGATAAGGGATCGCTTCTTTGTACCGGTTGGTACGATAGTATGATTCACCGAGGATACGTGCGATCTCCGGAGCACGCTTTGTCACAGCAGAATCCAGCAGCGAGGGAGCATAAGTGATCACCGTTTCGTATTTTCCCTGCAGGAAATAGATCTGGGCAATGTAATAAGGAACGATCGGACCGAATGTTTCATTCTTCTCCAGCTTCAGAAAATCGACCAGCGCCGTTTCGTAATTCTTTTCTCCGTAAAGGATATGAGCATAATAATACTTCGCGGAAGCTGCATACATGTTGTCCACATCCTTGATCTCGTAGAAATCTTTTTTTGCCTCCGCAAACTTATTCGATTCGAAATAGCAATAACCTCTCTTGAAATAAAATTCGGCAAGCTCTTCCGTGGTTAAGTCATAAATATCAACCTTGTTGAACCAATCAATTCCATCGTGATATTTCTTTCTCCGGTAATTGTACTTTCCCATGTAGAAGTATGCAGTCTTTACTTTGGGACTTTCCGGATGGTCAGTTATGAACTGCTTGAGATAAAGCTCGCCATCCTTATTGAATAATTCGATGGCACAGATCGCATTGTAATATTCTGCATCGATCCTCACCAGCGATTGCGGATCCTTATGCGTTTCGATAACAGTCCGGAAGGTCCTCTGCGCGGCACCGTATTTTTCCTTCTGAAAAAGCTCTATTCCTTTTTTGAACGCGGCGTCATCATCTAAAAGAATCTGCGTTTTCTGGGCACGAAGTGAAACCGACAAAAACAACCCTGCTGCTAATACAAGCCCTGTTAACCTGTTCATTGTTTGGTATAATGAATGTTGAATGTAAAATTAGTAAGGATAGCAGCATGGATTTTTAGGGTATATGGAAGTTATTAACGCGCAAGTGTTGAAAGTATTGCACACACATTTCCTTTGCTGAAAAGGGGAATGAGTACTTTTCGGAAGTCTTTCAGGATACCCCGAACATGGCACTTGACACCATCATCAGTTTAAATAATGTTTCCATTTTTCAGAAGTATAACCTCGTTCTGGCAAATGTGACGCTAAACATTGATAAAGGTGAGTTCGTATACCTGATCGGCCGGACCGGAAGCGGGAAAAGCAGCTTGCTGAAAACGCTATATGCCGACCTGGATCTGACCGAGGGAACAGCCACCGTAGCCGGCTTTGATCTTACCGGGATCAAGAGAAAAGACATTCCTTTCCTCCGAAGAAAACTCGGGATCGTGTTCCAGGATTTTCAATTGCTCACCGACAGAAGCGTGAACGACAACCTGATGTTCGTACTGAAAGCAACCGGTTGGAAAGATAAACAGGCAATGCAGAAGCGGATCCAGGAGGTACTTGAAAAAGTTCACCTGACCACCAAAGGCTTCAAAATGCCGCATGAGCTTTCCGGAGGCGAGCAGCAGCGAATTTCAATTGCACGTGCCCTCCTGAATGATCCGGAGCTGATTCTTGCAGATGAACCTACCGGGAACCTCGATCCGGAAACTTCCGAAGGGATCATGAATCTCCTGATGGAGATCAGCCGGAATGGACGCGCAGTACTCATTGCTACTCACGATCTCATGATGTTCGAGAAATTTCCTTCGCGGACGATCCGGTGTGAAAACGGAAAAATACTGGATTCAAAAGCAAGCTAGATCAGAGCGATCAGCTTTTCCGCATTTGCCTTATTTGAAAATTCTTTCAGCAGAACCGCTTCTCTTTTTTCCTTTTCTTCCATGTTGAATGGCCGTGCAAAAAGATCTTTGACCGCGGCAGCCATCTCCTCCGGATGATCACATACCACGCAAAGCCCTTCTAAGCCGGTATTTGCAACCATTGGAACATTCACCACAGCATATCTTCCTGTAAACAAAGCAGCCAGCAGCTTCAATTTAATTCCGGTCGCCTGGAAAGTAGGAAGAACATTGATCTGAGCCTCCGCGATCAGGTCGTGGATCTCTTTCGTATTGATATTTGCCCGTAACGTAGCATTCACGGATCTCTCCACTGCCGCTTTTAGCTCCGCAGATGGCTTCCGCCCGGCAATCACCAGGGGAACGCTGATCTTTGAAAACACCTCATTCACCAGGAACAACGCAGCCTCGTTATTTTCGCCGACCTCCAGGTTCCCGTGATATAAACAAAATTTCCCCGTTCCTTTTTTGATCTCCACTTCTTCGTTCGGGTGAAAGGCTGTGATGTGATGTACGTTTTTATATCGTGCAGACAAATGCATCGTATCCGCTACGGAAATTGCTGCAATGTGATCTGCTTTTCGCAGGATCTTCTCAAACCGCTCCAGTTTTTTTGCTTCCATCCCGAAATACATCCGCTTAAAGACGGAACGCTCCACTTTTTGCAGATTCCGGTAATAGTCGTGCTCGATATTGTGTGTCCTTACGATCTTTATTCTTCCCGTCAAGCGCTCATCATCCAGGTGAAAACAAGAATGCAAACCTTCAAAGAGGATAGGATAAGTATCTCTCAGCAGGTTCTCCGTCAGTTTCGCAGAAGAGCGTGTCGCAACAACGAAAGGCAAAGGACTTAACAGCAGCGAGCGGCTCATCTTTCTTTTGTAGTAATATACTTTTTCACAAATGCTCTCCAGGCTCAGCGCCTCTGCCCGGCCATATTCAAAGCAATGAAGATGGATCCGGATACCTTCGGCATGAAGCGCTTTGATCTTATAATAAATGTCGATCACCCCGCCATAATTGGCAGGATAAGGTACATCAAAAGCAATGATATGAAGGTGTTTTTCCAGTTTCAGAGAAATTGCTGATAAACGTCTTTCAATTGGAGCTCTTCGTTCTCCCAGTTTAATTTTTCGGCTGCGATTTTAGTGTTTTTTTTCCATTCTGCCAATGACGCAGCATCTGCCAGGATCGAATTGATCTTCTCCGCGATGTGTTTTGGCTCATGAGAATCGATCACGGCGCCTATTCTGTATTCATCGATCACCTTTTTTATCTCTATCAGCGACGACGAAAGCACAGGCACCTCGGCGTGGATATAATCGAACAGCTTATTTGGAAGGCTATACCGGTAATTCGCGTTCGTATCTTTGTCGAGCGTGAGACCAAGATCTGCCTGCCGGGTATATTGGATGAGTTTTTCAAAAGGCATTTTCCCCGTGAAGATCACCCGGTCCTGCAGCTTCAGCTCTTTTACCATTTCCTTCAGCAAACCGATCACATCACCTCCGCCAATGATATACAATATTGCATTTTCAACATATTGCATCGCTTCAACCGCTTCTTCTGCGCCACGCTGAATGTTGATACCGGCTCCCTGGAGCACAATTATTTTTTTATCCGGAGGCATCCCAAGCTCTTTTCGGTCCACCGTCTTCACCATTTTAAACACCGCACGACGGGGAACATTCCTTACAACCCTTACCGGAACTCCGTATTCCTCCGTGTAGATCTTTGCAATCGAATCGTTGACGGTAAATATAAATTTCAGCTTCGGAAAAATTTTCCTTTCCAGCCGCTTCCAGATATTTCTTTTCCGCGGGTTTTCCCGGAGCTCCGGAACTTCGCAAAATAATTCATGTGTGTCGTATACCAGCTCACAGCCTTTCAGCTTCGAGATCCGGTAATTCGGCCAAAGCGTATCCAGATCATTTGCTACCAGCACATCCGCTTTCTGAAAAAGAAGCAGGAAGAACAAACGAAATTGAAATTCAGCGTAAAAAAGCGGACCTTTCTCGAAGAGCAACGACATTCTCCTGATCGAGTACGCTCTTGGCTCCAGCTTCATACTTTTACGCTGCCGTCTGCCAACGAGCATCACATCGTATCCCATCCCGCGAAGGGTAGTACAGACCTTGTGCACTCTCTGGTCGGTGCTCAGGTCGTTGATCACGGAAACGATTGCTCTTTTCACTTCACGAATATAGAGAATTTCACCCTTAAGATATGAGCAAAGGACTATGAATAAGTTTTACTGAATTTATTGGACTTCTAGCCTGAAAATGCTGAATTTTGATTTCAAGATGAAGATCCTTGAGAACATTTCTCTGAGAAAGCTTAACACCTTTGGTATTGACGCTTCTGCAAAATACTTTGCAGCTTTCTCAACTGTTGAGGAGCTCAAAACAGTGCTTTCCGACAAACAATTCGACAGGGAAAATAAGCTCATTCTCGGCGGAGGAAGCAATCTTCTTTTTACAAAAAATTTCGACGGCATTGTCCTTAAGAATGATCTGAAAGGAATTGAGCTTGTTAATGAAGACAAAGATCATTATTTTGTAAAAGCCGCTGCCGGCGAAGTATGGCATCCTTTCGTCATGCACTGCATCGCAAATAATTACTCCGGGCTCGAGAACCTTTCACTCATTCCGGGAAACGTCGGTGCAAGTCCCATGCAGAATATCGGCGCGTACGGGGTAGAGATCAAAGATCATTTTTTTGAGCTGGAAGCTTTCCATATTCACGACAAAACGATCCGCAAATTCAATTCCGAAGAATGCAGGTTCGGTTACCGCGAAAGTGTTTTCAAACGTGAGCTCAAAGGTCAATATGTGATCGTTTCGGTCACGTTCAGGCTCCCCAAAAAGCCTGTATTTAACACCAGCTACGGCGCTATTGAGAAAGAGCTGGAAATAATGGGCATCAAGGAGATCAGCATTGCCGCGATCAGCCAGGCAGTGATCAATATCCGCAGCAGTAAGCTTCCGGATCCTGCAAAAATTGGTAATGCCGGCAGCTTTTTCAAAAATCCGGTGATCAGCAATGACAAGTTTGAACAGCTGAAAGATCAGTTTCCTGAAATCGTTTCTTACCGCGCAACCGACGGCATAAAGCTCGCTGCTGGCTGGCTCATCGAGCAAAGCGGATGGAAAGGAAAAACATTCGGAGATGCGGGAGTACATAAGCTGCAGGCACTTGTCCTGGTAAATTACGGAAATGCGAAAGGCAGCGAGATCTATGATCTCTCTCAAAAAGTAATGGATGCCGTAAAAGAAAAATTCGGAGTTGCGCTTGAACGGGAAGTGAATATTATCTAAGGCTTTATTTTCAGGCTAAACATCTACCCATCGCCTTCGTCTGTCACTTATACATTATCCGAATGAAAAAGATCTTATCCTTTTTGCTGGTCATCCTGCTTACCTCCGCTTCAAAAGCACAGGTCACTCCGCTTAATCCTGTCGTCGATTCTATTCCGATGAGCGACGGCAAATGGCTCGCTGCAGATATTTATATCCCATCCGGAATGGTCTCCGGACCGGTGATCCTGATCCAGACTCCTTACAATAAATTCTCATTCCGCTACAGCTTGCCGCTGGGGATCGGTATAAACCTTAACAGCAGCAACTATATTTTTGTAATCAGCGACTGGCGGGGATTCTGGGGCTCGGCCGCCGCAATGACCGCTTCTCCTCCATCGCGCGGAACGGACGGGAAAAGTACAGTCGACTGGATCGCTGCGCAACCGTGGTGTAATGGAAAGGTCGGGACCTGGGGGCCTTCTGCACTCGGGAAGATACAGTTTCAAACGGCACAGGCGAATCCAGCAAACCTGGTATGCATCTGTCCGCTGGTAGCCGGACCGCAATTCGATTACGACGAATATTATACGAATGGTACACTGAAAACCGAATTTGTGGAACAGCTGGATGGCCTTGGATTCGGCCTGTCTGCATTTATTGTTCCCAACCCCGTGCATAACGCTTCCTGGAATTTTGCTGAAACCTCAAACTATTATCCGGCCGCGATCCAGGTTCCCGCATTTATGATCGGCGGATGGTACGATCACAATATTGAAATGATGCTGCCTTTCTTCAACGGGATCCGCACCTTGTCGCCGGCAAGTGTAAGAAATGAACACCGCCTTCTCATGGGACCCTGGTGTCACGGCGGACACGGGGCCACACATGTAGGAACGGCGGTACAGGGACAACTCACTTATAGCAATGCTGCGGGCTGGAGCGATTCATTGGCGCTGATGTTTTTCGACTACCACATGAGGAACATTGCAAACGGATGGAACAGCACGCCCTACATCCAATATTACCAGATGGGAGAAAACTCCTGGAACACCGCATCATCCTGGCCGGTAAGCGGACCTGCTCCGGTAAATTTTTATTTTCACCAGGACAATTCACTGGATAATTTTATTCCGGCGAATGGAACAGATGAGCTGAGCTTCAATTATGATCCGACCGATCCCTCACCAACTTACGGAGGAACAACCTTGCGTGCGGATCTCGAACAGGGGCCTTACGATCAAAGCGACACCGTTGAAAGCAGAAGTGATATACAGATCTTTACCACTCCGTTGCTCACACAAAATGTGGTTCTGAAAGGAAGTGCTTCGGTTCATATGAAGATCTCCTCCAATCGTTTTGATACCGACCTCATGGTCAGGCTCACCGATGTTTATCCCGACGGACGCTCGATGCTTGTTAATGACGGGGCTTTCCGGATGCGCTTTCGGAATGGGAATACTGCAGCAGACACTGCAGTTATGACGCCGGGAGCAATTTATGATTGCGTGATCGATCTGCCGAATACCGCAATTACTTTCCTGGCCGGACATAAAATTCGCATCGATGTTACATCATCCAACTATCCGAGATTCAACAGGAACATGAATACAGGCGGTGTGATGTATCCGGGTAACAATATGGATTCCGTGATGAGTCCGCTCATTGCTGCGAATAAGATCTACACCAACAACATTAATACTTCCTACATTTCCCTGCCGCTGGTCGGCTACACAGGTGTAAATGAAATCGCAATGGAAAATGCGGAGGTCTATCCGAATCCGGTATCGACAGAATTAACTGTCCGCACAAAAGAAATTAAAGCGGTACTTTCTGTTTACAACATGCTGGGCGAAGAATTGATCAGCGAGAGCTTCAGCGGGAATGTAACAATCAACACCTCGGAGCTGGCGCAGGGAATTTACACGGTGCAAATAAGATCAGGCAACAAGATCCTGAACAGGAAGCTTGTGAAACAGTGACCCTGATCACAAATCTATTCACGTGTTAAGATAACGCTCCCTGATCACATCCAGGTGATGTGCAACATGCCCGATCATAATGAAGATCAAAGCACGCACTGAAATGTCCTTATCATTTGCAACACCAATCTGGTTGAGCATCTCTTCAGAGAAACCCTTGATCATTGCAACATTCCCTTCCCGTACAAGCGAGAATTCATGTGCAAGATCATATAAACTGCGTGAACGGAAATTGGAGTTGGACACGTAAAAATTCTCATCAAATCCGGTGATCTTCGTTTTGTCCTTCCTTGAAATCCTCAGGGCCCGGTAAGCCATTATTCTTTCGGTATCGATGATATGGCCGATCACTTCTTTGACGGTCCACTTCCCTTCGGCATAAGCATAATTCTCTTTTTCCTCGGGGATGAGTGAAACGAGCTCCTGCAATTCCAGCAATTGCTCCTGCATTTCACGAATGATATTCCTGCCGTCTACTTTAGAAATGTAACCGGCGTAGAATTCGAAATATTCGGTAGGTTCCGGTCTTTTCATATTCTAGTCGCTAAGGTATTTGGTTTTAATAACGTTCATATGATGTATCGCATGGCCTGCGATCATATATAACATTGCACGTACGGAAACGTCGAGACCATTTGCTACACCCATCTGGCTTAATGCCTCTTCATCCCAAACTTTAAATAAAGCCAGGTTGGCTTCTCTCACGATCGCAAACTCATGTCCGAGCTGATAAAGCGTCTGCTTTTCGAACCCGGCATTCGCTACGTAATAATTTTCATCGTACCCCGGAAGCGGTGTCTTATCTTTTCTCGCAAAACGCATCGCCCGGTATCCCAGCACTCTTTCCGTATCGATAATATGACCGATGATCTGCTTGATCGTCCATTTTCCCGGAGCATAGGCGTGATCTTCCAGTTCCTCGGGTATGGTCGAGATCATCGCCTGGATATCCAGTACCTGGTTACGGAGCACTTTGATGATATTATCAGTGCTCACGTTGTCTACATAGTGTTTGTAGAAGGCAGGATATTCATTGGGTTGGGGACGCTTCATGATCAGAGTTTATCCAGTTCGTTCTTTACAAAATCAGCAAGCTCTTTTACATAAGCCTGTGAAAAATTGAATTCTATCCCCGCTGTTTTATAGATCTCCGGGATCGATTTCGTATAACCCAGCCGCAAAGCCGCTTCGTATGCATCCAGCGCTTTTACCGGATCATTTTTATAATTTCTCCAAACAGCAATGGCTCCAAGCTGGGCCATTCCGTATTCGATATAATAGAACGGCACTTCGTAAATGTGAAGCTGACTCTGCCAGCCGCGTTCACGTACATCATCGAGTCCGGAATAATCAACGATCTTACTTGTAAAACTATCGATCACTTGCTTCCATTTTTTCATCCGCTCGGGAACAGTGTGCGTTGGATTCTCATAAACCCAATGCTGGAACTGATCCACAGCAGCGATCCAGAGCAAGGTCTTCAGCGATTTGTCCAGCTGCTCTTTCTTTGCACGCTTCAGGTCATCCGGGTTTTCAAAGAAAACATCCCAATGTTCCATCGAGATCAATTCCATCGACATCGATGCAAGCTCAGCAACTTCCGATGGCGCACTTTTGAAATCTGTGATCGGCAGATCACGTGTTACAAACGAATGGATCGCATGCCCACCTTCATGAACCATTGTGACAAGATCGCGGTGAGTGCCTACAGAATTCATAAAAATAAAAGGCACCCCGATTTCATACAGCGGATAATTATAGCCGCCCGGCGCTTTGCCGATCCTCGACTCGAGATCCAGGTAACCCATGTTTTTCATGATCTCCAGGTAATCCCCGAAATCAGAACGTATGCGATCAAAACAGGCAATCGATTTTTCCACCAGCTCGCTTGCACTGGAAAAAGGCTTAAGAGCGGATTTTCCTTCCACATCTACATCCGTGTCCCATGGCTTCAGCACATCCAGCTTCATTTTCTTTTTGCGCTCCAGGTCGGAAGCTTCAGCCAGCGGTAATATTTCTTTTGCGATCGATCCGTGAAAATCAAAGCAATCTTTGATCGTATAATCAAACCGTCCGAGCTCATCGAATTTATAATCACGGTAATTTTTAAAACCTGCATTGATCGCCACCTGGTGACGTAACTTGATCAGCTCCGTGAACAGCTCATTTAATGTATCGACATCCTTGGCTCTTCTTTCCTGGATCTTTTTGTAAACCTCCTCGCGGATCGCACGGTTGGTATCTTTCATCAGGCTGGAAGCCATCTGAAGCGTAATTTCTTTCCCTTCCCATTCGATGGTCATTGCTGCTGAGATCGCTCCGTACTTTTGTGATTCGATGCCGATCCTCGTCTGCAGCGGAATATTTTCTTCCCTGTACAACTCCAGCGCTTTTTTGATCCCGCGAATATAAATACGGTATTTCTCCTGGTCGAGCCCCGACAAATAAGGCGAATTGATCAGCTTAATATTCAGCTCATTGCTAAACGGAGCGATGTTCGGATCGATCTCCGAAACGAAAAAATTATACGAGTCGGATAAGGCCTGATCCGTGGTATCACAAGTCATTTTGATATACCGCCATGCGAAGTCCTCACTCAATGCTGCCTCCAGCTCGCTGCGGTCAAGCAGCCATTTCTCAAGCTCCTCCGCAGAGCTGATCTTTCTTTCCTTCAGATCTATAAAATAAGGCTCGATCTTTTTCCAGGAATCGATCTGAAGATCCTGTGCAAGAAAGTGCCGCAGAGGCTTTGTGGGAGTAGCAACCTGTTTGGTCTTCATGAATATAAAATGTTATTACAAAAGCAAGACATCCTGGCTGGGATGTCTTGCTTTGTATAATTGATATTTAACTGTTTTACCGTTATGCAACGCCGGTTTTTCTAACACCCTGCGTTTTCACTTTTGTTCCGGCCGTTTTTACTTTGCCCGGACCGCTGTCCTGCACAGTTTTCACTGCTCCTTTGGCATCCGCTTGCGCTTTCAGCTTTGGCTTATCTGAATCACTTTCTTCTTTCTTGTCCAGCAAGCCGTCCTTCTGAAGAAGATTATACCAGTTGAGCACTTTTCTGATATCGGAAACATAAACACGATCCTCATCATATTCAGGGAATGCAGCTTTGAAATATTTTTTCAATTCCGCATCAGCTGATTTATGGTCCAGACACGGTCCACCTTTCTCTTTGTCATAGATCTTCTGAAAAACATCCTTCAAAGGAACATCGTCACCGGTCGAATACATACTTACGTCTGCAAGCGCGCTGATCTTATTCGTATTGAAAGCCTGTACACGCTTTTTGTCGATCAGCGATTCAACGATCAAACCACTTTTTGTCTGAGCGATCACCTTGTATAGTCCGCTCATTCCCGCAATTGAAATAATTCCACTTAAGTCCATAATTCTTTATTTTTATTTAGTTCACCTGCTTTTACAGATCACAAATGTAGCTAAAATACGCTTTCGGTCTATTTGTTCACCATCAATTTTTGCACGTATTTTTTGCTTCCAACAGTCAGCTGATAGTAATACATACCACCCGCAAGACCTGAAGTTTCATAGGTGTACTTATGAGAACCCGCCTGCACATTTTCGGATGCAATTGAGCTCATTTCCTCACCAAGCATATTAAACACCTTCAGCTCGATTTTTGAATCCACCGATACAGAAACGACAATGTTTGAAGTTCCGTTTGCCGGATTTGGGAAAGTGGTCATCGCATTGACATCATCCGATACAATATTCGGAACTTCTGTCGTCATTCCGAGTCCGTCGTACATTGTTTGTGCATTCACCGCACTCGTGGTCAGATCTGAAAGGTTGTCTCCGGCGATCAGCGCGAACGCAACTTTAATTGAATCACCGGCGGCGATCACATATGGTCCGGTGCTCACAATATCACATACATCGGCACCGGTTCCACTTGCTCCCGCCGCAGCACGGTTGGTGGTCATGGTCTGATATTTTTCCCCTCCGCTGTAACCGTCGCTGAGATCAGCTGCACCCGCGCCGCCTCCGCCAGCCACGTTATCCACGGCATAGTGAACGAACGGAGCGGTTGTAGTAAGAAGCTTTACGCCGCAATATTTTCCTGCAGTTCCGGTATAATACGCATATCCGAGACGATTCGCAACATCCACCGCTGCACGGTTCTCAGCAAATGTAGTCGCATCGATATCCCAGTCTGCAAAAATACCGCTGTAGATCCCGGACAATGAACTTGAACCGGTATTTTTGATCGTGTACTGAACGATCACATATTTTGTATTACCGGGTGTGCTCCAGGCGAATGCTTTGTGATGCACCAGAACCGGCAACGGCAAAGTAGCAAGGTTATCATTGAATGTTCCATCCACATCAAATTCAGAAACGACAGCAGGAACAACAGCATGTGCTGTAACCACCGATTGAAAATCAGCAGATGGCGTGGACCATGAACGGACACAATCGGAAACATGTCCCGTATCTTTTCCGATCATCAATCCTGCCTCATAAAGCAAGGTTCCTGCACCCATGTAGTTAAATCCAAGTCCGCCGGTCTGACCATTCTGGCTATATCCGACACGGCCGTTACTTCCGATTGATGTAGCAACATCATTGATCGTGATGTTTACATAATCCACGTTTACGATGATGGTAAAGAATTCAGTTGCAGTATAAGACGTTGATGCGTCATTATAAACGATCTTAAACGGGATCGGCGTATTCAGCGGTGCAGAAGGCAGGATCCTGAAACGGAAAGGATCTGCATTATTGTTTGCCACGCCTAACGTTGGGATCGCACCCAGGGTTGTTGTTCCGTCAACAGAACTTACAAATCCGGAAGTAGATGTCACGGTTGCCGTCAGGTTAACTGTCGGCGCAAGGTAATTTGTATAATTACCACGCATCTGGATCGTATCACCGATCACAAAAGTATTATCGTTTCCGTCCGTATCTGTCCGCGAGGTCATCAGGACAGAAGGAGTATTAGGAGCGATCAGTGCGTTGTACAGATCAAGACGTCCGTTACCCAGCTTGTTTGCATAAATAGGACTGTGTAAAGGGTAAATATTGTAGGCTGTTACTTTTAGTCGTTCTCCTACCTGTAAACCGGTATAGCTTGGAAAGTATGATTTTACGATCGCTGCAGCGCCCGCAACGCAAGGAGATGCCATGGAAGTTCCGGTAAGGTTACCGTAAGTGTTCACCGGCAGCGTGGAAAGGATCGAAGTTCCCGGCGCACAAATATCGCAGGTGTAGTTGTATGTTGATGAGGGGTCCTTGTGGTCCGTACTATTCGTATTGACAACACTGAGTGCATATTGGTATGCCGCAGGGAATTGCCCGACATCAGTCCCTGTATTGCCGGCTGCAACCACTACAAGTGCATTTTTATTGATCGTTGCATAAGTCACAACATCCTGGCCGAAAGAACCTCCGCCGGCTCCGCCCCATGAACAGTTAATAACGGCACATCCGTGGTCCGCAGCATAAGTGATTCCCTGGTAGGCCATTGTAAGCGTTCCTGCGGTATTCGCAATTTTCACAGGAAGGAATTTGCATTTAAAGCCAACTCCGGCAATTCCATTGCTATTGTTTGTCGCCGCAGCAGCAATACCCGAAACGTGTACGCCATGCGAATCTCCTGTCCATGTCGGATCATTGTCATTGTCTCCAAGATCCCATCCGTGGTAATTATCGACATACCCGTCACCATCGGTATCACCGCCACCGGGAAGGTCAAGCGGATTGATCTTGATCTGGCTGGAAAGGTCGCTGTGAGTAAGTTCCGTTCCAGTATCTGTGATCCCGATTACAACGTTTGTATCGCCCTGCGCACCCGGACCTGCAACTCCCCAGGCGTTAGGGGCATTTATCCTGGTGATCGCATATTGCGACCCCAGCATCGGATCATTCGGAGTAAAATCGATCTTCGGAATGTAATAAGGCTCTACATATTCAAAAATACCCGCCGTTGCTATCATATTGATCGCCTTCTCCAGGTTTACATTGAGTGTGTAATGAAAATGGTAAATATGAGTTAAATCGATCAGCTTTTCGCCTCTTTCATTGTATTCTCTTTCAGGAGCTTTGGTATGAGGAAATGTTTTTTCCAGGCTATTTCCACCCAGCTCAGCATATAACTTTTTGAAAACCTCATTTTCGATCTTATTTGAAGAGCAGATTCCTGCATATGCGGATTTCACCTTCACAATGATCGTTTTTTCCATATAATCCCCCGGTTTCACATTTTCAGCCATCCTGAAATGGGGCGCATTTTTCGCAGGCGTTTTTGTCTGGGCGATAATAGCGGAAGCACTCAGTATTCCAAGAAAGAGGGTAAAACCGATGGTTTTTGTACGTAGCATTTTGGGACGTTTAGAGGTTAATTTACTGCAAGTTAGAAAAGTTTTCCCAGAAAACAAATCCCGGTCAGAAAGCCGGAATCGTTTCAAGATATTGGTAGCTGCCGGTATCATAATCCATAGCGCAGCAAAAATGATTGAGACCGTTTGTGACCACCAGGTATTTAACCCGGAACGCCATATTATACCGGGCAACCTGGTCGAATGTGTCCTGGCTTATTGCAACTTCTGGGGCCTTGCATTCGACCATCAGGAAAGGCTTTCCCTGCTTATCATACACAAGGATGTCGGCTCGCTTCTTTAACTGGTTGTACTTCAGACCGATTTCTACAGCAATGAGAGAAGCAGGAAATGCTTTTTCGTTAACGAGGTACTGCAAAAAGTTCTGCCGTACCCATTCTTCCGGTGTCAGAACGACATATTTTTTCCGGAAGGCATCAAAGATCTGGACGAGCTCCGATACCTGCTTGAATTTGAATTCATAAGGGGGCAAGTTTAACTCCTGCATTGCAGCACGAAGTAAGCCATTTCCGGGCTTATTTTTTGCATATTTTTTATGAAAATTTCTTAACAAAAAGCCCCCGCTGGTCCTTTATATGTAATTTCGCCATACACTTGAAATTCCCATCTCGGCTATACATCTTCGCCGGCTTGCGCCCGGATTTGTATATTAAAGAGATTCGTAATCTGTAGAAATGAAGAACAAAGAAGAAATAGTCCAGAACTGGCTTCCACGCTATACGGGAACTCCGCTTGAGAAATTCGGGAAATATATACTCCTGACCAATTTCAATAAATATGTGAAAAAGTTTGCCGAATGGAACAATGTGGAAGTAAACGGCCTGGATATGCCTATGCCAAACGCTACGGCCAACGGCATTTCTATTATTAATTTCGGGATGGGAAGCGCAAACGCAGCTACGATCATGGATCTGCTCAGCGCGATCCAGCCGGAAGCCGCCCTGTTCCTTGGTAAATGCGGCGGTCTCAAGAAAAAGAATGAGCTCGGTGACCTGATCCTTCCCATCGCGGCGATTCGTGGTGATGGAACATCCGATGATTATTTTCCGCCCGAAGTACCCGCATTACCCGCCTTCAGCCTTCAAAAAGCGATCTCTACTACCATCCGGAACCACGGCAAGGATTACTGGACGGGAACTGTTTACACAACAAACAGGAGAGTCTGGGAACATGACGAGGAATTCAAAGAATATTTGCGTTCCATCCGGGTCATGGGCATAGATATGGAGACGGCCACAATATTCAGCACCGGATTTTATAATGAGATCCCAACCGGCGCTTTATTGCTCGTCAGTGACCAGCCGATGATCTCAACAGGAATAAAGACAACCGAAAGCGACAAGGTGATCACCGCGAATTATGTGGATGAGCATCTGAAGATCGGAATCGATTCGCTCAATGAATTAATCAACAATGGTCTCACGGTAAAGCACCTGAGGTTTTAGAATAACAAAAGGATTTGAAATTAAGCTAATTGCTTTTTGTTTAAGTGTTAAAGTGCTTTGGCACTGATACACCTAAACAACCAGACACCAGACACTATGGAATACGGTGATATCATGTCAGAATTAAAAAAGAAGGTCTACCGCCCGGTGTATTTCCTCATGGGCGAAGAACCTTATTTTATTGACATGATCTCTGATTACATCGAGCAGAATGTGCTTGACGAATCTGAAAAAGAATTCAATCAAAGCGTTCTTTATGGCCGTGATATTACCGCTGCGGAAGTGATCGGCGCAGCAAAACGCTTCCCGATGATGAGTGAGCACCAGGTTGTGATCATCAAGGAAGCTCAGAACATCAAAGATCTTGTCGGTAAAGAAAAAGAAGGCGGAGAAAAAGCAAAAGAAAAAGCAAAGCTTCCCTTTGAAGCTTACCTTGAAAACCCACAGAAGTCGACCATTCTCGTGATCTGCTATAAGTACAAAACGATCGACAAGCGAACCAGCATGGCAAAGGTGATCGACAAAAATGCTGTGCTTTTTGACTCTAAAAAGATCTACGACAACAAAGTTCCCGATTGGATCAACAATTACCTAAAAGGAAGAGACTTCACCGCCGGCCCCAGAGCAAGCGCACTGCTCACCGAATACCTGGGAAACAACCTGAGCAAGGTTTCAAATGAACTGGATAAATTGATGATCAACCTGCCGCCGAAATCAGAGATCACGGTGGAACATATCCAGTCCAGCATCGGCATCAGCAAAGATTACAATGTTTTTGAATTGCAGACAGCAATTGGATTTAAAGAGATATTGAAGGCAAACCGGATCATCAATTATTTTTCAGCAAATGAAAAAGAACACCCGATGATCATGACGGTCAGTTCACTGTATGGCTATTTCTGTAAAATGCTGAGCTATCATTCGCTGGCGGATAAATCAAAAGCGAGCGTAGCAGCCGCTCTTGGCGTACATCCGTTCTTCATCAGCGATTACGAAAAAGCCGCAAAAAATTACCCCATGGGAAAGCTGAAATCGATTTTCAGCTATCTGCGGGAATACGATCTGAAATCCAAAGGAGTCGATCGCGGCTCTGCTACCGAAGGAGAACTGCTGAAGGAACTTGTGTTCAAGATCATGCATTGAACAAACCTATCGCTCCTTGTGTTGCAGGAGAGAATGAAATTTATTGCCGAGCTTAAAAATGAAAAAAGGAATCTATTGCCTGGAAGGATTGTGGGATAATAACGTCAAGAACAAATCTACTGTTCTGCCGATATTGGAACTATTGGAAAAACGGGATATCTGCGACCACGTTTACCATGCCTGTGCTACAACCAGCGAGCTGGAGTATTTGCTGGGAAAGTGGAAAACAAAAAAGATCAGCAGTAAGTTTCCGATTCTCTACCTCGCATTTCACGGACGAAAAGAAGAGATCTATATTACCAGCAAGAATACGTATACGCTTGACCAGCTTGCCGAAGTATTGAAAGATTCCGCTGCAGGGAAAGTGATCTTCTTCGCTTCCTGCGAAACACTGGCCACCGATGAAAGAAAGATCCAGCGCTTCCTGAAAACAACCAACGCGATCGCCGCGATCGGGTATAAACAAGAAGTCGATTGGATGATCTCTACCGCGTTTGAGCTGCTGGTGTTAGATGCACTGCAGCAGGATAAGTTCGACAATCGCGGCATCGAAAAGATCCAGGAAAAGATCAAAACCGAATACGGAAAGCTCCATCATATCCTGGATTTCCGGATGGTTGTAAACAAACACATCTATTTCCCCCGCAAACGAACAGTAGTCAGTTAACGGTCCCTTGTAGCCGCAGATTCACAGATTATTTGTACTGCGTACAGATCCGCGTAAATCATAAATAATCCGTCCGATCCTTTGCTCCGCCGAAGCTTCGCAAAGGCGAGCGCGTTCCAATAACACGCAGCACAGAAAACACAGATTTGTAAATTTGTAAATATTCGTAATTAGTAGATTCGTATATTCGTAGCGCCTACGCTTCCTCCTTCGTAGTAACCAGAAGCTATGGCGTAAGCGTCAAAAAACTAGTAATCAGTCGTTATGAATCACTGGCTCGTAAAATCAGAACCCTTCAAATATAGCTGGGACCAATTATTAAAAGATAAAAAAGCGGTATGGGACGGCGTCCGTAACTATGCTGCCCGTAACAACCTCCGCGCGATGAAGAAAGGCGATCTCGTTTTCTTTTATCACAGCAACGAAGGACTTGATATTGTCGGTATCGCCAAAGTAATGAAAGAAGCCTACCAGGATCCCACAACACCTGATCCGGCCTGGAGCGTCGTTGAGCTGACCCCATTCAAAACATTGAAAAAACCGGTTACCCTGTCGCAGATCAAAGCCGACAAACAACTTAAGGACATGCAGCTGGTAAGGCTTTCACGCCTATCGGTTTCCGCTGTTACTGCTGCTGAATTCGACCGCATACTGGCACTCTCCGGGGAGAAGTGATGACACCCTTCCGCTAACCAAGCCTCTTGCAGCCCTTCCGTTTTTCAATGTCTGCTGCCCTGCCTGCTTTTTTTGTATCTTCGCTACTCATTTTAAATTCACAATGAGCGAACTGAATAAACTTACCGCTATATCTCCCGTCGACGGACGTTACCGCAATGCTACGGAAAAGCTTGCCGATTATTTTTCTGAATCCGCATTGATAAAATACCGCGTCCTGATCGAGATCGAATATTTTATTGCATTGTGCGAATTACCACTACCCCAGCTCAAAGGCTTTGACAAAAAATTATTTCCTGCTTTGCGCGATATCCATGCTAATTTTTCAGAAGCAGATGCACAGCAGATCAAAGACATTGAAAAAACAACCAATCACGACGTAAAAGCCGTTGAATACTTTATCAAGCAAAAGATGGATTCCTTGAAGCTTGATGAACAGAAGGAATTTATCCATTTCGGTCTCACCTCCCAGGACATCAACAACACAGCCGTTCCGTATTCTGTAAAAGATGCCATGAATGATGTTATTTACCCGGCACTGGATGAAGTGGTAAATAAGCTGCATACTCTTGCCAGCGAGTGGAAAGACATTTCCATGCTCGCGCGGACACACGGACAGCCTGCTTCCCCGACACGCCTTGGCAAAGAGATCATGGTTTTTGTGGTTCGCCTGCAGAAGCAGATCGGCCAGCTGAAAGCAATTCCCTACGGAGCAAAATTCGGCGGCGCAACCGGGAACCTGAATGCACATCATGTTGCTTATCCCGGTATAGACTGGCTGAGTTTCGCCAATTCGTTTGTTAACAAGAACCTGGGACTTGACCGTTCTTTCCCGACAACTCAAATTGAACACTACGATAATTTTGCAGCATTCTGCGATGCATTGAAACGTATCAACACGATCATTATTGATCTTGACCGCGATGTCTGGACGTATATTTCCATGGACTATTTCAAACAAAAGATCAGGGCCGGGGAGATCGGTTCATCCGCAATGCCGCACAAGGTAAACCCGATCGACTTCGAAAACTCAGAAGGAAATCTGGGTATCGCCAATGCGATCTTCGAGCATCTTTCCGCCAAGCTGCCTATTTCCCGCTTACAGCGCGACCTCACCGATTCTACGGTTCTTCGCAATGTCGGCGTACCGATCGCACACAGCCTCATCGCATATAAATCGTTGCTGAAAGGGCTTGATAAGCTTATTCTCAACAAAGATGCTTTTGAAAAAGATCTTGAAAACAACTGGGCGGTAGTAGCGGAAGCAATTCAAACCGTCCTTCGCAGAGAAGGTTATCCGAAGCCATACGAAGCGCTAAAAGAACTGACACGCACCAACACACATATTACGAAAGAAAGCATCGCTTCGTTCATCGATACGTTGGACGTAAACGACTCTGTGAAAGCAGAGCTGAAGAAAATATCCCCGTCAAACTTTACCGGAATTTAAACCGCGTATGAAATGATTCATGAAATTGATCAGCGATCTCAGGATAATTTTACAGCGATTCCATCTGACCACAAATAAAAATTTACCAGATGAAAGTTAGCGGCTTCACCATCGTTCGGAATGCCATCAAATATGACTATCCAATCGTGGAGGCGATCACGTCCATTTTACCGGTCTGCGACGAAATTGTCGTTGCCGTCGGAAAATCGGAAGATGAAACCTTACAGCTCATTCAATCCATAAACTCTCCGAAGATCAGGATCATCGAAACCGTTTGGGATGATTCATTGCGCGAAGGAGGACGTGTACTTGCATTGGAAACCAACAAAGCATTTGCGGGGATTGCGGCTGATGCGGACTGGGCGTTTTACATCCAGGCCGATGAAGTCATCCACGAAAACTACCTGCCTGCTATTAAAGAAGCAATGCTGAAATACAAAGATGACAAAAAAGTAGAAGGATTGCTTTTTAACTATACACACTTCTATGGCTCTTATGACTATATCGGTGATTCCAGGAGATGGTATAGAAACGAGATCCGCATCGTTCGGCCGGACAAAAATATTTCCTCTTATCTTGATGCGCAAGGCTTCCGGAAAAACGGGGAAAAGCTGAACGTAAAACCGATAGATGCCTTTGTATATCACTATGGCTGGGTAAAAGATCCGCGTGCACAACAGGCCAAGCAGCAAACATTCAACAAGCTGTGGCACGATGACGACTGGATGAAAAAGAATATTCCTGAGGTTGATTCTTTCGACTACTCGAACACCGATTCAGTAGCACTTTTCAAAGGCACTCATCCTCAGGTGATGCAGCCGCGGATCGATCGGATGAACTGGAAATTTACTTTAGACCCTACAAAAAAGAAACTCTCTTTCAAAACCCGCTTTCTCATGTTCATCGAAAAAAGTTTCGGCTGGAAGATCGGGGAATACAAAAATTATAAGATCATCTGATCCATTATAAACACATGAAAACTATTGCACATTTATTTCTCTGCACAATTATTCTTCTGTCTTCCTGCTCAAATGACCACGGAAAAACAGCTGATCCCGCAAAAGAAACAAAAGATACGCTCCCTGTTCAGGAGAAAGAGAAATTCGAAACAGGCAAAGTGATCGATAAGATCATAGATCTGAATGATCCCTCGCAGACGTATGCAATTTATCTCCCCTCCAATTATAAAACGGATAAGCCCCTGCCGGTGATCTACTTTTTTGATGCACACGCAACAGGAAAGCTGCCGGTTTCAAAATACAAGGAAATTGCCGAAACGAACGGATATATTCTCATCGGTTCCAATAATTCAAAAAACGGGACTTCGTGGGAGGAAACACAGACCATCGCAGCGAAACTATTCTCCGATTCACAGCAAAGGATCGCAATTAATACGGATAGGATCTGGCTCTGTGGATTTTCAGGCGGTGCACGCGTCGCAAATGCATTATGTGTTGCGAACGGAGGAATTGCAGGCGTAATCTGCTGCGGGGCAGCTGCACCGGCTGCAATCTCCAAGGACCCGAGAAGCAATTATACATTTTTGGGAATTTGTGGAACACGGGATTTCAATTACATCGAAATGCGCAAATATGACATGGTGGATCTTGCCGGACACGGAGTTAAGCACGCCTTTGTAGAATTCGATGGCAAGCATGAATGGCCGGATATTGAAACCATGAAAGAGGGCTTTCTTTGGGCACAGCTCTGCTCAGTTAGAAACGGAAAAGCAAAACTGTCAGAAGGCGATCATGGAGATTCGTTGATCGCTCTTTCTGAAAAGATGATCGGGAAAGCATTTGAACTAAAAGGAAAAGGAAACGCCTACGAAGCATACAACCAGCTAAAAAAATCGATCAACTTCTTTGACGGAATCGACATCATTAATGTTCAGCCATCAACAAAGATCATCGGTCCGGAGCTTTTTAAGAAATATGAAGAATTGAAAAAAGATCCTGCAGTCGATAAAAAGCTAAAGAGTGAAGAAGTCACGTGGAAAAAGGAACAAGAGCTGCAAAGCTACTATCAGTCGGCGTTTCAGGATAAAAATATCGACTGGTGGAGGCAGGACATCGTCAGCCTTAACAAAAAAGTAAAATCGGCCGACAAAGAAGAAGCGTTAATGTATGCGCGTACCCTCGATTATCTCAGCCTGCTTGCCTACATGCAGACAACCGGCGCTATGCAGCAGCAGAACCTTCCTGCAGCGAAGATGTTTTCTGGTATTTATCTCCTTGTTGATCCGACAAACAGCGAGGCACATTACCTTGCAGCCGAGCTTGCAGCGATTGAAAAGAACAAAGATCTTGTGATGAGTGAGTTGAAAAAAGCTGCTGACAATGGCTTTAAAGAAGCGGACAGGATGCAGAGTGATCAGTTTTTTGGAAGTCTCACCACGACAGATGAGTTTAAAACAATCCTGAAAAAAGTAAATGAGAATACCGAAAGGGATTTATAAAGCTCCTTCATCTGCAAAGCTGTAAAATCCATTCTCTGTGATAATGATATGATCCAGCAAGGGGATCTCCATTATTTTTCCAGCATCGCGGATACTTTTTGTGACCTTTACATCCGCATCACTTGGCTTTAGATTTCCTGAAGGATGATTGTGACAAATGATAATGGAGCTGGCGTAATTCTCGATCGCTGCTTTGAAGATGATCCTGGAATCCACCACTGTTCCTGCAACACCTCCACGGGAGATCATTTCTCTTTTTACGACCAGGTTCGCCCGGTTCAGGATCAGCATCCAGAACTCCTCGTGCGGCAGATCCAGCATCATTGGCCTCATCAGATCATACACATCCTGGCTGCTGGTGATCTTCTCTTTCTTTGAGATCTCCGTTTCTTTTCTTCTTCTTCCCAGCTCAAGCGCTGCAATCACACTGATCGATTTCGCATCACCCATTCCCTTGAACTTCGTCAGTTCCTTTACGCTCAATTTCCCCAGGTGATTCAGATCATTTCCTACGCTGGCAAGTATCCGTTTCGACAGTTCAAGAGCGGTTTCACTGCGGCTCCCCGATCCGATCAATATTGCGATCAGTTCGGCTTCGGTGAGAACGTTCCTGCCTTTCTCCAATAGCTTTTCCCGGGGCCTGTCTTCCTCCGCCCAATATTTGATCCCTAGCTTATTCTCTTCCATTATTGACGTTTAAACACTAAAGACATAGAAAATCTGATTCTTTTATCCTAACAAGCGGTAATGATCACTAACGAATGTTCTTTGCCCTTCTTTAAAAAGATTATTACAATTAAAACTGATCAGGATTCCTTTGGGCGCCTGCAGCTTCTATGTGCCTGTCCTTTCGGTATAAACAAAAAAAGCCCCGCAAAATTGCGGAGCTCAATTTTCTTGTATTAAACTAAAATGATCCCGAAGGAAATTACTTCTTCAGCGAGTTTACCTTCTTGGTAAGCTTAGATTTCAGGTTAGCTGCTTTATTCTTATGAATAACGTTTTTCTTAGCCAGCTTGTCAACCATAGCAATAACTTTTGGAAGTTTCTCGTTCGCTGATTTCTTACTTTCATCAGCGCGGAGCTCCTTCACTGCATTACGCATTGTTTTTGCCTGGTAACGGTTCCTTAATCTTTTTGCATCATTGGAACGGATCCTTTTGATACTTGATTTGTGATTTGCCATTTTGTTTGTTTTTTAGCTTCCCGGGCAATGCCCATCTCGCTTTTTACTTTCACTTCTTAATTTTCTGTAGCCCGTAGGGGGCTTAATTTATCGTTTCATATCAGTTTTCTTCAAAACTCTCTGAAACGTTATTTTTCCATGTTTTCAGGTTTTTTCCGATTTTATGACCTCAGATAAAGCCCGATTTTGGATGATAAAGAACGATTCAAAAATCCACCTGTTTTAACAAAAAATCCACCTGTTTTTCCACCTGTTAAGTAGTCCAAAAGGGGCTACTTTTTGTTAATTGGGATGCAAATATAGTGTTTTTTTGATTTCCTGCAATATTTTGCACTAAATTATTCATCCTTATGATATAATTTGAAGGCTATGAAGGGCGGATAACAAGTTAATAATCAGAATATCTCCGAGGTTTCGTACTTTTGCTTGCCTTGGAAATGAATTATCACAATTTTAGCGATTCATATAAAAAAGAAGTCCAGCTTCTCTTTCTGACTGAGAGTTTTTTTAAGAATCCGACAGATTTTTCGCCGGCACTTCTTAACGGAATAATGAATATCATTGATTCCAGCTCGGACTATCATGAAGAAGGTAAACCCCTGTTTCCCGAAATTATCTTTGTCACCGATATCTTTCACTTCGAGAAAAAGCTTCCGAGCATCAAAAGAATCCGACTAGGTGAATTCCCGCTTCCGGTAGAGAATGAATCCCTTTTCGATAAAATATTAAAGAAATGCGCGCCATTTACAAATAATGGTTGGGTAATCTATGTGGAAATTAACCAGTTTTCTTCACCACTAAAAGTTGAATTCGGGATCCTCAATGGAGAGGATAATGAACTTAGTGCTCCTCTTTTTGATTTGGTTCGTGAGAAGGCTGTCGACATCGTTCAGGAGATGAGCTGTATTTTTTTGCGAAACATCGGCCAAAAGACTGTACACCTGGATGGGTTGAAAGACGGCTCAATTACTCTAGCATTTTCAGCAAAAAAAATCGAGGTACATCCTTATGATCAGATCGAAATTGTTGCATCTGAAATAACCAAAAAGATGCTGGGACAGAAAAAGAAGACAATCCAATATCTCAGAAAACGGATCTTCAGCGCAATCAATCAGGGGCACGGCACGCTCATTGGAGTTATCAAAGGAGAAATCCAAGAAAACAACAGTTCATTTATAGGAACCAAAATTGATCCAATAGACTTCGGAGCGATCATTAGTGGATTAGTCAAGGGCGAAGAAACACTACGCCACGAGCTAAATATAAAAAGTTCAATTTTAGACACCGCCTTAAATATTGATGGAATTACTATCTTCTCAAACGATGGAAAGATGCTAGGATTTCAATACATCATACACAATACCGACACTTCATACAATAGCACCATCGGAGGAGCGCGATCCCAAGCGTTCGAAGCGATGAAAAACTCCGGTTTATTTACCTGCTGTTTCTACAAATCTCAAGACGGAAAAACAAAATTATGGCAACGACAAAAAAGAAAGTAATTACGAAAAAAGGTAAAGCACCTGGTGCTGAAAGCTTGTTGCAAAATGAGCTCCAAGTGTTATTCTCGCCATGTACTATAAACCCTGCTACCTCCGATATGGGATTTGATTTTATAGTTGAAATTATTAATCCACTATCTAATCGTGACAAGCGCCTCTTTTCAGGACGGAAGTTTTTCGTTGTTTGTAAACATACCCGACCGGGCGATATAACAATTTCCAGTGAGCAACTTTCTCACTGGAAAAAATCTCCAGAGCCAATAATGTTGTTGAAACAAACTGACGGAAATAAACTTTCATTTACGTGGGTTGATGACTCATTGTTTTCAACCCTAAAAAGTAATTGGATTGCTCAAAACTCCGTTAAATTAACTGACAAACTATTTAAAAACTTAAATCGTGCAGCAATTCCAAAAATTGAAAGTTACTTAATTGCGTCTTCTTCTGAAACTCAAAAGGAACAGAGTATTCCACAAGGAACATTTTTTGAAATAAGAAACTGTCTAAAGCGAGAAATTAACGATTTTATCAATTTCCTTGAGACTAACCAGCTTCAAACATCTAGTACCAGATTTCACGAAATTTACGACCGAACAGTAAATTCAATTTATACAATTTCAGTTGTTGGACCTAGTAGAGCCGGAAAGAGCACGTTGATTAATGCTCTCATTAAAGAATCCGAAGAAATTTCGCCCGTAGATACTCTACCGACCACCGGAATCCCTTTTACAATTCAACCAGGAAAAATAAAAGAATCCGAAGTCGTATTTTTTGACGGAACAGTAAAAAAGGGTCCGGCTAATGTTAAATTTCTTAGACAATATATTGACCAAAAACATAATCCTAAAAATGCCAAAGCGGTAAAATTAGTGACCGTCTTTTTAGAGAATGAAAATCTAGAGAAGGGGCTTGCATACTGCGACATTCCGGGATTAGATGATGTAAACGATGAAATTAGACGAATTTCGAAGATCGCAGTATATAGTTCTTCAGCGATTATTTATCTTATAGACGTTTCACCGTATAAGTATGGCGGATTTTCAATCAACTCGCACCACCTAGACGATCTTAGAGACCTTGCTCCACGAATGGAACGGGTTTACTTGGTATTTAATAAAGTTGACGCTTTGACCAAACAGGAATTCGACTCTCTAAAAAAATACGTTGATCGCGTAATCGAAGAAAATGATATTTCAAAATTTTTACCTAGCCCTCCCATATTTGTAAGCGCGCAACAATCATTTCAACGAATCAAAAAGAAAATCAAAACTATTGGCCCTTTTGACATTCAACATCTTGAAGATAAGCTGTGGGAAAATTTATTAAAAACGAACAGAAATGGCCTATACAACTTAGGCGGATTAATTTATGAATTTAGTGACGAACTTACTAAGTACTCTAATATTCAGCGATCTCGCATCCTGGAATCAGACCGTGCTTCAAACCTAAAAAGCAGCCTTAGAAATGTTCAGACCCAACTAAATCAGCTTTCAAAAATTGGTGAAGATGATAAAAATGCATTATTAGCATGGCTCCAAACATACATTAATACATCCGTCGCGGAACGACTCCAGAGTTTGGAAAATCAATTGAAGTCTGTTCCGCTTGATCAAGCCTTACCAAATAGCTATGCAATTCAGCAATATTTAGAAAACAACGCATACTATATCTTAAATCAAATTTTCGATGAAGTAAATAATCGACTTGATGAAGTTTTCTCAAATCTTAATGACTGGGTCAGAAGTGAACTGGAACAGGTAGAATTTATTGAAGACGATGCGCGTTCCGCTTCGCTTGATAAAAAAAATATCAATACAATAATACGGCCTATAAGGGATTCGTATTCACAAAAGATACCCAAAGCTGTAAACGCCTTAGAGAAAATATTCGGCTTCCTCGGCGAAAGCATTAGCGGCTTTTTTAACTGGCTTGAAGTTATGTTCGTCGGAAAAAACAAAGTCCGTGAAAATCAAATCACTCAAATTATGAATAGGGCACGATCAACATACTTTTCAGTATTTGACCAAACTCATAGTCAGTTAGGTAGCTTTGTAAGAATCCAATTCAATTTCATGATTAGTCAGTTAAAAGATCGAACACAGGTATATATTGGAGAAATTAAGAAACAACTAAACTTGACCGTCGATAATAGCAGAGACCGAGTGAAAATACAAACCTGCCTTGACAAAATTAGCACGCACAAACTTAATATAGAGAGAATTAAAAATGAACTGAGTACCTATATTAACTTGTAATTATTCCTTCGACTAACCGTGATTGACGGACAAGATAACTGATAAAGCGCTAGCAATTTATGTTATTTAGTCACCCAGATACGAAATACCGAACCGGCGCAAAAAAACAAAGGACTTTATCGGTAATGGCAGATCGTCTTTCTTAAGGTAAGCTAACGGAATCTCATCGGCTGTAATGATGACTGATTTGATGGTGTAAGTACTCGCGTAAGGAACAAGATCTTCCGACGCATTTTTGTTTGATCGCAGCCATTGATCTCTTTCAAGATGTTTTCTAACCTTTGCGTTCTTGTCCTTCCCATCACGCCCGAGATAGTCATCCATCTCGACCTTCATTTCATGAATATTTCGTCCGCCGACGATATTTTTACACTCACTGGAATAGATTACTTTGAGTTTATGATCAACAACAAGCAAATCAATATCTCCACAACTCTTGTCCGTTTTTATATGACCTATGGTTGCATTCGGTTCCATTTTAATTTCAAAAGGAAAAACCTGGAAATCCGAATTTTTTTCAAACCATTCTTTTACTCTTTCTCTAAATGGATTTCCTTTTTCACCTGAAACACCGGCTAACCAACTTTTCATTTCAGCAGATTTAGGATTGGGAAACTTCGCAGTATGCAATAAATATTGAAGGTTATCAAAGAAAACCAACAAATGACGGTATCCATACAAATAGCTGACATTTCCGTTCTGTGTAATTTTGATTAACGGCCTTCGCAGGTAGGATAAAGATCTTCCATATCGCCATGGGTATATTTCGGGATTATCATATCCCGGCGGGGGCCTAGATAAGTCATTTCTGACGACCATCACAAGCAACGCAAGTGCAGCTTTTATATCGTTTTCAGAAACACCTTCAATTGCCCTCAAAACCTCAAGCATTTTGTTATCCCCTAACTGGACAAACGGCATCCCTTTTCCAAACCCTTCATTGATCAAAGTTCCGGTGATCTTGGCTAACATTGTCATTGTGATATCGCACTCTGCCTTGAATACATTATCGAGGTTATCGGTTTCTTCAGTTTTTTCGGGCTTAATCCCCCGTTTAGAAGAGTAATTTGCGGAAAAATTTTCGATATTCAAAAAGATCTCACTCTCTGTTTTCGCAATCGAATACGGATCTAAGTACTCCCTTTGGAACGACTTTTCCGTACCTATCCTTCCGGAAGGAAGGAGTCCTATTTTTGGATCGTCAAGTTTGAACCACATCGATTCGCTTGTTGCCCCCCATTGTGTAACCTGATTTGTAAGCGCTAGCAAGAGATCTATATCATCCATATCAACCGGTTTATCGCCTGTTGGCGGCTTCGAGGCTACGAATTCTATTAAGGTCCTCAGCGAATGACCGGTGATAACGATACCTTTTTCACCGTCCTGCAAATGTTCCACTTCTTGTTTCATGTCACTATAACAAGCAATCTTTGCGGGTATGAGAATTTCCCGAAGTTCTTTTGCCTGAATGATGCTTTCATTTTGTGCAACTAATTTTTGCAAAAGTTCTTCCCCATTGAACTCTTTTAGTCTTGTTCCTATTTGTCCAATTAAAGCAGTAACTATATCATTACAGAGTTTAATTTTTTGTTCAACTGGTACAATCTCGTCAGGAATTATATAACCTGCTGGTAAGTATGAAACTAAGTTGTCGAGCACAAAGGAAACATCTGTATCCTTGATAAATCGCAACCGCGGTAGTTTTCGGTCATCCATTTTTATGTTCCAACCAAAATCACCAAATAAGATCATTTTAGCATGATTAGGACGTAAAGTAGTATCTACTATCTGATCAATGTCTGCTCCAGTCAGCTTTGTTTCTCTTCCCGACGCATGAATGTATTGGACAAAACCTGTCAACACCGATTTCATGAGCACTCTCTCGGCCACGTTATCCGGACGAATGAGCAGATAAAGAAATTCATGTGGTACTATAACTTTTATTTTGGGAGGCTTGACCTCCTCGGTGAGTTTCACCGTTGACGGATCTACATCCTTTCTTTCAAACTGGATCGTAGAAATCATTTTCTTATCTAATTCGATCTCGATTTCTATTTGAACAAGGGGTTGGTTATTAATAAATGACCCAAGTTGATTGCGCATTTTATACAACCAGAATACAACGGCTTCGCAGAACCAGGTCGCAACACTTTCTCTCTTATGAGTTCCCTGCTTGCTAGCAATCCATATCGGCATTTTATAACTTTCGATTACTACACGAAAACCTTCACTAACTTGGTCCTCAACATAGATTGGTGCATAGTCCTTATATCGCTTTACCCTTGCCAGAGCGCGTTTGCTCTGATGAAGTACTGACACCAGATGAATGTCTTGTCTTTTGATTACCTGCCTCCTTAGCTCATCTCCCCAACCCGGCATTATCATTAACATTCCCCCTATTGGATTCTGCGCATTTGAACTTAAGAGACTTCCATCATTTCCAGCATAAGCAGCATATACATCTAGCATCCCACCAGGGAAAACGACCTTAGTCAGTTCATTGGTTCTGCCAAAACATTTTGCAAACTTCCATAACGACAAACGATCTACCTTTTCTGCATAACAGATAGTCCATAGCTCGTTATATGTAAGTCCTAAGTTGAGATGCCCTCCCGATGGTTTTGACCATGAAAAGGCCGAATCCAATCCAACATCAGCAACAACATATACACAAAATACAGAAAGAAACCCGGTGCCGTCAAGCTTCTCCAAGTAGTCTATTACCTCTGTCGTTCTTATCGTATAAGGATCGTCTGCTTCTTCATTCTCTTCTGAAGTAAGATCGAGTTTCTCACCCTTCTTCACATAGCACACATAAGCCAGTTTATTACTGTCGAACTGGAACACTGTTTCAATAATAGGAAGTTTAGAGGTATCCTCAGATAACACAATATCAGTCCACATCCAACCATTATTTGACAACGCAACACATGTATTGTGGAATTGCCGTGAGTACATCAAACCCAACAGCTTATCATAACACCCTTTTCCCTCGGCCGATGAATATATCCGCATCACCAAAGCATGTACCACGCCCGTAGGCATGTACATAAGAATTCCTTCGGCTGTTTCAATTAACGGTTTCAAATTGACAATATTTTCGTCAATGCTGTCGTTTTGAATCTCTTCATCATCATCTTCGTCGACAATGAAATATTCCAGAACAGAATATTCATATTTATACCGTGAGCACACCTCCGCCAAATACTCCACCGGGAACAGCAGCGAACGTACAAAACGCTGTTGGTCGGAATCGTCGGGAAATTTTAGATTGCTTTGATCTCTTTCAATTCTTACATACGGCTCTACGTCACTATCCGTAGCGCTAGCATGACTCATATGCAACAGCAATCCTGCCGCACTTCTAACGAACACAAGAAAATCTTCAGGAAGATCATTTTTAACGCAAAATATGGCTTCCAGTAAATTATTGAGGACTTGGCTATATCCTTCATAAATTCCTGGAAAAACTGTGTAATTTCCCTCTTCAAACATAGCCACTTCAGTAAAAAAGTTGGGTAATGGATCTTCCATGGCCTTTCCGTCAGTATATGCTTCAATGCTTCCCTTTAACTGCTTAATTGGTGCTAACGGTGCGGAACCATTTTTACTTAGATGAATTAGTGTTTTCCTTGCCAGCTGTTCTAATCGGAAATTTTTTTCATGATTTAGTGCGTTGAGTTGGAGCCCACCTATCGCGCTAAGGATTTGAATCGCATTATACTTCCCGACAATATCGTCGAAAGACAATTTTGTTTCCCTCACTGCCTTATGTTCCGGCGAATGGCAATTTTTATACTTTTTTCCACTACCACACGGGCAGGTATCGTTCCTTCCTATTTTACTCATCTCTCTTAGTTTCTGCACTACTGTCTAATAGCAATTTACGCCAAAAATCACTATATTTGATAGGTATTTCCGATAAAATGAGAACAAAAATTCTTTTGTCCGTCATCCTTTTATTTTCAGTTCTGGCACTACAAGCCCAGGACAATGTCGGTATTGGAACAACCACGCCTGCCCCGTCAGCTAAGTTAGACGTTACTGCAATCGATAAGGGATTTCTAACTCCCCGTGTTACTACAGCTCAACGATTGGCTATCCCAAGTCCTGCGAATGGACTATTGGTATTTGATACCAATCTGAACTGCTTCTACTTCTATTCTACGATAACTTCTTCTTGGATTTCCTTATGTACTCCTGCGGCTACCGGTCCAACCGGGGCGACAGGAGTAACAGGACCGACTGGCCCAACCGGGGCAACTGGCATCGGAACAACAGGCGCAACAGGAAATACCGGTGCTACTGGTGTAACTGGTCCAGCTGGTGGTCCGACCGGACCAACAGGTCCAACCGGGACAACAACTTTACCTCCGGCAGTTTTTCAATACACAATTTGTGGCGATACTATTTTGGCGATAAGCGACATTATTATTGCTACGTCCGGGCCGGCTTCTACTTGTACGCTGTATCTTCCCGCAGCAAACTCTGTCGCAGTAGGCAAAGCGTATCATATCCGCAGGCTTCCGTCAAGCACTTCTCCCGCCTCTTCATTGGACATAATGAGTTATGGCGCAGACGTGATCACAAGTAATTTGTTCCCAGCCTCTGTTTTTTCAATTAGTATCGCGAGTCCGATACTAGGTTCGAGTACGATCATTTCTGACGGAGTTTCAACATGGTATGTATTTCATTAATCAACGGTAAGTTTTGATTATGACATGCGCTACTGTTTAATTAGTTTTTTTGTCAACAATTCTCCTGACTCAGTAACACATTTTACGTAATAAATTCCTGAAGCATAATCGCTGATGTCTACACTGAAAGAAGAGTTTGACGACGCTCTAGTCTCCCAAATTACCTTGCCCATTATATCGTACACTTTCATTTCCTTGATCGAAACCGGCTTTCTATCTTTACTGACGTTAACCTGGAACGAACCATTGTTAGGATTCGGAGCGATCTCAAGGTTCAGTCCAGCAACTACAGACGGATCAAGTTTGCTTCGATCTTTAGCGGCGCTCTCCTCAACCAATCCGTTAAAAATATTTTGAACTTCTCCTTCACTCAAATGGTTCATTTGTGGCTTCGTGTTATAGGGGATAACTGGCGATTTAACTCCGGAACAATCCATTGGATGCAAGTTGGTATTTATCGTTGCATGAAATTCCGCCCCTTCATGAACCTCAAAACCAGCATGAAGATTAATTTCATTTCCAGCCTCATAGGTAATGTTCGCTTGGGACAAAGGCCAAGGTTGCGAATCATCATCATTCGCAATAACATAAGCAATAGGGTTACCTCCTAAATCGATTCCATTGGAAACATTGATACTATTTGATGCATGAAAACCTTTTTGATCTGATTCGACAAATGGAACGAACACTGAATTAGCCTGATTAATATTGTATACAAATCCCGTTTTATTGATATCCGATTCGCATAATTGCGATGGGTCGATATAGTGATAAGTAACGCCCCCCTCAGACAGGTAAGAAGGTTTAAATAAATTAAATATATTGAAGTAGAAAAGGTAGCTGAGATTATCAGTTTCCGCAGATGCCGGATCTGTACGCATTCCACCATATAAGAGTCCGGATGGATTCGACCACACACTATATTGAAAAGGATCATCGGCGTGTGCAGCATAGCAGGCCGCGCCATTTAATAAACTTTGATAAGTACTTTCATTAAAGAAGTCGTCTCCGAATGCTCCTCCATATAGAAACTTGTTTACTAAGGGTAAATGGTATTTTTTTCCGTAATCTTCCTGGCACCTATAATAAAGACTATTGTCAGTTTCATCGCCCCACACATTTGATATTGCAGCAAGAGCACTTGGCTTGTAGTCATCCGCGATTGTATTGTCTTTTATGTGATTCATCCAAAATGTCTTACCCCCGCTTAAAATAAAGTCTGATCTTGGAGAGCAAGAGGGAATACAGTCACCTTCACAAAAGTAGTGGGTGCAATAGTAATCCTTTGTATCAGAATCGCTTCCCATGCTGCTGCCCAGAGCCGCAGTTTGGATTCTGCAATCAGCCCATGCCATTCCATAAGCTAGTACTTCCATATCGGCGCCACCATACTGACATTTGCATGGATCTCCATCAGAAACATCTTTGCCCCATGCAACACCCTTTACACAAGAACATGTTACCGGATTTTCAATCTTCCAGTTAAAAGCAACCATGTATTGGGTCATTCTGTGCGCAATTTTTTGAGCTTCCTCGGCAATTCCCGTAACACCTCCGTCGAAATAGTCAATAACACTTCCATCATCATGAAAGCCTTCCGTACCGGATGGGACACATTTCACAACAATCGCCAATGCCATCATCATTTCCACGGCTTGATCCAATGATTCTTCAATAGGGCCTGAATAGCGCCCGTTAAAAGCATCACAGGGAACCACAGTAAAATATGCGCCAGGGACATGGACGTCAATACATGAAAATGAATTGTATTTATCGACATCAACAATTCTTCCGTCGTCAACTGGAAAATAACTTGAATTAAGATAATTTTCAACCAGATGATCGTTCACCGTTGTATTCGTAAAATCATGAGGAACATCCTCTCGAATAAAAAAGCCATTTAAATGATGAGTTCGCAAATCTTCTTTTTCTGCCGAGGTATACGAGCAGGGCGTACCTGAATAGTAAGTGTTCCAATAATCTTCAGCGGTAATATCAAGACGATTGAACGCACGGATAGCAAAGGCCAATTCTTGCGTAGTTTTATCCAGCAAAGTGCTTGGTAATCCGTGATCCTTTATCATTTTATACTCCAGAGCCAGCATTGCAATATAATCGGCTAATCTAATGGTTTCATCACCATAATTCAGATAGCCATTTGAGAGTATCGTGCCATCATCTTTGTAATACTTTTCCCTAACAAATGAGATCAAACTGCCTCCTGGTGCCTCCCCAGGCACAACAAAGTTTTTAAGTCGTTCACGAAGGCGCCAATAACGCTGAAGATTCTCGTTTTGGGTTTGAGCTAATAAATTTAATGGCAAAATTATTACGAGAATGAGCTTTATTGTTTTCATTTCCAAGTCAGTTTTAATTAACGTGTTAAATAAAGAACCGTACTGTCACTTATGATCTTCATTTCTTTGCGATCTAATTCCTTTATTAACCAAGTAGTTGAATTTCCATTATTATGTTTGATTACAATATCCTTTTCATCGTTAGTAAACTCCCAAGTTCCAGAAAAATCATAATTATCAGAAGGAATGCTTGTAGTACCGCCGGGATGACTAATGCGATTACACCCACCCTCACAGGTGCCGTTGCGAGAAAAGTTGCACACCATATCAGTTCCTGAACCACAATCCGGGAAAAATGAAGTAGTATAAATTGGGGTCCAGGTTTTAACCGTCCATTCTGATTTTGTAAGCCTCTTTTCTGCGGAAGAAAGATGAAATGGCGGGGTGTCTTCCGGATATTTTTTACAACTACCCATGAAAACGCAAATGCATATAAAAAAAATGATTTTTCTGTGCATGCTATTTGTTCTTTAGATTTTTGATCTCTTTTTCTTGATCTTTAACCGTCGATTCGAGAGAGTCCAATTTTTTATTTAATTCAATGATGTACAGGGTTAGCTCTTCTATCTTTACCAATTGCTTCTCGCTCATTTCGCCTAAGTTAATTCCTTTAGCTTTTGCGACTTCGGCGGTACTTGGAACGTTTGGCAAATGATTATTTGCATTTACGTATGTTTCCAAGTCATTAAGTGGCATCAATTGATAGCTATTCTCAAAAACATAATCACCGTGTGCAATATTATTCAGAGTCACTTTGATGTCGCGGGCGAAAACATGACCGTCGGCAAACACAGCGAAGTTCTCCGTATAAGTAGTTCCCGACTTTTTACCGGAAGAAATGGTTCTGTTTAAGTCATTCGTTCCTTCAGCTTGAATAGCGATGGGAGTTTCCTGATCCGCGAAACCTGGAAGATTTGCTGTAACTTTTAACCCAATTGGTCCTCGGGGTTCAAAATCGTTTTGGATATGAACTACAGCTTCAGGAATAGCGATTCCAATGCCTATAGCACCTTTTGAAGTCATCCTCATTCCAAAGAAATCAGTTGTTCCAGATGCCGAACTTGGGAATGCGCCGATCACAAATCCGGCGTCCTGGTTTCTTCCGGCTCCTCCGGCTCCATCCGTCCAGAAAATACCTGCATCATTGGCTTGAGTCAATGGATTGTAGTCCCCAAAGTTGAGCTTGGGTTCGAAAATAATTCTCCTGGTTTGTGTTGCCGATTCAACTTTGCTGAAACAAGCGGTCATTGTTGACGGAATATCGTTTTGAACCTCAAATTTCGCCAGAGGAAATATTGTTCCTACTCCTGTTTTACTTATTGCCCCTGTGCTAATACCTACATTTCCCGAGTTAGCTCCAGAGGCAATATTGATAATGCCTGTATTTGTTCCATAGCCCACAAGCATATCACCACTTGTTCCTCCGAGAAGATCGATGTCTCCACCATCTCCACCGCCGATCACTACTTTTCCTCCATTAACCCCATTAGAAATTTGAACTTCGTGAGAACAGTTGTTATTGATTGCAATTTTAGCGGTTGTTGGTCCGTCAAGATCGACAATTGCATTTGTGCCGTCAAATCCCATGTTCATGATAGACGTCGTTGCCGTCGGATTGTCAAAGGATTGAATTAAACCCTGAAATTGGTTATAAGTGGGCGTTCCAACTGCCGGAGGTGCATAACACGCTCCAACAGGTCTTGTCGATCCGCCAAAGGCGAGGATAGCAGGAGTGCTCGAAGTTCCCGGTGTATAACTGATCTTTTGTCCACCGGCAAAGTATACACTTCCCCCTGAAATAATGTCTCCGCTTACGGTTTCTGATCCATTAAAAAAGGCATTGCCATTGACATTTAATTTACTTGTTATTTTTACATCACCCTTGAAATTTGCCTGACCGTATACCGCCCTTGTGCTATCCATAATGATTGAGTCCGCAATAACAGTCTGCGCCTTCATTTGTTTGGGCGTTTGAATTTTGTCGCTAATGATCAAAGCACCCTGAAGATATAGATCCTGCGTAACGCGCATGTCCCCGTCAACATCCAGTTTGAAATTAGGCGTTGCAGTTCCAATTCCGACCTTCCCGCCATTATAATAGATTTTACCTCCGCTTCCCGTACTCCAGAGTCCGGCAGGAACTGAACCGAAGGTTCCATCACCGAGCAGCACCTGGTTCACATCGCCGGAAAAGACGAGTGGGTTTAATTTTCCATTATTATCAAACAGGACAAGACCATTTCCAGATCCTTCCAACGATTTCAGAATGAAATTACCATTTGCTTTTATCTTCACAGCCGTATTGCCGTTGGTTTTAATAATGAGATCCTCATTATTTGTTGTTCCGAGAAAGTCACCACTGGTGATTGAATTTCCGCTTACACTCCATTTTGCGGGAGTTTGTGCGAATGCATTTAATGACAATACGCATCCGAGTAACAGAATGATCTTTTGCAATTGATTTGAGAGTGTGTTCATGTTTTTTGTTTTAGATGTGTTATTTGTGTTGTATATTAAAGACGTTTAGTTTAGATATGAGTTGCTCCTTCAGCATTTTCAAAAATGCTTTTTCATTTAATTTCGGGGATGTAATTGGGGAGGGAGTAGCTCCGGTATAGCTAATTTAAAACAATAAGTTTTATTACCAAATTATTTTTGGCAAATCGCAAGAAATTAAACGTTTAATTTCGAAAACGCATTAGAAGCGATTTAAGATCATGCATGTACAAATCGCAAAAAATTGGTTTTGACCAAAAAACAATCGGGATACTTACGAATACTAAGTATTCTTTTGGGTTAAGTTCGGTGGAAGTCGGTAAAAACCAGTTCTGGCGGGTATTAGCTGGTGAAAAAGGGTTAAATTCAGGAGAACACGGTATAAATGCGAAAACTCCGGGGGCCTCGCCGGAGTTTTCGGAATAAGTTCTGGGGATCAGCGCTTATTCATCGTTGTCGATTCGTTCTTCCCAATCATCAGGACGTTCATCTTCCCCTCTTGACTCCCAATATGCGTCATTATTGGGATTAAGTTGGTCAGCATGGTTGTCCCGTTCGTCCTGGGAGTAGTTTCCTTTCGGATCTTTCATGTTTCCATTTGTTATTCTCTAATTGTTCGGAGGAGTAGAGCTTGGTTTCTCCTGGATTTATAGTTTTGGATCTGTATTGCCGAGGCCTCAGGCAGAATACAACCTACCTTCCGCTGAAAATCTCTAAATCATGAAGGTAGCAGGACTATTCATAATGTATGCCGGGAGATTCGCATAGTCATTTTGGCAAATTCTGTCAGTTTTCCACCAGTATTCCAAAAGATTCCTCAGTTTTCCGTCAGTATTCCTGATCATTCCGTCAGTATTCCACCGGGATACTCAAGATTCCGCCAGTATACTTCAGTTTTCCGCCAGGATACTTATGATTCTGCCAGTTTTCCATCGGGAAACTTATGATTCCGGCAGTTTACAATTGGGAAACAGCAGTATTTGGGTAGTAGGCAGGTAGTATTCGGACAGTTCCAGGCTGTTGAAAGCAGTTGTTCAGTAGTTCCCGGGCCGTTTCATTAAGATGTAAGCAGTTGAAAATGACGGCCGTTTATTGCTCAGAATAAGAAATGTTATATATTAGCTACTCGGAGCTACTCCCTCCTGTTTGACTTTCTTGCGCAACTGACCTAACCGAATCGCAAAATTCGTGTTATGGCTTTCTATGGAGTATAATTAAATCCTATTGTTTTGATCATGAAGAAGCTATCAACTCTTTTCATCGCTTTAAGCAGCATTCTTTCGTCTTATGCTCAGGATATTGAAACTTATAAAAAGGTTCAATTGGGAGAAACAGAAGTCCTGACATTAAATTCTGTCGGAGGTACTACATTATCACTCGGAGGAAAGCAAACTCGAAATAGATTGGCTGAAAATATCCCTTTAATGACTGAATTTATCATTGTCAATGTCAAAGTCGATAATGAAAACGCCCAGATCGACAAACAGGCCAATCAGGAAATGATGCAGAACCTAATGATGTCCAAAGCAAGTCCGACTACAAAGCTTGTTGGAGGGGCAACATTAATGGCACTTAGCCCGCCACAAACTGGTTATAAGTGTGACTTCTTTATGTTTTCTGACCGAAAAAATTTCAATGCATTTGTCGAGCCAGGCTTGATAATGAACTATGCTGATGAATATACAGCCTATAGTTATCCATATAAAAGATTAAATTCTGAGAGTTTCAATCTTGTCGTTGCAGTAGATGCCCTAAAAGATAAGAACACACTTTTTCTCGGTTTTCGAAACAACGATAATATCAATGCTATTAAAGTGTTCGTTAATGTCTATGCGTTAATTGGAAATGGATGGACCGTGGCCGTCAAAAATGAAATTTATCAAAAGCTATATGACGGCATGAAATCCAACGGCGTTTCAAACGAGGAAATGTTAAAAAAAACGTGTGACTGCTTTATTTCGAAAATCTCTTCAAAGTATACCCTCCAGGAGTTAAATGAAATGGCCGAGTTTGAAAAGAATAAAATATTCGAGGATATCATTAAAGGATGCAGTCCGGATCTCGCAGATTCAGACGAAAAAAACAAAGCAACAACGTATGGTAATTTAGGATGGAGTGCCTTTGAAAAAGGCGACTATGACAAATGCCTACAGTTTAGTGAAAAAGCTCTATCAATTGATAATTCATTGACCTATGTACATTTTAATATTGCGTTGGTTTATCTGGTGAAAAATCTACCTGAAGCTTTAGACAAATATATTGATGCCGTTCAAATGGCGAAAAAAAACTTGAACACAAAACAAACAATCAAAGCTGCTCTTGATGATATTGCAAATTATGAAAAGTCAAAAGGGGAATTAGTTAATTCGTCCGATATAAAGGAAATTTTGAATGCAGAACTAAAATAGTTTAGAAACACCGGACAACTAATGAAAACCATCTCGGCTATTTTCCGATTTTTAAAGGCCCTAATAAGAAAAATATTTTTCTCGACTCTCCCTCACGCGCCATTGGATCATGATGGTGGAGTCTTATGTCATCAGTGGCAAAATGTAAAGGATATTTGGAATAACAATTTTCCAGAGCCTTCCAAAGCCATAACTCTTGAGAGATGGGTGAAAATTATTTTGCTTTCAACCCAATTTGCTTTTCCTGGCATTTATGTGAGAGCGATATTCGGAAATTACGGTAAACTTTGGAAGAATTTCGGAGTAGAATTACAGGTGGTTTTCAAATTGATCATTGCTTACACTATCCTACATCAGGGTTGGTGGGTATGTGTTCACTTTACCATTTTTGGGTACAACCCAATACTTTTGTGGTGCTGGTGGATGATCTTGGAAACAATATGCTATACAGCAAATTTAGTTTTTAGCGATGACGTCTTTGCAAAGCCTCATTCTCATAAAAGAAATGTAATCTTGCTAATTATCGACTATGTAGTTCTAAATATTGATTTTGCTAGCATTTATTTAATAACAAAATCTCTTAAAAAAAGTGCAGACCCAATTGATCTAATTGTCAACACCCCAATAGATGCAGAATACTTCAGCTTCATTAGTTCATTGACCATTGGATACGGAGACATTACCGCCGGAACGGATGATGGTAAAAGAATTGTCATATGTCAGGTTCTTACGTTTCTACTTTTCGGGGTATTATTTATTAATTTCTATACGTCGAGACTAAATAATCGTGACTGAAACAATCGATGTTCTGAAGAAAACAAATTAAAATTAAAAAATTATGGAAAACCTATTAGAAATATTAGCGACACCGAAACAAGTAGGACTGTTACTTGGAGCTGGTGTATCCAAAGCATGCGGCTTACCGAATGTCGAAGACCTAACTAAAGAAATAAAAAAAATAATCACCGACAAAAAATTTAATGAACTATTAGAAAAAGACGACAATGTCGAGGTTATTTTGAACAAGATACAGCAATTAAAATCTTTGGTCAGCACTTCAAAAAAAATCAACGATCTTACTCTTGAGCAAGTATGTGCAATCGAAAAACAAATTAAAAAAACAATTTTTGAAAAGTTATCCGTAGATCAGCCAATTGACAAACTATCCGACTTAGTTGTGTGGCTAAATTTCATAAATGGCGAATATCAAAAAGAAATATTCTCACTAAATTATGATGTGCTTCTTGAAAAAGCTCTTGAAAAAAATAGCCTTCCGTACTTTTCTGGATTTATCGGGAATGTAAAACCGTTTTTCATTTCAGATTCTGTTGACGACTTTACTGGTCTCTATGTTAAACAAAGCTGGACCAAACTATGGAAACTACATGGGTCTCTTAACTTCAAAAAAGCCGGCGACGAAACAATATTCATTGAAAATAAAATAGGTGTCGATTATGAGGATTTGTTAATTTATCCTTCAATGGATAAATACCTATCTTCAAGAAAGGCACCGTTTATCGCATATTTGGATAGGTTCAGGAAGTATCTATTACTCAATGAAAAAGTACTGATCATACTAGGATATTCATTTTGTGACGATCACGTGAATGATATTATCATCAATGGATTAAATAATAATTCCAGGCTTTCCGTCTTTGCATTTTGCTATGACGAGAAAACACTAGATAAATGTATAGCAGTGCTCGGTAAATACCCCAATATTTCTGCCTACTCGGAGAAACTAAAATTTATTAATAAAACAAAAAGTGAGTTTATTAACACAGGAAATATTGGAGATTTCAACAATTTTGTCACTGTGTTAAATTCACTAATAAACCCCAAAAAAACGGAAATGGCCGTTGCGATGAAATAATGGAAAAAGAATTTATTAATGGGAAAATAGGCAAAGTCATCGAAGTAAATTCGGAAAGAGTCATTATTGAAGTGAGTAATGAGCTCAACAACTATAATATTATCCATAAAGGCAACCTATTTAGAATTGGACAAGTTGGTAGTTTCGTCAAAATAACCAATGGCCTCTCTTGCCTCTATTGCGTTGTCGAATCATTTTCAACTTTCATGCAGTCGGGAGAAGCCATTTTGAACAAAAAAGTAATTAATGTAGCTCTACTTGGTTTCAAAAGCGTAACAGGAGAGTTTGAAAGTGGTGCAAAGATTACTCCTAGTATTGATGATTCGGCATATATTATTGATGAAGAAGATGTAAATATAATTTTTAAATCGGACGTAAATTTCCCAGTCAAAGTGGGAGATAACTACTTCTCAAATAGCTTACCTGTCTATGTTAATTTGAATGACTTCGTATTGAAACATTCCCTCGTTGTCGGAAGTACAGGAAGTGGAAAATCAAATACGGTAGCCTATCTCCTAAACAATATAGTCTCAGAATACCACAGCGCTAGATCTGTGATTATTGACATTCATGGAGAATATATGAACTACCTGAATAAGGATGCCGTCGAATTTACTGTTTACGACAAGGCTAGCAAGTTGATTATTCCCTACTGGATGCTTGACTTTGACACACTATGTAAATTATTTGGACTATCCACTAATGGAATTTCGACAGCAGTCGACATCTTCAGAGATCGCATTCTCCAGATGAAGCGAGAATATATAAAAAGCGGCCCTCTTAAAGGCAAGATCCATATCAATAATATAAACATTAACTCCCCAATTCCGTTTGACATAAAGGAAATCTGGTTTGAATTTCACTGCAGAGGGTATGGAACTTTCAAAACTCAAGACAAAAAACCAATAAACTACGATTACCAAATTGATGACGATGGAAGTGTAATGAAAGGTAATGCATCTACATTAGAGAAACCACTATTTAAAATCCACACCGTAACGAACACTGCCCCATACAAATCAGACGAAACATATTTCAGAAGCCTCTCTGATAATATGCTAAATATAATGACAAATACTGATTTCGAATTCATGTTTGGAGGTGATGACTTCATCCTTGGGAAAAAAAATATTGAAGACCTAATTTCAAGCTGGGTTGAAAACGACAAACAAATAACGGTATTAAATTTAAGTGGAATTCCCTATAATATAATTGACGTCGTAATTGGAATCATTTCCAATCTTTTGTTTGACATTATCTATTATTCGTTAAAATGTAAAAAAACATTTGAAGGAAGACCTCTTTTAATTTGTTTTGAGGAAGCCCATAAATATCTAAATTCGGGAACCCAAAATAGTTTTTCCCAAAAAGCGGTTGAAAAAATAATGAAGGAAGGAAGGAAATTTGGCATCGGGGCAATGATAATATCACAGAGGCCAGTAGAAATCCCCAGCACTGTAATTTCACAAGTGAGCACTTTCATCGCACTCCGATTAACCAACAGTGAAGATCAGTCACAAATCATCAAATTTTCACCAAACAATTTTTCCACATTTCTTAAATCTTTGCCTTCTCTGGGAAACGGGGATGCATTTGTTATCGGAGAGTCAATGAAAATTCCAATGAAAGTCAAAATTCCGCTCTTGGACTCCGTCAAAAATATTGCCTTTGATACCAAAATAAGCAGCTGGAAAGACGAGAGACTGAAAAAGTATAGTTACACAGAAACCATTGAAAGGTGGATGCAAAAATAAACCAAAAAAATAGAACCTATGGAAAATTTAGAATGGAATCCGATTGGACACGACTCAAGTACTATTGAAAGAATTGCTCATTCAGGACAAGATTTATTTGTCGAATTTAAACCCAAAGGAAGTGGTTACAAATACTCTAACGTGCCAATTGAAATTTATCAAAGAATTCTAAACAAAGAGTGTTTTAGCAAAAGTGAAGGAAAACCGTCCTATGGAGCGACACTTGATCAATTGGTAAAAAAGGCCGGCTATATACCTGAACAATACAAATAGTCATAAGTGTACGAAAAACAACTTTCAAATTTTGTAATTATATGTCAGACAAAACAGAAATAAAATGCCCTAATTGTGGCACTTCTATAGACGTTCAAGATGTAATTTCTCATCAGCTAGAAGAAGACTTCAAAAAGAAGTACAATGCGCAACTAGCAAAGGAAAAGAAAAAGTACGACGCAGACCTCGAGCAGCTAGAACGACAGAAGGCTGACTTTGAAAAAAAGAAGTTGAAAGAGAATAAACTTTTCCAGGAACGTTTTGACGCAAAGCTAAAAGAAGAGAAGCTAGCAATGGAGAAACAGCTTAAGGCGAAGTTAATGGAAGAACAATCTGATCAGATGACCTTAATTCAAAAAGAGCTGTCCGAAAAATCTGAGCAGGTCAAAGAACTAAATAAAACAAAAGGAGAAATAGAAAAATTAAAACGTGAGAAAGATGAATTGAAGGAGGCGATTGAAGCCGAAGCCCAAAAAAACCTTACTTTAAAATTAAATGAAGAAAAAGAAAAAATTAAAAAATTCGAGCACGATAAGAGCGAATTAGTAATTAAGGAGCTTCAAAAACAGCTTGATGATCAAAAAAAACTTACTGAGGAAATGACTCGAAAGCAAGAACAGGGATCAATACAGCTGCAGGGTGAAATACAGGAACTGGCAATTGAAGAATGGATAAAAAACAATTTTCCTTTTGACACCCTCGAAGAGATAAAAAAAGGGGCGAGGGGTGCGGACTGCTTACAAATAATAAATACACCGGGGAGACAGGACTGCGGTTCAATATATTACGAAAGTAAGAGAACTAAAGATTTTCAATCTACTTGGATTGAAAAATTTAAGGCAGACATGCGCTCAAAGAACGCAACTTTTGGAGTACTTGTTACTGAAGCTTTACCGAAAGGTATAGAACGTTTGTCACAGAGAGATGGTATTTGGATATGTACATTTGAAGAATTTAAAGCCCTGTGTTTTGTTTTAAGAGAATCAGCTATACTAATAAGCCAGGCGGTATTGACGCAGGAAAATAAAGGCGAAAAAATGAGTTTGCTATACGATTTTTTGACCGGAAGTGAATTCAAAATGCAAGTTGAGGCAATCGTAGAGGGATTTACTCAGATGCAAACCGATCTTGATTCCGAAAGACGGGCTATGGAGGGGTTGTGGAAAAAGCGCGAAAAACAAATTCAAAAGGTGCTCCTCAACACAACACACATGTATTCTGCTATTAAAGGTATTGCTGGGAACGCTGTCGGAGCGATAAAAGCTCTTGAACTTCCACCTGGAGAAGAGATTTGAAACTATGAGATGAACCATAATGAATCCCGATCACAATTTTACCCAACTGTTTGAGAAAAACCTTTGCACTCTTAGCGATGAGGAAATTTTGGAACTGAACAAGGGCTTCCCCGGAGGGGATCTAAACAATGTAATTATTGGCCTTAATAGGCATTGTTTTGGCTTGTATTTAGTGGAAGAATCTTATGACATCGCATACGATCTTTTCTACGTAAACAATGATGACGGCTTGCGAGGTCATATCCTCAACCTTTCGATGAATCAGGAACATAGAGACAACCTTACGTTCTACTTCGCAGAATATCTTTCCAACAAATATTCGAATATTAATTCTCTGGATACGCACAACACTTTCCAGAGTCACGCCCGAAGCCTATTTGAAAAATTAGGGTTTTATACAATTAACCCAGAAGAATTCAAAAAGTATGATGACCCCAAACCTACTATTTTAGCTCAAACGAGGGGAATTGTGCAAGTACCCATATACGATAAAGCCGACTTCTACGGTAGCCTCTTTGGCTACAAAAAAAAGAACATTGAAGTTGGCGAGAACTATGTCTACATTATGTTAAACTGCCGAAGTAATCTATTTAAAATTGGGAAAAGTAAAAACCCGAGCTACAGGGAAAAAACATTGCAGTCAGAGGAGCCCGAAGTAAAAATAGTAGCGGTATGGATGGCTCCTGACGACGAAGAAAAAAAACTACACAACGACTATAAAAGTAAAAGACAGCGTGGTGAATGGTTCAAGCTTTCGACAAAAGACCTGTTTGACATCAAAGATTATATGAATAAACACATCCTATCTTAGACAAATTAATATCACTGACAATTAGCAGCAAACAATAAAATGGAAAATAAATTTGCAGTAGTATTTGACACAAATTCTTACAGACAATTTGTGGCTGGCAAGCCAACGGCTCAAGTCATCTCTGATGTAGTTGATATGAAAATCGCAGAAGCTAAAAAATCCATTCAATCTTATGGAATTATGGTTGTCGGTATGGAAATGTTGGCAAATCTGGCAGAAGGGGAAAGCGGATTCAATTACAAAGATTGTCTCAACGGATCAATTGCTATGGGGAACCATTGTCTTGACGAACTTAAACGGCCAAGAGTAGTCCCACAACCCTACTTGCATTTGACACGCTCTTTTTTCGGCTTAATTCCGACCGAAATTGAAACACGTGCTAAAAATATGGCGGGCGTTGTTGATGATATAAGAATTGATTCAACAAAAGCAATAGAACATCACAAACAGGTTGGAACTTTTGACCAGATTAAAGACTATATTAATAATGAAGAAAGCCACTTCTCAACGAATATCGTTGATTTAATCGATGGAGCTAGACAAGAAATTTTACGGAAACACCCTAGAATCGATGCAAAGCAATTAAGAATAAAATTATTGGATTATATTGAAAATGGGCCGTTTGAACCGTTTGTAGCAATGGCAATTATTTATGCTGTATCCGCAACGCTCCAGATTCAACTTCCAAAAGATGAGGGCATCAAACGCGCTATGTCAATGCATTTAGAATTTCCTCTGTCCGTAGGATTTTACAAATGGATCTGCCATAAAATCGTTCATGACAATATCGATATGCAATCCAAAGCATCTAGGGAAAAAAGATGGAACTGGCAATGGGATTATCAGGTTTCATTCTTGATTTCGCCACACACCATAGATAACAGAGAATTAATCTTGGTGACCTCAGATGGCGATATGACTCAAATGCTAAAAGATTTTGGTTACCAAAATAAAGTATTAACATTGGCCGAATACATAAAATTTTTAGAAAAGGCTTAAAAATTTCGCGATGGAATTTAAAATCCAGCACATAGATTTATATTGGGAAGGGTGGAAAGGCGACGACCAAATTTGCGGATTTGAATATTTCAGGGACGATGCCGGTATTTGGATCAACAACATTTGGACATATGGCGATCATCAGCGAAGAGGATATGGGACTCGGATGATCGAAGCCGCAGTAAAAAAATACGGCGTAGTTCTAGTATCGACTGCTTCCAGATTGGAGTTGAACTCTAAAATGATCCATGGTGATTCGAGGTACGAAGCATTTGACAATAATCTTACTCCATTTATTGAAAGTTGTATTCAAAAAGGGATATTGAAAGAGGATTGGAGAAGAAATCCTTACACCGGCTTGAAGTAAGATTCCCATAGTTCAATAATTCAGATTCCCTTTTTTAGAAACGATTACGCAGCCTGCGCACTCAGCAATACACACTGCCTTATTTTATCGGAGCAAAATAAACATTACCTATAGGTAATATCATAATTTTATCTATATTTGTAAAATATTACCTTTAGGTAATTTTATAAAGTATGGCAAAAAAACGAACGAAAACAAACTCTATTTCCGCCTGTGTGGGCTTTTCCGAGGAATACTTAAGTGAATTCAATAGCTACTATCTATCGCAGGAAGCAAAAAGAATTTCAGGGATGCTGAACGATCGCACCACTCATATGAAACCGAACGCAGGTAGCTATCGCCAGATCAATTCCTGGGACAAATATGGTCTTATCGATATTGATCGGGTTGGAAACGAATGGAGAAAATACAGCATTGTGGATGGTATGTGGCTGAACATTATTGCTGAACTCAGGAACTTCGCGATAGCAATTGAAAACATCAAAAAGGCGAAGGAGACGCTAGAGGAAGCGGGATCAAAAAGATCGCCGATGCCAACCCTGGAGTTTTGTGTATATAAGGCTTTACTTTTCAGGGAGCATATATTTTTGCTCGTCTTTGCGGATGGCTCCGCGATGCCATTACCAATTAACGAATACAACCTGAATCTCATAACCGGAGAATTAAAGAATCACATCCGAATTGATCTCACAGAGATTTTATTGAGACTATTTGAAAATAACGAAGGTTTGAAGCCCCTCTATCCCGCTTTCGAGATAAAGAAAAAATAAAATGAAGATTACAGTTGATTTACCTGATTTGCAGGAAGTGGTGAAGGAGGCTGTGGAAACAGCGATGATCGATAAGCAGACAAAGCTGTTCGGATGGAAATTCTATTCCCTGAAAGAAACTGCTGATCTGCTCCAGGTGAAGACTTCAACATTGCTGGACAAGCGTCAGCCTTATCTTACCGAGCTGGAATACGCGCAGCAGGGAAAGACGTTTTGGTTTAAGAAAGCATCTGTAGAAGAGTATATTTCAATCAGAATAATCAAAAGATACAAGCGCTAGCAGCATTTGGAGTATCTTTGTAAAAATTACTCCGATGACAAAAATTCTAATATTTACAGGCGCAGGATTGAGCGTTCCTTTGGGTCTCCCTGCTACTAATGGGTTCGACAATACTATTTCAAAAATACCATCCGTTCTATGGCCCCATATTGAAAAATATTTAAAAAAAGATGGCAATCCCAAGGACATTGAAAGAGTGCTCTATTTACTTGAGAACTTTGTAAAAGAAGACGATTTCACAAGATTTTTATTGCGGGAAGGAAAAGCCAATTCTCATTATAAAATCGTATACGATAATTTAGAAGCACAAAAGGCTAACGCGAATCATGCAATATTTCAAATCAAGGCAGATATTTTTGAACTACTCGCAAAGTTTGACGCAAATAGAGCTTTTCAATTGTACTCAGGAATTTTGAACGAAATCCGAAGCGAACATCCGAATTCTGCTTTTTCAATCTTTACTACAAACTACGATCTAACTTTTGAAAATGCCGTTTCAGATAATGAAGATGAATTACTGAAATTAGGATTTGATAATGTTTATTATAGTTTTCAGGCGGGCAGATTTGGTAGGCAGGCATATAATGGTACAGAGGATTTTGCTTGGAATCCTAAAATTATCGAATACAAAAAATTACATGGATCCCTTGATTGGGTAGAAGATAACGGGCGAATTTTTAAAACTGGCGTTACTAATCGTCCGAAAGATCCAGGCGAAATGCCAGTTCTATATCCCGGATATAAAGGAATTCCAAGTAGTCCTCCCTATTCTGATATGCACGAATGGCTTCTCGAACGGCTTGACCAAGCGGATATTGTATTCGTTCTCGGTTTCGCCTTTCGCGATCAATACATCAATAACATTTTTGATTTTGTCCTGAAAAAGAAAAAGGAAATCGGCATTTTCTGCTACAACCCAGCAACAGCAGCGGAACTGCCCGCAGATTCATATATACCGAGCTTTACAAGAAAATATTCGGACAAATTTTTTCACATTAAATCCCCGGTTGAAGTATCGGACTCACCGTTGAAACTTTCAGACACAATGACTAACTTGGGAGCGGTAAAAATTCTTGAAGAGTTTCAAAGAAAGCGTAATATGATGAATATGTTATAGTCGAGTAGCATCATCCATTTTTTCATCCATAATCTCACTATCCAACGATTCCAGATAAGCCTGAGTGATCCTCGCGTCGGAATGCTTCAACGCATTCTGCACGAAAGTGATGTTCCCGTTAGTTCGCTTGATAGCAATGGAAGCGAAAGTATGACGCGAAATATGACTGGTTACTTTCTTTTCAATTCCGGCATCATAGGCAATCTTCTTCAAGTACTTATTCACCAGGGCCGTCTTTCTTCCAATTTCCTTTTTGTATTCCTCATTATCCATATCCTCTACCCCATCTTGCAGAATCGGAACAATGTATTGTGATCCATTGCTCACAGACTTGAAGTACTTCAGGATCTCCTTCAGCTGAGAAGTCAGTTTAAAGCTATTCTGCGCTCCTGTCTTTTCCATTTGGTATTCCAGCCTATCTTTTGACACATATGACCACTTGAGCGTTAAAACGTCCTCGATCCGGACACCAGCCAGGTTGAAAGCAAGGAGAAATGCTTGCTGCACAATTTTACCCAGACTGTTCGGATCATATTTTACCGCAGCAAATTCTTTCAGCTCTTCCACGCTTAGCTTTTCCTTTTTTGCTTTTTCAGCCTTAGGCATCGTATACGCTTTGAAGATGTAATCTCCAACAGCGATGATCTGTTCCTTGATCGCCATATTGAATAAAGCCCGGATTCGTTTCAGATTAGTATATGCAGTTGCAGCACTTACCTTTTTGTCTTTGATCAGGTAGTTCTCAAAACCCTTTAAAATAGAAACGCTGATCTGTTTAAAATCCAATTCACCAAGCTTTTCGCTCCGTGTGTAGTCCTTCCAGTTATTCAATGTCTGCTGGTAGCCTTTCCGGTGATTGTAATTCAAGATCTGACTGATCTTCGCTTCACAGTACTTTTCCAATGACTGAGAAGTTGCCGCTTTCTTGATAGAATACATTACTGATTCGGGAGAGAGAACTTTCTTTTCGGTCAAGCCTGAGAAAACAACATCATCGTATTCCTCAATCAACTTTCGCAGATCAGAATTGATCGCAGCATAATTCGGATGATTAAACACCCATTTCAAATTATGATTCTTGGATTTGAATTGATTCCTCTTAACCGCAACATTTGCTTTGATGCGTTTCTTCTTGTTTCCATCCTGGATGCGGACATAAATTTCAAAAAGACCGTTGCGATTTGGCTTGGAGGAGATTTCGAGTGCTGCTTTCATGGTTTCTGAACTAGCTGATTCTAAAGCTAATTTAAACAAAATCCACCTCTACGTCCACCCACAAAACACAAAACCCCTGCAATCAATTGATATGCAAGGATTTAATTTTTTATTTTGTAGCCCGTAGGGGAATCGAACCCCTGTTTCCAGGATGAAAACCTGGCGTCCTAACCCCTAGACGAACGGGCCAATACGTTCTTCCCTGACCAAAAGTGGAAAACCTTTGAATTTTGGGAGTGCAAATGTAGTAGAAATATTGATTTCCGCAAAATATTTATGCGACTTTTCCGCAAAAATCAATCGATCGCATCACTATCTGCTTGGAAACGAAAGCCTAAACGCTTACCGGTACGCACCTGCATGCTATCGCTGGCAGACTGCATATCCTGGACACTGATCTCCTTGACCGCATCAAACGGAGGTGTAAAAAGGTCAAAATTAAGGCAATACAGGATCGTAGACTCCAATAACGACTGGATTGCAGCCTCATCAATTACCGAATGTACAAAATCGTTATAAAGGAAGCCCAGCTGCCGCTTTCCTTCAGCGAAATAATGGTTTTCCTTATTCACAAACACCCTCCCGATAACATATCCAAGATCGTTCACCCGGCCGTATTTGAACGAATCATTTAAAAAGTTATAGATATTGATCATTCCGCAGAACGATCGCGAAGGCTCTTCCTTCACATAGGAGCTCTTCCAAAGGGGGTGAGTTTTATCAAATTCGAAAATATTTGTGTGCATTGCAAAGATCAGTAGATCCCCCGCAACCCGCATCTCGAACTCAAATTCTCCCTTCTCCCTGTATTCGATCACTACCCGCTTGTCGGTAGCAGCGATCGCTTTTGAAAGCTCCTGGGCGGTCTTTTTGGCTATCGCCTTCATCATCCCGAACACCTTTTCAGTATTGGCATACACATCCTGCTTCATGCTCGACTTTTCCTTGAGCGTTTCCAGGATCAGCTCACGGGGAGTTTTCTTTTCCATGTTCCTAATTTAACTATGAATATAGCAATGTTTCAGATCAATATGCCCGTGCAAATACCACCCGCTGCGCCGATGCTTTGCCGCTGTATATACACTTTCCGGGCTCCTGCTGATTATTCAGCGGAATACAGCGGATCGTTGCTTTTGTTTCTTCCTTGATCTTTTGCTCGGTCTCCGGAGTCCCGTCCCAATGGGCCATCACAAACCCGGGAGTATCATCCAGGATACGCTTAAACTCATCATAACTGTCGGCTTTATACGTTTTTGCCTCGGTCATCGCTTTCGCCTTCTGGTAAAGGTTATCCTGGATCTGCTGAAGCAAGTGCTCCACCTTGTTCTCCAGATCGGCTTGCTGAAGAGTTTCTTTTTCCATCGTATCTCTCCTCGCTACCTCAACCGTTCCGTTCTCCAGGTCGCGCCCGCCGATCGCGATTCGCAGCGGCACTCCCTTTAGCTCATATTCAGCAAATTTCCAGCCCGGCCGCTGAGTGTCCCGGTTGTCGTATTTAACACGGATCCCTTTCGCTTCCATCGCTTTCTTCAGTTTTCCGGCGAGCTCATTGATCTGTGCCAGCTGCTCGTCGCCTTTGTATATCGGCACAATCACCACCTGATGCGGCGCCAGCTTGGGCGGCAGCACCAGTCCTTTGTCATCGGAATGTGACATGATCAGCGCACCCATGAGCCGCGTGGAAACACCCCACGACGTTGCCCAAACATGATCCTGCTTTCCGTCTTTGGAAGCAAATTTTACGTCAAATGCCTTTGCAAAATTTTGTCCCAGGAAATGCGACGTTCCCGCCTGTAAAGCTTTTCCGTCCTGCATCAATGCTTCGATGCAATACGTTTCAATAGCACCCGCAAAACGCTCATTCGGCGTTTTGATCCCTTTGATCACCGGCATTGCCATCCAGTTCTCGGCAAAATCAGCATATACTCCCAGCATTTTCTCGGTTTCAACCACCGCCTCTTCCGAAGTCGCATGCGCCGTATGACCTTCCTGCCAGAGGAATTCAGTTGTTCTCAGGAATAAGCGCGTTCTCATTTCCCACCGTACCACATTCGCCCATTGATTGACCAGGATCGGGAGATCTCGATATGACTGGATCCAACCCCGGTAAGTATTCCAGATGATCGTTTCCGAAGTTGGCCGGACGATCAGCTCTTCATCCAGCTTTGCCGTCTCATCCACAACCACTCCGCTCCCGTCTGCGGCATTTTTAAGCCGGTAATGAGTAACTACGGCACATTCTTTCGCAAAGCCCTCCACATGGCTTGCTTCTTTGCTGAAAAAAGACTTTGGAATGAATAAAGGGAAGTAGGCATTTACATGGTCTGTATCCTTGAACATCTTATCCAGCGCCTGCTGCATCCGCTCCCAGATTGCATATCCGTATGGTTTAATGACCATACAGCCCTTTACCGCAGAATGCTCCGCGAGATCAGCCTTTACCACCAGGTCATTGTACCATTCAGAATAATTCCCTTCACGGGTTGATAACTCCTTACTCATAATCTTTTATTTATGGTATAAAATTTGTAACTTTATATTGGCTTTAGGAGCGTAAAAGTAGAAAATAATACCCTAATAGTCGCGTTAATGGTTGAGAAATCATCCCCATGATCCTAAACTGTTCAATAAAAATGAAAACCTATTTAAGCATACTGGCAATTGCCACGCTGGCGCTTGGTTCCTGTAAAGCTCCCGATGCTGCTTCATCGGGCGCTTACAGCGATGATATTTATTATTCATCGAAAGACAAAGCCGTGGACAATCAGAAGCGCATTGCTGAAGAAGCGAAAAGAAAAGAAGACGCCCGCAAAGAGGCGCAGGAGGAAGCACTTGCAGCTGAGAAAAGAAAAGCCGCTGCTTCCTCAGATGATTATTATTCACCTTCCGATAAAAGCAGCTCCGGAAGCGGAAACGTAACAAATAACTACTATGATAATACTCCGTTTAATTACGACGATTATTATGATGATGCATACGCTGTCCGCCTAAGAAGATTCCACCACAACTGCGGAAGTTATGGTTATTACGATGATTATTATACCAATTCCTATTGGTATACCGGAAACCCATACAATTATGGAACAAGCGTGTATATGGGATACAATTTCTGGGGACCATCCTATTTTACATATTCCTATAATCCCGGCTATTATTGGTATTCCGGCTACGGCTATAATTACGATCCATGGTATAATCCTTACGGATATTCTAACCCCTATTACGGATGCGGATATTACGGAGGATATAACTGCGGATTTGGTTCCGGATACGGCTATGGATACCCATATTACTATGGATACGGAAATCCTTACATGAACGGCTACGCAAATGGCTACAACAATGGCTATTGGAACGGCTACAACAACGGAATGTATGACAGCTATTATTTCAACAGCCTGGATAACAATAGCTACTACTACGGACCGAGAAGAACAACCGGTGGAAACGGCCGCGATAATACGCAACCACTCGCTCACCGCTACATGGAGGAGATGGAGCAGCAGGCCAAAGAGCATCCCGAGAATTTCACCCGTGACGATAATGGCACTGTAAAGCCCGTATATACCGGTGTTACCACACCCGGAGGATATACGCCCGCTTCCAACAGCCTGAAGCCTGCCGACGGCGGACCGGTGAACCCTTCCTATAAACCGGACGATGGTCCTACCGTTATCGAAAAGCCTTCTTCCACGTATGAACGCCCTGCTGACCAAAAGCCTTCCTACCAGGAAAGCCCTTCCTACAATGAGAAACCATCCCACCAGGAGAAGCCATCGTATGAAGAGAAACCTTCTTACCAGGAGAAACCAACTTACCAGGAAAGACCGGCAGAAAGACCACACTACGAACAGCCGAAATACGAGGCTCCGAAATACGAATCAAGACCTCCGAGAAGTGAATCCAGCAGCAGTGGCGGAGGCGGTTCCTTTCCTTCGAGAAGCGGCAGCTCCGGCAGCAGCTCTCCATCACGACCACCAAGAAGATAAACCCATTCCGGATGTACTGTTCCTTTGCATAAACAACACTATGTAAAGGAGCAGTACAACCCGGATCAAAAATTTCAAAATGAAACGAATTATTTTGACACTAGGAATGGGTTTGTTCTGCACACTCGCAGCAACATCCCAAAATGAAGTGGATGCGATGCGCTATTCGCAGCTTACCTTTGGAGGAACCGCACGTTTCGCATCGATGGCCGGTTCTATGGGAGCTCTTGGAGGTGATATCTCCACGCTGAGCTTCAACCCGGCCGGAATAGCAATTTTCAAAAAAACGGAATTAAGCATCACTCCTTCTGTATTTTCTCAAACAACCACTTCTACATACAACGGTGAAACCAGCGACGACAGAAAGCTGAATTTCAATTTAGGCAATATCGGATTAGTTGCTTCTTTCAACCTCATCAGTGATAAAAATACCAGCGGTTGGGAGAACGTAAATTTTGGTTTTGGTTATAACCGGACCAATAATTTCAATAATCGTATCCGCGTTGAAGCCGACAATAAGAACAGCTCACTTATGGACGTTTTTGTCGCAGATGCCGACGGCCACTCCAGCGCTGAATTCGATCAGTTCAGCACCGGCCTTGCCTGGGGTACTTATCTTATTAACCCGGTTGATACCAACGGCACGCTGCAATACAATCACGTTGCACCGAATTATGGGATCCACCAGGTTAAAGAAATTGAAACGCGGGGCTCAATGGGTGAAACCGTCATCTCATTCGGAGGAAACTACAAGAGTAAATTGTATCTCGGTGCAACGCTCGGAATTGCCAATGCGAAATATTATGAGGACTCTAAGTTCACGGAGTCGGATCCCAAAGATACCATCTCCAATTTCAATTCATACACCTACTTCAATGAGCTGACAACCAAAGGAACCGGCGTGAACCTTAAGATCGGCGCTATTGTTCGCCCGACCGACTGGCTGAGGATCGGAGCTTCATTTCACAGTCCAACTTCATTCGGGATGCACGACCAGTATAGCAGTGAGATCAAATCCGATCTGGAAAACTGGGGCAGCTATGATTCCATTTCCCCGCAAGGCGATTTCGATTATCGTGTGATCACACCTTTCCGTACCAGCGGCAGCCTTGGCTTTATTATCAATAAGATCGCATTGCTGAATGTGGAATATGAATATGTGGATTATTCTTATGCTCAGCTCCGCGCACCGCATTCTGTTTTCAGTGATGTAAACAGCAGCATCAGGAAAAACTACACTTCAACCGGTAATCTTCGCGCCGGAGCAGAGGTTCGTTTCGATCCGATTGCGATCCGTGCAGGATATGCGCTCTACGGAAGTCCGTTCCTGAGCGGAGAAAATGTAAATGCCGCCCGAAGCAGTTATACTGCTGGCATCGGCTATCGCCAGGACCACTATTTCGTTGACTTTGCATATGTTCTTACAAAATATTCCGAGTACAGCTATTTATACAGTCATAAAAATGCCACACCTGTGAAGAATGATTTCAGAAGCTCCAGCTTTATGCTAACTGCCGGCGTTAGATTCTGATCAGCAATCGTACAAATAAAAAGCCCCATGGTATCAACCACGGGGCTTTTCTATTCAATTTATTTGACTGTTACACTTTCGCTAATTTTCCGGTTAGGATCTCTGCATCTACAAGGATACGTCCGCAATGCTCGCAAACAATTACCTTCTTATGCATTTTGATATCCAGGTGGCGCTGTGGCGGGATCTTGTTAAAGCATCCGCCGCAGGCATCACGCTCAACGGTTACCACGCCAAGTCCGTTCATTACATTCGAACGAAGACGCTTGTATGCGTTCAGTAAGCGGTCTTCGATGATCGCTTCAGATGCTTTTGATTTTTTGATCAGCGCTGCTTCTTCTTTTTCAGTTTCCGCAACGATCTCATCAAGTTCTTTCTTTTTCAATTTGAGATCTTTCTGACGATCCTTGAAATCTTCTTCGGATGCATCGATCAGCTCTTTTTTAGAGATGATGTTCGCTTTGTATTCTTTGATCCGTTTTTCAGCAAGCTGAATTTCCAGGTTCTGGAACTCGATCTCTTTGGTGATCGCGTCGTATTCACGGTTGTTCCTTACTTTTCCTTGCTGAGTTTCGTATTTCTTGATCAGGGCCTGAGCATCTTTGATAACGTTCTTTTTATCAGAGATCGACTCTTCCATTGATTTCAGCTCCTCTGTCAGATTGTGGATACGGGTTTCAAGTCCGGCTACCAGGTCTTCCAGGTCACGTACTTCCAAAGGCAATTCTCCGCGGATAGTTCTGATCTTATCGATCTTCGAGTCAACCTGCTGCAGTTCGTATAGTGCTCTCAGCTTCTCTTCAACACTGATATCGTCAACTTTACTTTTTGCCATTTTATTATAGATATTTAATTGGATTTGTGTTTATTTCCGATAAATGGAGTGCAAATGTACTAAATTTTTTGCTAAGAATCTCATAAAATAATTCACTGGTATATTGCTCACTTTCGTAGTGGCCGATATCCGCAATTACGATACGGTTTTCAGCATCGAAAAACTGGTGGTATTTGAAATCAGCGGTTACAAAAATATCCGCTCCTCCACGGATAGCGTTTTCCAGCAAAAAGCTTCCCGAACCTCCGCAAACTGCCACTTTTCTGACCTTTTTACCGCAAAGTGCCGTATAACGTACCGCTCCGGCTTTCATAATGTCCTTCAGCCTTTCCAGGAAAGCCATTTCGGTCATTTCCACTTCCAGTTCCCCGATCATCCCAGAGCCTACTTCCTGGTTACTATTGCTCAGCGGGATCAGATCGTAGGCCACTTCCTCATATGGATGACTCTTAAAAAGAGCCTTTAAAATGCGATTTTCTGAAAAAAAAGGGAAGATTATCTCAATTTTTATCTCTTTTTCGTTGTTTCTGACCCCTTTTTCACCGGAAAAAGGATTCGCCGAACTTCCGGGTTTAAAGGTTCCGGTGCCTTCCGAGTTAAAACTGCACTCATCATAATTTCCGATCTGTCCCGCCCCGGCGGCAAATAGCGCTGTTCTCACTTGCTCAGCCTGCTCCGGCGGGCAAAACGTAATAAGTCGCTTTAACAACCCTCTTTTCGGATCAAGGATCCGGCAGTTTTTAAGTCCCAGCTTTCCGGCGATCTTAGCGTTCACACCATTAAGAATATTATCCAGATTCGTATGGGCCGCATAGATCGCAATGTCATTCTTTATCGCTTTCATGATGACCCGCTCTACGTAATTCTTTCCGTTGAATTTTTTCAGGCCCGAAAAAACAATGGGATGATGAGCAATAACAAGGTTACAGCCTTTTCTGATCGCCTCATCGATCACGGCTTCGGTGCTGTCAAGGCAGATCAGTCCTGCTTTTATGCTCATTTCAGGATCCCCGCAGATCAGTCCGGCATTGTCGTAACTTTCCTGGTAGCTCAGCGGAGCGATGGATTCAATATGATCGGTAATTTCTCTTAATTTCATGTACGCAGATTATAAATTCATACAAATATACAAATACAACACTTGTACATCGGTACATACCTCAGCACATCGAAACATTAATTTTGTACTTTAGGGGAGTGAAGTTTCTACGGATCATATTGCTTCCTTTCTCTTTTCTATATGGCTGTATCGTATGGATCAGGAATAAACTTTATGATCTGGGGATCCTGTCATCCACAGAAGCAGAAGTTCCAACCATTTCCGTGGGCAACCTTACCATGGGAGGAACAGGAAAAACACCCCACATCGAATACCTGGTGCGGATCCTGAAACCGGAATTTTATATTGCCACATTGAGCCGCGGCTATGGCCGAAAAACAAAAGGCTATGTGCTTTCCGATACACAATCCTCAGCAAAAGATATCGGCGATGAACCGCTTCAATTCAAAAAAAAATTCAGCGGATTGAGAGTTGCCGTGGATGGCGACCGCGTCCGGGGGATCAGGAATCTGCGAAAGGAATTTCCATCGCTGCAGGCAATTCTGCTGGATGATGCATTCCAGCACAGAGCGGTAAAACCGGGACTGTCAATAGTACTGAGCGACTTCAGCAAACTTTATCTCAACGATCACATGGTACCTTCCGGAACCCTGCGTGAATTCAAGAACGGAATAGAGCGTGCAGATATCATCATCATTACGAAATGCCCGGAGATTCTTTTACCGATCGAGCGAAAACGTTTGCTGAACGAGATCGATCCGAAGCCGCATCAGCAGGTTTATTTTTCATACATAAAATACGGCGACCTGATCCCGGTAAACGGCGATGGTAACAATCCGCTGTCAAAGGAATTCTATTTTGAGAGAAACTTTTCGATCGCATTGCTTACAGGAATCGCGAATACAAAACCGCTTGAGTATTACCTGAAAAACAAGGTGAAGAATGTTGTTCCAATCCGGTATGCCGATCATCATCATTTTACACTTTCGGACCTGAACGAGGTTCAGAAAATATTTAATAACATTGCATCCGCAAATAAAATCATCCTGACAACGGAAAAAGATGCGATGAGGCTAAAAAGCCCTGAATTTGGGGACTTTATCAAAAGCATCCCGATCTTCTATATCCCGATCGAGATTGATTTTCATAACAAGGACAAAGAGGCTTTTAACGAACAGATACTCCATTATGTCAGAGCAAATCAAAAGTACGGCAGCGCACATTCAAAGTAAGATCTCTTTTATCCCTGAGGTAGGGATCATCCTTGGAACCGGTCTTGGCGGCCTCGTTAAAGAGATCAACATCCGGCATACGATCCCTTACGAAGAGATCCCGAACTTTCCTGTTTCAACCGTGGAGGGACATTCAGGCAAGCTTATTTTCGGAGAGCTGGGTGGAAAAAATGTGATTGCGATGCAGGGGCGCTTTCATTATTATGAAGGATATGATATGCAGCAGGTGACTTTTCCGGTCCGTGTAATGAAATTGCTGGGCATCCAATTCCTTTTTGTCTCCAATGCTTCGGGAGGAGTAAATCCTGATTTTGAGATCGGCGACCTGATGATCATCAACGACCATATTAACTTTTTTCCCTCCAATCCGCTCATCGGAAAAAATATTAAAGAGCTCGGTCCACGTTTCCCGGATATGAGCGAAGCATACAGCAAGAGCCTTATCGCAAAGGGCAAAAAAGTTGCAGGCGCCCATAATATTAAAGTGCAGGAGGGCGTTTACCTTGGACTATCGGGCCCTACTTTTGAAACACCTGCTGAATACCGCATGGTACGGATCCTTGGAGCGGATGCGGTAGGAATGAGCACAGTTCCTGAAGTGATCGTTGCCCGTCACATGGATATCCCCTGCTTCGCAATGTCGATCATCACCGACCTCGGCGTACCGGGAAAGATCGTAGAAGTAACACATGAAGAAGTTCAGGAGGTTGCTGCGGGTGCCGAGAAAAAAATGACGCTGATCATGAAGGAGCTGATGAATGAATTATAAAACTTCACAGCCTGGGCTTACGCGCTAAATCTCTCTGTCATGCATAGGTTCACGTTTATTCTGATACTTCTTTTTTCGGGATGCCATTCGGCTCCGCCCGATGATCTCCGGCAAGCCAGCCTTGAGCAGACGCATAGCTACGAAGAATTTAAGAATGAGATCGTTCAGACCCGGAACAAGATCAAAGAGCAGTACGTGGCTGCCGACAGCCATGAAAAAGATTCCATTGTTGGCTACTCCGCTCAGTTTCTCCGCAATATGACTCCTGAAATTTTCAACTATTGGTATGGCACCGACTGGGATTTTAACGGGATCACACAAAAGCCGAAAGAAGGGAAAATAGCCTGCGGTTATTTTGTGACGACGGTGATCCGGGATCTTGGATTCAACATTCCAAGGTCGACCTGGGCACAGCTGCCTTCGGAAAGCATGATCAAAAAACTAAACAGCTCTGTAAAACCTTTTTTCAACAAGCCGGTTGAAGCGGTGATCACCTGGTTCAGGAACCGGCCGGATGCGGTATATGTTGTCGGATTGGACACCCACGTCGGATTTGTTTACAAAGAAGGAAAAACGTTAAAGTTCGTTCACGCCAATTATTACGAACCCGATTCAAAGGTTGTTTCACAAAATCTGAAAGGGAACAATCCCATCAATGATGCATCGTATCGGGTCGTCGGTCAGCTGTTTGAAGCGGAAATGGTCAAAAAATGGATCCTGAATGAAGCTTACGAATAGTTTTGTATCTTTATAGATATAAATCCATACGCATGCTAAAAAATTACTTTCTCGCATTTTTGCTGATGACAGGAGCGATAAAATTATCCGCTCAGTACAGCTCATCAAATATTTCCCTGCTTGGTCATTGGTATGATCCGGCACAGATCCCGGAACCAAGCTACGGTATTAAATACAACAGCGTGTGGGGCTGGGTGGACGCCGCCCATGGCAATAAAGAATATGCGATCCTCGGTGCAGGTGAAGGAACACACATCATTGATGTTTCCAATCCGACAACTCCTGTAGAAGCTGATTTTGTTGCAGGAAGACGGAACCAGGTGATCTGGCGGGAATATAAGACCTATGGAAATTATCTGTATGCGATCAGCGATGATGTGTCTCCAAACAGCCTGCAGATCATTGACATGAGCTATCTGCCGGATTCGGTCCACGTGGTATATGATTCGGATACTCTTTTTGAACGTTCGCATACGCTTTATATCGACGGGAACAAGCTTTACTGCGGAAGCGTTCATGAGGCAAGCGGAGGCACATATCATTCCATGGCGGTATACAGTCTTGCCAACCCTGAGCTCCCGGTGTTTTTGCGCGGACTCGAATCCGATTATCCCGCTATCAATTTCGCGCATGACATGATGTCGAAAAACGATACTGTTTACGCTTCCTGCGGTTACCAGGGATTGTATATTTACAAGTATGATTCTGTCGCAAATAAATTCACTGAAATAAGTTCTCTTACTGCTTATCCTGACCAGGGATATAATCACAGCAGCTGCATGACACCGGATGGCAAAACGATGATCTTCTGCGACGAAGTTCCCGCGAACAAATCGGTACATATACTTGACATCAGCAATTTCTCCAGCCTGAGTGTGGTGGGCATGTTCAAATCTAATGAAGGCGCAACTGCGCACAATCCGTATATGTCCGGCGATCATCATGTAGTGATCGCGTATTACCAGGATGGGCTGCAGACTTTTGATTTCAGCAATCCTGCGGCGCCATACAAGACGGGCTTCTTCGACACAGACACACTGCACGGACTGAACGACGGATTTCCGACAAGCGACACGTATCACGGTGCATGGGGCGCCTATGTTGATCTTCCGAGCGGCATCATTCTCGTCGGTGATATGCAGAATGGATTGTATGTGCTTGATGCAACGGTAGCGCTTGGGATCCATGAAAACACGATCGCGAGCGAGGACATTTCCGTTTATCCGAACCCTGCAGCAAATTTCGTAAATGTATCCCTGAAGCTGAAGCAATCAACGGATCTGACCTTTGAGATCTTTGACATCGGGGGAAGGAACGTATTCAGCAAAAGCGATAACATGATGGCCGGATCATCCACAAAGGCGCTGGCTGTAAATCATCTTGACAAAGGCATGTATGTCCTGAGGGTAAGCGGCCCGGGAATAAGCTTTGCTCAAAAGATCATCAAACAGTGATGCACAGGCTCTAAGCAAGCCTTCGTTTTATACCTTCCGGAGATCGTTAAAAGTTCAAAAATATAGGGCGGACTGCACCGCTTTTTCGTATCTTTCGCGCTTTAAAACCAGAGCATCAGACAATGAGCGTTTACGATAAATATGAAGCGGTGATCGGACTCGAGGTGCATGCGCAATTATCGACAAAAAGCAAAGCATATTCCAGCGATTCAACCGAGTTCGGAGTTTTGCCGAATACCAATGTGAGCGTGGTCTCACTCGGACACCCGGGAACCCTGCCGCTTTCCAACAAACGTGTGATCGAATATGCAGTAAGGCTTGGCCTGGCCTGCAAGAGCGACATCCGCGAACGGAATGAATATGCACGCAAAAATTACTTCTACGCCGATCTTCCGAAAGGCTACCAGATCACACAGGACAAGACACCGATCTGCACCGGCGGCTATATCACGATAAAGCTGCCGGGAGGTTCCGAAAAAAACATCAACCTCACCCGCATTCACATGGAAGAGGATGCAGGAAAAAGCATCCATGACATTGACCCTTTCGACACGTTGATCGACCTGAACCGTGCGGGCGTACCGCTTGTGGAAATTGTGAGCGAACCGGATATCCGCAGCAGCGATGAAGCTTACCAATACCTGATGGAAGTACGGAAGCTGGTGCGCTACCTGGATATCTGCGACGGGAATATGGAAGAAGGAAGTCTTCGCTGCGATGCCAATGTTTCAGTACGACTGAAGGGCGCGAAAGAATTCGGGCGGAGAACAGAAACCAAGAATATGAACTCCATGCGGAATGTTCAGCGTGCGATCGAATACGAGATCAAACGGCAGATCGATGAGATCGAAAAAGGAAATGAGATCTCGCAAGACACAATGGGGTTCGATGCGGTTGCGGGAGTCACTTACGTAATGCGCAGCAAGGAAATGGCGAATGATTATCGTTATTTCCCTGAACCGGATCTTCAGCCGGTGATCGTTTCGCAGGAATACATTGAGAAAGTAAAAAAGAGCTTACCACCGCTTCCGGATGCGCTTTACAAAAAATACACCTCGCTCGGATTATCGGATTATGATGCAGGCGTTCTCACGGATTCCAAAGAGATCGCGTTGTATTTTGAAGACATTCTTAAAGGAACGAAGAATGCGAAAGCCGCATCCAACTGGCTGACGGTTCAGATCAAATCATTCCTGAACGACCGTGCATTGCACATTTCCGAATTCCAGATCGTTCCGGAGCGTATTGCTGATCTTGTGAATTTTATCGATAGCGGAAAAGTGAATCACACCATTGCTACGCAGAAGATCTTCCCTAAGATGCTGGAAGAGCTTTCCAAATCGCCTGAACAGATCGCAGCGGAAAATAACTGGATCCAGGAAAGCGATAGCGGTGCGCTGAAAGAGTTCATCAGCCAGGCGATTGCAAAGTATCCTGACAAAGTTGCCGAATACAAAAACGGAAAAACCAGCCTGCTCGGATTATTCATGGGTGAGGTGATGAAATTATCAAAAGGAAAAGCAGATCCAAAAGCTGCCACAGAACTTGTAAAAGAAATGCTAGAAAAATGAACATGAAAAAATTCCAACTGCCACTCCTTCAATTGTGCATGCCGCTGATCATTCTTTCAGCATGCTCCAACAGCCCTGACAAAACCGGCTTTGAGCTGAAAGGAAAACTCGGAAATGCACATGGCGATACGTTGTTCCTTGAAAAAATGACAACACAGGGGCTTGAAAAAGTCGATACCGCGATCCTTAATGAGAACGGCGAGTTTACAATGACACCTGATATAAAAGAGGTCGGATTTTACCGCTTAAAAACGAATGACCGTAATTTTGCAACCTTCATTTTCGACGCTGATCAGAAGGTGAGTGTATCCGGTGATGTTGCAGATCTTGGAAATTCCTATACTGTTGATGGCTCGCCGGATTCCAAGCTCTTCTGGGAGATCAATAAAGTTTCAGCCGAGAGCTACCGCAAACGGGATTCGCTTCAGAAGATCTTTCAGGCATTTGTGAACATGGCAAAAATGGATTCCATACGGATCGATTCTATGAGCAATGAGCTGGAAAAGCCCTACAATAAGCTGATGAAAGAGCATAATGAATACCTGAAAAATTTCATCGAAAAAAATCCTTCTTCATTTGCTTCGCTTGCTGCGATCCAGCAATTGCCGCCTGAAGATTACATGGATGTTTATATCAAGCTGGATGAGGGACTTTTCGCAAAGTATCCGAATTCGCCCTATATCAAGGCGTTCCATGATGGCGTTGCGTCTCAGAAAAAATTGGCGGTAGGAACGCCGGCACCGGAGATCAGCATGAACACTCCGGAGGGAAAGCCACTGGCTCTTTCTTCACTGAAAGGCAAGATCGTCCTGGTGGATTTCTGGGCATCGTGGTGCGGTCCCTGCCGTGCAGAAAATCCGAACGTGGTGAAAGCCTATAACAAATACAAATCGAAGGGATTTGATGTTTATAGTGTTTCACTTGACAAAGATGCGGACAAATGGAAGATGGCGATCCAGAAAGACGGTCTTGTATGGAAGAATCATGTTTGCGATTTTGGCTACTGGCAATCGCCGGTGGTGGCGCTGTATAACATTACCGGGATCCCGACGAATGTTCTTATTGACAAAGACGGAAAGATCATTGCAAAAAATCTTCGCGGTGAAGCGCTTGAAGAAAAACTCGCTGAAGTGCTGAAATAAAAAAATGAAAAGAGCAGTACTCATATTCCTGGTATTTGTTTTCTCCAAACCGGCAAAAGCACAGGATTATTTTCAGCAGGAAGTAAACTACACCATCAATGTAAAGCTTGACGATGTAAAAAGTGAGCTTACGGCTGATGAATCGATCGAGTACATCAATAACTCTCCTTTTGATCTGCCATTTATCTATATGCATTTATGGCCGAATGCGTACAAAAACAATTCAACCTGCCTGGCTAAACAATTGCTGGCAAGCGGCAACACGAAGCTTTACTATGCCTCCGCAGATGAAAAAGGATATATCGACCAGCTGGATTTCAAGGTAAACGGGCAGGCTGTAAAATGGGAGCTGCTGAAAGATACCATCGATATTTGTAAGATCTTCCTCAGTGAACCATTGAAAAGCGGGGCAAAGATCACCATCACAACCCCCTTTCATGTCAAGATTCCTTCCGGCGAGATCTCCCGCCTGGGACATGTTGGACAATCTTACCAAATTACGCAATGGTATCCGAAGCCGGCGGTATTCGATCGTCATGGCTGGAACCAGATCCCGTATCTGAACCAGGGAGAGTTTTATTCTGAATTCGGAAGCTTTGATGTGAGCATTACCGTACCCAAGAATTATGTTCTTGGAGCGACCGGCGATATGGTTGACGGAGAAAAGGAACTCGCCTGGCTTGATGAAAATGTAAAGGCCACCGAAGCGACAAAAAATTTCGATAGCAAGGATCTTTCATTTCCTCCTTCATCAAGCGAGATGAAAACACTTCGTTTCCGTCAGAAGAATGTGCATGATTTTGCGTGGTTCTGCGACAAGCGTTATCATGTGCTGAAAGGCGAGATCACAACGCCTCACACGAAGAATAAAGTTACTACCTGGACAATGTTTACCAATGCGGAAGGAAATCTGTGGAAGAACAGCATCCAGTATATGAACGATGCGGTGTACTATTATTCATTGTGGAATGGCGATTATCCGTATGCGCAGTGTACCGCAGTTGATGGAACCATCAGTGCGGGAGGCGGGATGGAATATCCGAATATCACTGTGATCGGCTCGTCAGGAAGCGCATTTTCGCTGGACGTGGTGATCACACACGAAGTGGGACACAACTGGTTCTATGGAATGCTGGGATCCAACGAGCGGATGCATGCCTGGATGGATGAAGGCATTAATTCATTCAATGAGAACCGTTATGTAGAAACAAAATATCCGGACCGTAAGCTGATCGGTGATATCGGTGACGGCCCGATCGGAAAACGTTTCGACCTCAGCCGCTATAAGCACAAAAGTCAGTATGACCTTTCCTATCTCTATGCGGCAGCGAAAAATGAAGATCAGCCGATCGAATTACCCGCCTGGGAATATACCGAGATCAATTACGGCGGAATCGTCTATTCAAAAACGGCGATCGTGCTCGATTACCTGATGGCTTATCTTGGAGAAGAAGAAATGGACAAAGCCATGCAGGCTTATTTTGATGAATGGCACTTCAAGCATCCGATGCCGGAAGACTTCAGAAGATCGCTGGAAAAAGCAACCGGAAAAAATTTAGGATGGCTCTTCGATGACCTGATCAATTCAACAAGAAAGCTCGACTACAAAATTGCCTTTACGAAAAAAAATTCTGACGGGTCCTATGATATCGGCGTGAAGAATACCGGGGAGATCGCCGGACCTGTGTTCATACAGGGCATAAAAGACGGGAAGCTGATCGGTGAAGTTACCTATGACGGCTTTAAAGGAAAGCAGGCGTTGACCTTTCCTCCTTCCGACATCGATTATTTCAAGATCGATCTGCGGGAAGACATGCCGGAGATCAACCGGAATAATAACCGTATTAAAACAAAGGGACTTTTTAAAAAGGTTGAACCGCTCAAGCTGCAATTCCTCGGCAGTCTCGATAATCCTGATAAGACACAATTGTTCTGGACACCCGTAGCCGGATGGAACAATTATGATAAATGGATGTTCGGGCTGGCATTATACAACAACATCCTGCCTCAAAAGCGATTTGAGTTTGAATTAATGCCGATGTATTCCTCTTCCATTAAGAATTTCTGCGGATACGGGCATGCGGCGTTGAACTTTTTCCCTGACCGCTGCTTCCAGGGAATTTCTGTGGGCGTTGAAGCGAAACGTTATGCGTATACCAATATTCCGATAGATCTGAACTATACGAAGATCGCGCCCGAGCTAAAACTGAGCATTAAAAAAGCACATTTGAATTCACCTGGAAGCTTCGATATCCGCTACAGGAACATTACTATCTTCAAGGAATTTTATGCGTTCGGCCTGTCTCCTTATGAAACGGTGATCTACAACCCTGACGCGGCCCGCGGATACGAAAGCAATAATTACGACGTACTTGATCTCACCTACGCACATTACGATGCGATCAATCCTTTTAATATTACGCTCGATATTCAACATACGAAAGATGTTGTGAGCATTGTGAAGGCCGGACTAACTGTAAACTACAGCTACAATTTCAAAAAGAAGAACAAAGGAATTGATGTCCGCTTATTTGCAGGAAGCTTTATCGACAATGGTTCCAACATACATGCGAGTCCGTACCGCTTTAACCTGAGCGGACAAGCCGGCTACCAGGATTATTTATTCGATGGCACTTATCTCGGAAGATCGGAATACCCGGGTGTGCCGGGAACAGCCGAGATCCTGTCGCAGCAATTTGCCGAGACCGACGGAGCGTTCAAGTTCTTTTCACCGCTGGGACGTTCCTCCACCTGGATCGCTGCGCTTAATGTGAAGTCGTCGCTTGGCAATATGAAGCTTCCGGTCCGCCTGTATGCTGATATCGGAACAGGTGATCCGAAAGGATATACCGATGAAAAATTCCTGTATGATGCCGGCGTTTGTCTGTCGTTCAGGAAGAATATTTTTGAGATCTATTTCCCATGCCTGCTTTCGCAGGACTTTGAAAAATACAAAGAAGCAAATGACATCAGCTATGCGGAGACGATCCGTTTTACGTTGAATCTCAACCTCGTGAATCCATTTAAACTGATCCGGAATTTCAGTTTATGATGCAGCCGGGGAAAAAAATATATTTTGCTTCCGATTTTCATCTCGGCGTCCCCGACCATGATAGTTCCCTGAAACGGGAAAAGCAGATCGTGCGCTGGCTCGATGAAGTAAAGCAGGATGCAGCGGAGATCTTCCTGATGGGCGATCTTTTTGATTTTTGGTTTGAATACAAACATGCCGTTCCAAAAGGATTTGTGAGGCTGCTTGGAAAGATCGCAGAAATCAGGGATTCAGGAATTCCTGTTTATTTCTTTACAGGGAATCATGATGTGTGGATGTTTGATTATTTTCCGCAGGAGCTGGGTGTTGAAATTCACCGTGAACCGGTTTCGAGGGAATGGAACGGGAAAAAGTTTTATCTCGGTCATGGCGACGGGCTCGGACCGGGCGACAAAGGTTATAAGTTCCTGAAAAAGATCTTTCACAACCGGTTTTGCCAGTGGCTCTTTGCACGATTCCATCCGAATTTTGGCGTGGGATTTGCAAATTACTCGTCGCGAAAAAGCAGGCTGTCGAATGTAAAAAAAGATGAAAAGTTCCTGGGCGAGGAAAATGAGTGGCTGGCGATCTATTCAAAGGAAATCTTAAAAAAAGAACATTACGATTATTTTGTTTTTGGACACCGTCACTTACCGCTGGATATCAAGCTGAGCGACAGGAGCCGGTATATCAACCTTGGCGAGTGGGTAAATCACTGCACGTATGCGGTATTTGACGGAAATGAGCTGGAGCTGAAAAAATACAATAATTAAAAATACTCTCATCAACCTAAACCAAAAATTATGAAAAACTTATTTCTTTCGTCGCTGCTGATCATTGCTGCCACGGCAGCTTCAGCGCAAACAGGCGCCCAGGTGGATTTCAAAATTTCATCTTCCATGGGAGCAAGCGGAACAATCAGAGGTTATTACTCCGGCGGAAATTCCCGCGTCGAAATGACAATGAACATTCCTCAAATGCCGGGAGGTGGTTTTAACAGAACCAGTATTGTAAAAAGTGAGGAGCCTTTGAAGTCGTACCAATTGGATGATAAATCAAAAACGTATACGGTGGTCACTGCACCTGCGCCTAGCAAAGAAAGTGCGGATGAATATACAGTAAAGGTGATCGGAAAGGATAAAGTAGCGGGGTACGGATGTATTCATGTACAGGTGACGAAAAAAGGAGAAGTGAGCGAATATTGGACGACCAAGGAAATTGCAGAATACGAGCAGTATGCAGGGAAGGGCGACAACAAATACATGGGCAGCAGCAGCATGTATGAAGCGTTAAAAAAACAGAATGCCGACGGATTCATTATTAAGTCCTATATGAAGGACCCGCGAGGCGGAGATTTTACGATGGAGCTGGTGAAGATCGAGAAGAAGGAACTGGCGAAGGCGCTGTTTACAATCCCTGCAGATTATAAGCTCAATCAGAATGCAGCGATTGCCCCGGGAAACCCGGCACAGAATATCGATATTCAGAAGATCCAGAATATGACGCCGGAAGAGCGGGCGAAGTATATCGAAGAGATGAAAAAGCAGTACGGTACGCAGCCAGCGCAACCGACGCCTCCGAAACAAAATTAATTAGGTTCAGGCCCCGAAAGGGGCTTTTTTTTGAAATGAACAATACTCAATTCAATAATTTATCTATTACTCAAGCAAAAGAAGGCTTTAGGTTCTGCACCGAAAATGCTGATATACATTATAAGGTTGCTGAAATTCTGGCAGGCAAAAAAATGTATCCGATTGCGAATAGCCATTTAATATTAGCGACTGAAGAAGCCACAAAGGCAATTTTCCTATACTTTAAGGCACGCGCCATTGATTTCGAATACGATGTAAAAAAAATGTTTTTTAGTCATTCCGACAAACACAAAATCGCCAGTGAAAATTATGGCGCTTTTTATGAAATGCTTTTAAGACTTTTGCACCAGCTATCTGAAGGAATTAAAGTAGGATTTACTGAAGAGTATTTTAATACCCTTTCAAAAACAGAACCGCTCGAAGCAGAAAACCAGAAGCTAATTATAATGGCTTTCGATGCTCAGATTCAACGCCTCAATAAGTTTAATTTTGAAAAAAATCGGGCTACCGTTAATAGCTGGTGGAAAGAAGCAGATCAAAATAAAATAACGGGATTTTACGTCGATTACAAAAATAACTCGTGGTTCAAACCTTCGCGAATTACTAAAGATGACTATGAATTAAGTCATTTCCTAACCTGGAATATTGTTCTCCTGGTAAAATCTTTATTGTACACCGGCGCAAAACTGAAATAGGAGATTTATTACCCTACTCCACTCTAAATAATTTTCGCCACCAGATCAGCGATCCTGCTGGAATAGCCATATTCATTGTCGTACCAGCCGATGACCTTCACCATATTCCCGACTACGGAAGTAAATTCTGCGTCGTAGATACAAGAGTACGGATTGCCGATAATATCAACCGACACGATTGGATCTTCGGTATATTCTAAAATTCCACTGAGATATGTTTCACTCGCTTTTTTGAATGCAGCGTTGATCTCTGCGGGAGTAACCGGCTTGGTGAGCACGCACGTGATATCTGTTAATGAGCCATCCGGAACGGGAACGCGCATCCCGCAGCCCCCGAGCTTTCCATTCAGATGAGGAAAAATCTTTGTGATCGCTTTTGCAGCACCGGTAGAGGTCGGCACAATCGAAACCGCTGCCGCTCTTGCTCTTCTGAGATCTTTATGCGGAGCGTCGTGCAAACGCTGATCACCGGTATAAGAGTGGACGGTTGTAATGTAGCCGTCTTCCAGTCCCCAGTTTGCATCCAGCACCTGGATCATGGGCGCGGCACAGTTGGTTGTACAGGATGCATTGGAAATAATGGTATCGTCAGCCTTCAGGATATCATCATTGATGCCAAGCACTACCGTCTTGATATCATCTGTATTCGGAGGTGCGGAGATGATCACTTTTTTTGCTCCGGCAGTAATGTGCTTGCCGGCTGTTTCACGGCTCAGAAAAAAACCGGTCGATTCGATCACAACATCGATATCCAGCTGCTTCCAGGGAAGAGAAGATGGATCTTTTTCGGAATAGACCGCTATGCGTTTTCCATCAACCAAGATCGCTTTATCTTCCGCTTTCACCTCTGCCGCAACCCTCCTGTGAACGGAATCATACTTGAACAAATGTGCCAGCGTTCTGCTATCGGTAAGATCGTTGATCGCTACCACTTCGATATTCTCCCGCTGAAGCATTACACGAAGAGAGATCCTTCCGATGCGTCCGAAGCCGTTAATGGCGACTTTTATTTTTTTCATGGTGATGGTTTGGATTACAAAGATAAAGTGAAAATGAATGCCAGGGTCGGCAAGACCCCGGGGGTTTAAAAACCCAGGGTTCTATGTTCTGCAGTTGAGGATCTTAGAAAATGTGCTTTTCAGCGTGATACGAAGACCGTACCAGGGGGCCGCTTTCAACGAAACGGAATCCTTTGGACAGCCCGATCTCCTTGTACTTTGCGAATACTTCCGGGCGGATGAATTCGGCTACAGGGAGATGCTTTGTGCTCGGCTGCAGATATTGCCCAAGGGTGAGAACATCACAGCCCACTGCTCTGAGGTCATCCATGGACTCAATGATCTCTGCTTCCGTTTCTCCGAGGCCGAGCATAATTCCGCATTTGGTTTTTACTCCCGCCTCCTTAAGGCGCTTCAATACTTCCAGACTTCTGTCGTATTTCGCCTGAATCCGGACTTGCCTGGTAAGCCGGCGAACGGTTTCAAGATTATGGGAAACGATGTCGGGTTTCACATCGATAATGCGCTGAAGATTTTCCCATTTTCCCTGGAAGTCCGGGATGAGGCATTCGAATTTTGTCTGAGGACTTACACGCCGGATAGCATTTATCGTTTCGACCCAGATGGTTGAGCCGCCATCCTTAAGATCATCGCGATCAACGGAAGTGATCACACAATGTTTCACATTCATAAGGCGGACAGATTCCGCAACTCTTTCGGGTTCCTGGAGATCGACCGCTTTCGGCCGGCCGGTTGCAACGTTGCAGAAACCGCAGGAACGGGTACAAATATTTCCAAGGATCATGAAGGTTGCCGTTCCGGCGCCCCAGCATTCTCCCATGTTCGGACAATTACCGCTTTCGCAGATCGTATGAAGCTTGTGTGTGGAAACAATATTGCGGACCTGGGCGTATTCTTTTCCAGTGGGTAATTTTACTCTGAGCCAATCAGGCTTCTTTTGGAATTTTCTTTCTTCTGTGATAATATCTTCAGGCATACTTATATTTTTTCAATAACCGGCTTCCATCATTAAATTCGCTCTTTCATCGGGATAAGATCATATAACGCTCAATAACTTTAGCAATATGATCTAACCTTTCCTTCTTTTCCTGATGCTGGGAATTTCGACGAGCGGATCCCTCGTTCCTTGAGATAAGATCATGTAACGCTCAACAAGTTTCGCCAACATGATCTAGAACCATTTCTTACCCCAAACCATCTTCAGGTATAAGGAAACAAATACCTGCTGGTTTTTGTTGAAGGCCATCATCGGGAGGACGGTAGGATAAACATCGATCACCGCACCTGTTTCGAGGGCCTTGATCACATTGTAACGTTTTCCGTATTCGAAGCTCAGTGCAGCTTTGGCATAACCTGCAGGATAAATACGGGTTTGACCGATCCCTTTAAAGAAGGAGGCCTTTCCATAAATGTCCGAAGGCATGTGCTCATTGGGGTCATAACGCTCCGTTACAATAATATCCTGTTGATTGGGGTCGGTAGCAGGCTTGATGATCTCGAGATAAACAGGCTTCGCGAAAGCGAGTGTTCCGCCAACGAAATAGGAGAAACGGATCTCGACGTTTTTCTTCTCGGTTTTTTCAAAGAGAATATTCTGGAATCCTACTCCCGGACGGATGAGCAAAAAGGAATTCAGCTTACCATAAACGAAGCCTTTGCTTTCGTCATAATAAGAATTGATGCTTTTGATCTCTTTAGGATGCTTGAAGTTCTGTGCTTCAATTTCCAGCATGCGCTTACGCGTTCCATGCACATGATAACCTCTGCGATAAGCGATGCCTATTCCGCCCGCTGAATGCACATAAAGTCCAAAGCTGGATTCGTTCCGATAAAGCACTTTGAGATCCTCGCCATTCTGGAGACGGGTAAGATCATCCTTGAGTTCGGGCTGCTGACAAAAAGCCGAAACCGAGAAAAGAGAAAATAAGATAAACAGAGATATCTTCCAGCGCATTCGCTTACCTTTGCATTGAGTGATTGTACTTACAAATATACAAAACAATAGACATTAATCCCACACATCAGAACGATGAAAACATCAAAAATTATATACCGGGGCGGATTGAGGACAGAATCCACCCATTTACAATCAGGAAAGGTGATCCTGACCGATGCACCTCTTGATAACAATGGAAAAGGGGAAGCTTTTTCACCGACGGACCTGCTTGCGACGTCCCTGGGATGCTGTATGCTGACGATCATGGGAATTGTCGCAGGCCGGCACGGCTTGAATATCGACGGTGCGGCCGTAGATATTACCAAAATTATGCTTTCTGATCCAAGAAGAGTTGGGGAAGTGATCGTCGAGATCACAATGCCGGAAAAGTATGCTGAAAAAGACAGAAACCTGCTGGAGCATGCCGCGCATACCTGTCCTGTTGCAAAGAGCCTGAGTGCCGAACTGAAACAAACGGTGATCTTTCGTTATCCCGAATAGGGCAAAAGAATACTAAGGCCAGTGAAGGCTGGCTGGAAAAAACCGATAAATTAAATGGTGATTATACCGGGCGAACGGCGTTGGATTTAACCTTCTCTACCTTGTGAGTAGTAACTCCTGGACAACCAGTGTGCTTATTGCAGGAAGTGAAAAATGACATTGAAAAAGCGACAACAGCTGTAAGGATCACAAGTTTTTTCATCTGAGAAGGTATTTAGAGATTGGTTTAAAAGGCTTGATTAGATTGATTTCTGAGTTTTATCCGTATAGGATTTTCCAGTATCGATCTTATTTATCTTTCCATATGCAGCACAACGCTCATGGCTTCTGCAGGAAGATAAAGAAGCGACGATAAAGGTGACGGACAATAGGACTACAAAAAACTTTTTCATGTTTTCCGGTTTGAGTTTAATATTCAGTGAATTGCAAAATTATAATTTTTATCCATTTAAGCAATGATTTAACGTGGTTTTTTTGTCCGGGTTTCAAAAATGCTACATTTGAGACGCGAATAATGGCTAACATGGAGAAAACAGAGGTAAATATCGAAGAAAGCTGGAGGGAACCGCTCTCCGAACAATTCAATTCGCCTTATTTTCAGGAACTTAAGTCGTTCCTGGTCAGTGAAAAACAGCAATTTTTAGTTTACCCTCCTGGAAACCAGATCTTTTCAGCATTCAACCACACTCCTTTCGATAAAGTGAAGGTGGTCATTATTGGTCAGGATCCTTATCATGGTCCGGGACAGGCAAATGGACTCTGTTTCTCGGTCAGCCCGGGAATCCGGAAACCGCCTTCACTCATTAATATTTTTAAGGAGCTGGAAGCTGATCTCGGGATCCCGCCTGCGCAGAGCGGAAATCTTGAGCCCTGGGCCGAACAGGGTGTACTTTTGCTGAACGCTACTTTAACGGTGAGAGGAGGGCAGCCGGGATCCCACCAGAAAAAAGGCTGGGAAACATTCACGGATTCCGTTATAAGAACCATTTCAGAAAGAAAAAAAGGGATCATCTTCCTTCTCTGGGGTAGTTTTGCTCAGGGAAAAGCGGACCTGATCGATAAAAACAAACATTTTGTGCTCACAGCGGCACATCCGTCTCCCCTCGCCCGCGGAGCATTTTTTGGCTGCAGGCACTTTTCAAAAACGAATAAGCTTCTCGAGCATCAGCGGATCATGCCGATCGACTGGCGGCTCGAAAAATAAATAAGCAGATATCTGATCTTCAAAATTAAAGGTCATTTTTCAGGTTCGGCTTTTTTAATAACTTAGGCGTGATTATGCTCAGCATTCAGAAAACGATATTACTTGTCGCCGACCATCATTTTGAAGAATTCAAGCTTCATCTGAAGGACAATCATGCTGAGCTGCCTTATAAGCTTGTCTGCCAGATTAGGAAAGACGGGCTCGAGCAACGGGAATCGGATGATCTTTGCAAAGCGGTATACGGCGTGAAGGATGAAAAAAGCAAAAAGAAATTTTTTCAGCTCGTTCATTATACCTTTCGTCTTACTTCTTATCTCAGCCGGAATCATCCTTCTTATTTAAGTCACAATATCGGCCGGATCGAGCAGCTCATAAACAGAGGTGAGCTTGATCAAGCTAATTATCTTGCGGAGATCCTGCTCGATGTTGCCGAAAAGATCGAGGATTTCCCAACAGCGATCGCGGTCCTTAAGTATTTTGCCCAGCAATCCTTTATCACCGAAAATAAGAACGCTGCGATCAAATATCACCAGCGGATCAGCGAGCTTTTAAAGAATGAGCACATCATTAACCAGATGTATCTCTACATGCGCCAAAACCTGAACTTCAAAGGGAAAAGTGCGCTCACCGATAAAGAGCTGGAAGAACATCTGACCTTCTATGACAAATACAGGAACCATGAATCGCTGAGCGTTCAGCTGATGGGAAGATATTCATACTGTCACACGTTAAATTACCTGAACGATCCGCGTTTTTATAGTCTGGAAACGCTTGATGAGATCAATAACCTCATGGAGGACCTGGAGAAAAACAGCTTTGTGATCTTTTCATTTTCGGATGACATTCAGCTGAACGTCGACTACCTGAAGCTGAAGCACCTGATCGGATCGATGTCGCGCGATGAACTTCAGAAGGAAACTGCTTTCCTTATCAAGCAGCGGGAGCCGCTTCGTTTCTGGAAAAATTATGTGAATACACCGGAGATCATTTACCTGAGCATCCAGGCCAGCTATTTTCTGACGCGTTATTGTCATGGTTACCGCAAGGATTACAACGAAAGCCTGCCCAAAGATGTCCGCCAGCAGATCGAGTATTACAAAAAGAGAAGCGAAGAGATCCTCGATAAGCCCATCTGGAATGAAGGAATGTATGTACGCTTTATCAACCTGAATAATATCTATTGCGGCTTCCTGATCCTTGGTGATAAGAACGATGTAAAAAAAGCCGTTGAAAAGCTTGAATACCTGCTGGTGAATTTTCAGCAGATCGCTTTCCAACGATTATATGATGCGCTTTTTGCAACACTTATTCTCGGTTATTTTTTCCTGCAGGATCATGAGAAGATCCAGGAATGCTATAAACGATTTGAAAAACTGACTGCCACGACGAATAAAAACCTGGAGAATGATCTCACCATCAAAGCGATCTATTATGCATCGCAGTGGATCAGCACACAACGGAAACAATACAGTGAAAAGCTGCAGGGTGTTTATGAAAAAGCCGCAGAGAATGAAAAACTCACCCACCTCCAAACGCTGATCGGCGACCTTGCGGATTATTTCGAAATTCCTGTGAAAGTCTTAAGATGAAGGTCGCAGCACTTTATATCATGGCTCTCGCATACATCGCAGCGGGTATGTACCATTTTATCAATCCGAAATTTTATATGAAGATCATGCCGCCCTACTTGCCGTGGCATCTTCAGCTCATTTATATCAGCGGGATCATTGAGATCGGTCTGGGAGCTATGTTGATACCGGAGAGCACCCGCCCGCTCGCTGCCTGGCTGGTGATCGCGCTGCTGATCGCAATTTTCCCGGCAAATATCCAGATGGCTCTTGATTTCTATCACCGGAAAAGCCCTGCACTCTGGATGGCCATACTACGACTGCCTGTTCAACCGTTATTGATCTGGCTGGCCTGGATCTATACGAAAAGGTAATTTTGGGTGACCAGGTGGCTGTGATCGGAATGTCAATTGGAGTGGCTTACCTGGTGATTATCCGTAATTTTCAAAAGGTGGAATAGCACACTGCGCCATCCACCTTTTTTTACTTTTTACTTTTTCACCTTTTACTTTTTCCTTTTCATCTTTAACTTCTCCCCTTTCACCTTTTCCCTCTCACTTCCGTTCAAACACCACGAATTCCGACTTATTATCATAAGGGCTGATACCTTTCAGCACGAACCGATCCTTTGTTTCTTTCCGGAAATACCATTTCTCGTTATTGAGCTCCTTCAGCGGATCCGATTGAAATGCCAGCCGGAAATAGTTTCTGCGTTCCCACTTACCGGTTTCTTCTCCTCCATCGTGTTTGGCGATGACCGCTCCGTTTTTCAGGAACACAAATTCATACTGCAGAAAATGGTTATTATCTTCTTTTCTGAGGTGCCATTGAAAAGAAGTGATATGCCACACACTTGCGGTCAGATCTGTCATCTCCTCATTAAGCCGGCTGACAGCGATATCTTTCCCATCCGTACTTTCTTTTGTTTCCGATGCAACCGGCTTCTCCGGCTCTACATACGTTTTTTCGCATGCTGCGAGTCCGGTCACCAGCGCAAATGCGATCCCGAGTATTTTTATCTTATTTTCCATGACTTTACAATTTATTGTTTACAGCTAAAAGGAAAAAGCAGCGCCAATATTGTGTTTTTCCGCTTTAATTCGTTAAGCGGGTTAAACGAGGATGCAAACGGGCAATAAAAAAGCACATCTGCTAAATGTGCAGATGTACAAATTTTTAATGTGAAGATTTTTTAGTCCAGATAAGCTCCCGCCTTTCCCAATGTTTTCCCTTGTACATTCAATATGTTAAACGGATTAAAGAGCATCCAGACGGGCAACAAAAAAGCACATCCGCAAAATGTGCGGATGTGCAGATCTATAATGTGGAGATTTTTTAATTCAGATAAGCTCTCGCCTTTTCCAGCGCTTTCGGAATTCCCTGTAAATTACTTCCTCCTGCGTTTGCATAGAATGGCTGTCCGCCGCCGCCGCCCTGGATCTCTTTTGCGATGTCACGCATGATAGTTCCCGCATTGAGGTTTTTATCCTTAACAAGATTATCCGAAATGATGATAGATAAACTTGGCTTTCCCTTCACCTCTGCACCAATTACCATAAACAGGTTTTCCACCTGGCTTCGCACCTCGTAAAGAAGGTCTTTAATAGCATCTGCAGAGTCAAGTTCGATCTTTTCAGCGATAAAATTAATTCCGTTCACATTCTGCTTTTTTGCAAGCAGCTCCGTCTTCAATCCTTTTGCTTTCTCTTTCAGCATCCGGTCAATCTGCTTCTGCAGCTCCGAATTATGATCAAGCAGATCTTTGACTGTTTTCACTACGTCCTTGGGATGCTTCAGAAGTGTTTTTACCTCATTTACCAAAGCGGTCTGCTGACTGAAGAATTGCTCCGCCTTTACGGAAGTTACTGCTTCGATACGACGAATTCCAGCTGCCACAGCACTTTCAGATGTAATTTTAAAGGCACCGATCTGTCCGGTGGCAGGAACATGCGTTCCACCGCAAAGCTCTACCGAATATTTTTTATCGAAAGTCACAACACGAACGATGTCACCGTATTTCTCACCAAACAGCGCCATTGCCCCGGTTTTCTTTGCCTCCTCGATCGGCATCTCCCTGATCTCGGATGGAATATTCTCGCGGATCTTCTGATTTACCAGCGCTTCAATTTTTGCGATCTCCTCGTCGGTCACTTTCGAGAAATGAGAAAAATCGAAACGAAGATGCTCATCGTTCACCAAAGAACCTTTCTGTTCCACATGTGTTCCGAGGATCTGGCGCAATGCGGCATGCATCAGGTGAGTGGTGCTGTGATTATTCTCGGTCAGCAGTCTTCTTCCTGCGTCTACGCTTGCATGGAATATCTTTGTCAGATCATTCGGCAACTGATCAACAAAATGAATGATGATCCCGTTCTCCTTTTTTGTATCAAGAACGGTGATCACTTTATCTCCGTTGGCGATAAGAACTCCGGTGTCGCCGACTTGTCCGCCGCTTTCCGCATAGAACGGAGTTTTGTCCAATACGACCTGGAATTGTTCTTTGCCTTTTGCTTTTACTTTTCTGTACTGAATGATCTTTGAATCCGCTTCAAGGGTTTTATAGCCCACAAAATCTCTTCCTCCCTGTTCCGCTTTTCTTCCGTCTACAAGGATCCAGTCGCCGGTATCAACTGCCGTTGCTTCACGCGAACGGTTCTTCTGCTTATCGAGCTCTTTTTGAAATCCTGCTTCGTCGATACTCAAACCATAGCCACGTGCGATCAGCGAAGTAAGATCGACAGGAAAACCATAGGTATCATACAATTCAAAAACGATGCTTCCATCCACGATCTGCTTTTTTTCTTTCAGAACATTTGCGCAGATCTCATCAATTCTTTTCAGCCCGGTATCGAGCGTACGGAAGAAAGAAACTTCTTCTTCCCTGATCACCTTTTCGATGAGCAGCTTTTGTGAGTGCAACTCCGGGAATGCTTGTCCCATTTGATTTGCCAATACAGGAACCAGGCGGAACATGAACGGTTCTTTCAGGTTCAGGGATTGATATCCATAGCGGATCGCTCTTCTCAGAATTCTCCGGATCACATAACCTGCGCCGGTGTTGGAAGGTAACTGTCCGTCAGCAATGCTAAATGAGATCGCGCGGATATGATCTGCGATCACGCGCATGGCGATGTTGACAATGAGCTGCTTCTGATGCTTATCCTCATCCTGCGGCTTGTATCTTAATCCTGAAAGCTCTTCGATCTTATCGATCACCGGCTTAAAGACATCGGTATCGTAGTTAGATTGTTTGCCTTGTAAAACACGGACAAGACGCTCGAATCCCATTCCGGTATCGACGTGCTGCTTTGGTAGTTTCACCAGCGAGCCGTCTGCCTTTCGTTCGAATTCCATGAACACATTGTTCCAGATCTCGATCACCTGCGGATCATCCGCATTCACACGTTGGGCACCCGGCACTTTTTTACGCTCTTCGTCCGGACGACCGTCGTAGTGAATTTCAGAGCATGGTCCACAAGGGCCGATATCGCCCATTTCCCAGAAGTTATCTTTTTTATTTCCGCGAAGGATCCGCTCTTCCGGAACAAATTGCTTCCAGATATCATACGCTTCCTGGTCGAAGCTCAGGTTATCCTCTTTGCTTCCTTCAAAAACCGTCACATATAATCTGTCCTTATCGATCTTATACACTTCCGTCAGCAGTTCCCAGGCCCAGGAGATCGCTTCTTTCTTAAAGTAATCACCAAAGCTCCAGTTCCCGAGCATCTCGAACATTGTATGGTGATAGGTGTCTACACCTACTTCTTCAAGGTCATTATGTTTTCCGCTTACGCGAAGGCATTTCTGGGTATCGGCTACACGTGGGAATTTGATAGGAGCATTGCCCAGAAAGAGATCCTTGAATGGTGCCATGCCGGAGTTATTGAACATCAACGTCGGATCGTTCTTCACCACCATCGGCGAGGAAGGAACGATCTCATGTCCTTTCGACTTGAAAAAGTCTAAAAATGCTTGTCTGACTTTACTTGACTCCATATCGGGTGTTATCGTGTTAAAGTGTTTGGGTGTTAGGGTTGCAAACACTTAACGGGATTGCAAATTTAGTTTATTTGCGTAAATTCGCATTAATCAAAGCCAATAAAATTGAGCAAAATAAAATACAAGTTCAATACCAAGTCGCTGACCTATGAAAAGGTGACGGTGCCGATCCGGAAACGGGTTTGGCAGGTGCTTTCATACCTGGCAACCGGACTTGTATTCGCCACGATCACGATCATTCTTGCATATAAGTACCTGGATTCACCTAAGGAAAAGCAGCTGCAGCGGGAAATTGCAGAGCTCACGCTTCAGTATGAGCTTCTGAATAACCGGATGGGAGAAGTCACGGAGGTATTGAGTGATATTGAGGACCGCGATAACAACATTTACCGGACGATCTTTGAAGCCGAGCCAATCCCTTCAAGTATCCGCAGTGCAGGTTTTGGAGGCGTCGACCGGTACAAGGAGCTCCAGGGATTCGGTAATTCGGACCTGATGATCGAGACCAGCAAACGCCTCGACCGCATCAGCAAGCAGTTGTACATTCAAAGTAAATCTTTTGATGAAGTGGTGAAGCTGGTAAAAGGCAAGGCACAGCTGCTGGCGTCTATTCCGGCTATTCAGCCGATCTCCAATGACAAGCTGAACCATCCTCCTGGAGGCTTTGGCTGGAGAACGCACCCGATCTATAAAACTCCCGAGTTCCACCCGGGCATGGACTTTGCGGCACCCGAAGGAACGGAAATCCGGGCAACCGGCGACGGGACTATTGAACGCGCAGATGATGAAGCACAAGGATACGGAAATCACGTGGTGATCGATCACGGGTATGGATATGAGACATTATACGGACACATGACAAAATTCGTGGTGCATGTCGGGCAAAAGGTGAAGCGCGGTCAGCTGATCGGATTTGTGGGAAGCACGGGGTTATCTACCGCACCGCACGTTCATTATGAAGTTCACAAGAACGGCCAAACGCTCAACCCGATCAATTTTTATTATAATGATCTTACGCCTGAGCAATACAGAAAACTGATCGAGCTTTCGGAACAAGCATCACAGTCGTTCGACTAAGAAAATATCAGCAGCAAGTACTAAACGTTTGAAGGGAAGATTTTTATGCTAATTGCTTGTTTTTCAGATATAATTATTACATTTCAGTTATAATTCCCAGTCTTGCCATACAAAGAAACCGATACCGTTAAATTATACTACACCATTGGTGAAGTGTCGGAAATGTTCGAAGTGAACACATCCCTGATCCGTTTTTGGGAAAAGGAATTTGACATTATCAAGCCGAAAAAGAACAAAAAGGGCAACCGCCTTTTTACGCCGGAGGACATTGACAATTTCAAGGTAATTTACAACCTGGTAAAAGAGCAAGGCTTAACGCTGGATGGAGCGAAAAAATATCTGAAAGAAAACCGCAAGACGGTCAAGCATGAATTGAAAACGGAGAAAAACCAGTTTTCAGAAATTGAAAGTAAGCTGAGAGCGATCAGAAGCTCTCTATTGGATCTACGTTCCGGGCTTTAATAATAGTTTTTCCCCTCCAGGTAATTCTGAACATAATCTTTCACGCCTTCTTCAAGTGTATGAAACGGTTTTGAGTAACCGATCGATTTCAGCTTGCTCATATTCGCTTCTGTGAAGTACTGATATTTGTCACGGATATCAGCCGGCGTATCAATGAATTCGATCTTCGGTTCCATTTTCAGCCCGGCAAATGTATTTTTAACAAGATCAAGGAAGGTTCTTGCCTTACCAGAACCGAGATTGTAAATACCCGAATCCTTCCGGTGATGCAATAAAAAATAGCATACTTCCACCACATCCTTCACGTATACAAAATCGCGAAGCTGCTCACCGTCTTTGTAATCCGGGTTATGTGAGCGGAACAGCTTTACCAGTCCTTTTTCTTTGATCTGGTTGTAGGCATGCATGATCACAGAAGCCATTCTGCCTTTGTGGTATTCATTCGGTCCGTACACATTGAAAAATTTCAAACCTACCCAGAAGTACGGCTTTTTTTCCTGCTGCAATGCCCACTTATCAAATTCATTTTTGGAATCACCATACGGGTTGAGCGGTTTCAGTTTCGGAATATCGGCTTCATTATCGTCGTAGCCGTGCTCACCCAGACCGTATGTGGCGGCAGACGATGCGTACACCAATGGCAAGCCGAATTCAACGCAGATCTTCCAGATGTCCTTTGTATAGTTCAGGTTCAGCCGGTCGAAGATCTCTTTATTAAATTCCGTGGTATCGGTGCGGGCGCCAATGTGAAATACAAATTGAACGAGGCGTTGATTTTCCCTGAGCCAGGAAATGAATTCATCCCGGTGAATTTTGTGGGAATATTTTTTTCCTTCCAGGTTTTTTAATTTCTCAGCATCAGAAAAGTCATCAACGAGAATAAAATCGTTGAATCCTTCCTGGTTGAGTTTGCTGACCAGGCAGCTTCCGATAAAGCCCGCGGCTCCTGTGATTATGATCATAGTTACAAATTACGAATCGTTATAATTCTTGCGTCCTGGAGAGCAAAGCGAAGTAATCTCATTCCAATAAGAGATCGCTTCAGTCATACCTCCTTTGCGATGACGCTGCAAAAACTCCTGTGCGCGGTAACGCTGCAAGAAACATTCTGTGCGATGACGCTGCAATTCTACTCCCCGTCATTGCGATCCGCCGGCTGGCGGAGAAGCAATCTCATTCCAATAAGAGATCGCTTCAGTCGTACCTCCTTCGCGATGACGCTGCAAAAACTCCTGTACGCGGTGACGCTGCAAGAATTCCCGTCCGCAGTGACGTCACAAAAAAACATCCTGTGTGATCTTTTTTATCACTCCCAGTTCCTGTGCTTTATCGAACAGCAGCTGCACCGCTTTTTTTCCGTCTACACCGAGGTCCACTGAATAATGATTTACATAAAGACCGATGTGCTTATACATTACTTCTTCGCTCATTTCCTGTGCATGCTGCTTCACAAAGTTACGACTTGCATCGGGGTTGGCAAATGCAAACTCAACGCTCTTGCGGATGAGACGATCCACTTTTCTTTTCAGGTCTTCCGGCAGGGAACGCTTCACAACAATACCACCAAGAGGGATCGGAGCTTTTGAAATGCTCTCCCAGTATTCCCCGAGATCGATTATTTTTCTGAGCCCCTTTTGCTCATATGTAAAACGATTTTCATGAATGATCAGACCGGCATCTACCTTTCCAGTCAACACAGCATCTTCGATCTCTGAAAAAACCATTTCCGTTTTATTGTTTGAATCCGGGAAAGCAAGTGAAAGCAAAAAATTCGCGGTAGTGTATTTTCCCGGGATCGCAATCCGGGTATTCTTTTCAACTTTGAACTCCAGTCCATTTTTGCCGGCAGGCAGGTTCGCGATCAGCAATGGACCGCAATTATTTCCCAATGCACTTCCGGCGTTAAGCAACTGATATGGCTCGACAAGATGCGCATAAGCATGATAGCTGAGCTTTGTGACATCCAGCTCCGCACGGAACGCCCTCTGATTAAGAGTTTCCACATCTTCCATAAATACATTGAATTCCAGTCCTTCCGTATCGATCTTTTTGTGGATAAGCGCGTCGAAGATGAAGCAATCATTCGGACAAGGTGAAAACCCCAGAGTGATTGCTGACTGTTGATTGCTGACCGTAACTGAACTCATAGACTAATATTAAAGCACATCCAGGATCGCTTGCACCGTTGAATTCAGATTTTTAATCGCAAGTGGCAGATCCCAGGCTTCCCTGTTTCTCTTTTCTACCAGGTTGGAAACTGCGCGGATCTGTATATAAGGAATCCGCTCCTGCTCACATGCAAACATAAATGCTGCCCCTTCCATGCTTTCTACATAAGGACGGTAACGGCTCCAGATACGCTCGATGCTTTTTTCATTTCCATGCACGGTGTTCACCGTAATTCCGCTGACCTTTGGTAACTTTTCAATCTCAACATGCAAGGCACCTGAATTGTTCTGAATTTTTGAAATGCCTTCCAGCTTGAGATCCGCGAGGCTCAGGAATGCATCGCCGTCCTCGGCACCCAGCTCGGAAAATTGATCTTCGTATACATTCACCACAGTGCCGATCTCAAGGTTTTTATTAAAGCTTCCGCATACTCCCAAATTCATTGCAAAGTCGAAGGACCCGTCGAGCACTTTCCCGGTATAATAAGCAGTTGCTGTCATCCCGATACCGGTCACGAGAATGCTGATCTCGTTCCCGCGATAAAGCCCGCTGGAAATCCTTCCATTGGCATGTGATTCGTTGAGCTTCTCCAGCAACGGCGCAACTTCAAATTTTGTGGCGGAAACAACCAGGATCTTCATGGCTCTAATTTACCCAATTTTAAAACAATCATCATCAAAACGTGTTATATTTGCGTACTATGGTATACATCACAAGAAGAGAACATTTTAACGCGGCTCATAAGCTGCATAACCCCGGCTGGAGCGAAGAAAAGAACAACGAAGTTTTTGGAAAATGCGCCAATCCGAACTGGCACGGACACAATTACAACCTTTTCGTAACGGTTAAAGGGAACATCAATCCCGATACCGGTTATTCCGTAAATTTAAAGGAGCTGAGCCATCTCATCCGCATTCATATCACCGATAAACTGGATCATAAGAACCTGAATCTTGACGTCGATTTTCTTCAGGGTGTAATGCCATCCACAGAAAATGTTGCGATCGGGATCTGGAAGCAGCTGCAACCACATGTAAACGCACTTGGATGTAAACTGCATTGCATCAAACTTTTTGAAACAGAGAATAATTATGTTGAATATTTCGGGGAATAAATATTACAGATAGCAAATCTGAACGAATTTTACAAATCTGTGTTTTCTATGCTGTGTATTATTGGAACGCGCTCGCCTTTGCGAAGCTTCGGCGGAGCATGGGATTAAACGGATTTTTATGATTACGCTGATACGGATAACGAATCTTAACGCTTACGCTTAGCTTCAGTCTTTTCCTGTGGTGATTACTGTGAAGGATGAAGCGTAGCGTACAAATCTGTGAATCTGTGGTTATATTACGAATAACGAATTATGTGAATATTACGAAAGACCAAACGAAGAACTCTGGACTAATACCAGTGAACCAATAAACTAATGAACTAATTATGCACGACGAATTTGATGATCTGGACGGCTATCAGAAGATCGACCGTTACAATCTGAAAACGGTAGGCGATATCGCCTCCAAATACAAAAATATCCTTTTGGACATGGGTGAAAATCCTGAACGCGAAGGACTGCTGAAAACTCCGGAGCGCGTTGCGAAGGCTATGCAATACCTTACTCACGGATATGATCTGAACCCTGAAGAGATCCTGAAATCAGCCATGTTCAAGGAAGATTACAAGCAGATGGTGATCGTGAAGGACATTGAAGTTTATTCCATGTGTGAGCATCATCTTTTGCCTTTTTTCGGGAAAGCGCACGTTGCTTATATCCCGAACACCTGTGTGGTGGGCCTAAGCAAAATCCCACGGGTAGTGGATGCTTTCGCGAGGCGATTACAGGTGCAGGAGCGTCTCACCAATGAGATCAGGGATTGCATCCAGAATACCATGAACCCGATCGGGGTTGCGGTGGTATTGGAATGTTCCCACCTCTGCATGCAGATGAGAGGAATCCAGAAGCAGAATTCCGTTACGACCACCTCGGCTTTTACCGGAGAATTTTTAAAAGACACCACCCGCAAGGAATTCATCAGCCTGATCGGGTCAAAGTTGCATTAGGACTGTGAAATAGTGTTAAAAGACTGACATTTTTGCATTTCGGGCTGATGGGTATTATCTTTGTACCGTTCATCTCACAAAAAAACAATCCATCATGGAAAACAACAATTATAACAACTTCAACTTTGTTTCGCAGGAAAACACCGCTGTAATGTCCAAGACATTCATCGCGAATGTTTTTTCCTGGATGTTTACCGCTTTACTTATTTCCGGGGCAACAGCTTACCTTCTCGGACATGATGAAGGCTTTATCCGCATGCTGATCTCGGAAACCGGGCTGACCGGCTTCGGATATTTCGTGATCTTTTCACCGCTTATTTTCTCTTTTGCGATCAACTTGGGCATCAACCGCTTTTCACATATCGTTGTGGTATTGCTTTTCCTCGCCTTTTCGATCCTGATGGGAATGAGCCTGAGCTTTATATTCCTGGTGTATAATCTGGATTCCATTATGCTGACATTTGCGATCTCCGCAGCAGCGTTTGGAATTATGGCGATAGCCGGCTATACCACTTCTACCGATCTCAGCAAAATGGGTTCTATCCTTGTGATCGGTGCCATTGCGGTTGTTGCGATCAGCTGGATCAACTTCATGATCGGAAGCGATATGCTGGATTTCATCAGCAGCGCAGTCGGTGTTGTTGTATTTACCGGACTTGCAGCTTATAAGGTTCAATACCTGAAGCAGCTGGGCACAGAAGCAGCAGTACATGGCGGAGAAGGCAGAAAATATGCCGTTTGGGGTGCGTTCGGATTGTACATCAGCTTCATCAACCTGTTCCTCTCCTTATTGAGATTTACAGGCGGAAGAAAATAATCTCACATTTCATTGTGAATAAAAAAGAGCCTCGCGAAAATGCGGGGCTTTTTTATTTTCCTATTATTGAGCTATAAACTTAATTGCTCAAAACATGAAAGCATACATATTTCCGGGACAAGGCTCCCAGTTTGTAGGAATGGGGAAAGATCTTTATGAGAATTCACCGCTTGCGAAAGAACTATTTGAAAAAGCGAATGCAATACTCGGCTTCCGGATCACAGACATCATGTTCAGCGGAACAGATGAAGAGCTGAAGCAAACCAAAGTAACACAACCTGCAATATTTCTTCATTCGGTGATCCTGGCGCTGACCTCCGGCGATAAAATGAATCCCGACATGGTCGCCGGACATTCACTTGGAGAGTTCTCTGCGCTGGTAGCCAATAAAACGCTTTCTTTCGAGGATGCGCTGGTTCTTGTTTCAAAGCGCGCCCTCGCAATGCAAAAAGCCTGTGAAATGAACCCGTCTACAATGGCTGCGGTTCTTAACCTTGATGACAAGATTACCGAGGACATCTGTGCTGAAATTACAAGAAGCGGAGAGATCGTTGTCGCAGCGAATTATAATTGTCCGGGCCAGCTCGTGATCTCGGGAACCATTAATGGTGTCAATATTGCCTGCGAAAAGCTGAAAGCGGCCGGAGCAAAACGTGCCCTGGTCCTTCCGGTGGGAGGCGCATTCCATTCTCCATTAATGCAGCCCGCAGCAGTTGAGCTGGAAGCCGCGATCAATGCCACTCATTTCAACACGCCAATCTGCCCGGTTTATCAGAACGTACCTGCAAAAGCGGTTTCCGATCCCTCAGAGATCAAAAAGAATCTTATTTCCCAGTTGACTGCTCCTGTGAAATGGACGCAGACCATTCAGCAAATGATCGCTGACGGCGCCACTTCCTTTACAGAGGTTGGTCCGGGGAAAGTGCTGCAGGGATTGGTGAAAAAAATTAATGCTACCGCTGTCGCAGAAAGTATTTAGCTAATTAGTTAATGTGCTAATTGAGCTATTCAAAATCGTTTTAAGGAATAGCTGTTCGCCGCTGAGCTGGACATATATACCGCAGACTGGCATAATTTTATACCAATTCGTTTACCGATACGTTCCAGAAGCATGAAAAAACTATTCACTTATTCTTTTCTCTTGTGTTTCCTTATACAGGGTAAAGCACAATTCGTGAATAGCATTGGCATAACTGTGGGTGTGGGTGCAGGGAACCAGAAGTTCCTTTATACCGATCCGGTTGGGATCTCGAGAAAAAAATACATTGCCGGCTTTAATGCAAGCGTTTTCGGCGAGTTCTTCAGTCACGACTATATCCGCTGGGTAACGGAGATCCAGTATGACCAGAAAGGAAGTATTGACAAACGCCCGGAAGGCAACTATGGTAACTCATTGCAGTATCTTTCCTGGAACAACTATGCGAAGATCCGCTATGAAATGTACAACGTGATTCCGTATGTGATGATCGGCCCGAAGCTGGAATACCGCTTAACGCAGGCTGAAACGTCGCCTGATGCAACCGGAGCGTTCAAGCCGCTGCACGTAAGCGCTGCACTCGGCGGCGGACTAGAGTTTGTGAGCTATACCAATTTCAAGTTTTTTGTCGAGGCTTTCTACAACCCTGATGTTTCTTCTGCCTATGTAACTCCTCCTCTCCGGATCCGGAACAAGAACATTGAGCTTCGTGTGGGACTGAAATATGAATTCGGCCGGAAAGAAAGCTGCAATACGCCAACGTATATGGAGGACTAACTGGGTGACCAGGTGATTGGGTGACTAGGTGACTAGGTTTACACCCGCGGTGACGAGCGTTGCCCCGCCATAATTAAGAGAACTTCAGAACCTTTGCCGATTGTGTTTCTCTTGTACTCTTAGCTTTCCCTTTTTATCGAACCATTTTTGATTTTTTCTAAGATCAAAGAGCATATCATACGCTCTTTCCAATCCGAACGTCCCTAATAATCCATAATCCTCTATTTTCTTTACTTTGCCTCCATCGTAAGTAACGAGAAGCGTACAATCCTGGTCGTCGGTCCAGTTGACCGCATAGCTGCTATCGAGCTTTGGAAAATCAATATAATTCAATAAGCCCGTCAACTCACGGTAATGAACCGAATCGACGTTGCCGCTGTATTCTCCATCCGGTTCATTATAGTGCTCAGCGGTAAATTTTGCCCTGCGATCTGAATCGATCTTGAAAGAGAACACAGGACATGTTCCATAACAATAGCCTGTGCTGTATTCGATCTTTTCAATATGGTGCTGAGCGGGTGCTGCATGATATTCAACAAAATCACCGAATTCAAAAACCAGTGTATCTGCTTTGATTTTGTTCTTCATCTTGTTTTCCTCCATATAATAATCCGGCAGGTAATTCAAAATAACTGCTTTCCCGTTTCGGCTGTCGACAACCGGGAAGGTCGACCCCTGGAAGCTGCTCCGCGTAATGAAATTTTCATAGAACCGGTTTTCGCCGCTGTCGAGAATTACAAGAACCGCATGATCATAATATTTTCCGATGACAAGCAGATCTGTATAACCGTTCCCGTCGAAATCTGCCTTCACCCAGGGTTGAACACCTAGTTCCAATGCCCGATCATGATCTTTTTTATTGATCCCTTCATTGAATTGCGAGCGGTAATTGAGCGAATCATCGACCCTGAATTCCACAAGATCGCTATCGATCCCTACGAGGATATTTTGAATGTCCTGAACGGTTGCAACATCGTCCAACTTATTGTGATGCTTCACAACCGGCACCGGCGTTCTATTCTCAGACTGGCCTGCACAAGCACTCAAAAAGGACAAAGCGATCAGTATTGCAAGATGCGGCTTCATTGAGCTTAGGTTTTTATCAGTTTGTTTCGTTCTTCGATAGCTTTGTTCCAATGTGCAATCATTTTTTCCAGATCAATTTGCCTTCCGTTAAAATCCAGGACAGCGTTAAGGTCAGGTGATCTTGTTCCCAGGCCAACCGCCCGCAAACTGAGTGATTCATACTGGATCTCTGCAAATACAATTATGTTCCGGCTTCTAACTCCATGATAAGTTTTTTTCGGATCTACTGTAAGCAGCCTGATCGCATCCTGTTTCCTGAACAGGAAAAGTCCGGAGCCAGAAATTAAAATAAGATCATCATCTACCTGCACCACATCCAGTTCCTGTCTCCAGCTGGCAAACTTCAAAAACCTGGACATCCATATTTTTGAGTGGACGTTTTGAAAAAGACGATAGTTTGATCCTTCCAATGATTTCAGCAGCTGCTTTTTCTTACTCCTGTAATATAGAATATACAAATAGTTAATACCGAAAGCGATGGAAAATGCCAGTAAAGGTCTGAGCCAATTCATTTACAAAAATTATTGAAGGATTACAGGGCCGCGCGCTTGCCGTTATTCCTGCATCGATGGACACTTTTTTGATCCGTAGCTGCAAAATACGCAGCAATCTTCTCCTTTCGGATGCATTTCAAAATTACAGTTTTCGCAGTTGTATTTTAATACACAAACATCGGCCGGCATGGTCTCCACTTTTTTATGTCCACATTTCGGACAGGTAATTTCGGATTGCATTGAGATTTGCCCTTTAGCCGTAGTTGTATCCGTTGAAGAAACAGAGGCGGCCGCTTCGTTTTTTACCGGAACGGAGCAGCATGCGAATGAAAGCGCAGTAATGAAAATTAAAAAGAGTCTGATCGGTTTCATCTGGTTCATTTCGATAAATTAATACTAAGTATCAGCTGACAAGTTCACAACTCAAAACGGATCGGCCGCTTTATTTATTATCCAGCTGATTCATCCGGTTAAATACCGGCTGCAGGATCTCCTGGCCGGCTTTACTTATATTTTCGCTGAATCCGAATGTTAGCTCCGTTTTACCTTCTCTGAGCTGTGTAAAGATCGATTCAATGAATTCGCTTACCGGCGGAGCGAAGTCATGAAGTCCTTTTCCGCCGAGATCGGTATTCAACGCAGGTGGAATGATCTCGATGACCTCGATATTTTTCGACTTTAGCAAAGCGCGGGACGACACGGTCAGCGAATGAAAGAATGCTTTCGTTGCAGAATACACCGGCGTTTTGATCATCGGAACAAACGACAATCCGGATGTTACGTTCATAATCGTTGTAAGCGATCGATGCTGAAGAAATAACGAAATAAGATGCAGGGGCGCTTCGATATTGGTTGTGATCTCCTCCTTTGCACGTTTATAGAAGTCCTCATCGGTAAGCGACATCCACTGCTGAATGCCGGCGTTGTTCACTAATACGTTCAGGTCAGGATGCTCTTTTGAAACCCATCTGAACAGATCCTCTCTTTCCTTCTCCGAACTGAGATCACATTGTTTCGTAATAAGAGCAGGAAATTTTTTCTTCGCTTCATTCAATGCGGATTCCCGTCTTCCGCAAATGATCACGGTATTATTTTCCTTCAGGAAACGTTCTGCGATGCCTGATCCGATACCGGAAGCACCGCCGGTAATAAGAATTTTGTTGTTGGATAATTTCATGGTAAATGTGTTTAACTGCAGGAATTATAATCCGCGCCAGCTGGTTTATAAACCCGCTAGAGTTGATTTTACATATTGCTCATTTGCTCTTTACAAAATTCGATCTTTTCCTGGTACATATACTCAGCATACACGTCATCAATTGCCTTGAGCAAAGGTTCCACGCGAGGTTCCTTTTTGTTTTTGACGTCATTCATTACCTCCTGAAAAGAGGTCGTTAATCTCGGATCTTCAACAGAAAGGTAACCCTCTTTGTCGCATTGCCTATAGTTGATTATCGCAGAACGTACAAGATCATCATATGCTCTGTCGTACTTTTTGAGCAACATATAGGCAACTCCACGGTCATAATACGCATCCGTGTTGGTGGAATCTAACAACAAACATTTCGTGAATTGCTCAATCGCCAGATGAAAACATCTCTTTTCAAAAAGTGAGTCACCTATGTAAAGACAACGCTCGACCGATTGAACAGAATCTGATAAATTATAATTGCAACTTCCACATTCCGGAATATCTATTTCGTCAGACATTACAGCCACACCGAAAAATCCTCTATCTACACGGATTTCTACACTATCAACACCTACAAATTTGTCTGGAGTAACTTTTGTTTGATTTGCCCACATCGTAAAGTCAACATTCAAAGATAGCCCTCCTTTCACTCGTTCAAGATTTCTAAGCTTAGCAAGTTTATGCTTACCCGGATTCGCAAACTTCTTATTTGCATAAAAAAAAGAAAAAATAATTCCCGAAATGCAAACGGCTATTAACCCTATCAGATATGGGCGAATCCATTTTACCCGAAAAAAAGCGAAGACACCTAAACCAAATATCAGGGGGTAAACTATAGTGGCAATATTGTCAGAGCTTATTTCTGTAACATGGATAATTTTTAACGTATAAGCCTCGTAAACATAAAAAGCAGATAACACCAATGCGATATTTAAAAAAACAATCGCGGTTATTTTCAATATCTCTTTTATCTGAGTCATGTTCTCAATATCTAAAACACACTACACCAACCCCTCCAGCAAATTATCATCCACCAGGTTCGGCAGTGTTACTTTCAATTCAGGAGTTCGTTTCATTTCGCGTTTGATCGCGAAGAGCGCTTCATCATTTCTCGCCCAGGAGCGGCGGGCAATCCCATTGTTCACATCCCAAAACAACATGGATCTTAATCTTCTGTCGCTATCGGCAGAACCATCCAGCACCATTCCAAAACCGCCATTGATCACTTCACCCCAGCCTACTCCTCCTCCATTATGCAGGGAGATCCAGGTTGCTCCGCGAAAGCCGTCACCAACAAAATTCTGTACAGCCATATCGGCAGTGAATGATGAGCCATCGTAAATATTGGATGTCTCCCGGTACGGCGAATCCGTTCCGGAAACATCATGATGGTCGCGACCCAGAACAACCGGCGCTGAAAGTGAACCGGATCCGATCGCGTTGTTGAATGCTTCTGCAATTTTTATTCTTGCTTCGGAATCTGCGTAAAGGATCCTTGCCTGTGAGCCAACGACCAGATTATTCTGCATCGCGTCTTTGATCCAGACAATGTTGTCACTCAATTGCTGCTTAATTTCAGCAGGCGCTTCTTTGTACATCTGCTCCAGGACCTTCAGCGCAAGCTGATCGGTTGTCGCCAGGTCTTTCGGATCTCCACTCGTGCAAACCCAGCGGAAGGGACCGAAACCATAATCGAAGCACATTGGTCCAAGGATATCCTGCACATAGGATTTATATTTGAATTCTCCCGAATTTCCATTTTTGAAAACAGCTCCACCTGCACGGCCAACTTCCAGCAAGAACGCATTTCCGTAATCAAAGAAATACATTCCCTTCGCAGCGAGCGCATTTACCGCATTGATATGGCGCACGAGCGTCTTCTGAACTTCCTTTTTAAATTTTTCGGGCTCGTTTGCCATCATTTCATTGCTTTGCTCCAGCGAAAATCCGGCGGGATAATATCCTCCTGCCCATGGATTATGTAATGACGTTTGATCGGAACCGATATCCACTTTAATATTTTCTTTCACGAGCTGTTCCCAGAGATCCACCACATTTCCCAGGTAAGCCAGTGAAACCGCTTCTTTTGCAGCCGTTGCTTTTTTGATCCGCTCTGTCAGCTTAGCAAGATCTTCATGTACTTCATCTACCCAGCCTTGTGAATGGCGCGTGTGAACTGCTTTGGGATTTATCTCGGCCACGACCGAAACAAGCCCTGAAATTTTTCCGGCCTTCGGCTGTGCGCCGCTCATCCCACCTAAGCCGCAGGTGACAAACAACTTTCCCTTACGGTCTTCTTCGCTTGTTGAAATTTTCCTTGCGGCATTCATCACCGTGATCGTTGTTCCATGCACAATTCCCTGCGGACCGATATACATATAGGAACCTGCTGTCATTTGTCCGTACTGCGTTACACCCAGCGCATTGAATTTTTCCCAGTCGTCCGGCTTGCTGTAATTCGGGATCATCATACCATTGGTGATCACCACACGCGGTGCATCTTTATGAGAGGGAAATACGCCCATCGGATGACCGGAGTACATCACAAGCGTTTGCTCGTCCGTCATTTCGGCAAGGTATTTCATTGTGAGAAGATACTGTGCCCAGTTCTGGAAGACCGCGCCGTTTCCGCCGTAGGTGATCAGCTCATGCGGATGCTGTGCAACGGCATGATCCAGGTTATTCTGCAGCATGACCATGATCGCAGCCGCTTGTTTTGATCTTGCCGGATATTCACCGATCGGCCGCGCATAGATTTTGTAATCCGGGCGAAAACGGTACATATAAATACGACCGTATTCTTTTAATTCATTGGCAAACTCCTTTGCAAGAACGGCGTGGTGCTTTTTATCGAAATAACGTAGTGCATTCCTGATCGCCAGCTTCTTTTCCTCCGCGCTTAAAATATCTTTCCGCTTCGGAGCATGATTAATGCTTTTGTCGTACGCCTTCGGTTCCGGCAAGGTGTCGGGAATGCCGTTTAAAATTTCTTTTTTAAAATCAATCATAATTTCTGGTCCCGATAATCTGCTTTCCGACCCCGGGATGAAGGGTCGAATTAACATTAACAAATCAAATTTAAATTCCTATCATGCAAATGTCTTCTGTCTGACCGGCTACTTCTTTTTTTCAATTCGTCCTTTCTGCTTGTTAAATCCGTAAGGACAATGACGGCAGCCATTCTGACAGCAATAACCGCGTTTCAAAAGGTATTTTTCCGTGAAAACGATATAGCCCTGGTCGGTATAATAAAAATCATCCGGCTCCAGGTTCTTTTGGTTCGAAAAACCTGTTTCTTCGCTCATAAAACAAAGATAAGAAAAGCTTTGTCCTGCGCCGTAAAAGGAATAACTTTGTAATAATGGGTCTGAAACAGCGGATATTATTCACTTTAATGACTGGCATGTGCTTTATCATCGCATGCTCCAGGGACTCCCTCATCACCGGTCCGCCCGAACAGGAAATTCAGCCGATCCTCCCGGAAACGCCTTATTCTTATGCCGATACATTTCCTTCCTACTTTTTTACAGCTGCGCTTCCAAATTCCATCCGGCATGCGATAACAGATGACGGAGCAACGCTGGGAAGGGTTTTATTTTATGATAAGAAGCTCTCCAAAACAAACAAGATCTCCTGCGCCTCCTGTCATCAGCAGGATCATGGATTCAGTGATACCCGCAATTTGAGCTTTGGTTTCCAGGGCGGACAAACGACACGGAACTCCATGGCGATAGTGAATACCCGGTTTTCGGATCGTTATTTCTGGGATCAGCGGGCGCTATATATTGAATCTCAGGTGTTACAGCCGATCCAGCATCCTGTGGAAATGGGAATGGAGCTGAATGATCTTGCAGACAAGCTCAAAAAAACAAAATACTATCCGGCTCTTTTTGAAAAAGCGTTCGGCTCACCGGACATCAGCACGGAGCGGATCAGCATTGCTCTCGGAGAGTTCGTGCAGGCGATCAACAGCTATCGCTCACGCTATGATGAAGGCATGCAAAATGGCTTTGCAGACTTTACGGGGCAGGAAAGCAGCGGAAAGTATCTGTTCAACAGCTTGGGTTGCCCGAATTGCCACAGCACCGAAAACTTTTATTCTGAAACTCCTTTTGATAATGGACTGGACTCGATCTATACGGACAGCGGGATTGGAGCTATCAGCGGCGACTCCGCACAGGACGGGCTTTTTAAAGTTCCTTCACTTCGCAATATCGCGGTGACCGCACCTTACATGCATGATGGCCGTTTTGCAACGCTGGATGAAGTGATCGATCATTACGATCATGGCATTCATCAGCACCGGAATCTTTCAGCAGCGCTGACAACCACCGGGGTAACCGGCGGACCGCCCAAGCGGCTCTATTTGTTCGCTTACCAGAAAGCACAGCTGCTTGCTTTTCTGAATACCCTGACGGATCAACCATTATTGAATGACGTCCGCTTCTCCAATCCTTTTCCATGACCGGTAAAAAACCTCCGCTGCAAAAGCTCGATCGCATTGGCGGTGTTGATCTGTATGTGCTTCGGCTGGACCTTGTCCACGCTGATTTCGGCGGGAACAAATGGTATAAGCTGAAGTATAATTTGTCGGAAATGGAGAAACGAAAGCAGCACACACTGGTTACGTTCGGAGGAGCTTTTTCCAATCATATTGCAGCTACGGCAGCTGCCGGAAAAGAAAAAGGGATAAGAACCATCGGGATCATACGCGGTGAAGAGGTCAGCAACCCTACCTTGTTATTTGCAAAAGAACAGGGAATGCAATTACATTTTGTGAGCAGGGAATTTTACCGGGATAAAATTAAGCTGATAAACTATACAAAAGAACAATTTCCGGATGCATATATCATTCCCGAAGGTGGCGCAAACACGATGGGTGTTGCAGGCTGTAAAGAAATTTTAGCTGACCTGGAGCTGGATGCGGATGTGATCTGCTGCGCCTGCGGAACAGGAACAACTCTCGCCGGAATCATTCTTTCGCTGACCGGTCATCAAAAAGCAATTGGATTCCAGGTCCTGAAAGCCGAAAATTATATCGCCGGTGAGATCGAGAAATGGCTGACCCATTTTATGTCCTCACATAAAAACCTAGAGGTGATCGAAGATTATCATTTCGGCGGCTATGCAAAAATCACAGATGAGCTCATGAAGTTCATCGGAGTATTCGAAAAAAAATATTCTGTTCCCCTTGAACCGGTCTACACCGGAAAATTGATGTATGGCATCTTCGACCTCCTGGACAAAGGATATTTTAAACCGGGCCAGAAAATTTTAGTCATACACACTGGCGGACTTCAGGGAAATCAGGGCTTTCGGAATTAACAGCCCGCTGTTGGAAAGTAGGAATGCATTAGAACTTTCAAAGAAAAAATATCCTTAAATTTGAATGATGCGTAAAGCGCTTTCCATATCTTTTTTATCATCGGTTACATTTGCATTGATCGCTCAGCCGGCAGAACATAAAATGACGCCGGTGCAGTACATCGACAATTATAAAGATGAAGCGATCAAGGAAATGCTGATGTTCAATATTCCTGCGAGCATTACATTAGCGCAGGGAATGCTGGAAAGCGGCAATGGCAACAGCGACCTTGCTGTTTATGCAAATAACCATTTTGGCATCAAGTGCCATAAGGAATGGGACGGTCCGACGTTCACGAAGGATGACGATGCGAAAGACGAATGCTTCCGGAAATATACTACCGTCCTGGATTCCTACACGGACCATTCGAATTTCTTGAAGAGCCGCGATCGTTATGCGCCGCTCTTTGACCTGAAACGCACAGATTACAAAGGTTGGGCTGAAGGCTTGAAAACAACAGGCTATGCGACCGATCCGAAATACACCCAACGGCTGCTCGACCTGATTGAAACCTACAAGCTTTATCAATACGATAAAATGGACGATCTGCCGAGCATTAAGGTTAAGGCAGACCAGCCGAAGCATCCTGAAACGATGGAGCCAAGGGAGATCTTCCGCTTCCACTTCATAAAGTACATTATTGTTCAGCCGGGCGACAGCTTTTACAAAATTGCGCACGACACCGATAAAGATCTCTGGCAGCTTTATAAGTTCAATGATCTTGATCCGGATGCCGTATTGGTTCCCGGACAAAAGCTCTATCTTCAGCCTAAAAGGAGGAAAGCAAAAGAACCTTTCCATATCGTAAAAAAAGGAGAGACCATGAAATCCGTTTCACAGCTTCATGGGATCAAGCTGAAGATGCTGTATAAAAAGAATAATATGAAACCGGGAGAAGAGCCCAAAGCGGGCCAAAAACTATACCTGCGGGCAAATCGTCCTGCCGGTGAATCGTAATTTCTATCGTACTGGTAAAGAGCCTCTTTTGCTAAAAGCGAAAGGAGCTTTTTTGTTGTCCGGCTATTTTACGGGGATCGCAAAATGTTCATAAAAAGGGCCGGTTTAAACTCTTTTTATTTCTACTTTTGAGACGCTTTTTCAGCGATCTGAGAATCATAAAAACAACATAAATCTTTATTATGGGCTTTATAGCAAGTGTACAGGCACGGCAGATCCTCGACTCCCGGGGAAATCCAACAGTTGAAGTAGATGTCATCACCGACCAGGGAGTCATGGGGCGGGCTGCGGTTCCTTCGGGAGCTTCAACCGGCGCACATGAAGCAGTGGAGCTACGAGATGATGACAAGGGTTATTATCTCGGCAAAGGCGTTTTGAAAGCCGTTAACAATGTAAATACCGTGATCCGCGAGGAGCTCAACGGTGTATATGTATTTGATCAGAATACGATCGATAAGAAGATGATCGCCCTGGATGGAACGGATAACAAGGCGAGCCTGGGTGCGAATGCTATCCTGGGAGTATCTCTCGCTTGTGCCAAAGCTGCTGCGGAAGAAGCGCGTCAGCCGCTTTATCGCTACGTAGGCGGTGTGAATGCCAACCTGCTTCCGGTCCCGATGATGAACATCATCAATGGCGGCTCCCATGCCGATAACAGCATCGATTTCCAGGAGTTCATGATCATGCCGGTCGGAGCCACCTCATTTACTGACGGGATCCGCATGGGCACGGAAATATTCCACCACCTCAAGAAGGTACTGAAAGACAAAGGCTACTCAACTAATGTGGGGGATGAAGGCGGATTTGCGCCGAACCTGAAATCAAACGAAGAAGCGATCGAATGTGTGCTGCAAGCGATCGAAAAGGCAAAATACAAGCCGGGCGAAGATATCTATATCGCGATGGATGCGGCTTCCAGCGAATTTTACCTGGAGAAGGAAAATGTTTACCATTTCAAAAAATCCAGCGGAGATAAGCTGACACCTTCACAAATGGTTGATTTCTGGGCCGATTGGGCGAAAAGATATCCTATTCTTTCCATCGAGGACGGGCTTGCCGAAGACGACTGGAAAGGCTGGAAAATGCTGACTGACAAGATCGGCGATAAGGTACAGCTGGTCGGAGATGACCTGTTTGTGACGAATGTGAACCGCCTCCAGAAAGGCATCGATCAGAAAGTCGCAAACTCCATCCTGGTAAAAGTAAACCAGATCGGAACCCTCTCCGAAACCATTGACGCCGTTCAGCTTGCGCAAAGCAGCTCCTATACTTCGGTAATGAGCCACCGGTCAGGAGAAACAGAGGATTCTACCATTGCCGATCTTGCTGTGGCGCTCAACTGCGGACAGATCAAGACCGGTTCGGCTTCCCGTTCGGACAGGATGGCGAAATACAATCAGCTGCTCCGGATCGAAGAGCAGCTGGGTGAATCGGCCCGCTATCTCGGCAAAGAGTTCAAATACATCAAAAAGAAGTAACACATTCCCGTGGGCTCCGATTCTGCCCGGAGCCCGCTTTTTATCATCCTTTTTTATTTCATGACGAAAATCAAAGGATAAAAGAAAATTCATTCCGGAATATTTTTAATTTCATAAAACCTTATTATCTTTCGGGAGTAGATAAAACGATCAAAACTCTTACAATCTCATGGATAGTTTAAAAGAAAAATTTGCGGCAAAAGCTGGACCGGTGGCTGCCGAAGTGAAGCAGATCATTAAAGAAAAAGGTGACGTAAAACTGGGGGAATACACTGTTGCACAGGTATACCAGGGAATGAAAGGGATTGTCGGTCTCGTCACCGAAACTTCGAAGCTCGATCCTGAAGAAGGAATTCGTTTCCGCGGATACTCTATTCCGGAGCTGCGTGAGAAGCTTCCGAAAGCACCCGGTGGCACGGAACCGCTTCCTGAAGGGATCTTTTACCTGATGCTGCTCGGAGAGCTTCCTACACAGGACGATGTGCTCAACCTTGGAAATATGTGGGCCCGCAGAGCGATCGTTCCGAAACATGTATTCGACGTGCTTGACAAAATGCCGGCATCAACCCATCCGATGACGCAATTCGTGATGGCGATCATGGCAATGCAAACTGAATCCTTGTTCGCCGCTGCCTATAAAAAAGGAATTCCGAAAAAAGACTACTGGGATTACTGCTACGAAGATTCAATGAATCTCATCGCCCGCTTACCGCGCGTTGCTGCATACATCTACAGAAGAAAATACAAGAACGGCGAGCACATTGAACCGGATCCGAAGCTGGATTGGGCCGCAAACCTTGCACACATGCTGGGTTATGAAGAATTCGACATGAAGCGCCTGATGCGTATGTACATGACCATCCACGTGGATCACGAAGGCGGAAACGTATCAGCACATACTACTCACCTGGTCGGCTCCGCGCTGAGCGATCCTTATCTTTCATTTGCTGCCGGAATGAATGGCCTGGCTGGTCCGCTGCATGGATTAGCAAACCAGGAGGTATTAAGCTGGATCCTCGAATTGCGTGAAGAGCTCGGAGGCGGTCTGCCAACTGAGAAACAAATTGAAGAGTATATCAAGAAAACGCTTGCCGAAGGAAAAGTTGTACCGGGTTACGGACACGCTGTATTGCGTAAGACCGATCCGCGATTCACCGCCCAGCAGGACTTTTATTATCGCTATATCAAGCCGCAGGGCGCCGATGACCTGTGTGAGATCGTTCAGATGGTTTACAAAGTGGCGCCTCCTATTTTGGAAGGAACCGGCAAGATCAAAAATCCATGGCCGAACGTTGACTCACACTCAGGTGTGCTATTGACGCATTATGGAATGGTGGAGCATGAATTTTACACCGTGCTTTTCGGAGTGTCGCGTGCATTGGGAGTTCTTGCGTCACTTGTCTGGGACAGAGCACTCGGTCATCCGATCGAAAGACCGGGTTCCATCACCACGGAAGGAATCAAAAAGAAAATTGCTGCTGCACAAGCTAAAGCATAATAAATAAAACATAAAAATAAAGTCCCGTTTTCTCGACTACGCTCGAAATGACGGGACTTTTTAATTTAATAACATGTCACACTCACCACTGATCATCCCGATCTCCGCTTCACGTATGCTGGAGCGCTTTGCATATTACGGCATGCGTTCAATCGTTGTGCTGTATATGACCCAGAAGCTCGGCATGACAAACGAACAAACCTACAGCGTGTACGGTTTGCTCACGGCAGCTGTCGGATTGATGTCCGTTTTTGGCGGATTACTTGGTGACCTTGCAATCGGAACAAGATTATCAGCGATCATCGGCGGTTTTGTGGAAGCCGCAGGGATCCTTCTTCTTGCGATACCGGGAATTATCCCTGTGTATCTCGGTTTATTTTTGATCGCGATCGGATCCGGGCTGTATGCTCCGAATCTTACCTCCATGATCAGCTTTGTATACAAGGAACGGGAAGACAAGCTGGATTCCGCCATGACCATATTATATGTGTGTATTAATGCCGGAGCCTTTTTTGCGCCGCTTGCCATTGGCTACATCGGTGAACGGGTGAGCTATCAGCTGGGATTTGTTATTGCCGGTGCTGCGCTGATGGGTGCGCAGCTATTTTTGTTATTATCTCCCGGGCTTGCGAGCGGAATGCCTAAAGGTTCAAATATAAATCTGCCGGATAATGCTCCCCGAAAAAAGGCAATTCCTCCCGCGCTGGTGATCGTTGCCGTCTTTTTTACCATGGTACTTTTCTGGCAGCTGTACGAATACGTAGACAGCCCGATCTATGACCGGCTGATAGATGCTGATTCTGCTTTTCCTTACTTTTCGGGAATGCTGCAGATCTTTACCACGGCACCCATAATTCCGTTCGGGATCATCATGGCGATCCTCTTTACATTTTTAAGATCCTCTTCTTTTATAAAGATCTTCATCGGCTGTATCCTGTTCATTATTTCCTGTCTCCTGCTTGCGCTGAGTCGTTCTTTACCGATGGCGAGCAGCTGGATGTTCGTTGTTTTTGCAGGAACCACGATCCAGGGTGTTTCAGAACTTTTTATTGCGCCTACCGCACTCTCCGTCATCGGGAAATACACGTCTGACCGCTTCCGCGCGACTATTTTTGGCGCTTATATGGCTGCGAGCTCGCTCATCGGGTTTGCGCTCTCTGCTGTTTTCCACATCGGTTATGATGCACCTTCGTGGGTGATTGTGCCGGTAACCGTAGGAATCATGGCAATCATTGCCGGAATCTTTCTTACGTTTTACCTGTTAAGCAAAAAGGAGTAATAATGTATCTTTCATCTGCGTTCTTTGTTATATTAAAAAGAACTTTATGAAAAAGATCATCTCTCTTGCATACTGCATTGTTGTAGCAGTGACGGCCGCCGGACAAAATAAGTGCATAATTTATTTTGATTCGGGAAAAAGCGATCTGACACCGGCAAGTATTCATAAGCTGGATTCTGTCATTTCCATCCTTTCCGCGGTTGCCAAAATCCCAAACGACTTTATTACCGTTAGCATTGACGGATACTGCGACAATACCGGCGATACAAAAAGTAACCAAAGCTTATCAGAAGCCAGGGCAAAGCGGGTATTTGATTATTTTGGAGAAAAGAAAATGACCGTTGTTGCCTCAAAGGACGGGCATGGAGAATCTTCCCCGGCAGCGGATAATGAAACCGAAGCCGGGAAAGCGAAAAACCGGAGAGTGGAGCTCAGCTATATTTTGCCCAGGCCAACGTCTGCAAATGAAGCTACCGCAGAGATATTACCCAAACCGGAAGAAAATAAAACCACCGGTTCCGTTAAGCAACCGGAAGTACTGACGGAGGAAAATTCGATTGCAAACCTTTCTGTCGGACAAACGCTTGTTCTAAAGAATTTGAATTTTGAAGGAGGAACGGCAATGCTCCTGAAAGAAGCAACGCCATCACTGGAGCTGCTGCTGAAGATCATGAAAGAAAATCCAGGTCTTGAGATCGAGATCGAAGGGCATGTATGCTGCGCAAACGATATGCCGCTCTCCGTGGCCCGTGCCATAAGAGTATACAAATACCTTGTCGCAGGCGGAATTAAAGAGGAACGCTTGCGCTACCAGGGACACAGTAATTTTCAGCCGCTCACCGAAGAGCGCGATGAAGACGAACGGATCATGAATCGTCGTGTAGAGATCAAGATCATGAAAAAATGATTCTCGTTTTTCTGCATGTTAAATTAGGTTAACACAGGCCTTTCATACACTATAACTTCGGTTTACGTCTTCTTATTACACAAATACACAAAACCAATTCCGGTTTGTTCTGAGCATTATCATCGACTCTCGTTTATTATAATCCTTGTTTTTCCGGTTTGCAACAAAGTCTTGCGGTTATACACCGTTAGCACATCGACGTAATGAAATCATTAAAATTTGTCAATAAAGACAGAGGTGCATTCACGACCACCTTAAGAAAAAACGTGAACAATTATTTCAAGGAAAAAGGGATCTCTCAAAAAGGAGATTCAAGAATGATCTTGAAAGCAATCTCGATGTGTGGGCTTTATCTTGCTCCGTTCATCCTGATGCTAACGCTTCCTGTGGGCGCCTGGATCATATTCCCTCTGTCAGTGATGATGGGAATCGGGATGGCCGGCATCGGGATGAGCGTAATGCACGATGCTGTACACGGATCATTTTCCAAAACAAAATGGCTGAATAAATTATTCGGTACCACAATGTACTTCATAGGTGGTACCACATTTAACTGGAAGATCCAGCACAATATTCTTCATCATACCTATACGAACATCGAAGGATTTGACGAAGACATCGAGCCCAAAGCTTCCCTTCGTTTATCTAAGCATACAACTCTTAAAAAAGTTCACCGCTTTCAGCACGTTTATGCCTTTTTTCTGTACTGTTTTATGACGATCTCCAGGACCGTAAGTGACTTTGGTCAGCTGATCAGATATAACAAGACCGGCATTACCAGGCAGCAAGGTTCTACCCCGCTTAAGGAAATGACGAAGCTGCTGCTTACAAAAGCCGCTTACATTGCGATCATTATCGGTTTACCGATGCTGCTGACAGGGTTCAGCTGGTGGATGATCCTTACAGGCTTCATGATCATGCATTTCACCGCCGGGATCTTTATGAGCACCGTATTCCAGATGGCACATTTAGTGGAAGAAACGGAGCAGCCGCTTCCGGAAAAAGGCATTATCGATAATGAATGGGCGATCCACGAACTGCAAACCACAGCTAATTTTTCAAAGAGAAGCCGTTCTTTTGCATGGCTGATCGGTGGCCTGAATTACCAGATCGAGCACCATTTGTTTCCGGGAGTTTGCCATATACACTACAGGGCAATATCACCGATCGTGGAACGAACCGCAAAAGAATTCGGATTAAAATACAACGAGAACCGCACGTTCTTCAGTGCACTTGGTTCACACGTCCGGTTTTTAAAAGCCCTCGGCAGATAAAAAAATCAATTAAACGGGATAGAAGCATTTTCTATCCCGTTAATTGCTCGTTAAAAGATATGACTTCATCTATAAAACAAATCATCTCACCTAAAAGCCCCGGTTTTTGAAACCATTGACAGGATAATCCGTCTAACTATACAGAAAGTCCGCTCAAGACGCAACTCAAGCCATCTGGCTATCCTGCCGCCGTATCCGGACTCTCCGAGCTGTCACGGAATACTTATTTAAATATGTTGACGGATGAAAAAATACTTACTTCTGATGCTGATGATAATTACTTTATCCGGCATCTTCGCACAGGGAAAAGCACCAAAAACTAAATGGAGAAGCACCGAAATGGATACGATGACCGTCGCCCAGGCCATGTTCGATGATCAGAATTTCAACATGGCTTATCCTTACATCAGCCAGCTCCAGAAAAATCATCCCCAGGAAGGCTTTTTGAAATACATGACCGGGATCTGCAGCTTATTCCGCCCCGGAAAGCAGGCAGAAGGACTTTCCTTTTTGCAGGAAGTGTATAAGGACAACAAAAAGGCCGAAGACATCGAATTTTACCTGGCACTTGCTTATCATTACAATAGCAATTTTGTGGAAGCGGTGGTAATGGTCGACAAATACCTTGGCCGTAAAACGCTCTCAAAAGCGCAGCGAAGAGTCGCGGAAAAGCTGAAAGAATATTGCCGTGAAGGAAAAATGATGGAAGCCGCTCCGGATGAAGGCACTATCGATGACTACATCCAGCTTGCGGCAAATGATGACGAAGCTTCGCAGCGCTAAATAATTCCATGGAGCGATCCTCCTTTGGTGCCAAGTGCATCTACTTTTTTCTCCACAACGGGATCTTTGATGAGCGGAGGCGCATGATGAGGTTTGATCCGCGCATCGATGATCAGCGATCCCCGGCAACCCCAGTGCTTATGTTCGGTGAATGCATCAACGCCGTGAATATCATGTGAGGGATTGCTTCGCGTAAAGGTTGTCCAAAGGAAATTATTGAGGTTCTTCGACGTGAATCCGCTGTCGTCGCAAACAATGATAAGCGGAAACGATCCAAGGTGTGAAAGATAAGGTGCGAGATTCGTGATCTCTTTTTGGGCATCCGCATCCGATGAATAGTTGCGGCCGCGAATAGCGATCACACCCGGCATTACTATTTTCGGTTCACTGAAACCGTCCGGCAGATTCATCTCCGGCAGCTCTTTTCCGAGCTCTCTTTTTACTTCTCCTGCCGCTGCTATCACTACTTTGCTGCCGCTGTTCAAGCCATCCCCGCTGTAATCCAGCGTATCTATCGAAGTCCTGGTGTGGAAATGAAGATCACGGGTCCAGTCCACCCGCTCCAAAACGTGCCGGAAAAAGCCGGCGACATTCTGAGTTCCCAGATGCGGATCGTCTTCACCGGCAACAATAAACAAATATTTCGCGAGGCTCAGCTGTCCCTTTCCTAAAATATGATTCGCAATCGTAAGAATTTCCTGGGGCTTTCTTTCCTTCTGATAAGGTGTGTAGCGTTCGCTTCCGATCGCCAGCAGCAAAGGATGAACTCCCGATGCGTCCACCGCATGGACATCTTTAAGTCCCGGAATCTCCTGCGGAATAGCATTTCCGGTCAGCTCATGGATAAGTGCTCCGAAGCTGGTATCTTCCTGCGGAGGCCTTCCTACTACAGTGAAAGGCCAGATCGCATCATTGCGATGATACACCTTATGAACGCGCATCACTGGAAAATCATGCTTCAGACTGTAATAGCCAAGATGATCACCAAACGGACCTTCCGGCTTATTTTCATTCGGATACACTTCCCCCGTGATCACGAAGTCGGCTTCGGAAGCAATGCAAAAACCGTCCTGATAAGAATAATGAATTCTTCTGTTGCCTAAGGCTCCGGCGAAAGTCAGCTCGCTCATCCCCTCCGGCAAAGGCATCACTGCGCCCAGCGTAAGAGAAGGCGGACCGCCTACAAAGACACTTACCTTCAGCGGCTTTCCTTTTGCATTTGATTTCGATTGATGAACCCCGATCCCGCGATGCAGCTGGTAATGCAGACCAACTTCCTTGTCCTTTATATAATCATTCCCGCTCAGCTGGATCCGGTACATTCCCAGGTTCGAATTCCGGACGCCGGGCTTGTCAATATCTTCACTATAAACAAGGGGAAGCGTTACGAATGCTCCCCCATCATCAGGCCAGCATTTGATCTGCGGCAATGCAGAAACAGTCGTTTCATTTTTTAAAACAGGGTTGTAAGCACGGGAATTTTTCGGTAAAGAAGCAAAAGCAGTTCCGGCAACATTTGCATAACGAAACGGATGACGAAGCGCCTGCATCGGATCGTTCTTCAGGTCGATCAGTATTTTGATCTTCTCGATGGTATCCCGGAAAATGAACTTGCTTCTTTCCAGGCTGCCATAAAGATTGGATACAGCAGGAAATTTGCAGCCTTTGATATTCTCAAAAAAGATCGCCGGGCCGCCATTTTCAAAAACACGCAGGTGGATCGCGGCCATCTCCAGCTCAGAGCTTACTTCTTCTTTTATGCGGACGAGGTGTCCGTGCTTTTCAAGATCATTTACGCAATCCCGTGTGCTTTTGTATCCCATATAAAGAACAGGTTTCGGACCTGTTTTATCGCGCTATGATAAATTTATTCTTCACCACACTTCCATCCTTCATTTTAACGCTTACGAAATACAAGCCGTTGGCGAAGGATGATGTATTCAGACTGATGACCGGCTGTGTGATACTCTCAGAAGAAACGACTTTTCCTGAAACATCGCAGATCAGCATTTGTTGAGGCTCCGAAGCTTTCATCGCGGAAAGATCGATTGTCAGCTTATCTTTAGCAGGATTTGGAAAAACCTTGAAGTCATTGTTTTTTGCAACATGCTGTTGGATTCCCGCTGTGTAATCGCGCATCGCGTAAGCGTATTCACCGAGCTTCAGCGTATCAATGGTAATGAGTCCGTATTTATCGTTATTGCTGGTGAGCATGTTCTTCGAGTAATAGGGATAAACGCTCCACGGAGTACCTGCATTCGGACGGTACATAAGTACAAGGCTATCCTCATACGTATTGATCAGGCCGTTATCCAGGTATTGGTTTCCGGAAAAGGACATCGTTCTTCCATCGTAAGTGATGGTCGCTTTTGCTTTGAAGGTCGAAGGCAGGATCCCTTCCACTGTCCATGAATGTTCGGTGGAAAGACGATACGGGATTCCCCACAGCGGATCCGGAGCAGTGTAATTATGTGCAACACGCACAAAAGCAGAGTCAACAATGCTCGAAACAACAATGGTCATTTTTGCATTGCCGAATGTATAGGTCGTTGGAGCTTTCAATGTTTTGAATTCCGGTGCCACGGCATGACTGATCTTTTCCCCTTTGTTGATCATCGTGCAAACAGGATCGAACGGAACAGTGAACATAAAAGAGGCGTTCGGCCCCGACATTACGAGCGGCTGAACATTTTCGGTCCAGTTCGCTGATTTGAAGGTTACCTCAAGCGGAACATTCGTAAAATAGGAAGGAGCATCGGTGAGCTTTTGCTTTACATAAACGGTCACGCTGTAATTTGATCCGCTGGGAACGCTTCTCACCGAGTCGATCGAAAAATGGCACCAGCCCGGATTGTTCACCCAGTCGTTGAAAAAATCGGTCATGTCCATGCCGCTGGCAGCCGTTAACGCATTCTGAAAATCAAGGCTCGAAACATCTGTATAGTGATGGCCGGCGAGATAAGTTCTCACAGAATAAAAGAAAAGACTGTCACCCATATATCCTCTCATGGTGTGAGCAACGTCGGCGCCTCTGTTATAAACATGATCACCATACGTAATGCTTTGCGGAATATTGGAAAGAACCTGGATGCCCTCCTTATTTGTGTTCCAATGAAGATTGTCCTCATGATTATTCCGGACCGCCGTCAGATAACTGCCGTAGCCGTTCAGTGCCTCATAAAAAAGGAATTCACAATAGTGTGCCCAGCCTTCATTCAGCCACATATCTTCTGCTGTCCGGCAGGTAGCAAGGTCCCCAAACCAATGATGCGACAATTCATGAGCATAAAGATTCTGATAAGTAAGCGATCCGGTCGCAGTGGCTTTCGGGTAAGCAATATTTGTAGCATGCTCCATTGCACCGGAGCTGAATGGAACCATACTATAGCCTACTTTGTTCCACATAAAGGGACCAAAATGATTTTCAAAAGTGGAAAGCGCCAACGGCAGATTAATGAAGGAAGCTTTCACTGCTGTGGTATCTGAAGCAACCGCAGCAATTTCGATCGGGATGGTTGCCGCGATGCCATTATACGTTTGATGGACGGGCGTATATGCTGCGACTGCAACACAGGCAAGATAGCTTGGGATCTGCTCGTTCAGGATCCAGGTGCGATGACGATCGCCGCTGGAGTCGGTTGTATCAGCTGCAAGATATCCATTACACTGCGCGATCTTACCGCCGTTCGTGGTGATGTTAAATTGATAGGATGAACGCTCTACAAAATTATCGAAGCAGGGAAACCAAACCCGGCCATAGGTGTGGGGAAGCGCCGCAAAACCGACGCCGAGGTTATATGCATATCCGCTCTGAAAATAAAATCCGCCCCAGCCCGATGCATCTCCCTGGGGTGTTCCGTGGTAATACACAATAACTGTCGCTGTATCGCCGATATTATAAGTCATTGGCAGATTAAGCTGAAGAAGGGTGTCATTATAAGACGAAGTGAGAGATGCGGCACCAAGCTTCACAGAATCCAGTGTAAGCTCGAGCAGATCCAGGTTGAGCTTGTTCACTCCGTTCATCTTCGGTGTGAATTTCACCGCCGTATTTCCACGAATGACATTTGTGGTAAAGTCGGTGATGTTAAGCGTGATGTTGTAATTGAGAATATCGACCGTATCGCTCCGCTGATTGGAAGCCATTGTTTGCACATCGCTGGAATGTGATTTCAGCGCATTTGCCTGTTCATGTTTCTGCTGACAGGTTTGGGAAAAAACCGGTGCAGTAAAAAAAAACAGCAAAGCAAGAAAGGAGCAGAGTGGTTTCATGTTGCCTGAATTAGGACTATAAATTTAAGCAAATGCAGAATAATAACCTAATCGGGGGAATTGAGCAGGGAGAAGCTATTTAAGCTTACTGAGGTTGAATTCCTCGCGATTGTATTTTCCGAAATTCTTGCCATCGACACAGGCGTATACGGTGCCATCCGGCCGGCGAAAATAAACAATACGCTGCGGGAAATCATGCTGCGGATTTTCAAAAACCATGCTGTCGTTTTTATATCCGGTGAACTTAAAGCTTACAGGAGCTTTATTCTCCTGCACAGCGGCAATATAATAAAATCCATCTTCCCGTTCCTCTATGCTGACTTGCTCTGAAAATACGGTGTCATTACCGACAATAGCTCCGCCGATCCCATGCATCGCCTTTCCATCAAGCGGCTGCCACTCCTCAAAGAAAACGGTCCCATCGGTTGTACCTGTCCATTTGCCTTCCAGCCAGGTATATTCTCCCCACTCCTGCTTTTTGCTGCAAGAGCAAAGTCCCGAGAAAATCACAATAGTGAAGAGAATTACTTTTTTCATTTTGCCTTGACTTCGTCAAACATTTCCTGCATCGCGCCAAGGTAATATGCATTCCAGCCGTCAGTGATACTGTTAAGCGATTTTTCGGGAACATCTTCGTGAAGAAGCTCCACAACCGTTTTTTTACCTTTCGCTTTTATTGTAAACGTCACTTTTGAAGGCTGGTCCCATTGATCATAGCACCATTCCTGGACGAGCTTTTTATTTTTAACAACTTCCAGGTTGGTCCCGAACATCTGTCCGCCCCAAAGCGACCATTTCGCTCCCACTTCACCGCTCATCTTGGCTTCATCTCCGCTCCAATCCTGCATGATCTCAGGATCTACCAGCGCCTGGAAAACTTCTTCCGGCGTTGCGTTCATTTCATACGTCTGTTGAATTGTAGGCATGTTGTTATTATGTTGTTAAAGTATTGTCAAATTTATCCTAAACCGCGTGAAAATCAAAAAGATGTTATTAACAAAAAACCGGTAACGGTTCATCTTACGAAGCGTCATTGCGAAACAAGCCTTGCCTGTTGTGACAATCTCTCCAAAGGCAGCAGCAATGCAATATAATCAGTCGGTCGTTAGTAGGGTTTTGCAAATCGACCGGTTACATTCATTCCGAACATCTGATCATTGTATAGATCCTGCTCCGGGAGGAAGGTGATCGAATAACCCTCGTCAGCAAGGCGGCTGATCTGCTCTTTATCGATGTATGAAACAAACCGGATCTTGCTGTCGGCTGCACAGAAGCGCCGCTCCATCATGATCTCATTGTACCACCAACCGGCGATAACCACTGTTTTTGATTCAATGTTCGCTGCCCGGCTTATTACTTCCGCAGTGTATTTCATTTTCTGCTTTCTCTTGGAATAATCGGAAAACAGCGGACCTTTGAAAGGATCCAGAAAAATTTCCTGTCCCGATACCTTAAATTTCATCGCGTATTTCGAATATTCGGAACCGCGCTGCCTATCGGTAAGATTGATCCCGAGGATGAACGGAGAGATCATCAGCGAAAAACAGAGCGTGATGAACCACTTGCTGTTCAGAAAATACCCGGCGAGAATAAGGATGAAAGGGATCGTGGTGATCATGTAACCGGATTTCTGAGGAAGGCGAAAATACGAGATCGTGAAGAGCAGACATGCCAGAAAGCAAGCACTGAGCAGTCCTTTTACAGGAGCAGCTGAAAATAGCTTCCCGGTCGCCCAATCCTTTTTGAAGAGATAAAGCGCTTTACAAACGATCAGTGCAATGGTGCCGGCGAGGCCGAATACACCAATGATCATTTTATAAAACACTTTCGTCGCCGGAGGGTATGGGAACTGATCATAATACATAAAAAAAGAGGCTCCGAACTCTTTGATCAGCGGAAGAAATACCAGCACCGCCATCATCATCGCAGCAGCTGCGATCTTTGAAAAGTTCTTAAGCGTATGCGGCCGATACCACAGGATCAGCAGGAACGGCAGCAGCATCGCTCCCATCGTGATCCGGCAGCCAATAGCCAGCCCGAGAACCAGTCCGCAAATAATATATCGCTCTTTCAGCAGCCAATAAAAGCTCATCAGCATAAAGGCGAGCGTCCACATAAAATCGATCGTGTAAGTGCTGCTGATGTATACAACCGGTGTAAAAGCCATTGCAAAGGCAGCAAGAAAAGCGTAACGAAAATTAAGATGCTTCAGGATCGCGGCAAACACGACAGCAGCGATGGCGCTGAACAACGCGCTGAAAAAATTATAGAAAAAATAAGAGTGTCCGTAAAACGCCGAATAAATATACTCGTGAACCGGATGCCCCGGGAAACGCGAGGGCTCATAAATACCGGTGGTATGAGTATGAAAGCCGGCAAGTGCAATTCCCCAAGAGTCTTCCTCAACACCATATCCTGCCGACAGGAATGGCAGACGGGAAATAAGAACAATAAAAAAAAGAAAATAGTATGCGAAATATTTTTTTCCGAAGAGCTTCATTCGCTGATCATTCGTTGGCTGACCGCTTCATAAAGAATAATTCCGCAGGCAACGGAAACATTTAGTGAGCTGATCTCTCCCATCAGCGGGATCTTCGCTTTTCCATCCGACTTCTGAATGTACTCGTTAGAAATTCCATCTTCTTCGGAACCCATTATGATCGCAGTCGGTGAGGTAAGGTCGACCTGGAAATAATAGTCATTTGCCTTTTCCGTACAGGAGATGATCTGCAATCCGCATTCCTTGAGATAGTCGATCGTCGTTTTCAGATTATCTTCGCGGCAAACCGGGATCTTCTGCAATGCACCCGTAGAGGTTTTGATCGCATCCGCATTGATCTGTGCACTTCCACGCGAGGGAATAATGATCGCGTCTACGCCGGAACACTCTGCTGTTCTGGCGATAGCGCCAAAATTCCTCACATCGGTAATGCGATCCAGAATGAGCAATAGAGGAACTTTTCCTTTCTCGAAGACACCGGGCAGCACCTCTTCGATCTTATAATAGCTGATCGAGGAGATAAAGCCGATCACACCCTGGTGATTTTTCGAAGTAAGGCGGTTCAGCTTCTCAGCCGGCACATATTGAAATGCAATATTCTTTTGCTTCAGCAGGGACATCAGCTGGCTCACCAGCTCGCCTTTCAGGCCGGATTGAACCAGTAATTTATCGATCTCCTTCCCCGCATTAATGGATTCGATCACCGGACGGATGCCGAAGATCATACTTTGCTGCTCGTTTTTCTGCTGCTTGGTTTGCATAAATTAATCTTGTAAATAAGTTCTTCCCTGGCGCCAGATATCAACCGCGACTCCCCAGTTCTGCTTGTAAACTGCAGAACGCTCAAGTGTATAATCATTATCTGTAAATGGATTGTCCACTTTTATGAACGCGTAGCTGAGCGAGTTGATATTATTCTCTTCTCCATAGGTCCAGGTCTCCGCATTTTCTGTACGATAGATCACATTCGGTGCACCATAGATCAGGAAGATCATGCCCCGGTCCGTTTTCCAGCCTTCCAGGTAAGAAGTAAAATACAGATTAGCATCTTTTACGCGGTTATAATATTTGCGGATAACCTCTTTCGCCCTGTCTTGATTACCGGTGCAGTTCAGCCAGAATTTTTCGACAGCTGCTTTCGGTGTCGTGCTCGTGGACAATTCCTCGTATTCCTGCCGGGAGGTAATATAGCGAAGCGGAGGCACCAGCTCTTCTGCCTTTTTGATCTCCGGAAATGTTTCGGAAAAGTTATACAAGGTCATGCCTTCCTTCCTGGAGGTGTCGAGCTGAAAATGATAAAAACCTTTTTTCTTCGCAGAAAATTCCGCGACGCCATCCTTGTTCAGCTGCAATGTGAAGGTGCTGTCGGGACGATATTGGAACGGCCTGGGCTCGGCGATCGAGAAAGGCGGGGCTGCCAGAGGGAAAACACGATTGTAATAACGGACAAAAAGTGTGACGGACATTTTTGACTTATAATTGATCAGCAGCTCTTCATCCGTCCGGATGTATTTGTGAAAGATCGGCGCTTCGGTCGCTTTCGATCGCACCATGAAATTCTGCCGGGTGAGATCATCATTCTTATCCACTTCAACAACATTGTTCACCTTGGTATTCCTGTTCAGGTCGGCAACGGTCACTCTCAGGTAATAGGTAGCCGGACCCGATGCATGGACCTTCATTTTCCCGATCAGGAACCTGCTGGCATTGTCATTATTGACATCCACAAGGCGCACCGAAGCACTGTCAAGCACCTCTTTCGAATCGTATGAATGCATCAGGCGAAAAGAGATCAGGACATTCGAGCTGAAATTGATGCCGTCCGGACGTGTATACAACAGCTCTTCACTGTTGATCTTATAATGCAGTTCGGAAATGGTATCGCTCACATGAAAAACAACAAATTCAGGATGGATCGTGTTGATATCATGCTTGTAAGCGGATGTCTGCGTTTTGCTGTTGTCGTCCGCCTTCCGCGATGTACCGCAGGCGAGCACCAGGAGAATACAGAAACCGATTATGAGTGCCTTTTTCATTATTTATTCCTGTGAACGTTCTATCAATGATTTCGGAAGATCCTTGCTTGTTTTCACACCAAGCTCTTTCAGCTTTTCCATTTGCTTCACCACATTTCCTCTGCCATCCACCAGTTTGTTCATCGCATTCTTGTATGCGGTCTGTCCGCTTTCCAGTCGATTACCGAGATCGATCATGTCCTCGATAAATCCGCGGAACTTATCATACAGGTCTGCTCCCGTTTTTGCAATTTCCACGTGATTCTTCGATTGCCTTTCCTGCTTCCAGATCGAGGCAATCGTTCGCAATGTAGCAAGCAATGTAGAGGGACTCACGATCACGATCTTTCTGTCCCATGCATAATTGAACATTTCCTGGTCGGCCTGCACCGCCACACTGAATGAGGATTCGATAGGAATGAAAAGCAGCACAAAATCCGGGCTGTCCAGATCGGGAGACATTGAATAATTCTTTTCACTCAATTGCTTGATATGATTTCTCACCGATCCAATATGCTCTTTGATAAAGGAGAGCTTTGCAATTTCATCATTTGCGTTCACAAACGCTTCGTATGCTAAGAGTGAAACCTTGGAGTCGACAATAATATGTTTGTTATCCGGTAGCATGATCACCGCATCCGGCTGGATCCGTTTTCCCTCATCGTTGCTCACACTGTGCTGCAAACGGTATTCGCGGTCTTTGATCAGGCCGGAGCGCTCCAGCACCTTTTCCAGGATCAGCTCGCCCCAGTTTCCCTGCGTTTTGTTCTCGCCTTTTAACGCTTTCGCGAGATTATTTGCTTCTTCGCTCACCTGCTTGTTCAGGTCGATCAGGCTCTTGATCTCCGCCTTGAGCGTAATACGCTCGGTTGACTCCACCTTGTAGGCCTTTTCTACTTTTTCTTCAAAGTCTTTGATCTTTTCCTTGAGCGGATTCAGAATTATATCCAGGTTATTTTTATTCTGATCGGTGAACTTTTGCGATTTCTCCTCCAGGATCTTGTTTGCAAGCAGTTCGAATTCGGAAGAATATTTTTTGTGGACATTGTCGAGCTCTCCTTTCAGTGTTTCGTACTGCTCTTTCCTCGACTCGTTCAGCTGCTCTGCTTTGGATGCACGTTCGATGATCTCCGCATTCTTATTTCTTACTGAGTTCAATTCCATCTTCAATTCCGCGATCTGTTTATCGGCATGGGAAGTATCGGCAACGACCGGCAACTGCTTGCTTTTCAGAAAGAAATACGCCATACCGGAGCCTAATGCCAGCCCAACCAACAGAAATAAGATCTCAACCATAGAATACCCGAATAGGAAAGGCTAATTTACGAATAATTCCCTTGACTGTACCGTGCTAAAAGTTCGAATTATGCGCTTTTCGGAAAATCAGAAATAGTTTACGATCCCGAAATGGATTTTGCCGGATTTAAGCTCGATCGGGTTATCAAACTGCTTTCCGAGAGCATAGTTGATGGAAAAGATCCCGGCTTTTGTTTCAAAGCTGATCCCCGCTCCGAAACCATAAGGTGTATCGTGAACATAATTGCTTACTTCGTTATTTTCATACCATGCGCCGTTCCCGAAAAGGTACAAATAAGAATTCTGTTCAAGGATAAAACGATATTCCAGCAGCATGATCGAATACGAGGAGGCATAAATACTTTCTTCATCGAAGCCACGCAAACTCTTTAGTCCCCCGATCCGGAACAGCTCATTCCGGAAGGTTGTTTCTCCATATAAAAAAGCACTTTGATTACTCAGCATGACTGTGCTCCTCCCGCCGACAGGGACAAAAACGGAAGCTTCCAGCTCGCCGTTATAGATCGCCGAATTAAGCTTTAGCTTATCATAGACCTCAGGATTCAATTTCGCATTCTTTTTTATGACCTTTGTTCCCGCACTCGCATTCATCAGAAAACTAAAGCCTTTACGGGGATTCAGGCGATAATCGAGCCGTTCAAACCGGAATCCCAGCCCGTACATATTGGTGCTTACATCCGCATTGGGCGGAAGTGTCGTCATGAATTCCAGCCCTTTCGTGGAGAGCAGTGAAGAGGTTTTATTGTTATAAAATACTTTCAGGTAATTGCCGCCGATCAGGAGATACTGAACACCCACATTCTGATTAACGTCCAGATACGTTGTATCTTTTTTATACAACTTAAAATTATAGTCGACACCAAACGGCGTTCTGAGAATAAAAGGATATACAAGTCTTGCTTTCAGATCCTGGGTTTGCTCCTGCAGCCTTCTCCAGTTCAGATCGATGAGCTCACCGTATCCCATGCCATTTTGAAGCTTTAACCGTACATCACCCGTAAACAGTATCTTTCCGGCTTTATTATCCGGAAGGATCCCCACGATCCCGTCAAACTGGCTCGCTCTTCGTTTTTCAAGATCGAGAACAAGCTTGGTAAATTTGTCTGTAAACGTGACGCTCGGAATTTTTGTCGCACGCAGAAAAGGAAGCTCAGCGATCCCCGTATTTACTTTCTTCAGCTGTGACTCATCATACAGGTCGCCTGGTTTTATCCCAAGATAATTGTGAATATAAACCGGTGTGATCTTCGCATTTCCCCGGATCACAATGCTATCGATCCGGAGCTCCTTATTTTTGGTCAGCTTCAGCTGCGCAGCAAGACTGCCTTCTGCGATCACAATACTGTCGAGCTTTACCGAAGCAAAAGGATAGCCGTTATTCTCATAATAAGTGATCAGCTTCTCCTGGACACTTTTTACATTCTTATAGCTGACCGGTTTCCCGCTGTAGATCCTGTCCCGGAAACCGATCTCGCTGAGAACGCCTTCATCCACATTTCCTTTTTTGAGATACGCCCATTTGTATTGTGATCCCAGATGCAGGTACGCGACCCTCCCGGTTGAATCCGAATGAACGCTGTCATAGGAAGCGGTGAGGTAAGCATTATCGAAACAGAAGAAAAGAATGCGCTGCATTTCTTTGTCGGCATCCTGCCGCTGACTGAAAACTTTTTTATAAGAGATCCTTTTCAGAAGCGCAGGATCATCAGGAGAGCGAATGTCCAGCGTATAGTTCTTTTGAGCGGACAGTCCCTGGAAAATGGAAAAAAAAGAGATAAAAAGGAAATACATTCTTATGCTCCTTGCAGGGAAGACTGTCAGAAAAGAAGGATAAAAACGCATGAGTTAAAGATAATCAATTAGCAGAAACGAAAAAAGGCGGCCGGAATTGCACCCCGAATGGAAATAGTTTTGACATTACCGGAAATATGTTAGTTTTGTTCTGACTAACCTAAATGCAGACTCCAGATGCTAAAAACCATCAAAAGATTCACACTTGTCCTCGCTTCAGCTTCCATAGCAAGCTGTGGCGGATCAGGGAACACGCCGGCCGAAAATCCGAATGATTCGACGGAAGCGAAAGTAGAAAAGAAAGATAGCGCCAGTGTTGTTTTCTACAATATCCCTTCGCCTCTTGAAACCTTCACTATTCTGAAAATGGCAGGATCAAAATTCGACAAATCGGTGCTCAACCCGACGGATAAAATGTCGAAATACATTTCAACATTTCAAAAATCACTTAACCTCGGTGCTTATTCCACCGATCTTTCATTCTGCTATTTATATAAGCAGAACCAGGACTGCAACAACTACATTAAGAACATCACCGACCTAACCAACAGCCTCGGAATTGACGGAAGCTACGGACAGGAAGTAAACAAACGTTTGCAGGCGAATATCAACAACCTTGATTCACTGATGGCCATTGTTTCCGAAGCGGGAGTAAATGCCGATCAATACCTGAAGGAAAATCAGCGGAATACAGAAACAGCAACCATCGCTGCAGGCGGGTGGATCGAAGCCATGTATATCATCACCAATATTGCCGATAAAACAGGCAATGCAGATATCATCGGACTGGTCGGCGATCAGAAGATCGTTTTGAAGAACCTGACCAATATGCTTGAGCAATTCAAGTCGAATGCCGACATCAAAGATCTCCTGTCGGATATGAAAACGATCGGCGGGATCTATGAAACTATCCAGGCATCGCAGAACACCCCCGTAAGCTCCGATAAGGATATTATCAGCGTCGGGAACAACTCGAGCTTCACGGTTTCAAAGGAACAGCTGAAATCGATCCTTGAAAAGATCGCCGCACTACGAAACAAAATCACGCTCTAATCCGACCCAGTCATGACATTCTATAAACATATACGAAACCTCATCGCGATTGCTGTGATCCTGACCTCTTTCAGCAATACTGCAAATGCACAATGCAAATCAGCCGTGAAGGACGGCATAAAAAAACTTGCACCGTATACGCATAACGGACAAGTGAACAACGTAACAATCATTCTCGATGAACCATCCGAGATCCATTTGTCGTTCTATAAAGGACTTAATTACAAATTCCAGATCGGATCTGAACCTGCACTTGGAAAAGTAACTTTTAAAGTATTTGACGAGAATAAAACGGAGATCTATAACAGCGAGGGTTCCAAAGATCCGACTTCGTGGGTGTTCTTTTCCAATTCATCACAAAACCTGGTTATTCAGATCTATCCGGTTGAAAAAGGAAAACAGGGTTGTGCGTTCCTGGTAGTTGGTATGCAGCAGCCGCAGAATAACAGTATTCGCAACTTATAGATCTGCGGATTACGAATTAAACGAATAAACGAACATAGAGATCCTGCTCCGGAAGAAGCAGGATCTTTTTATTTGATGATCTCGATCTTAGAATATCTAAAAACTCTGGCCGGATCCGGCTTTTCGTTCTCTGAATCATAGTCAGATGCAATACCTTTGTCGGTATAAAATTGTCCGGTCAATCTGAGCTTGTTCGAGTGAACAGCAAAAACAAAACTATTCTCAACCTCCTTTAAAGAAGAATTTTCAGCTTCGATGAAAAAACACTTGTTTTCATCTATTCCATTTGAGCAGTTTTTTTCGTCTTTAACCTGGATCCAATTTGCGCAATCGCAAGCCCACTGTATGTAGTCAACTTCTATGATTTCTACTTTTCCGGAAAGGTTATTCGGATGATCGAGGAAAGTGATGAACCTGAATTTTAACAACAGACAACAAAAGAGAAGTGCTATAGAAAAAAGAGGAACTCCAACCCACAGTGTGATTTTTGTTCCTCTTTTCATACTTTAAGAATCTTAAGTCTGTGTTCGCGATTCGCATAAATTCGCTATCGTTTTATCTTATTTCCGCTCCCACCTTCTCCTGGTATGTCTTCATCAGCTTCTCCATGATCTTCTCGATCTGCTTGTCGGTGAGTGTTGCATTCTCGTCCAGCAAAGTAAAGCTCAGCGCATAAGATTTTTTTCCGGAAGGCAGCTTGTCGCCTTCGTAGATATCGAACAAGTTCACGTTCTTCAGTAAATTCTTTTCCGACTGGTAGGCCAGCTGCTCCAGCTGTTCAAAATTAATTGCTTTATCGATCAGCAATGCGAGGTCACGGCGTACTTCCGGGAATTTCGGAACTTCCGTATACATTACAGCTGTATTTTTTACCGCATCGATCACCAGATCCCAGTTAAAATCAGCGTAGAACACCTCCTGCTTAACGTCGCATCCTTTCGCAACACTCCTGGAGACTGCACCAAATTCCACAAGCGCTTTTTTCTTCCAGCTGTACGACAATCCATGGGAATAAACATCTGAATCCAGCTCATTCATTTTCAAGTCGCCCAGGCCCAGCCGGTCCAAAATCCCCTGCACAATGCCTTTCAAAGTAAAAATATTCACATTATCCGCCGCCGCATTCCACCTTTCCTCCTGCTTCCTCCCGGTGATGAACAAGGAAAGATGCCGGGTCTCAATATATTTCGTTTTCTCTCCTTTTACCGCGACATACGTTTTACCAAACTCGTACAGCTTCAGATCCGCATTCTTTCTGTTCTGGTTATACGCGATCGTTTCCAGTCCGCTGAACAGCATTGTCTGACGCAGCACGTTCAAGTCGCTGCTTAGCGGATTTAACATTGCAACGCTTCTGTCTTCACTGAGGGATTTCAATTTTGATGCATTTTCACCTTTTGTCAGCGACAAGCACATCATCTCCGAAAAGCCATTATTACTTAACAGGTCGGAGATCACATTCTGCACTTTTTCTTTATCAGGCTTTTCTCCGTATGATAAAGAAGAGTTGAGCGCGACAGGGATCTCAATATTGTTATAGCCATATACACGCAGCACTTCTTCGATCACATCCTGCTCGCGCCGTACGTCTACTTTGAACGGCGGAACTGAAAGCAGCAAGGCGTCGTTTCCTTCATGCTCTATGATAATTCCCAGTGAAAGAAGGATATTTCTTACGGTATTCAGATCGAGGTGCTTCCCGATCAGCTCCTCACATTTTTTGAATGAGAAAGGGACCTTGAAATTTTCAACCGGATGGGGATAGATATCGATGATCTCCGAACTGACCTTTCCGCCGGCGGTCTCTTTGATCATCATTGCTGCGCGTTTCAGCGCATAAACCGTCATGTTCGGATCCGTTCCGCGTTCAAACCGGAATGAAGCATCTGTTTTTAATCCGTGTCGTTTAGATGATCGTCTCACGGTACCCGGATCGAAATAAGCACTTTCTAAAAATATATTTGTTGTATTTTCCGTCACACCCGACTCAATTCCGCCGAATACTCCGGCGATGCACATCCCGCCGCTTGTATCACAGATCATCAGGTCTTCAGCAGAAAGCTCACGTTCCGTTTCGTCAAGCGTCTTGAATTTTGTTTTATCGCTCAGCTTTTTTACGATCACTTTATTTCCCTTGATCTTATCGGCATCAAAAGCATGCATCGGCTGTCCCAATTCATGCAAAACATAATTCGTGATATCAACGATATTATTGATCGGGCGAACACCGATCGCATTCAGGCGGGCTTTGATCCAGTCCGGTGATTCACCGACCCTGATCCCCGAAATAGAAAGACCCGAATAGCGCGGACATGCTTTTTCATCTTCGACAATAACCTCTATTGGGGAAGTTGCCTCGTCGGTTTTGAACACACGCATATCAGGGAGTATGAGCTCATATTTCATTTCTCCCTCTTTCGCATTCAGCACTGCAACAAGATCGCGCGCCACACCTGCATGCGAAGCCGCATCGGCACGATTCGGAGTGAGGCCGATTTCAAAAACCAGATCATTGTTAACTTTAAAATATTCGGAGGCAGGCATCCCAACCTTTGCATCTTTTTCAAGCACCATGATCCCTGCATGAGAGGTCCCCAGGCCGATCTCATCTTCCGCACAGATCATTCCCTCCGATGCTTGTCCACGGATCTTTGATTTTTTTATTTCGAAAGGCTCTCCGGCATTGGGATACAGCATTGCGCCGATCGTGGCAACAACGACCTTTTGCCCCGCTTCCACATTGCTTGCGCCGCAAACAATATTCAGCAAAGTACCGGTTCCGATGTCGACAGTCGTCAGGTTCAAACGATCCGCATCGGGATGTTTTTCCTTGGTTTTTACTTCTCCGACAACAATTCCCTTTAAACCACCTTTCACAGTCTCAAACGATTCGATGCTTTCAACTTCGAGTCCGCAACCGGTTAATAATGTACCTACTTCCTCTGCCGGAAGGTCGGTTTTAATGTATTCTTTCAGCCAGCTATATGATATCTTCATGATGATTCTGTGTTACCACAAAAATAACAAATAATTCGGGTTTTACCGGCTTAAAGAACATCCATTTTGTGACCTCTTCTTGGTGCAAATTAGCGACAGCCCTAAGCATCTGCACATTTTCATATCCGCACATCTGTAATTTTATTTCGTAGCTTTGCACCTCGTGAATTCAATCTTCGTATACCATTCGGAAAAGGTCAGGCACTACCGGGAAGAAATAAAAAGTCAAACCGGTGCGTCCTCCAGGATCTTCTATTCAAGATCAGCTCTTTTTATTGCAACCGTTATCCTTTTCATTCTTTTTATTAAAGATACACCGCTGGTCGCATTCGGTATTGTGACGGTAACGGTCATTCTTTTTCTTGTGCTCCTCAGCCGGGAGATCAGGCTCCGGAGAAAGATCGCATTCCTCAATAACCTGATCAGGATCCACGATACCGAATTAAAAATACTTGTCAAGGATTTTAAGGGACTGAATGAGGGAAATGAGTTTCTCGACAAGCAGCACCATTTTATTTCCGACCTCGACATCTTTGGAAAACGATCTGTTTTTCAATTGCTGAACCGGACTTCCACATATAGCGGAAAAACAAAACTCGCGCAATGGCTCAGCTTTCCGTTCCTGGATACAACAGTTATCAAGCAACGCCAGGAAGCTGTAAAAGAGCTTTCCAGTGACAAAGACTGGTCCTATGAGTTCATTGCAACCGGTTCGGGGAACCAGGAAAAATCGGAGGACAAGGAAATCATCCGAAGCTGGCTGGAGGAAGCTGCGGAATTTTCCTCACCTTATTTTAAGATCGTCACGGTCGTTGTTCCGCTTGCAACGATCGCTGCATTGATCTGCTACCTTGCGGGCATTATTAATAGCACTCCATTTGGCACATTGTTCGTGCTTCAGCTTTCGATCACGGGCGGACAAACAAAAAAGATCAGCAGGATTCATGACCGTCTCAGCAGACGTTTTGATTCCATTGAAAAATATCGCCGGCTGATCGCGTTTATCGAAGAGAGGAAGTTTAATTCTGCGACGATCAATCAGCAGAAAGAGCAATTAAAAGCCGGAAAGCTTTCCGCAGGTGATTGCATCCGCGAACTGAAAAAGCTGACGGATCTGCTCGATGCACGAATGAACCTTATTATTGCAGTAGTGATGAACGGCCTTCTGCTCTGGGATCTTAACCTGATGCGAAGGATCGAAGCCTGGAAAACAAAATATAAAAAAGATTTCGGGCAATGGACCGCGGTAACCGGTGAAATAGATGCATACGTTAGCCTGGGAATGTACGCCGCAAACAATCCCTCCTACATTTATCCTGAGGTGGAAACAACTGAATTTATCATCGAGGCAAAAAACATGGGCCACCCGATGATCGATGAAGAAAAGCTGGTTAAGAATGATTATGTGATCAAAGGAAAACCCAAAGTGGACCTGCTTACCGGCGCTAACATGGCCGGAAAAAGTACATTCCTGAGGACAGTTGGCGTGAATCTGACATTGGCGATGATCGGGGTTCCCGTTTGCGCTGAAAAATACCGCTTCCGCCCGATCACTTTATTTACAAGCTTACGCACCAATGATTCTCTCCAGGAAAATGAATCATTCTTTTATGCCGAGTTGAAACGTTTGCATTTGCTGACGAGCGATTACGAACAGGGAAAAGAAATTTTCTTTTTGCTGGATGAGATCCTGAAAGGAACAAATAGCAAGGATCAGCACTCCGGCTCAGTTGCGCTCATCAAAAAGATAATTCGCCTGAACGGAGTTGGGATCATAGCAACACACGATGTGGAATTATCAAAGCTGATCAACGAATACCCTGATAACATCCGCAACCTTTGCTTCGATATCCAGATCAAAGACAATAAGCTCGACTTTTCCTATAAGCTTACGGAAGGCGTTTGCTCGACGATGAATGCGTCGTTCCTGATGAAGCAAATGGGGATTGTGGACTGAGAGAGTTCCTGAGCATTTCTAAGCCACAGATTTGAATTCCACTGAACAATGCAACATCACTTGAACTTATCCTTCAGCGCAGCCAGCTGGCTCGCAAAGTCATTTGCAGGAGGTTCCGGTTTTCCCTTTTTATTATTATTTGCAGGTTTTGAAGTATTCTGAGCAGGTGCCGCCGCATCTTTCATCGACAATGCGATCCGTTTGCGCTGAACATCCACTTCAGTTACTGTCACCGTAACTTTCTGCTGAACTTTCACAACGGTGTTCGGATCTGTAACAAATGTGTTCGACAACTGTGAAACGTGAACCAACCCATCCTGGTGAACACCGATATCCACAAACGCGCCGAAATTGGTCACATTCGTAACAACACCCGGCAGCTTCATTCCAACCTTCAGATCCGCGATCTCATGAACGCTGTCATCGAACTTGAACACTTCAAATGTCTTTCGCGGATCGCGTCCGGGCTTGTCCAGCTCATTCATGATGTCATTCAGGGTCGGCAAACCAACTTTCTCTGTTACATATTTTTGAAGAGAGATCTGCTTTCTCAACTCTTTTTCAGTCATTAAGCGCTCAACGGTACAATCGAGATCTTTCGCCATTTTTTGTACAATGCCATAGCTTTCCGGGTGAACCGCACTTTTATCGAGTGGATTTTTTGAATTCGCGATCCTTAAAAACCCTGCAGCTTGCTCAAATGCCTTGTCGCCCATCCTCGGTACTTCCAGGATATCCTTTCTCGACTTGAAAGGCCCGAACTGATTTCTGTATTCAACAATATTTTTCGCAAGCACTGGTCCAAGACCCGAAACATAGGTCAACAGCTGCTTGCTCGCGGTGTTGACATCCACGCCCACTTTGTTCACACAGCTCTCCACCACTTCATCAAGCTTCTTTTTCAGAAGGTATTGGTCAACATCGTGCTGGTATTGCCCAACCCCGATCGACTTCGGATCGATCTTTACCAGTTCAGCTAAAGGGTCCGCAAGTCGCCGACCGATTGAAACCGCTCCGCGAACGGTAATATCCTTATCCGGAAATTCCTCTCTTGCAACGTCCGAAGCTGAATAGATCGACGCCCCGCTCTCGTTCACCATTATAATATCGATGTCTTTCGGAAGTCCTTCGATGCTCCTCACAAAAGTCTCCGTTTCCCTTCCAGCCGTGCCATTGCCAATTGCGATCGCTTCCACCTGATGTTTGTCGCACCATGCGAGGATCAGCTGTTTCGTCTGAAAGATCTTATTCTGCTCATGCGGATAAATGACCGTTTCATCCATTAATTTACCTTGCTTGTTCAGCACCACAACCTTGCAACCCGTTCGGAATCCCGGATCGATCGCTAGTATTGATTTCTGCCCAAGCGGTGAAGCCAGCAGCAGCTCACGAAGATTATCAGCGAACACCTGGATCGCTTTTTCATCGGCCAATTCCTTTGTCATCATCCGCATCTCACTTTCAATGGAACTTTGCATCATGCGGTTATAGGAATCATCGATCGCAAGCTTCAGCTGAGCTGCCGTTTCATTGTTTGTTTTGATAAACTGGTTAATGAGAAGATCCAGCGCTTCTTCCTCCGGAGGAGCGATATGAATGCTCAGGATCTCTTCTGCTTCTCCGCGGCGAATCGCCAGCAAACGATGCGACGGACAACCCATCAGGTTCTCCTCCCAGTCAAAATAATCCTTGAACTTTTCACCGGCCAGCTCTTTCCCTCGCAGTACTTTACTCCTGATCGTCGCGGAACGCCGGAAGAGGTTCCGGATCTTCTCCCGTGCCTCCGCATTTTCATTCACCCATTCCGCAATAATATCCCTGGCACCTGCCAATGCCTCATCTGCATTTTTTACCTCCTTTTCAGCAGACACAAATTTTTCAGCTTCTTCTTCCACATCGATCTTTCCCTGATCGAATATCAGTTGTGCCAAAGGTTCCAATCCTTTTTCACGTGCGATTGTAGCTTTCGTTCTTCTCTTTGGTTTAAACGGAAGATAAATATCTTCGAGTGCGGAAAGCGTCTCGGCGCTGTTCAGTTGCGAGATCAGCTCCGGCGTTAGCTTTCCCTGCGTTTCGATCGACTCAAAGATGAACTCCCTGCGCTTCTCCAGCGCTCTTAAACGCTCGATCTGATCGCGTACCAGCGCAACCTGTACTTCATCCATGCTGCCCGTCATTTCTTTTCGGTAACGGGAAATGAACGGAATAGTGGCACCTTCATCCAGCAAGGTAACAACTGCTGCTACCTGCTTTTCACTAACTCCTCCAACGATCGCGATCTTTTTATAAAAATGGATTTCTGACATAAATTACTTGTTTTCACAAATGTAATCATCCTGAAAGCCTTTTGAATATTATGTTTTCAACAAAAGAAAACAGCCTGTTAAAAAATAATTTAACAGGCTGTGCGATAAAATATCGGTAGTTCTATTTTGATTTCAGGAGCTTGACAATCTCCCGGGACCTACCGTCATCCAGTCTTGCAAAGTACATACCATCTGCGATCTCTCTTCCGGAATGATCTTTCCCATTCCAGGTGATCACATTTTCTCCATCAGGCATTTGTTGTTTGTACGAGCGGACCATCCTTCCCATTACATCGGTAATCTGAATTGTTACTGTCGAGGATCTCTTTAGCCAAAACCGGATCTCCGTTCCGTTATTGAATGGGTTCGGCACAGCTTTCAGCGAACCGATCGTCACCTCTTTTTCCTCCACGGTCAAAGGCACACAGGGGTCTGTCCATTTCAGCATTTTGATCCCGTTCCAATTTGCAGGAAATGCGCAAAATGGCGGAATACAGATCGGCACATACAGATACGAAAGGACAATCGTATCATTACGCATCCCGATTCCCCAGGTTCCGGTAGTATCCGACAGGCTTCCATAGCCGCCGCAGGAATCCACGCTTGAGGGATTTGAAACATCCATCGCGATCATTTCACTTTTTCCCGTGGACATAAATACTTTCTTACATTCCGGAACATACTTCAATTCGCTCGCATGGATCGGTGATGTCCACCATGTTCCCGCCGGAGCATTATGAGGATTAAAGCTATCCATCAGCACGATGTGTGAAGTATCGCGGATGTCCAGCACTTCAAAACCGCAATAATCCACCGCTACATAGGCAACCGTATCGTTCAGTACAATATTATTATACGCTCTCGGCTGATTGCTCGGAACGTAAGTGATCGGATTTGCATAACGCCCCGTTTGAAAAGGTGCATTTACATTTGTGCAATTGATGATCCGCAACCCACCCGCATCGTAGCAACCGTAAACGATCTTATTCTTCACTTCCATTCCACGCAGGTTGTATTTTTTAGGATCCGGTGCCGGCGGCCCCGCGAAAGGATATGAAACATCCAACGCGGTCTCGGAAACAAAAACAATATTGGAAGGATCGGAAACATCAAGGATCACAAGACCCAATCCCATTGCACCGACAAACGCATAGTTCCCTTCTACTTTAATGATGCCGCAGCCCGATGTACCGCTCACAGCCGCATGGATCCATGTATCGAGTACCACCGGGCTCAGCGGGTTAGTGATATCGAGGATCACAACGCCGGGTGGATCATTGCTCCCGGGGAAATGACTTCCAACGGCGACATAAAGCAAATTCCCGTATTGCGAAAAGCTCATCACCCGCATGGACAACTGGTTAGTGTCCACCGTGGCAGCCAGTGTGCCGTCCAGGTGGTAGATCTTCAGACCGTATTCATTCGAAGCGGCATAAATATAAGGCCGGCCGGTATTGTCCAGATCAAGTGTCAGCGGCGATACAAATCCCGGGTATTTGCTCTGCCACTTCAGCTGAAAATTGCAGGCAGACTGTGCATCGACCCTTGCCGAAAATAGTAATAAAGCAAAAACAATCAGGATGGAGCGTTGCTTCATGATGGTCCTTTTTTTCTTTAGTAAAGTTAATACTTTCACGCCGGATAACATTATCTGCTAAAATGCCTATTTTTGAGATCGTATGACTAAGAATACTGCAAACTGGCCGGTCGCAAAGAAATTCATTTTTCTTGTTCTTGCTGCTTACAGCTTCTTTTACATCTTTCCTTTTCCACTGGATGCTGTTCCTCAGCTCGATTTTCTAACCAATCCGTATGGACGATTGCATGACGCGTTTGTTTACCGCGCCGCAAAAAGTATTTTTCACATTACCGGTGCGCATAAGGTTGCTTTCTCCGATAGCGGAGATACCATTTTCGATTTCTGCAGCGTTTTTATTTATGGCCTGCTTTCGCTGATCATTGCACTCGCTGTTACGCTTGCAGACCAGGGACGGACGGATTATGAAAAACTCAAACGGTGGCTCTTCCTTTATATTCGTTATGCCATCGCATTCTATATGCTGGTATACGGATTTGACAAAGTATTCAAATCTCATTTTCCGTTTCCATCATTCGAAAAGCTGGAGCAGCCGCTCGGACAATCGTCACCTCAGGGATTGCTCTGGGCTTTTATGGGTTATTCATCTCCTTACAGCATTTACCTGGGCATCATCGAAGTTCTATCCGGATTTCTACTTTTTTTCCGGCGGACGACAGCATTAGGCGCTTTTCTTACACTTGTCATTATGATCAATGTAACGATCATTAATTTCAGCTACGATGTTCCGGTAAAATTATTTGCCTTGCACATGGTCGTCTATGCAATCATACTTTCGGCACCTTACTTAAGATCGGTATGGCAGTTCTTTATTCTGAATAAAACATCTGCGCTTCCGCAGATTATGTCGCCGGAATTTCCTGCATTTATTCTGCCTTACAAAAAATGGATCAAGCTGATTGTGATCGGAAGCTATACCTTTTTATTTATGAGCTTCAGCATCGCGAATATGAAAAAAGATGGAGACAGTGCACCAACTCCGCCACTCTACGGAATTTACAGAACACAGGCGGTTGAGCGCCTGAGCAGTGATCCAAACAAACTGGAACCGGGCTATTTATTCGGGGAGATAATATTCGATAAAAAAAATGCAGTCATCTCAAATACATATTTTGAAACAGTTATTGATACCGCTCAAAAACAATTTTTATTGATTTCAAATTCACAGCGAGACAAAATGTATCTGTGGCACTATGAATTGAATGGTCAGGCGCTGCGATTAACCGGAAGATACGCGACTTTAAATCTCAGCAGGGTACCGGAAGACTCATTTCCTCTTATCAACCGCGGTTTCCACTGGATAGTACAATATCCGTACAATAATTGATTCACTTACCTCTATTAGATCTGTGATGCTTTCACGCGCAGCTTTTAATCCACAGATTCGTAAAATTCGTTAAGATTCGCTATCCGCATTATGATATCCGGCTCCAGTTTGTCCGGTTGGTATACATCATCGAGAGCGCATAAGCGATATTGCTGTTCTCCGGCTTTACAAGCTCCGGATCTTCGGAAAGCAACTCAATAACCATATTCCTGGCTGCATGAAGGATCTGGGAATCTTTTGCAAGATCCGCAATGTTCAGGTCCAGCACACCACTCTGCATTGTACCTGCCATATCACCCGGGCCGCGCAATTTCAAATCCACATCCGCGATCTCAAATCCATCATTTGTCCTGCACATCGTTTCCATTCTCAATCGGCTGTCGGCTCCTAATTTATGACCGGTCATTAAAATGCAATACGATTGGTCCGCGCCTCTGCCAACCCTTCCCCGCAACTGATGCAGCTGTGATAATCCGAAACGCTCTGCACTTTCGATCACCATTACACTTGCGTTAGGAACATTCACTCCGACTTCAATTACAGTTGTCGCAACCATGATCTGCGTCTGCTTACTGACGAAACGCTGCATCTCATATTCTTTTGCATCCGCCTTCAGCTGCCCGTGCACAATGCTCACCTGGTATTTCGGCTGCGGAAAAGCACGGACGATACTCTCATAGCCATCCATCAGATCCTTATAATCCATCTTTTCCGATTCCTTGATCAGCGGATACACCACATAGACTTGTCGTCCCAGCGCAATCTGCTCCCGCATAAAACCAAACACGCGATCCCGGTGATTGTCAAAACGATGAGTCGTCGAGATCGGTTTCCTTCCGGGTGGCATCTCGTCGATCACACTTACATCCAGATCGCCGTATAAGGTCATCGCCAGTGTTCTCGGGATTGGTGTTGCCGACATGATCAAAACATGCGGGGGCTGTGTATTTTTCGTCCACATTTTCGCCCGCTGCGCTACTCCGAAACGATGCTGCTCATCGATCACAACCAACCCGAGATTTTTGAACCGGACAGTATCTTCAAACAATGCATGTGTTCCGATCAGAATTTGCATCTCACCGCTGAGCAATTGTTCATGCAGGACTCTTCGTTCCTTTGTTTTTTTCGATCCCGTAAGCAATCCTACTTTCAATCCCAGCGGCTCCACCAAAGCCGAAATGGTTTCAAAATGCTGATTGGCGAGGATCTCGGTCGGCGCCATAATACTTGCCTGAAAACCGTTGTCGATCGCTATCAGCATGTTCATCAGCGCTACCAATGTTTTTCCGCTGCCCACATCTCCCTGTAGCAATCGGTTCATCTGTCGTCCGCTGCCCATGTCCAGGCGAATTTCCTTGATTACACGTTTTTGTGCGCCGGTAAGCTCAAACGGCAAGTGCTTATTATAAAATTCATTGAAATAGTTTCCAACTTTCGGAAATACAAAGCCGCGTGTTGTTTTTTCCCTGTGTCCTTTTTGTCTCAGCAATTTCAGCTGGATAAAAAACAACTCCTCGAATTTCAACCTGAATTCCGCCTTTTTTAATTTCTCGGGATCCTTTGGAAAATGGATGTGGCGGAGCGCCTCATCTTTAGGCATCAGCTGAAAGCGGTCAAGCACTTCTTTCGACAATGTTTCAGGAATATTATTCTTCACTTGTGCAACCAGCATTTTCATGATGCGGGCGATTCCTTTCGTATCGAGACTCCGGTTCCTGAGCTTATCTGTGCTATTATAAACAGCCTGCAGCGCAGGGGCGAGCGTCGTATTCTCCTCTGTCGCCAATTCAATTTCCGGGTGTGCGATATTGAAGCGTCCGTTAAATGCGGAAGGCTTTCCAAAAACAACGTATTCATTCGTCGGGTGTGGCTTGAGCCGCTCTGCGATCCATTTTGCACCCTGGAACCAGACCAGCTCCATCACACCTGTTCCATCGGTAAATGTGGCGACAAAACGCTGGGCTCTTTTCGCCCCTGTCATTCCCGTATTAGTGATCTTTCCCCTTAACTGAACATAGGGCAGGTCCGCGTTGATCTCATTGATCTTATAAAATTTTGTCCGGTCGACATAGCGGAAGGGATAATAAGTAAGAAGATCCTGGTATTTGAAAATATGCAATTCCTTTTTCAGCAGCTCCGCCCGCTGAGGACCCACATTCTTTAGATATTCTATGGGTGTATTTAAAAAAGTACTCGACATATTCCCTGCGAATTTAGGGATAAAATTAAAAACGTCCCACCTCTAAAAAGGGATGGGACGCTACTGTCAAATTCTTCCGCTAAAGAAGAACAGGAACACACAAACGGCGGGACAAACTCCCAGCCGCATAAAAGCTCCGCAATACTTATTTTTCTTCAGGTTTCGGCGCACCCGTTTTCTTCATCCGGTCATCTTTTCGTGCTTCCTGCTTCTCTTTCATTTCTTTTTCTTTTGCTTCAAATTTTTTGAATTGATCTGAACTTAAAAGAGTCTGGAACTGTGCTTTCATTTGTTCGTGATCCTGCTTCATCTGAGCCTGCATTTTTTCGCGATCTGCTTTCAGCTGCTCCTGAAGCTTAACCCGGTCCTGCTCCTGCTTTAAGATAAGCGCTTTTGTCTTCGCCTGCTGCTCAGGGCTGAGATCAAGCTCTTTGGTGAGGCGTTTTGTTATATTTTCGGCACGCTCTTCGGGAGTTTTTCCTTGTGCTCTTCCTGGCTCTTGTGCCATACTGTTCACGGAAGCTATCGCAACAGCGAACAAAATAAAAATGATCTTCTTCATGGGAAATGATTTTAATTAATTTGCCGGTATGACAGCCGTCTTTCTTTTAGGTTTAACGGGAGGGAAAATATTTTAGTATAAAAGAGTACATTTGAAAGCGTGAAACAGGAAATAAACATCGTTGGAGGCGGACCGGCTGCATTAATGCTTGCCGCTCATCTCGATGAAAATAAATTTAAAGTCACCATCTTCGAGCGGAATGCTGCCCTGGGACGGAAGTTCCTGGTGGCGGGCGATGGCGGCTTCAACCTGACGCATTCCGAAGACCCGGAGCTATTTCTTCAGCGTTATTCCCCACCGGAATTTCTTACTGACGCTTTCACATCTTTTAACAATTCCGGTCTTCGTGAATGGCTGAAAGCAAATGGCATTGAAACATACATTGGTTCCAGCAAACGTGTTTTCCCCATAAAAGGAATTAAGCCGATCGATGTGCTCAACGCAATCCTGAATGTCCTTGATAAAAAAGGAGTTGAAATAAAACCAAATCACGAGTGGAGCGGCTGGATTGGTAATGATCTTGAGTTTCGTGAAAAACCGACGATCAAAAACCAGAAATCCTCAGTAAATATCTTTTCGCTCGGCGGTTCCAGCTGGAAAGTGACCGGTTCTGACGGGAACTGGACAAAAGCTTTTTCAGAAAAAGGGATCAGGATCATTCCTTTTCAGCCTTCTAATTGTGCATACCAGGTCCAATGGAAGGAGGATTTCATTTCTCAGGCAGAAGGAAAATCACTTAAGAATATTTCCATTTCCTGTAAAAGCAAATCAAAAAAAGGGGAAGTCGTCATCACCAGATTTGGTCTTGAAGGCGGCGCCATTTACGCACTCAGTCCGGAGATCAGGAAACAACTGAAATACAATAAGACCGCTGAAATTTTTATCGACCTGAAGCCCCATCTAACGGAAGAACAGATCACGGATAAATTCTCAAGCCGCGGAAACCGCTCTATCAAAAAAATGCTGATCGATCGCCTGTCGCTGGATGAAACTCAAATAGAACTTCTGAAATCTCTTCTTACAAAAGAAGAGTTTACAGATCCGGAAATTCTTTCGAAGAAAATAAAACGTCTTCCGGTTACCATTACGGGGTCCGCGCCCCTGGACGAAGCAATCTCTTCCGTCGGTGGAGTTGATCTGAGTGAAGTAGATAGACATTTTCAACTTAAAAAAATTCCCGGTAATTATTGTATCGGTGAAATGCTTGACTGGGATGCACCAACCGGAGGCTACTTGCTTCAGGCCTGCTTTTCAATGGGCTATTACCTGGCGCAGCATCTGAATTCCAAATAATTTTTTACTAAATTTGGGATATATCCCCCCGACATGAAAAAGATCAGTATTTTTCTTCTGCTCCTTGGCACTTCACTTTTCGCTCAGAAGCAACCCGCTAAAACTCATTTTCATATTCCGAAAGCGGCAACCGTGAATATGAGAGCGATCAAAGAAGACTGGAACCCGGTCATTCAAAAGATCGAAGCACCGGAACCAGGCATCGGAACTCCTAAGAAGAAATTCATGGAAATGAAGGACAGCCTGAGCAGGGTTTATCCGAAAAAACATACCGCAACGGCACAAAAAAGTCCTGTATCGATTCCCGCTCCTTTCCAGGGCGTGAACATGCAGGGAAATATATACAATAGCAGCACACCGAACGACAATGACATTGCGATCTCCAATGGAAATATGATCGTGTCGGTACAAAATGCAACCATCTATAAGTTTGATCTTGATTCGGGCGTATCTACCGGGTACATATCACTTGGAGCCTTTGCGAGTGTGCTCGGAAATCCGAATGTAAAATATGATCCTAAGGCAATTTACGATCCTGTCTCCGATAAATTCGCAGTTGTTTTCCTGAATGGTTTTACGGATTCAACCAGCAGCATTACAGTTGCATTCTCAACCAGCAACGATCCCAACGGATCATGGAACATGTACGAGCTGCCTGGGAACCCTTTTAATAATGGACTTTGGACAGATTACCCGATGGTGGCAATGACCGACCAGGAACTTTTTATTACAGGAAACCTGCTTTATCCGGACTCCAGCTGGCAAACAGGATTCGTTGAATCTGTGATCTGGCAGATCAATAAAAACAGCGGCTATTCCGGCGGAACTCTCAATGCCATGGTGCATAATAATATTACCTGCGTCGGAAAATCCGTCAGAAATCTCTGTCCGGCCAAAGGTGGAGTCGATATTTACGGACCGGATATGTATTTTCTTTCCGACAGGAATCTGGATCCTGTAAATGATACCGTCTTTCTTGTTCATCTAACAGACACGATCGGTGCACCCGGACAAACGATCACTGTTACTCCACTAATCACTTCGCTCAATTATTATGTTCCTCCACAGGCGGCTCAGCCGGGGCCGGGAATACAGCTGCTTGAAACAAATGACTCCCGGATCCTCGGAGCATTTTATGAGAACGATAAAATTCAATATGTGCATAACTGCCTGGATACCGTTACAGGAAACGCCGCCGTTTATCACGGCATTATTGATAATATCAGCACTTCGCCAACTATTACCGGAAAAATAATCTCTGACACTTTACTTGAGATCGGCTATCCGAATATTTCATACGCAGGTTCAGGAAGCACCGATAACACTGCAATTATCAGCTTTGATCATACAGCGCTTACCGTTAATCCTGGTGTTTCTGCACTTACGACTGACGGCGCCGGAAATTATTCTCCGTTTACCACTGTTAAATCGGGTGCAAGCTACCTTAACATTCTTTCCGGCAATGAACGGTGGGGTGATTATTCAGGATCACAGCGAAAATATGATCAGCCCGGAAGAGTCTGGATAAACGGAATGTGGGCAAATGCATCCCGGAAGAATACGACCTGGATTTCTGAGCTTTCATTAACCTCGCTTGCCGGAGTCAGCGAAGCTGCTGAAAAAGATCTCAGCGAAGTAACGCTCTATCCGAATCCTACGGCAGATCTTATGTATGTGGACCTTGACCTGAAACACAAAGGATATTTGACTTTCGAGATCCTTGACATGCAGGGAAAACTGGTAAAGCTTCTTCTGCGTGACCAGGTAAAAAAAGGAAAGAACATTTTCAGCTTCTCGACTTCACCGCTTCCAAATGGAATTTATCTTTTGAAGATCGTGAATGGAGAAAAAGAAGTGCTGACAAAGAAGTTTGTGAAAAATTAATACCGGACTTTTTAAAAAGTTAACATTCCGAATTTCCCGATCCTGGATTCGTCAAGATACAGCAGCAGGCTATTTTTGTCGAGAAGTGTATTCGGTTTCTGTGGAAAAATGCAGGCATCTTTATTCTTTTTAATCAGGCTTTTGGCTACCGCTCCACCACTATCGATTGTATAAGAAACTACATACGAGTCACGGCAATTATATGCTGGCTTGAGCTTTCCCTGTGGATAGTTTTCGGCGTTATATTTTTCGCTGGCCGGACTTTCAGGATAAACCAAGCTGATTTTATCAGGAGTTGCCACGATATTACAATTCAAATCCTGTACATCCGTATTTCTTGGTAAAACTTTGGTCCATTTTATCTCGTCACCGGCAAATTTTGAGACAACTAATTCTCCGTGAGAATAGCGGATTGCACGGCCATCCATCTGGTATCTTAACGACTGCTCGGCAACGAGGTAAAAGGAACCACCTTCCTCGACCAGATCAATGTTTTTGAAGCTCTTCTCACCAGGAAATTTTCTAACGTCCGGGTCCTCCCAGGTTAATTTTTCGGATGCAAGCTTATCAAAATCCACAATGCTCTTTTGCTTAATCTTTAAGTCTGAAAGCCCTACGCGAAAAAATGCAACGCCTCCTGATATTCCATTATCGTTGCTCCGCTTATAAACACAGGCCGCAATAACATCTCCTGAAGAAAACTTCAACGCTATTTCTTTAGGATAAACATCGTCAGGAAACTGCAATTTCGTCTTGGTGGCCTCTTTCGATTTATTCGGGATCATTCCTATGCTTTGATCTTCTGCAAAGACTACGTCACCATCGTTATCGACTTCATATCTGTCGGTAATGATCTGCTTTTGATCAAAGTCCTTTTTCCAGATAAGCGACATCTTTCCTGCATCGAAAAGCTGAAGATCATTCACTTCGTGAATATACCAGGTATGATGAGGAACAACTAAAAATTTGCTGTGATCCGGAGACAACGAAAATCCGTAATCGAATGTGTGATTTCCCATTTCCAGCTGCGCCTTCATTTTACACAATTCGAAATCCTTTACTTTTTCTCCGTTGCTGCATAAGAACACAGAGGCGGTCAGCGTCCTGGTATCTGTCGGTTTATCAAAAGTATTGTAAAGTACAACGATGTTCTTCCCCGACACGAAAGAGAATGCTGCTTCCGCATTCATATCCTTGCGGTATATCAATGCACCATTCTGTTTATCACGTTTTTCGAGATAATTCTTTTTTTCTGCCTTATTTCCAACCGCCAGATAGAAGCCTGTTTCATCCGCCCCCAAAAAACCATCGAACTGGTCTTTCTTATTGTCTTTATTAAAAGATTCCCACTCCTTTAAAACCGGCTGTGCCAATATATTATTCAATGCTAACACCAAACTGCAACCCAGTATAATTTTTTTCATAAAATTTGTTTGTCTTAAAAAAATAAAGCGCCGTTTCTATATCCAGAAACAGGCGCAATATTAATCGTAAATGATTACCTGATTAATTATTACCTATTAAATACTATTCGCTCCCAGCATCAGCACGGGATTTTCCAGGTTATGCTTCAGTGTCTGCAGAAACGCAGAACCAACCGCTCCATCTACAGCACGGTGATCACAGCTGAGTGTCACTTTCATAATATTTCCCGGAACGATCTGTCCGTTTTTTACAACAGGTGTTTGCTTGATCCCGCCGACAGCTAAAATACATGCATCCGGAGGATTGATGATCGCAGTGAACGCCTCGATCCCGAACATTCCCAGGTTTGAAATAGTGAATGTATTTCCTTCCCAGTCACTTGGCTGCAACTTCTTCTCACGCGCTTTTACAGCGTAATTACGAACTTCTGTTCCGATCTGGGTCAAGGTTTTACCATCCGCAAAACGGATCACAGGAACCAGCAATCCTTCTTCAACAGCGACCGCTACTCCAATATGAATATGATTATTGTAACGGATCCGGTCTCCTAACCAGGATGAATTTACTTTCGGATGCTTGCGAAGACTTGCTGCAACGGCTTTGATCACAATGTCGTTGAAAGAGATCTTGATCCCTGCAACGGTATTGATCGCTTCACGTGCTTTGATCGCTTCATCCATATCGATCTCCATAGTGAGATAAAAATGGGGAGCGGTGAATTTGCTTTCACCCAGGCGGCGCGCAATCGTTTTACGCATCTGTGATACCGGTTCTTCCGTGAAGCTTTCTTCTCCAACAAAAGTCGGCATCATGCCGCCCATTTTGAAATTATCGATGTCGCGCTTGATGATACGGCCATTATCGCCCGTTCCTTTCAATGCATTTACGCTGATTCCTTTTTCTTCTGCTAATTTCTTAGCCAGCGGAGAGATCTTCATGCGATCTCCGTTTGCGTTACTGGTCTGCTTAACAGCAACCGCTTGTTTATTATCTGCTGCAGACTGCTTACTTTCTTCTTTTTTAGATTCCGTGCCCGAGCTTTCCGCCTTTGAGCTTTGAGCTGAATTCTTTTCTGCTTCGAGAATTGCTGAAACGTCTTCTCCTCCTTTTCCAAGGATGGCAAGAATAGAATCCACGGGAGCCCCTTTCCCCTCTTCCACTCCAATATGCAGAAGTGTTCCATCCTGGAAGGACTCAAATTCCATCGTTGCTTTATCGGTTTGGATATCCGCAAGCAATTCTCCCGATTTTACTTTATCGCCGACCTTCTTGTGCCATTTTGCAACAACACCTTCCGTCATTGTATCGCTCAGCTTCGGCATCCGCACGATCTGAACGGTATCAGGAATTTTAGCAGCCGGTTTTGAACTTTCCGACTTTGAGGTTTGAACTTCTTCTTTTGGACTTTCAGACTTTAAGCTCTGAACCGTTTCCTTTGCTTCCGAATTTTGTTTTGCTTCACCAGCCAATAATGCTGAAATATCCTCTCCTTCTTTTCCAAGGATCGCAAGGATCGAATCGACCGGTGCTCCTTTTCCTTCCTGCACTCCGATATGCAGCAGCGTTCCATTCTGAAATGATTCGAATTCCATGGTTGCTTTGTCCGTTTCAATATCGGCAAGCACTTCACCTGACTTTACCTTGTCGCCTACTTTTTTATGCCATTTTGCAACAACACCATCTGTCATGGTATCACTCAATTTGGGCATTCGAACGATTTCAGCCATAAATATTCTTAAAGTTATAAGTTATGAATTATGAATTATAAGTGTTTGTTTTCTTCACTTACACCTCATCACTAATCTTTGATATATGGGTAATCCTCCTGAACGTATACATCTTTGTATAGTTCATCCGGTTCCGGGTAAGGGGATTCTTCACCGAATTTCACACATTCCGCAACAACGTCTTCTACGTTCTTTTCGACTGCTTCGATCTCTGCATCTGTCAGCCAGCTATTTTTTTTGATCGTTGCCAACACCTTCTCGATCGGATCCTGTGCCTGGTACTCCTTCACCTCATCTTTGGTACGATACGTTTGAGCATCGCTCATGGAATGTCCCTTGTAGCGGTAAGTCTTCATTTCAAGTAGCGTGGGCCCGTCACCTTTGCGCGCGCGGTTTACCGCTTCCTCCACTGCTTCATGCACGGCCTCGCAGCTCATTCCATCTACCGGGAAAGAAGGCATTTCGTAGGAAAGGCCGAGCTTCCACAGCTCATGAACATTGGAGGTGCGCTCAACCGAGGTGCCCATTGCGTAGTTATTATTTTCGATAATAAAGATCACGGGAAGCTTCCACAGCATTGCCATATTGAATGCCTCGTGCAAAGCACCCTGGCGGACTGCTCCGTCGCCCATATAACAAAGCGTTACAAGGTCATTACCATTGTATTTATCCGCGAAAGCGATCCCGGCACCGAGGGGGATCTGTCCGCCGACAATACCATGTCCGCCGAAGAAATTATGTTCTTTTGAAAAAATGTGCATCGATCCGCCTTTTCCTTTGGAACAACCGGTGATCTTTGCCATCATTTCCGCCATGATGTATTTCGGATGCAAGCCTCTCCCGATCGGGTGGGCATGATCGCGGTATGCAGTGATCACGCGGTCCTCGCGGCGCAATACCGATTCGGAACCGGCAACCAGTGCTTCCTGGCCGATGTACAAGTGGCAGAAACCACGGATCTTTTGCTGAATATATAAATGCCCGGTCTTCTCTTCAAACTTACGCATCAGCAACATGGATTCATACCACTTGATGTATGTTTCCTTGCTGAATTTTGTTCCTGACTTCTTCGTTTCTGACACCGGTGCTGCTTTTTTTGACTTACTGACAACCTTTTCCATTTCTTGAATTTGTGTAGAACTACAAATTTAACAATAATATCCTAAAGTGAGAAAACCGCTTTTTCCTGCTTTTCCCCTTTCACTTTTCACCCTTTTTCCTTTTCCTCTTTTCCCTCTCACTTCTTTTTAAGCTCTTCTGCCTGGAACATAAACGGAAGCATGTCCGCAATACTGTCCATTACCCTTATTTTGCCTGTCTCTCCCGAAAGGATCAAACGGATCGGCTTCTTATGCCTCATTTCATACTCGGAAATCGCCTGGCGACAAGCGCCGCAGGGTGAAAGCGGTTCATTTACAGCAAATTGCTTTGAGCTGCAGGTAATCGCGATCATCTCGATCCGGACCTCAGGATATTGTGCTCCCGCGGCATAGATCGCAACCCGTTCCGCGCACAAACCGCTCGGATAGGCCACATTTTCCTGGTTGTTCCCACATACCGTCAAGCCGTTTTCCAGCAAAAGCGCTGCTCCAACATAAAAATTCGAATAGGGCGCATAAGCCAGCTTTCCGGCTTCTCTGGCTTTTACCAGTAATTCCTGCTCCATTACACTGAGCTCATTTTCAGATGCAAACTCTGTATAGGCGATCTTCAGCTCTTTTTTTTCCATATTTCCTGTCTTTACGTCAAAGATAGCGGATTTAAATAGTTATGCCGGTTAAACTCCTGCCGCTTTTTTATGTCTGTTCCGCAGGTAATTACTATTCCCGTCGTCTATACTCCTAATTTAGTAAAACTATGAAAAAGCTCCTTCCCTTCCTCGCACTTGCTGCTGCCTTAAATTTGAAAGCCCAGACCAAGGGCGATACCTTCTTTGCGATGCCGGTGGTGCATGATGTTTATATGACTTTCTCCGATCCGAATTACTGGGATTCACTTACCGCTTATATGCCTCTTGAACAATACATGAAGGCCGATATTACCATCGACGGAACTCTTTACTCAAATGTCGGCATCAAATTCAAAGGGAATTCCTCCTACTCCAATCCCAGTACGAAAAAGCCTTTCAAGATCGACATGAATGAGTTTGTGTCCGGACAGGATATCGATGGCCTGAAGAAGTTCAACCTGAACAATGGCTTTAAGGACCCATCCTTCATGCGCGAAAAAATTGCGCTGGACTTTTATAATGAACATGGACTTGCCGCGCCGAGATGCGCTTATACAAGAGTTTACATAAACGGGACCTATTGGGGTCTGTATATGTTCGTAGAAGAAGCAGACAAAACGTTCCTGGATGATGACAACCGGTTCGGCAACAAGCAAGGTAACTTTTTCAAGGGCGATCCGAGCGGTGATCTCCAATGGCTGGGAAGTGCTGCCTCTTCTTATTATTCCAAATATGAACTGCATACCAATACTACTGCAAACGACTGGACTGACCTTGTCCACCTGATCGACAAGATCAATAACAGCGGAAGCTATTTTTATGATTCGCTCGAAACGGTAATGAATACGGATCACTTTATTCGTCATTGGGCCGCTGCGAACCTGTTCTCAAATCTCGATTCATACATCGGAAGCGGACATAATTATTTTATGTACCACGATACGCTTTCCGATAAGTTCGAATGGGTCTCATGGGACGTAAATGAATCCTTCGGAAATTTTAATATGGGAATGACGACAACACAAATGCAGAACCTCAGCATGTTTTTCGTTTCAAGCCCTTCTTCCAGCCGTCCGCTTGTCAATAAAATGCTGACGGTTCCTTTTTACAAGAACACATTGAGAGATGTTTTCTGTCAGTGGCTGCAGTATGATTTCAGCAATGCTGCGCTGGATACCAAGATCGATTCACTCGCCAATGCGATCCGGGCCGACGTATATGCCGATACAAAAAAGTTCTACACCAATGCAAACTTCGATGCAAACCTCACCGGAGATGTGACCGTTACCGGTGGCCCTCCCGGGGGCGGAACGATCATCGGTGTCAAATCATTCATCACCAACCGGAGAAATGCACTGATCACCGAGCTTTTTAACAACGGCTGCTATGTCGGTATAAATGAAATGACAGAAAATGCGGGATCCGGTATCTTTCCGAATCCTGCAACGGATCATTTTACGATAAATTTCAATGGAGGCTCGCTGAACAACATCGTGTCGGTCTATAATGCGGTCGGACAGGAAGTGATCCGCAAGTCAAATGTCAGGAGCGGATCAGACGTCGATATTTCCACGCTTGCAGATGGCATGTATACCGTTAAGCTCAACGACAACGACTATTTTAAACTAATGAAATTCCGGTAAACTCCGCCGAAATCAGCGGTTCTGCCTCGGTTTCGCCGCAATCTTGTTCCATCCCGCGGATTAAGTTAAATTTGTATGGATGAACAAAAACCTGAACCTGCTGATTCATGTGCTGGGATGTGCCGCATTTCTTGCACTCCCGGTTTTGTTCTCTCCCGACTTTTCACTCGATTTTACATTCATACACCTGAAAAGCTTTCAGCGGGACTTTCTCTTTTCGATCTTCCTGCTTATTTTTTTCTACCTGAATTATTTCTACCTCGTTCCGAAATTCTATTTTGAAAAAAAATACGTTCTCTTTTTTGTCATTTCATTCGTCTCCTTCATCCTTTTTCTTATCCTTCCTGCATTGCTGATCCATGGCTCGGCCGGACAACAAAACACCGTTTATACAAGTCTTTTTATCCGCGATCTCCGGGGGCGGACATTCCAGCTGCTGATCGTGCTTTTCTTTTCGCTGCTGCTCCGGATCAGTAACCAATGGAAAAAACTGGAAAAAGAAAAACTGGATGCCGAACTATCTTATCTCAAAGCGCAGATCAATCCGCATTTTCTTTTCAACACACTCAACAGCATTTATTCTCTTGCGATCGTACAATCGGATAATGTAGCATCCTCGATCGTGAAGCTGTCCAACATGATGCGTTATATTCTCAGCGAGAGCTCGAGCAACTCGGTGAACATGGAAAAGGAGATCGATTATATTCGCAGTTACATAGAGCTGCAGCAGATCCGCTTCGGAACATTTATCGATTTCAACTGTGACATCACCGGTGACCCAAAAGGCAAGAAGATCGCGCCACTGGTGCTGATCCCATTCATTGAAAATGCCTACAAGCACGGAGTAAATGCCGAAGAAGATTCCATCATCCGCATCGAGATCGATATCACGGATGAAATTGTCCGGATGTACGTAATGAACAATAAAGTGCACGTTCACCGCAGTGAAGAGCTGAAAAGCGGCCTTGGCGTTGACAACACACGGAACCGCCTCCAGATGCTTTATCCCGGCAGACATCATCTTGATATTATAAATAACAACAAGGAATATTCTGTAACCCTCACAATTCAACTGACATGATAAAAGCAATCGCAATTGACGATGAGCTACCCGCTCTCCAGATCATCGAGAACTTCTGCAAACGCAGCGGAATGATCGAGCTTCAAAAAACATTCTCTAAGCCTAATGAAGCGCTGAAGCATCTCAGAAAATTTCCAACCGATCTCCTTTTCCTCGACATCAATATGCCGGCAATGTCCGGCATAGAGCTCTATAAATCCGTTGAGCAGAATACAATGGTGATCTTCACCACAGCGTATAGCGAATTTGCAGTAGAAGGGTTTAACCTGAATGCTGTCGATTATCTCCTGAAGCCTTATACCTACGAACGTTTTTTACAGGCGGTCACAAAAGCCAAAGAACTAAGCGGCGCTCCTGTAAATGCGGAAAAGAACCTCGAGCAGTTTCTCTTTGTACGCGCCGACTACAGCCTGGTGAAAATTGCGGTGAAAGACATTACACTTGTGGAAGGTCTTGATGATTATCTGAAGATCCATCTTGGAACCGGGAAAAATATCGTTACCCGCATGACCATGAAAGGGATCCTGGAAAAACTGCCTGCTTCGGATTTTATCCGGGTGCATCGCTCCTTTATTATCCCGATCCATAAAGTTGAAACCGTAAGGAAAAAGATCATCTATGTTTCCGGCAAAGAGATCCCGATCGGAAGCAGCTACGAAGAAGAGTTTTTCTCCATCTTCAAACCCTGAAAACGAGCTGAAAGCGGTGCTGATGTCGGATGCATTAATGGACAGCCGGTGTTACCCGCAATCACGACTTACAAACTGGACCTGTTGGCCGGCAACGCTAAACAACTTCCGGAATTGACGGTCAAAAGGTGATAAAAAGGCTTATACGACCAAAAAAACGAGCTTTTTTATGTTAAATTTACCTTAAATTGACCCTGCATGATAAAACGCTACCTCCTCGTTTGCTTGTCGTTCATTTTTCTGCCGCTTCTTCACCTGAGCTCCCAGGTGCTCATCAACGAAGTGTCCAGCGCCAGCGTGTCCAATTTTCTTGATGAAGATGGCGATCAGGAAGACTGGATCGAATTCTATAATAATTCCGCAGCTCCCGTGAACATGGGTGGATACACCATCAGCACTACGGAGAATGGAAAAACCAAATCCTGGACCTTTCCAAACATCATTATCAAACCCCATAAGTACCTGACGATCTTCTGTTCCGGAAAAAACAGGAACGCCTATTTTGATCATTGGGAAGTTCCGGTGTATGCAAATAACCCCTGGAAGTATTTTCTTGGCGTCACAAATCCTCCCGCCAACTGGGCCGACCTCACTTTCAATGATGCATCCTGGAGTACCGGTAATGGTGGAATCGGTTATGGCGACGGTGACGATTCTACTGTAACCGCACCGATCTATTCGGTATTTATGCGAAAGAGCTTTACTGTCGCTGACACGAGTAAGATCCCTACCGCTCTGCTTTTTCTTGATTATGACGATGCTTATGTTGCCTACCTGAACGGGGTGGAGATCTCCCGGGCGAACATCGGCGTTTACGGCGACCACCCGGCATTCAACACGCTCGCTTATGATGAGCATGAAGCCACCGCCTATTCCACCGGGAATTTTTCGGGCGCGGCTTTTATCAGCCCGCAGCAGATCGATACTGTGCTCAGGCCCGGTACAAACGTATTCAGCATCCAGGTACATAATTATTCCGGCGGATTGGATGACCTTTCTGCGATACCATATTTTCTCATCGGTGTCAATGATACTACTGTGACGTATTTCCCCTTTGCCGCCTCCATAAATCTGCACACGGATTTTAACCTGAACAGCACGGGACAAACGCTTACATTAAAAACACCAACCGGAACAATTGCTGATGAATACGCCATCCCGGAAATGGAGCTCAACAATACCTATGGCCGTCGTCCCGATGGTGCAGCTACCTGGTATCTTTTTGATACGCCCACGCCGGACACAACGAACATGACCTCCGCTTATTATACGAATTATGTTGCCAAGCCTTCTTTCAGCCTGGCTGCCGGCTTTTACAGCTCAGCACAAACAGCCGGCATCACCACACCCGCCGGCAACATCCGCTATACGCTTGATGGCTCCGATCCGGATCAAAGTTCTGCATTATACACAACAGCGGTTACCATCGACTCAACAACAGTGCTGAGAGCAAGAGCATACTCCACAAATCCGTACGAGCTCCCGAGTGAGATCATCACGAATACTTATTTTATCAACGAGAATATACAGCTTCCGGTAGTGTCACTTACCAGTGACCCTTATAACCTTTTCGATTACAACTACGGCATCTATGTTTTCGGACCCGGCGCCGATACAACGGCAATTCCGTTCCAGGGATCCAACTTCTGGAAAGGCTGGGAACGTCCGGGAAACATCGAGTACTTTGACGCGAGCGGACATCCCGGATTTGAAACACCGTCATCCATCTCGATCCAGGGAAATTACTCCAAAGCATGGCCCCAGCGGGGTTTTTCCGTAAGGACACGCGACAACTATAAAGGAGAAACCATCAATTATCCTTTGTTCCCCGATAAACCGATCACACAGTATAAATCATTTAATATCCGTAACGCCGGATCCGATTGGAACACCTGCCACATGCGGGATCGCTTTAACCAGAAAAATGCCCAGAAAAGCACGCACCTGGACATCATGGATGGGAAAGCCTGCGTATTATTTGTTAACGGCAATTACTGGGGCGTGTATGAGCTGCGTGAGAAACAGGATAAGGATTACATCGAAAGCAATAGCGGGGTTCCGGCGGGGAAAATAGACTTTCTTGAATTCGATGGAAGCATCATTGAAGGCAGCAACGCCGGATTCCTGAACATGGTCAATTTTATAGGCGGACATGATATGTCGATCCCTGCAAACTACAATAGCGCAAAAAACATGCTCGATATCGAGAACTTCTGCGATTATTTTATTACCGAAACATTCATTATAAATGTGGATTGGCTTGGAAGCTATACCAACAATATTAAGTTCTGGCGTCCAAACAACCCTCCCGGGAAATGGCGCTATGCTCTATGGGATACGGACCTGTCCCTGGGATTTGGAGAAGGGCTCGTCAGCGGAGCTACGCCGAATACGGACTTCCTGGATGTCGCGATCCATCCGCCGACTAATAACCCGCATTCAACAATGCTCAGAAGCCTGCTCGACAATACTGAATTTAAAAATTACTTTGTTGACCGGTACGCTGATCTCATCAATACCATCTTCCAGCCTTCCGAAATGCATTCAAACGCACAGGCAATGCATGATGAGATGCTGCCGGAGATGGCACGACATTTTAATCGCTGGAACAGTACGTCCTGGAGCTCCTCCTGGGCAACATTCATAGGAAGAGCGGACAATGTGCCGGAATGGGAGGCACAGATCGATACGATGCTATTATTCAGCGATACAAGAGTTGCATTTGCAAGAGATCAGATCCAAAGCCAGTTTGCGCTAAACAAACAGGTTGATGTTACACTGGATACTTATCCCGCCGGGGCAGGGAAAATCAAGATCAGCACCGTTACCCCGGAAACACTCCCATGGAGCGGCGTATATTTTGACGGAGTTCCAGTAACGATCACCGCCACTGCAAACCCCGGATATGAATTCAGGTACTGGGAAGCCAATAGTAATTTATCCGGTAACGATTCTTCTGCAAGCATTACCCTCAATGTCAGCAGCAATGATCTCTTCAAGGCTCATTTTGAAAAGCTGGAGCTGGGAATGGATGTATTTCCGAACCCGTTCAGCGATATGATCACGATCAACTATCAGCTCCCGGAAAGCATGCAGGTAAGCATCAAGCTTTATTCGATCATCGGCCAGGAAGTTGCCACGATCGTTTCACCGGATAAATCCCAGCCGGAAGGCAGCGCCTCTGTAAGGTTCAGCACCGAAGGTCTTGCACTGGCTCAGGGCCTGTATTTTATTGAATTTAAGACCAAAGACATGACTTCGGTCGTTAAGCTGGTAAAGGCAAAAGGGAAGTAAGAAATCAGGATAAATTTTAGTAATATTGTATTAACAATAGCCTCGCATAACATTAATTTAACCTTCGATTATGAAACGACTAGCATATATTGTGATCGGCCTTTCGGCTTTGCTCTCCGCCTGTAAAAAAGGCCCGGGTGAAGGAGGAAAGTCAAAGATCACCGGCACCGTCTGGGTGGAAAACTATAACTCACTGAACAATCCGACCGATGTGTACGTGCTTAAAAATGAATATGCCGGAGCAGATAAGGATGTCTATCTTGTTTTTGGCGACGATATCAGCTACGGACTGAAAACAAAGGCGGGCCCGACCGGTCAATTTGAATTCGATTACCTGAGAGCTGGAAAATATACCGTCTATGTTCAATCAAAAGACACAACAAGAACATCTGTTTCTGGCATAAAAACCGTGTCGAAAGAAATTGACCTCGGAAAAAAAGAAACCCAGGATACACAAAAAATGATCATTTACAACTAGTCCGCATTTATGAAAAAATTAAAATATTTTGTCATTGCTTTTCTTTTGGCCGGCACATTTATCGCCTGTAAAAAGGAAGCGGGTGAAGGAGGAAAGGCATCGATCACCGGCGCTATCCGCGTTAAAAAATATAATTCTTCCGGCACCGTGATCGCCGGCGAATACGAAGGCGCCTATGAAGATGTTTACATCATCTATGGAGATAATTCCACATACGGAAACAGGATCCAGGCGAATCCTCAGGGAAAATATGAGTTCAAATACCTGCAACCCGGTCATTACAAGGTATATGCCTACTCCAAGGACTCGACCGGAAATTCATCGGCACCGAAATTTGCCCTGGTGCATGAAGTGGAGATCTCCAGCAGAAAACAAACTGTCGATGCCGGAACCATTACTGTCTATGCTTATTGATAATCTATGAAATCTAAATCTTCCATACTATTCCTGCTTCTTCTCCTTTGCTGCTCCGCATTCGCGCAAAGCAAAAAAGAAGTTAAAAAATTCAAGATCAAATCTTCCACCGTCGTTGTTACCGAAGTTGCCGAAGGAAAGGAAAAATCCCGCACCGATTCTTACCAGAAGTATGACAACTCGGGAAATGTTACCGAAGAAGTTGAATATAACAAAGACGGAACCTTTAAAAAGAAGGAAACACACGTATACAACAAAAATAACGATGCTACGGAAGATGCCGTGTATGACGAAAAAGGAAATCTGAAAAAGAAAACCATCACGGAATACAATTTAAATAAAGATAAGGCGACGGAAACTGTTTACGACGGCAGCGGAAAAATGCTGGAAAAAACGCAGTACGGATATAACGCGAAAGGGGACCGTACGTTCGAGATCACAACCGACGATAAAGGAAAGGTCATGAAAAAGTCGATCTATGCCTACGACAACAAAACAGGACTGAAAGCTGAAAAGAAGACGACGGATGACAAAGGAGATGTAGTAGCAGTAAAAAAATACACTTACGAATATTAGGCTTGAACGAGCTCCGCAATATATTGAATGATTTTACCCCCATCACTTTAAAAGAGATGGACAGCGTAAAGCTGATGGACCGGACGGATACGAAGTTCGTTTTCAGGCAGGATGAACTCCCGGGATTCCTGGAGCAGCTGAAAGATGCTTATGCGGTGCTCGATGTGAACGGATACCGGATCAGCCGCTATGAATCCCTGTACTTTGACACAAAGAACTTCGACCTGTTCTTCAGCCATCATCGCGGCAAGCCCAGCAGGTTCAAGATCCGCTGCAGAAAATATGTTGAATCGGAGCTGCATTTTTTTGAGGTGAAATTCAAAACAAATAAAGGCCGGACGATCAAAGACCGGGTAAAGCAGAACATGATCGACGGATCGATCAGGGATAATGCAGAAGAGCTGTTGCTCCACAAAACACCGCTGAAGGCAGACATTCTCGAACCGAAGATCTGGGTCAATTATTCCCGGATCACTTTTGTTAATAAAACCGCTGCGGAACGCGTAACGGTTGATCTGAACCTGACATTTAAGAACGATTCAGAAGACAGGACCATCGAAAATCTTGTGATCGCCGAGGTAAAGCAGGATAAAGCACTTCAATCGCCCTTCCTGAAACTGATGAAGCGATATCATGTCCGGGAAGGATCGATCAGTAAATATTGCTATGGCGTGATCAGCTTGTATGAAAAACTGAAGCACAACAATTTTAAACCGAATTTAATTCAAATAAAAAAGACCCTATATGGTACTGTTGCAAGACATTATTGATCCGGATAACGGCATTGACCTTTTTGAGAAACTGGGAAAAAAGTTCTTTTACAGGCTGGCGATCGACTTTGCGTCTGTTCTTGTTCTGGTGCGTTTTATTTACTATCCCGTTTATAAGAACCGCGAGAACTTTTTTACATTTTTCATTTTCAATATTATCATCTTCCTCATCACCTTTATTCTGAACAAATCGGAAATGAGCATGGGTGCCGCATTCGGACTCTTTGCCGTATTTTCCATGCTCCGTTACCGCACGGAAGGCATTTCAACCAAGGACATGACCTATCTCTTCCTGCTGATCGCGATCGGACTGATCACAGCGATGAGCAAAGGAACCTGGCTGGAAATTGCGCTCATCGACGTCATTATTATTGCATGCACAGTTGCACTGGAAACAACCGTCCTGATGAAAAAGGAGATCTCCAAAACGATCCAGTATGAGAACATTGAAATGATCAAGCCGGTTCACCGGACCGAGCTGATCGCCGACCTGGAAAACAGGATGGGCATTAAGATCAATCGGATCGCGATCGGCAGGATCGATTTCCTCAAGGACACCGCGATCATCCGCGTTTATTACAACGAAACGAAATAACGACCGCATTTTCGCATGAAAAAAATTATCGCATTATTTCTTTTCCTCTCCGCCGGTTCAGTGCTGTTCGCGCAGGCTACCAAAGCTTCACAGGATGCCGGATTATGGGCAACCCTGAACGTTGAAAAAAAGCTTAGCGACAGGTTCAATGTTCTCTTTACTGAAGAATGCCGTCTTCGCGATAATTATTCGAGAGTCAATCTTTTTTATACCGATATCGGCCTGGAGACCAATGTCGCAAAGTTCCTGAAAGTCGCACTTTGCTACCGGAACATCCAGAAAAGCACGGACCCGGGCTTTTACAGCTTCCGTCACCGCTTTATGCTCGACATTACGCTCAAAAAGAAGTTTGGAAATTTTGTGTTGTCATACCGCCAGCGCATACAAAGAGAAGCACGGAATATCTACACCAGTGAAAGAGGATATCTTCCGGAATGGTATTCAAGAAATAAGTTCGGGGTTAAGTATGATTTCGGCAAACGGATCACGCCATATGTTTCCGCAGAGTTTCGCTATCAATTGCATGATCCGCGAATGATGGAATCAGATCAAACCTGGCACCGCGCACGCTATGTAGCCGGGATCGATTATGAGCTTGGGAAAAAAAGCTCATTGGGATTGTATTACCTTATGCAGCACGAATGGAATGTAAAAACTCCGCAAACGATCTTCATCACCGGCGTAGAATACAATTTCAAGTTCTAGATCATTTCTGGATCAGGGCGACGGCGTAAGCACACACACCCTCTTCTCTTCCCACATATCCCATCTTTTCGTTAGTTGTGGCTTTGATCGCAATGTCACTCACCTCCACATTCATCACCGAAGCTAATTTGCTTCGCATGCTTTCAATATGAGGATTGATCTTTGGTCTTTCAAGCACCAGCGTACAATCTATATTCCCTACAGAATAACCTTCCTTTACCAGGAGCTCCATCACCCGTTTCAACAGGATCTTACTGTCGATTCCCTTGAACTCAGCCGATGTATCGGGAAAATGGAACCCGATATCACGCATTCCGGCAGCTCCCAGGAGCGCATCACAGATCGCGTGGATCAATACATCTGCGTCGGAATGTCCTACCGCTCCCTTTACATGCTGAAGCTCCACGCCACCCAGCCAGAGAGGATATCCTTCCCTGAGCTGATGAACATCAAATCCAAAACCTACACGTACTTTCATAGTATCTAAAATAAAAACACCCACATTCAGAAGAAGAATATGGGTGTTGTAAGTATCATTTCATCAGCTTACTCTGTCTTTGTCTCTTCGCTGTTATTCTGCGCCTTAAATGCGTCGAAGTCGAAAGTAAGCGTGAATCTCAATGTGTTTTCAAGCGGATTATGCTGCTGTGTAGGGATCAGGTAAGCGAAATCCAATCCGAATACATTGTATTTTACACCCGCACCCAGTGTGAAGAACTGGCGGTTTCCTTTTGTCGGATGCTCATAAAAATAGCCGATCCGGACAGCAAAAAGGTGATTGTACCAGTATTCCATTCCAACTGAATAGTTGATTTCATGGAGCTCTTCTTTTGCTCCGCCGGGAGCATCGGAAAATGAACCGAACATTCCTTCTGCAACACCGCGGTTTGGATCTTTTCCGGCGGCAATAACCGGATTACCATCCGCATCCACTTTTATCTCACCTGTATCTTCCCCGGTGATCGAATCTTTCACGTATTCATACTTCGGCGGCGTTGGCACCAGTAATTTATTTACATCCGCAAGAAGCGAGATCGAGTTATAATCATCCAGGTTTACATTCAGTGATCCTCCCAGACGCAGATTGATCGGAATAAAATCTGCGCTTCCTCTTTCGCCGCGGTCAGAGTAGGACATCTTCGCTCCGATATTGGAAATATTGATCCCGACAGCTGCAGTGGCTTTTTTATCAGCAAGCTTGATCTTGTCTTTTTTATACAACGCTGAAAGATCCACTGCAAATGATCTTCCTGCATGTGTTTGCGAATTCTCCACCAATGCATTTCCGGTAAGATTCGAATTAATATATCTTGCCGCACCACCGATCGAGAAATTATCAGATAGCTTTTTTGCATACGCAACATCCACCGCAAATTCGTTTGGACGGAACTGACCGATCGTCTGTCCGTTTGCATCCGTGAAAGTGATATCACCAAGGGAGAAATAACGCAGAGAAGCACCGATCGTTCCGCTCTTTTTGGTTCGGTAATAGCCGGTAATATAAGCGAGGTTAATATCCGGAACCAACGCTCTGAGCCATGGAGTATAAGAGATCCCGATCCCCATCTTTTTATCGTTAAAAGCCAGCTTGGAAGCGTTCCAGTGGATCGCGTTAACGTCGTTCAGCGATGCACATCCGGCATCGCCCATTCCACCTGAACGGGAATCCGGCGTGATAAGCAGGAACGGCACCGCAGTAGTGATCGTGTTAAGCTGCAAATCCTGCTTCACCTGGCTGGAGGTCGTTTGCGCGTCTGCATTCTTTCCGACAGTAAAAGCCAATGCAACCAATGTGATGTTCTTGCAAAATGCCCTGAAATCCATCATTCGATTCTGTTTTTTTAGGATTGCTAATGTACTAATTAATTTAAAATAACAAGCTTTTCATACTTTTCTGCCGTGGACCCTTCGCTTGTCTTCACTTTGATCCGGTAAATATATACGCCCTTACCGATCCTGTCCCCAAAATCATCTCTGCCATCCCAGTCAATCGGGTCGGAACGAAAACCCTCCGTGTGGACAAACTGATCGATGTTCTTCACCAGCTTACCGGATATCGTAAAAATTTGTACCTGAACATCAAGGACCTGGCAGCATTGGTTTTGTTCAAAATAGAACTGGGTCTTTGACGTGAACGGATTCGGATAGTTTAGCACATGGCTCAGGGCCAGCTCCGCTGAGCGTGCCACCACGAATTCAGTATATGCCTGGCTGGAATTGTTGTAAACATCCCAAACCTTAAGCTTCAGGTTATGAGTTCCTTCGCTCAGCTGGCTGAACGGGTACCTGATCGTTCCCTTTTTATAACTATTGAGATCCGCCTGGTAATAGTCGTTCAATACGATAGTACCATCGGTATTTCCGTCTAAGATCGCTGTGATGTCATGTCCGATCCCGTTTCCAACCGTGTTCACACCGTTTTCATCCTGGACAACTGCAAACAGATCGGGATTTTCGTCGGTCAGCCCGCCGAAGGCAAACTTCGCGTCATTCATATACAGGTTCACACCCGGCCCGCTGTTGTCGGCTGACGCCGAATCATTGGAGCCGCCGATAATCACCTTTTCATAATATCCATTGGCATCTTCATTCCCGTTCTCCGCATAGTAACTGATCCGCCCGATCCCGTATGCATATGCAATGTCCTTGGGAACCACGAAGGAAAACTTAAAGGCGCCGTTTGTAACACTCGCTTTTCCCTTATAAAGAATATTTCTCTGGACGGTGAAAGTGAAAGGGAGACTCAAGCCCGGATCATTCACAAGCGTATTGATACTTTGCTTTTTATCATAAACCGTTGGATAAATAACACCGTTATAGGAGGTCAGGACCGCACCGCTCTTATCTCTTACGTATCCGCTGATCGTCACCAGCGACAATGCCTTCAGGGTATCGGAGCTGGATGCAGTAACAGGAACCGTGTTCACCGTATCGGTAGACACATCGAATTTCGGATAGGCCAGTGTCAGCGCAGGATCGCCCAGCAACGTAAAATTACGGCTGTTGGTCGAATTTCCGAAAGGCTGGTTTTTAATATACGAATATAGATCGCCGAGCTTCGGCATTTTTCCGTTGGAAAGCGGAGTGAACGCCTGCTCATAAAAATCACGGTTCAGCGCAAAATTTCCTGAAGCAAAAACCAAACGGACCGTGGAGAACAATGCAACACCGCCGCCATCGGGATTCAGTAAAACATATTCACCTGCCGAAGTCCGCTCCGGATCGTCAAAACGGCTGAACTCGCAGGTTGCAGTAAAGAATAAGGGAAGATTATTGATGTTCTTCCAATTGTTGATCGTTGAAACTTCGATGACTCTTTCATGAGCCAGTCCGACTTCACCGCCGTGACCCGTGTAATTCATGATCAGGCAGCCTTTTTCAACACGCCGGTTGATCGCTGTCGTTACGTCCGGATAACGGTTTCCACCCGGGGTCGCTTCCTGGCGATATGAATCCAGGTAGATCTTTTCGATGTTATAATCATTATAGGCAGTATCTACCATCGTTGCCAATTTATCGGCATCACTCTCGTGCAGGTTGCCATCCTCATCATCCCCGATGAAACAGACCATGTTCCTCCAATCGCCGAAGCAGGAATTGGAAGAAAAATTGGAACATCCGTTATTCACTGTTGTAGGAGCAATACCGGTTTTATAATAATTGAAGATCTTGTTCAACAAGGCCTGTGACTCCGATTTGTTCTTCACCGGCAACCGGCCAATTCCAATATCCACTGCATCGCCGGCCAGCCATAATCCCTCCACATCATCAAGCAAACCGTAAAAATCATCGGAAACATAGGAGTTGGTAAGAACGCTGGAGTTTTGCGATTGGTAAGTAGGAATGAAATTGGTATTGTTGGAGAATCTTTTTTTGTTATCGTAGGATCCGTCTCCGTAGAGCAGCAGGTATTGAGGAAGCTCGGCGCTGGTCGCAGCTTTATCGTAAAACATTTTTACGAAATCACGGATCGCTGTAACATCCTGTGCGCCGGAGGAAAATTCATTATAGATCTGCTGCGGTGTTACAACGATCGTCGACAGCGTATCGTGGTTCTCATGGAAGGCTGCAAGCTGTAAAGCATCGGAGTAATAATCCGGATGTGCAACGATAATATACTGCTTGTTCGAGAGTGCATGTAGATTTTGATTTGCAACGGATCCTGAAAACTTGGGCGTCAGGAACGATAAGCCATCGAAAGCGACAAATTCATGTATGGTATCAGAAGGCAGGGTGAACTGGTAGTCTGTTCCTGAGAATGCCGCTGCTTGCGAAGCCGCATTTGTAATGTCTGTAACATCCCAGATCTGAAGAGGCTGGGTGCTCGATAAGGTATATCTGGCCACATGCCCCGGACCCATCGATTGTGCATCACGGAAATTCATCTGGTCGCCCGACATGGTCAGGAACCGGCGTGCATTCACATCAACATAATCCATCCATGCAATAGCGCTTGTTGTATTTTTCGTGACCGATACCGAGATCGTGGGATTGACCGGGTTGAATGAATAGCAGGCTGTTCCGGTCACAGCATAATCGCTATACGAGTCGCCTGGCGTGGATGGGATCGCGATCGTAGCGCTGCCTGTTTGGCTCACAACCGAATAAGTGGCCATTGTCGTCAGATCCCTCGAAGCCAGGCTTACTGCAACAGTTGCAGGAGCGCTGCCATCTACATTGGGAAAGCTGAATGCGAAGACATAATTATCGATATTGTCGAAATATTCGCCGTACCAAAGTCTTCCCGACTTAATGAAATTCGTAGCATCGTTTTCATGGAAACCATAATCATCAAAAGTGTTCACCAGGTGAGTCGGGGCTAAACCGGATGATGCCTGGGGAAGAATACGTTTACCGGTTCCCTGGTCGACGGTGATAAAATAATATGCAGAATCCGAATACAAATTAAATGTATGCGAGAACTTGGGACAACCGGACGCATTGTAGGTCCATGTCTGCGGCCCCTTTCCATAAAAGAGCACATAATCTGAAGCGTCAAAGACACCGTCGCTTTCACCCTGCACAAAAATTGCATTTTCGGTAAGGTCGTCTCTCCGGCTAACAGATGACAGCTCCGGAAGCATGCCGCCCCCGTTTCCGAAAATACGGATATTATGAGGGTCCACGGTGCTCATATCGATTCCCAGGCTTTGAAGGAAAGAATAGGAAAGCTTATAAACTCCGTCGTTTACCAGCCCGATCTTGTACCAGGTTCCGTTTTGAAGCACAGAATTGGCAGCATAGGAATGAATGGCGCGGATTGAGCTTCTTGTTGTCTGCCCGGCTGTAACGGAAAGATCAAACGAAACGAGCTTCTCATACTTTCCTGAAGCGGAATTTATCCGGATCGGGATAAAAGACACTACTCCATGCCGTATCTTTTTGACGGTCGCTACGTTAGAAGTCAGAATTATCTGATCACCGATCTTTGAAGGGTCCTTGATAAGGGCCACCTCGGTACTTGTAAGCTCTTGATAACGAGCATCTACCAAGGTTGTTGTAAAATTGTCAAATTGACCGTTGAGCGGAACATTACAAAAGTAACGCGGAAGATACGCGTCCTTTTGCTCATAGCTGGCACCTGTAAAGGAAAGGAATTTTTGGGTATCGTCATCTGCATATTTGACAGAACCTGGTGCCTGCCATGAAATGCTGTATTTAGATGGATCTTGCCGGATGCTCGCTTTGCTTTGGCCAAAAACACTGGTCTTTAGAATTAAAATCAGGCAGAATGCAAGTGGAGTACGCATACGAGGAAAGCTATTGGGTTCTAAATTTAGTTAAAAATAGGCATTTTATACTTGGGAGTGAGGATTTTTTTACATAAATTTGCTAAATATCGTTCTGAAAAAGTTCCTTCCGGATAACGTTTTTTGAGACTGCTTATTGCTTCAGTGCTAAAAATAATGCCTGCCGGATGTAACTAATTCAGAATATTATGTGTATAATTGTGTCCCATTAAAACAGGATTATTATGTTAAAACGTATCGTTTTAATTCTTTTGGCAGTATTTTCATTGGGTTTTAGTGAGCGTGCTTTTGCGCAGGACCCTGAATTTACTCAATTCTATGCCAATCCTCTTTACCTGAACCCTGCGTTTGCCGGAACAGCACGTTGCCCGAGAATCAACCTTAATTATCGTAACCAGTGGCCGAACATTTCCGGAACATACATTACCTACTCCGCATCTTATGATCAGCATTTTGATAAGATCCAGGGCGGGATCGGGTTACTGGTAACAAATGACAAAGCAGGACAGGGAACGCTGACCACCACCAACGCATCACTCATCTACTCTTACCAATTGAATATCAACCGTGAGTTTTCGATGAAATTCGGCTTCCAGGCGACTTATTTTCAAAAGAGCATTGATTGGAGCAAGCTGACCTTCGGTGATATGATCGATGAGCGCCGCGGGTTCGTATACAATACGAATGAAGTTCCCGGGCAGTCGAAAAAAGCAAACGTCGATCTTTCTGCGGGAGTATTGGGATACAGCAAGCGCTATTTCTTCGGCTTTGCTGCACATCACCTTACGCAGCCTGATGAAGGTCTTATCGGACCAAGCAAGCTGCCCACCAAATTCACTGGTCACGCCGGAGCTGTGCTCCCTGTAGGCGACAAAGGAAATGAAACTTTCATCTCTCCAAATGTATTGTACCAGAAGCAGCAGGATTTCCAGCAGCTAAACCTGGGAGTTTATGTGGTAAGAGGCTCTATTGTCGGAGGTCTTTGGTATCGTAACCAGGATTCCTTCATTGCGCTGATCGGCTTTCAGCAGCACTTTTTTAAAGTGGGTTACAGCTATGATGTTACCGTGTCAAAACTTACAAATGCCACGGCAGGATCGCATGAGATCTCCTTCTCATTGCAGTTCGAATGCAAGCCTAAGAAGAAAAAATTCAGAACTGTAAGCTGTCCATCATTCTAATAAATTTGACTTTTTATACAATTTAAAAACTGCAAGCAAGTTTTTATAAGAACAATTTTATACAAAACCAAAACAAACAAAATGAATAAATCGTCAAGCAAATTAATCGCACTGGCAGGTTTTATCGCCCTCGCGTCATCTTGTAGCAAAGAGAGATCTCCTGTTACGGCCTGGGAATATAATGAGCCTAAGAACGGGGGATTTGAAGTCGGCCCATACGAAGAGCAGGAAACCGGTCCCGGACTGATCCTGGTTGAAGGTGGTACATTTACCATGGGAAGAGCGGAACAGGATGTTACTTACGACTGGAACGCTATTCCAAGAAGAGTAACTGTTTCATCTTTCTATATGGATCAGACTGAGGTTCGTAACCTGGATTACCTGGAATACCTTCACTGGACTTCCCGCGTATTCTCTGCGAACTTTCCTGACATTGTAAAAAAAGCGATGCCTGATACATTATGCTGGCGCGATCGTTTGGCTTATAACGAGCCTTATGTAGAGTATTACCTGCGCCACCCCGCATACCGTGATTACCCGGTTGTCGGTGTGAACTGGCTACAGGCTTCCGATTTCTGTGCTTGGCGTACCGACCGCGTTAACGAGTTCATTCTCGTTCGTGAAGGGATCCTTGATTACGCTCCATCTCCAACTGAAAACGATTATTTTAATACTGACCAGTATCTTGCAGGTAAGTGGACAGGACCAGTGAAGAATCCTATTCCAAGCCTTGATCCTAACGGAGGTGATCGTTTGGTAAGAATGGAAGACGGTATCTTTTTACCGCGCTACCGGCTCCCGACAGAAGCTGAATGGGAATACGCAGCATACGGCCTGATCGGGAATACGATCGGCGAGCGTATCACCGACAGAAGATTGTACCCTTGGAACGGTCACGGAACACGTAATCCTGATTCTAAATACCTCGGTCAGATGTTGGCGAACTATCAGCGTTCAAACGGAGATATGATGGGTAACGCAGGCCGTTTGAACGATGCCGGAGATATCACCACTCCTGTATTCTCCTACTGGCCTAATGATTACGGTCTGTACAACATGGCAGGTAACGTATCAGAATGGGTAATGGATGTTTATCGTCCGCTCTCTCCTGAAGATAAGGCTGACTTCCGTCCTTTCCGTGGTAACGTATTCAAAACACAGGAACGCGACGTTGATGGTATCATGATCAGCGATACAATTAAGTATGATGCTGACAGTAACATCATCTCTATCCCTGGTATGGTTCGCTGGAGAGATGTAAGCATCGCATTCCCTGATGATAACCTGGATGAAAGAAGAAACTACAAATATGCTGATAACATCAATTATCTTGATGGTGATATCCAGTCACAGGCAGTAGGTTTGAATGGTGCTACATGGACAGATCCTTATGATCCTGCTTCCGGTAAACCTGAATCAAGCGGAATGTACGAATATGGTAACACTTCAATGATCAACGATAAAGCTCGTGTTTACAAAGGAGGTTCATGGAAGGACCGTGCATACTGGATGGTTCCGGGAACACGCCGATTCCTTGATCAGCGTCAGGCAACAGCATGGATCGGTTTCCGATGCGCTATGACCCGAGTAGGAAGTCCTGTTGGTTTAGGTAAATAATTTTCCTGAAAAGACATAAAAAAACCCGAAGCAGATCGCTCCGGGTTTTTTCTTTTTATAGCTTTTTAAACGACCTCTGCAACAGTAAACGTACTTCCGCCAACGAATACGAGATCTCCCTCCCCTGCGGCCTTTTTTGCAGCATTCAATGCACTCCCGACCGATGAGTATACCGTTCCGTTAAGACCGGCCTCCAATGCCAGCCGGCAAAGCTCGGAAGCATCCAGGGCTCTCGGAATTCCCGCTTTGCAGAAATAATAAGTTGCATTCCTTGGAAGCATCGCCAGTATTTTTGAAATGTCTTTGTCGCTTACCATCCCCAAAACAAAATGCAAATTTTTATGATGCGTCGAACCGATCTGATCCAGCACTTCTTTTATTCCCGCTTCGTTATGCGCCGTATCGGCAATCACCAGGGGCCTGAAGGATAAAACCTGCCACCGGCCCAGCAAACCGGTATCTCTCACCACATTCGCAATTCCATTACCGATATCTCCATCCGAAATTTCAAGACCCTGCTTTCTAAGCTCATCTATCGCAGACAAAACAGTCGGGATATTCTTCCTCTGGTAATTACCCAGCAATCCGCAGTTCAGCGTCATTGTTCGTTCGCCGCTGTTTCTTATTTCATAAGAATGTCCCGGCATATTGGTTTGCACAGGAACCGCTTCGAAAGTCCGATCCGCAAACAGTATAGGTGCATTCCGTTCGCTTGCTGTTTTCAGGAAAACATCTTTCGCACCGTCTTGTGTTTCCCCGATCACAACAGGAATTCCGCTTTTTATGATCCCCGCTTTTTCAAAAGCGATCTTCTCAATCGTATCGCCGAGCAACGCCACATGATCAAAACTGATATTCGTGATCACGGAAACCAACGGCGTTATTACGTTCGTTGAATCCAACCGGCCTCCCAGTCCTACTTCTATTACCGCAATGTCCACCTTTTCATTCGCAAAATGATCAAAGGCTAACCCGACAGTCATTTCAAAAAAGGAAGGTTTTATTTTTTCGAAAGCATCTTTATATTGCTTTACGAAGTGCATCACGGTATCTTCCGGGATCATCCGGCCATTGATTCTGATCCGCTCGCGGAAATCTTTCAGATGCGGAGATGTGTAGAGACCGACTTTCATTCCACTGCTCTGAAGCACCGAAGCGAGCATGTGAGAAGTGGAACCTTTTCCATTGGTGCCCGCTACGTGAACAGACCGGAATTTATTTTCAGGATTACCGAGCAGTTTGCAGATCGAAATCGTATTGTCGAGATTATCCTTGTAGGCAGCACTTCCGATGCGCTGAAACATCGGAAGCTGGCTGTATAAATAGTCGAGCGTTTCCTTATAGGTCATTTCGATCACAAAAGTACTTGAAAAATCGGATCGCTTCATTTCGCAAGCGGGCTTGCGAAAAAAAAATTACTCCAGGGTGAATACGAAGGTATACATCCCGTTCTGCTCTTTAACCCGGTGATCCGGAGTGAATTTTGCCAGCAGCGCTGCATCTTTTGCCCGTCGGTATAACATAGCACTTTGTGTTGTGGAGCCCCTTTGTCCAGGAGTGGCTTCAACTACGTTACCGTCCTCATTCACGACTATTGAAACCACAACAATCCCTTCCTCTTCAGAATCCATAAGCCTTTCCGGCTTTGAGACCAATTCCCTTGCACCCGGCATGATCTCAGAAAGCAGCGGGAATCCCCCGATTTCTGTCGCCGGGTGATCCGATCCGATCTCTCCTGTTACGGATTCTTCCGGGCTTCCGGTACCTCTTATCATTTTCAATTTTTGAAGTGCAGCCTTAATCTCCTCTTTGTTTTCGTCCGTACCCGTATCACCGCTGAGATATTCCGCAGAAGCTTTTTCTGTAATGAAATGATCTCCGCTTGCTACAGATGTCTGTTTTGAGGGAGAAGAGACAGAAGCCGTGGCGGGTTCATAACTAAAATCGAATACCGGGCTGGAAAACCTTTTCGGCTCTGTACCCTCAGGCAGTTCCTTTTTATAGGACCGGAGTACAAAGCTGGTAAAAATAAAAAACAGAATGAGATGAAAGCCGGTGGTGAGCATGACCGCGTAACGCCGGTGACCGCTCTTCGAAAATGTTTCCATGAGATGGATTTCGGAGAATAACGCGATGGCTTCAGTAAATATTGCTGCTATTCGAGCGTAAACACAAATGTATAGGTTCCACGCTGCTCTTTGATCCCATCGGGACTTGGACTAAATTTCGCCTCCAGCGCGGCACTGCGGGCTTTTGCGTACAAGCGGGCATTCTGTGTTGTAGAGCCGCGTTTTCCAGGTGTTGCTTTTACTACTTTTCCATTTTCATCTACGATGATCTCGACAACAACAACACCGTCAGCCTCAGCGTCGGTCATGCGGTCGGGTTTCCTTAGCAAGCTTCTTCCTTTCAGATCCCATCCGTTGCCACCGGGACCGCCCGGAGTACCGTCGCCAACACCGGTTCCACTGCCATCACCAACACCCTGGTTTGTACCATTTCCTGTTCCCCCGGTGTTTCCTCCGCCATCACCTTTTCCTTTTTTATCACGATTCGCTTTGATCTTCGCAAGTGCCTTTTCAAGCTCTTCTTTTTCCGCTTTCTGCTCCGGCGTCAGCTCATCTTTTTGTGGCTTTACCACTACAGCAGGATTATGAGGAACGCTGACATTTGTTTCCGTCGGGTCAGTGATCACGTCATTGGGAGCTGCCGGAGGAGTAACTGCGTCGGATTTTACAGGATCAGGCGGACTGGTTTCCAGGTTGGGATCATGTGCACCGGAACCTCCGCTTGCAGCGGTGCCAAAGCCTTCCATACCGAGCCCGATCTCAATTTCCGGGACCGGTTTGACTTCAAAAGGAGGAATGGGGGTGACGAAGACAATCAGGATAAAAGCGAGGAACAGCAAGGCATGAAATACCAATGTAAATAGCAATGCCAAGTACCTGTTCCTTTTTGAAGTCGCTGAATCCATTTTTACCCGTTTGATGGTTTAGTTGCCAGCATCATTTTCACACCTAGTCCATATCCGATCTGCATTACGTCAGCAAGATCCTGAATGGTCAGCGAACTATCAAAACGTAAAATCACGTTTGGTTCCTTACCGAGCGTTTTTAATGCAGCAACGCGGATTTTCAAGGCATCTTCCAACTGCGTAAACGAAATCGGAGTATGGTCAATCACATACTGCCGGTTTGCGTCAACTTCAATAATAATAGGTTTTGTATCGACTATTCCATGATTCTCCGAACTCGGAAGGTTTAATTTCAGAACGTTCGGGTTAGCCAGTGTGGACACAATAAGAAAGAATAGCAACAGAAAGAACATGATGTCATTCATTGACTCCGTACTAACTTCTGCACCCTCTCTATGTCTGCGTTTGATCTTCATGCGAATATTTTTTCGTTAATTACTTTATCGGCTCGTGCAGCAGATCGATGAACTGTACCGATGCTTCTTCCATCTTATGAACTGTTTTATCAAGCATTGCATTCAAAATGTAATAGCCAATAAATGCAATAAGGCCGACTACCAGGCCCGTGGCGCTGGCAAACATCTTTTGGTAAAGACCTTCCGAAATAACGCCAATGCTGATCGCATCCTGTAAATGAATGTCATAAAAAATCTTGATCACCCCTGCAATCGTACCAATGAATCCGAGAATTGGCGCAATACGACCGACGAGGCTGAGTAAGCTGAGATTCTTTTCCAGCTTGTTGATCTCAAGCTTACCGGTGCTTTCCATCGCATCTTCGATTTCCTTGATCGGCTTACCGATCCGGTTTACTCCTTTTTCAACCATGCGCGCTGCCGGACTCGGTGTATTTTTACAAAGTGACTTTGCGGCATCGATATTACCGTTGTGAATGAAATCCCGGATGCTGTTCATGAAATTTTTGTCAAGGCGGGAAGCTTTGCTGATCGTGAGAAGGCGCTCAAAAAAGAAATAGAGCGTTAATATCGAAAGGATCGCCATCGGGATCATGATGTACCAGCCTTTCATGGCAAGGCTCATCAGGGAGATATGGTCCTCTTTCGGACCGGCAGTCCCTATTGGTGTTGTTGCAGCCTGAACAGCGGCTGCGTGTAACGTATCCAGCACCTGGCCAGTGGCGCTCTGCGGCCCCATCACGATGTTTTGCAATAAAACAGAAGTCAACATATTTATAAGTTTAGAATTTATACTTTACAAAAAAGCAACCGCAGGTTCGCTGCGATTGCTAAATTACTCGATATGTGAAGCTCCTTTTCCGGCCTTTCTTCAACTTATAAACATGAGAATGTTTATTTAAGGCGGAATCTTATCGGGAGATTACATTGTGTACGGGTGATCTCACCTTTCAGTATTCCCGGGTGCCACTTCGGCATTATTCCTGTCACCCGCGCTGCTTCCTGTTCACAGCCTTCACCAATACCATTCAGAATTTCAATATTTGTGATGCTTCCATCTTTTTCAACGATAAACGTCAGAACAACCACTCCATTTATTCCGTCTTCAACTGCTTGTCTCGGCCATTTAAGATTATCTCTGATAAATTTGTCCATATTATCCATGTAAGGCATAATATCTACGATCTTGTGAGCCTCTTCGATCGTCTTTTTAGGCTCCTCGATCTCCTTACCTGTTCCCTTCGGATCGCCGCTGTTATCAGCGATGCTGTCATTTTCTGTTCCTTTCGGATTCGGATGATTGCTGATATTCTGCTGATCATTCGGATCGAGCTTCTGGTCTACTTTCTGATTGGTTACATCCACCTGGCCGGAAACGGATTTAGGCGCTTCTATTTTTTTAACTACAGCGGGTTTTTCAATGACCTTGTCATCGGGCTTGACAAACATATCCCGGATCACAAGTCCCGGAGGAACGTTGCTGCCGCTGTCGATCATCTCTGCATTTGTTCGGTTTGCTACCCAGAATGACAATAATGCAAGCGCCATAAATAAGATAGCGGTTGTCATCACGGAGTAGGTTACACTTTCACCTTGCGACGCACGTAATGCATATGCGCCATAGGCTTTATTCTTATTTTCGAAAACCAATTCGGTTAGGTTTTCGCCGGAGTTGAAACGTGAGTTCATGGCTTTTAAGTTTAAAGGGTTATTTGTTTGGTTTATAGATGCTCCCGTTCAGTGAATTCCATAACCGGATGTGATTCCGTTGGAATTGGTTTAAGCAGGGGATCATCCAAACAGGATGTACTTAAAAGCTCGTAAAATTTAGGACAAGGGGATGCCGTTATAGGATTGTTGGGAATATAACGGGCGCATAAACCCTTTATTGTGGCAACCTTATTTTTTTATAAAAACGCTGGTGGTCGGGTACGCGAACTCTCCTCCGTTACGCTCGACAATCTCGAGGATCGCATAGTTGATCTCCTGGCGGACATCCAGGTAGGTATCATATTCCAGTGTATTTACGAAATAGAGTACGAGAATGTTGATCGCACTTTTATCGAATTCAAATAAGCGGACGCGGGTTTCATGCGGCAGCACATGAGGGTGAGTATCGATGTAATGATGAATTTCAGAAATAATCTTTTTGAACTGTTCCGGACGGGTCTGATAGGTCAACCCGATATCAAACCTTGCTCTCCGCTGAATTCTCAGAGAAAGATTATCCAATTCCGAGTCGACCATTTTTTTATTCGGAACGGTTACATAACTTTTTTCAGGAGTGCGGATCCGGGTGCTTCTGAACCCGATCTTTTCAACGGTTCCTTCGACGTTCCCGACACGGATGAGATCACCGATGATGAAAGGCTTATCGAGAAAGATGGTAAATGATCCCAGCAGGTTCTCCAGCGACTCTTTAGCGGCAAGCGCGATCGCAAGTCCACCGATCCCCAGTCCCGCGATCAGCGAAGCGATATTAAGCTTAAACACTGCGCCGAGAATAAAGAATAAAGACATGATCGTAAAAATGACCTTAATGGATTCTTTGATAAAAGGAACCAATTGATCATCTGTTTTTGATTCGGTGAGTAATGCGCGATGCATCAGGATCAAGCCAAAAAAATCGATCAGCCGAAGAAATACATAAGTGACTGAAATGATGATAGCGACCTGGAAGGAACGGTAAAGAACCATCCGGAGTCCGAAGCGATCGATGGATGCAAAGTTCCACTCCGGCGGAAAGGACAGATGATCGAATGCAAAATAAATCGAAAGAAGCACGATGAAAACGCCCAGCGGTTTTTTGAGAAGAACAAGCAATTTATCGTAGCCAACCCCGGTGGAGTATTTCTTAAGAAAGCGAAAAACAAAAGCTGTGAGTAGTTTTGAGAGGATCCGTTTGAATAAAAGCCCGATAAGGATGATCCCGGTAAACCAGCAATATGCCTGCAACGAATTGCCAAGGAATGTTCGCTGCATCATATCGTGTAAATTCATTTTGCTTATTTTCTAGTTAAAAAATCCTTTTCTGCAAGCAAATTTAGCAGGAAAATTTGTACTTTTTTTTTCTTATTTTTTTTTGTTTGAAAAAGAATATTTCGGAGATTTGTATAGATAAGTATCATTTAACCGTTAAAAAAACAAACCAAATTATTTGCAAACCCAATTTCATTCAAAATGAAAAAGCCAGGTAATTCAAAAAAGGGTCCCAAGAAGAGCACAGACAACAAGGCCAAGGATTCCGGGGAATTAAGAAAACCATCCAAGCTTACTCCCCTGAAAGAAAAGAACAAAAAGAGCTGGAAAAGCGGCCTGGAGGATGAAGAGGATGATTTCACAGTGGATGATGACATTAAGCTGGATGATACTTTTGATGAGGAAGAGGACGACGGTTTCTATGATGATGAATTTTGAGCGTCACAACGATAAAATAAAAATCCCCGGGCAACACCCCGGGGATTTTTATTTTGGCTGAACAAGCACCCCGCAACAGCTGTCTCTTGATGCACCCGTAACGCTGCTAAAGCAATTCACTTCATTTTTCATTCTCAGCAGTCCCAGAAACGCGAATATTAATGCTTCTTTGTATTCGATTGTGAGTGTATCGGGGATAATGATCTCGTGATCGATGTGTTTCCTCATTCTTTCAAGCAGGTAAGCATTATACGCACCTCCGCCCGTCACCAGCAATTTTCCTTTTGGTTTTCCCTTCAGCACCTTACCAACCTGGAAAGCGATGTGCTCACAAAGCGTGTTCAGCAGATCATCATCTGAAAGATCATAATTATCCAGGATCGGATCGACGTTGCCAATCACCCATTCTTTGCCCAGCGATTTCGGAGCATCCGCTGTCATCTTATAAAATCCGAGCTGGTTCAGCTCATTGAGCAGGTAGTGGCTCAGCATACCGCCGGCGGCCATTTTACCCTCATCGTCGTAGTTCTTTCCCGACCTCGCCGCAATCGCGTTCATCACGATATTGACGGGACAGATATCAAATGCAATTCTCCTGTTGTTATGACGGTAAGATATATTGGCAAATCCGCCGAGGTTGAGACAAAAATCATATTCTGAAAAAAGAAGTTCATCTCCCACGGGTACAAGCGGAGCACCTTGCCCACCCAGCGCCACATCCAGGGATCTGAAATCAAAGGCCACAGCAATACCGGTTTGCGCCGCGATCACATTTCCCGATCCGATCTGCGCGGTAAAATGCTTTGCCGGCTGATGAAAGATCGTGTGTCCATGCGAAGCAATGAGATCCGGTACGAGCGATTGCGCTTTCATAAAAGCGGCTGTTTGTTTTCCCAGGTAAAATCCAAAATCTGCATGCGCCTGCGCGAAAGCAGCGGCATCCGAAGTTTCCAGGCTGCGAAGCCAGGATCTCATCGGTTCATCATAGGGAATGGTTTGCGCATTAACGATGCGATATTCCCACTTGCCGGAACGCTGCGAGAAAACGCAAGACGCGATATCCAGGCCATCCAGGGAAGTCCCCGACATCAAGCCGATCACCTTATGTTCTGCATCCTCCATATTTCGTCTAAATGATTAGCAAAATATCAATTTAAAATTTACATTTGCTTTCCTCCCATTACAGGGCGGAGATCCAAAAATAAAGCTAATTTTTAATATTAAATTTTTCAAAAATGTTATTTAACCTTACAGAAGAGCACCTGATGATCCAGAAGGCGGCGCGTGATTTTGCAAATGACGTATTGAAGCCGGGTGTGATCGAAAGAGATGAGCAGCAGAAGTTCCCTGCAGAGCAGATTAAACAAATGGGTGAGCTTGGGTTCCTCGGAATGATGGTGGATCCAAAGTACGGCGGCGGCGGCATGGATTGTATTTCCTATGTGCTGGCAATGGAAGAGATCTCCAAGATCGATGCATCCTGCTCGGTGGTGATGTCAGTGAACAATTCGCTGGTGTGCTGGGGACTGGAAACATTCGGTACAGAAGAGCAAAAACAGAAATACCTGCCGAAGCTGGCAACTGGGGAGATCATTGGCGCATTCTGTCTTTCAGAGCCGGAAGCAGGATCGGATGCAACTTCTCAAAGGACAACTGCAATCGATAAAGGCGATCATTACCTTCTTAACGGGACAAAAAACTGGATCACCAACGGGAGCAGCGCATCTGTTTACCTGGTGATCGCGCAGACGGATGCTGAAAAGGGGCATCGCGGGATCAATGCGCTGATCGTGGAAAAGGGAATGCCGGGATTTGTAGTGGGACCAAAAGAAAATAAGCTGGGCATCCGCGGTTCAGATACTCATTCATTGATGTTCACCGATGTAAAAGTGCCAAAAGAAAACCGGATCGGTGAAGACGGTTTCGGATTTAAGTTCGCGATGCAGACATTGACGGGCGGACGGATCGGGATCGCTTCCCAGGCGCTGGGAATTGCTTCCGGAGCTTATGAATTAGCACTCGCCTATTCGAAAGAAAGAAAGGCATTTGGTAAAACGATCAACCAGCACCAGATCATCCAGTTCAAGCTGGCGGATATGGCGACACAGATCGAAGCAGCCCGCCTGCTTTGCCTGAAGGCCGCATGGCTGAAAGGCCAGCATGCCGATTATGGAAAAGCAAGTGCAATGGCAAAAGTATTTGCTTCGAAAGTCGCAATGGATACAACCGTTGAAGCTGTTCAGATCCACGGAGGATATGGATTTGTGAAGGAATATCATGTGGAGCGACTGATGCGTGATGCGAAGATCACACAGATCTACGAAGGAACAACCGAAGTTCAAAAGATCGTGATCTCGAGAGCATTGTTAGCCTGAAAAGGAAATATAGAGCCTGGAAAGAGAAAAATCTGTACTAATATTGAGAACGTCCTGACAACAGGGCGTTTTTTTATTTCATTTTTGAAAAAAAAGGCGGCCGGAAGCTAACCAGCACTGTTTCTTTCTTTCCTATGAAGCTGAAGCAGAAAGCTGACCAGAGCAGCAGAGGGAGAATGTAATAGACCAGCGGAAACAGCCAGAACGAACCGAAAGAATAAAGCATCGGAAAATTGGGATCTTTTCCGATCAACAGAACCGGAACGGTTTCTCCTTCATCGTATTTTGTATCTGCTGTCCCTGCAAACTGGTAAACCGTATCGGCACCGTTGTACCTGCTCTTGCGGGTATATTCAACAATCGGATATATGATCTGCTCATTATTTTTTTCGGCGTTGACATTCATCGCAAATGTAGCGGTGATCTTTTCCGATCCGATCACAAAACGCAAACGTTCCGCTGAGTATATGACCAGCATGAGAATTATTCCGGTGAAAAAAAATGAAGCTCGGGAAAATCGCATCTTATATCTGATTCTTAAAAGGAGATCTCTCTCAATGCTTTGCTTTATCCGAAATAACAAGAAGGATCAAAGCACTTCAACCACTTTCTCTAGCTTGATACCGCGGGAACCCTTGATGAGAATAGTCGAATTTTTCACGTGATGCTCTTTCAGCCATTTGGCTGCATCATCACTTGTTGCGAAGGTCCTTGCATTTGCTTTTCTTCCCGCTTCGATAAAAAGCGGACCAACGAGCAATGCATCCGAAATATTTTTTTCCCTGAGAAGATCCACGATCGCTTCATGCTCTTTTGCGCTTTCCGCACCGAGCTCAAGCATATCACCAAGGATGACCATTTTGTTCGGCTGATCCAGCCCCGCAAAATTTTCGATGGCCAGGCTCATACTGGATGGATTGGCATTGTAGTAATCAAGGATCAGTGTATTGCTTTGGGTTTTTTGTAATTGCGAGCGGTTATTGGAAGGAACGTACTCCGCAAGCGCCGCATTAATATCTTCGTCGCTCACCTTGAAATAATTGCCGACACAGGCTGCGCAAAGCAAATTATAATAATTATAGATCCCAACGAGCTTCGTATGGATCAGCGGAGCAGAGCTCATATTGCCCGCGGTATAACGTGTCGCCCACCGAAACGAGATGAACTGTTCCGCTTTATCTTCCTTCACAGCGCCTACGATATCATACAGCTTTTTTGTTCCGTAGGTTACCTTCTCTGTACCCGCGGCGAGGTCTATCAATACGGCATCATCGCCATGAACAAAAAGTTTCCCTTTTCTTTCACGGATAAAATCATAAAGCTCTCCTTTTCCTTTTTTTACTCCTTCTATCCCACCGAAGCCTTCCAGGTGCGCTTTCCCGATATTGGTGATAATGCCAAAATCAGGTTCCGCGATGCGGCTCAGCATGGCGATCTCTCCCTGGTGATTGGCACCCATCTCAATAATGGCTATTTCATGTCCGGAGGTAATGCTCAGCAATGTGAGCGGAACGCCGATGTGATTGTTCAGATTGCCTTTTGTGGCGAGTACTTTGTATTTTTTACTGAGCACAGCATTGATCAGCTCTTTGGAGGTTGTCTTCCCGTTGGATCCCGTAATCCCGATCACAGGAATATTCAACTGTCGGCGATGGTGGTTTGCCAGTTGCTGAAGCGAAGCGAGAACATCTTCTACAAGAATGCAGCGATCGTTTACTGCAAATTCCTTTTCATCCACAACCGCGTAAGCGCATCCTTTTTCAAGCGCCAGCTCAGCAAAACGATTGCCGTTGAAATTATCTCCCCTGAGCGCAAAAAATATTGAGCCGGGTCGGATCTCCCTGGTATCGGTGCAGACAGCGGGGTGTTCCAAAAAATATGAATACAGGGTTTCTGTCATTTGATCATCAGCATAACCGGATCATTGCTTTAGTTCATCGGGGATAAGGCAAACCGGGATCGGATTCATCTTGTGCTGGTTTGCTTTGTTCATCCGCGTGTAAATATCCAAAACAATCTTCTCTCTTTCGCTCAGTGTTGAAAAATCGTGAGGATCTGCTACAAATTGCATGGCCCATTCCAGCTCATCGTAGCTCGCGCCGATCTGATCCTCGTCGCTGCGGCTGTCGGCGAACAATCCATCGGTCGGCTTTGCTGAAAGGATAGATTCGACAACTCCCAGCTCTCTCGCCAGCGAATATACTTCTGATTTCATGAGGTCGGCGATCGGGCTAAGGTCCACGCCGCCATCACCGTATTTGGTAAAAAAGCCGATCCCAAAATCTTCTACTTTATTACCGGTTCCGGCGACCAGCATTTTATGATGACAGGCGAAAGCGTAAAGGGTGGTCATCCGGATCCGGGAGCGGGTATTTGCCATAGTGAGCCAATCCTGGATGTTTTCGGGAAGCACGGCAGAGAAGCTTTTGAATGTTTCTGTGAGCTCCACTTCATGAGAGCTGACATCCGGGAAATTCTTTTTGAGCCAGTCGATGTGTTCGTGTCCGCGGTCGTATTCGGATCTATTCTGGTGAATGGGCATATTCAGGCAGATGAGCGGTTTTCCTGTTTTAGCACACAGTGCAGATGTGAGCGCAGAATCGATCCCGCCGGAGATCCCGACGACAAAACCATTGGTTTTACTCAATTCACTGTATTGCTTCAACCAGTGAACAATATGGCTGATTACTTTTTGCTTTTGCATATTAAAAAATCCCGGCGCCATTTTCATGAGCCGGGATCGATGTATCAGATACGTTTCATAATTTAGAACAACACGCCAATTGTAAGTACAACTGCGCTTGATTTCAGGGTTTGAGGCAAATTTGAAGTTGTCAGCTTAGTTTGGTTTGCTACATTATAATCTGCATCATTCGTCCTTTTTGACAGGTAATCCGAGCTGCCTTTCACCGAATTCATAAAGCCGAGGTTATAGTTCAGTCCGAAGGTCAGGGAAGTTGTGCCGCTGAGGTTCATTTCGGCGCCGGCTCCAAATGTGAGGGCCGACTTAAAAATAGCGACATCTTTTGTTACGTCTACTTTCGATTTTGTTTCCGTTGCTCCTAATGCGATACCCGCAGAAGTTTCTTTGATCTGGGTAACATTGTCGTTTGCGCTTGCTTTCCAGCGAATAGAGTTGTTCAGACCGAACTGCCCGAAATAGGTCATGGTCCCGATCTCCTTTGTTTTTAGTTTCAGCACCAAAGGAATGGTGATATAGGTAGCTTTGTACTGACGCTCGTTAAGCTGATACCATGTTTTTCCCTTCAGGGTTGCTGATGAATAGAATGCGGTGCTGCTGTCCGGCGCCATGTACTCGAGGATCTTATCATCTGCGGTAGAATACAGGTAATTGACGATGTTCGAGTTGGCATCCTGGATCGCGCCATTGTTGTATTTTACCTTACCGGTTTCCGAGTTGATGCGGAGGCCGGTCTGGAAAGAAGCTACTTTTGCGAGCCGGAACTCGAGGATGAGTCCGCCCCCAAATCTGACACCTGCTCCGTCTTTCGTTAAGATCTTCCCATCCGGCTTGTACCAGTTTACAGCAGGATCGATAGCCAGACCAAAACGGAAATTTTTTGCATCATCCTGCGCAATCGCCATTTTACCGGCAACTGCCAAAGCGATAATTGTAAGGATCTTCTTCATATTTTTTATAATTTTGAGTTTTCGATTTTATTGTAAACTGAACTTAGATCGTCATACAATATTAAGTATATTTTTTCAGATGAAGAATTTTAGGCCGTACATATATTTTTTCCTCATTTTATTATCGAGCTCCTGCGGAAATGACCGGCTGCATGTTGATACATCATCCGTTACTATTCCGGATGTAAAGATCGACAGACTGGAACAGGATCTTTTCCGGATGGATACATCCGATGTGAAGAATTCCACAAAAAAGCTGATCGGCAAATACGGAAAGTTCTATTCGACCTTCGTTTCAGCCATTCTGAATAACGGCGGACTGCGTGATTCTTCCTATGCATTTCAGATCAGGAGCTTTATTCGTGATCAGTATATGCGAAAGGCTTTTGAAACGAGCGAGAAAAAGTTCCCGGACATGAAGGAAGCTGAAGCGGAGCTTACGGAAGTTTATAAGCGTTTTGCTTTTCACTTTCCAAAGCGCGCTTTGCCGAAACCGATCACCATGATCTCCGGCTTTAACTATTCGATCGTCGTTGTGGATAGCACCCTGGCGATGGGTCTTGAATCATACCTGGGACGTGATAATGAATTTTATACCGCGCTTGGCATTCCAAAATACAAATCAAATTTTATGAACCGGGAAAACATGCTTCCGGATGCAGTGCGCCAGTGGATGCTGACCGAGTTCCCGAACAACATGAGCGCGCATGACTTCCTGAGCGAGATCGTATACATGGGAAAGATCTATTACCTGTCGGACGCGCTGCTGCCGGATGTCACGGATACGCTTAAGATCCAGTATACGGTTCCTCAAATGGAATATTGCCGTCAGAATGAATTTAATGTATGGGGATATTTCGCCGCTCAAAAATTGCTGTATACGACGGATCAGGCGGAGATCGCGAAGTTCACGAGTGATGGTCCTTTTACAAGCGCGCTGAGCAAAGAGGCACCTGCGAGGATCGGTCACTGGATCGGCTGGCAGATCGTGAGGCAGTTTATGAAAAACAACCCGGATATTTCACTGGAAGATCTTATGAATGAAAATGACGCTCAGAAAATATTAGCAAAATCGAAATACAAACCTGGAAAATAAAGACCAAAAAATGAAACAATCGGAGATCAATTTTAAAGTGACGCTGGACGAGAATAACCTACCTGAAAAGATCGACTGGAGCGCAACAGAGGGAGGAGAGCAAAGCAGCAGCAAATCGATCATGATCGCACTGTGGGATGCAAAAGAAAACAATACGCTGAGAATAGACCTTTGGACCAAAGAGATGATGGTTGACGAAATGAAGCAATTTTATCATCAATGCCTGCTTTCTATGGCAGACACCTTTGAAAAGTCGACCGGAGAAGTGGAGATTTCCAAGGAAATGAGAGGCTTTGCGCAATATTTCGGCGAAAAGATGGAACTGATAACAAAAAAGCAGCCATAAGCTATTAGACCGGCATCTGTTTAGTAGGAAAAAACTTGGTTTTTTCGGCAAAATTTCCTTATTTTTGCTTATAGACTGATAAATTCTCAGACATGATGATAACTACTCGATCAAAAAAGGTTCTGTCTCTGCTTGCTATCTCCGGAAGCTTTGCTTCAGCTTGCGTTGCACAAACGATCATGTTCAATAACGGGGCGCAGGTATATGTATCTCCCCTGGCTATTGTCCAGGTAAACGGCGGATTCCAGAATGACGGTGCAGCGGGTACAACCCCTGTTTTTGAAAACGACGGGACCATGACCATTGCGAACAGCGGCACCCCCGGCAGTGTTTTCCTTACAAACGGCTCAACATTACAAGGTGATGGAACAATCTTCGTAGCCCAGGATTGGGTGAATGATGCTACGTTTATTGCAAATAACAGCACGGTGAATATGAATGGTAACGTTCAGCAATTTATCACCAGCACAACAGGAACGGTTACAACTTTCAATAACCTGACACTGACAGGTTCCGGCGTTGGGGTTACCAACCGGAAGAAAACACTTCAGCTGGTGAATGCGATGACCGGCGTGAACGGGATCCTGACGATCAATGACCGTGAGCTGGAAACTCAGACGAATACAATGTTCGTTCTGAACCCTGCTGTTGGCGCGATCACTAACACAACTACCTTTGGCGCAGAAGGATTTGTAAGCAGCTCTTTCGGCGGAACATTATCCCGTGCTACCAACTCAACAAGCGTTTATTCATTTCCAACCGGCTCAAGCGCGGGTACCCTGCGCTACCGCGAAGTTCGTTTAACTCCGTCCGGAGCAGGTCCAGATGTGTTCACCGCCCGCCTCGGAAATAACATTGCAACGACCGATGGATTTGATGTGACCCAGTTCGATACGTCGATGTGTAAGGTGACCACGAAATTCTACCACCAGATCACCCGTTCCGCCGGAGTGGATAACGCTGATATCGATGTTTTCTATAACCAGGCAACCGATGGTCCATGGGACGGACTGGCGAAATGGAACTCCCCGACAGCCGCTTTATGGAACAACATGGGAACCGTGACTGCAAGCGTTGCGGCGACTTATAACGACAACAAAAAAGCAACCTGGACCGACTGGTCAAATTCACCTTATATTCTTTCGAGGGCAAAACTTGCAGATCCTGTTCTGTCTTGCTCGCCGGTATGTTCCGGCTCCGTTGGAAATACTTTTACAGCAACAGGCGGAGTACCGGGTGACTCATTCGTTTGGAGCACACCTGCAGGAACCACCATTACTTCCGGCAACGGGACAAATACGATCACAGTAGATTGGGGAGTTACCGGCGGTACGATCACGGTGATCGATACAAACTCGGTTGGATGCTTCTCCGATCCGGCATCCTGCACAGTGGCTGTTTCCTTGCCTCCGCTGGCTAACTTCGATACCAGTTCTGTTGGTTTCAATTACAACTTTTCCGACCTCAGCAGCGGCAGTCCGACTTCATGGACATGGGATTTCGGCGACGGAAGCTCTTCCTCTTCACAAAATCCGGCTCACCCCTACACTGCGAATGGTGTTTACACCGTATGCCTCACGGCGACCAATGTTGACGGATGTTCCGATTCGGTTTGCCGCATGATCGATGTTGACGTATTTGAATTCGTTAATATTCCAAACGTGTTCACTCCTGACGGCGACGGTGTGAACGATCAGTTCTATATCAACAGTTCCGGTCTGAAGGAATTCGGAATCGAGATCTACAATCGCTGGGGATTAAAAGTATTTGAGGCGGATTCGGATAACATTAAGTGGGACGGACGTTCTACTGCAGGTGTAGAGCTGAGCGACGGAACCTACTATTATATCCTGAAAGCAGTATCCGTAACGAACAAAGATTACAGCACAAAAGGATTCATTAACCTGATCCGTAAATAAAGAAGAATATATGAAATTGAAAAAGCCCTGATCCTCCGATCGGGGCTTTTTATTTAAAGAGCTTGTTCGTTTCTGCGATGAAGGTGAGCAACTCCTCTCTTCCGATCTTCTTTTCAGCTGAAGTATAAAAACACTGCGGCAGCTCTTCCCATTCTTTAAGAAGCTCTTCCTTATAGCGTGTGATATTAACTGCATATTCCCTTTTGGAAAGCTTATCGGTTTTTGTAAATACGATTACAAAAGGAACATTCTTTTCTCCGCACCAGTTCATGAATTCCAGGTCGATCTTTTGCGGCTCATGGCGTGAATCGATAAGCACGAAAAGGCACATCAGATTTTGCCGTTCCAGGATGTATTTTGCGATGAATGCTTCGAAAAGGCTACGCTGATCCTTCGAAACTTTAGCATATCCATAGCCGGGAAGATCGACAAGGTACCATTGCTCGTTGATAAGGAAATGATTTATCAGCTGTGTTTTCCCCGGCCTTCCTGAGGTTTTGGCCATGTCTTTCCGGTTGACCAGCATATTGATCAGTGAGGACTTCCCTACATTGGAACGGCCTATAAATGCATACTCGGGCCTGGAGGGCGCCGGGCATTTGGCGACATCTGTGTTACTGATAACAAATTGGGCTGATTTAATATCCATCGGATAACGAATGGCTGCGGATTTACGAATTGAAAAACCGTTGCAACATTCGTCTTATTCGTTATTTGTATGTATTGATGTGACGTTCTTTTTTGGTATCGTAAATATCTGCGATGGTCACCAGGATCCCGGTCTCCTCTACTTCCCCAAAATGAGAGTTGAGAGCAGTGCCGAACATTTTCATAGTTGCAGACAAATTCATATAAGCATTCACAAGCGGAGGAATGTGCTCTCCGTTCTCGCGAACACGCTGACCGAGGACACGGTGTGCTTCCTTGTAAGAAAGAGTGCTGATGGTGTTGAGGAAATTGGAAACATCTGTTTTTAAACCCAGCGGCTCGATGGGCGTAACCAGCTTTTCCTGATCGGGGAAAAAATGTTCCATGAATGAAAGGATCAGGTCACGTGCATGGAAATTAAAATCCGTGTACATGGTTACCTTTCCGTAAAAGTGTTTGATGTCCGGGTTATCGACTACCAGCGCACCCAATCCATCCCACAAGTTATCAAGAGAGAAAAGTCCTTTCCGGTTGTCGACGGAAGGCTGGTATTTGGGCTGCACCCAGGAGCGTCCGAGCTCGATGGTTGAGGGCACATATTCTTTGACGAATTGCGGAGAAAAGTTGAACAGCTCGGTAGTTGCCACATGTACGATACCGTCTTTCACGGGAGCATCACCGAGCTTAATATAGCGGTAGCCGCTTACTATTTCCCGCTCGACCGGATCCCAAACGATCAGCTGCTTGTAGGCGGCATCGGAGGTATCGAATTCATCAATGTCGATCTCTTCGCCTGTACCGCCGCCTGCTGCACGGAATGTCAGCTCACGCAGCCGGCCGATCTCCCGCATTACATTCGGAGAGTCATGATAAGTAATGATGTAAATATCATTGTTACCGTTATTGGTCTTGCGCACGAATTTATCCCTGGAAAGCTCGCTCTCAAGGATCCCGGTTGCAACAGGTTCAATAATTGGCTTCATATTTTTTATACTTTATCTGCTTTAGTTGTGGGCAGCATTTTGGAGCGGTCGCCGGAGCCAAGCGCATACACATGCTGTTTGACTTTCTCCGACCAGTATTCAGCAGGTTTGTCTTTTGTGAATGTACGCCAGGAGATCGGTTCGCCGAACGTAAAGGTAAGCTTTTTGCCTCGTTGTTTGTACATCTCGTCCACCAGGAAGAACATTTCAATATTTGCTTTTATCCCGATCTTCTTTCTCCAGTAGGCAAGGTTATAGAAAAACTTCGAGTTTGTTCCGTTTATAAAAACCGGGACCACATTCTTTTCATATTGGATGGCTTTGGCGATGAAGCTTTTTTTCCACTCAAGGTCCTCGATCTTACCGCCCTTTTGTTTCCTGGAAACAAGTCCGGCCGGAAAAAGCAGGAGACAATCGGAAGAAGCATACACCTCTTCGAATCTTTTTGCATAATCACCTGAATTTTTGCCGTGCTTATTTACCGGAACAAAAATGGGAGTAAAATTTTTGAAGGCCATCAGAAGATCGTTCACGAAAAATTTGATGTCCTTGCGGTAATCGCCGACAACATCCATAAACGCAATTCCATCAAGTCCGCCGAGCGGATGGTTTGCAGCCAGGATAACACCGCCGGTCGGAGGGATATTCTCTGCTCCGATCACTGCAGAAGTCGCTCCGAATTCTTCCATTGCGGCGTCCACGAAATCATGTCCGAAACGGTCTTTATTCCTGCTCACGGCATCATTCAGCTCATCTTCATGAATGGTGCGTGTGATGTAGCGCATCAGGAAACCGGGAATCAGCTTTAGCAGCCGTGGATTTTTGCTGCCAATCGCTTTTTTGATATCAATGAATTTTTCCGGCTGACTATTTTGAGAAGAGTCACTCATAATACGCAAAAGGTGATCTATTTTGCGTAAAAATAAGCATTATTGGCAAAAGTCGCTCAGGGCTCCTTAATAAAGGGGAAACTGGCCTTCTGGTATTTTTCTTTCTTCAGCCACTCCTTCATATTCACCGATGTTTCGAATGGCCCGTCGACGACTGCCATGTTGACGATCCAGGCTGGAATATTTCCCGCGGGATTCACCAAGAGCTCATACTGCACCTCGACCATTCCGCCCGGTTTCGGTGTCAACGTCCAGAGTCCTCTGAATTCGCGGATCCTGACATGATTGGGTGCTTCCTTGATAAAATCCGGACGGCCGCTTACTCTTTGATAAACAATGCCTGTTTTTTCATCCTGCGATGTTTTGGCTTCAACGACCATATCGCGATTATCGACCGGCCATGGCGCTACAACCGTCTGGTAGCGGATCAGGTCCTGATCGGAAATGTGCTGCAGAACTTTTGAAGAGCCGCATCGGAAGACCCATTCGGGATAGGTAGGCACATCATTCAGCAAAGCGATAATGCTTGAAAGGGATGTCTTCACCTGGTAAACCGCTTTTAACTCTTTGTATTTGGAGCTTTCGGTGTTCCGGGTATACACCGAAATTCCCTGTTCGAATTTCTTAAGCTGCCAGGCAGTATCCTGGGGCTGAAACCCGGTGAGAAAAGCGATGCAAAAAAAGAGGAGAAATAAGCGCATGATTGAGAGGCAAATATCGCGAATTAGTCTAAAAAATTCAATTCGGACTCATTTTCAGGGTGTTTTAGCTTCAGTGCTCCGGTAAAATACGATGCCAGGATCGCTGGGGGCCAATGTCCCGAAGAATCTCTCAGAACCGCCCTGATCTCGGACGTATGCTTTTTCCCTGACAACGGGAACAAACTGCCTCAGCACAAAGCTGAAATAAAAAATCATAAAATGACCTGCGGACCCCTTTAGCCGCAAAATACCGGATCACAGGAGGCTGATAAAATTTCACAACTGAAGTTTGTTTTTTCCGGCTATTTTTTTATCTTTACTATTGTTAAAGTAAACATGACTCCCGGTTAGCTTTGTAAGATTTTAAAGTAGCCAGCATGAACCGATATCTATTTAGCTTAATTTTTTCATCTGCATTCATTTCAGCAGCAGTGGCGCAATCCGCCCAGGTTGTCATGGACAATGACGGCTACATTGTACTAAGCAACAATGCTTATCTTGTAATTGATAATACGGGCACAAACGGGATCACCCAAACGGGGACCGGCGGACGTATTATTTCTGAAGCAGAGGGAAACATTGTACGATGGAACATCAGCAATGGTACCGGGGCATATACAGTTCCTTTCTATGATGACGGCGATGCGCAGGAGATCCCTCTCACGGTCACAATCGGTACGGCGGGAACTGCAGGCGCAACGAATCACATTGATTTTTCGACGTACGACGGAGGCTGGGACAATAACACCTACAAGCCGACCGGTGTAACCAACATGGGAAATGTCACTATTCCTGCTGCGAATAACTCTGCAAAAGTGATCGACCGGTTCTGGATGATCGATGCGAACCATGCTACCAAACCTTCGGTAACATTGAGCTTTACGTACATCGATAATGAGTGGTCGGTAGCGAGCAATACGATCACCGAAACGAACCTCCGCGCACAGCGATGGAATTCAACGGTGTCTGACTGGGATGGCTTTTTATATCCTCCAACCGGAACGATCAACACTGCTGCAAATACGGTTTCTTCTGTGAGCGCTCCCGCAGCTGATTTTTTCCGGACGTGGACGCTGGTGGACAACAGTGCGCCGCTTCCGATCGAGCTGTTAAGCAACACGGCTGATTGCAGCGAAGGAAATATCGTAATAAAATGGTCCACTGCCTCTGAAACAAATAACAGCTATTTTACACTTGAAAAGAGCATTGACGGCATACACTTTACGTCGTTAACAACGATATCCGGCGCAGGTACTACTACCAACACACAGAATTATTCATTTACCGATCATAATTCATACAGCGGCACCAGCTACTATCGTTTATCTCAAACGGATTATAACGGCGATTCCAAAACATTCAATATCGTTACTGCACATAGCTGTGCGGAGTCTGCCGCCGACATCAATGCATTTAATGAACAGAATGGTAATATCGCGATCGTGATCAACGGCGATGGTGGAATTTATTCTGCAGCACTATTTGATGCTGTCGGCAAAAAGATCGCGGTCGAAGAGTTCCATGCAGAAAAAGGTGCGAATAAATTCCGGTTGGATATTTCCAGGCTTAACGCCGGTATTTATTTTATTTCCGTTGATAACGGAAAAAATGCAACGACAAAAAAGATCTTTGTACAGTAGCTTAAATTGCTGACCCAGCAGCAATAGAATATCACGTTGTTTCTCCCAGAGCAACATTTTTACGAATACTCCCAAAAAATTGCAATACTGACTCCCGCAGTATATTTCCTGATCCCAGCAGGAAAAGATCATCAGAGCATTACGCAGAATGCCAGCATATATTTTGTTTACTCAAAATAACCTGATTGATTTCTGATGAAAAAGAGAATCTGTAAAAAACTACATACTACTAATATGAAACTACTATTCAAAACACTCCTCTTTTGCTCCGTTTCCGGGACCGCAATTGCACAGAACATCGCCATTAATAATTCCGGCGCAACAGCCAACACATCTGCAATGCTTGATGTGAGCTCTACTACCTCCGGGGTGCTGATCCCGAGAATGACCTCTGCGCAAAGGGCCGCGATCGCATCCCCGGCCACCGGCCTGATGGTTTACCAGACAGATGCAGGAACATTCGGCATCGGATTTTATTTTTACAACGGAACGATGTGGGTTCCATTCGGAACGAATAACGGAGACTGGGGATTAGGCGGTAACACAGGAACTACAGCATCTACATCGGCCATCGGCGCAACCGCAAATAACAATTTCATAGGAACCATGGATGCAAAAGCATTTGTTTTCGCAACGAGCAACCTGGAGAGGATGAGGATCTTTTCGACGGGACAAGTGGCTGTTAATTCACAGGTGACATTTGGAGTATCCACATTTTTCTCAGCAGCAACCGGCAACAACAATGCGGTAGACGGAAATGGATCAGGAACCGGGGATATGCTATACGGCCAAAACACCGGGACCGGAACCGGGACATCCGGATTAAGCACTAATGCAACCGGTGCGGGAGGTGAATTTGATAACCTTAATGCCAGCGGAACCGGATTACTGGCGACAGGACAAAACCAGGGTGCCAGCTATCTTGTCGCGGGAAGCGCCGCAGCTTTTACCGGCAATACCTGCGGAATTCTTGCTTATAATACATCATTCGGTGTCAGCCAGGCAGTTTATGCGAACAACGGGGGAGTTGTGGTACGCGTTGCATACTGGAACGGGGCAACGCAATATAAGATCCAGGGCACCGGAACAATGCCGGTTTCCTGTACAGTGCCTGACCAGCAGGGTAACCAGGTAGAAATGTTTTGCCCTGAAGCACCGGAATTCATGTTCAATGATTATGGCTCAGGAAAGCTCGTGAACGGAAAAACCCATATCGACCTGGATCCTATTTATGCGAACAGTGTTTTCATTGATGAAAAACACCCGCTCCGCGTTTTCATTCAGCTCGAGTCAAATGTTGACTGCAAAGGTGTGGTTGTGACCAATAAGACCTCAACCGGCTTTGATGTTGAGGAACTTGGGCATGGCACGTCCGATACTCCTTTTCAATGGCAAATCGTTTGTAATGTAAAGGACACTAAACGTCCGGATGGTTCGGTTAACCACCTGCAGGATATTCGCTTTCAAAAAGCTCAGCCTTTAGAGGAGATGACCTCCAACAAAGCAAGGGTATTGAAGAAGTAAGCTGGGCGAACTCCCGGATTGTTAATTATTTACCAGCCTTTTTTCCTTGCATTTTCAGAGGGATTTTCTATTTTTATTATATGAAAAATAGGATCATCCGACTGAAGGGAACGGCTCTTGCCATTTTACTTTACTGTAATTATTCGCATGCACAAAGTGTAGCAATCAATTCTACCGGAACTGCAGCAAACACTTCCTCGATGCTGGATATTTCCAGCGGAGCCGGAAGCAACCGCGGCCTGCTTATTCCGCGCGTAACCTCCGCTCAGAAAACGGCAATGAATCCGCTTCCTGCTGCAGCACAGGGTTTGATGGTATACCAAACGGACGGTGTACAAGGCTTCTATTATAACATCAGTACCACTACTACTCCATCCTGGAACTACCTGAGCACTACCGGCACCGATTGGAGCGTTACGGGGAACTCCGGAACAACGGCGGGAACGAATTTTATCGGCACTACCGATGCGATCGATTGGGTGGTCAAGACAAATAACACTGAACGAATGCGGGTCCTTTCAGGTGGCAATGTGGGAATCAACACCACTTCTCCTTCCTACCGCCTGCAGGTGAATGACAACGGCGACATTCCTTTTCTTTTGCTGAATACAACTTCGACGACCAATAAGCGGGTCCGGATGCAATTCGGACAAAACGGAACGATCAACTGGGAAGTTGCGACGGATCTCGGTGTAAATAACGGAGACAACCTTTATTTCTATGACCGCACGACTTCTACTTTCGGTCCTGTATTCCTGAATACAGGTTACGTTGGGATCGGCACAACTGCACCGGCTGTAAAGCTTGCCGTGGGTGGAGCAGGAACCAATTATTATGCGACCGATCTTTGGGTGGAGAACAATGCACACATAGAAGGAAATGAGACATTGCTGCAAGGCGGAAGAGGACGAATGAGAGTTGGAACGGCCTGGAACTATGTCGGATTATATTCAGAGACCTCGTCCACCGGAGTAGTCAATGACCTTGTATTGGGTGCCAGCTCAGGCGTTGTGAGAGTAGGACCATCTTCCGGATCCGGACAAAGCCTCCGCTGGGCAAACTCTTACCTCGTAGATGACCAGGGAGGAAGCATGGAGATCGGCGGCTACAACTCGATTGCCGGGACAGGAACACCGTATATGGATTTTCACTGCAACTCCGGCTACACCCGGGATTATGATTACCGGATGATCGTGAGCAAGGATGCAAACGGACCGATCCTGACTATGAACAGCTATGTAGGTACCACCAATTATAAATTTTTCAACTTCAGCTGGATAGGTGCTTATGATTGTTATGCGGATGTTTCTGCATGGCGCTATTACGCACAGAATACGAACAGCATTTACGCCGATGTCACCAATGACCTTGATCTGATCGATAACATTCGTCCGAAGAGCGTGCTTGATCCGAAGAGCAACAAGACGATCCTGGTAAATGATCCGGCAACGATGCCTTCATTTCTCATTCAGCAGCATTCGGACAATGCAGATAATTATTCTTTCGATGTGGGTGCTACGGCTTCCTTCTCGCTCGGTGCGATCCGCATGCTGAGAAAAGAAACGAAGAGCCAGGATGAGGCGCTGGAGCAGCGCATCGAACGGCTGGAAAAGCTGGTGGAGCAGCTGTCGGGAAAAACGCTCGGAGAGATCGATTATGCTGCAGAAGCGACCGCTTACAAAGGAGTAGAATACTTTGTGATCATGGATGCACGTGTAAGCAAAAATTCCACGATCACGCTGAAAGGACTACAAAATGCTGAGATCGTCGATCAGAAAGACGGAAGCTTCGCGATCAGAATGTCTGCGCCGGCATCATCCGATGTGAAGTTCAGTTATTCGGGGAAATTCTGATCGGATGACTGAACAGCAGCAGCTAAGAATAGAACACTATAAGGCACTTAAAGAGGAGTACCGGCAATATTTGATGCAGGTACAACAACTTTGGACCTATAAGCTCTCTGCTCTTGGAGCAATTATCGCCGCTGCAATTTTTAATGACAAGATCATTAAGATAAATGATAATCAGACGGATATTCCTCTGCTTATTGCTACCATTGGAATTATCAGTTTACCGGTATTGTCTTTTTTAATTGATTTGAAAGTGCTGGAGGTCGGTTTACATGTAAAGCTTATCTCTAAGCACATGCGAAAAAGCTTTTCTGATGTTCCGATAATACAAAAATGGGAAATTGAGGTTTGGCTAAGCGGTTATTCGAAAAACAGAACCTTTCTTACGCTTTTTGCTGCTTTGGGTACAAGCTTACTGGTGCTCGGTATTTCCATTTGGATAATGTATCAAATCAACAATAGTTGGAAAGCATACATGACATGGATGATTATTTTTTCCCTCATTGGAATTGCATTGATAGGAATCAAAGTATTTCCTAAACTTGGGCTCTTCCTCGGAAAGACTACCAGGGAGAAGTACAAAAAAGCGCAATCGGAAGAATGATCACTTTGCTGTGACCATATCCTTCACCGCTTCCACCCATTTCGGGGAGTCATTGAGACTTTCCACAAGCGTTACTTTTTCTCCGCCGTGTTCACGGAAGATCTCGTCATATTCCGTACCTATCTCGTAGATCGTCTCCAGGCAATCCGCAACAAATGCAGGAGAAAAGATCAGGATCTTTTTATCACCGGCTTCTGCTCTTTCAGCTACCACTTTATCGCTGTACGGCTTCAGCCATTTATCATCGAGGCGGGACTGGAACGATGAAATGTATTTTCCTTCCGGAATGTTCAGTCGCTTTACAAGCGCACGGGTAGTTGCAAAACAGTTTGCCCGGTAGCATAAGCGGTTCTTGTCCGTCACTACATCACAGCAGGTCCCGATCGTGCACGAGCCGTCGCTGAACTCCCGGGAAGCTTTGATGATCTGTCGTTCGGGCAGCCCGTGATAGCTGAAAATAAAATAATCGTAGGCTGAAAGATCGTACTGTTTTGCCTTTTCGACACACGCATCGATAAAGCCCGGATGATCGAAAAAATTGTTCCGGATCCGCAGCGGCGGATGATCCTTCCATCTTTTTTTCAGGATGCGATTCACCTCTTCAACTGACGAAGTAGTGCTTGATGTAGCATATTGAGGATACAATGGGATCACTTCCAGAGAGCTCACCCCGGCGTTCTTCAGCTTTTCGATTGCAGAGGCAATGGAGGGACTCTGGTACCTCATTCCGAGCTCGACAACATACCCGTCTCCGAGACTTTCCTGTAATTTTCTTTTCAGGTTTGTACTATGGATGAGCAAAGGTGAGCCTTCCTTGGTCCAGATCTTCTGATAAAGCTTCGCTGACTTTGATGCACGGAAGGGAACGATGATCCCGTTGACGAGAATGAACCGGCCCACGGCATTGATATCGATCACCCGCGGATCATTCAGAAATTGAGTGAGGTATTTTTTTACGTCGGCCGTTTCCGGACTATCCGGCGTGCCGAGATTAATTAAAAGAACTCCTCTCTTCATATGTGTAAAGCTCTTTTACCGGTGGCATCCAGGCAGGCTTCCTTCATCGCTTCGGTAAAGGTCGGATGGGCATGGCTCATGCGCGAGATGTCTTCAGCACTTGCACGGTATTCCATTGCGACAACTGCTTCAGCGATCATGTCTGCAGCACGCGGTCCGATCATGTGAACACCAAGGATCTCATCGGTTGTTTCATCCACAAGCACCTTTACAAATCCATCGGTGTCCATGGATGCACGTGCCCGTCCGCTAGCCTTGAAAGGAAAATTACCGCTCCTGTATTTTTTTCCCTGCTCCTTCAATTGCTCTTCGGTAAAGCCCACGGCTGCTACTTCCGGCCAGGTGTATACAACACCCGGGATCAGGTTATAATTGATATGCGGCTTTTGCCCGGCCATCAGCTCGGCAACCATCACGCCTTCTTCTTCTGCTTTGTGAGCCAGCATCGCTCCTTTCACTACATCTCCGATTGCATAAATTCCGGGCACATTCGTTTGCAGATGTGCATCCGTTTCTATTCTTCCGCGATCATCCATTTTTACACCTGCTTTATCCAGACCGAGGTTATCGGTATAGGGGCGACGGCCAACGGAAACAAGACAATAATCACCTTTCACTTCGATCTTCTCACCTTTTGAATTATCTGCAGAAATGATCACTTCCTTTCCTTTTGCGGAAACACCGGTCACTTTATGATTGAAATAAAATTCGAATCCAAGCTTTTTGAGGCTCTTTTGCAATTCCTTTCCGAGCGCAGCATCCATCGTGCTGATGATGCCGCCGGTGAACTCCACCACGGATATTTTAGCACCAAGGCGGGCATAAACGGAACCCAGCTCCAAACCGATCACGCCACCGCCGATGATCACCATGTGTTGCGGAACCTCTGAAAGCTCGAGCGCTTCCGTAGAAGTAATAATGCGTTTTTTATCTATCTCAATTCCTTTTAATGAGCTCGGTTTTGAACCGGTCGCAATGATGGTTCTCGCCGTTTCGATCTGCTGTTTTTTGCCATCCGCTGAAGCGATCTCAATCGTATTCTTATTTATGAAGGAGCCATGTCCGGTAAACACGGTGATCTTATTCTTCTTCATGAGAAAGTTGATCCCGTCACAGGTTTGCTTCACTACTTCTCCCTTTCGTTTGATCATTTGCGCAAGATTCACCTTTACGTCCTTCACATCGATCCCGTGTTCAGTAAAAGTATGTGTAGCGTTATGAAAATGCTCGGAAGAATCCAGTAACGCTTTTGAAGGGATGCAGCCTACATTGAGACAGGTTCCGCCAAGTGTATTGTATCGCTCAATGATCGCAGTCTTCATTCCCAGCTGGGCACAGCGGATCGCAGCAACGTACCCTCCGGGGCCGGAACCGATCACAGTAACATCAAATTTTTCCATAATTATTCGTACAGATTAGCCTGTTTAAAGGAGGCCTAAATTTACGATTTTTTAACGAGTTTAAACCGGATGAGCCAGGAATAAACGAGGAGAACCGAGGCGATAAAAAGTGCGATCCGGCCGATATAATCACCCCAGCGGGAATAAATGGTCATTTCATCATTTATGAAAACATTTCCTTTAATAGCAGCGGGAACCCAGTAGTTCGCCGCCTGGCTGATCTCACCCGAAGGCGCGATAAAACAGGATACACCGGTGTTTGCCGACCGTACGACCCATTTCCGGTTCTCGATCGCTCTCAGCCGGCCATAGCGCAAATGCTGCATATAACCGGGTGTGTTCCCCCACCAGCCGTCGTTCGTGATGATCGTGATCAGGTTAGCACCTTTTTTTACGTAATCGGTGACGTATTCACCAAAGATGCTTTCATAGCAAACGACGGGTGCGATCTTCACATCGCTGCCGGGAGCCGACAAGAGTGTCCGCTCGGATTGCACCCCGAGGCTGCCGGTTGTGCCGCCCATATCCATAGCAAGACTTTCAAAATGTTTCAGAATAAAATGGAAAGGCATGGTTTCAACTCCCTGTACCAATTTTGATTTGTGATAGGATTGAATGCCTCCTTTTTGATCCAGGAGAAGGGCAGTATTATAAATGTCATAAAAATCATCGCCCTGGTTTCCTTCAACATCTGCAAATTTCCTTGCCGTTTCCGATGGTTCCTCCCATGACTGATATGCCTTCAGCGTATTGGCACCAATTAGGATATTCAGGCGGGGATAATTTTTCATAAAATCGCGCAGCATCTTTATTCCCTGGCTCTGATCGAACTTGTCCTCCCATACATCTTCGGTGAGCGCTGTTTCAGGGAACACCAGGTAATCCGTGGTGGAATCCACTTTTGTTCCGGCCAGCTTCAGCATCTTTTCGATCTGCTGCTGAAAACCGAAATAGAATTTTTCGTTGTATGGATCTACATTCGGCTGAAGGATCACCACATGAACAGGAACCGGCTTGCAGGAATCATCCGTGCGGGCGATCTTGATCAGCAACGAAACAAGAACCGGGATTACAATTACCGAAGCCGTGAGCACGATTCGCTTTACATGCAAACGCAGCTCTTTTCTCTTTTTGTAAAGATCAAATAAAAGCATATTTGCAGCCAATACCCAGAGGCTTCCGCCCAGCACACCGGTAATTTCGTACCATTGGATGAGCGAAGGACTGTCCGCAAAAACATTTCCGAAATTGAGCCAGGTCCAGCTGAGCGACCAGCGCAGGTGAATAAATTCAAATGCCAGCCAGGAGCAGATCAAAATAAGATCTCCGAATTTCCCGATCCGCTTTTTTACTGTGTGTGCAGCATAAAAAAAGACCGCCATGATGATCGAGTTCAAAATGATGGCCATTGCAGCGCCGCCCCAGGAAGCATTGACGAGCCACCAGGTAGTGATGATGTTCCAGGTAAAAAAGCCGAGCCAGGCGGAAAAAAAAACAACGCGGGAATGAAATCGGCCCGAATTGGCAACGATGTCCTCTACAAGTAAAAGCGGAAAAAATGCAATAAAGATAAGCGGAAGCAATCCGTGGGGAAACCAGGCGAGACCCAGCAAAAGACCGCTGAGCAACGACAAAAGATATAACTGGTATTTTTTCAAGTACACAAAGATAGCGAATTCAATCTTGTCCGGATGGCACCAGGCATTTGGGAATATTCCATTTGCCTGACCATTTTTTCATATCAATCGAAGAGCCATCACACATCAGAAAATTCATTTCAGGATCTCTTTTTATGATCACCAGCTCGCCGGATTGGATCATGTTCAGGATCACATCCTGCAGCTCTTTGCTCGTCATTTTAGAATGACATCGGCCGATGCTGTTCACACCTGCTTCATTATTTCTCAGGTCCATTTCACAGCTCACCGAATCCGGCAAAGCATTTTCTTCCAGCTTATGCTGCCTGAATTGAAGAAAATTTCCGCGCTCATGCGCTTTCCCAAGCTTAATGGCCTGTTTTTTTCCAATGCAAAGACCCAACGACTGCATCCAATACGCATGACGAAAAGCATCGAGCTTGCCTCCATTGCTATCGCCGCCGATCACTCCAGTTTGCCTTACGGAATCCACGACCTTTATCACAAGCTTTGTAATCCGCTGTGCCTTCTTCGCTTTAAAAGGATGAAACATCACCCAGCATTTTTCAGGCCGGGATAATTTGCGAAAAGAGGATTGAGCTGCACAAGAAGCACAGAAAAAAATACATGCTATAAAGAGGCAACCGCGGCTCATATCACTAACAAAATTAATATTAATTACATTTGTTCTGATGGTCATTTCCAAAAGAGTACTTTTCTTTTCAGTCCTGGTTTTGCACATTGCCTTGTGGCTGATCATGAAACCGGTATGGCCGTTCAGCGACGATTATTGCTATGCCTTTCATGCCGACGCATTCAACAAGCACGGGATCTTATTCACAGAAAATGCATTTCAAAACCGGATCGGCGTCTGGTTCCCGGCGAGCATTATTTTTCGCTGTATTGGGATCAATCCTTATTCCATAGCACTCTGGCCGCTGATCGCGAGTCTGCTGACACTGGCTATTGCATATCAGTTCGGAAAACGGATCAGCGATGAAACTACAGCGATTCTCGGTGCTTTCCTCATCTCCATCAATGTCCTGCAGATCACTTATTCTGTCGCTCTTTTCCCCGACATTTTTATTGCACTTTATTCCGCCGCTGCGATCTGCTTTCTATACCTGGGCAGAACAGATCCGGAGAAAAAGATCTTCCCCGTGCTTTTCTCATTGTCGCTCATTCTCGGTTTTCTCACCAAAGAAACCATCCTGCTCATCTTTCCTTTTATCGTGCTTGTTCTGCTATCTGATCTGAAAAAACGTGACTACAGGTTCTGGAAAAAAACAGCAATCGTTTTTTTCGGCGGCTCTGCATTTTTATTATTGATATACTGGATCGCGACCGGCGATCCGTTTTACCGGATCCATGTGATATTGAATACAGAATTACTGGACAACCGATCCACTGATTTTATGGTCAATCATTATTCGCATAACCCAATCCTCTGGCTTAGGAAACAGTACGGAATTGTGTTCATTCTTTTACTTTCCATTTCAGTTCTGACCACCATCCGGAAATATGATCTGAAAGAAGCGCGGGTATTTCTTCTTGCTTTTGTTTTCTCCGTGATCTTTACGATCATTGCAGCACTTTGCTTCTATAAGTATGGCGTACTTTTCCTGATGGATAGAGTCTGGATGCTGCTCATCGCACCAATGAGCCTTCTTTCCGCGATGTTTATCCGGAACATGCACCAGCATTTTTGCATCGTGCTGATCGTTCTCCTCTGCATTCTTGCATTTTACAGCGACGACGAGCTCGGTTTACAAAGAACGATGCTTTACCTCGCTTTTCTTGCATTGGTTCTGCTTGGCTATTACCTCAGCAGAAAAAATAAAAGCTGGAGCTACCTGATGCTGTTTCCTTTCGTATTTCTGGCCGGCTATTTCATTTTTAAAAACAATAATTACAAAACGGTTTCCGTCCAATCCGGCGACCTGATCAAAGAGCAAATCGAAAAACTGAACAACGGAGAAAAACGGATTATCCTGACCGGCGAAGCACTTTCAGAAAATCACATTATCTATAATTCCTTCAACGAATATCCGGAGATGCATTTTTATCCGTTCAGCAAGCATGACTCACTGTCCACCGAACGGATGTTCTGTATTGTTAACGGGGAGGAAGAAAACACACCGGGCTTCGTTGAAAAGGAAAAATGGAAAAAGATCTTCAGTAGTGGAGCCTTGTCGGTATACCGGAATGATCGCTAGCGCATCAGGTACATTTTTCCGAAACCTTTTTTGAAATACGGGTCGGCTCCGGAATCACGCTTTTCAATATTATCGCCGTGAAGCGTGGTGATCACACGATACAGGTAAACACCATTCGCAAGCTGATCGCCAAATTCATCTTTACCGTCCCAGGCATAATCCGTTATATTCCTTCCGATATGAATATTGCCCAGCTCATCATTTGTGATCTCGCGGACAACCTTTCCGGTTATTGTCATCACCTGGATCTTAAAATAGGTCGGCACCTCGGAGCCCGTTAACGTAAAAACAAAATGGGTCGCTGACGAGAAGGGGTTCGGATAGTTCATTACTTCCGTAATCGTTGCTTTATTGATCACTTCGAAGCTGATCTTATAATCGATCGCACCGGATTGATTATCCGACTGATCTTTTGCCTGGACGATCATCTGATAAGCTCCATCCTGGGAATACAATGGAGTGTAGTTGATCCTGCAGCTGTTATTCGGCAGCACTGCCGGAGTAAATGACATATTGCTTCCGAAATAAACTCTTTGCGCCACCGAAGAGCCGGGAGCCTGGATAAAGACCTTGAAATCATTGGTATCATTGAGCGCGAGGAACTGGTTCTCATCTTTCAGCTGAATAAGAATGTTTGGCTTCGCAGAAATAATATCGCTGTTCATAATATGGATCCCGTCGAATGTTACATCCAGCAACGGATTGATCCTGTCTGTGCTCACATAGAATGGGATCCGGACAATGTTATTGAAATGATATTGCTCCAGCTGTATCTTTGGCTGATCGAGCGTATCCATCGGGTGCAGTGGGTTCACTTCCACCCAAAGCGCATTGCTTCCAGGATAAGAGGAAGTATTGACATGGATGGTATCGATGAGAACTTCTGAAGGAACAAACAGGTCTTTTTTCAGCTTTGAAGGAAGCGGATGATATACGCGGTTGGCATCTTCCAGCCAATAGGTGAAGAGCAGACTATCGGGAAATGTAAATTCACTGATGTTCTGCACCGGAAGATGAACGATAATATTATCGCCTTCCTCAACCGAATCTTTTGCATAATATCCCATCGGCGGATTGATCGCCGCTTCCGGGACCGGCGAATAAAATACCTGCCATTTGTCGAGCTGCGGCGGCGTATTCAATGAATCGTCCCTCATGTAAGCAACCAGCCGGATCTTCGGATAAATGGAAGCATTCGCGAATGTGGAGAGATTCGGGATATTCTGATTATTTACATCAAAATTGGCGAGTGTTGATTCTGTGCCATCCGCCTTGATACCGATCATCCGCACAACAATGCTGTCGTGTGTTACGCCGCCATCCAGCGTATGATCTCTCCACGAAAGTGAATCCCAGCTAACCGCCGGTCCGATCACGGGAGAAGAAATAGATCCTTCATCCCAATTACTGACGATCGTTGTATCCAGGTGTAAAAGCGAATTTACCGTATCGCCTACCAGCTCTCTAGCAGTACCGATCGCAGCGCCTTTTGTTCCGTAAAGAATATACGGAACGCTGGCCGGTACCGTCCGGATACTGCCGCTGCCCAGTGATTCAAAAGCGGTATAAAGCGAATTTTCCCATGATGGGATCGAATGATAACTTTGCGACCAGACAAGCACTTTGTAACCGACAGGAATTACGGTGTTGATGAAATTGGTGATCTTCGCCCGGTTCGTCGAATCATTCTGGTACCAGTCAAATGCGTTATCGATCCGGCCGACAGGATCAAATGTAACGCTTCCGTATTGTGATTCATTCAAGGGCGGACCGCTCGCAACGGACTGCCAGTTATCGGCGCTCACCGGGTTAAATACAGCGATAGTGAAACCCGGAACAGTAAAGCTCCAGACGTATTTTGCAGCGCCATTGATCTTATAACCGATATCGATCCAGTTCATATATGGATAGATCCCGTTATTGCACTGAAGGTTTTTGATATCATTCACAAAATCAAATTTCCTCGCCGGGCGGTTGAATTTCACATATTGGTAATCGTCGTTCTTGAACTGAAAAAAATGCGCTTGTTCCCATCCGCGCTTTCCTGCGATGTATTGGAATGAGCTTTCCCTCCATTTATATACATCGCCTGCGACTGTCGAATCGGGACTCACCCGCCAGTAATATACGGTGCTGTCGGAAAAAGTAAACGAAGGCTTCCATGAAATAACACCGCCTGGAGAAGAAACGATTCCTGAACCGAGCGGGCTCAGAAAAGCATCGGTGGTGTCGATCTGGAAAATATAATTTTTTACCGGCGCGAAAAAGTCAGCAGTAGAAGCTTTCAATGTGATCGTATCTTTCGGGATGATCGCAAATTCGTAGGGATAAACAGGCACGACGTCACCACCGTTGATAATGAAATTAATATCCGGAGAGGTCACATTATTCGCTTCATTCAGCTCATCGACACGGTTAAAATAGTCGAGCGTGACACGCATTTTGTTCAGACCGATGTCTTTGGAAAAATTCCAGGGGATCTTGATCAGGATCGTATCCTTGAACTTCGGAGCCGGTGTGAATGACAAATAAGTCTGGGTTGTTCCATCCGGAAACGTCCGCAGCGCCTGCGTAAAAATAGTATCGTTGGTGGCGCGCCCGAGATTTGTCCGGACAACATACATCCTGATTGAGTCGGTGACCTGGGTAAGATCAAAATACACATCGTTATTGGTGATCTTGTAGTCCGGTTTCTGGTGTGCATTGATAACCAACGCCGGGTCACCATGAAGCGTCATTTCGTTACAAACCGACATCCGGATAGGATCAGCCATGGCGGCAACTTCGATGGAATCAATGGCATGCTGCAAACAACTTCCAACTGTCCCGCCGTAATTCCTTACACTCAGCTCCTCATAAAACCTCCTGGAAAATTCATTCAGCGCGTACGGAACACCAAGTCCGACAGAAGCAAGATAGCCGATCATTCCTTTTTCATCATTGATGACATAATTCTCGGAAGTTGACCATTCTGTAGAATGGATATCTCCGGAATAACATCCGTTCGCCAGCATGAACGGATAATGCCCCGGAAGCGGATTGTAGGAGTTAATGTCGTCGATGCTTTGATCGAAGCCGCTTGCAGCAGCATGACCGAAGAAAGTCATGAGTGATACTCCTTCGTTCATAAAATCGCGGAGTGTATCGGAGGTGTTGATCTCGATGGGTGCCGAGCTCGTTTTGAAAAAGCTGCTCACTTGTCCGCCGTAAAGCGTGTCTTCAATTATTGTTTTATAGTTGTTGAGATAAGCTTTGAAATCATCCTGTTCGCCCGAAGTGGTACCTCCTCCAAAATGGAGAACATGCTTCATCCACTCGGCAGGAGCATTGCTCTCGTATTCCTGGACCTTGTTCAGGTAAATGTCGGCATGCGTTGTATTTTGTGCAGCGAGGCGGCCGGTTGGAATTGCAGGATGTATGCCGCCGCTTAAGCCGCTGGTAAGAAGGTTATCACTTGAAGGATTTCCGAATGACGGAACGAGGTCTCCTGCCATCAGCGACGGATCCTGTCTTGCATATTGCATGTGATACGCTTTTCCGATGATGAACAGATTTTTCGGCGGCGTTGGAAATGTATGAAGCGCATAATTGCAGAAGCCCCTTATCGAAAGCGGGCTCTTGACGATACCATAAGCAAACTGATCATAGAGATCATCGATATCCACAAGCACCACATTGTGAAAGCCTCCGGCTGCACTGCTCCGGTATGATTTATAGGAGAGCGCAGCGGACATGAGCGACTTATGCGTAATGATGAGGTAAGCCGAATCGACTGCCATCGTTGAAAAATCAGTGAACTGCGCACTCGGCGTTACCGGCTGCAACGAAGCGATATTGTTGATGTAACCATCGGATGTGATATAGCATTTTTTCTCTGCAGGAACGAGCAGCCCGTTGCTTACCAGCACAGAATCAAACGTTCCGCTGTTCACATCGATCCGCTTGGCATTTGTAAGATCATACAAATGGATCGCACCGGAGGCTGTCAGATTGGTGATCTGCAAATATGATTTGGATTGAAAGCCATTCAGAGGAATGTACATCAGGAAGCCCGTTTTGCCTTCAAGATCGAATGTGTGCGGGTATCTCACATCGACATAAGAGATGGCAGTACGATTGGAAGTAAATGTTCCCGGGTTAATGCTTGTAAATGTAAAAGGCGTATTCACGGGACCGAGCATCGAGAGCGGAATGCTGTAGGTGAACCTGTTCGCTTCGTAACCGGTGAATAATGTATCAACCAACAGATTGCCGCTGCATTCGATCTTTAGTTCATGGTCATTGACAGGGATCGCGGAACTTTTCGAAGCACCGAGTGCAACGGTTTTTACAATTGCATTCGGTCCGCCTGCAAATTGCTTCGCAGTCTGAGCATAAAACGTGAGCGATCCTCCCAGGTTGATCACGCTTGAATAGAACCAGCCTTCTGCTTTTGTATAACGCGAATCCGTCCCGCCTACACCGTCGGTTTCACCTTCATAATAGCCGTCATGGAATTCCTGGATCTCGTCTTTTATAAAATAGTTGTCGGGAAGGTAGGAGCTGTAAGAAAAATCATTATCCTGCTGCATCCTGTTATTCGATGTCGAGCTGTTCCAGGTGAGGAAATAGACGGCAGTATCATTGATCTGGCTGTAGTAAGGATTGGGAATGAATGAAGTATTAAAGTACAGCAGCGAATCCAGGGAGCCGTCATTTTTCTGTCCATAAAATTCTATAAAATCGCCGGAGTTGAAAACATTATCACTTTCACCCTGTATGTAAATAAACTGCTGCTTTCCTTTACAGAACAGCTGGAAATTTTTCGGGTTGATCGTTGAGAGGGGAATTCCTGAACTGGCAAGTGCAGCAGAGTCGATGCGGTAGATCCCATCCTGCGCAATTTTGATCTTATAATAATTCTGTGAGTAGTTGATCCATTCGTTGCCATACTGTGCCCTGACCACCGTAACGGTGAGCAGCATGCAACAGCTGACAAGCAAACGTCTGATCATTTGACCTTTTTGTTGATATCGACTTTTATGGAAAAGACATTTGAATACAACGCGATCGAATTATCACCAAGATCGGTGAATGCATAATCAATATAAACCTGTTTGATCTTCACTCCTACTCCGATATTCGGCTGGAAGGTGTTCACTTTTTTTCCTACTGCATCGGTGTAGGTTTGATAATTTCCAATACCTGCACGGAGGAAAATAAGATTCATGTAAGATGCTTCCAGTCCGAGATGCGGGTCCATGCTGATCGCCTTACTTTTGATCAGTACGTTTCTTTTTCCGTCGAATGTATTATCAAGATCCAGCTCAGCAAGCAGAGAAACCTTATCATTGAAATCGAACTTACGGGCACCGCCGAGGAGCAGTTTGGGCAAAGTAACTTCAACGGAATTTTCCGGCAGCTCGTTACCGGTTGCCACAAATGTTTGCTTCATTTCATCGCTGAGGTTAAAGCTCCATGCATTAAAAGTGGAAGTTACATCGCGGATCATCGCCGCAAGCCTCCATTTCTTATAATCGTATTGAGCGCCGGCATCAAGGCCGAATCCCCAGGCTCCGGCAAAATCCCCTACTTTCCTCCGGATAATCTTCGCATTTGCTCCCAGCCGCAGGCCCGGGATCTTTAACTTTTTTGCATAAGAAACAATGAATGCGTAATCGACCGCAGAAAAAGTCGTGATCTTATCATAATCCACAAAACCATTTGCATCGATCAGCTCGGTTGTATTGGGAATTTCATCAACGCCGAAACGAACCAGGCTCAGGCCCAATACGCTATTCGAATCCAACCGGGTAGCGAAAGCGCCGTAATCGTATTTGGCTATCCCGGCAAAATATTCACTGTGCATTAAGGCCACCTGGTGCTGGTTGCCAATGCCGAGCAATCCGGCGGGATTCCAATAGCCCGAAGTAACGTCATTGACTGAAGCGACGTATGAATTGGACATGCCGAGAGCACGCGCTCCGACTCCTATACTCAGGAATTCGTTGCTATACTTGGGAGCCTGTGCAAAAAGGGCAGAAACGGAGCTAAAGAAAACGATGGAAGCAGTAAAAAGTCTTCTATTCATAATGACTATAAAATTAGGGTAAATTGACGTTAAATCCAAACCCATCAGAAACGTTTTAACCGGCACATTATTGTCTTAAACCGCCCTTTTAATAATATATTTGCAGGAACGCACCCCTGTTAAATACGTGTCTTGAGCCGAAGCAGTTTTATATACAGCAATATCCGGTATTACCGCTTTATCATGGGCCTTTTGTACGGTGGGAAATATCGCGGCCGCTACAAGGCTGTAACCGCTTACATACAGGGAAAAAAGGTTACCGAGCTCTGCTTTGGAGATACTGTAATTGCAGGCTTCTGCCGAAGGAATAACATTGAATGGACAGGATTCGATATAAATGAAGCCTTTGTTGATTCCGCCCTTAAAAAAGGATTTAATGCGAAGCTCACAGATGTCGCAGCCGTAGAAAATATCCTTGCAGCCGACACCTGTATCATCTCCGGTTCGCTTTATCATTTTCATGATCGCCTGGAACCTCTTTTGCGCAAAATACTCGCCAGTGCACCACTGCTGATCATTTCGGAACCGGTCCGCAATCTTTCCGACAATAACGGAATTATTGGTAAATTGGCAAAAGCTTCTGCAACCGTTGAGGGAAAAGCTCAGCATTTCCGGTACACGGATAAAACACTGAAGGAAACGCTGGACGATCTCGGTAAAAAGCTGGGGTTCCGGGTAGAAGTAAAAGAACGATTCAGCAAAGACAGGATCATCCTGGTGCGAAGATGAAAAAAGAGATCGAGATCAGCATTGTTGTACCGGTATACAATAGTTCCTCCAGCCTGGAAGAGCTTAACAGATGTATATCCGATGCACTGGCACTTTCGCTCTCGTATGAATTGATCCTCGTGAATGACGGGAGCACCGACAACAGCTGGGAAAAGATCAAATTACTTTCAAGAAGCAATCGCGCGATAACAGGGATCAGCCTGCGTAAAAACAGCGGACAGGATAATGCGCTGCTTGCAGGGCTCCGGACGGCTAAAGGAAATTATTGCGTGATCATGGATGACGATCTTCAGCATGATCCTTCGGATATCATCCGTCTTTATAATGAATGCAGGAAAGGTTATGACGTCTGCTATGCGAAATTCGGCGCAAAGAAACAAAGTGCGATCAAGAACATTGGCAGCGAAGCAAACGGAAAAGTGGCGGAGGTCCTGGTTAAAAAACCACAGGGAATTTACATGTCGCCATTCAAGATCATGAACCGCCTCACCGTTGAAGAGATCTGTAAATTTGCCGGAGCGTATCCCTATATTGATGGAATTATTCTTACGATCACGCAAAACCTCTCCCAGGTAGACTGCATACATCGCAAACGACACAGCGGAAAGAGCACCTACACATTTTCGCGCTCATTTTCCGTTTTCATGAAGCACTTCACTGGTTTTTCCGTACTGCCTTTACGGGTGGCGACGATCGGAGGAATTATTGCAACGCTGATCGGTATTTTGCTTGGAGTCAAGTATTGCTATGATTACTTCGTGGTGAAAGACTTTGTACCCGGCTGGACAACCGTTGTGATCCTTATTATTTTCTTCGGCGGCCTGATCCTCATTACGCTCGGTATTATCGGAGAATACATCGGACGGATGTACCTGACCCTGAACAATAAGCCGCAATACAGCATTTCAGAGGTTGTAAGAAGCAGAGAAGATGAATAAAAAGCTACTCTTTGCAGTCTTTTGTTTTTTTATTTTACTGACGATCTTTAGCCGGAACATTCCCTTTTTCTGGGACGGAACTTTTTTCTCCTCGCTCGCGCTCCGCTTCTACGGCAATGGTTTTAACGGCTTCATTGCGCCCTTATCAAACGATACCGGCGGCTTTCCGCTTTATTCCGCATACCTCGCCTGCGCGTGGAAAGTCTTTGGAAAAAGCCTCCTGGTGTCGCATATCGCGATGCTTCCTTTTATCCTTGGAACCGCATGGGAATATTTAAAGCTGGCCAAACGATGGCTGAACGGATCGGTGCTTATCCTTGCGATGCTGTTACTGATCATCGAACCGGTTTTCATCACGCAATCGATCCTGATGGGTTACGATGTTCTCGTTTGCTATTTCTTTTTGCTTGCGCTGAATGCGCTGCTTGATAAAAGAAAAACATTATTTGTAACTGCGATCATTCTCCTTTGTATGATCAGTGTCAGGGGATTGATGCTGGCAACAGCGCTGCTGCTGATCGATCTCCGCCTGAACAGAGGAGCCGGTTACTCCTTCCTGAAAAATTATATTCCTGCTTTGATATTTGTCTTGTTGTGGATCTTCCATCATCATTCGAAAACCGGCTGGTATATCTTTTCACCGGAAAGAGATCATAATGCCGAAAGCTTCGCGGGTCCGAAAATGATTCTGCGTCAGCTGATCTATATTGCCTGGAAGAACCTGGACATCGGCCGTATTACATTGTGGCTGACGTTGCTAGTCGGATATCGCTACTTCCTGAAAAAAACGAAGGACGGAAACCAGCTGTTGAGTCTTATTTTGATTCCTCTGCTGACACTTTCCGTCTTCATGTGCCTGATCAAAAATCCCATCGCGCCGAAATATTTTATGGTTGTTTTCCTTCTGCTGAATATCGGCGGTTGTTTGGTTATTCAGCATCTCGAAAAAAGGAACACGCGTTTGATGATCTTCTCTTCTATTGCAATATCGCTTGTTTGCGGCAATTTTATCCTGTACCCTCAACGATTCGGAAACACCTGGGATTCCACGATCAAGATCCTTCCTTATTTTGATGCGAAGAACGAAATGGATCACTATATCGAAACAAAAAATGTGACCGAATATTCATTTGCAACACAATTTCCGCTGAATGCCATTGCGGATCCGAATACATTGGTTCCGTTCTGGGTTTATCGTGACCTTGACAGCAGACCGGTCGAAGAGTGGGATTATTTTCTCTATAGCAATGTGATCAACACCAACCGGATGGCCGACCTCGAAAAAATAAAAAATACCTGGATAAAGGAAAAGGAGATCCGCACCGGACAGATCATTCTTATTTTGTACCGGAATCCCGGTTCTTTCCGGGAAACAGCACCCGGCTTATCTTTGAGAGATCGAGGCACGACAGACACAGCGGTGCCAGCATCAGCAATGCCGTAGATTTATACCTGACGATGGCTCCGATTGCCGGAGTCGTCAAGCCGATCATGATCAGCTGGAAGATGGCGAAAAGCAAACAAAAAAGCAGGACCTCTTTTTTTCCGTTCAATTTTATGTCGAAAAAGATCAATGTCAGCACAATCAACAGAAGCAGCCAGAGATTTTCAATCGCGGCAAACATTTGAAGCAGGTTATGACTGTGAAACAAAGTCGGCTGAAGCAATGCATTGCCAATAGCAGCCGGCGTATTTTTTAATACCGATAGAAAATCCGGACGAACATGATTGAGATTTACAATCGTGTTTGCCGGCATTACCTTATAAAGCAGTAAGAACGAGGATGTATCTGTTGCGCCTGAGATAAATGTGGTATCCCTCATATTGTCCGGTTTCCAGGAAAGATAGCTTGTTCCGGGATTCAAACGATATGTGGAATCGGGTTGCAGAATTAAAGCATCTTCATCATAATAATCCACACAGATAAAATTGCTTTTATTGAGCAGGAAGGCACCTCCTTTTGCTTCACTGATCGCTTTTGCCTGCCGGTCCGCGATCAGCTTAAAAACGCTGAGACGATCACTGACCAGAGAAATTGAATACATCAGCAGGATCATCGGAACAAAGATCATGATGAAGCTTAGCCACAGTCTTTTTTTCTCCGCTCTGCTGTACAGTACATTCACCAGCAGGACAGGGACCAATGCTGCCGCAACATGGATCTTTGTAAACACAAGTGCAAGGAATGAAAGAATGGTCAGAACGATCTGGGAAACCGAGTAATTTTTCCTTAAGCCGAAATCAGTATGATAAACGATCAGGCCGAGGAACAATACCACCAGAGTTTCTTTATAAATGCCGGAGGTCCAGAAAAGCACGGAAGGAACCAGGAAGATCCCGATGACGAGTGCATAGTTCTTCGCGGGAAAATGGGAGTACATCGCTTTGTACAATGCAGTTAATCCAACAAAGGAAAAAAAGCAAAAGAAAAGAATGTGAACAAAAATATTATTGAAGGAAATAAGGTGCAGGAATACATTAGTAACAATCACCAAACGTGAATTCAGATAAAATGCATCTTCAAAATTCCCGTTCCATGCCGAAATTTCACCGGAGGTTCCGGAGAATAAATGGTGCATCAGGTCGTGGCTGCTGTCAAAGTAAAGATGAAGATCCGATCCCGGATAATAATAAGTATAAACGAACCAAACGCATGCTCCGGCAAAGCACTTTATCAAAAACAAACCAATGAATTGCGATTTTGAAAGTCCATCCGAAGAAAAGAAATTTAGCATCCGGATAAGGAAAATAAAAAGCAGGAGGAAGATTGCAGGAAGGAGCAATTGCATGGGGTAAAGATAATGATTGTGCGGATAACGGAGCGTCACATTACAGAGATTGCCGCGTCGGGCAAAGTCCTCCTCGCAATGACGATAAGGATGTGCGGGTTACCGAGCGTTATTGCGAGCGGAGCGAAGCAATCTCCACATTATAAAGATTGCATGTCGGGCAAAGCGCTCCTCGCAATGACGATAAGGATGTGCAGGTTACCGAGCTCATTGCGAGCGAAACGAAGCAATCTCCACATTATAAAGATTGCATGTCGGGCAAAGCCCTCCTCGCAATGACGATAAGGATGTGCGGGTTATCGAGCTCATTGCGAGCGGAGCGAAGCAATCTCCATGTTATAAGACTGCCGCGTTGGGTAAAAGGCCTCCTCGCAATGACGATAAGGATGTGCAGGTTACCGAGCGTCATTGCGAGTGGAGCGAAGCAATCTCCATGTTATAGAGATTGCAGCGTTGGCAAAGGTCCTATTCGCAATAACACGGATAAAAGTAATTTTTAGTACTTTCGCTTACCAATGAGCATCAAAAAACACATCCCGAATATGATCACCTGTGGAAATTTATTCTGCGGGTGTCTGGCGATCGTTAGTGCTTTTAGAGGCAACCTGGTTTCGAGTGCATGCTTCGTTGGAATTGCTGCCATTTTAGATTTTTTCGATGGCTTCGTTGCCCGCCTTCTTAAAGTCGGGGGAGAGCTTGGGAAACAGCTGGATTCGCTTGCGGACATGGTCACATTTGGCGTTGTGCCGGGAGTGGTGATGTTCAGATTAATGTCAGATGCTGTTTGGCACATCTTTTACGGTCCGCATGATAATCCCGGACTCTTTCCTTTACTGCCGTCGTTGGCATTTCTGATCACTATTTTTTCTGCACTTCGGCTTGCAAAGTTCAATATCGATACCAGGCAAACAAACTCGTTTATAGGTGTGCCTACTCCAGCTAACAGCATCCTGATCTGCTCATTGCCATTAGTCGCCAGATACCAGCCTTATCTGGGATCAATACCGGTATACCAGCTTGCAAACAATCTGACTTTCCTTACCGCTTTAACCTTAATAATGTCCTATCTCCTGGTAGCCGAGCTGCCTCTTTTTGCCCTCAAATTCAAGAACTTCGGCTGGGCAGATAACAAGATCCGGTATAGCTTTTTGATAATTTCTGTGATTTTGTTGATACTATTCCAGTTCATCGCAATTCCTTTTATTATATTTTTGTACATCATTATGTCTGTCATTAATAACATGATGAGCAAAAGAACCGAACCTTAACACATTAACACCATGAAGTACAGAGCCGAAATAGATGTGATGCCTTTAAAAGCATTGTTAGATCCACAAGGAAAAGCAGTTACCGGAAGCATGAAGAACCTAGGATTGCCGGAGATCCAGAATGTCCGCATCGGAAAGCATATTACCCTCGAGGTGGAAGCGGATTCCAAGGATTCAGCGAAGACCAAAGTGGACGAAGCATGCAAAAAACTCCTTGCCAACCAGATCATGGAGTTCTACGAATTTGAGCTCTTCGAGAACTAAAAAAGATTTCTATATTTTAAAACCCGTCCGGCTTTCGGACGGGTTTTTGTTTTTTTATATCACCCCTACGGGTAAACGGCATTTTGCTCCTATGGAGCTCGCCATAAATCCCTCTTTCGTTCAAAATAGATTTAACAGTATTTCACTCAACCGGAGCCAGTCTTATTATCATATTGCCTTACCTTTGCTGCATGTGGAAAAAATTAACGATCGGCTTTATTGTTCTCGCAGCTGCCTGTATTTCATTTTTTTCTTTTCGCCATCACCCGGGCGAATACAAGCTCAACCTTCCTGAAAAGGCATTCGTTCTGCCGGAAGAGCTGCACGAGATCTCAGGGATCGTTCCGCTCAACGATAACGAGCTGGCTTGCGTGCAGGACGAATCTGCAACTATTTACATCTACGATCTCAGGGTACAGAAGATCACCAGGCAGTACAAAACAAATATCATTGGCGATTTTGAAGGCATCACGCTTGCCGGAAATTCGATCTACATCCTCCGCAGCGACGGCATGCTTGATGAATACGCCGACTACACTTCTCCCGGAACGAAAATGAAAGAATATTTTCTTAACCTGCCATCGGCAAATAATGAGGGACTTTGCTACGATCAGAAGAACTACCGGCTGCTGATCGCTGCCAAGATCCAGGCGAACGGGAAAGCGAAAAAAGAGAAACGTTACATCTATTCATTCGACCTCAGGACAAAGGTCCCGAATAATGTACCTATCATAAAACTGGATGTAGATGACATTGAAAAGCTTGCAATTTCCGAAGGTTTAGCCGTTGCAGAAAAGACCGGCAAAAAAGAGAAAAAGAAGGACAATGCTTTTAACTTCCGCCCCTCAGAAATTGCGGTGCACCCCTTTAATAAAAATATTTACATTCTCGCTGCTGCCGATAAATTCCTGCTGATCCTGAATGCAGATGGAGACCTGAAACACCTTTATAAGCTGGATCCTATTTTATTCAATAAAGCGGAAGGGCTGGCATTTTTACAAGACGGAACAATGCTGGTGAGTAACGAGGGGCAAAAAGGAGAACCGACGCTGCTGGAGTTTAAATACGGAAACTAATCTACGCTCTAATGGCTGGTTTGTTTCTTACCACTAGGGCACTTAGAACACTGAGGGGACACTAAGAAACAACTGAGGAGTCTGGTCACATTTTCGATGTGCCTGATAACGATAACTAATGACCGGTGATTACTTCGCGAACGGATAACCTTCTTCGTTCTTCTTGTTGGTACGCAGCTCGAAGTTCTTTCCGAGATAAACCCTTCTCACCTGCTCATCGCTTGCCAGCTCTTCTGCTGTTCCGGCTTTCAGGATGCTTCCTTCAAAAAGCAGATACGCACGGTCCGTGATCTGTAAGGTTTCCTGTACGTTATGATCTGTGATCAGGATCCCAATATTTTTTTCTTTTAATTTCGCAACGATTCCCTGGATATCTTCAACTGCGATCGGATCAACGCCGGCAAACGGCTCATCCAGCAAAATGAATTTCGGATCTGCAGCAAGGCAACGCGCGATCTCCGTTCTTCTCCGCTCTCCACCCGACAAACGATCCCCCAGATTTTTCCGGATGTGCTGCAAATGAAATTCATCCAGCAGACTTTCCAATTTGGCCGATTGCTCTTCTTTTGAAAGCCTGGTCATTTCCAGGATGGACCTGATATTATCTTCGACACTCAGCTTTCTGAAAACAGAAGCTTCCTGCGCCAGGTAGCCGATACCCAGCTGCGCACGTTTGTACATCGGCTCGTTGGTAATGTCCTTGTCGTCAAGAAAGATCTTGCCTTCATTCGGCTTGATCATGCCGACGATCATATAAAAGGAAGTTGTTTTTCCCGCGCCGTTCGGCCCAAGCAGCCCGACGATCTCACCCTGCCTCACCGTCACCGTCACATTTTTCGCAACGGTCCTGTTCTTGTATCTCTTGACAATATTTTCTGTACGTAAGATCATCATTAAAAAGTGAATTGCAGTGAAGCTTTTATACTGAACGGAATCGCCTTTGGATTATCGAGGTAGGACAAGCGATATACAGCATCGACCCGGAACACCTTAAAGATATTTTCGATCCCCGTGCTTGCTTCAAAATACGGACCACGATCGAGTGCGTACAAATGATCCGGGAAGATCAGCAGCTTTTTGTTTGAATCTTTTACACGTCCGACAAGCATCTTCGCTCCCACTACTTCTCTCCACTTCAACTTTCTCATCAAAGGAATACGATTCAGAAAAAATCCTTCGAAGTGGTGAGAGATGGTCGCCGATGCATATTCATCACTTACGAACTCATAGTAATTCATTCCGTTGAAAGCGTACAAGTCGTAGATGTAGGTTTCGTTACCACCATGAAGCTCAAGCAAAGGATAAGGAACGGGATTAAAAACCTTTCCGTATTCCAGTACGTAGTCGAAATACCCGATCGGGTTAATACGGATGCGGTCATCCACATTCACGGTCAGTTTCTGATAATTGTAATCGCTTCCAAAAAGATTCTTCAGTCCGAGTGTGTATTGTGCCTGCAGGATCGGGTAATGTGTTCCAAGGCTCACCCGCGTGAATTCTCCCTCGACATATTTCTCATCATAAGCCAGACGGGCCAGGACACGGATCTCCGAAGTAGTGATATCACGCAGGAATCCCGTTTCGGCACTGTTCTTCTGATATTCATAATGAAAGTTTGCAAGCGGCATCATTGTACGGTTATAAAAGCTCAGTTTGGTATTGAATCCCGTGAACCACTCGTGCTCGATATATGCATTCACCTGCTTTACATTGGTCATGTTCCGAAGCGGGGTGATCCGGAAAACGGAAGCAAGAATATTATCCGTTGTAAAACCATTCTGACTTTGTCCGAGGATCTCATTATCATTTTTATAATACAATCCCACCATGGTACGGGGTTTCTTGGTAATGAAAGATCGTATTCCCAGACTGTATTTGAACTTTTCATCTCTCGTACCATATGCCACGTAACCGCTCAATTCATACCATTTGCTGAATTGATTGCTGGTCCGTCCGCCAAAACGAAAGCGATTGCCTTCGATCTCATTCGTGCTGAACATATTGTAATACGGTCCGTATTCAAAGTTCCCTTTGATCTTATAACCCGTCACAAAGATCTGGATCACATCGATCCAGGTGCGGTAAACCGGCAATGATTGCAGTGTATCTACCATCTTGTAGATCTGCTTCTCATTCCGGGAAAGCGTATCATGACGGTGTTCTGCCCAGTAAGCATCATCCTTTTTAAATGCGTTATCCTCAACTTTCAGATTCTGAGTGATCGAGTAAAACTTATCTTCTCTCGGCTGATTGATCCTGAAATTGCTGTAATCTGCAGTCTTGCGCCCATAGATCCCCATCATTGCCTTTTTCTTCTGATCCACAGGAAACGGATTAAAATCGATCACAAGGCGCTCCTTCTGCATCATCCAAGTGCTATCCACCTGCGTATACGTTTGCACTACGGCTGTTGAATTGATGAAGTTGATGTTCGCATCATCGGCAATGCTCATTTCGATCTGCTTGATCGCAAAGGCTGTATCTGCAGCCCAGAGGTTCCCTACAAAAGCGAGCTCCTGCTTGCGCTTCGGCTTGAACTGCAGCTGGTAGCATTTATGTCCGTCGATCACCATGCTATCGATAAGATAGAACTTGTAGAAAAGCAATGCGTTGTCGGAGATCGGGCTGATGAAATTTTTTCCAAAAACAAGAATATTATTATCATAGATATTCACATTCTGATACATATCCCCCATGAACTGGGAAACGCTGGCATTTTCCACTCCGGCAACCTTGCTGGCTTTAATGACCTCATTTCGCGCACGTGGATTTTTGCGGTAGTAATAATCGGAAAGTGCTTCCGTCATAAACACCGGCAGGTAGGGTTTTTCCTTGGCGTTCGTACTATCGATATTGTCAAAAATAAAGGAGAACGGCTGGAGCAGCTTATTGTTCTTAAAATCTTCACTCAGGTTATTGAGGTCGAATTCCACCTTATTGTACACCTCATATTCATAGGCATCCAGCTTTTCACGGTCATTCTTATCCTTGTTCGCGATGATCTTACGAAGGATCCGGAGCGCGGGATTTTCCCCGGGCCTAACTTCTACTACCATCAGATCGATACCCTGGCTGAGACCGATGTTCATCTCCTGTGCCACGCCTTTTTTCAGGGCGCGTGTGGTTTTGTTATACCCGACATAAGAAACAACGAGGGAATCGACATGCAAAGTGGTGGAGAGAGAATAGTTTCCTTCAATGTCAGTGTTTGTTCCCACTGTGGTTCCCAGGAACTGAATGTTCACGAATGGTAACGGCTCACGGGTGACCGCATCCACGATCTTACCGCTCACTTTCGTTGTCTGCTGTGCAGCAGCCTGGAAAAATAAAAGCAGGAACATTGCAACAAGCGATGTTAAACGAAGCGGAGCAGTATGTATATTCAATGATCTCAAAAAACTCACTTATTTAAAGCCTCCCAGAACTCGACCGCTCTCCGTGTGTGAGGAATCACAATCGTTCCTCCGACAATATTCGCCACTGCAAATACTTCAAATACTTCCGCGGTGCTGACATTGTTCTCCCTGCACTTCTCGAGATGATATTTTACGCAATCATCGCATCGCAGCACCATCGAAGCTACCAGACCCAGCATCTCCTTGGTCTTTACAGGAAGTGCCCCCTCGGCGTAAGTATTTGTATCGAGGTTAAAAAGGCGTTTCAGAACGATATTATCTGCAGCCATGATCTTATCGTTCATCTTACTGCGGTAGTCATTAAAATCTTTTACAAGATCGCTCATATCTTCAGAGTTCCGGGTCGTAAGGAAAAGCACCCATAAAACAGACGAAAGAAGCCCAAATGGTGGCCTGAAACTATCAGTTCGTCATTTCAAGCTTTTGCTTTTTCCTTACAACATAGTGAGAAACAAAGATACTCGCTTCGTACAAGAAATACAAGGGAAATGCCACCAGCAGCTGCGAGGTTACATCCGGGGAAGGTGTAATGACCCCGGCTACGATCAGGATGACCACTACTGCATGTTTACGGTACTTTCGCATGAATTGCGGAGTCAGGATCCCGAAACGGGTAAGGAAATAAACCAGGACCGGGAGCTCGAAAATGAGACCGGTAGCCAGCGTAAGTGTAGAAACCGTGGAAATATAGGAATCCATGGTGAAATTATTTTCCACCATTTCACTCACTTTATAGTTTCCAAGGAAGTTGATCATAAGCGGCGCTATCACGTAATAGCTGAAGCACACCCCTACGGCAAACAGGAAGGTTGCGGATAAAATGAACCAGACAGAACCCTTTCTTTCTTTTTCTTTGAGAGCCGGCCGGATGAATCGCCACAGTTCCCAAAGCACATAGGGAGATCCGACGATCAGACCTGCTACGCAAGCGATCCAGAGCTGAGAGGTGAACTGATCGGAGATCCCCAGACTCTGGAGCTTAAAGGTGTAATGACCGAAACAGAGATCATCCCCGAGGTTCAGCATGTGACTGAGCTTACAGAATGCCCGGTAGGTGATAAAATCGTCTTTGAGCGGGCCGAAAATGACCTTGTCAAAAAGGAATTCCGGATAGCAGAACAATACGGAAGCCAGGATAACCACAACGATGCTTGCCCGCCACAGGTGCCCCCGCAATGCATCGATATGTCCCCAGAAGGACATTTCCCCGCTTTTATTGCCGGAACGTTTGAAGAGTCCGAATAATGCCATTTCCAGCGCCAAAGGTAATACTATTTAGCATGCGTGATTCTGCCGGAAAGAAAGAAAAATATGTATTTTTGAATGTTCCTCCGGGGGACAAAAACCGCTTAAAATGAGAAAACGATCGTTTTTTTATGTTCTGGCCGGCCTGGCATTCATCCTGCTGCTGGTAACGTACTCCAATCATTTTCATAATCCTTTCCAGTTTGATGATGCACACACGATCCAATACAATGATGCGATCCGCAACATCAGGAATATTCCTTCCTTCTTTAAAGATGCTCGCACCTTCAGCTCTCTGCCGGCAAACCAGATCTACCGCCCGGGCGTAACAACGCTTAACGCCATCGATTACTGGATCGGCGGTAAGCCGGATCCGGATCCTTATTATTTCCATATTTCGATCTTTATCAGCTACGTGCTCCTCGGGATCCTGCTGTACTTTCTGTTTTTGAAACTGTTCAATGAAAGCTTTCCGCATGAATGGAACCGGTACTTTGCCCTGTTCGGCGCTGCTTTTTATGCACTTCATACCGCGAATGCCGAGACCGTCAACTACATTATCTCCCGTTCCGATTCCTTCTCTACGCTTATGATCGTTCTTTCCATGGTGATCTACCTGTACTGGCCCAACCGGAGAAAATACGGGCTTTATGTGATACCGGTGATCATCGGCTTTTTTGTGAAAGAGCCTACGATCATGACAGCACCACTGCTGATTGTTTACACGATGCTTTACCTGAAAGATCTGAACGTGATTCAATGGTTCAGCCTAAGAGGCATCAAAGAAGGCTTTTCGGTAGTTATGACGATGGTTCCTTTATTTGTCGTGATCATCGTCCTGTTCTATCTCTCAAAGAAAATGGCTTCCGATACATTTGTGCCCGGCGGACCGGACGCTCTGCATTACATTCTCACCCAACCGGCTGTGATCCTTCATTACTTTAATAATTTTCTCCTGCCAATGAACCTGTCGGCTGATACCGACTGGCAACCGGTAACCTATATTTTCGATGATAAAGTGATCACCGGAATGCTTTTTATGGCGGCGTTGCTGGTTGCCGGTGTTTATTGCTCTACCCGAAGATCGCTCTATCCTATTGCTTTCGGGATCGCCTGGTTCCTGCTCGCGCTGCTGCCGACTTCAATCGTACCGCTTGCGGAAGTTCTGAACGACCATCGTACATTTTTTCCATACATCGGGCTGGCAATGGCCGCGGCCTGGCTATTCGGGCTCACCGTCATCCGCTTCCATAACCGGATCGAACAAACAATTGGAGCAAAACTTGTCTTCGTTCTTATCCCCTCGGCGCTCATTTGCGCACATGCGATCGGAACTCATCACCGGAATAAAGTATGGAGCTCCGGCGAATCGCTTTGGTATGATGTCACGCAAAAAAGTCCGGCGAACGGCCGCGGCTTAATGAATTATGGATTGGCGCTGATGGCAAAAGCAGATTATCCCGGCGCGCAGGATTGCTTCGAGCGCGCAATGAAATTGCTTCCGAATTACTCTTACTTGTATGTAAACATGGGGATCCTGAAAAACGCAATGGGCAAACCCGTGGAAGCGGAAGCGAATTACAAACAAGCGCTTTATCTTAATTCCGGAAATCCGGAGTGTTATTACTATTACGCCAGCTGGCTGAAAACACAAGGCCGGTTCAAGGAGGCGCTCGATCAGGCAACAGCAGGATTAAAAGTGAGTCCGGATCATTCGCCGACAAAACAGCTATACAGCCAGCTGATCGAATTAGCAAACGGTGAAATGAACCAACTGCAATTAGCTGAAAAAACCGCAAAGGAAAAACCGGATCCTGATAACTACATTAATCTCAGCCTTGCCTATTATCAGAAACAGCAATTTGAAAGATCCATCGAAGCGGCAAAGGAAGCGCTGAAAATAAAGCCCGACTGCATTGAAGCATTTAATAATATCTGTTCTGCCTATAACATGCTCGGGAACTATGAGGAAGCGATCAGGGCCGGTCAGGCTGCACTAAAGATCAACCCGGATTATCAGCTGGCGAAAAATAATGTGGCGGATGCGATGTCCCGGAAAGCAAAAGTGGATGAGATCCTGGCCTTGATAAAGAAACAGCCGAATGAAGCAAACTACATCAATCTCAGTCTCGTTTACTACAACCTGGGCTCCTACCTGAAATGTGCTGAAGCGGCGGAACAAGCGCTAAAAGTAAATCCGAATTCCTCCGCTGCATACAATAACATTTGCTCCGCATACAATATGACCGGCGATTGGGATAAGGCAATTGCTGCCGGTGAAGCCGGACTGAAGATCGATCCGGATAACCAGCTGCTGAAGAATAACCTCGAGGTTTCTAAGAGGAGAGGAAAGTGATTAGGTGATGAAGTGAAGGCGCGGCGTAAAAAGTTACACCATTAAGACACTAAGAACACCAAGGGACACGGAGAAACGTGAACTGATAAATAATTCTTAGTGAAGCTGAGTGCCTTAGTGGTATGCTTTCGCATTAAACACTGGAGAATACGAAAAAGTGCAGATGATAAAAATTCTTAGTGAAGCTTAGTGCCCTGAGTGCCTTAGTGGTATGCTTTCGCATTAAACACTGGAGAATACGAAAAAGTTCAGATGATAAAAAATTCTTAGTGAAGCTTAGTGCCCTGAGTGCCTTAGTGGTATGCTTTCGCATTAAACACTGGAGAATACGAAAAAGTGCAGATGATAAAAAATTCTTAGTGAAGCTTAGTGCCCTGAGTGCCTTAGTGGTATGCTTTCGCATTAAACACTGGAGAATACGAAAAGTGCAGATGATAAAAAATTCCTAGTGCAGCTTAGTGCCCTGAGTGCCTTAGTGGTAAATCTTCGTATTAGCTACTTCTTCCGGATCACAATGGTATGATGCAGCGCAAAAACGTAATTCGCAGGAATAAAAAGGAATTCGAAGAACATGATCACCGGAGAAAAAAACGAAGGCAATACCTGCCGGAAATTCAATCCTCCCGAAAGCAAATACCGCATATAATTGTTGAGCGGTTTCTGGTAAACGATCTCAAGTCCCGGATATTTTTTTTCAAATTGTTTTCTGTCGCGGATAAATACGATCCAGGAAAGCGCCTGATTAGCATTATTCATAAAGCCAAGCGCTGAGTTCGACCATTCCTTTTGAGTCATATCAAATGTTTCCTGGTCAAAGATCTTTTTATAAAAGCGGCGCGCGATCGTTCCATAATACGGATCGATTAAAATACATCCGCCACCTTTGACCAATACCCGCTGAAGCTCGCAGAAGAACTTATCTGGATCGGGGAAGTGATGGAAGCAATTGATGCCATAGATCCCACGGATACTTTCATTTTCAAAAGGCATGTTCTGCGCATCCACCACCATGTCGAGATTAGGCGCGGTTTTTACATCGGTCGAAACGATCTCGGGATAATTCTTCTTGAAAAAACTGACTCCCGCCCCGATCTCAACCCGCTTCCCTTTTGCACTGCCGAAATATTTCTCATCCAGCGAAATGCATTTATCATAAAACTCAGCAAATACCCCCCGCATCATCGGTTTTTCGTAGAGCACCTTGCTGTGAACAACAAGCATTTCATCACTGTCGGGATCCACGCCTTTCAATCGCGGTTCCTGAAGGTAATTCCTTATTTTTTTGAAAAGCGACATTACTTTAGCGCTGACTTGATATTTTCTTTGTAGTTCTTTACGGAAACATTCAATGTTCTCAGATCACCCGTGGTATCAAATTTAATCAATTGCTTCAGGCCGAGAACATTTTCCGATGAAACAGGAAGCTTCACTCCGAAGAGTTCAAAAAATTTGCAGCCCGCGTATAACAGTCCGATCGGGATCGGGATGAAACGGATCTTTTTTCCCATTTGAGAGGCGATCTCTTCATAGAACATCCGCAGCGTGATCGCCTTGGGTTCCGCAACATGATACAATCCGATATCACCCGTATTTGCAGCACGTTCAATAATTGCACACAGATCTTCCACTGCGATTGTTTGAATGGGTTGATCAGCGCCTGCAAGCGGAACGCGGGAAGATCTGCCGATCTGCTGAATGATCCGGGCAGCCAGTCCGCCTTTGCCGACTACCAAGCCCGGACGCAAAATGAGATCCTTTGACAGATCGAAAAGACTTTCGCAGACCAGCTTATTTTTACCATAATGCGACTGAGCGCCCGGGTGTGCTGAGAAAGAAGAAATAAAAATCGGCTTGATATTCTTTTTTCTGCAGATCGCGATCAGGCGTTTTGTTCCGGCTATGTTGATCTCATCCGCATTTTTATTTTGATCGTACCGGATGTAAGCACAATGCACCAGGAGTTCCGCATCATTAAAGTCGGGTTCGCGGTTTTCCTTTTCAAGATCAAAACCAATGTATTCCACACCGGGAATTTTAACGGAAGGCTGAGAATGCACAAATGCTTTTACTTTCCAGCCCGCAGAAGAAAGTCTATTCACCAGCTCAGAACCGATAAATCCATTCGCACCTGTTATGATAATGCATCTACTCATTCAGCAGCACATTCTTTGCAACGTTATATGCATTCGCCATCAACGTAAATGTCAGTCCCTTCGCAGGGAGATAGTTAAAACCGGAGCCATCCGCAACAAAAACATTTTCGGTCCCGGCCAATCTTCCATTCGGATAAACGGAGAATAATTCGCCGTTTGTATTGAACGGCAGTGTTCCGGCGTAGTGAATACTTCCTCCATTCGGTGTATGAACCGTTTTAAGCGGGCGACAGCCTAATTTATGCAGGGCCCACCTGATCGTTGCTTCACGTTTAAGATTGAGCGCAATCTCATCACCCGATAAAACATATTGCCCCGAAAGCAGATCGCCTGAAAAAGTATCCGCACTTTTCTTCAGGCGGATGAATTTTGAATCCGACGGTCGTTCCGGATGATGCAATCCGGCAATTGTAAACGATGATTCAAGATATTGCATGATCACACGTGCATCCGCGTAATTCAAAGGAGCTTCCTTGATCAGCTTAAATAATAACAACGAACGGTAACTATATAAAGTCGACATCGGCACATCGAAATTATCACCTTTTTCATCCAGGAAAAGCATGAGCTGTCCGAGCCCGGCCCGAAATTGTTCCGTTGCTTTTCCCAGCATTCTCCACTGAACACAGGGAATATAGCAATACGGATTACAGATCACCGGTAATTGCTCTTTCTTATGATCAAATGACCGGATAACGATCCGTGCTGTTCCCAAAACACCCGGTGCAAGGATCAGCTTTCTGCAGGTAAAGATCTGCTCTTCATTCGTATCGGTTCGCTTCACATGCACATCGATACCTTTATCATGCTCGCGAAATTTCATCACCAGGCAATTCTTGTGATAGGAAAAATTCGGTTTCCCTGTCAACTGATCGATTGTCATCCAGGACCGGTAAGCCGATCTGTCTTTATCGGTCCAGAAATACATATCCCTGTACTTCAGGGCCGAGCGATCGCCCTTATCTTCCGTAAGCAATGCAAGTGCGGTGCGCCCGACAAAAATGCCTTTGCTGTTCAGACCGGCTTTTTGCTTTTTATAAGATGAATAAATCCCCTGAAGATTTTTTTCGAGTCCGGAAACGGGTTGCACTGTTTTCACATCACCGAGACAATACGGAGCGGCATCATCCCTTTCACCGGAGATTCCGATGTGCCGGGCAACCGATTCATACGCCGGGTTGATCTTTGCCGGATCCAAACCAACCGCCTGAAGCTCTTTTTGAGAGAACGCATAACAGCCCAGACCCCAGCCACCGCCAAGCCCGCCTTTTGCAAAGCTCTCCATCGGCATAAAGGAGTCCGAGTTGAAGGGAGCAAACTTTTCTGTCAATTCTGTCAGAAAATTCCGCGGCGGCGTGAGCTGTGAACCTACGCGCGATGTGTTCCATGGAATGCCTTCATAATTCTTGCCGAGGAAATACACGTTCTGATCTTTTTCTCCTTTGCGGATCGAGACAAAATCTTTGTCAGGAACCAGGTTTTTATATTGCTCATCTTCCAGACCTACATCCAGAACGGCAACCGTCACACCTGCTTCAGCAAGCGCATACGCAGCAATGGAGCCGGTAGCGCCGGAGCCTACGACAATATAATCGTAGTTCAGCTGCATCTTCTCTTAATATTTCGGATGATCACAGTACCGACGACCGCTCTCCATATAGCACGAATGCCGGCAAAGCCGATCCTGATCCGGTAAAAAAAAGAGAAGTCACGGGAGAGAAAATATTCGGTATGATCCGGAGATGCTTCCAGGATCGCCAGCATTGTAAATACTTTACGGCGGGCGTTATTTGAAGGTTCCCGCAGCGCAAGTCCTGCATCGATAAATGCCATTCGCATCCTGCTCTTCATCATATTGTTCCACAATACCTGCTCATATTCTGAAAATGGGATGTTCAGCTTGTTCATCGCATCCGCATAAACGAGCTTATCTTTTTCGCCGGCTGTAATTCCCAGAAGGTAACGACTGATCAGCTCCGCTTCTTTAAACAAGTGCTCTTTATTTTCCATGCTCCGCTTCTTTCTTCGCCTCTTTCATTTTTTCCTTTAACAGAGCGATATCCTGTGCCAGCTGTTTATTCTGCGATTGCAGCCGGGAGACAACCACACTTAAGTGCAGCAGATAAATAAAAATTGCGAAGGTTGCCGCAGTAAAAACCAGGTTGGGCGGCGATAAAATTCCAACCATATTGGAAACCACATCCAAGCCGGTTCTCCAGAAAGAAAACAAGACAAGGATAACGGTACAAACGATCCAGACGATGGAATACTCCTCCCGCAATTTACCTTTAACGATCAGGCGAACGATATAAAGCAGAAACAAAATACTAACTGCGATAGCGATGATCTGAATTCTTCCCATGTTTTTATTTTTTAATACGGCTAAGCGATCTCTGATCTGCTTTTACCGTGAATTTGATCCTTATAAATGTATAAATAATTGCAAGAGAAACTTTAAACATGTAATAGACTGATGATGCAAATCCGATCGAGGAAACTCCTCCCTGGCGTTCTCTCATGGTCACAGCTATTTCGCCGATCCTGAGATCATTTAAGGAATAAAGCACAATTGCTTCCGGCTCAGGATACTCATCGGGATAATATTCACTTACGATCTCGATCGCCCTTCGGTTCAGCAATCGAAAACCGGAAGTGCTATCGGTAACGGCGACACCAACCAGCGACTTATTCAACCATTTAAAATAGCCGATGCCGAATCTTCTTACCGCGGAAGACTGAAATCCTTCTTTCGAAATGAAACGCGATCCGATCACCACATCGAACTGATCTTTCAGACTAAGAAGCTTTGGAATTTCAGAGGCCGGATGCTGTCCGTCCCCATCGATCTGAAATGCAAAATCAAAATCATTATCTAAAGCGTACCGGAAGCCGGTTTGAACGGCGCCGCCGATTCCAAGATTCACCGGCAGATCAAGCGCAATGCAATTCAATTCTGAAATGATCGCGGAAGTAGCATCCGTTGAGCAATCATTTACTACGACTACCGTAATTGATAAACTGAGAGAAGATGCGAGGGAATTAATATCTCCAACCACTGAAGCAATGGCTTTTTCTTCGTTGAATGCGGGAACAATGGCGGCTATTTTGATCATTTCAATTACAGAAACATGAACCTCTCAAATCGCTATCCCGGACCTGACCCGGGATCTGGCCGTTTAAATTAACGCTTAAAATGAATCGCTTATATAATTCCTTCCTTGAGCAGATCGTGTAAATGCACAAATCCATGGTATTTCCCTTTGTCTGTAACGATCAGCTGCGTGATATTATATTGCTCCAGCATTTGCATTGCATTTACGGCTAACTCTTCCGCATCGATCTGCTTCGGTGCTTTGTTCATAATATCTGCCGCTGTAAGCGTACTGAGCTCATCCGTTTTTTCCAGCATTCTTCTCAGGTCGCCGTCAGTGATCACGCCGACAAGGTTTCCGTTTTCCACCACGGCAGCGGCACCAAGCCGCCGGGAAGAGATCTCCAGGATCACGGATTTTAGCGGATCCCCCGGCTTCACCTGTGGTTTCTGATTTTGGGCAGCGATCGCACCGACCTTCAGATAAAGCTTTTTTCCCAATGCACCACCCGGATGATATTTTGCAAAATCATCGCTTGTAAAATCGCGGCAATCCAGGAGACAAACCGCTAATGCATCTCCGATCGCGAGCTGAGCCGTTGTGCTGGAGGTTGGAGCAAGGTTGTTGGGACATGCTTCCTTCTCCACCGATGAATTAAGAATATGATCCGCCTGCCTGGCTAAATAAGAATCCGTGTTTCCGACAAGCGCGATCAGCTTGTTACCGCCGATCTTCAGGAGAGGCACCAGAACCTTGATCTCAGGTGTACTCCCGCTCTTCGAGATGCAGATTACGACATCGTCCTTTTGAATGGTTCCCAGATCGCCGTGAATAGCATCCGCTGCATGCATGAAGATGGCAGGGGTGCCTGTAGAATTCATCGTTGCCACGATCTTTTGCGCAATGATCGCACTTTTTCCGATACCCGTAACGATCACGCGGCCCTTCGATTTATAGATGGCAAGAACGGTTTCAGCAAAGGCCGAATCGATGTAATTACGCAGGTTCCGGACCGAATCTGCTTCGATATCCAAGGTTGTTTTCGCCAGCTCAATTATTTTATCGATGGATTTATTCACTTCGTAGGGCATTTAAAATAAAGTGGAGAAATGTTTGGCTGTGTAACAAATTTTTATTATATATTTACATTACCTACACAGCATACAGCATTTCAATTGTCTGCAATATAAAGGTATAAAAATAGTTTATTCATTAATAACACGATAACATTAATTTAAAAATCAATAATCAAAAAATGCTTGATGTAGAAACATCCCTCCAGGAGTGCCTGCAGAAATATTTCGGCTTTAAAAAATTCAAGGGACAGCAGGAGGCGATCATCGGAAGCTTACTGGAAGGAAAGGACACGTTTGTAATTATGCCGACCGGCGGAGGCAAGTCATTATGCTACCAGCTCCCGGCACTTGTTAGTGAAGGAACGGCTATTATTATTTCCCCGCTTATTGCTTTGATGAAGAACCAGGTGGATGCATTGCGAAATTTCGGCAATGAAGAAGGGATCGCACATTTCTTGAACTCTTCTCTCACAAAAGCAGAGATCACAAAAGTTAAAAAAGACATTACCGATGGCAAGACCAAGCTGCTTTATGTAGCTCCTGAAAGTCTGACCAAAGAAGATAACATTGCATTCTTCAACGAGATCAAGATTTCCTTTTTTGCGATCGATGAAGCACATTGCATCTCGGAATGGGGACATGATTTCCGTCCGGAATACCGGAGGCTCCGACCGATCATCGAACAGATCGGCACCGTGCCTATTATCGCATTAACAGCCACAGCAACACCCAAAGTTCAGCAGGACATCCAGAAGAACCTCGGGATGAATGAAGCTAGTCTTTTCAAATCTTCTTTCAACCGTGCAAACTTATATTATGAGGTCCGCCCGAAACAAAATGTGATCAAAGAGATCATCAAATATGTAAAGAGCCAGCAGGGCAAATCAGGAATTGTATATTGCCTCAGCCGCAAGAAAGTAGAAGAGCTTGCTGAAACATTGCAGGTAAACGGGATCAAGGCACTTCCTTATCATGCCGGACTGGAAGCAAAAGAACGGGCGAAAACACAGGATGCTTTTCTCATGGAAGACATCGATGTGATCGTTGCAACGATCGCTTTCGGAATGGGAATCGATAAACCGGATGTCCGTTTTGTGATCCACCACGATATTCCGAAATCACTCGAAGGCTATTACCAGGAAACCGGTCGCGGCGGACGCGATGGCGGCGAAGGGAACTGCATTACTTTTTACAGTCACGATGATATTGTGAAGCTGGAAAAGTTCATGAAAGGAAAACCGGTCGCAGAACAGGAGATCGGAAAGCAATTGCTTACTGAAACTGTTTCCTATGCGGAAACCTCCAGCTGCCGCAGAAAATTCCTCCTGCATTATTTCGGAGAGGAATTCGATGATGTAAATTGTGGCGGCATGTGCGACAACTGCCGGAATCCCAAACAGAAATTCGACGGACAGGATGATATTGCACTTGCAATTGAAGCCGTTACGGATGTAAAAGAAAAGTTCAAGACCAAGGATGTGATCAACGTCCTTTTGGGAAATGTGACCTCTACCGTTAAATCATACAAGCACAATGAACTGGAGTGCTTCGGAAAAGGCACCGAAGACGACAAGAATGAAAAATACTGGAATGCGATCTTCCGCCAGGCGTTGGTATCCGGTCTGCTATCAAAGGATGTTGAGAATTACGGCCTGCTGAAAGTGACCAAAGAAGGAGAAAAATTCCTCGACAAGCCTTATGCAATGATGGTGACCAAGGATCACGATTATGAGCATACGGACAGCGATGATGATGAAGGAGGAAGTGGAAGTGCGAAAGCCGGATCAGGTGCCGATACCGTTCTTTTTTCCGCGCTGAAAGACCTGCTGAAGCAAACTGCTCATAAGCTGAAATTACCTCCATATGTCATCTTCCAGGAAGTATCTCTTGAAGAAATGGCGATCCAGTATCCGATCAAAATGGAAGAGCTGGTGAATATTACAGGCGTCGGGCAGGGAAAAGCACAAAAATTCGGGAAACCATTCATCGACCTGATCGCAAAATACGTTGAGGAGAATGACATCGAGCGTCCGCTGGACATGGTGGTGAAATCCATCGTGAACAAGAGCGGACTGAAAGTATACATCATCCAGAACATCGATCGGAAGCTGCCTTTAGAAGACGTCGCGAAAGCGAAAGGCCTGAGTCTTTCAGAGCTGATCATAGAGATCGAAAGTATTGTGTCTTCCGGTACGAAAGTGAATATCAGCTATTACATCAATGATATTCTCGATGAGGACAAACAGGATGAAGCAATGGCTTATTTCAAAGAATCCGATACGGACTCTATTGGAGATGCATTGAAAGAGTTGGGTGAAGACGAATACTCAGAGGAAGAGATCCGGCTGATGCGCATTAAATTCATGAGCGAATTCGGGAACTGATTCGCAGCAGTGCGAAAAGATCCCGCCTTTATACGAGTTTTACTGAATGTTTGTGAGGAAAGATCCCTGTTGCTGAAAAGTAGCAGGGATCTTTTTTTGACCGTTGTGCCAAATGGGCTAGATTTGCTATGGCCATCGAATGAACAAACTCCCATAAAATCAAATATTTTCTATGGAATTCCGTTTCTGAAAGCGTCTGGTAGCATACCAGACTATCTGCATGTATGAATATTTTGAAACACGTATTCATTCAATTATTTTTTTGTGATTTAAAAGACCAGTAATCCTATGAGGAAAATTCCCATTCTGCTCCTGCTTGCTTCCCTGAGCGTATCAGCAAAAGAGATCGAGCTCAAAACAACCATTTCCGCCGTCACAGTCTTTCAAAGCGGCGCGCAGGTATACCGCAACGGTTCAACAACTATTCCTGCCGGCGAGTCCGAAATCGTGATCCGCGATGCAACTCCGCTCCTGAAAAAAGAAAGCATCCAGGTGAAAGCCGACGGGAACTATACTGTTCTCTCCGTTAATTACCAGGTTCAGCTCAACGACCAGGATCAAAACAAAACAAAATGGCTGGAGCTGGAAGCAAAAGAAAAGAACCTGCGCAAACAAATGGAGGACCTCTCGGTAAAGATCGAAGTGCTGCGTGCGGAGGAGGATGTGATCATTAACCTGCAATCCGTGAGCACGGGCTCTGAAGGTGTAACGGTCGACCAGGTTGCGAAAGCCCAGGAGCTCCTGAAAACAAAACTGGCAATGATCAAAACCGAAAAGCTTGCCGCCGCCCGCCAGATGAAAGATCTTGACGATAGCCACCAGGAAGTTCAGCAAGAGCTCAATACACTCAAAACACCAAAACAAAACGTCAGCTACGAGGTGGTGATCAAAGTCAGCGCTAAAGCAGAAACGAAAGCCAATATCGAGTTCAGCTATATTGTTCCGAATGCACGCTGGTATCCGACCTATGATCTCCGTGTGAAGACGGTCGCAGAGCCGATGATCATTGACTATAAAGCAAATGTGACCCAGCAGACCGGTGAAGACTGGAAAAATGTAAAGCTGAAATTATCGACAGGAGACCCTTCACAAAGCTCAACAAAACCTACGATCGAGACCTGGCTGCTTTATCTCAATCAGAATTATGTTCAGCCGCATCAGCAAGACAACTTTTATCGTTACACCGATGCAAAATTCACGAAAGTAAAAGGTAAGGTGCTGGATAAATCAACCGGCGAGGCACTTCCGTTTGCAGCGGTAATGGTGGATGGAACAAACATCGGAACGAGTACAGACGCTGAAGGAAACTTTGATCTGACCCTCCCCGAAAATGCAGCCAATCTGAAAGTAAGCTATGTTGGATATTCTCCGCAGGTTGTTGCAATCAGCAGCGCGGAAATGAACATCTACCTTGATGAAAGCACCCAGGAACTGGATGAGGTAGAAGTAATCAGCGGCGTAGTTGATACAGACACAAAGGTTGGCTTTACTTCCGTGAGGGGCGCAAGGGCTATACCAAGCACCTCGTCATCTTTTAACGCAATTTCAATAACTGCAACACCAACACTGAACATCGTCAGCACCGAATTCAATATCGATGAACGCTACACCATTGCATCGGATCCGAAAAATATTTCCGTTGCTATCCAGTCCATCGAATCAAAAGTGTTTTATCAATATTACTGTGCACCACGTCTCGATAAAGACGTATTTCTCACAGCGCAAATGACCGATTGGGAACAATACAATCTGCTGGAAGGGCAAGCCAACGTCTTCTTTGAAGGAACATTCATCGGAAGCACGGTCCTTGATACGCGCTATCTCGCAGATACACTCGAGATCTCCCTGGGCCGCGACAAAAGCGTAAAAGTGGAACGCAATAAGGTCAAAGAATTCAACAAGCAAGCCATATTCGGAGGCGACAAGATCGCATCAAGGGAATGGAATATTGTACTGAAGAACGGCAAGCAACAAAAGATCGACATCATTGTGGAAGATCAGTTCCCGATCTCTGCCGACAGTAAGATCACTGTGAAACAGGAAGAGAAAGGCGATGGAAAGCTGGATGATAAAACCAGCATCGTTAGCTGGAAATACCAGGTGGACCCCGGCGGCACAAAAAACATGAAGCTAAAATATTCGGTACGTTATCCGAAAGGAAATTTCATCGGTCTTGATTAATCGCATTTAAAACTCCATATCCATGAGATATTTTATCCTACTCCTCTCCTTCTTCGCACTAAACCTGCAGGCCAAGGATGTTGAACTAAAAACTACGATCAAAGAGGTCACCGTTTTCCAAGCCGGAGCGCAGGTGAAACGAACAGGCTCTGTAAAGATCCCTGCCGGAGAATCCGAAATAAAGATCAGTGATGCAACTTCTCTTTTGAAGGAAGAAAGCATCCAGGTAAAAGGTGAAGGAAATTTTACCATTATTTCTGTGAACTACCAGGCAAGAATGGAAGATCTTGACAATGAAAAAAGCAAATGGGATGCATTGGAAGCGAAAAAGAAAACATTGATGCAGCAGCTTGAAGATCTTAGTGTGAAGATCCAGGTATTAAACTCAAGGGAAACGGCGATCCTTAATTTAAAAAACACATCGACAACCACCAAAGGTGTTACCGTTGAACAGATCGCAAAAGCGCAGGAACTCACCCGGCTCAAGCTTGCCGAGATCAAAAATGAAAAGCTGGCAGATGCACGATTGATCCTCGAAATGTTTGATGAGCACAAACAGGTGAGCCAGCATCTTCTCGCTTTAAAAACGGTAAAGAAGCAAATGCATTACGAGATCGTGATCAAAGTATCCGCTAAAGCCGAAGTAAACGGCGATTTTGAAATAAGCTATGTGGTCCCAAATGCCCGCTGGTATCCATCCTACGACATCCGTGTAAAAAATATCTCGGAACCGATGTCCATTGAATACAAAGCAAATGTTACACAGGAAAGCGGCGAGGACTGGAATAATATCAAGCTGAAATTATCTACCGGTGATCCGTCGCGATCCGTTAAGAAACCTGAAATTGAAGCGTGGTGGCTGTACCTGAACCGTGGTTATGTTCAACCGGGAAAAGCAGGTAGCTTTTACAACTATACAAGCACCCGTTTCACCAATTTGAAAGGAACCATTGTAGATGATGAAACGGGGGAACCGATCCCCTGGTGCAACGTGACCGTTAGCGGCACAAACGTAGGTGTGATGGCTGACGGAGATGGAAAATTCTCCCTCCTCCTTCCCGGAAATGCCAGCCGGCTGTATGTTCAATCGATCGGCTTCGAGGGGAAATATGAAACTATCTCGGAGAAAAACATGACGATCAAGCTTCATAAGATCGAAATGATCCTCAGTGAAACGATCAAGACAGATTATGAAAAAGACCTGATCACACTGAACCCGCCAATTGTATCAACCGACGGTGACATGCTGCCGAAGCTCACGGTAAGCGGAGAAACTTTTGACAGGGTGTTTGGCGGGAACACCACAGAGCAGCTAACACTCGATGGAGCATACGGAGCAGGAGCTGCAGACATGACACAAAGCTATAATTATGTAGCCACCCGTTCGGAAACTTATTCAGCAGCGAAGACAATGGAAGATAAAGTTGCTTACAATGTAACAACAACAAAAACACTGAACATTGTCAGTACTGAGTTCGCAATAGAACAGGCTTACTCCATCCCCTCCGATCCAAAAAACATTTCAGTTTCTATCCAGAGCATCAATACCAATGCAAAATACCAATACTATTGCGCACCGCGTCTCGACAAAGATGTTTTTCTCACGGCACAGCTTATCGACTGGGAACAATACAATTTACTGGAAGGACAAGCCAACGTATTTTTTGAAGGAACCTTCATTGGAAATACATTCCTGGACACACGTTATCTTGTAGACACGCTTGAAATTTCCCTGGGCCGCGACAAAGGTGTTAAAGTGGAAAGAAAAAAATCAAAGGATTATAATAAGCGCCAGGTGATCGGCAGTGATAACATCGCTTCGCGCGATTGGGATATCACTATCCGGAATGCAAAGCAGCAGCCGGTCGATATCCTGATAGAAGATCAGTTTCCCGTTTCTGCGGATGGCAAGGTCACGGTTACTCCGGAAGAGTACAGCGGCGGCAAGCTGAATGAAACAACCGGCGTCGTTTCCTGGCCGCTGAAGATGGATCCTTCAAGCACTAAGGAACTTCAGCTCAGGTACAAAGTGAAATATCCAAAAGGGAATTTTGTAGGGCTGGATTAATATCTGTTCACTTCCAGCAATTCAAAATATCTTTCCGTGTCACGGAATTGGCAATGGGTTCCGCGCCGTGCATAGCTAAGATCGTTCTTGTCCAGCTGTAATGATCATAATGAGTGCTGTCGGTATAACCTTCCTTGACCGGCTGCCCTACCGCAATAACCGGAATGTGATTTCCGGGACGGTTGTTATTTTCATCAAAATAGATCACAAATACGGAATGATGCGCTCTGCACCATTCGATGAGCGTGCTGCAGTGAGTCATCAGCCAGTTGTCGCCCTGGCCGATGCTTCCGTTATGCATGTCATTCAGAAGATCCGGGCTGATACATACAACCTGCTCCAGCTTATTGAAGTCGGTCGGAAAATCCTCCCACCGCTTGTTCATTTCCGGCGGAACATTTGAAAAGCATTGCGTTGGGTTGTGCCGTTCCACATAATTTCCCGCATAGCAAACGCCGCTGCCCGTCTGCGGAAGTCCCTCGCTATACCATGCAAATGAGCTGCCTTTCTGCATAAGTTGTGAATACAGGTTCGGATTTGAATACGGAACTCCGTCGATGCACTGATCATCGGCTTTTCCGTTATCTATCCCGCAAAAAAATTCAAGATATTGAGGGTAAGAAGGATGACCAAGTGCATAAAAATGGCTAAACAGCGTTCCTTCCGGTATAAGCGAATTGATATAAGGCGCTTCACGCGATCCAATGATCTGACTGTAGTCCTTATTCTCGAACCATACAAAAATAAGATGCTCGGGTTTTGGAAGCAAAGGTCCGGGAGAAACAACCGTGCTTGTTGAGCCTGACGGATTGGTTGTGTCATTGTCCTCATCACAGGACGCAATAAAAAGAAGGGAAATAAAAAGCAGCTTTTTCATTCGGGTGTTTTTCAAACCTACTCCAAAATGAAGCCAACCACTGCCATGATCACAACAAAGGGAAACGGTCCTTATTTTTGCACGACCACCTTTTTTATACTGCATACACTGCCCGACATCATGCGCACAAAATAAATTCCATTTGAAAGATCGCGCATATCGAGGATGCGTTCGTATTTTCCTTCAAAACCCGTATGCTCTTCGTTGTAAAGCGGTTCGCCGGCATCGCTCGCTATCGTTATCTGGAGATCTGCCTTGACCGGGGACGTATAGGAAAGATAATAGATCCCGGGACTTTTGAAACGGATATTCAGGTCGGAAGATGCGGGATCATCCTGTGCTCTTCCGGCGCAACTCAAAAGCAGGAATAAAACCAGTAAAAACCGAACCTTGTCGTGCAATTTTTTCATACCGCTCCACGGTAAAAAACATGCCAGCTGAAATTGTGGGAAACGGCAGAGTAAACGTATTAACCGCAAGCGAACTCTTCTTCAGCTATGCAGCTCTGCGAAAGAAATAATAAAACAAGAACAGGATTCGGAGAAAGGATTATTCTTTCAGATCGGATAATGCCAGCCATGCCATCAGGCCAACACCGGTTTCAATTGCACTTTCATCGATATCAAAAGTAGCGGTATGAACGCCAGAGGTAATTCCTTTGGATTTATTGGCTGTTCCAAGGCGGTAGAAGCAGGCCGGAACCAGCTGCGAATAAAATGCAAAATCTTCCGCTGTCATGCGCAAAGGTAATTCTTCCACATTTTCTTTCCCTAAATATTCTTCCGCGGCGGCTTTCGCTTTTGCCGTAACGTCTTCATCATTTACTAAAAAAGGATAGCCGTTCTCCACCTTGAAATCAACTTCTCCTCCCATTGATCCTGCAATCTTTTCCGCAACCGCTTTCATTTTTACATGCGCCTCTTTTCTCCATTCTTCATTCATGGTCCGGAAAGTTCCCTCCAGCTTTACCTCAGCAGGAATCACATTCGTTGCGCCGTTCCCGGTGATCTTACCGAATGCGAGAACGGTCGGCGCCTTCTGTTCCTGCTGCATGAATACCGCATTCAGCTCAGAGATGATCTCCGCAGCGATCAACAGCGGATTATTATAATCTGCCGGCATGGCCGCATGGCCGCCTTTACCTCTTACCGTTACATACAACTCATCAGTGCTCGCCATGTACATTCCGGAGCGAAAACCGACTTTCCCGGTTTCCATGCTTGGAAAAACATGCTGCGCCATGATCGTAGCCGGTACGGGAGACTTCAATACTCCTTCTTTGATCATGAGCGAGGCGCCACCCGGAAGCTTTTCTTCTCCCGGCTGAAAGATCAGCTTCACCGATCCTTCAAATTCGTTTCTCAGCTCATTCAGGATCCTCGCTGCACCCAGCAGGCAGGCACTGTGTACATCGTGTCCGCAGGCATGCATGATCCCATCATTCCGTGATTTATATTCGCATTCATTTTTTTCGAGGATGGGTAAAGCATCCATATCCGCACGCAGCGCCACCGTTTTTGTGGAAGGATTTTTTCCGGCGATCAATGCGACAATACCGGTTCTGACCATTCCTTTTTCGAATGGAATTCCATATTCCTTCAGCTTGGCTGCAATAAAATCCGAGGTAAGATATTCTTCAAAAGACAATTCAGGATGAGCGTGGAGATGGCGGCGGATTGAAACCGTGTCGGCGAGGTATTTGCGCGAGAGCGACTTTATTTTTTCTTTCACTGCTATTTGCCTGAGATCAGTTTAATGGCTACCAAAAGCATAAAGACACCGAAGATCCTTTTGATCAGCGTCTGATCGATCGAGATCGCAATCTTAGATCCGACAAAGCCTCCGATCACAAAAGTAGAAGCAATGATCAGCGTGGTTCTGATGTCTACAAATCCCGCTCTGTAATAATTGATCACGGCAAAAATTCCAACCGGCAGCAGCAATACCGCCAGTGAAGTGCCCTGCGCTTCATGCTGACTCATAGCCATAAAATAAACCAACGCAGGAACTATGATAATACCGCCTCCAACACCTACCATTCCACTCAGCATCCCTGCCGCTAATCCAATGCAAAGCAGAATCAAGATTGTTGTCATATTTAACTTTATTTTTTTCAATGCTAGAAATCCAGGCTAAGCGATAAATACCAGATCGGTTTCATAATGATCCCATCCTGAACTCCCCATGCTCTGTCGAGACGAATAAAATACCCGAAGATCCTGCTTCTCACACCCCATCCGTAACCGCCTACAAGCGGGTTATGCTGCGTTTTCAGCGTAATGATCAGCGGAGTGATGTTGCTTCCGATAACGGTGGTGTTAAGCGAGTTATCTTCTGAATACGGTGAAGTTCCTGTCCAGGCAGTTCCCAGATCTCCGAATGCAATTACCTGGAAGTTCTGGATAAAATCAGCACGGATCGGGCGCTTGAAAAAGTATTTGAAGATCGGCCAGCGGAGCTCACTGTTGATCACTGCAAAGCTGTTACCATTACGGACATTCTGGTAGAAGCCGCGCATATTGGTCGCCAGCGTCTGATACGCATAATGCTGGTCGGTTGCAATATTGGTCGTGTTATCGAATTTCGGAGTGAACCAGTTATCCACTCCGCCCATATAATAGATCAGCTTCTTGTTCCCGAAAGACGTGCTCGCAGCAATCCGATTGGCCCAGATAAGGTCACGATGGATCTTTTTATAATTACGTGCATCGAATCCCACCACAAAAAAATCGCTCTGGGCCATATCGATCTGCCGATAATATTCGCCAAAGATCTTCGCACGGGTTCCATTGTACAGATTCAGGCCTTTGTGGATCGTATTATCGAAAACCCATTCCAGCTTCGCAGATCCCCAGTTCTCATAGGTATTTGCTTTCTGCAGATTGAAAAGATCGGTTGCCGTATACACGGTCCGGTCGTTACGATAATTAAGACTTCCTCTCAGGCAGGCAACTTCACTGAACGGATATTTCAGCACATAGCGGATCTCATGCGTATATACTTTAATGATCGACGAATTATCGGCAACATCCAGCAAGGACTGGCGATGCAGCACAACCTGCTTGTCGATATGCCGGATCCGGTTTTCATAGCTGAGAAAAAATTCGTTGCTGTTCAGGTCACCGGAAAATCTCACACCACCCACGATCCGGTAATCCTCAAAAAGATCGCTCACACCTACTTTGAAAAAGGCATTGATCCCCGGGTTCAGGTAGATCGGGCTCCCCCCGCCGGCAAATTTCTGGTAAGAAGCATTAAGAAAGGAATTGTCGATCTGCGACACAACATAATCCAATGTATAGGCGGTGTTGTAATTCTTCTGGCGGCCAAGCACAAAGTCAGGATCGCCCGGAGCAGTCACTTGCCGGGTGGTATCCACGTTTGTTTTTACCGGCTGCGGTGCCTGCTTGTTCACTTTCGGCTGCTCATTCTCAAATGTGTAATTATTGATGTCGATGTCCGTTGAATCTTTTTTCTTCGGTTCATCATCGGCAATATTGATCACCACTTTAACATTCTCCGCCTGCGGTGTTTCTTTGAGATCCTTGTTCCGTACCGCTGCCTCCACCGCTTCTTTCGTTTCCAGCCTGTTTTTATAATCGCGGTACGAAGTATTCTTCAGGTCGAGCCGCGCCGTTTCAGCAGTTGCCAGCGGTCCGACAAACAGCTTGTATTTCCCGTCGCGGAAAAGGATCTCCGAATATTTATTCGCTTTTACATTCACATCCTGCTCAAGGATGCTCCGTTCATAATTTGTGATCGGGTAAGAAGAAACCACGGTCCTGTAATGTGCAGCAGTATCCACATAAGCAATAACGCTGTCGAAGCGTGCCACATAACGGTTCCTGATCCCGTTAAGGTCGCTGAGGTAAGAAATATGCGTACTGTCGTAGTCCGAAGGATAGCTTTCGTCAATGGTTGGAGTGTTTGTAACCCGTTTCAGCACTCTCGACTTGGTGACGTTATCAAAAACAAAAATATCCCGGTGCTCCATCGCCGGCTCCATTTTTCTTTTCTGATCGAAATACAACGTATCTGCCGGACGGTTGGATACAAATGCGATCTCCTTTGAGCCATGCACGAAACGGGGTGTAAGATCGTCGTAGATGTCTTTTGTGATCTGGTCATAGGCACTGGATGCGGCAGTAAAAATATAAATATCCGTTTGCCCGTTCTGCACCGCCGACATTACGAACTTTTTCCCGTCATCATTGTAAGAATAGTCAAGGATCTTTTCAAAACCGGTAATGTGACGCTCCGTGCGATCATGCGTTTCGGGCTCGTATGTGGCAAGCACAAGATATCCTTTCCTTTCGATTACATAAGAAAACAGCTTTCCGCTCGGATGCCATGCGACCAAAGGGAATGAATAATCACTCGGGCGTTCGATCTTCTGACCTGCTTTCAGGATCCGTTTCGCTTTGTTCTTTTGCACATCATACAACCAGATCTTATACTGACCCATTTCATTTGTCGTATACAAGACGTAATTGCCATCCGGACTTACTTTGAGCTGACCGTATACACGCTGTGCTTTCGGCTTCCTGACCTTTAACGGAGATTGCTTGGGAAAGGTCTGTGTTGTATCTGCCTGGGCATATTTTCCTTCGTAGGATTCATAACATTCCGTCCAGAGATTTTTTACAGAGATCCCAAGAACAAACAGAGAAGAATTATCGATGTTCCTGCTCACCTTGGTCATGTAAAGGATATTGGAGATCACCGCCTCGCCATAGTTATCAGCGATGTGCTTCCACATGGCATGTCCCGCATATCTTGCATCATTTCCTTCCAGGCGGTTGATATTTCTGTATTTGCCGCTTATGATCCCGTCTTTCACATGATTGTCGATATCCGAGCTCCAGTCCGTTCCCACATAATCCACCAGACCTTTGATGTACCAATCAGGAAGATTAAGAAGCGTGCTGTTTTTCACCATTTCGCGGACGTTCCCGCCATACATCATTTCATTGATAAGCACTTCGGCAAGTCCGGTCCGGATCTGGCGATCGAGGCTTGCATGATCCCCTTCATAGAAAAGGATGATCTTGGAACCGGCAATGCGGGTAACGCCGCCGGTGTTGTAGTCTTCTTCCGTGGAAAGACCGATATTACTTTGCTTGTAATCCGATTGCTTGTTGTAAATGATGAACTGGACCTTTTCATTAAAGGAATAATCAAAAAGCTTTTCCACTTTCTCCATCTGGATCTTACCGGATTTTGAAACGTAGTTTGCAAGCTCTCTTCCCTGCTCATAGAAATAAACGTCATAACGCTCATATCCGTAATAGGTCCAGAAGAAATTATCGTATTTAACCCGGTTTTTACCGAAGTCGGTTTGAGAGCCGCTGTAAAATTGTGCGAAGGAGCTCAGCCGGGTACAGAACAACACAAAAAGGAGGAGGAATGCTCTTTTATATAAGGGGGTAATGACTGACTTCACACGATCGCTATTAGAATGCTAAAATACTAAAATCCGGTACCAATTACAAGCCATAGAACCATATTTTGCTACTTTTGTAACGTGTTTTAAAGCCTCTTAGTATGATCCAGATCCACTCTTTTACCTTTAGTCCCATCCAGGAAAATACATACATTCTTTATGATGAAACAAAGGAATGTGTGATCATCGATCCGGGTTGTTATGACGACCAGGAAAGAGCAATGTTGAGCGATTTTATCGAAAAAAATGGCTTAAAACCGGTTAAATTACTCAACACTCATTGTCATCTTGATCATATATTCGGTAACGGATATGTTTCGAAAAGATACGGCCTGAAGCTGGAAATGAACCGGAATGATCAGCGGATCCTGGATGCTTTCCAGGCAACCTGCGATCTCTACGGGATGAACTGCGACCCTTCTCCTCAACCTGGAGTTTTCCTTGAGGAAGGTGATATCGTTAAGTTCGGCAATTCGGAGCTGGAGATCCTTTTTACACCCGGACATTCGCCGGGAAGCATTACATTTTATAACCGGGAACAAAAATTTATGATCGCCGGAGATGTGCTTTTTTATGGAAGCATTGGCCGGACCGACCTTCCGGGAGGGAATCACCAGACGTTGATCGATAATATCCGGACTAAATTATTTCCTTTAGGGGATGATTTTAAGGTATACAGCGGTCACGGGCCTGAGACGAATATTGGTTTTGAACGGCAGCATAATCCTTTTTTAACTTAGCAACAGCCTCAAATTCTTTTAATGAAAAAAGTGCATGAGTGGGAATTATGGGATTGGAAAACGATCCTTGGAATTCCTGCATTTTTGGGTGGTCTGATTCTGCTCTTTTACTTGTTTAGTATTATGCCGGATTACTTTCGCTCACGGCACTCGCGTAATTATTCCGCTCATACAAATGCCCGTATGGTCCGATGGCAGGGAATCAATACCGTGAGTCAGGGACATTCGGGACAAACGATTATAACTACGGGCTATCAGATAGTATTTGATTACCGCGTTAATGACCAATATTATCTGGAACAAGACAAAATTCCCAGTTCGGAGCAAAATGACAAATTCCTCAGCAAGCTTTTTGGAAATGAGATCTCCGGACTTTCAATAAAGTATGATCCTTCCGATCCTTCACACAGTCAAATAAATACCGATTCGATCTTCCTGAACAAATGAATTTAAAACCCGGCAAATACCGTCATTACAAAGGCAAAGAATACGAAGTGATCGGAACCGCCCGTCACAGTGAAACACTCGAGGAAATGGTCGTTTATAAAGCACTGTACCAGCCGGAAGGTGAGAATCTCTGGGTGCGACCGGCAACGATGTTCCTGGAGGATGTGGAAATAAATGGAGAGAAGGTAAAACGTTTCGAATATCTCGGCTAGCTTTTCTTACACTTAATTAAAAAAGCCCGCTACGAGTTGAATCTCGCGGCGGGCTTTTCATTTATCATCTGAACGTTACTTCACGATCGTGACGTGTCCGATGTATTGTTTCTCATTACCTCGTGAATCCTTGGTATTGACCTTCCAGACATAGGTATCGATCTGTGCCAGGTTATCACCGTGGTTCGCTCTTCCATCCCAGCCTTTATTGACGTCGTCCGTGCGGAAGATCATATTGCCCCAGCGGTCGAAGATCATCATTTCAAAATTGTTCGGATCAATACCGACTCCTTTTGGCATGAACAGATCGTTCAATCCATCGTGGTTGTTCGGCGTGAATGCATTCGGTGCGTAGAATGCAAACTCAGGGATCACATAGACAGAGTTGAATGCTGTATCTGTACATCCGTAGCTGTTCGTTACAACCTGCTGGATCACGTATGTTCCGGTATCAGGATATGAGTATACAGGGTTCTGCAACGTATCGGTAAACACAGCTCCCGGATATACGAAGTCATAATACCATTGTGTAGCGCCCGAAGACAGATCTCCGATCGTTACTTCAGGAGCAGTCTGCGTGATCTCTGAAGGCGAAGTAGAGAAGCCTGCAGTAGGACCAGGATATACATCAATGTAGTTGCTGTTCGTGATGCTCGACTGGCAACCAAGTCCGGTAGTAACGGTGAGCGTTACGTTGTAGCTTCCCGGGTTCGGATACGTATGTACCACCGGTTCGCCGGTTTGCGCAGGGCTGCCATCGCCGAAGTTCCACGAGTAGCTTGTTCCGATATCACTTGTTCCGTTGAACGTAACTGTGAAGTCCTCACAACCTGCAGTGTCCGTTACAAACATATTTGATACTGCCAGCGGGTTCACTGTTACTGTTGCTGTATCGAATGCGTTGTAAGAAGGCACTGTACATCCGTCATCTACTGCAACCACATAGTTGGTTGTTACCAGCGGAGTCGCTGTAGGATTCGAGATCGAATCGTTGCTCAAACCGGTAGAAGGTGTCCATACGAATGAATATGGTCCGCCGTTACCACCTGCTGCTATCGCAGATATTCCTACGGAGCTTCCGGCACATACAGATACATCCGTTGCAGTTACCACGATCGGTGGATTAACCGCCACTGTTATTGTCTGTGTAGGTGAGTTACATCCGTTGGCATCCGTCGCATATACATCATAAGTAGATGTTACCGTCGGAGTTACCGTGTTCGGACCAGGTCCTGTGATCGTAGAAGGCAACCAGGTATAAGTATAACCCGGAGTTCCGCCATATCCGGCTCCGTAGATCATTGCTGCCTGTCCGATACAAATTGTATCGAGCGGACTCACGATGATCTGCATCGGAGGAGGCTGTGGAATGAATACCGATCCGGTTACGCTGCAACCATTGTTATCGGTCACCGTCACAGAATACAATCCTGTCACCAGCGCACTCGCCATCTGTGTTGTTTGTGAAGCAGTGTCTGACCATACGTAAGTGTATAGTGGAGTACCGCCTGACGGGATCACCGTTGCAGAACCAAGCGGTGTTCCGTAACAAGAAGGCGGAACATAGTTGATCGCACTGATGGTAGGTCCGGCCACATCTCCAAGCACAACAGGAGTTGTAGAGGTACATCCGGCATTATCCGTTACAATTACACTGTATGTTCCGGCAAATAATCCGCTTGCAATCGCAGTAGTTTGTGCCGGTGTTGTATTCCACAGGTAAGTATATCCGGGAGTACCGCCGGAAGGAGAAACGGATACGAAACCGTTCGACTGTCCGCAAGTGCTCGGATTTGTAATTGTTGCCGTTGTGATCGCCGATGGTTGATTGATTGTGATCACAAGCGTTGCATTACATGCATGTGCATCGGTTACCACTACGGTATATGTTCCAGCCGTAAGGTTAGTTACCGTCGGACCTGAGCCTACCGAAGGAGACCAGGAATACGTATAACCCGGAGTTCCGCCGGCAGCGCTGATCGTGATCGCACCGTTGTTTCCGCCGTTACAAGTTACGTTAGTAGAAGAAACCAATGAAACCGTGAGCTGCGTAGGACTTGTGATCGTCGTGCTGCTGGTGCTTGTACATCCGTTTGCATCGGTTACTGTTACAGTATATCCTTGCGCACACAGTGCACTGGCAGCGGCAGTTGTCTGAGCTGCACCATCATTCCACAGGTATGTGTATGGCAATGTTCCGCCACCTGCACTTACAGTTGCTGCTCCATTACATGATAAGTAACAGCTTACATTGCTGGATGAAACGATACCGGATACAAGCGGTCCAGGTTCATTGATTGCGATCGAAGCAGTTCCGATACAGCCAACCGAGTCGGTGACTGTTACCGAGTAGAAGCCACCGGATAATCCCGAAACGAACGCAGTATTCATTGCGCCAGGAGTCCACATAATATTATAAGGAATAATACCACCGGTTATCGCCGCTTGTGCACTTCCGTTCGCTGCACCTGCACAGGTTACGTTACTACTTACAGGAATGGTAACCACCGGAGCGGAGTTATCATTTACGTTTGCAACAGCTGTTGCAACGCATCCGTGAGCATCGGTAACCGAAATGTTATACACGCCAGCACTGATCGATGTCGCACAGTTCGAAGTCTGCGCCGAAGGATCATTCCACAGGTAGCTGAATGGAGGAACACCACCGGTGATCGCTGCACATGCAGATCCGTTTGCAACACCACAATTCGAATTCGTTGTGGAAGTTGTTACGGCCAGAACAGTAGGCTCGGTGATCGTTGCCATTGTATTCGTGATACATCCGTTAGCATCTGTTACAGTCAGCGTCTGAGAACCGGCACAGATCGATGTGATCGTCGGTGTAGTCTGGAATCCCGGAGCCCACTGGAACGTGTACGGACCAGTACCACCGCTGTATACAGCAGTTGCAGTTCCGTTACATGCAGCGTAGCAAGTCACATTCGTACTTGAGATCGTTGCAACCAGTGCATTCGGCTGAGTGATCACCACCGTAGTGAATGTCGAGCATCCGTTCGCATCCGTAACCGTTACCGTGTATGTTCCTGCACACAGGTTATTCACTGAAGCGCCCGCAATTCCTCCAGGCATCCAGTTGAACGTATAAGGAGCAGAACCACCGGCTACTGCTGCCGTAGCGAAACCATCACAAGCATTGAAGCACGTGTTAGGTCCGATCGTAGGAACTGTAAGCGTCATCGATGGAGGACTTGTGATCACCTGCGTCGCAGTTGTGGTACATCCACCTGCGTCTGTCGCTGTCACCGTATAAGTACCTGAACACAGGCTGGTCGCAGTTTGAGTTGTTTGTGCACTGATATCGCTCCATGCATAAGTGAACGGACCTGTACCTGTTACCGGTGTAGCTGTCGCTGTTCCGTTACACATGCCGCTGCAGCTGATGTTCGTACCGGAAGTGGTCACGCTGAATGCAGGCGGGTTGATCAGCGTGTACGAGTTGAAGATCGTACAGCCGTGTGCATCGGTAACAAGTAATGTATACGTTCCTGCACACATTCCCGTCAGGTTCGGAGTAGTTGCTCCGCCCGGACTCCATGAATAAGAGTATGGAGTTGTTCCGCCTGCCGGTGTTGCCGTAAGCGTACCGTTGCATGCACCGTTGCAGGAAGGATTCACACCTGTTACTGCAAGGCTCAGCGGCGTAGGTTCTGTAATCGTTACCGACGTAGAAGCGATACATCCGTTTGCATCGGTCGCAGTCAACGTGTATGTACCGGCAACGAGGTTCGTTGCGGAAGGCAATGTCTGACCATCGCTCCAGTTGAAAGTGAATGGAATCACACCACCGCTGACAGTAACTGTTGCGCTGCCATCGTTATTTCCGTTACAGGAAACGTTGTTGCTGCTGAACACAGTTGCAACCGGTCCTGCGTTGTTCAGGATCGTTACCGAAAGGTTCTGAGAACAGCCATTCGCATCGGTTACTGTACATACATACGTATTGGCTGGTAAGCCTGTCGCAGTAGTAGTTGTCTGCGCACCCGGATCGCTCCACAGATAGGTATATGGGCCTGAGCCACCGGATACCGATATCGTTGCGCTTCCGTTTGCCAGGTTACAGGTTGCGTTCACCTGCGTAGATGAAAGCGTCATGCCTGTCGGCTGAGTGACACCGGCACTTGCAGTATGCGTACATCCGTGTGCATCCGTGAATGTACAGGTATATGTTCCAACCGTCAGCGTGTTGATGGTTTGGGTCGTATAGCTTCCAGGTGTCCAGAAGTATGTATAAGGACCTGTTCCACCGCTAGGGTTGATCGTGATGATACCGTTATTTCCGCCAAAGCAGGAGATATTGGTTGTTGTAAATGTCTGCGCAAGCGGCGTAGGCTGGGTAATGATCACTGAAGCAGAAGCGATACAACCGTGTCCGTCAGTTACCTGGACAGTATAGCTTGCAGGCGTTAATCCCGTTGCTGTTACTGTTGTCTGTCCGCCAGGCGACCAGAGATAAGTAAACGGAGGAGTTGAGCCGCCGCTCATCGAAACAGTAGCTGTTCCATCGGCAGCGCCATTACAGCTTACGTTCGTGCTGGATGAGATCGAAGCCGTTCCGCCAGGTGTTACACCTACGTTAACGATCGAGCTTGCTGTACAGCCGTTAAAGTCGGTTACAAGCACTGTGTAGTTACCAGCCGGAATGCTGTTATAAGTCGCACTTGCTGAACCGGCACCCGGTGTCCATGCATAGGTATATGCAGGTGTACCGCCTGAAGCTACTACCGAAGCTGATCCGTTAGAAGCTGTACAGGTTGCGTTGGTCGAAGAAGTTGCAAGCGTCAATGCCGGAGGCGAAGCAATAGTAACCGTTACCGTCACTGTACATCCGTTTGCATCTTTGATCGTGATCGTATGTACACCGGCACCTAACCCGCCGAATGTTGAGCTTCCGCCGAACGAACCGGCATCCACTGAATAAGTATAAGGGTTAACACCGCCCGAAGCAGTTACAGTAGCTGTACCGTTCGTAGCACCCATACACAATACGTTGGTCTGAGCGGTGAGCGTTCCTACAAGTACCGGCGGTTGCGCAATAGTTACCGGAACCGCGATCGTACATCCGTTTCCGTCTTTTGCAGTTACTGTATATGCTCCTGATGCAAGACCGGAGAATGTACCGCTCGCACCGAAAGGTCCGCCATTGATCGAGTAGCTATATGGTCCTGTTGAACCGGACGCCGTTACCGTCACACTGCCATTCGCACCGCCATTACAGCTTACGTTTGTCTGTGCAGTGATCGAAGCAAGCAAGCCGCTCAGGTCAGTAACCGTTACTGTGGTTGTGAATGAGCAACCGTTCGCATCCTGAACAGTCACGTTGTATGTGTTCGCTACAAGTCCAGGATAAGTGGTGGTTGCTGAAAGCGCACTACCGTTCACCGAATACTGGTAAGGACCTGTACCACCGGTGATCGCACCGATTGTGATCGATCCGTTCGCACCGCCGCAGGTTGTATTAACATGCGTTGTTGCGATCGCTGTAGGGCCTGCAACGTTTGTTACAGTTGGAGTAACAGTGAACGTACATCCGTTCGCATCTTTCACGATCACGGAGTAAGATCCTGCAGCTACACTGGTATAGCTGGTGGTTGCAGTGAAACCACCGCCGTTAAACGAATATGTGTATGGAGGAGTTCCGCCGGTTACTGCACCGATGTTAACTGCTCCGTTGTTCAATCCGCAGGAAGAAGGATTGGTTGTTGTAACCAATGCCGTCGGGCCCGGAACCGCAACTACGTTTGCAGTAGTTGTGAACTGGCAGCCATTTCCGTCCTTCACAATGATCGTGTAAGAACCTGCAGCCAAACCGGTATAACTGATCGTTGAAGTAAACGGACTACCTGCAAATGAATATGTATAAGCCGGTGTACCGCCGGTTACCGCGCCTAAAGTAACAACACCGTTATTAGTGCCGCAGGTCGCATTTGTAACCGTAGTTGCAAGTGCAGTAGGTCCGCTGGTATTGGTCAGCGTAGCAGTTGTAGAATATGTACAGCCGTTTGCATCTTTAACAACTACTGCATATGTTCCTGCCACAAGACCCGGATATGTCGTAGTACCGGTGAATGCGCTCGCATTTACAGAATATGTATACGGTGAAGTACCACCGGTTACGGCACCCATAGTAATTGAACCGTTAGCACCTCCGCAGGTTGTGTTGGTTGTTGTCAGCAGCAATGAAGTAGGACCTCCGATGTTCGAGATCGTTACTGTTGTAGTGAATGTACATCCGCCTGCATCTTTTACAATAATTGTATAAGTACCCGGAGCAAGACCTGTGTAGTTGGTCGTAGTGCTGAATGCGCCTCCGTTAAATGAATACGACAATGGAAGAACGCCTCCGGTTGTGGCACCGATCGTTACCGTACCATTGTTATTACCGCAGGTCGCATTGGTAAATGTCGTTGCCAGAGCAGTCGGCCCGCTGGCATTGCTGATGGTCGCTGTTGTTGTGAACGAGCAGCCATTTGCATCCTGAACTACCACTGTATATACGTTAGCCGGTAAGCTGGTATACGAAGTTGTAGTTGTAAATGCACTGCCATTGAACGAATAAGTATATGGTCCTGTACCGCCGGTTGTTGCACCGATCGTTACAGATCCGGTGCTGGATCCGCAGGAAGCATTGGTTGTTGCTGTTGCCAATGCCGTCGGACCCGCAACGTTAGTGATCGTTCTGGTCGTAGAGAATGTACAGCCGTTTGCATCCTGAACCACCACTGTGTAGGTTCCGGGAGTCAGGCTGGTGTATGATACCGTTGACGAGAAACCACCACCGTTGAACGAGTACAGGTAAGTCGGAGTACCGCCGGTTACTGCACCAACTGTGATTGTTCCGTTACTGTTTCCGCAGGTTGGGTTAGTAGAAGTAACCGCCAGGGCAGTTGGTCCGGGCGAGTTGGTCAGTACTACCGAAGTGCTGAATGTACAACCGTTCGCATCTTTTACGATGATCGGGTATGTTCCCGCTGCAAGACCAGTATAGCTGGTTGTAGCAGTAAACGGACTTCCGTTGAATGAATATGTGTATGCAGAAGTACCGCCGGTTACTGCACCGATGATCACTGATCCGTTACTTGCCGAGCAGGTTGTATTGGTCAGTGTAGTCGCAACTGCAGTCGGACCAGGGATGTTGGTGATGATCACACTGGTTGAATAAGTACAGCCATTCGCATCTTTCACAATACATGTGAATGTTCCCGGTCCAAATCCTGTATACGCTGTTGTCGCAGTGAACGGACTTCCATTTACAGAATATGTATAAGGAGTTGTTCCGCCAGAAACAGCTCCGAGGGTGATGGTTCCGTTGCTGTTACCACAGGTTGCATTCGTGCTGTTCACTACCATAGCGGTAGGACCCGCAACGTTTGCAACGGTTGCAGTTGTAGTGAACTGACATCCGTTCGCATCTTTTACGATAACAGTATACGTACCGGCTGCAAGGCTGGTATAGCTGGTTGTTGTCGAGAATGATCCTCCGTTGACCGAGTATGAGTATGGCGCCAGACCGCCGGTTGTAGCACCGATCGTTAATGTTCCATTGCTCGCACCGCAGGATGAGTTCGTTGTGTTTACAACCAGTGCAGTTGGTCCGGAAGAGTTTGCAACGATCACGGTTGTAGAGAATGTACATCCGTTCGCATCTTTTACGATCACGGTATACGTGTTCGCAGCGAATCCTGAATATGCAGTAGTCGCTGTGAAAGGACTACCGTTCACAGAGTACGTATAAGGAGCAGTACCGCCGGTTGTCGCGCCAACAGTAATTGTTCCTGTGCTGGCACCGCAAGCCGTATTTGTACTTGTCACACCTAAAGCTGTCGGCCCAGGCGTGTTGTTTACAGTCACCGTAATTGTGTATGTACATCCGTTCGCATCTTTCACCACAACGTTGTAAGTACCCGCTGCCACACCAGGATAGCTGGTTGTCGCAGAGAATCCGCCGCCGTTGAATGAATACGTATAAGGAGCAACACCGCCGGTCACGGCTCCGATGTTCACCACACCGTTCGCATTACCGCAGGTTGAATTCACAGTTGTCGCTGCTAATCCTACCGGTCCGGTTGTCAGACCAACTGAAGCCAGCACAGAGAAGGTACATCCGTTTGCGTCTTTCACAACTACCGTATAAGTTCCCGGAGCGATTCCGGTATAGTTGGTTGTCGGAGTGAATGCACTTCCGTTGAATGAATAGACATAAGTAGCAGTACCGCCAGTCACCGCACCGATATTCACGATACCATTACTTCCTGCACAAGTCGAGTTCGTAGTTGTAACTGCCAGGGCTGTTGGTCCCGGAGTGTTCACCACCGTTACGGTTGTCGAGAATGTACAGCCGTTCGCATCTTTTACGATCACTGTATATGTTCCTGCTCCATAACCGGTATAGCTGGTAGTTGCAGCGAACGGGTTACCGTTCACCGAATAAGTAAATGCAGGAGTACCGCCGGTTACCGCACCGATGTTGATCACACCGTTGTTGTTACCACAGGTAGAGTTGACTGTAGTCAGCGCCACTGCAGTTGGTCCAGGCGAGTTGACCACCGTAGCCGTTGTGCTGAATGTACAGCCATTCGCATCTTTTACAACTACAGTATAAGTTCCCGCTGCCAGTCCTGTATAAGAAGTAGTCGGAGTGAAAGCACTTGCGTTCACTGAATAAGTATAAGCAGCTGTACCGCCGGTAACCGCACCAATTGTCAGCGTACCGTTCGAAGCTCCGCAAGTCGAGTTAACAGTGCTGATCGCCACAGCACTAGGTCCGGCTGTATTGGCTATCGTTACTGAAGTAGAGAATGTACAGCCGTTCGCATCTTTTACCACAACCGTATACACACCAGCTGTCAAACCAGTGTAGGTTGTCGTAGATGTAAATGCGCTCGCTGCAAATGAATAAGTATAAGGAGCGGTACCACCGGTCACTGCACCAAGTGTTGCAGTTCCGTTCGCAGCACCACAGCTTGAGTTAGTTGAAGACACCGCCAAAGCTGTTGGTCCGGGGTTGTTTGTGATCGTTACCGTTGTGCTGAATGTACAACCGTTCGCATCCTTCACCACAACTGTATATGTTCCAGCCGCAAAACCGGTGACAGTAGTTGTTGCAGAGAATGGTCCTCCGTTAACAGAATACGTGTACGCAGGAGCACCGCCGGTGACCGCACCCATGGTAATCGAACCGTTGCTCGCGCCGCAGGTCGAATTCACATGTGTCGTTGCCAGAGCTGTTGGTCCAGGCGAGTTCGCTATCGTTGCCGTGGTTGAGAATGTACAACCATTCGCATCCTTAACAACTACCGTGTAGGTACCCGCAGCCAAACCACCGTATGTGGTGGTACTCGTGAATGCCGATGCGTTCACGGAATATGTATAGGCAGCAGTACCACCGGTAACCACACCTATATTGATGGTTCCGTTAGCATTACCGCAGGTCGAGTTCACAGTTGAAGTAGCAAGTGCCACCGGACCGGAAGTATTTACGATCGTAGCAGTAGTGCTGAATGTACAACCATTCACATCTTTTACAATAACGGTATAAGTACCTACCGCAAAACCTGTATAGCTGGTTGTTCCGGTAAACGGACCGCCATTTACAGAGAATGTATAAGGAGCAGTACCACCGGTTGTAGCACCGATATTAATGATACCATTGCTCAATCCGCAGGTGGAGTTAACTGTTGAAACTGCAAGGGCTGTTGGTCCAGGCGAGTTTCCAACGAATGCCGTGGTTGAGAATGTACAGCCGTTAGCATCTTTAACAACTACTGAATAAGTTCCGGTAGCGAAACCTGTATAGCTTAATGTTCCGGTAAACGGACTTCCGTTGACAGAATAAGTATAAGGTCCAGTACCTCCCGCAGCGACACCGATATTGATCACACCGTTGCTGAGTCCGCAGGTAGAATTTACAACGGTAGTTGTAAGACCTGTAGGCGAAGCAAAGATCGTAACCGTAGATGTTGTTGTGGAAACGCAGCCTCCTGTTGCGGTAACCGTATGAGTAACCGTGTAGGTACCCGGTGCAGCCCACGTAATACCGGTAGGACTTACCAAGGTTGAGGTCGACGGAGTACCACCGCTGAATGTCCAGGTCTGGCTATAACCTGCACCGCTTGATCCGGTACTGGTAAAGTTAAACGAGTTACCTGTAAGACACTGGTTTGCCGATTGCGTGTAGGTAGAAGTGGGATTCGGATTAATAGTAATTGTATAGGTCAGCGGCGGACCTGTACACGGTGTAATTGAAGGAGTAACCGTGATCGTACCGGTGATCGGCGCGGCGGTTATGTTTGTTCCGACAAAGGATGGTACGTTACCGGCGCCGCCGGCAGCAAGACCGATAGCGGTATTGGAGTTCGTCCACGTGAATGTGGCACCGGCCGGCGTACTCGCAAATGCGCTGGCAGGTATGGTCGCACCTGAGCAGACCGTAATATTTGCAACCGGGTTAACAACCGGGTTTGGATTTACAGTAATTGTATAAGTAAGCGGAAGTCCCGGGCATGGATTTCCTGCTATAGTCGGCGTAACTGTTACCGTTGACGTGATCGGTGTACTTCCCGGGTTAACCGTTGTAAATGAAGGAACACTTCCTGCACCGCCGGCACCAAGTCCGATAGCGGTATTAGAGTTGGTCCAGGTATAGGTTGCGCCCACAGGCGTACTTGTGAAGGCGGTCACCGGAGCTATGGCACCGGCACAATAGGTTTGGTTAGGGACCGGGTTTACGATGGGACTCGGTCGGACAAGCACATAGAATGGGAACGAGACCGGCGGGAAGCAGGCATTGATCGGAGTACCTGTTACGGTATACGAAGTAGAAGTAGCGGGGCTAACATTGACGGTAACTCCGGTTGTAGCGGACAGGCCGGCTGCAGGGCTCCATGTCCAGTTGTACTGAGGAACGTTAGGACCTGTTACAGTAACAGCTGCAGGAACACCCTGACAAATCTTTACAGTATCCGCTGCAAGCGTACAACTTGCAGGAGGCGCTGTTGCAGAACCAGGATAAGACAGATACGTAGTATTTGCAACCGCATTGGTTGCTGCAAGGTCATCCAGGATCACTACGAATTTGAAAGTTTCGGTAGCACCCGGAGCAAGGTTGTTGATCTTATAAGCAAGAGAGATCGCAATATCCGCAAATGTTGATGAACCTACAGTTTGAGTAAATCCGATACCATTCCATAGATCGGATCCGTCACGGTTAGAGAATCCGCCGTAGTCGGCGCGCCAATTAACACCGGTAGCAGCCAGACCAACATAGGACATCGGCTGGGAAGCGGGGTTCACAGAAGTTGCCTTTACGTGAGCCGTATTACAAAGTCCCGAAAATGGCTGAGCCACGATGGTATTTGTCGTGGTAAAGTCGAAGCTGATCGGCTCGTTATTATCGGGGTCAAAATTTCTATAATAATATAAAGTTGGAATTGTCGCCGCCGTATTATTTGTTACCGAAACGGTCGTTGTATAATAAAGATCCGATTGTTTTAAAAGGTAATTGATCTTAAAATGCAGGTTGGTTCCTGTGGTAAGATCACCTTCCCAGGTTGCTGAATAACAGGTAAACACGTTTGATACACTCGTGATCGCACCATTGATCTGTTGCAGGAATGAGCAGTTGTTACCATAGTTAATACCGGAAGGCAACTCGATTCCCCATCCGTTTTCAGGACTCCCCGGAACGAAAAAGTCGCCGTCATAAGTGAGCCAGGCATTCATCTGAGGATTTGATACGAACCCAAAGTAAGGGTTACCGCCGCCACGGGCATGATAACCTACAGGGGCAGGGAGCGGAGCTCCTTCGAAGCCACCGATACCGGAAATTCCGATCTCAGAATACGTACCTTTAATAAAGGCATTTGTACCAGACATTACGGCCTGTGCGCTGGAAGTTTTGGTCAGTAAAAAAAGAGCAAGCACCAATAGCAAGGTGCAGACGGAGAGTAGCCTTTTTACCATTTTAATTCAGGGGGTGTTAGAGTAAATAAAAATCGTTCAGTTTAGTAAATCAAATATATAACATAATCTGAGTTCACCAGTAATACTGGACTAAATTTATCGTCAATTAGTTGCATGTCGTCGTAGGAAATTTTGCCTTTGTTGAAAACACGGGTTTTTAACAAATTCTGTTGATTCATAAGCGATTGATTATCAATAAATTATAATTGCCTGATCGTGAAAGTTTTAAACAATTTGGACAAAAAAAGTCCGGACCTTCCGACCCGGACTCACTAAAATATAAGAAATCAAAAAGAGGCTTATTTGATCATGTCAAATCCGCAATACGGTACCAGAACTTTGGGGATCCGGATCCCTTCGGCTGTTTGATTATTTTCCAGCATCGTTGCTACGATTCGCGGCAGCGCGAGTGCACTTCCGTTAAGTGTATGAGCAAGAACGGGTTTGCCATCGCCTTCTTTGAAACGAAGCTTCAGGCGGTTGCTCTGGAATGTTTCAAAGTTAGATACAGAACTGACTTCCAGCCACTTCTTTTGAGCAGCAGAATACGTCTCAAAATCATAGGTCAATGCAGAAGCAAAACTCATATCTCCTCCGCAAAGGCGAAGTGTACGAAAGGGAAGCTCCAGCTCGCGAAGTAAACCTGCAACATATGTGCGCATTTCTTCCAGCACCTCATACGATTTATCCGGGTGAGCAATCTGAACGATCTCCACCTTATCGAACTGATGAAGACGATTCAATCCGCGAACATCTTTTCCATAGCTTCCTGCTTCACGACGGAAACAAGGCGTATACCCGCAATTCTTAACCGGCAGCTGATCGGCCTTCAGGATCACATCGCGATAGATATTCGTCACCGGAACCTCCGCAGTCGGAATGAGATATAAATTATCTATTCCCACATGATACATCTGCCCTTCTTTATCCGGGAGCTGACCGGTAGCATAACCGGATGCTTCATTTACGAGGATCGGCGGCTGCACTTCCATGTATCCCGCAGCAGTAGCGCGATCCAAAAAATAATTGATCAGCGCGCGCTGGAGACGGGCTCCTTTTCCTTTGTATACCGGAAAGCCAGCACCGGTAAGCTTTACACCCAATTCAAAATCGATCAGGTCGTATTTTGCAGCGAGCTCCCAATGCGGTTTTGCGCCATCATAGAGCGCCGGGATCTCTCCTTCTTCGTATACATTCTCGTTATCTTCGGGTGTTTTTCCTTTGGGAACTTTCGTGCTCGGTGTATTGGGAACCTGCACAAGCAAAGCATTCTGCTTGTCTTCAATTCCCTTCAACTGTTCCGCCAGCTTGCCGGAGCTTTCTTTGATAGCAGCCGTTTTATTTTTAAGCTCATCCCCTTCTGCCTTTTTTCCCTGCTTGTATAATTCTCCGACCTGCTTTGCAATGGTGTTTGCTTCGTTCAGGAGCGAGTCCAGCTCATTCTGAGTTCTCCGGCGATCATTATCCAGCTCAAGAACCTGGTCGAGGATCGCTTTTGCATCAAAATTTTTTATTGCCAGACGGGCGATGGCTTCGTCCTTCTTTTCGCGGATGTAGTTAAGTTGCAGCATAGTTGCTATTCGTTTATCGTTAGTTTTTTAACAAGGCTCTGGATACTAACGGCCAGAGAACCTATTATATATAGGTTTTTTAAAACAGATCCCTCGCTTTACCTGGGATAAGTCTGACAATATTTTCTGCGAAAATCAAGTCTGACCAAATAAAAAATCTCCTAACCTCATTTGAAGCCAGGAGATCTTGTAATTATCAAATTTTCTTATGCTTCAGTAGGGAATGGAATAATTGAAACGAATGATCTGTCGTCACGTTTCTTCTTAAATTCCACTGTTCCGTCAACAAGTGCAAAAAGTGTATGATCCTTGCCCATTCCAACATTTTCACCTGCGTTATGCTTAGTGCCTCTCTGGCGGACAATAATATTACCAGCGATCGCCAGCTGTCCGCCGAAGATCTTAACGCCTAAACGTTTACTGTGTGACTCACGGCCGTTCTTGGAACTACCCGCACCTTTTTTGTGTGCCATTTTTTTTCAGTTATAAGTGAAAAGTGAAACGTAAGCCGTTATTCACTTTTCCGATTGTTATTACTTATCAGTTTTTTTTGCTGCTTTTTTAGGAGCTGCTTTTTTCTTAGGAGCTGCTGCTTCTTTTTCTTTTTTCACTGCTGCTTTTTTAGGAGCTGCCTTCTTCGTTTCTTTCACTTCAGCAACTTCAGCTTTCGGTGCCTTCTTTTCTACTTTGATCTCATCCTTCAGTGTTTCACCTTTTCCAAGGATCCCTTGTACAAGGATCTGGGTGAACTGCTGACGGTGACCATTCGATTTCTGGTAACCTTTTCTGCGTTTCTTTTTAAATACGATGACCTTGTCACCTTTCATGTGGCCCAGCACTGTTGCAGCTACTGTTGCCCCATCAATTGAAGGAGTTCCTATCTGAACTTTTCCGCCATTATCAACCAACAATACTTTGTCGAATGATACTTTGGACCCTTCGCTAGCTTCTAGGCGATGAACGTAAACTTTGTTCCCACGCTCAACCTTAAATTGTTGCCCGGCTATTTCTACGATTGCGTACATTTTAATTAGGGTTTATTGTTATTAATTATCCAAGATTTTTACTTGGGGGCACGAAATTAAGGATTTATTTGGAATTGACAAAGGTTTCGGAAGAAAATACCGAAAATTCAGGCGCTGGTCTCGTCGGCAGGCACAATCTTCTCCTGTAAAGGTGCCTTTTTATTGACCAGCCATACGCCCATCAGAATAAATGCAATCCACATAAAATGAAGCAGTTGCATATTTTCGCCGTCGGCAATCCCCCAACCCATCGCCACAACAGGGATCAGGTAGGTGACAGATGACGCAAAAAGCGTATTTGTATTCCGGATCAGTACATTAAATACGATGACCGACAAGGCAGTACCGAAGACCGCGAGGATGGCGACATAACCCAAACTCTGATACGCGAGCGGATCCGCACTCAGCTTCTTTGTGAAATCCGTCGCAGAAAAAAGATAGGCGCCTGCTACCGGACCAATGAACATCATTGCCCAAACTGATGCCGTCACCGAATTGATCTCGTTGAGCTCTTTTTTGATGATATTCACGCTTAAGGCATAGCAGATCGTTGCGATCACCACATAAAGGCCAAACAAAAGGTTATTATTCATGTTTTCCGCTTTTCCAACGGTGAGCAAACCGATAGCGCCGATAAAACCGATAAAGATCCCAAGCGCATTTATCCAGCGTGTTTTTGCACGAAACAAAAGAACTCCTAAAAGCAAGGTAAACAATGGTGTAAGTGAATTCAGCATTCCGGTCAGTGAGCTGCTGATCCCGGTTTCAGCCTTTGTAAAAAGGAAAGCCGGCACAAGATTTCCCAAAACACCCATCCCGATAAAACCTTTCCAGTTTTTCAAATGCACTTTTTTCACATGAGTGAAAATGAGCGGTGACAGAAAAAGGAACGCAATGAAGATCCGCAATGCCGCCACTTCATCGCTGGAATAAACATCCATGCCCCGCTTCATCAGAATGAAGGAGCTTCCCCAGGTGAGCGCAAGAGCTATGAGGATGATCCAGTTGATCGCTTTACTATTCACGACGCAAAGATAGAGCTAGAATCAAGAGCCCAAACACCGGAGCAAGATTTTTATGAATTGGGGCCCGGCACTTATCGGACTGATCGTACTTCTTTCCGGCGCGGGATGCGTCGGAATGGTATTCCTCGACTAATTATCATGAAACCATCGACACGATGGAAACACTGGATATCCCGAGGATGGCAAAAGTAATTGACGGTGTGCCCGGAATATTGACAAGCTTAAAGTGATCTTAATTTCTCTGCAGCCTTCTTTGAATAAAATCCATTTTCCTTTACGATTGCAGAAAAGATTTCCAGCGCTTTCCCTTTTTCGCCTATTGTCAAACGGGAAAGTCCAAGGTTCCATTTCGCTTCTTCGTAGAAAGGACTGTGAGGATCCTTTAAGATCTCTTCAAAACAACGGATCGCGGCTTTATTCTTTCCAAGGTTACTGCAGCAAACGCCGCCATAAAAAAGTGCATTCTCATCGTCCGGATTATTTTCGCGCAGCAGCACAAACTGCTCCAGCGCCTTCGGATAATTTTCCTTCACAAAAAAGCTGAGGCCGGTCTTCAGGACTTTATCCACCGCAATGGATTCCATATGGTCATCCGCAAGGTAGTCGGCAGTTGAATCATTTTCACGATAGGACGGAACATGACCCTTGATCTCAAAATTATTTTTAGCGAAGTTGAAATACAGTTTATTATAATCGGTGACTTTGAGATCGTAAATGTAGATCACATCCGCGTGCCATGGAGCAAGTTTTTCATCTGCGGCGGACACACAGCTGTTCAATGATCCGGGGAGCGGCGTGATCTCCTCAACCGGAATTTCCGAGGGAGGAACAGGGACTGCAGCAGAGGACTTTGTTATCGTGGTTTCAATTTTTTCAGGCTCTTTTACAGGCGGAATAACGGCTGGGACAACCGGCGCAATTATTTCTTCCACAGCGGGTTTTACGACGTCTGTCTTCTTATCCGTTTGGGAGAAGGAATCAGCAAAATAGTAGAATCCGAAAATAGAAGCGGCACAGAGTGCAGCAAAAAGTACCCGTGCGAAGATCAACGGATTCGCGTGCGCAGCATTTGCTCTTACATCGACCTGATGGTGGATGGCGTTCACCTCAGCGATTGTAAATGGCATTGCAGTAAATCCGTTGACCGCACAGGCGCACAATTCACATTGTGAAATGTGCAGGTATTGAAGGGCTCTCTCCTCGCGGCTTCCCTTGTTAAAAGAGTAGTCACGAAGCTGGCCGAATGTGAGGCAGCTGGTGTTTGTGGCAGTTGTTATCATGGGGATGACTATTTTGTATTGATGATCATTAATTTTAAATTTCTTTTTCCGTTCTGGATATAGCTTTTTACTTCATTTACGGAGTAGCCCGTGGCTTCAACGATCTGGTTATAGCTCATGTTCCGGAGATAGAAAAGCTCTATGCAGTTGCGCTGAAGAGGATTCAGATCGCTCAGCGCGCGCTCCAGTGCAGCAAGTTTCCTTTCTTCTTCTGCAGCATCTTTTTCTTCACCGGAAGCCTGGATCTTCAGCTCATAGGAATATTCCTCATCACGGTTCAGGCGGGTTTGTATTTTTCTCAATTCAGAAATACAATGATTACGCACAACAAATGTGAGCCAGCCTTTGAAATTTTCTACTTCTCTTTTTCTAAGTTCCGTAAAGAGTTTTTCAAAGATGCCGAGCACATTGTCTTTCGCAATGTCCTTGTCTTTGAAATAATGGATGCACATACCATATACAAGGTGAGAATAACGGTTGTATAGTTCCCCGACAAAAACTTTATCGCAGGTAACTCTGTAGCGTTCTACCAATTCATGATCGGTAAGCAGGCTGTAATTGGAGGTAGTACTGTTCATGATCCGATTGTTTTTTACCGGTTCGGTAATAAGACGTTTGGAGTAACCGGTTTGCACAAGTTTAACCCCTAAAAAATTGATTTGTTAGCGCTATTGAGCAAGCGGCAGGATTTTTAAATGAATGGCAGGCGGGTGACAAAGGGATGAAGAGATGAAGAGATGTTTTGTGGAAAAAGAAAATGCTGCACGTCTTAGCTGCAAGAAACGCGAATCGACAGAAAAATCATTAATCACCACTTAAAACAATTGATATGAAAACGACCAGAAACATTTTAGCCATTTGCTTCCTCCTCACTGCGGGTATCAGCATGGCGCAGAACAACGGAAGCATCAAAGTAACTGTTGTTGATGAAAAGAAACAACCTTTGCCTTTTACCGCAGTAGCCGTTATGGAAGACTCGACAGTAGTAAAAAGCGGACAGACCGATATCAACGGAGAATTCACTTTTAAGGATGTAATACCGGGCCGCTACAATATAAACGCACAGATGATCGGCTATAATAAATTTCTTTACAAGGGAGTTAAAGTAGAATCGAATATCACCCGATATCTCGATATCAATATGAGTCAGTCCGCGATCAACCTTACCGGAGCCGTTGTAACCGCAGAATGGGTAGCTCCTGCTTTCAACTCTGACTTTTCGACTGTGCAGCGGATCAATGCGGATCAGATCGAGCACAGTGCGGTTGGTAAGAACGACGTGATGCAATTGGTGCTGACCCGCAATTCAGATGTAATGCCGACCAATGATGGAAAAGGATTATATATGCGGGGATCACGCAGCGGAAGCACCTCCTACTATGTGGATGGCAACCGGACCATGGAGGCTCCCCAGGTTCCGGGAATGGGAATCGGGGGAATGGAGGTTTTAACCGGAGGCGTTCCGGCACAATATGGTGATTGTACCGGCGGTATTATTCTGATCACCACCAAAGATTATAAGGTGGAAATGCTGAGAAAGAAAAATGCACAGGAGGACAGAGCGGCAGCAAAAGAAGCGAAGAAAAATAACGATGTAAAGATTACAGATTAAGAGATCGCAGCGCGTGAATCCCAATGACGACTGTTAATACATGGATTTTAAAATACCCGGTTATTCACCGGGTATTTTTTTGTCTTTTATGATAAAAAGATTGAACCCTAATCCGAAGGTTATTCTCAGCTCCTGCAGGGAGATCACCGACGGAGCGCTGGAAAGATGCCGCCCGTATACGTATCTTGTTTCCATATACAAATGCGCAAACCGCTGGAAATAATAATTAAATCCTAAGCCGGCAGTTCCCAAGGGGCTCAGCACTCCTTCATATTGTTTTACCGGTGTGCTGTAGTTGGAATCATGCGTGTACGTCGCCTTATAAGAAGACGTATATGCGACTCCCGGCTGAATGATCAGGTAGGGATCAAAATGATTATTTGTATGAAAGTGATAGGCCCCTCCCAGCATGATGGTGTGGAAGTCCTTCAAACCCATCGAATCTTTTGTGAGCCCTGAGCTGCCGAGCATGTATGAAGCTGATCCGCGAACGGAAACCCTGTTATCCAGGTAATATTCCAGGCTGCCATCCAGATGCACATTGCTGATATCGTGCTTAATAAGAAATCCGGCAACAATAGAAGCATCACTTCTGACAAGATGTTTGTTGATGAATTGTACCTGGCTCTGCTTCAGATCCTGCTGAGCAAAGATCATTGAAGGAAAGCAGGTAATTAATAGGAAGAGCTTAAGAGATTTCATGTTTAAAGGAGTTAAATTCATAGTTTAAAGATCAAAGTTCAAAGCTGAAGATCAAGGGCAGGAGCGGATATGACTCAGGCCGGAGTTGTTTTAGGCTTGCGTTTGTGATGCTGATCCCACATATCGAAGAGACGGACATTAAGACTTACGTTTATCAGCATATGGCCTTCAATGCCCTGCACATCGTGTTTCTCGATCAGAACATCTTTCCGCCCATCGATCTCGAATACTTCTGCGTGAATATCCTTTCCAAGGTGCATCATGTACTGTGCAGTGAGGGAAATATCGGTCCGGTCCGTAATATTGTAATGCATTCCAAGACCAGCCTGAACTGCACTGTTATATTTCTGCTTGAATGAATTATCATAATTGCGGGTCACTTTCGAATAATCAAAACAATGTCCGGCAAGAATGTAGGGAGTTATTTTTCCTTTCACAGTATGATAATTGAAAGGATATGCGAGCACCGACCAGCCGATGTGAACATCTTCTCTTCTTGCGATGCCGGCAATATCCGTCGTAATGTAATCGGCGAACCAGTCTGTATTGATGCGGCTGAGAACACGGATCCTGAATTGTCCGCCATAACCGAAGCCATTTGCTCCGTCGTCGCTGAATGCGCTGAACGCATTTCTGACACCCAGTTGAAAATAGCCGCTTTCGGTGTCGAGATGTTCCTGGCCATAGCTCATCAGTGGAATGAACAGTATGACCTTTACGAGTTTTTTTAACATAGGGATGTTGTTTAGGTATTTGCAAGGAGAACCACCGGGAGATAAATTTTATTGTATTATGCGTGCATAGTAACTCCTTTTTTTAGCCGGACTGAGATGTTTTGTGTAATTTTGCCGGTGAAATAAAGTTCATGAAACCCGAAAGTGCACGTCATTTTACCAGGATCTCCCAGCTCACGCTGGCATTTGTGTTCCTGGTGATCATAGCAGGAGCTGTGGTGCGTGCAACAGGCTCGGGGATGGGATGCCCGGACTGGCCGAAGTGTTTCGGAAAATGGATCCCTCCTACCGATGTTTCACAACTGCCTGCCGACTATAAAGAAAGATATGCGGGCGAGCATCATGCTGTTGCGGAATTCAATGCTGCAAATACCTGGACGGAATACATTAATCGTTTGTGCGGAGCGATCCTGGGAATTCTCATTTTTATTCAGTTCGTAATGTCGGTTAAGTTCCGGAAAGTCGACAAAAAAATAGTTCTGCTATCACTTCTCGAACTTTTGCTGATCGGCTTTCAGGGCTGGCTGGGTGCAAAGGTCGTGAGCAGCAATCTTGCACCGGTCAAGATCACGATCCACATGGTGGTTGCGCTGGTCATTCTATCCGTCGCGATTGCGATCATTCACAAAACCAGGAATCTTTCGGGGCGGGTAGCGGATTCAACGGTAAAAAAGGGGATCAAAACGATGAGCATCATTGTGCTGTTGCTAACCATCATACAAATTATGCTCGGAACACAGGTGAGGGAAGCCGTTGATCAGCTGCTGGGGAATTTTGATCCTTCCTTCCGCGGTGAAATTGTTGACCATATCGGAACAAGCTTCCTGGTGCACCGCAGCTTCTCGATCATCATTCTCGTTGTGAATATCTACATGGTAAGGTTACTCCTGGCAAGCGACGTTTCAGAATCGCTGAAAAGCTATGCGAAATGGCTGGGTGCTTTTGTTCTGCTCGAAGTATTGGCAGGTGTGATCCTGAGCCGCTTTGCGCTTCCGGCTCCTGTACAGCCGGTTCATCTGCTGTTGGGCTGTATCATTTATGCATTGCAGTTTGTGGTGATTTTGCGTGTGCTGCGGAAGTAGAAGGTATTAAACGGGAACACAGCCGGTCCTTCACATAGCTGGCTCCTCCGGAGCCTTGTTAACAAAGGTATTTAGATGGGGACACAGCTGGCTCCTCCGGAGCTGATCAACGGATCACTTTTTCTTAGCATCTTTCCACTCGAATTTCACATAGCTGGCCTACGGAGCCTTGTTAGCAAAGGTATTTAGATGGGGACACAGCTGGCTCTCCGGAGCTGATCAACGGATCACTTTTTCTTAGCATCTTTCCACTGGAATTCACATAGCTGGCTCCTCCGGAGCCTTGTTAACAAAAGTATTTAGATGGGGACACAGCTGGCTCCTCCGGAGCTGATCAACGGATCACTTTTTCTTAGCATCTTTCCACTCGAATGTATCTATCATGTGATAGATATCCTTTCTTACAAAATCAACAACAGGAGCTAATGAATCCGTATTCGGAACCGCATTGAAATATAGCGCTCCACGGATAAAATGCTTTGTGCTATCGGTGAGGAAGAACTGGATCGATGAAGCCGCATTCCCTCCGATCTCATAGATCAGTCCGTACACTTTCGAAGAATCCCGGGAAACCAGCTTCTCCTCGATCCCGGAGGCCTTTACCTGGTGCTTGGATGCGAGTGTATAAGTATCTTCCAGGTAACCCTGCACATTATTGGTTACCTCCTTGTAGCTCAGGTGAAGCGTCCCGTGCAGCGACGGAAAGTCCATATTGATCCAGCAAGGTTCTGCTCCGGGATTCAGATCGGGAAGCATTTTTGTATAAACGGGCTGTTCGAATGTGAAGGGACAATCGGATTCATACCTGATGTATTTCTTTTCAGGGAAATTCAACCGGAAATATCCATGAGGTTTTGGAGCAATGGGATCATCGTCGTCACCTCCGCAGCCGGGCAAACAGCAGACCATTGACAACAGACAGAAAGCAGCGAGAAGCTTTCCAGGAAAAATCCAAAATTTATTCTTTCTCATTTCTGTCGATCGTAATTTTCACACGTTTGATCTTGCGATTGTCGGCTGATTCAACGGTAAAGATAAGGTTCTTAAATGTGATCTTTTCATTTTTCGTAGGGATGCGCCCCTCGATCTCCAGGATAAATCCGGCAAGCGTATCCGCTTCACCTTTTGCATCTTCAAAATCCTCTCCCTCTATCTCCAGCACACGATAGATGTCATTCAGCGGCGCTTTCCCTTCAAAAACAAAATTATTATCGTCGAGTTTGGAATACACCAGGTCATCATCATCAAACTCATCATTGATCTCACCGACAATTTCTTCGATCACATCTTCAAGCGTAACGATGCCGGAAGTTCCGCCGTATTCATCCACCACCACTGCAAGATGGATCTTTTTCACCTGGAATTCCCGGAGCAGATCATCGATCTTTTTATTTTCAGGAACGAAAAAAGGAGGACGAATGATGCCCTGCCAATTGAATGAATCCGGTTCGTTAATGAATTGAAGAAGATCTTTTGTATAAAGCACGCCGACAATATTATCCAGCGATTCTGTGTAAACAGGGACACGGGAAAAACCATATGCGGTGATACCGGCAAGCAGCTTACTGAAACCAAGGCGGGTTTCAAAAGCGGTAACAAGCGTACGCGGCTGCATGATCTGCTTTACATCGGTATTGCCGAATTTTACAATGCCTTTGAGAATTTTATGATCCTCCTCCGGAATGTCTTCATCAGAAGTAAGATCCAGTGCCTGGGAAAGCTCATCCACGGAAATATTATGCGAGCGCGGCTTGATCACTTTATCAAGCAAAGAGGTGGTGAGGATCAGGAAGGAGCTGATCGGGTAAAAAATACGCTGTAGTATCGCAACAAAATAGATCAGCGTACGGCAAGCTTTCAGCGGGTTTTGCGTAGCATAAATTTTAGGCGTTACTTCTCCGATGAGAAGAATAAGGAATGTAACCACAACAACCTGGATCACGAAACCGAGCAGGGGACTTCCGGGAAAGCTGAACCAGCCTTCGGGACCGAAAATGAATGTAGCGTTGAGAATAACGATCGCAATATTGATGAAATTCACGCTGATGAGGAGCGTTGCGAGCAAACGTTTCGGCGATTCAATATGCTCAAGGATCCGGTGATCGACTTTTGCGTCCGAGTTTCGCAGCACTTCCATGTCGGTAGGTGTCAGCGAAAAAAAGGATGCTTCCGCAGCAGAAACCAGTGCTACTAAGATAAGAAGCACAAGCATAGAGATCAATGCCAGTATAATACTAAGGGAAAGCGGGTTGACTGAAATACTGAGTAACGGTGATCCGGAAAACAAAAAGGTACTGTCGACCAAGGTCAAGGGTATTGGTTAAATTTAAATCTCATACAAAGATAAGATTTTGCAGTAAATCGGATTTTGGACTCAGAAAGGCAGATCGTCAGCTGCCTTCGGGCCGCCGGAAACACTTTCATTATTGCCGGGGGGACCTGAATTTTCCTTTTTGCTGAGGATAGTGAATGTATCTCCGACCACTTCGGTAGTATATCGTTTATTCCCTTCTTTATCATCCCAGGACCGGGTGCGAAGCTTACCTTCTATATAGATGGTCATTCCCTTTTTCAGAAATTTCTCTGCAACTTCAGCAAGTCCCCGCCATACAACGATATTGTGCCACTCGGTTTGCTCCTGGCGAGTGCCGGTTTTGTCTTTATAGATCTCAGTAGTTGCAAGGGGAAAATTAGCAACCGATGCGCCGCCTTCCAGGTGACGAACTTCAGGGTCTTTTCCGAGGTTGCCGACTAATATTACTTTGTTTACTCCTGCCATTTTTTTGGTGATTGGTGACTAAGTGATTGGGTGATTGAGTTGTAATTCGCATACGAATATACGACGATGAAACGGCGATGTAAATGAAATTCCTAAAATGCTACAAAGCTTGGCAGAGAGGAGGGTGTTTGGGTGTTTGGGTGTTTGGGTGTTTGGGTGTTTGGGTGTTTGGGTGTTTGGGTGTTTGGGTGTTTGGGTGTTTGGGTGTTTGGGTGTTTGGGTGTTTGGGTGTTATAGTATGTGACCACTACCTAAACACACTAACACTTTAGCACATAAACACGTTAACACATAAACACGTTAACACATAAACACGTTAACACTTAAACACATTAATATAATTTTCGATCAGGCGGGGAACGGCATATTTGTGGATCTCCTTACGTTTAATTATCTGTCCGGCTGCCAGCGGCTTATCACATTCCAATTCAATAAAGCGGGCATATATTCTCTGGTGACTGAGAATGTGTTTGTGAAAAGGCGAAACCGAGCGGACGGTATATTTTGTTTTACCGGTGAGCTTTTTCCATTCCTGCGATCCGAACAGCTTTGTCTCGGTAAGCTCGCGATCTGCCTCAATCAGGGGAAAGTCGTACAAGCTGGTCCAGATATCCTTTCCAATACGTTTATTAATCGCAACAGTACCTTTGTGATTCCAGACCACATAATTAAAATAGCGATCGCGGACCTTTGTTTTCTTTTCCTTGACCGGGAATTCGGCGACCATCTTTTTCGCGGAAGCGAAGCACATAGTATTGAGGGGACAAATTCCGCAATCGGGATTAACCGGCTTGCACTGCAGTGCGCCTAGCTCCATTACTGCCTGGTTAAAGCGGGCAGGATGTTTTTTATCGAGAAGCTCATTTGCCAGCTTGTAAAATTCCTTTTTGCCGGCAAGACTGTCGATGGGTGTTTTGATGCCGAATACTCTCGAAAGCACCCGGTATACATTGCCGTCTACAACCGCATGAGGTAACCCAAAAGCAATTGAAGCGACCGCAGCGGCCGTGTATTCACCAACGCCTTTCAGTTCCAGGATGTCTTCATAAGAAGAAGGAAATTGTCCTTTATATTTATCAGCGACGGTTTTTGCAGCGGCGTGAAGATTACGTGCACGCGAATAATAGCCGAGTCCCTGCCAGAGCTTCATGACCTTATCGCTATCGGCTTTCGCGAGATGCTTTATGGTGGGAAAAGCGTCGGCGAATTTATGATAGTAGCTCCTGCCCTGTTCCACCCGGGTTTGCTGGAGAATGATCTCAGAAAGCCAGATCAGGTAAGGATCATTGGTGGATCTCCAGGGCAGATCACGTTTATGCTGGTCGTACCAGGCCATTATTTTTCCTGAAAAATGCTTCATAACGAGCCCAATGGCTTGATTTTCATTAAAAGAGACCCGAAATTACGATTTTAAATTTTTGTTTAATATTTAAAATACTATCTTTGCCTCCCTAAATTTTTATTTAGAGTATTAATTATTTGATTTTAAATAGATTAAAGAAGTATGACAAAGGCAGACATCATTAACGACATCGCTGAAAAAACAGGAATTGAAAAAGTAGCCGTTCAGGCAAGTGTGGAAGCATTTATGAAGTCCGTAAGGAATTCGATGGTAAACGGAGAGAATGTTTACCTGAGAGGATTTGGAAGCTTTATTGTAAAAAAACGTGCTGAGAAAACCGGCCGTAATATCTCCAAGAACACAACTATTATTATACCGGCGCATTATATCCCGGCTTTCAAACCGGCTAAGACCTTTGCTGAAAAAGTAAAGAAAAACGTTAAGAAAGACGCTGCCGCACAGTAAGTTCAAAATTCAAAGTCAGAAAGTTAAAAGTTGGACCCATTGAACTTTGAACCTTAAAACTTTAAGCTTAAAATGAGTCTGAATAAAACGCAAATAGCAGTCATTGCAGGCTCATTAATATTGATCGTTCTTTTATTATTTGCAAATACTAAACCTCTTCCGAAGGATAAGGTAAACGGATCCGAACATGCAGGCAATTCAAATGCAAAGGGACCGGAGATCGAGGCGCTGGTGCAGCATGCAGTGGATGGCTTGAAAACCGATCAGAAGCAGAAGATGAAGGCGCTCGATGAAGCTACCCGGACCGCTCCCGACAAGAAAACCGCATTTGAAAATATCATCAATGCATGGGACAGCCTGGGACAGCCGGATGCTGCGGCGTATTATGCCGAGCAGGCTTCTAAAGCTTCGGGAACGGAACAGAACTGGCAGGAAGCCGGAAACCGTTATTATGCGGCTACACAGTTCGCAAAGGAAGGGGGAAAACAGGTTCTTTTCGATAAAGCGATCGAATGCTTTGGAAAAGTAATCGAGCTCAATCCGAAAAATGTGGAAGCCCGGATCAGTCTTGCTTCCTGTTATGTGGAAGGAAGCTCGGATCCGATGAAAGGGATCGGAATGCTGAAGGAGATCGAAAAAACAGACTCCAACAATGTGAACCTCCAGCTGAACTTCGCTTTCTTTTCGGAAAAATCGGGACAGTGGGACAAGGCGATTGCGAGGTTCGAGAAGGTATTGAAGATACAGCCGGATTTTATCGAGGCGTATGTTCACCTGGCAGATGCTTATGAGTCGAAAGGCGATAAAGCAAAAGCGATAGAGAATTTAGAACAGTACAAGAAACTCGTGGATGATGCAACCATCAAAACCGAGGTTCAGGATTATATAAACAAATTAAAAAATTCATAAAAATTTAAGTCATGCCAAGCGGTAAAAAAAGAAAAAGACATAAAATGGCTACTCACAAACGCAAGAAGCGTTTGAGAAAGAACAGACACAAGAAGAAGTAATCCGACCGATAAGGAAACGATTACTTTGTAAGCGTGTGACCACTTGTACCATTTTATGGAACAGCCCGATTCAGGCGCTGTTCCTCTCTGTGTAGCACACGTCTGTTTGTCTTCATTTCTGCGCCTTGATACCAGGAACAGGAATCCAGCACATTAACTTATCAATAAGATCCTCAGCTCCTCCCATTATACCGGGACAAGGGCAAGGGGATATTACGTATTTAAAAAACTTTTAGAGTGAACAGCGAATTAATCATTGATTCCAAACCCTCGGAAGTTGTTATTGCACTTTTAAATGATAAACGCCTAGTAGAATTAAATCGTGAAAAGAGCAACAACAATTTTTCAGTCGGTGACATTTACCTCGGGCGGGTAAAAAAAGTGATGCCCGGGCTGAATGCCGCTTTTGTGGATGTTGGATACGAAAAAGATGCATTTCTGCATTACCTGGATCTGGGGCCTCAGGCCGCATCATTCGGGAAATACACCAAGCTGGTGCAAACCGGGAAACAAACGACCTCCAACTTAATGTATTTTAAGTTTGAGAATGATATCCCGAAAGACGGTAAGATCGGTAATGTGATCAATTCCAACCAGCAGATCCTGGTTCAAATCGCAAAAGAGCCGATCTCTACCAAAGGACCAAGGATCACCACTGAAATTTCTCTTGCAGGACGATTTCTTGTCCTGATCCCTTTCTCAGATAAGATCTCCGTTTCCCAGAAGATCAAAACCAATGATGAGAAATCCCGGTTAAAAAAACTTATTGCCAGCATCAAGCCGAAGAACTTTGGTGTGATCATACGTACCGTAGCTGAAGGGAAAAGCGTTCCCGAGCTCGAAGCAGATCTGAATGACCTGGTTAAAAAATGGGACACCTGCTATAATGCCCTTAAAACCGCACAGCCTCCTCAAAAAGTCCTTGGCGAGCTTGACAGAACATCAGCGATCCTCCGCGATCTGCTGAATGCAAGCTTCAACAGTATCCATATTAATGATCAAACGCTTTTTGACGAAACGCGAACGTATCTTCAAACCATCGCGCCGGATAAAGTAAATATCCTGAAGCACTATAAAGGACAGGCACCGATCTTTGATAATTTCGGCATCGATCGCCAGATCAAAGCGCTGTTCGGGAAAACCGTGACGATGAAAAGCGGCGGATATCTCATTGTTGAACATACGGAAGCGTTACACGTTATCGATGTCAACAGCGGTAACCGCGCAAAATCCGATAATAACCAGGAAGCAAATGCGCTTGAAGTGAACCTTGAGGCTGCTGCCGAAGTCGCACGCCAGCTTCGCCTGCGCGATATGGGCGGAATTATCGTGGTCGACTTTATCGATCTTCATTCGGCGGAAAACAGGAAATTGCTTTTCGATAAGATCCGCGACGAAATGGCGAAGGATCGCGCGAAACACAACATTCTCCCTCCAAGTAAATTCGGACTGGTACAGATCACCCGTCAGCGTGTGCGGCCGGAAATGAATATTGTGACCGTTGAAAAATGTCCTACCTGCGGCGGAAGCGGTGAGATCCAGGCAAGTATCCTGCTGATGGATCAGATCGAGAATAATCTCCGTTATATTTTAAAAGAACAGAACGAAACCGGAATTACACTTTGCGTTCATCCTTACCTGGAGGCATACATAAACAAAGGAATGTTCTGGAGCTCCCTGCGTCATAAATGGCAAAAGAAGTACGGAAAGAAATTCGCTGTCCGGCCGGTCTCTTCCTACACTTTCATGGAATATCATTTTCTGAACAAAAATGAAGATGAGATCAAGATCTAGTGATCGGGTGATTAAGTGATGAAGAAAAGAAATTAAGCGCTCCGTAGAGATACGGGGCGTTTTTATTTAATTACCTTTATTAGAATCCCAGGTGAAATGAAAAAGCTACTAATAATTATATCTATCCTCACTACTGTCTGTTTGTCCGAAGGACTCTGCTTTGCTCAAGAGCTCTTTCCCCCAACGAACACAGAGATCCGTCGTCTCAATGAATACGAGATTGATGCCAGGATACGCGAGAATAAAACTTATGCAACTTCCAATCATATCGAGTATATCTATATGTATAATTATGACTCACAGCATCCGGGCGATTCTACTCTCCAACTGCTGGAACATTACGATAAAGAGGGAAGAATCCTTGTCAGGAATAAAAGATCCGGAAACTATCAGTACCAGGTCGAATATCTTTACGATAAGAAAGGACGGATGAATGAATTTATTGAAAAATACAGCAACTATTCTGATCTGACAAAACTACATTACGACGAAAACGACAGGATAGACACGCTGGAGCGCGTTTATTCAGACGGGCACTCCTATTACTTCCGATACAGCTATTACCCAAACGGTAAATTGAAAAGCTGTAACAGCGACAGTTACTATTATGATAATGATTGGAAATTAACATGCGTCGTTAATAGTTATAAACCCGGCACTCCTGATACCACAATGACCTATGAATACAATGAGAGTGGGTGCCTCATTTCAGTCTATGAAAAGAACTTTCATCAGGAATGGATCAAACAAGATTCAAATTGTCGCCCTTTGGAAACTTACTCTCTCTATTTCGGCCGCAAAGACCGCTATCAAAAGACACCCAGGGATTTTGAACAGAAGAACACTTACGAGTATAACGGCGAACGGTTAATCACGCATACTCATTATAATTTCATAAAGAAAAAAAAACCGGGTGCTGAAAGAGAGGTTAAAGATAGCTGGACTAATATAACTTCATATTATGAAAACGGTTTGATCAAAACTTCAGATGATAAAAAATACTATTATAAGTTCTATGAGCAAAAGTAGCATTATGTATATAACTCCCTGTAATTGCCATTCGCAATAAAATAATTACTTTTAGACCTCAATTATAATTGTCAATGAAAAAGATCATTGTGTTGCTTTTTGCGTTTTTCTCTCTGACGACATTCGCTCAACTCCTACCCGGTCCGGATTCGGTATATATCTACAACAATTACAACAAGATCGAAGCAAGGATCCCGATGCGCGACGGCATAAAACTATTCACCACCATTTACGTTCCGAAAGATGCTTCGAAAAAGTATCCGATCATGCTGACCCGGACGCCCTATTCCTGCGGACCCTACGGAAAAGACAAATTCCGCAACTTCACGACAAGAAATTCTGTTTGGTTCTTCGGACAAGGTTACATCGTGGTTATGCAGGATGTACGAGGCACCTACATGAGCGAAGGAACATTTGAAGACATCCGGCCATTCAATCCGGATAAGAAAACAAAAAAAGATGTTGATGAAGCGAGTGATACCTACGATGCTATCGACTGGCTGGTAAAAAATGTTCCGGATAACAATGGGAAAGTAGGTGTGAGCGGCGTTTCCTATCCGGGCTTTTACACAACCATGGCCGGACTTTCGGGACATCCTGCGCTAAAGGCGATCAGCCCGCAGGCACCGGTCACTGACTGGTTCATCGGTGACGATGTTCATCACAAGGGTGTGTTCTTTATGATGGATGATTTCGATTTTGATTACTCATTCGGTGTTCCGCATCGCGGACCGACGGAAAAAAGCGGGCCTGATTTTTACTATCATACACCTGATAATTATGATTTCTTTTTAAAAGCGGGTACACTCAAGAACCTGACGAAGACGTACATGGGTGATTCGATAAAATGGTGGAACGATGAAATGAACCATCCGAATTATGATCAGTTCTGGAAGGATCACACGGTTACCTACCAGATCAAGGATAATATCAAGCCGGCTGTGCTCATCACGGGCGGACTTTTTGATGCCGAGGATTGCTGGGGAGCATGGAATCTCTATAAATGTATCGAGAAACAAAGTCCGGGCACCAATTGCAAAATCGTGGAAGGACCTTGGTTCCATGGCGGCTGGAACAAGTCGCTGGGAACCCAGCTGGGGAATGTACAATTCGGAAGCATGACCTCAGATTACTACTATAAAAATTTTGAAATTCCTTTTTTCAACTATTACCTGAAGGGAGAAGGCGCTGTCGAAAAAATTGCTGAAGCGAATATTTTCATAACCGGGGAAAACCAGTGGCACAGCTTCTCCGAATGGCCGCCAAAAAATGTGGAGTCGAAAATCCTTTATCTGCAGCCGGCGGGAAAACTGTCTTTTGACAAGCCGACAGGGAGCAACAGCTTCACGGAATATATCAGCGATCCTGCTAAACCGGTCCCATACACGGAAGATGTTCATATCAACCGCACACGGGAATACATGACCGATGATCAGCGCTTTGCCGCACGCCGCCCGGACGTGCTCGTTTTTGAAACCGATCCCTTAACATCAGACATTACGCTTACCGGACCGGTGGTCGCGAATATTATTGCAAGTATTTCAACAACCGACGCTGACTTTGTGGTAAAGCTGATCGATGTATTTCCAAACGAATTCAAATATGGTGACGAAGATAAATATCCGATGGGCGGATACCAGATGCTGGTCCGCGGAGAGATCATGCGCGGAAAATTCCGGAACAGCTTTGAGAAGCCGGAACCTTTTGTACCCGGAAAGGCCAGCCCCGTCAGCTTCGAATTGCCGGATGTTGCACATAAATTCCTGAAAGGACACCGGATCATGGTCCAGATCCAGAGCAGCTGGTTCCCGCTTGCAGACAGGAATCCGCAGCAATTCCTGGACATTTATCATTGTGATGAGAAGGATTTTATCAAATCAACGATACAGATCTGGCATGATGGGATGAATGCATCGAATTTAATGCTGCCAGTGTTGAAAGAGTGATGCGTGTTTCACCACTAAGGCACTAAGACCACTAAGGGAAACTAAGGGGTCTTTTCAAAAAGACACCTGGGCCATTGAGGAATTTTTCAAAATTAATTCAAATTAATGCTAAGTGTATCTACGCGAACTTAGTGCCTTAGTGGTAAAGACCATATGAAAACAGTAATACAAATCGTCATCATACTCGTAGCGCTCATTCACATTTACATTTTATGGATGGAGATGTTTGCATGGACCACACGCGGAAAAAAAACATTCAAAAATTTTCCGGAGCACTTATTTGAACCGACAAAAGCACTTGCTGCGAACCAGGGATTGTACAACGGATTTCTTGCAGCGGGCCTTATCTGGTCCCTGGCGATCCGGGATGCCACCTGGTCGCAGAACATAAGTATCTTTTTTCTGTCGTGTGTTCTTGTAGCAGCGTTATACGGCACATTCACCGCCGATAAAAAAATATTTTTTGTCCAGGGCTTGCTGCCGCTAATCGGGCTGCTACTAATCTTTCTGCAATGAAAATGATTCGAAAAATAAAAGGATATTTTCTGTTCTTATTGATTTTTACACCGGCTGCTGCTTTTACGCAGAACTGGGTCAGCTATGATATCGATTCGGTATTAAAGCTGGAAATTCCATCAAACTATAGTGAAGAGGATACGCTGGGACAACATGTGGTTGTTGCCAATATCAATAACGGTGTGGTTGTGATCAACTCTACACCACTGAGTGATAAGCAATGGAGTGTCGTTACTGATGAGCGGGAGCTTAAAGAATTTTACAATGGATTTCGCATCGGTTTATTACAACAGGTGAATGGCGAGCTTGTTGAATCGCATTTTGCCAGGCAGAACGGGCTGCTGCTGATCCAATACTCCATGACAATAAAAATTGATTCGAGCGAGCAGGCCAAGCATTGCGTTGGTGTATTGATACACGGTAAAATGTATTCTGTTTTTTTTACTGAAATAATTTCGAAAAGCAGGGAGCTAACAGAGCAGCGAAACCGCTTATACAATTCCATTAAAGTAAATCCGAAACTGCTTCCCGGAGATCAGTTACATACCAGCGGAACGAGCGTATTGACTCAATATAAAGCGGGATATGCGCTGGGATACCTTATCGCGTTTGGGATCGTGGTCCTGCTGGTGGGAGGACTTGTTTTCCTGATCCTCAAGCTGACAAAAGCGATCTGATATTTTTACCACTCCCGCCTATGCGTAACCGCTTGCGCCTCCGCTAAAGCTTCGGCGTACGCGGGCAGCAGAGCAAGGAAGGCACTAAGACAAAGAGGGACACTAAGATGCTTATGAAAAGAATATAAATTCATTTAAGATTGTTACAGCTGCGGCTACGGGGAATAGTTCGGGCAAATAACAGAAATTATAAATTAATTCATTTACCTCTAAGTGCCTCTATGTGAACTTAGCATTTTAGTGGTAAAATCCGTCAATTATTTATCGAAATTATACTGGGAATAATCCTGGACAACGGTTGAAAGAAATTGAGCATGCGGCAGATTAACCGTTACGCCCATAGTTTGCTTGATCTTATTTGCCAGCTTTTCGATCGCCTGGTGATTATTGGTGCGAAGCGAAACACGCATTACTTCTTTGATGATCGCAATATCATTATCGGAAAGGCGTGAAACTTCCGGGTAAACAATGGTATAATTTGGCCGGACCTTCGCAAGGATCGTATCGTTCAGGGTCACCTTCTGTTTCATTTTTATAACGGTTGTTCCCGCAGCCATATCACCGATCCGCTGTCCTTTTCCATTTGCAAGGATCGCGATGAGCGCAACGCCTCCGGAAAAAAGCCGGGTATCGATGATCCGCAAAAGCCAGCGAAGCAGATAAGCGCCGAAGCCAGCTTGCGAGCCATCCAGCTTTACCACCTTTATCTTCATTATCATCTTGCCAAAAGATTTCCCCTGGAAAACCATTTCACAAATGAGATCATACAGTAAAACAGGCAGAACTATGATCACGATAACTGCTTCGCTTTCAAACAATGCACCGCGCGTGATCCCCGCAAAAATGCCGATCACTAAAAAATACGCGAGAAAAAAAACATAATCCAGCAGGGTTGCGAGAATCCGATCGCCGACGCTCGCCAGCTCATATTCAATGTCGACATTCTGGGTTGTTTGTATGCTGATATTATCCATCCGGAAGTTTTCCTTTCGATTTCTTAAAATTAAACATTTTCCTCATGGAAATAAACAATTTTTTAATCGGTTTTTTTGCTTAAATTTACAGGGAAGCATGAAAGAGATCACATTTTTAAAGCAAAATTCCGAGAAATGGCAGCAGTTCGAAACGCTCATTACCACAAAAGGAGCTTCCGACCCTGATCTGATGGCCGATCTCTTCATCCGGATGACGGATGATCTATCCTATTCTAAAACACATTATCCAAAAGCAAAAACTACACAGTATCTCAATTCGATCGCGGCGAGAGTTCACCAGGAGATCTATAAGAACAAAAAAGAGAAACGTTCACGGATCATCACCTTCTGGAAATATGAGCTTCCCTTCATTTTCAAAAATTCACACAAACAGCTTCTCTATTCCTTTTTGATCTTTTCGATCGCCATGCTCATCGGAATTGTCTCAACCGCTTATGATGATTCTTTCACCCGCCTGGTGCTTGGGGACACCTACGTGAACATGACGCTGGAAAATATCAGCAAGGGTGATCCGATGGCAGTATACAAAAGCGGGACACAGATCGATATGTTCCTTGGGATCACGGTCAATAACATCAAAGTTTCATTTTGTGCATTTGCTCTTGGGATCCTGTTGTCTTTCGGAACCGCTTATATCCTGTTCTTTAATGGCGTAATGCTGGGTACGTTCCAGTATTTTTTCTATTCAAAGGGACTCCTGCTTCAATCTTCATTGGTGATCTGGATCCACGGAACGCTGGAGATCTCTGCGATCGTAATTGCGGGTTGTGCGGGACTGACGATGGGCAACAGCATTCTTTTTCCGGGAACCTACTCGAGAGGAGTTTCATTCGTGAGAGGAGCGAAGCAAGGTGTGAAGATCGCAGTCGGCTTAATTCCGATCTTCATAACTGCCGGCTTCCTGGAATCCTTTGTAACACGTTACAGCGGTATGCCGATTTGGCTGAGCATTTCGATCATTGCAACATCGTTGTCCTTCATCGTATGGTATTTTATCATCTATCCCATCCGGCTGCACAATAAGGCTGTCGCAGCGAGTGGTTTGAAAAACCTGTCCGGGTCGTAAAAAAAATGAAAAGACAAATAAAGACATGCTTTATCGCGCCGACAAAAATTTTCAAAGGTGCATTTAACCCGCGAACACAGACCTTATGATACCGCAGGAGGAGATCCAATTCAAAGTAGCGAGAGATTTTGGAGAGACATTTAATATCTCGGTAAAGTTCATCCGGCAGAACTTTACTTCTTATTTTCTCTGCATGCTTTTGCTCGCCGGCCCTTTTGTACTTCTGTACAGTATCTCTTATGCACATTACGAATCTGTTATCCAATATAAACAGTCGCTCTACAGAGCCGGCAGGCTTTACAGCTTTTCGAAATACGGCTGGGAGTATTTTCTCTCGATCGTCCTGAACTTTATCTCCACTCTTGCTGTGATCTGCACGAGTCTAGCCTACATTGTCGTTTATAGCGAAAAAGGGAGAAACAACTTCGGCGCAACCGATGTTATGAAAAAAATGAATTCCGTTCTTGGAAAGATCATTGGCGGTTTTCTTCTCTACGGTTTTTTAGTGACGATCTTCGTCGTAGCGATCTGCTTTGTAGTAGTGATGATCATTGACGCATCTACCGTACTCGGAATCTTGATCTGCGTCGTGCTGTTCTTCGCCGCTCTCATCGTTCTTCCGAATATTTCCTGGCAGATGAGCACCGCTTTTCTTGTGATCATCCATGAAGAGGAGATCCCGGTAAGCGCGTACGGAAGGACGCGGGAGGTCATGAAGGATAATTACTGGTGGACCTGGCTCGTAGCAGTGTGCTCAAGTCTTATGTTCATTTTTATTGCACTGATGTTCATGATCCCTGAGTTTGTCTATATGTTCATCGTAAACGTGTCGACAGGCGATGAGGCATCAGAAAGTTCAATATTATACATTGTGGTTTCTACGGTTTGTACATTCTGCGCAACATTGGTATACTCCATGAATTATATCGTTACCGGTTTTCACTACTTCAGCCTTGTTGAAAAGAAAGACGGACAAGGATTGATGCTGCAGATCAATAATATCGGAAAAGCAGAACCCGCTTCAGAGAATATTAGAAATCCCAAAACATGATACAAGAGAAAGTTAACCTCCGGCAATCACGCGACTTCGGTGAAACGTTCAATGCATCTGTCCGCCTGCTTCGTCAGAACTTCCGGGTTTTGTTTCTTTCGGTGATCTCGCTGGCCGGCCCCTTTGTGCTGGCCGCTTCTATTGCAGGCGCATACTACCAGGCAAATGTTCTTCAAAACACGATGAGCCAGATGAATGAGATCGGTCACGGAACTTTTAATCCGCTGCAAATGCTGCTGAGCCAGTTTGATTACCACTACGCGATATTTATGGTTGCTATTTCAATTGCCCAGATGGTGCTCATGTCCACAGTGTATGCGGTAATTGTAACTTACCAGGAGAAAGGGCCGGGCAATTTTTCCGTCACTGACGTTGCAGGATGCATGGGGAAAAATATTGCGAATCTTATTATTTCCTACATCCTGATCACACTGATCACCGCTGTTCCGATTGCAATTCTAGTTGGGGGCATCTACGTGATCGGACAAGATTCAGCCGCCCTTGCCATTTTGCTTGCAATATTGATCATCCTGGCGCTGCTGGTAATACTCCCTCCCTTCCTATGGCAATTTTCAGCTATTTATCTTTCGGTCATGCAGCCCAATACAACTTTAGTGAAAGGATTTGCGAGACCATTCCGCATCATGAGCGGTAATTTCTGGTGGACATGGGTAATTGTAGTATGTACTACAATTGCGGTAGCATTGATCGGTGCAATATTTACGATCCCGCAAGCCTCCTACCAGATGGTCGTGATGTACGGAAACAGTGGAGACGATATTCCGATGGCATACATGATCATCACTACAATCTGCACATTCCTGACAACGATCGTTTACAGCGTAATGCATCTTGTGTTCGGAGTACATTATTACAGTCTTGTTGAAAAAAGAGAAGGAGCCGGAATGATCGATATGATCAATGAGATCGGCCAGGCTCCAAACGGAAATGACAACCTTCACCATTAGAAAATACCACATTATTTTTTTGCTGCTCCTGTTTTTATGCGGGGGAACAGATCTCTATTCTTCAAATGACAGTTTAAAAAAGCATGCGATTGTTTTCGATACTTCGCGGGTCCAGGTTCGCCAGCCTCCGGAAGCACAGCAAAAGCTGCTGCTGGAGAACAAAGATTACAAATATGATCGTGTGGGACCGGCACCAAAGGGATTATGGGATCGCTTCAAGGAATGGCTGGGACATTCACTGGATGATCTTTCCAATACTGAAGGCGGAAAAGTAGGGATCACTATTTTTCAATACTGCCTGATCATCGCGGTGATCGTGATCATCATTGTTTTGCTGTTGAAAAATGACATCCGGGCGGTGTTCTATGGAAAGAGTGCTTCCGTGAAGATCGACTTCAAAGAGTTTGATGAGGATATTCATAACATCAATTTCGATGACCTGATCTCAGCTGCTGTTAACACTAAAGATTATCGCAAAGCCGTAAGACTGCATTTTCTGAAGCTGTTAAAGGATCTTACGGACAATAATCTTATATCCTGGCAGATCGATAAGACAAACAACGATTATTCGATCGAGCTGAAAAACAGCAAATATGCCAAGAGCTTTTCAGAGCTTTCGCTGATGTACGAATACATCTGGTATGGTGATTTTCACCTGGATGAAAATAATTTCAGTAATACGATCTCAAAATTCAAAGCTTTTAAAGTCACGCGATAATGTTCAAAGGGAACCGGAAATATTTCTTCATTCTTGGGATCTGCTTCGTTGTGCTGATCATTCTTCAGCTCATCGCGCCGAAGAAGATCAACTGGAGCCCTTCGTACATGAAAAAAGAAACCGCTCCTTTCGGAACATCCGCGCTGTTCGAAATGCTTCCTTTTGTCTTTCCCGGACAGCCGGTAACAGTATCAGCCATGCCTGCATACAATTCACTGGATAACACCGAAGGGCAGCTTAGTAATTATGTGGTGATCAACAGCTCATTCGAACCGGACAAATACGATTCCCAGGCTCTCATGGATTATGTAGCCGAAGGAAACAATGTTTTTATTGCCGCGAATTATTTTGAAGGTGATTTCGCGGATACACTGAAGCTTAAAACGGACAATTATTACAGCATCAAAGACCAGCTCGAGTCCGACAGCCTTTCAGTTTCCTCGATGTATCACCCCTACGACACTGCAGATATCAATTTCACAAGCCCTTCGCTAAAAAGAAAACCTTCTTATGTTTATGCCAAGGGGATCGACAATACGTTTTTCACCTCGTTCGATACCGCAAGCGCTGTGGTTCTCGGAACAAACTCGATCGGGAAGCCGAACCTGGTAAAATTCAGCTGGGGCGAAGGAAGTATCTTTATAAGTTCTATCCCGGAAGTATATACCAATTATCTTTTTGTGGATGAAAAGAATCATGACTATGCTTATAAGTCGCTTTCATTCCTGCCCAACCGTGAGGTGATCTGGGATGAATATTACAAAATAGGAAACGTAAAAAAAGAGAACCTGCTGCGGGTAGTATTCAACAACCCTGCTTTGCTTACTGCTTATTATCTCCTGATGGGCTCGCTGCTGCTTTTTATTATTATCGGCATAAAACGCAGGCAACGGATCATTCCTGTTGTTGAGCCGCTTCGTAATACAACACTGGACTTCGTTGACACAGTGGGAACTCTATATTATCAGACAGGTAACCACAAAAATATTGCAAATAAAAAGATCTCGTACTTCCTGGAATACATCCGCTCAGCATTCCAGGTGCAGACAGCGCTTTATGATGATACCTTTATTGACAGGATCACCAGTCTCTCGGGAATCGATCGCAATAAGATCCATGATCTGTTCTATTACTTTTCCGATCTGAGCTTAAAAGAAACGATCACACAACAAGAGCTGCAAAAACTAAACAGGATGATAGAGAATTTTCATAAAGAAAATAAAAGGTGATTGAGGGATAAAGAAGATAAAAGAGATGAGGAGATAGAGGGATGGAAGGATTTAACTAAAATACATTGCAAGTAAACAACGCTAAACTATACTCAAACACATCAACACTATAACACGCTAACACTTTAACACATTAACACTCAAACATAAAATGGAAGAACAAGTATTTCAAAACAGAGTTGACCTGGGCGGCTTACAGCAGGCAGTGGCCAATATCAAGAACGAGGTGAATAAGATCATCGTCGGGCAGGATTCAATGATCGAGCTGCTGATCGCGGCAGTGCTTGCTGACGGACATGTACTTATCGAAGGAGTACCCGGTGTGGCAAAAACATTATCTGCAAAGCTGCTCGCAAAAACAATGAGTGTAAACTTTTCACGGATCCAGTTCACACCCGACCTGATGCCATCCGACATCATTGGAACAAGTATTTTCAATCTCAAGACATCGGAGTTTGAATTCAAACAGGGGCCGCTGTTTTCCAATATCGTGCTGATCGATGAGATCAACCGCGCTCCCGCAAAAACACAGTCGGCATTGTTTGAAGCGATGGAAGAAAGACAGATCACCGTTGACGGAAAAACATATCCGCTCGCGGCTCCATTTATTGTATTGGCAACACAGAACCCGATCGAGCAGGAAGGAACTTATCGCTTGCCGGAAGCACAGCTCGACCGCTTTCTTTTTAAGATCGAAGTGGATTATCCAACGCTGGAAGAAGAGACGAAGATCATCGCAGAGCATCATGCAAGAAAAAACACGATCGATCTCGGCACAGTGAACAGTGTTATGAATGCAGCGGAAGTAAAAGAATTCAGACACAAAGTAAGCCAGGTGCTGGTTGAACAGAACCTGATCTCCTATATCGCCAAAATCGTCAACCAGACCAGGAATAACACTTCGCTGTACCTCGGCGCATCACCCCGGGCATCATTGGCGATCCTTACAAGCGCCAAAGCGATCGCTGCAATGAGGGGCCGTGACTTTGTTACACCCGATGATATTAAGTTCGTGGCGACGCCGGTGCTGAAACATCGTGTGATGCTGACCCCGGAGAAAGAAATGGAAGGCGTTACCACGAAGGAAGTCATTAAACAGATCATTGAGAAAATTGAGATTCCTAGATAGGTGACTAGGTAACTGGGTGACTAGGTGACTGGGTGACTGGGTGACTGGGTAACTAAGAGATGAAAAACTTTTTCAAAAATATTTATTTTTCCGAGCTGCTTTACTATGTGATCGCGGCGGAAGTGGTATTCCTTGTATTCGGGTTCTTTTTCCCTCATGTCTACAATATCTCAAAGCTGGCACTTTTGATCATTTTTGCACTGATCGGTATTGACGTGCTTATTCTCTTCGTTAATGCGAACGGATTCTTCGCCAGAAGAGATACATTGGATAAAATGTCTAACGGTGACGACAACCCGGTTCAGATCTTTCTTGAGAACCGCTATCTGTTCCCGGTACGGACGATCATTATCGACGAGCTTCCGTTCCAGTTCCAGGCGCGCGACAAAGAATTTAAAGTGAGCATTGATCCCGGGAAGAACAAGATCATCCAATATGATCTCCATCCCGTGAAGCGCGGTGAATATAATTTCGGAGCAGTGAATATTTATGTCAAAAGCCCCATTGGCTTTATCCAGCGCCGATACCGGTATTCCCAGGAAATGATGGTGCCTGTGTATCCTTCATTCATGCAGATGCGGAAATATGAGCTTCTCGCCATCTCTAACAAATTGGTAGACGCCGGGATCAAAAAAATCCGTCGCCGGGGAAACAACTCTGAGTTTGAGCAGATCAAGGAATATGTAAGCGGTGATGACTTCCGTACCATCAACTGGAAAGCGACTGCGCGAAAAAATAAATTGATGATCAATCAATACCAGGATGAGAAATCACAACAGGTATATTCGGTGATCGATATGGGACGTATTATGCGAATGCCATTTGAAGGATTGAGCCTGCTTGATTATGCGATCAATTCCAGCCTGGTGATCTCAAATATTGCCATGCTGAAGCAGGACAAAGCCGGCATTATCACATTCTCCAATAAAACACAGTCAGTCCTCCAGGCCGACCGAAAGAGCGGACATATCCAGAAAGTACTGGAGCTGCTGTATAACCAGAAGACCGGGTACCTGGAAAGCGATTATGAAAACCTGTACATCAACATCCGCGGAAGAGTGAATCAGCGGAGCCTGCTCCTCCTCTACACTAACTTTGAAAGCTTGTCGGGATTACAGCGCCAGATGCGTTACCTGCGCCGCCTGGCAAAAGACCATTTGCTGGTCGTCATCTTTTTTGAGAACACGGAATTACGCGCCTTCCTTGAAAAGCCTGCCGAAAGCACCGAGGAGATCTACAACAAAGCGATCTCTGAGAAATTTGCTTACGAAAAGAAACTGATCGTGAAAGAGCTTGAAAAATACGGTATTCACAGCATCCTGACGCCGCCGCAAAAGCTTTCCGTGAACACGATCAATAAGTACCTGGAACTGAAAGCAAGGGGACTTATTTAGTGACTAGGTGATTAGGTGACTAGGTGACTGGGTGATTAGGTGATTAGGTGACTGGGTGACTAAGTGAAAAGTGATCAGAAAGAAGCGATCGTCTTAAATGGATTCTCTCCCTTCTTTCCGCTCATCACTAAAGAGATCTCGAAAGCACCTTTATATCCAGTGTATGCCGAGAGGTAAGACACATTCACATCGTAATTCATCCGGAGAATCAGGTTGTCCTTTTTAAAACCGGCATGAATGACCAACGCATCTTTCCAGCGGTAATCCGCACCAAAAACAACATCATTCTTGCTGTCCTTGATCCTGTATGCTCCCATGCAGCCAATATCAAATTCCGATGCTTTTGCCTGGTTCATATACAGTATTGCAGGGGTCAGCTTTAGCTTTTCATTCACAACGAATTCACAACCCGGGTTAAAATTGAAACGCATCGGCATCTTACTTTTTTCCGATGTAAACGATTCATTCGGTTTGGTCACATGATAGATAGAAAAGCCGGCAAACGGATGATATTTCTTTGCATCATCACTGTAGCTGTAATAGATCCCGACGTTTGCATCAAATCTCAGGATGCTTGTCCGGGCATAGATCTCGCCGCTCTGAATATTTTCATCCAGCATTCCGGTTGAAGAATTGTACTGACTTTCATACAAATATTTATCCGGCTCGAACGATTTATTCAGCAAACCGGCCTGGACGCCGACGTTGAGCTTATGCGGCGAAAAAGGATCTTTGATAATAAAATAAGAACCCGAAAGCAAAAAGCTGAGCGTATTGAAATTCCCTGCGCCTGCACGGTTGTCCAGCAGCAGCGCTCCTATTCCGCAGCGCTTGTACTTCATATCATAGGCAAGAGAATACGTTTTAAACGGCTTTATCCCAAGCGATTTCCATTGTGTCCTGTGCGTGAGATAAAACCTGTAGTCGGTTTTCAATTCATCGCGGTACAAACCTGTTTGCGCCGGATTGTTGTACAATGTCAGCACGTCGAATTGCGATATATGAAAATCCTGCGCAGTTGCAGTGAAACTGTACGCTATTATCAGATAAAATAGTGCTCTTTTCATGATCTTATCTTGTTATCGCTATTTCCCCATGTAACTTCACCTCTTCGTCTTTGTATGTTGTTCCGACAAAGATGTAAACATAAGGTCCGGCGGGCTGATCCTTGTCTTTGTATTTTCCGTTCCATCCATTCGCCTGCTCATCACTAATGAAGATCTGCTGTCCCCATTCATTGAAAACTCGCAGCTCGTATTTTTTGAATGGTCCTCCTCCGATCCGGAACACATCGTTCAGGTTATCACCGTTCGGTGAGAAGGCGGTAGGAGCAATGATCGGGCTGCCTGTAATTTCAAACTGGTAAGCCGCAGTATCCGAGCAGCTGCCGTTGGAAGCAACAAGTGTAACGGTATATGTTCCATTCTGACCATAGCTGTATGCAGGATTTTGAACTACGGATGTGTCGTTGTTATTTCCAAAATCCCAATACCAGGACGATGCATTCTGACTCTGGTCAGTAAAACTTATGGTTTGTCCGACCTGGTACTGACCTCCGGCAGGAATGAAATCTGCTATCGGCGGAGCATTAATAATGAACATCGCCGTATCGACCGCTGTACATCCGGCCGCTGTGGTGATCTGCAGCTGCGCTGTGTAAGTTCCCGGCGGATAGTTCTGCGAAGAAGGGTTCTGAACAACAGAGGTGTTGCCATTACCGAAATTCCAGCTCCAGGAAATAATGCTGTCGGCAGCCATTGCTGACGATGTATCTGTGAAGATCACCATACCGGTGGCGCAATCGATGTTATACACGAAACCGGCATCCGGCCTTGGCGTCACGATAATATTCTGGGTAACGGATGCGACACAACCTGAATCAGAAGTAACGTTCAGCACAACAGTGAATGTATCGATCATACCATAAACATGCGAAGGATCTTGTAGGATGGAAGTTGCAAGATCACCGAAATCCCAGCTCCAGGAGCTGATAGAACCCGAGGAAATGGTGGAGTTATCGGTAAATGCGACCGTATCCGAAGAGCAATTCGAAACGTATGTGAATGCTGCTGATGGCAACGGGTTGATCACAATGTTCTGAGTGATCGTATCAGTACAGCCTGCTCCCGCAGAAGCGATCAAAGTAACGAGATAAGTTCCCGGAGCTGAATAGGTATTTGACGGATTTTGAACCGTTGACGTATTTCCATCGCCGAAATTCCAGCTCCATCCGGATACACTTCCCGCCGAAACGGTGGAAGCATCGGTAAATGAAGCGCTCTGACCGCTGCAATTTCCGGAAGAAGCAAAAGCAGCAACAGGTGTATTACCGATCAATACAAGCGCCGTGTCCCTGGCAGCAAAGCAAGTTCCGTTACCAGTAGTAGTGGTAAAGAAATAAAGAGTATCGAGACCCGCATCGCCAGCTGAAGGAACATAAGTGACCGCAAGCGAAGAATCGTTCGGAGCGAATGACCCGGTTCCGTTGGTTGTCCACATCATTCCCGAAGGAACACTGTTCATTGTTGCATTCAGGCCGATCGTTCCGCCGTTACAGATCGACTGATCACTTCCCGCATTGATGTAAGGCGAAGGTGTGAAAGTTACCATCATCGTATCGGGAGGATTCATACAGGCGTTGATCGGCGTGAGCACGAGCGAAACAAACCCCTGCGCGGTATCCGCTGATGAAGGCACATAAGTGGCATTCAGCGTTGTGTCAGATGGAGAAAATATTCCTGAGCCGTTGTACGTTGTCCACTGTCCAAGTCCTGAACCACCGGTCACGATACCATTCAATAACACGTCAGCATTATTTGAACACAGTACCTGATCGGATCCGGAAAATGCAGTTGGTATCGTTGTGATGGTGATCTGCACTGTATCAGAAACCGCAAAACAATTTCCGTTGTTTGTAGAGGTCAATACCAGTGAAACTATACCCGCAGTGGTATCCGCATTACTTAAGGTATACACTGCGTTCATATCCGTATCAAGGCTGAAAGTTCCGGAACCGAACGTTGTCCAGATCCCGGTTGAGGTAGCGCCGCTGATACTTCCGCTCAGATTTGCTGTAGTTGTTCCCGTACAGATATATATCGGAGCTCCGGCGTCCACTACCGGCGATGGCGTGAATGTCACGAGCATCTGATCGGCAGCAGCGAGACAGGTTCCATTGCCCGTTGTAGTAAGCGTAAGTGTTACCGTTCCGGCAACAAGATCTGCAGCGGAAGGAGTATAATTCGCATTCAGGCTGGCGGCATTGTCGAATGCTCCTGTGCCGCTGCTCGTCCACGTTCCGCCGGAAGCAAGTGTAACCGATCCGCTCAGTGCAACGGATGAATTATTGGAGCAAACCGATTGATCGATACCTGCATTCGCGGTCGGAGCATCGGTGATCGTAACGACAAGATCATCACTCACCGCAATGCATCCGCCGTTATTTGTAGACGTAAGTGTAAGTGTAACTGCTCCGCTCAATGTATCAGCATTGCTTGGAACATAAGTTGCATTCAGGGTAATGTTATCCGGAGAGAATGTTCCCGAACCGGATGTGGTCCATATGCCTGTTCCGCCGCCGCCCATAACTACACCAGACAATGTCAGCGAAGTGTTTGCGCAGATGGAAGTATCATTACCCGCAAATGCTGAAGGCGGAGGCGTAATGATCACTGTTACGGTGTCGGATACCGCATTGCAATTTCCATTTCCGGTAGATGTAAGAATAAGATCCACGCTTCCCGCCGCAATGTCTGCTGCAGAAGGCGAATAGGTGATCGATAAGCTGGTTGTGGAAGGTGTAATTGTTCCCGTACCCGCTGTCGTCCAGATGCCGGTTGTACTTCCCCCGCTGATCATACCATTCACCGAAGCATCGGGACTATTGGCGCATACGTAAACATCCGTACCTGCTAATACTGCGGGCGCATCCGTAATTGTCACCGTCAGTGCATCGGTAACCGTAGAACAAGAATAAGTTGAGCTAAGCGTCAGCACAACCGATCCGGCGGCTGTATCTGCTGCGCTTGGCATGTATACCGCGTTCAGTGTAGTATCGGACGGACTGAACACACCGCTTCCGCTGCTGCTCCAGATGCCTGTATTGGAAGTTCCGCTTACTGTTCCGCTGAGCGCTACAGCAGCGTTGTTCGCGCAGACCGTTTGATCAGCACCGGCGTTTACAACCGGTATTACCGTGTAATTAATATACATCGTATCGGATACTGCAGCGCAGCCTCCGCTCAGATTTGTTGTAAGAACAAGCATTACTGTTCCTGCCGTAGTATCTGCAGTACTCGGGATATACGTAGCATTCAGTACCGTATTGTTCGGTGAGAATGTTCCTGAACCGGAAGTGCTCCACGTCCCTGTTCCCGCACCACCGACGATCATTCCGGATAAAGTCGAGTTCGGACTTGATAAGCATACAAACTGGTCGGCACCCGCATTTGCGGATGGTGCATCTGTGATGGTGATAACCATGTTATCTGTAACAGCCAGACAGCTTCCGTTACCGGTTGATGTAAGCGTAAGCGTGATCGTTCCACTGGCTGTGTCAGCCGCACTTGGAACATAGGTTGCGTTGAGCGTTGTATTGCCCGGAAGAAATGTTCCTGTTCCAGATGAGCTCCAGATACCGCCCGAAGCAGTTGTCACTTGTCCGTTCAGCAGAACATTTGCATTATTCGCGCAAACACTTTGGTTGGGACCTGCATTGACTGTTGGTGCATTCGTGATCGTGATGACGAGTGAGCTGGACGATGCGGTACACGCGCCATTGTTGGTCGACGTGAGCGTAAGTGTCACTGTTCCGGCCGTTGTATCTGCATTGGACGGCGTATAAGTGGCAGTCAGGCTTGTAGCAGAAGGTGAAAAAGTTCCGCTTCCCGACGTGGTCCATATCCCTGTACTGCTTCCCCCCGTCACGGTTCCCGATAGCGATACAACCGGATTATTCGCACAAACAGTTTGATTGGAACCGGCTGTTGCAACAGAAGGCTGATCAACTGTAACAATCGTGGTGGAAACCGGACCGGTACAACCTGCTACTGTAACACTCACAGAATATGTTCCGCTTGCAGCTGTCGTAGCGCCGGCAACAGATGGATCTTCCAGAGAGGAAGTAAATCCTCCCGGACCGTTCCAGCTATACGTTGCACCGGCGATCGTGTTGGATGTTAAATTCAATGTGCTTCCTGAACAAACAGGTGCGTTGCTTCCCGCAACCGGTGCAGCAGGTGTCGGGTTGATCACCACTGTTGTGCTGGCCGGTGAGCTTGCACAACCATTATTTGCAACTACGGTATAGGTTCCTGCTGCCAGAGCGGTGACGCCTGTAATGAAAGGGTTCTGGAGTGTTGAAGTAAATGAATTCGGACCGGTCCAGCTATAAGTTGCACCGGCAATCGTTGAAGCCGACAGGAATAACGTATCACCGGTACAAACAGGAGTATTCGAATTTGCAGTCGGAGAAATCGGTGCAGTATTAACGGAAACTGACACGGTACCCGGAGCGCTGTTACATCCTGCGACAGTCACAGTGATCGTGTACGTTCCGGTGGCCAGTGCCGTTGCTCCGGGGATCGTTGGATTCTGAAGAGAGGATGTGAATGAATTCGGACCGCTCCAGGAGTAAGTTGCTCCTGCTACTGCAGGTGTGGTAAGATTGAGTGTTGCACCTACACAGATCGGAGAATTACTTCCTGCTGTCGGCGTTGCCGGAATCGGATTCACTGTTGCGCTGGTTGTTCCCGCAGGACCTGTACAACCTGCTACTGTTGTTGTTACCGAATATGTTCCGCTGGCAGTTGCTGCTGCGGAAATGATAGAAGGATCCTCCAATGATGAAACGAATCCTCCCGGACCGGTCCAGGAATAAGTTGCACCGGCAACCGTATTAGAAGTTAAATTCAGCGTACTGCCGGCACAGATCGGACCGTTGTTGCCTGCAACGGGTGCGGCAGGCGTGGGATTCACAATTACTGTTACCGTTCCTGCCGGACTTGTACAACCGGACACAGTTACGGTGAGCGAATACGTTCCGGCAGCAGGCAGGGTAGTGCTTGCGATGATAGGATTCTGCAATGAAGATGAGAATGAATTCGGGCCGGTCCAGGAATACGTTGCACCTGCAACTGCAGTTGTAGTAAGATTCAGCGGTGCACCTGTACAAACAGGACTATTGCTTCCCGGTGAAGGTGCAGCCGGGATCGGATTCACAACAACTATCGTTGTGGCAACCGGGCTTGTACATCCGCCAACCGTAGCAGTTACGCTGTATGTTCCGCTTGCCGCGACTACAGCGCCAATAATGGAAGGATCTTCAAGTGAAGAAGAAAATCCTCCGGGCCCTGTCCAGGAATAGGTTGCGCCGGCAATTGTATTCGAAGTTAAATTCAATGTGCTTCCCGCACAGAGCGGTGTATTGCTTCCTGCAACCGGTGCGGCAGGTGTCGGATTAATGACCACCGTAGTTGTTGCCGGGGAACTTGCGCATCCGTTATTCGCAGTAACGGTATATGTTCCGGCAGCGAGAGCAGTGACACCGATAATTGAAGGATTCTGCAGCGTGGAAGTAAATGCGTTCGGACCTGTCCAGCTATACGTTGCGCCGGCAATTGTTGAAGCCGATAAGAACAATGTATCATTCGCACAAACCGGCGTGTTGGAATTTGCCACCGGTGCCACGGGAGCCGAATTGATCGTAGCAACAACGGTTCCTGCAGCGCTGGTACATCCGGCAACAGTAACGGTGATCGAATAAGTCCCGGTAGCTGCAGCTGTGGCTCCGCCGATGGACGGATTTTGCAATGATGATGAAAATGAATTCGGGCCGCTCCAGGAATAAGTTGCTCCCGCAACTGCCGGTGTGGTAAGATTCAGCGTGGCACCAACACAGATAGGAGAATTACTTCCTGCCGTAGGTGTTGCCGGAATAGGATTTACAACCACCGCAGTTGTCGCAACCGGACTTGTGCATCCCCCAACCGTAACTGTGACGGAATATGTTCCCGCCATTGCCGCGGTTGCTGAAGGGCGGGAAGGATCTTCAAGCGTCGATGTAAACGCTGATGGTCCCGTCCAGCTATACGTTCCGCCTGCAACTGTGTTCGAGGTAAGGTTGATCGTAGTTCCGGCGCAGACCGGAGAATTGCTGCCTGCTGTAAGCGCTGCAGGTGTAGGATTAATGACTACCGTGACTGTTCCAGCCGGACTTGTACAACCCGCAACAGTTACCGTAAGCGAATAGGTTCCGGCGGCTAAAGCTGTTACACCCGCTATTGATGGATTCTGTAAGGACGATGAAAATGAATTCGGGCCGGTCCAGGAATACGTTGCACCTGCAACCGGAGATGTTGTTAGATTAAGTGTAGCGCCGGTACAAACGGGACTATTACTTCCCGGTGCCGGAGCAGCAGGAACGGGGTTTACAATTACCGCTGTTGTCGCAATCGGACTTGTACATCCGCCAACAGTTACCGTCACCGAATAAGTTCCCGACATCGCAACAGTCGCTGCCGGTCGTGTCGGATCTTCGATCGCTGAGGTAAAACCACCGGGTCCGGTCCAAGAATACGTGGCACCGGCAATGGTGTTCGAAGTCAGGTTGAGCGTGCTTCCGGCACATACAGGAGAATTGCTTCCAGCCACAGGCGCTGCCGGAACAGGATTTACTACTACTGTTGTTGTGGCAACCGGACTTGTACATCCGGCCACGGTTACTGTCACCGAATATGTTCCGGCCATTGCTGCTGTAGCAGAAGGACGTGTCGGATCTTCAAGAGAAGAAGTAAAAGCAGCAGGACCTGTCCATGAATAGGTTGCGCCTGCGATGGTATTCGAAGTAAGATTAATAGGAGAGCCGACACAAACGGGAGAATTGCTTCCGGCCACGGGCGCTGCAGGAGCGGGATTAACAACAACGGTTGTTGTGCCGGCGGGGCCGGTGCAACCACCGACAGTTACGGTAACCGAATATGTTCCGGCGGCAGCAACGGTCGGACTTGCAATTGATGGATTCTGAACGGAAGAAGCAAAACTGTTGGGACCTGTCCAGCTATAGGTAGCGCCTGCAATGGTGCTGGCAGTAAGGTTCAGCGGAGTACCTTCGCATACAGGGCTGCTGCTTCCGGCAGTTGGTGCAGCCGGGGCCGGGTTGACCACAACCGTAGTTGTTCCGGCCGGACCGGTACATCCGGCAATAGTTGCCGTAACAGAATAGGTTCCAGCAGCGAGTGCAGTAACACCACTGATAGATGGATTCTGAAGCGTTGATGTAAAGCTGTTCGGACCGGTCCAGTTATAGGTAGCGCCGGCAACCGTGCTGGCAGTAAGGTTCAGCGTAGCGCCCACACAAGCGGGACTGCCGCTTCCTGCAACCGGAGCTGCCGGAGGCGTGGTGACCGTAACAAGAGCGGTTGAAGTATCGGCGCAGGAAGTTCCCGCATTAGTAATGAGCGTTGCTGTATAAGTTCCCGGTCCGGGATAAGTGTAGGATGGAAACTGAAGTGTTGAAACATCGGTTGTCGTTCCGGGATCGCCAAAATTCCAGGTCCAGTTGGTCGCAGAAGCATCACTGTTATTCGGGAAAGTGAGCGTGCTGCCACTGCAAACTGAAAGTGTTCCGGCAGGTGTGATAAGTGCCTGTGCAGGAGGCGGACAATTAATAATATTAAATTGAAAATCGCGCACCATGTCGCTGACCTTAACTCCCGAGCGATACTCCGTGGTTTTTATTCCCACCTGGAACTGCCCGATCGAGTTGGGTGTACCGGAAAGCAAACCCGTAGCTGAATTAAGTGTAAGCGCGGGACCGCCGGCATTTAAAGGACTGCTTGCAGAATACCCCGCGTTGTAGATCATCGGAGTGAATGTTGCGACACTTCCCGGAAATGTTGGTGCAGCATCTGCATAAGGCACATAAAAAGAATAATACAGGGAATCGCCATCCGGATCGGCTGCTGAATGATCGAATGTGAATGGATTGCCTACGCATAAAAAGAGCGGAGGGAAAAGACTATATGCCGGTGAGCTGTTCGAAAGCGTTTTATAAACCAGCACATTGTCAAAGCGATATAATTCAGAGGTTGGAGAAGATCCGTCATAGTGAACACGAATTATAATTTGCACCGTGCTTCCGACAAGACTATTTTGTGTCGCTACGGCAGAGGTAAAGTCATCGGCCCTGAAACCGTTCGTGGCAAACTGAGTAAGCGGTCCGCCGTTAAGGCGGTAATAGACAAAAATAGAATCGTTGGCATCCAGCGTTCCGGCTTCCGATAAATCAACACTCAGATTCGCTCCCCCGGTAATACCGGCGATACTGATCAGCTGGGAAGTCCAGGTTGCCTGTGCATTGTTTGCACCCTGTACTTCAAAAAGATTGCCCTGTACACTTGCATAACCCGGAGGTGTCGCTCCTAAGGTTCTTGTCCAGGCTGTAGTTCCTGCATCCGTGGTAGTTCCGTTCGCCAGGGTAAAATCTTCGTTCCAGATCTGTGTGCCCGGAATAAAAGCATAGAATGATTCACCATCCTGACCGGTTGTCTGGTCTGAAGTAGTAGTGTTGCTGAGTGTCGCGTTGCGGCAGCAGAGCTGATAATATAAATGATAACCTCCGGCTACCGGCGGCAATGTTACTGTGGCAACATAGGTCCGCATCTGGACGCATGGAATCGGGTTTGGCGGAACAGCGCAGGTATCCAGCGTATAGGGCACACTGCTGATCGTTCCTCCCGGAACATTGATGATGTCGCGGCTGGGCGCAAATTCTGTTCCATCAGCCTGCTGCACCTGGATATTGACCGTATTGGGATAGGCTGCTGTACCGGTACCGCAATCGCGGTAAAGTGTAAGCGTTACGGTATAGCTGTTGGAGCCGTTGTAAACATAGGTAAGCGCACCTCCTACGATGTGAGTCGCAAATGAAGAAAAGGGGCAAATTAAGAGCAGAAAAAGCGGGAGAAAAATACTTTGGTAAATATTCTTCATGTATAAATTGTTTAGATCCGGCTTCATTCTACGGCGCTAAGTCAAAATAGTTCGCTTTCCTTCTATTAATTAAGGAAGAAACGGCATGGAGGTCTGATTACTGCAAATCCAGCGCTTCCGGCGAGGTTCCATTCAAATAAAATTTATCCTAATTTTACCGTTGAAATGAATGAAGAAGGCCGTCCGCGTAAACGCTTAACCCCCAACCAGGCTTATTTGAAAGCACAGGCGACCTGTGCCTACCAGGAACGCTGCCAGCAGGAAATGCGGGATAAGCTTTATGAGTGGGGACTTCATGAAAAGGATGTAGAAGGGACGATTGCAAAGCTGATCACGGAAAATTTTCTGAATGAGGAGCGGTTTGCGAAGGCATTTGCAGGAGGAAAATTCAGGATCAAGAAGTGGGGACGTGTCCGGATCAAGCTTGAGCTTAAGAGAAGAAAGATCTCCGAGTATTGTATCAAAAAGGCGATGCAGGAAATCGATGGTGATCAGTATATTGAAACGCTGAAAGGTATTCTCACAAAAAAGTTAAAAGAAACTCCCAAAGGAAGAACGGAAGTGAGAAATTATAAAGCGGCTCAGTATGCTGCCAGCCGGGGTTATGAGATGGATCTGATCTGGGATGTTTTGAGAAGCGAAAAGAATTAGACGCATTTTTTACCACAGAGAAACGGAGAGCACAAAGAATACCGATGTTTCACCACTAAGGCAGGGAGCGCACGGAGGAACACTAAGGAAAAGGTTGAAATTCTGATTAACACAAAAAATTCTAAGTGCAGCTAAGTGAGCTAAGCGTCTTAGTGGTAAACTTCTTAGTCACTTCTTCGCTCGCATAAGGAGAAAGATTATAAAAAAGGCGAAATTCTGATTAGCACAAAAAATTCTTAGTGCAGCTGAGTGAATTAGGTGCCTTAGTGGTACAATTTTTCATTTCACTTCTTCATCCTCCCTACGAATTCCCATACTCCATCAGATACGCTTTGATAAAATCGGTCAGCTCTCCATCCATCACACTCTGAACATTGGAAGTTTCCTGACCGGTTCTGACGTCTTTGATCAATTTATACGGATGAAAAACATAATTCCGGATCTGTGATCCCCATTCGATCTTCTTTTTGTTTCCTTCGATTGCAGCAATGGCTTCCCGCTGCTTTCGCATTTCGATCTCAAAAAGCTGGGACTTTAAAAGCTTGATCGCGTTCTCCTTGTTCTGCAGCTGAGAGCGGCTCTCCTGGTTTTTAATAATGATCCCCGAAGGTTTATGATAAAGGCGAACGGCAGTTTCCACTTTATTTACGTTCTGTCCTCCTGCTCCGCCCGAACGGAACGTTTCAAATTCCAGATCAGCAGGATTAACGTCGATCTCAATCGAGTCGTCGATCAGCGGATATGCATAAACGGAAGCGAATGAGGTATGACGTTTTGCGTTGGAGTCGAAAGGGGAAATACGCACCAGGCGATGAACACCGTTTTCACCTTTCAGGTATCCGAAGGCATATTCACCCTCGATCTCGATCGTTGCGGATTTTATTCCGGCTACATCACCTTCCTGCATATCGACATCTTTCACTTTGTAGCCGTTCTTTTCCGCCCACATGCGATACATTCTCAGCAGCATTGCAGCCCAGTCGCAGCTTTCCGTTCCACCTGCACCTGCATTGATCTGAACAACGCAGCTAAGAATATCTTCTTTACCGCTGAGCATATTCTTAAACTCGATCTCTTCCAGAAGTGTGACCGTTGTCTGGTACTGCTGGTCCACATCCTGCTCAGTGGCCTCACCCTGCTTATAAAAATCATACATGAGGGCAAGATCATCTATGTTCCCCTGCGCTTTCGCAAAGGACTGTGTCCAGTTCTTCTTGTTCTTGGTTTGTTTTAGCAGTTCCTCTGCTTTTTTGGGGTCATCCCAGAAATTCGGTGCGAGTGCCTTCTCTTCTTCTTCAGCTATTTCGCGAAGCTTACGGTCGATGTCAAAGATGCCCCCTCAACGCATCCGTGCGCTCCCGAAGGTCTTTTAGTTGGTCTGTAGTGATCATGGCTCAAAGTTAATAATTATTGGGATTCCGGACGGGAAATAACAGTATTTTTGTGTCCATGAAACCCACACGGTATTTCAGAACGACCACTAAAGAATACTGCCATATCAGCGATGATGCGGTTTTCATTTTCAATTCGAAAGAACCGACGCGAATCCCGCTGGAGCATGAGCTGGGTGATGCCTGGAGCGTAAAAGCGGTCATAAATTATATCTGGTTCGGATTGATCACTTTGTACCTGATGTTTGCCGCTACCTATTACGGTAACAGGTTTTTCACCGTATGGGACAATTATCCCGCTATTTTACTGCTCTTCTGGACTTTCATCCGGATGAGGAATTTTATGGTGGGAAGCACTACACCGACAATTCAGCGAAGCAAGATCACCAATGTGCTTTTCAAGAAACCGGCATTTTCTTTTGCAAAGCTGGTGATCTATTTTGAGGGACCAGAAGGAAAAATATTGCGACGCATAATTTCCGTAAAGTATCCGAAAGAAGCGATGCCGGTGCTGATCGAAAGCGGATTAATGAAGTGATAAGTGATGCAGGAATAAGGTGATCGAGGGATAAACGGATAAGGGTAATAGCGATTATTGTGATTGGGCGACACCAATCTAAACGCATGTTACATTATTAACTCTATTACTTTTCGCTTTTCACCTTTCACTTTTTACCTTTTACTTTTCACCCCTTTCCCCAATCACCTAAAAATGATAACCATCTACCATAACACGATGTGCTCCAAAAGCCGGGGCGTGTGCGATATTCTCAAACAGAAAAAGATCAAGGCAAAAACCATCGAGTACATGCATACTCCACCGACTGAAGAGGAGCTGAAGGAATTACTGCAGATGCTTGGAATGAAGGCGAGTGAGCTTGTGCGGACAAAAGAGCCGCTCTACAAAGAAAAGTATGAAGGAAAAAAGATCAGCAATGCACGCTGGATCAAGATCCTCTGCAAAAATCCGATTCTCATTGAACGTCCTATCCTTGTAAAAGGAAATAAAGCAATTGTCGGAAGACCGGAAGAGAGGGTGATCGAATTTTTGAAAAACTGATCTCCCCCACCCAATCTCATTTTACTTTCAACTAAGCTGCAGAAGGCTTGTTCTTCCGTTTGAATACCAAAGCGCTTATTAACGCGGCAAGCAATCCCGGAGGTACAATTTCCATGTACGTGAACAAAATAACCATTACCGGATTTTTGTAAAGCTCCTGGAACGATTGCATTTCTTTGATCTGCGCCTGTAGCTCTGCTTCACCCATTCCGGAGGCTTTTGCCTGTTCGATCACCATCGCTGCATATTTTTCTCCGAAATCAGGGAAAAAGAAATGAGATTCCACCATCCAGGTGATCACATACATTGTGGAAGCGATGAACATGATCCCTAATCCCAGCTTGAATGCCTTTCCGAACGTGATCAGTCCGTCATTATATTTATCGCGGTAGTTCTTCACACCCACAAAAACAAAAGCGAAAGCCAGCAGCATGGAAGCATAGCCGTAGATCATACCGCCTTCCATATTTCCTGTGCTGCAGAATACGCCTGCGCTGATCGCCATCAGCGTACTTACAATGGTGCCTGAAATAAGTCCGAATACTAAAATGTTCCTTTTCATCTGTGTTTAATTTTTTTGGTTTGAGCCGCAAATGTGCTTCAAAAATGAAGCTCCGCCTTCATACTTTCGGGTGATTTAAACCTGAAAACCGATATTCACTCCAAAGTACTATATATATTATTGTATGATACTCAGCTTCTTAGCAATTTCCACAGCCTGTGTCCTCCGTTTTGCATCCAGTTTTATAAAAACATTGGAAGAGTGAGTCTTAATTGTGTTGGCCGATACGAATAACTTATCGGCGATCTCCTGGTTACTCATGCCCTTTCCCATCAGCTCCAAAACTTCCAGCTCCCGTTTGCTGATCCCAAGCCGGTCGATCTCCTTGTCGTTCCGTTTAAATTCCAGTCCTTCTCTGACAATAACCTCTTTCTCGATGATCCTTGTCTCGATCTTTGGCTTTGCCAGCTTTAAGGCCAGCCAGATCCCGAGCCCCATAAAAATGACCGCTATAGCGCCGGCATAGATCTCGAAGGAATTGTGAAAGACCACAAATTTCAGTTCCAGCCATTTTAAAAAGATCATCATGATAGCCAAAGCAATACCATAGAAAATGATTCCTTTATACCGGGATAAAAATGCCTGCATGACGTAAAGGTAAGAAAAGGAAAAGTTGTGGAAAGTATCCGGCAAGCGGACATCACATGATTTATTTCCGATTCACTATTTTTGCCGGGTGAAGTCCCTTCCATTTAAACAATTCATCCAGATGGCGCTGCTCACCGCGCCGCTCATTGCGATTATATATGTTACTCCTATTTACATCCTGAACGGGATGCCGGATATGAGCTATTTTGTGATGCTCCCGATCTTCACCATGCCGATCCTCATCGCCTGGTTCCTGAATATCCTTTTTATATTCCTGATCGACAAACCATGGGTGCTCAGCTATTGGAGAACGCTCATCATCTGCACGCTGATGTTTCTTGTCAGCGGCATCGTGGTGATGTATGTCCGTCCATCCGTAAGGGTCAGCGACGCCGGGATCACGCTGATCCGTATTGTGAATATCCTTTCGGTGAATTCAATTATTTATGTACTCATTGACCTGATCCTGACCAAAGAGAATAAAAGCAAGATCGAGCTTGAGAATGCGAATCTCCGGATCGTGACACTGGAAGCAGAATTCAAATCGCTGAAGGATCAGATCAATCCGCATTTTCTCTTCAATGCATTATCGACCGCAAAAGCGCTGGTAAAACAGCAGCCTCAGCTGGCGGAAGATTATCTCATAAAGCTCTCTGATTTTCTCCGCGCAAGCATCAATAATGATCACAAAACTGTTTCCCTGAAAGATGAGCTTCAGCTTTGCAAGGATTTTGTTTCACTCAACCAGATCCGGTTCGGGAAAGCACTCCAGGCGGAATATAGTATGCCGGCAAATGTCAGCGAAGCATACATTCCCTATTTCGCGATCGTTTCCCTGCTTGAAAATGCACTGAAGCATAACTCGCTCACGCCGGATGCTCCCCTGAAAATTTCCATAGCAATGCAGGGAAACATGCTCGAAGTAAGAAACAACAAGAACGTCAAGTTTATCATGGAAGCTCCGTCCAAAACAGGCCTGCAAAACCTGAATGAGCGCTACAAACTTATTTCAGGGAAAGAGATCACGATAAAGGAAACCGACAACGAATTCATTGTTCTAATCCCCATCCTGCCGAAATGAAGATCGTGATCATAGAAGATGAACAGTATACAGCACAGGATCTCGAGAGCTGCATTCTTGAGCTCCGCCCCGATTTCCAGATCGTCAAAATACTCGGTTCGGTAAAAGAGGCAACAAGCTATTTCAGGAAAGAAAATAATTACGATCTGGTTTTTTCCGATATCCAGCTTGGCGATGGTTTAAGTTTCGACATCTATAAAAATATTCTTCCTGCCGCACCCGTCATTTTCTGCACCGCCTACAACAATTATGCGATTGAAGCATTCAGGGCAAATGGAATTGACTATATCCTGAAGCCGGTCAGTAAGCCGAATATACTTTCCGCGATCGAAAAATATGAGCGGCTCGTAAAGCCTGCCTCTCCCAAAATGAACATGGAGCTATTGCTGGAGATGTTCGGCAATAAAGCGGCAGAAAAAAATTCAGGATCGCTGCTCGTTCACCATAAAGACAAGATCATTCCTATTAAACTGGAAGACATTGCCGTTTTTTATATCCAGAATGAGGGTTGCCGGATCATGGATTTTGGAGGAAGACATTTTTCTATTTCGGAAACGCTGGATAAAGCTGAAAAAATAACCGGGAATTCTTTTTTTCGTGCTAACCGGCAGTTTCTCGTCAACCGCAAAGCGGTCAAGGATGTATCACAAGGCTTTTCAAGAACACATACGCTTTCGCTTACCGTAGATTTTAAGGAAGCGATCGTGATCAGTAAGGAAAAGGCACCGCTGCTTTTTAGGTGGTTAGCGGAATAGCAACTTCACCACTAAGGCACTTAGAACACTAAGAAAAACACCAGGGAATCGGCGTTCTTAGTGTTCTAAGTGCCTTAGTGGTAAACCCAACAACATTACTCCGGCGTTTATTCAGATCGCTTCACCCCTCATCTTGTCCGTTTCACCCACTTTCCACTTTACTCCATCTGGTTTCCGCCATTCCTTTGCCCCGCATTAATAATTACAAGGCTCATGAGATCCTTTTTTACAATCACACTGTTACTTCTTGTCACCGGAATATCCGCGCAAAAAGAGCTGAGCTTTTCCAGCCTCGACTCGCTCTTCGCTTACGCTGATAAAAACTCGGTGACCATTAAAACCGGCGATAAGCAAAGTCTGCTCGCAAAATCTACCAGGCTGGCAGCACTTGGAAATACTGTCAATCTTCGCTGTCCCGTTTCAGCCAGCTATATCGATAATACCGAGCTTCCGGTAAATTATGTTCCGGGTGAATTCTTCGGCGGACCTGCCGGCAGCACGCGTGAGCTGACGCTTGGACAAGAATATGTAACGAACTATTCAATCACGCCCCAGATCGATATTATCAGTCCTTCTACCTGGTCGAGAGTTAAAAGCGCTTCAGAAAATGTGAAATTAACGGAAGTCACCAACCTCGTCAATAAAAGAACGCTGTTTGAAAATATCTCTGCGGTCTGGTTCAATATTGTTTCCCTGCAGGAACAAGTGAAAGCAGCGGAGGAAAATGTAAAAGCGGCAGACTCGCTGCTGGCGATCTCACAACGAAAGCTGGAGCAGGGAATTACGCGTGAGCAGGACCGCAACAACATGCTTATCAATTCACTCTCGGCCAAAGATCGTGTTGCGCAATTCCAGGTCATGCTGGAACAACAGTACAACAATCTGAAAGTCCTGTGCGACATTGCGCCTGAAACAATGCTCATGATCAACCCGGGTCCTGAATCATCGTCAGCAGCTCCCGAGATCTCAAAATCCGATCTCATCGAGCGCCAGGCACAACTTCAGGCAAGCTACCTGAAAAGCGAATTGCGCTCCGGCAGAACTTCTCTTTTTGCACCTACTGTTTCTTTTATTTTCAACCAGGGCTGGCAGGAAAGCAGCAATAAACAATTCTTCGACCCGGATGCTAATAAATTCAGCACCCAATATTACGGGCTGAAAGTATCTGTTCCTTTTCCCCTCGAAGTAATGAAGCTCAGTCAAAGCTATACTGCGAAGCTTAACTATCAGATCGCACAACTGAATCACGATCATGCTGTGCTCCAAACACAGAATAACAACAAACAGCTGGAGCTGAATTATTCAGCGGCAAGCTCGACGTATTCCACAAGCAAGCAGATCAGCGAGCTCAAAGAGGAGAATTACCGTAAGGGCCTGAATCAATACCAGGAAGGCGTATTGAGCGCGGATCTGCTGCTCACCGCTTTCAACGACATGACCAACGCAAAAATAAATATGATCAGCGCTTCCGCGAGCTTAAAACAGGCTGAGTCGAGGATCAAATTAAATAACACCATACGATAACACTATGAAACGCACGATCATTACGGCGCTTGCAGCGACAATTTTTCTCAGTGGCTGCGGAAGCAAAAACGAAGAAGCAAAACCGCAGTACAAAGCGATTACGGAAACGGTATTTGCATCGGGGACACTCGAGCCCGAAGCGAAATACAACCTCACTGCACAAAGCGACGGCTATTTAGTATCGCTTAACTTTAAAGAAGATGATGTCGTAAAGGCCGGGGACGTGCTGGCGGTGATCGATAACCAGCCGAATAATTTCAATGAAGCTTCCGCGCAGCAGCTCCTCGCGATCTCAGCAAAAAATGTTTCCGAACAGGCACCCGCGCTGAAACAAACGGAAGAAAATATTTCTCTTGCAAAAGACAAAGTAAAACAGGACGAAACGCAGGCGGATCGCTACAAAAAATTGCTCGAAAGTAATTCCGTATCCCGGCTGGAATATGAAAATGCACAGCTGGCTCTGGAAAGCTCCCGGACCAATCTTGCGGCATTGGAACAAACCTATGCGCTCCAGAAACAGCAGGCTGAGCAGCAGCTGATCGCGCAAACGGCGCAAAAGAATATCAACTCGTTCCTCAGCGATAATAACCAGCTGAAGGCAATCGTCGGCGGAAGGATCTATAAGAAAATGAAGGAACGCGGCGACTACGTTAAAAAAGGAGATGTGCTTGCCGTGATCGGAAATGCTGATGAAATTTATGCGAGACTCAACATCGATGAAAGCAACATCTCCAGGATCAAAGTCGGACAGGAAGCACTTGTACAGCTGAACACAATGAAAGGACAAAGCTTCAAAGGAGCCGTTTCCGAGATCCTGCCGTCATTTGATGAAAGCACGCAGTCGTTCATTTGCAAAGTGCGCTTTACAGATCCGCTGACTTTCAGGATCTCCGGAACCCAGCTGCAAGCGAACATCGTGACCGGAAAAAAAGATAAGGCGCTGCTGATCCCGCGCGAATTCCTCGACTATGGAAATAAAGTGAATGTGGATGGCAGGGATACGGCGGTTATTGTAAAGACCGGCTTCATTTCCAGCGATTGGGTAGAGATCACGGAAGGATTAAAAGAAGGAGATGTTTTAAAACCGTTGACCAAGTAACAGATGAAACACAAGCATCAGATCAATTCGGAGATCTCGCTCTCATACATTGTCACAAAGAAAAAACTGACAATGGTTGCAGCACTTGGTGTGACACTCGGGCTCGCGATCTTCGTATTCATGAATTCCATGATGAAAGGTTTTGACCGCATCAGCACACAGGCGATCTTCAAAAGCGTTTCACATATCCGTTTATATAAAGATGACGAAACCAGTACGCCGTTACCCGGCATGGCTGATGAAAACGATACCCGCGTGATCGTTAATCCCAAGATCGTTCCTGAAAATAATGTGCTGGTGAATCCCGATGCGATCATCAAGCTGCTGCAGCGGCAGGAAAATGTTACGATCGTGACACCACAGACCAATGTGAATGTTTTTTATAATAATGGAAAATCACAGATCAGCGGGCTTTCCTCGGGAGTTGAGATCGATGGCGCCGATAAAATGTACAACATCCGATCGACAATGGTGGAAGGAAACCTTAATGATCTGAAGAATGTACAGAATGGTATTTTGCTGGGTGTCGGCATAGCAGGAAAGATGAATGTACGGACCGGCGACAACATCAGCATTACCTCTTCAAAAGGCGTTGTAAAAGTAATGAAGATCGTGGGCCTGTTTCGCACCAATAATTCGGTGACGGATAAATCAAAATCGTATATCAATACAAGCGCCGCACAGCAGCTTCTTTTAAAAAACAGTTCCTATATCACCGATATCGATGTCAATATCATTGATTTCGATAATGCCGGAGAGTATGCGAAAAAGTTTTCACGTCTTACGGGTTATAAAGCGGAAGACTGGAAAGCGGCAAACGAAACGCTCATGGCGGCAGCAAAAATGAGAAAGATCATTATTACGGTGATCTCTACCTGCATCCTGCTGGTAGCCGGGTTCGGGATCTACAACATCCTGAACATGACGATCTCGCAAAAGCTGAACGACATTGCTATATTGAAAGCAATGGGATTCAGGGGAAATGATGTGATCCGGATATTTGTACAGCAGGCAATGATCATCGGGCTGATCGGGATCACGCTGGGCTTAACGCTCGCAACGATCCTGGTCAATATTCTCAAGCATGTTTATGTCGGCGGCGACATCGGCTACTTCCCGATCGCATTCGAACCCACGATGTATTTACGGGGGATGTGTTTCGGAGCGATCATAACATTCTTTGCGGGCTACATTCCGGCAAAAAAAGCAGCCGACGTCGATCCCGTTTCAATCTTCAGAAAATAATGGAAAAGCAGCAGGTTTTACAGACAAGAAATATCACAAAATACTTCTACGACCCGACGAAGTTCCAGGTACTGGATGAAATTACCTTTGATGCTTACAAAGGAGAGTTCCTTACCATTGTGGGAAAAAGCGGCTGCGGAAAGTCGACATTACTATATTTACTTTCAACGATGGATACTGATTACACAGGAGAAATTTTTATCGACGGAGAAAAAGTCAGCGGCCTTCACCAAAATAAGCTTGCCGCAATCCGCAACGAAAAAATCGGCTTTGTATTCCAGTTCCATTATTTACTTCCGGAATTCAGCTGCCTGAAAAATGTGATGATCCCGGCCATGCGACTGGGAAAATATTCAAAAGAAGAGATCGAAGACCGCGCTTACCGGAAGCTTGAGATCCTTGGTTTGAAGGATCAGGCACTCAAGCCGGCCAGTAAGCTTTCGGGCGGACAGCAGCAACGGGTCGCCATTGCTAGAGCACTGATCAATGAGCCGAAGATCATTATGGGTGATGAGCCGACCGGAAATCTCGACAGCAAGAACACCCAGATTGTATTTGATATTTTTAAGCAGCTTACTGTGGAGTTTGGCCAGACCATTATTGCGGTAACGCATGACAATGATTTTGCAAATGCATCCGACCGTACCATCACAATGCAGGATGGAAAGATCATCAACCACGGGCATAAATAATGAATTTTCTCTGTGGTAAAAAATAACCGCAGAGGCTGCGGAGGTAACTATAGAGGACCGCAGAGGTGCGTTGACTACGAAATAGTTAAAAGAAAAAATGTTAATATGAAATTTTTCGGTGACTCTCCTTTTTTCTCTGTTTTCCCCCTTACTGTGCATGAGCGAGTGCGGCAAAAATGATTACCGACTTGTGGCCCTCTATTTTTCTCTTTTTCTCTGCGGTTAAAGATAAACGCAGGACACTAGAAGGCAAGTATATTCAAAAGACACTCAAGCGATTACATACCAGGTAGAAACACCTGTTGGCTTTATTTGCTTTTCGGCAATAATCCATTACATTTGTTTTGTTATCCACTCCCGGAAAACAAAACTAACATTGCACACGTTCCGCCCCCCGGACAATGAGGGTCCTTTTTCCTCTTGTTGGAACTGAACGGCATTTTGCTATCTTAGTTGCGAAACAAAAAACACTCCTATGTTGCGCAAACTCCTCCTTTTGTGCTGCTTCACGGCAGTGCTTTCTGCTGACGCTCAGCAGACGGTTGAGCTTTCCCAACAGCCGCCCGAAAAGGTAATATGGAACATTCTCTACCTTAAAGATACTGCTTCCCTCACATTTGACCAGGTTGCCAGCTCGGAAAAATTCAGCGTCCAGGAAAATGCAAAATCCGCTTTTGATCCTTCTGTATTCAACTATTGGGTAAAAATGGATTTTGTCAGCAAAGCAGATGAGCCGACCGACTGGCTGATGGACTTTGACAAATGGACCTACGTCGATGTTTATCTCACCGATACCACGGAAATTATCAGCCGCAAAAAGACCGGCGCCTATGTGCCCATCCGTGAACGCGATTATCCGTTTGCAAACCGTAATCTGATCCATGTTCATTTAAAACCCGGACAAGCCTATACGGCATATGTACATCTTACAACCGGGGAAGACTATATTTATCAGCCGGCGGATCTCTCGGTAAAAATGATCCAGGAAAAGTACTTTATCCGCACCGAGCGAAGCAAACAAAACCTTCTCAGCTTCTTTGCAGGGATCTTCCTCGTAATGTTCCTGTATAATTTCTTTGTGTACATTTCTACAAAAGAAAAGAACTACCTCTATTACCTGGGGCTCATGGCCATCCTCTTCCTCGCGGTCCCGCATAATTTCGGCTACTCGGTCGAGTATTTTTCTGACACTTCTTACTACAAATATTACGGTCAGATCGACCTGCTCCTGTCAACTATTTTCGGCTACTTCATTCTTTCATTTACTCGGAGCTTTCTCAATGTAAAGCAAAATTTTCCGGTCCTGAATAAAATCTACAGCGCGATCATCATCATACTGGTTCTCCTCCTGGTCCCCGGGTTCATGGGCGCGGTGTTTCTTGCTTACAATATTTCTTCGCTGATCGGCTTGTTAACACTTGCAGTAGTACTGATCGCTGCGATCCGAAGCTATATCAGGAAATATCCTTCGTCCGGTTATTTCCTTTCTGCATATTCCGCTTTTATTGCCGGCGTAGCGATCCTGTTATTGAAGGAAATAGGTGTGTTCCCTTTGAACATGTTCACGGAATTCAGTATGCAATTGGGATCGTCGATCGAAGCTGTTCTTTTCTCCTTCGCTCTTGCGAACCGCATCAATATACTGAAGCGGGAAAATGAAGAAAAGCAGGCCGATATTATCCGTCACCTGGAAGAGAACGAGCAATTGCAAACGAAAGTAAACCGGGAGCTGGAACAAAAAGTTGAAGAGCGTACGAATGAGATAAATTTCCAAAAAAAGATCATCGAGCAAAAAAACCGCGGAATGGTGGAAAGTATCCGCTATGCCAAACGCATCCAGGAAGCCATTCTCCCTGAGAAGCAAGAGCTGCACGCTTATTTTCCTGAGTCCTTCATCATGTACGAGCCAAAAGATATTGTGAGCGGAGACTTTTACTGGACCATCGAGCGTGGCGGCTATGTTTTCTATGCGATCGCAGATTGTACCGGCCATGGAGTTCCCGGCGGATTTATGAGCATGCTTGCCGTTTCGCTCATCAACGAAGTAATTATTGAGAAGGGCATGGACGAACCCGCCGATGTGTTGGATATGCTCCGTGTCAAGATCATTATGGCGCTGAAGCAAACCGGTGCAGTTGGGGAGAACAAGGACGGAATGGACATGATCCTTTTCCGCTTCGACAGGAAAAATAATATGTTAACCTATGCAGCAGCAAACAACCCGCTGTGGGTGGTCCGGAACGGTGAGCTGATCGTTTATCCTGCCGACAAGCAGCCGGTAGGCGTGAACATCGTGGAGACCTCGGCCAGCTTCAGCCAGCACTCGATCCCGCTTCAAAAAGGTGATATTATCTATGCGATCACCGACGGTTATGCAGATCAGTTCGGCGGACCGAAAGGAAAAAAATTCAGCTACAAGCGTCTGAAAGAACTTCTCGTCAGTATCGCCGGTAAGAGCATGCCGGCACAGCACGAGGAGCTTGTAAGAATCTTTCACGAATGGCGTGGCGATCTCGAACAGGTAGATGACGTAACACTTGCCGGCATCAGGATATGAGCCGAATACCAAAGTGGCGAAGCCACAGCAAGCTGCCAAACACTTTAACACTCTAACACCTTAACACTTTAACACTCTAACACCTTAACACCTTAACACCTTAACACACTAACACCTAAACACCTAACAAAAACCTATGAGTCAATTTGATTTTCCCCGCATTAATTTTCACGGAACCGTGATGCTTGATGTACCCACGGCGAACAACGGCTACACGAGCCCGCTCGCATTATTTGACCAGGCAGGATCCGAAGCATTTTTGCCTCCGAGAGTTTATCTTGACACCCCGCAGGCACAACAAGCGGCCGTCAAATACGGACTGCAGATCTTTAACGATAGCCGCGGACCCTATATTAAGATCGACCCGATCAACGACACAAATTACCAGGCGTGGGCCACAACTCCTTTGGGAAGCTATCCCGCTGACGCCAGCTACCTCCCATTTTATCAGGCCGTACAGCAAGATAACGGCAATGGTCCATTAGCGGGGATACGCCCCGGATATTGGGACTATTGGGGAGATCTGACCATGAAGATGACCAACGTCGCAGTAACCGGAGTTACCGTACCTGACGGCAATGGAAATATTGTAACCTATACTCCTTCAAATCCGGGCGGTTGTCCACCAGAACTTGTTCCGTTCCTGACCGCAACGTTTCAGACAACTGCGACGATGTGCGATCTTGACTCGGTCGGGCAGCTAATGACGCAAATGTTTTTCGGAACAACGGGTTTATATGACAACACCGGAAATCCGTTGCTCGCGGGAAATCCGGTCAAAGCTTCTGCACATTGGATGAATATCAATCGTGTTATCAATACTGCGAAAGTCATTCCTACCGGAGGGTCAGCGAACTTTTATTCGATGATCTATCTCGGCGCTGATGCAGAAGGAACCACCCTGGCACAACCCGTCGCGAAAAAATTCCAGGAGATCACCGGCCAGCTGATCAATGCCGTCTTCATGAAAATAAATGTGCATGAAGTGTATGAGATACGGAACCCCGATTACGATACAACACCTAAAAAAACAGTGCGGACAAGAACAGGGCAAACCGTTCAGATCCCGACCAACCCGGCAACCGCATCCATCACCGGAACGATTTCTCCGTTTATGAACAACGATCTGAAAAACGTTGCGCAAAGCAGAATGCTGAAGATGACAAACCTTGCACCATTTCCTGTATTGGATCTTACCGCGCTTCCTACCTGGAATTCATACGGTCCGGCAATTGCGAATCCGGTTCCGCAAGGATCAGGAACAGGTATCGGAGTCGTAACAACGGTTGACATGGCAAATGTTCCGTTCCGTCATCAGCCGGGCTTCAATATTATTTCACTCGACTTCTCAAATACGATCCACCAGTACGGTCTCTTAAATCCACAGACTCCTTACCCTCCGAATTCGGCAGGAGGAGACCTTCAACCGTTCTCCGGATTTGAAACCTGCAATTACGGCAATTTCACACTTGTATTTATTACCGACGGAGGAGCTACATGGCCCGTCGGACAGTTCAACTGGGCCAGCAATTACCAGATGGCAACATTCCTCGCAAATGGCGGCATGATCGATATTCCGGTTCCTTCAGGAGCCGATTATTCCCAGGGCTTCTTTCTCCTCACCCTCGACGGTTATACTGTTAACACCGGAGATCTGATGCAGGAAATGGAATCCTGGGTGTGCTCTGAACAGCAAGGTTCCTATTGCGAAGAAGGTGATACCAGTGGTTTATATCTGAGCTCGGGGCTTCCGACAACACAATTTGTGATGCGTGCTTTCAGAAGAGGACAGCCTATTCCTCAAAACAATCCCGTAACGTTCTACCGCCAGGACCCGAACTATGCAGGAGCCGGGGCTCCACCGATCACACAGGAAAATATCTGGGATGGTAAAACAATTAACTACTATTCTGACTATGGTGTTTCAGCCGCGGGCTGTTATACATTTGGTTACGTGTGTGACCAGATCGATACGCTCACCGGCCAGGGTCCTCCCTTTTCCTATTTTATGAAGGCCTCCATGAACGCACTCAGGGTTCTGTCGGCAGAAGCACAGCTCGCTCCTTACCTGAATGGAAGTCTCCCGATTACCTGGGATGTTGTATACTGGCAGGTGCTCGTAGAATACAAAACGCTGCTCCCGATCATGGACGTTATTGTTCCGATTACCGAAGCAAATTGGTCAGAACCATTCATGCAGCAAAAAATGCTGCAGCTCATCGATCTCTCCAACTGGAATCAGCCGCTGTATATGCCGGTAACACGTGATCTCACCGCAACACAGCGAAAGCTCCTGCAGATGTGGGTTGCTCAATCACAACAAACTAAAAATAATGCCTAAACTATTCTTATGAAAAAAATCATATTTCTGCCGGTAGCAATTGCGATGAGTACAATGCTGTTCACCGGCTGCTCTTCTGAACCGGAAAATAAAACCGAAACAGCAAAAACCGACAGTACAAAAACAGTACTTCCGGCTTACTTCGATTCGTTGAAAGCACCGGGACAATTCCTTACCATCAGCCTTCAGCCGGCACCGGCTTTCAAGTTACCGGCAATACATTCTTTTGCGTCTGCTGTTTACAATGGTTACTGGATATTGATCGGAGGGATGAAAACCGGATTTCATGGCACCTCAAATCTGCCTCCGCCATTTCCTTCATCGGTGGCTAACGATTCCATTTGGGTGATAAGTGTGGCGGATGGAAGAACTTGGGGTGTGCCTGTTCCGGCCGTATATGCAAATTATCTTTCGGTTACAAATCCAGCTGCATTTCAGAACCAGCAATTTCTGAACTTTTGCGGTGGTTATACCCGTCAGAGCGGCGCCTCCAAAAATTTCGACTGCACATCCGACCGTTTTTTCCAGATCAACCTGGCAAACCTTATTACCTATGTGCAAAGCGGAGGCGCATCTCCTTCACTCGACCAGGTGATCCCGGTTGTTGCGCAAAGCCCTTATGTACAGGTCACCGGCGGAGAAATGTTTGCCACTAACCGATGGATTTATATAGTAGGCGGCCAGAACTATAATACCACTTATTCAACAGGCGTGACCGGCTTATATACAAATGCGATCCGCAGATTCACATTGCAGTCAATGGGAGGTGTGAACTTCAAAGTTGTTGACACTGCTTCCTATATGGATCCGGTGAACTTACATCGCCGCGATTTTACCCTTGCGCCTGTAGTTACAACAGATGGAAAGGCCAGCGCAGTTTTATACGGAGGTGTATTTACGAAAAACGACATGGCATACAGGAACCCGGTGTATATCAGCGGTTGGGAAACGGGAGCTGTTTCCATCAGACCGGATGCTGCACAATTAAATTTTAACCAATATGCCTGCGCGGTTCTGCCAATGTGGGTCAATTCGGGAAATCCAACTTATCTTGCATTCCTCGGGGGAATTTCTTACCAGATATATGATCCGGCCTCAAAAACAATTGTTACCGGGGACCACGGAATGCCGATGCCTTTTTCGAATGTGATCTCGGTCGTTACCACCGACGGCCTGTCGTATTCCCAGGAAGGTGTCCAGATTCCTCCGCAGCAGCCCCTGATGCCGGGATATCTTGGAAGCAACGCCCAATTCTTCCCGCTTTCTCAATATCTTGACAACACTTACACAAATATGATCAATCTGATAAAAGTGTTTCCGACTGCACCGACACAGCCGGTTGTTGTGGGATATATGTTCGGCGGAATTCGCTCTGACGGACCAACTTCGGGGACAACACCGCACGGGCATGTCAATACCTATCCGAATCCAGTATTATATTCCGTTTCAATCGGGCCGGCTCCGTCAATGCAAAATGTGAAGTAGATGAAGCGTTATATTTATATTTCGCTTGTATTGATCACTTTTTTCCTGATCACATTCTCAGCGGTCGAATATTTTAACGTTCCATTACTGAAGGACCCTTCCTATCTCGGGCAAAAAGGAGGACTGATCGCAGCAATCGGCGGCTTCCTCCTGCTCGTTTCCGACATTGTACTTCCGGTACCCGGAAGCCTGATCATGATTGGCAACGGAGCTCTGTTCGGAGTTTACCTCGGCACATTGTTTTCAGTTGCAGGCGGTATGGCAATGTCGGCAGTCGGATTTCTGATCGGAAAAAAAGGAGTACGCTTCATCAATCGTTTTATTTCCGACAAAGAACAGGAAACGGGAAAAAAGCTGATGGAGCAATGGGGATACCTCGCAATACTTGTTACCCGGCCTGTGCCCCTGCTTTCTGAAACGGTTATTATTATTGCAGGTTCAACGGGATTGAAATTCAGGAAAGTAATGCTTGCATCTCTTCTCGGATACCTTCCGGGAGCATATATTTATGCGCTCGCGGGTGCTTCAGCGATCAGCGAAGATAATGCCGCATACAGTTTTTTAATTGTTATCGGTGTAGCGGCCCTGTTCTGGTTCACGGGGAAATTTATCAGCAAACGCACCGCATAATTTCCCAAAAAGTTCATGAGGATATTATTCTGTATTATTTTTTCATTCGCTCTGATCTCAGGAAGCGCACAGGATCTCGGACAGGTGATTCGCGGCAAGATCAGCAACAGCACAGGCGGCGGACCGGTGAAAAATGCTTCCGTTTCAATCTCAGGTGAAAACAACTACAGTACCACTACCGATACATCCGGGAACTATGAAACTGTTGTAAAGCCGGGAACCTATACAATAACCGTCACCGCTCCCGGATTCCGGCCTTTGCAGACCTCCTCCGTAACTGTGCTGGCGGGAAAGCAGCAGGTCCAGGACATCGGGATCAGCCCGTCGAACATCGAATTGCAAACGGTGATCGTCGGCGCAGATAAGAAATCCGGAACGGTAAACATCGACATGGAACAAATGCAGCGTTTTGCCGCTGTGTTCTATGATCCTGCAAGAGTTATCACCGCGCATGCCGGCGCAATAAATACCGACGACCAGGCTAATAATATTTCCGTGCACGGCGCATCCCCTTCCTACAATCAGTGGACGCTTGAAGGAGTTGAGATCGTTAATCCCAACCACCTTGAAAATGCCGGAACGGTGAATGACCGTCCTTCTATGAATGGCGGCGGAGTTTGCATCCTCAGCGCCCAGCTTTTGAAGAATTCTTCGTTCAAGTTATCGCCGACAGAAGCTTCCGATGTAAATGCAGTTGCCGGCACCTTCAACATGGATCTGAGAAACGGAAATGAATCAAAGAACGAACATACCATACAGGCGAGCCTCCTGGGAATCGATCTTGCAACGGAAGGACCTTTCAGCAGAAATAAACGGGCGTCCTATCTCGTAAACGCGCGGTATTCTACTGTCGGGCTACTCAGCAAAATGGGAATTGATTTTGGTGATGAGCGCATCACATATGGTGATGTTTCCTGGAAAATGAATTTTCCGTATAAACGCGGGGCGATCTCTACCTTCGGATTTGCCGGGCAAAGCACAACCGATTTTTCAGGAAAGGAGAAGATCGATGATATCAAGACGGAGAAAGATCTGTTCAACATCGATTATACTTCATTCACCTTTGCCGGCGGCATCAGCTCATTGCTTCGTCTGCGGGAGAATTTATCGCTAAAGAATGTGGTGGTTTATTCCTCTAAGGATGTCTCGCGTACCGCCGACCCCCTGAGTGTAATGCCCTCCGGATTGAAGACCGAGACGGACGGGCGAAAACAGCAAAAGCTAAGTTCGGTCCATTATCTTTCCACAATGATCGGCAGCCGTGTATTTTTAAAGTTCGGCAGCTATGTGAATCTTTTTGATAATGATATCAGTGTCGGCTTGAACGACAGCACCGTTCATTCATCGCTGCAAGAGCTTTTAGTTCTTCCGTTTGTTTCTGCCGACATTACCTTCAGCCGGGCCATTTCGTTGAACATCGGAATAAATGGGTTTCTGCAAACGCGGATCAGTTACTTCGGGCTTCAACCTTCGGCTGAGCTGAAATACATAGCAGGAAACAACAATTCGTTTTCATTGCGCTATGCACGCGGAGAACAACTACAAGCAGCGCCGCTATACATCTCGTCACAAAACCGTTACCTCCAGCCTACTCATTCGGATTCCTATGGCCTGAGCCACCGGTTCAGTAAAGAGCACCTGGAAGTGCTGACAGAATTGTATTACAACCAATTCAGTAATATTCCCGTTGATCAATACACGGGATTTTCTGCGTACAACTATCTGAATGAATTTGTTCCGTATAAATTAACACAAGATGGAAGAGCAAGTGTTTACGGTGCCGATGAAAGCATTCATTTAAAAAAATCTTCTTTCTATTCGATCATTTCAGCCGGAATTTTCAAAAGCATCTATGAAATTAACGGCAAGGAAAGAGAAAGCAGGTTCAACTCCGGATATAATGCCTCCCTTACTACCGGGAAAGAATTCCATGTTAAAAAAGGACGAATGGGCATCGACCTGCATGGAACCGTGCGAAACGGTTTCAAGGAACTCATGTTCCTGAACTCTTCGGAAGATATGACCTATGCAGTGCAGCTTCCGGTATACTATAGGATCGATCTTCGCCTCAGCTACACCAAAGAGCGAAGCAAACGAACGGCTATCTGGGCAATCGATATCCAGAACCTGACAAACAGGAAAAATGTATCGTATCACTACTATGACGAAGTAACCGGACACATCGAGACGCGTTATCAGCTTGGGATCATTCCGGTGCTGAGTTACAAGGTCTTATTCTGATCTCACACTGCGTCTTTTCCGTTTTATTTATTCCAGATTCGCATTGTATTGTTAAGAATGTACCGGATAAGAGGTTATCGCAAAATGCGATAACCTCTTAAAGGAATACAGCATTTGTGTCATTCATTTATTTTTTGTCGGAAATTTATATCCCACAACTTTTCGGTTATTTTCTCCGGATACAAATTGCCTTATATATTCAAAGAGCGCTTTTACCTCTGCATCCTGTTTCTTTTGTTTTCGCTCAATATTATCAACCTTTTTAAGAATATTTTTGTGCGTTGTCATCATCTCGCGCATCTTGATGAACACCCGAACGATCTGAATATTCATCCTGACAGCTTTCTCACTATTCAACACACTGGCAAGCATTACCGCTCCATGTTCAGTGAATACAAAGGGCAAATGCGCCGAAAACCGGAGGCTCTGGAGGTTATCGCAAATTGCGATAACCTCTTTCTTTTCCTTTTCGGTAATCCGAAACATAAAATCTCCGGGGAAACGACTAGCATTCCTTCTCACCTGTTCGTTCAGACGAACGGTAGTTGTTCCGTATAGCTCTGCCATGTCGCGGTCAATCATGACCTTCTGTCCACGGATAACAAGAATTTTATTCATAACCGCCTCATCAGGAATCGCGATCATCTTTGATTTTTTTGTCATATTAATTTTGGGTTTTGACAAATATCATTTAAAATGCCTGTTCCATTCTTATAATAAACGTTTAAGTTTGCAGCCAACGAAATTACATGCGCTTAAAGTTAATTCCTGAACCTCTTTCTCATCCACTTCTTCACCGGGACTACCTGGCATTTTAATATTCCCTCTTCACCTTCATCGTCTGTAGCTCCATAAATCACCGATTCTTCTTCCGCTGCATAACTTTTAAAAAGGATGTCCCAGATCACAAAGATCTTTCCGAAATTTTTATCCAGGTAACATTTATTTTTTCCGTGATGCACACGATGCACGGATGGTGTCACCAGGATCTTGTCTAAGAATCCAAGCCTGGGAATTGCTTCCGTATGAATGAAGAGCTGATACACGCCCTGGATAAAAATAAATGTGATGATATCTTCAGGATCAAAGCCGAGCATCGGCAAAATACAGTAAAAGCCGATGTTGAAAAAAGGAATGAGAACCGAAGTGCGCAGTCCTGCACTCAAATTAAAATACCTGCTTTGGTGATGTACTTTGTGTGCGGTCCACATCAGGGGAACTACATGACTGAGCCGATGGAACCAATATTCGATGAAATCAAGCGCGACAAATGCTGCGCAATAATACAGCAGATCTTTTTCCCAGTGAAAGAGTTCAGAATGCCTGAAGATCAAAAGTAAGAGCGGCATGCTCATGAACGAGAATCCGTAATCAAATACCAGGGAAATTATTCCGGTTCCCATATTTTCGATGGTTTCTTTGAACGAATAATTTTCTTTTTGAAAAAGAACAGAGATGATGATCTCGAGGACCAGCAGAATGATAAAAAGAGAAATAGCATACGTTTCCATATTTGAAAGTTATTAAGTGGCTAAATGACTATGAAAATGGTCGCTTCGACACAATTGAATGCGCGAAAACATTCCGGACGGACGGAAAAAATGATCAAGCTGAGAACCAGCTTATCTTATGCAGTAAAAACAGGGTAAGCAGTAATCGAGAAAATAGTGTTACGGACACAATTGGAAGAGCCGGTGGACGACCTTCCTTTTTTAGAAATTATATTCTGGTTCGATAACATACGTGGTGACTTGTAACAGTGCTAAGATCGGGCTTTTGACCGAAAAACAAACGAAAGGTTTAATTCAGACCATAACACGCTGGTAAACAGTCATTTCAAAGGTCAAGATTCCGGATATTCCTAGTCAAAAAATCGCTAAATTTGAGCATCAAAAATCAAGTACTACCGACTAAACTAATGACTATGGATTATCGCATTGAAACCGACACAATGGGCGAGGTAAAAGTACCTGCCGACAAATACTGGGGAGCACAAACAGAGCGTTCCCGCAATAACTTTAAGATCGGACCGGAAGGCAGCATGCCGAAGGAGATCATTTATGCGTTCGGATATCTTAAAAAAGCGGCCGCGATGACCAATCATGAATTGGGCGTACTTTCTGCCGATAAAAAAGACCTTATTGCTAAAGCATGCGATGAGATCATTGCGGGAAAACTGGATGATCAATTTCCCCTGGTGATCTGGCAGACCGGATCCGGTACGCAGTCGAACATGAATGCCAATGAAGTGATCGCGTATCGTGCCCATGTTCTGAATGGCGGCAAGCTCAGCGATGAGAAAAAAGCACTGCATCCGAATGATGACGTAAATAAGTCGCAGTCATCAAACGACACGTATCCGACAGCGATGCACATCGCTGCATATAAACAGGTTGCTGAGATCACAATTCCGGGAATGGAGAAGCTGCGGGATACGCTTCAGAAAAAATCCGATGATTTCAGAAATATCGTTAAGACCGGGCGGACGCATTTTATGGATGCTACACCGCTTACACTCGGACAAGAATTCAGCGGATACGCACAACAGGTCACCAATAGCATCCGCGCTATCAGGAATGCGCTGGAAATGGTCCGTGAGCTGGCGCTTGGCGGAACTGCCGTTGGAACCGGCCTGAACACCCCAAAAGGATACGATGTGCTGGTTGCAAAAAAGATCGCAGAACTTACAAATCTTCCCTTTGTAACTGCACCTAATAAATTTGAAGCGCTCGCTGCACATGATGCAATGGTTGAGCTTTCGGGAGCACTGAAGCGCGCAGCTGTAGCATTGATGAAAGTTGCCAATGATGTCCGGATGCTTTCTTCCGGACCGCGTTGCGGAATCGGTGAGATCATCATTCCTGATAATGAACCCGGTTCTTCGATCATGCCGGGAAAAGTGAATCCTACTCAGCCGGAAGCGCTCACAATGGTTTGCGCACAGGTAATGGGTAACGATGTAGCTGTTTCTATCGGAGGATCAATGGGTCATTTTGAACTGAACGTGTTCAAGCCGGTGATCGCCGCCAATGTATTGCAGTCAGCGCGCCTGATCGGTGATGCCTGTGTATCTTTCAACGATAACTGCGCAGTCGGGATCGAGCCTAACCTGCCGGTATTGAAACAGCATCTTGAAAATTCGCTGATGCTGGTGACCGCGCTGAACACTCATATTGGTTACGAAAAAGCCGCTAAGATTGCAAAAACAGCACATAAAGGAAACAAAACACTTCGTGAAGCTGCGATCGAACTCGGATACGTTACCAACGAGCAGTTTGACCAGTGGGTGAAACCGGAAGATATGTGCGGATCTCTTAAGTAGTGACTAGGTAACTGGGTAATTGGGTAACCGGGGAACTTTCCGGAGCGTCATTGCGACCGCGTGCGCAAAAGCTATAGCGGTAGCGCAGGGGGCTTTTCACGACCGAAGCAATCTCCTGATCTGGCACATAAGTGATGAAGAGATGAAGTGATGAAATAATAAAGAGAGTTACAAGCGGGATCTTTCAGGGGCATCACAATATGCATTCATTTTATTCGTTGATTTTTTGCATTCCAAAACATCCCCGCAATTTTATTGATTTGATTTGAAGAAGATAATTTCTATAATTCTTTTGTCGGCAGTGTGCTTCATTGCAGGAAACGCTTTTGCGCAAACGGATACCGTTATCAATGGCCATCATTATAAAATTGTTGAGGAAAAAACCGATACGGTTGTGAAAGCTCCGGTCATCACCCAGCCTGTAAAAGCAAAAGAACCCAAAAAGGTGAAACACGTTCCGCCGATGGATAGCACCTTTGTGATCAACAATAAAAAATTATCGTATTACAACAATTGGCTTACCCTGGGCGGCGGGATCAATCAGAATCTCACCTACCACCGAAAATTTGGATTCAGCGGAGGATTGGATTATAACTTCCACATCAAGCAGCATTATTTTCAATTAGGAACTTTTATTTCCGGAGAGAAATTCGGCTTCTATGATAACTATGAGTTCCATTTAGGCTATGGGAAACGATACGAAGATAAAGATGTTCATTTTGCAGGCTTTGTAGGCATCTCCTATTCCACAGGATACGGAAAGGTGGGAGATACTGTATACACGCGTCCCTTTGCACAACCGGGGATCTATGCCGAGGTCGAAGGCGTAAAGAAGATCGCATACGATGTTGGGATCGGAGGTTCGCTCTTCGCAGATTATAACCAGGAACAGGGGATCCTCGGAGCGAAGATCATCCTTTATTTTTCAGGAGCTTATCAGGGAAAGCGTTTTTACGACGGGAAGACTCCGGAATAAATAACGTGGTAATTAGTTAATTTGATAATTTTAAAAAATGAAATTGGCATATTAGCTAATTAGCACATTGCTCAATTATCACATTGACTATACGAACTTATCTCCTTTTTTGATCTCGACATCCTTTACGAACGTGCGGATGTGCTGCTCATCTTCCTTCTTACAGATCAGCAGGATCCCATCTGACTCCACCACGATATAATCTTCCAGGCCCTGCATCACCACCAGCTTATCCTTGGGAACGTTGACGATGCAGTTCCGGGAATCATAAGCCATTACATTTTTTCCTACGATCGCATTATTGTTATCGTCCTGCCTGATGTGATCATACAGCGAGCCCCATGTTCCGAGATCGCTCCAGCCGATAATAGAAGACCGCACATAAACATTTTCAGCCTTTTCCATAATGGCATAATCGATGGAAATGTTCTTGCAGCTGGTATACGCTTTTGCAATGAACTCCGATTCTTTCGGTGTATTATATGAGTCGAAGCCTTCACGAAAGATCGCATCGATATCGGGACAATATTTTTCAAACGCATTCATCACGCTCTTCACACTCCAGATAAAGATCCCTGAGTTCCAGAGAAAATCTCCGCTCTGAAGAAAGAACTTCGCCATTTCCAGGTCCGGCTTTTCGGTAAACGTTTTTACCCTCTTGATGCGTTTGTCTTTTTCTTTTGCTTCTGACTCAACAAACTGGATGTAGCCGTAACCGGTGTCTGGCCGGCTCGGGCGGATTCCGAGCGTAACCAGGCAATCTTCTGAAGCAGCTTTGCTGTAACAGGCTTTGATCGCTTTTACGAATGTATCTTCTTTCAGGATCAGGTGGTCGGACGGTGCAATAACGGTAACCGCATCCGGGTTGAGCCTTGAGATCTTGTAACATGCATACGCCACACAAGGTGCGGTGTTTTTACGTACGGGTTCACTGAGGATGTTGTTGTCTGCAATTCCCCTGATCTGATCTTTTACAAGATTCACGTAAGAGTCATTGGTAACAATATAGATATTCTCTTTCGGACAAAGACGAAGAAAACGATCATACGTTTGCTGAAGCAATGTTCTTCCCGTTCCCAGGATATCCATGAACTGCTTCGGATGGGCGGTTCTGCTCATCGGCCAGAAACGGCTTCCAACGCCGCCTGCCATTATCACACAATAGTTATTCTTCACAATAGTACGAATATCGAATCTTTAAAGATCCGCCTGCCACGGCGGCTTTGCATTATGATAATTTCTTAAGCGCGTTTCTCAGGTTTTCGGTAACGATCGCGATGTCCTCGATTTTACAGGTTCCTACCGATAAGCGGTACCAGCTGGAATCTGTTGAGGCACCGAATGCGTAAAACGGAACCAATGCTACTTTTGCCTCATCCAAAATATATTTTGTCACATCCTGCGTTGTGGCAAGCACTTTTCCCTCTGCCGTTTTTTTACCGTGAAGCGAAAACTGGACCGTCAGGTAGATCGCAGCTTCTGGCGCAATTGAATCCACTTTGAATCCTTCTGCTTTCAGCGTTTGGAATGTTTTATGAAAGCCATCGAGGCGGTCACTGATCTCTTTTTTAATATTCGCGAGGAAGCTATCGTATGCGTTCAGATCACCCAGGTATGCAGCCGTCGCCATTTGCTCTGCTTTGGGTGCCCAGGCGCCAACATGCGTAAGGATCGATTTCATCTTGTCGATGATCTTTTTCGGGCCCATGCTCCAGCCAACCCGAACACCGGTCGCAGCAAGTGACTTTGAGATCCCATCCACAAACACCGTATAATTCTTCATTTCGGGACGAAGTGTTACGGGGTTGTAATGTTTTGTTTCACCATATGTCAGCGCCCAATAGATCTGATCATACATAAGGTACAGTGATTTTTTTCCGGCAGCTTCACGCTTTGCATTTTCTTCCAGGATCATATCGCAGATCTCCTCCAGATCCTTCTTCCTGAAGGTTGTTCCTGTTGGATTCAGCGGGGAACACAATGCGATCAGGCTTGCCGTTGCGATGTGCGGCTGCAGGTCAGCTGCTGTCGGCATGAACTTATTCTCCGGCATTGTCTCGATGATCACCGGTTTCGCATTATTCAGATATGTATAGTGATTGTTGTTCCAGGAAGGTACCGGGAACACAACCGTATCACCTTCATCCACAAGTGCACGGAAGATCGAATAGATCACCGGACGTGCACCGCCTGCAATTACAATCTCATCTGTTTTATAGTCCAGCTCCCCACGCGCTTTCAGCAATCCGGACACCGCCTGGCGAAGCTCGAGCATACCGTCAGCAGCCGGGTAATTGGTCTGATCATCTTCATAAGCTTTAACGATCGCCGACTTCAATTCAGCCGGGATCGGAAATATCTTTGAATTAAAATCCCCGATCGTAAAATTATAGATCTTCTCTCCCTGCCTGATCTTCTCATTCACCTCCGCAGCAAGTTTAATGATCTCCGAGCCGATAATATTCTGCGCAAGCTTTGATACTTTCAGATCAACATTCTTCTCCATTGTATTTGCACTCATTTTAAATGAAATTTACACGTTATTAGCCATATGCCTTGTTAACAGCAAATTTAACAAAAACCCAATACTCAAAGGCTTTTTCTTGATTATTTATTGCCGTTGTCCGGCTTGCTTTCGGCAAAAGCCGGAGCCTGGATCACAAGTACTTCCGTAAGGGGGCTGAACAGGTAAATTTCATTGCTTCGCAGCTCTTTGCATTTGATCCGCTTACGGGCTTGCGGACCCTTTATAAAACGACGCTCATCGTTATAGGAAAAGGTAGCGCCGGTTGGAATGTCTTCGAGCCAAACAGTACCCTTTGGCTTGTCGTATTTTTTTAACGTCCGCATGAGCCGGTCATCCGTACAGCTGGAGGCCGAAGGATCACTCATGTGCTTTCTCAAAGCAAGAATAATATCCTCGGGAAAATAATCCGGACTAAGAAACTGCTGCATCAGCATTTTGTAGTGAAGCTTCCATTCTTCTCCGTGAGGCTTTACAAAATGCTTGTGCTTATTATAGGTCGACAAATGCGCGACCTCATGAACGAGCGTAATGAGGAAGGCATACTTGTTCATGTCGTAATTGATCGTGATCAGGTGATTCTCTCCCTTCAGAGGAGGGCGGTAATCGCCGTACTTAGAGCTGCGGCTTTTTTTGATCTTAAGCTTAAAGTCAAATTTGTACACCCATTCTGAAATGATCGGAACGGCCTTTTCAGGGATGTACTTGGTGAGGATATTTTGATTTCGTTCGAGTTGGGTCATGCGTCACGGGCTCACTAACGGATTGATAATAACGACACAAAAATACGAGTGAACGAATGAACTAGTAAACGATTTATTTCAACAATTGATAAACAATAAAGCTTGAAATATAGGCCAACACTCCCATGAACAGGAATTGGATCGCCGGCCACCGCCATTTTTTGGTTTCACGATATACAACGGCGAGTGTACTCATACACTGCATCGCAAATGCGTAAAAGATCATCAATGAAGCGCCGACTGCAACTGTGAACTTGGATCTTCCGGTGACAGGATCTTTTTCCGCTTTCATTTTTTCGCGGATCGTGTGTCCGTTGTCGGTATCACCTGCGCTGTAGATCGTTGCCATGGTTCCCACGAATACTTCCCTTGCAGCAAAAGAAGTTACAAGCGAGATCCCGATCTTCCAGTCGAAACCCAAAGGCCTGATCACCGGCTCGATCGTTTTTCCCAGAATGCCGGCATAAGAGGCTTCCAATTTCTCCGAAGCGATCTTTGCTTTAACCTCATTTTCAGCGAGCTCTTTTTTCAGAGCCGGAACATCATATTTTTTCTCGATCTCGGCAAACCGGTTTCCCGGTGCGTGGGATGTGAGAAACCACAATATGATCGAGATCGCAACGATGATCTTCCCTGCATCGAACAGGAACATTTTTACTTTATCAAAAATGGTCAGCCCCACCGTCCTCCACTGAGGCGTACGATAGACCGGCAGCTCCATAATAAAATAACTCTTCTCCTTCGCTTTCAGGATCCATTTGAAAACCATAGCAGAAGCCATTGCCGCGATAAACCCGATAAGATAAAGCGCCATCAGGAGCAAGCCCTGGTAGTTGAAAAAGCCGGGTGCCTTATTTTCAGGGACCACAAGCGAGATCAGCAATGTATAAACCGGTAAACGTGCAGAGCAGCTCATCAGGGGCGTGACGATGATCGTGATGATCCTTTCCTTCCTGGAGCTGATCGTGCGTGTGCTCATGATCGCCGGCACAGCACATGCGACGCCGCTGATCAGGGGAATTACCGATCTTCCGTTGAGCCCGAAACGGCGCATCAGCTTATCCATGATGAAGCTTACCCGCGCCATATAGCCCGTATCTTCCAGGATCGCGATGAATGTAAACAGGAGAGCGATCTGCGGAACGAAAACAACTACACCGCTCAGTCCGGCAATGATCCCATTCACTAGTAAATTGCTCAGCTCGCCCGGAGGAAGATGCGCAGATGCAAATTCCGAGATCCCCACAAACATGCTTTCGATCCAATCCATCGGGTAAGCAGCAAGGAAAAAGATCGTCTGAAAAATAAAAAACAATACCACCAGGAAGATCACATATCCCCAGATGCGGTGTGTCAGTATCCCATCGAGCTTCTCCGTGAAGGATTTTGTTTTGATCGCAGATCTCCTCGTGATACACTCTTCCACGATCCGGTTAATGACTTTATAACGCTCTACGCTTTCCAGCGACTGCAATTTATTTTCATCGATGACCAGCGTGTTGAGCGCATCGATCACTTTATTCCGAACCTCCTTATCCCCTATCAGTTCACTGCCGGAAAGATTATTGATCACCTGGAAGGCATGAAAGTCGCTGTTCACCTTCATCACCGATTTCACTTTTTCAATGGCATCGGGCGCGATCTTTTTGATATCGATAAAATCATAGTGGGGAACCGGAAGCGGTTGTAACAAAGCTTCTTTCAGCTTGTCAACACCTTCCCGGTTACGGGCGCTCAGTCCGATCACCTTTACCCCGAGCCGTTCCGACAAGCGCACCGTATCGATCACGGAGCCTTCCTTTTCTACCATGTCCATCATGTTGAGTGCAAGGATCACAGGAATTTTAAGGTCGATGATCTGGGAAACAAGGAAAAGACTTCTTTTCAGGTTGCTGGCATCCGCTACAATGATCGTTACATCGGGGTGGTCCGGATTTTTAGCATTACAAAGCACCTCGAAAGCGACTTTCTCATCGAGTGATTTCGGGTAAAGACTATAGGTTCCGGGAAGGTCAATGAATTCGGCCACCAGGGAATCCCGGAGGCGGGAAAAGCCGGATTTTTTATCGACGGTTACACCGGGAAAATTTCCCGTCTTTTGATTCAGACCGGTAAGTGCGTTGAAAAGGGTTGATTTTCCGCTGTTGGGATTTCCTACTAATGCCACTTTCAGCGAAGCATGCTCGGAAAAATTAACAAAGGAGCTGGTCGGTTCCACCGCAGGGAAAATTTATTTTGCGAGGATAGGAGAAACCAGCACAGTTGAGGCTTCTGCTTTACGAAGACTGAGAAGGTATCCGGCAACAGAAATTGCGATCGGATCACCGAGCGGTGCAATGCGATCGAGCTTCACCACCTCACCGGGTGTGCAGCCCATTTCTAAAAGTTTCAGCGCCATGTCCTTGTCAGTGAATGAATCAATGATCGCGCTTTGTCCTATCTTGAGTTGTGCTAAATTCTTCAATGTTGTGGCCTTTACCATAATACTGGGTAAAATTACGGATTTAAAGCTGCTTTTCGGGGGAAAGGGAATACCTAAAAGAGGGTATTTTGAGTATCAGATCAGGTTGCTGATGAGCTCGATCTTCCATTTCGGGCAATCACCGCAACGATTCTTTTTGTGGAACATGTAGCAGCCTGAAAACAGAGTGGCCATTATTGCAACTGCAATAAAGCCTATTAGGAATGACGTCGTTTTTTTCATCGGGAATGTGTCTGTATCACAAAGATAGCAAAGAAAACCCATAATTTATGGGCAATTATTCTTATTTTTAACGAAATTTCCGGGCAGATACATGAAGATCTTTTTCCATTTCGGTCGCTATTTTATGCTGATGAAGCGTACGTTTGGCAAGCCCGAAAAGTTGTCCATTTATCGCGACAGGATTTTTGAGGAGATCGATAATCTGGGAATCGGTTCCCTGGGGATCGTGGCCATCATTTCTGTGTTCATGGGTGCGGTTATCACGATCCAGTCCGCATTTAACTTCGAAAGTCCGCTCATCCCGCTTTATGCAGTTGGCGTTGCCGTCCGCGACTCCATGATCCTGGAGTTCAGCCCGGCGATCGTGAGCCTGATCCTTGCCGGCAAGGTAGGCTCCAGCATTGCCTCCGAAATCGGGACGATGCGGGTAACGGAACAGGTAGATGCCCTGGAAGTGATGGGGATCAATTCGGCCGGCTATCTTATTTTCCCGAAAGTGATCGCCGCAGTGTTATTTAACCCGATCCTCATTATCTTTTCTATGTTCCTGGGAGTTGTCGGCGGATATGTATTCGGCCTGCTGACGGGTGTTGTAACGGATTACGAGTATATCTACGGTATCACCTATGATTTCAGGCCTTACAACGTTGTCTATGCGCTGATCAAATCGGCAGTTTTTGCATTTATCATTGCTTCCGTTCCGGCGTATCACGGATATTTTACTAACGGGGGTGCGCTGGAGGTAGGACGCTCCAGTACAAAAGGTGTAGTATACAGCTGCGTGCTGATCCTTGCTTTTGACCTGATCCTGACCCAGCTCCTGCTTTCATGATCCAGATCAGCAACATATCAAAATCCTTCGGGGACAAAAAAGTGCTGAATGATATCACTTTTAATTTTCATTCCGGCAAAACCAATATCATTATCGGAGCCAGCGGATCAGGCAAAACGACCTTGCTGAAGTGCATGGTTGGCCTCAATGATATCGATAGCGGGAAAGTATTGTTTGACGGCCGCGACTTTTTCAATCTTGATTTCGCAGGAAAAAAAGAGATCCGGAAGGATATAGGAATGCTATTCCAGGGAGGAGCGCTTTTCGATTCCAAAACAGTCGAGCAGAATATCGTGTTCCCGATCTCCATGTTTACCGATATGAGTGAGAGTGAAAAGCGTGACCGTGCGAATTTCTGCTTGCAGCGTGTGAACCTTCCTGATGCCGGAAAGCTTTATCCTGCGGAACTTAGCGGCGGTATGAAAAAACGCGTCGCGATCGCAAGAGCCATTGCGGTGCAGCCGAAATATCTTTTTTGCGATGAGCCCAACTCAGGGCTTGATCCGAGAACATCCATTGTAATAGATAATCTTATTAAAGAGATCACCGAGGAATATGGGATCACAACAGTCGTTATCACTCACGATATGAATTCCGTGCTTGAGATCGGCGACAACATCATGTTCATTTACAATGGCGACAAATGGTGGGAAGGCAGCAAAGAGGCGATCCTTAAAACGGATAATCCTGAAGTCGTTGACTTTGTATACGCCACCAAGTTCATGAAAGAGATGAAGAATAAACTCTGAGTTGCTCACAGAACGCGGATTTGAAATTGCATAAAAAGAAAAGCCGCCCCGATTCGTTATCGGTGCGGCTTTTCTTGTTTTCCTGAGATCAGCTCTTTATTACTTTTTTATCACTGTCAGTTTCTTTGTCATTTTTTCACCGCCTGCGGTAAGCGTATAGAAGTATACACCTGCGTCCAGATCAGCTGTTTCCAGCGTGATCGTGTGCATTCCTGTCACGAGGTTTCCTGCATTGATCGTTTTTACAAGCTTCCCTGTTACATCCACTACCGACAGTGAAACCTCATTGCTTCTTTTCAGCTCAAAGTTGATCGCGGTCGATTCGTTTGCAGGATTCGGAATGTTCTGCATCAGCACCGCATTCTGGGAAAGCTCTTCTATTCCGGCGTTCAGCGCTTCGAGGTTCAGACGCAGGAACGGAGCCTTCTGGATCCAGCCCCAGCTCCCGGTTCCACCCGGATCAACAAAAGAAGTATGTGCCGGCTGAATGTTCTCCATCGTGAGGTCATTTGCGATATCGAGGTCAAATGATCCGCTTCCGACATATTGTCTCACTGCAATTACATAGGATTCTCCCGCCGTTACCGGCCAGATCCCGCTTTGCATTGGCATTGTCACCCATTTATTCCGGTCGGATGCTGCTGAAACTGCATAAATATCCGAGTTTGCCACTTCTACAAAGCTTCCGGTTCCATCGATGTTATACAGCACGAAGTCAAAAGAAGTTCCGATCTGTGCAGTGGAAGCGACGAATGTTGAAGCAGTTGTAATGGTGCCGTTCGCCGGGAACTCATAAAGTGTCCCGATCAGTGACCCGTCCACATCGCCGCCCACATAATCGGAAGGGCTGAGTGAGTTGGATAATCCGGCACCGGTTGCGCCTTTATCGCGGGCATAGATCGTATCGGAAACTTTGAAATCACGGCTCATGGTGTTATCACTCATGAGCTCATCAGTTTCTGTTTGCGAAACTGTATAGGTTGCGGTGTAAGTACCCACTGCGGAAGGCGTGAACGGTGTGGTGGTCACCATCAGCGTGTCGTGCGCGTAAAGCGGAAATGACGACAGCGTGTTGCTGGTTTGACTGTATGTTCCCGCGCCGGTAACGTTAACGTCCATATCGACGCCTGTTTGTGCGGCGAATCCGCCGTTATAGATTGCCCCGCGGAAGGTGATCGGTGCCACCTGCCCTGCAGGTGTTTGTGTATAATAGCCGCCGTCCTCGTAGCTGAAATCGGTGTAAACATTTTCAAGCTTGATATCATTCACCGGTCCTTCAATGATCTTTACATCGTCGATCTGCCAGAAATAAGTCCCAAGTCCGCTATCGAATTTGAATTTAACTTTTACATTATTCGATCCGCCGGCAACTGTGCTGATGTTGATCGAGATCGTTTCACCATTTGGGCAATAGCTGTTGATCCCTGTAAGACCTTTCGCACTGTAATCGGTCCAGGTTGCACCGCCGTTGCCGCTTACAGATACTGTAAGGAAGGTGGTGGAAGCTGAGCAGCAGAGACGGAACAGCTGCTGAAACTCGAGGCGAACGTTTGGTTTCCCCGTGAGGTCGATCGTTTCAGTAGTTACTTCACCTGAAAGGGCAGCATAGGTAGCACCTGTACAATCTGCAGTGACTGCTTTATTCAGCGAGTCGGCGTCAAAAATAAGGGAGCCGTTGGAAGCTGTAGCGGAAGCGATCGAATAGGTTGAAGTACCGAAGCATCCGGTTGAGCCGATAAAGGTTTTTTTCCAGATCTGGTTAACGCCGGATTGTGTCCAGCCTGCAGGAATAGTTCCGACACCGGTTCCCGATCCGAAATCCTGTGACCAGATCACATCGAATGGAGCCTTATTATTTGTTGAAGCTGCCGGGACCGGCGCCTCGATCTCATCTGCTCTTTTCATTTTTTCAGTGGCTGCATTCATGTGATGAATGCTTTTTTGTGCCCAGGCAGAAAAGGTCACAGTTACTGAAAGGAGTACGAGGTAGATCTTTTGCATGTTTTCAGTTTTTTATAATGAATAATAAAAATAGGAAAACGGAGCCTGAAATGCAAATAAGGGGAAAACAAAAGCCCCGAAGCTGTTGCTCCGGGGCTTTTCTGATATGATCAGGATAAAGATTACTTGGTGATCACCAGTTGCTTGGTGAAATCGTGACCATCAGCATTTACCTGGTAGAAGTAAGTACCTGCAGCCAGCTTGCTTGCATCGAAATTTACTTTGTAAGTTCCTGCAGACTGTCCGATGTATGCATTGTTCATGATCTTTCTTCCATTCGGATCCATGATGAACATTGTTACATTCTTAGCATCTTTCTGAAGTGTGTACTCGATGGTAACATTGTCTACAGCCGGGTTAGGGTAAGTAGTCATTTTGATACCATTGAAGAACTCATCAATACCGGTAGCATCAGAAACAACAGCCCAAAGAGCGATGTCGTTATCCAAACCTCCGGTGTAACCTGAAGAAGACGGGCTGAAGATCTGGTCGGAAACGAACCATTTGTTGGTAGATCCGGAAACGATCTTATGGAAAGCGTAATCTGCTTCCATTGCATCGTTCTGAGCATCAGAAACGAGACCGGTTGTATCACCTGCAGCAAGTGTGGAAACATCACATCCGATTGCGAAACCTTCAATTGCAGTACCGGTAGTAGGAGCCGGAGAGAATGCAACATAGTTAAAGTTAACGGTATCGATGTTCGAGAACAGGAGATCAGCAGAAGCGATCGCTGTAGAAGGTCCAGGCCAGTTAAGGGTAGTGATATTCAGTGCACCACCGTTCTGGTTGTAAGAACCATTCGGAACCATGTTATAAGCTTTGATAACTACTTTTGAAGTACCCGAGCTTCCCATATCACTTTCTTTAGCACCAAACCACATGAGGGCACCGATGATCTTTACCGGAATCCCGTTCACATTCTGGTAACCCTGTGCTACTTCTTTGAAACTATTCGCGCTCGCGTTGTTTCCATAAAGGTAACCGCCACCAGTATAAGAATAGAAAGTTGGTGAAGTACCGTCGAAAGCAGGCATGAAATCCGTTACGTTAACGATACCGGTTGTATCCGGGTTCAGCATACGGTCGTGGTTTGCGCCGAAAACGTAAGGTGTAGTTTTTGGTGCGAAAGGCTGAGGGCCTTCAGCAGTCTGTGCAGCAGCAGAAAATGCTACAGCAGAAACAGCCAGTAAAGTGTAAATTTTTTTCATTTTTTCAGGTTTTAAATTAAATGAGTTTTTCTATCTGATGATAAAATTAATAAATCTGTCGGGAAAAACAAAGGTTCCGCCGAATAAAAAGCCCCGGGGCAGATACCCCGGGGCCATTTTTAACATTTCGGGATCCGATTACTTGATCACAACCATTTTCTTAGCTGAAGTGGTATTGCTGTCCACATTGAATGAATAGTAATATACACCTGCAGCAAGGTTAGCAGCATTGTAGTTCATTTTGTGAACACCTGCCGACTGTGAACCGATGTTCTGGTTTTCGATCAGCTTTCCTGTTACATCATAGATGTTCAGGGCAACCTGCGAATTGTTAGCCAACTCATAAGTGATCATTGTTGAGCCATTTGCAGGGTTCGGAGAGTTCTGGTATACTTTCACTCCGTTATCAAACTCAGCAACGCCGGCAGGACCTTCGATCACACGGATATCATCCAGGCGAAGAACATCCATATCGTTTGCAGTGTGATGGAATGCAACCGCGATGGTCATTCCGTTCAATGCAGCCGGAACTGTAGCTGAAAGCGGTTCCCAGGTTGTATCTACTGCCCATGTAGCAGAAGGATAAGCATCATCGGTAACCATGAACACCTGTGTTGCACTTGCAAAATCAGAGAAAGTGATCGGTGTAGAGATAGAGGAAGCATCCATTACGAGTACTTCATATCCGTCACGGTAACGGTTTGTTCTGTCTTCCCACTTGATTGAAGCTCCGCCAGCCGGTACGGTGATCGGGCCGAACATCAGCCAGTTGTCAGCTTGTCCGGCAGGAGAGAACCATGAAGTTGCGCTCCAGAAGAAAGCGGTATCGTTTCCAAGAGGAGCCGGAGTTTCCCATGGATGGTAAAAGTTGTTCTGAGTTGGAGTGATGCCAGCCATGCTGGAGTCAGTTGAGTAATAATCACCGAAAGACATTGCATAACCTGCATTGTATGGGCTCAGCATGTCGATATCTTCAGTTACGAGCTGGAATGCAGGAGCATCAGTCGAGTTGATAGAATATCCTGGCAATGGCATGTACATCAGGGTATCGCCTGTTGCACGCTCAGATGCAGGAAGCTGGTGAATTGCAATTGGAGATGGGTGAGCGGTAGTTGGGTTAACCGATCCTCTGTTCTGAGCATTTGCAGTGAAACCGACTGCCAATGCCGCAATGATCATTGTGTAGCTTTTTTTCATTTTTTTTGATTTTATTAATTATAGGGGATTGCAGGGATAAAGATAGGAAATCTCCCCCGATCCACCAAAGGCTCCTCTTTTTTTAACAAAAAAAAAGGCCCCCGAAACCGGAAGGCCTTCTTTATAACTATTTGATAATTACTTCACTACAACCATTTTCATAGAAGTAGTCGGAACACCGTTCACAACCAGTGAGTAGAAGTATACACCACCGGTAAGATCTGCAGTGCTGTATGGAACACCATATTTACCAGCTGACTGCTCACCCATGTTACGGGTAGAAACCATTTTGCCGGTTACATCATAAACATTCAGAACAACAGTTGAATTCTTTTCCAACTGGTATTCAATGTTTGTGAAGCTGCTTGCCGGGTTTGGAGAGTTCTGGAACAAGTGTGCTCCGTTAGTGAATTCTTCCACGCCTGAAGCTGATTCCACTACCAGGAATTCATCCAGGTAAAGAACGTCCATATCGTTTGCAGTGTGCTGGAAAGCAACGTACAGCGGCATAGCTGCCATAGAAGCAGGAACACCTACCGAACGCATTACCCAGGTAGTATCAGTTGTATAAGTTACAGACGGATAAGAATCTGTTTTAGTATACAATGGAGCACCTGTAAAGTCGGTGAAGCTAGGAGTTGTTCCTCCGATAGAGCTTGCCATGTATACTTTGTAACCGTCGCGGTAAGCAGGGTTAGTTCTGTCGGTCCAGCTCAGGGTTGCACCGGCAGGCAAAGTGATCGGTCCGAAAGAGAACCAGTTGTCAGCCTGACCAGCAGGAGAGAACCATGAAGTAGCATGCCAGAAGAACGTAGAGTCAGTACCACCGGACAAAATCGGGTTTTCCCATGGGTGGTAGTAGTTAGACTGTGCGGTAGAAGAACCGTACATTGTGTTATCTGTTGAATAATACAGACCCCACATCATTGTTTCACCTGCGTTGTTCGGAGTAAGACCATCGTTGTCCTCGTTTCCGATCGCGAATGTAGTGTAGTCAGCAGCGTTTGCCAGGTAAACTCCCGGAGACGGCATCCACATCAGTGTGTCACCGATAGCACGGGTTTCAGCAGGAAGTAAATGCTTTGCTACTGCACCGCTGTATGGATGGCCTGCAGCCGCTCCATTCACTTTTGTTTGCGCACTCGCTGACGCAACAACAGCTACTGCAGCAATAAGTGTGTAAAGTTTTTTCATTTTTTTGGAATTTAAGTTAGAATTTGGTTTGTTTTTGTTTTTCTTGAGAGAGACAAATTTAATAAAAGAGTCCTGAATTAACAAATTATTTAAACTAACTCCGGCTCAGAGTATGCTTCGATCGGCGGGCAGGCGCAAATCAAATTCCTGTCTCCGTGAGCGTTATCGACTCTTGCAACGCTTGGCCAGAACTTGGCTTCTTTTACCCAGCTCAAAGGATAAACTGCTTTTTCTCTTGGATAAGAATGCTTCCAATCGCTCACGATCACTGATTTGGCTGTATGCGGAGCATTTTTGATCACGTTATCGTCTTTATCGGCCTTGCCGGATGTGATCTCATCGATTTCCTTTCGGATGGAGATCATCGCCGAACAAAAGCGATCCAGCTCCTCTTTTGATTCACTTTCGGTCGGTTCCACCATCAGCGTATCATGTACCGGGAATGCAACTGTCGGAGCATGGAATCCATAATCCATCAGTCGTTTTGCGATATCACCTACTTCAATTCCGGCTTCTCGCTTGAATGCAACGCAGTCCAGGATCATTTCATGCGCACAGCGGCCGTTCTTTCCGCTATACAATGTCTGGTAATGTCCTTTCAGACATTCCTTAATATAATTTGCATTCAGGATGGCCATGCGGGTCGCCTCTGTCACCCCTTCTCCGCCGAGCATTTTGATATATCCGTAGGAAATAAGAAGGATCAGCGAGCTGCCGAATGGCGCCGCGGATACCGCAGAAATACCTTTTTCACCGCCGGTTTTCACCAGCGCATGTGAAGGCAGAAATGGAACCAATTGCTTCGCTACGCCGATCGGGCCCATGCCGGGACCGCCGCCGCCGTGCGGAATTGCAAACGTTTTATGCAGGTTGAGGTGACACACATCGGCGCCGATATTACCCGGGCTCGTAAGTCCTACCTGCGCATTCATGTTGGCTCCATCCATGTATACCTGACCGCCGTTCTCATGAATGATATTCGTGATCTCGATGATGCTCTCTTCGTAAACACCGTGTGTACTTGGATAGGTAACCATCAGGCAGGAAAGATTGTCCTTGTGCTGTGTTGCTTTTTCACGCATGTCCGCAACATCGATATTTCCTTTGTCGTCACACTTCACAAGTACGATCTTCATTCCGCACATCGCTGCGCTTGCAGGATTTGTTCCGTGCGCGGAGGTCGGGATCAGCACGATATTTCTATGTGCATCACCGCGTGAGCGATGGTATGCCTGGATCACCAGCAGACCGGCATATTCGCCCTGAGCGCCGGAATTCGGCTGAAAGCTCATTTTCGCAAAACCGGTGATCTCGCTTAAACAGCGATCCAGTTCATCGATCATTTCAATGTATCCTGCCGCCTGCTCTACCGGAACAAAAGGATGAATGTTCGCAAATTCCGGCCAGGTGATCGGCATGAGCTCCGCTGCAGCATTCAGTTTCATCGTACAGGATCCCAGGGAGATCATGGAATGGGTCAGTGAAAGATCTTTGTTCTCGAGGCGCTTGATGTAACGCATCATCTCGGATTCGGAATGATAGGAATTGAAAACCGGGTGAGAAAGAATATCGGATGTCCGGAATTGAATATTCGATTTTTGACCGAAGACGAGATCTTGTGTTACTTTAGAACCCGCTTTACCGGCTGCTTTTGCGAAGACCTCGATGACGTGGTTAAGATCGGCGGCGGCGGTGGTTTGATCAAGTGAGATGCAAACGCAGCAATTGTTCACGTAGCGGAAATTGATGTGGGAACCGATTGCAAGATTATGAATCATTCCTTCTGAAACCTCTTTGGGCAGCGTAACGCAAATGGTATCGAAAAACCGGTCGTGCTCGATCTTATAACCAAGCTTCTTCAGTTCGGAAGCCAGCGTAACCGCTGAAAGGTTTACCTGCTGTGCAATTCCTTTGATCCCTTCCGGACCATGGTACACGGCATACATGCTTGCCATGATCGCCAGGAGCGCTTGTGCCGTACAAATATTGGATGTTGCCTTGTCTCTGCGGATGTGCTGTTCACGTGTCTGAAGCGCCATTCTCAAAGCTGGATTTCCATGTGCGTCAACAGAAACGCCGATGATCCTTCCGGGAATAATGCGTTTGTATTCATCACGGCAGGCAAAAAATGCGGCATGAGGACCGCCGTAGCCCATCGGCACACCGAAACGCTGCGAATTGCCGACAACAACGTCGGCACCCCATTCACCCGGAGGCGTCAGTAGTACAAGGCTCAGGATATCTGCGGCAACTGCCACTGCGATACCTTTTGCTTTGCTGTTTTTTACAAAATCAGAATAGTCGTTCACTTGTCCGTTTGCAGCCGGATATTGAAGGATCACGCCGTAGACCGAAGCATCCAGCTGCGCTGTTCTCCAGTCGCCGATCTGCAGCTCGATCCCAAGCGGTGCGGAACGTGTTTTGAGGAGGTCAATGGTTTGCGGATAGCATTCATCTGAAACAAAGAATTTCACTGCATTATTTTTTACCTGTTCACGGGAACGATTGTTGAACAGCATTGCCATTGCTTCTGCAGCCGCAGTCGCCTCATCCAGCAATGATGCATTTGCGATCTCCATCCCGGTGAGGTCCATGATCATGGTCTGGAAGTTCAGCAGCGCCTCCAGCCGTCCCTGCGCGATCTCCGCCTGGTAAGGCGTGTAAGCGGTGTACCAGCCCGGATTCTCGAGAATGTTCCGCTGGATCACCGGAGGTATGATGGTATTGGAATATCCAAGACCGATATAGGATTTGAAGACCTTGTTCTTTGCAGCAATGCCGCGAAGATGCTTGTGATAGTTGTATTCCGTCATTCCCGCTTCCAGCTTCAGCGGGGCTTTCAGGCGGATGTTAGCAGGAATGGTCTGGTCGATCAGCTCATCTACCGACTTAGCGCCGATTTTCGCAAGCATGAGTTTAATGTCGTTCTCTCTCGGGCCGTTATGACGGTTTACGAATTTATCCGTTGTGATCATGTGTCAGGTGTTTTTTAAGAAAAAAGGAATGCAAATATAATGAGAAATGAGCGTTTATCCGCCCAAATTATCAACAATAAAACAACAAAAGCGAAACGATGTTTTCAGAATGGTTATCTTTGAAGAAATTATAGCAGCCAGATATGTTCAAAACCTTTTCAGTCATAGCCTCCCTCCTTTTTATACTGGTTGCCAAAAAGGGATTTTCCGGCGAAACAAATGACACCATTTTGATGCTGAACGGCACCGTAATGGTAGCCAATGTCACTGACACCACAAACGGGGTTACAACGATCAAAAATCCGAAAGACAGCACTAAGTATTTTGTGATCGATAACGACCGTATTTTTTCCATCACGAATAAAAACGGGGAGAGCATCCTGTATGTATACGATACATTGATCGGAAATGAATTCACCATCGATGAAATGCGCTATTTCATCCATGGCGAACAGGACGCAGAAAAAGGGTTCAAAGCAAAAGGCGCCTTTTGGGGGAATGCATTGATCGGTGCAGCATCCGGGCTTACGCTCAACTTTCTTTCACCTTTACCGCCGTTCGCTTTCATTGCACTTACGGGCGTTCCGAAAGTGAAGATCAAACGTGAAACGGTTTCCAACATCGATTACATCAAACAGGATACTTACCTAATGGGCTATGAGCGGGTCGCCCGCAAAAAGAGGAAATTTGCTTCGCTTATCGGAGGTGTCGGAGGACTGGCGATCGGGATTGGCGCATCATTTGTCCTGGATAAAACCGACAAGTAATCTTTTCGTTTTGAAGCTTGCCAGGCGCATCATTGATCTTCTTCTTTTTGGCAACATCTATGTTGCGCTGGGTGCCGTTTGTTTGTACCTCAGCACGGTTTGCCAGGCAGGTCTTTTTGGTCAGCACTATTGTGCCTATTCTGCACTGGTATTTTTCTCTACACTTTTTATTTACAATTTCCAGCGGATCTTCTACCGGCCACAAGAGGATATCAGTCTTCATTCTGTCCGCAGAAAATGGATCTTTGAGAACCAGCTTACGATCAAAGTGATCACATTTATCGCCGCAGCAGGTGCTTCCGTCAGCTTCTTTTACAACGATTTTAAGATCATCTATTATTTTTCTCCGCTGCTGGTCTTGTCGCTCGCTTATTTTTTACCTTTCGTTAAGCTGAGGAAAAGTCCATGGTTCAAATTATTGACCCTCACCCTGGTTTGGACGATGGTTACGGCCGTGGTACCGGTGCTGATGAGCCATCACACGAATCCTGTTTTTATCCGGTTCGACATCCTGCACATTTTCGTCCGTTTTGTATTTATGATCGGGATCTGTTTGCCGTTTGATATCCGCGACATGGAAATTGACAGGGCAGATAATGTTTCTACAATTCCATTGGTGATGGGCGAAAGAGGAACAAGATCACTGGCGATCGTTTTTATGCTGCTTTATATTGTTTTATTGTCGGCGGAATATTTCGCAGGAATGTTCAATCTCCTGCTTTTCATCCCGCTGATGATCTCTGCAGTTATCAATACTGGATTTGTGATCGCGGCAACATCGAAAAAAAGCGAATATTTTTTTGTCGCCGGGCTGGATGGTACGATGATCCTGCAATATATAATGATCTTGCTGGCGCTGGAGCTTTACCGCTGATCCCGATCCCGAAGGATCACCCGCCGGAGCAGGTACGAATAGAATAGCTGAACTATTAACGGCACTATAGGCAGAAAAGCCATTCTCCAGGCAAAGGAAACAATGAATCCCAGGAAAGGAATGATCTCGCTGTCGATATCCGGTTCAGCGACTGAGATGTAAAAAGCTGCGAGCTCCCAGAGGATCACAAAACAGAAAAAAATAAATGCTCCGCTGCTTGAAAAGTATTTTTTTGATACTCCGGAAAGGTCAAAAACCAAATTGACAATTAGCTGAAGAGAGATAAGCAGCGCAAAGATCATTTCATTGCGATCTGCAATGCTTCGCGAAACGCTTCGGCCGTTTTTTTCAGATCCGCTTCCGTATGTGCTTCGCAAACAAAACCGACTTCATAGCCGGACGGTCCCAGGTAAACGCCGCGTTCCAACAGCTCTTTATGAAGAATTCTGAAATGGCTCATGGAATCGGCATCGATCTCTTCCGCTGAACGGATGTTCTCTTTGTCGGTAAATGCAATCCAGAAGATACTTCCGATCTGAAATATTTTCAGCTTTGAGCTCTGAACGTTCAGCTCCTTTTGGATCCCGCTGACCAGGAATTTTGTTTTTCGTTCCAGCTCTTCATAAAAGCCTTTTTTCAGACACGCTGTCAATTGCGCAATTCCCGCAGCCATTGCAACCGGATTTCCGCTGAGCGTTCCCGCCTGGTATACATTCCCTTCCGGGGAAATATTGCTCATAATTTCATTGCTCGCGCCATACATTCCAACCGGCAAACCGCCGCCGATGATCTTTCCATAAGTAATAATATCCGGCCTGATCTTGTAATATCCGGCGGCACCTTCAAATCCGACCCGGAATCCGCTGATCACTTCATCGAAAAGCAGAAGTGTTTTATTTTCTGTGCAGATCTCGCGGAGGAACTGCAGGTATTCTGTTCGCTGCAAAAGCAAGCCGTTATTTGCCGGGATCGGCTCGATGATCACACAGGCGATCTGGTCCTTAAAATCCGCGAATGCCTGCTTCACCGCTTTTTCGTTGTCGAGCGGCACAACGATCGTTTCATTTACAAAGCTTTCCGGCACACCGGCAGAAGAAGTATTTCCGAATGTTACCAATCCTGAGCCTGCTTTCACGAGGAGCGAATCGCTGTGCCCGTGGTAGCAGCCTTCAAATTTCAGAATCTTGTTACGCCTTGTATACCCGCGTGCGAGGCGGATCGCGCTCATTACCGCTTCGGTCCCCGAGCTCACAAAACGGATCTTTTGAATGTACTTGTTATTGTCCAGGATCAGCTCCGCTAATTCATTTTCCAAAGCAGTCGGCGCACCGAAAGAGCTGCCGTTCTCAACGGTCGTCTTCACGGCATTCACCACGTTTTCATTTGCATGACCGAGAATGAGTGGCCCCCAGGACCCGCAATAATCAATAAATTCATTTCCGTCTGCATCCCAGATATGAGCGCCTTTTCCCTTCTGGATAAACAATGGTGTGCCACCAACGGAGCGAAAAGCTCTCACGGGACTGTTCACGCCACCTGGAAAATAGTTCTTTGCTTTTGCAAATAATGCCTCGGACCTTTCTCTTTTCATTTATTGAAAAATTAGAGTGCAAATATATATCTTTGGGTTGAATAACTCAGACTGAAAGCGTTTAATCCTCTCGAAAGTTTAGCTCCAGATTTCTCGCAGAGACGCAGTGTTCGCAGAGAAAAAAATAAATGAAAGAAAACGAAATTACGGGAGCACTCATTGACATTTTTATTAAAACACATTCTAAGCTTGGTCCGGGTTTACTTGAAAGTGTATACGAAGAAATTATTTGCCATGAGTTAAGAAAAAGAGAGATCAATTATGTTCGTCAGCAGGGAATTAATGTCGTTTACGAAAATATAAAAATGGACCTGGGATTCAGAGCGGATATCATCGTCGAAAACAAAGTTATCATTGAAATAAAATCAGTAGAGCAGCTGGCACCGGTCCACCATAAGCAGCTGTTAACGTACTTAAAACTTACGGACAAAAAAGTCGGATTGTTAGTAAACTTTAATGTTAGTTTAGTTAAAAATGGCATTGTGAGAATTGTAAATAATTTTTAGCTCTGCGCGCTCAGCGTCTCAGCGAGAAAAAAAAGAATATGACTTATCAAAACACATTAGAATTCGCAAAACAACAGGATGCAGAAGATCCGTTGAAAAAATACCGTGAGAAATTTTATTTCCCGATGATGCATGGACGTGAAACTGTTTACTTCACAGGGAATTCGCTTGGACTTCAGCCGAGGTCGACGCAGGACTATGTTTTGAATGAGCTGGAAGATTGGGCAACGTTCGGTGTGGAAGGACATTTCCATTCACGCAAACCCTGGATGCCTTACCACGAGCAATTTGCCGCTCCCGTTGCAAAGCTCGTCGGCGCCATGCCGGAGGAAGTTGTCGTGATGAACCAGCTGACGGTAAATCTCCATATTTTGCTGATCAGCTTTTATCGCCCGACAAAAACGCGCTACAAGATCCTCTGCGAAGCAAAAGCATTTCCCTCCGATCAATACGCTCTGGAGTCGCAGGTGAAATTTCACGGTTACGATCCTGCTGATGCGATCATCGAGGTTTCAGCCCGTGATGGTGAAGTTTGTATCCGCCATGAAGATATTATTTCCTCGATCGAGAAAAATAAAGATTCAATCGCCGTGATCATGATCGGCGGAGTGAACTACTATAACGGACAGGTGTTTGACATGAAGGCGATCACAGAAGCCGGACATAGGATCGGCGCTTTCGTTGGTTTCGATCTTGCGCATGCAGCCGGAAATCTTAAGCTTGAGCTGCACAGCTGGAATGTAGATTTCGCCTGCTGGTGCAGTTACAAATACCTGAATTCAGGACCCGGCGGTGTTTCGGGTGTTTACATCAACAGCAAACATCTGAATGATCCGACAATTCCCCGTTTAGCCGGCTGGTGGGGGCATGATAAAACAACCCGTTTCAAAATGGAGAAGGGTTTTGTTCCGATGCCGACTGCAGAAGCCTGGCAGATGAGCAATGCTCCTGTTCTGTCAATGGCTGCACACAAGGCATCGATCGATATTTTTGATGAGGTAGGAATGGATGCATTGATCGCAAAAGCAGAAAAGCTGACCGGCTATCTTGAATTCATTATCGATGAGATCAACAAGACACAGGAGAAAAAACTGGAGATCATTACTCCGCGTGATAAAAAACAAAGAGGCTGTCAGCTCTCTATTGTTGCGCATGGCAGAGGGAAAGAACTTTTTAATAAATTAACGGAAGCAGGAGTGATCAGCGACTGGAGAGAGCCGAATGTGATCCGGTGCGCACCTGTGCCGCTGTATAATTCTTTTGAAGATGTGTTCCGGTTCGGAGAAATTTTGAGCTCCGCATTAAAATAAAACTAACCGCAGAAGACGCAGAGAAAAAACAAGGACCGCAGAGAGAACAAAGGAAGTAGAAATCCTCAGAAAGAACGAGCGTTCCCAAAAAACAGAATTTGATTTTAAACTCCCAGTAAAATGAAAAGATACATTCTCATTCTGACTATCGCGATGGCTTGGTTCGCTAACACAGCGAATGCGCAGAACGTTGGCATCAACTCCACGGGGGCAGTAGCCGATCCGTCTGCGATGCTCGACGTCAGCTCGTCCAGCTCAGGTCTGCTTATCCCGCGCGTAGCGCTTACAATTACAACGTCCTCCTCGCCGGTTGCGAGTCCGCTCACCAGTCTAATGATATACAACACGGCTACTGTGAACGACGTAACACCCGGATACTATTACTGGAGCGGAAGCGCCTGGACGCGCCTTGCTACGGGCAGCAGCAGCGGGGTAACATCAGTTTCCGCTACTTCTCCTGTTGTATCATCCGGTGGAACTACTCCAACGATTTCTTTGCAGGGAACAGCGGGTACGGTTTGCTATGGCACAGGAGGAGGTTCTTCTTTCAGCGCGGCAGGGACAAGCGGACAAGTGCTTACTTCTGCCGGAGCCGGAGCACCAACCTGGAGCGCGAATGGAGTGTTAAATGGAATTACAGTTTTTAACTCGGGATCCGGAACCTATACTGTTCCTTCAGGTGTTACCAAGCTCATGGTCGTTATGATCGGAGGTGGCGGAGCGGGCGGCGGAGCGATATCCAGCGGCAACTCGATCTGCGGAGCTGGTGGCGGTGCAGGCGGATATTGCTCAGGATTCATTTCATCGCCGGCGGCATCCTATGCTTATGCTATAGGCGCAGGCGGTACTGGAAACTCAACCGGGACGGGAGGATCAGGCAGTGCTACTACTTTCGGAACAACTTTATTTACTGCCAATGGCGGAACCGGAGGCGGTATGGCCAACTCCGGCGGAGGAGCAAGTATTGTCTCGGGAGGAGCCGGCGGAAGCGCAAGCGGAGGCAGTATCAATCTGACCGGTTCCAGCGGAGGCAGAGCCATGGCTTCATGGAATAATGATGAACACCTTTCCGGCGCCGGCGGTGCATCTGCATTTGGTTCAGGCGGCTCAGCCATGATATGGAACGCCACTTTTACAACGACCAATGTGGCAGGAGAAACTGCAGTCGCTCCGGGTACGGGAGGATCAGGCGCAATGGACGCAGAAAATTCATTAGCTGCAACCGGCGGAAGCGGAGCAGCCGGAATAATAATTATTTACGAATACAAATAAAGTGCGCATTATACTTTTTGAGGATCTGTTCCTGTTTCAAATTAAAAAACTGAACGAAAAGCGCGCAGGGAAAAAATGAAGGCCGCAGCGAAAATAAAAGAAACAAAAACCGCAGGGAAAAAGAAAAAAGTTCTGCTCCTGAAATGCAAAACAAGAATGCAGAAGATGGGTGCCTGGACCGTTGCGATCGTTCCGCTTGACATCAAAAAAATATTCGGAACAAACAGTCATGTCAGGATCAAAGGAACCATCGATGGTGTTCCGTTCAGTGATAGCTCATTGATGCCGATGGGAACCGGCGAACATCTTTTACCGATCCGCTCGGAGATCCGCAAAGCGATAAAAAAGCAAGCGGGCGAAATGATCGAGATCGTTTTTGAACAGGATTTTGAGGAAGTGAAAGTTCCGCCGGAATTGCTGGAAGCATTTGAAGCAAGCCCGGAAGCGGAAGAAATGTTCAATAGCTATTCACCTTCGCACAAAAGAAATTACATCCGCTACCTGAATGAATCGGCAAAAAAAGAAACAAGGGAAAAGCGTGCGGTGAAAATAGTTATGGATCTGGAAAAGATCTATAGGGAAAACGGACCGCAGAAACGAAAAAAAAGTACATCAGGGGTTTACCACTAAGGCACGCAGAACACAAAGAAACACTAAGGTTAAGGGGCTGTGTGAACTTAGTATTTTGTGGTAGTAACGAAAAAAAAGTACGTCAGGGGTTTACCACTAAGGCACGCAGAACATGAAGAAACACTAAGGTTAATGGGCTGTGTGAACTTAGTATTTTGTGGTAGTAAAGAAAAAAAATAAAAACGGATGACTCACCAAGGCACGCAGAACACAAAGAAACACTAAGACTTAGTGAACCTGCCTGGACTTAGTGTCTTAGTGGTAAAGAAAAAGCTAAGAATCGTAAAAACTTATGGATAAAAAAGTAACATTGGTAGGTGCCGGATTGGTCGGTTCCTTATTATCGATCTACCTCGCAAAACGCGGATACAAGATCGAATTGTTTGAACGCCGGCCGGATATGCGCAAAGCAACTATTTCCGCTGGGAAATCGATCAACCTTGCATTGAGCGATCGCGGATGGAAAGGACTGGAAGGAGTCGGGATTGCTGATGAGATCAGGAAGATCGCGATTCCGATGTATGGGAGAGCGATTCACAATAGAGACGGCTCTACTGCTTTTCAACCTTACGGAAAGGACAACCAGGCGATCTATTCCGTATCGCGTGCAGAGATCAATATGCGTTTGATGGATCTCGCCGAGCAGCAGTCAAATGTAAAGATCCATTTTAATGAGCGCTGCACAAACATCGATCGCACAAAGCTGGAGGCACACTTCGAGAACGCGGAAACAAAAAAGACAAGCGCTGTTACAAGCGACCTTCTTTTTGGTTCCGACGGCGCATTTGCTGCATCACGACTGAACATGCAGCTGACCAGCGACCGCTTTGAATACAACCAGCATTATATTTCCGCAGGATACAAAGAGCTTATTATTCCTCCCGGACCTGGCGGAGAATTTCTTATTGAAAAGAATGCGCTCCACATCTGGCCACGGGGAAGCTTTATGATGATCGCGCTTCCCAATCTTGACGGGAATTTCACGTGCACTTTGTTTTTACCGTTCGAAGGTGAAAAATCATTTGCTTCGCTGAAAACCAAAGAGCAAGTGAAGAAGTTTTTCGAGGAAGAATTTCCCGATGCGGTTCCTTTGATGCCAACTCTGCTTGAGGACTATTTCAATAATCCTGTTTCATCGCTGGTCACGGTAAAGTGCTTTCCATGGACTTTTGACAACCGGATCGCATTGATCGGTGATGCTGCGCATGCGATCGTACCGTTCTTCGGGCAAGGAATGAATTGCGGGTTTGAAGATTGCGTAGTATTGGATCAGCTCATTGATAAACATCGGGAGGATTGGACAAAGATCCTGCACGAATACCAGGATTTGCGCAAACCGGATGCAGATGCCATTGCAGATCTGGCGGTCGGAAATTTTATTGAGATGCGTGATAAAACTGCGGATCCGAAATTCCTTCTGCAGAAAAAGATCGAAGCGCGCTTCAATTCCAAATATCCCGATAAGTGGATCCCGCTCTACTCCATGGTGACCTATAGTCCGCAGATCCGTTACTCCACGGCACTTAAAGAGGGACAAAAACAAGAAGCGATCATGCAAAAGGTCATGGCAATGCCGGACATCGAAAAGAAATGGGACAGCGAGGAAGTGGAGAAAGAAATGCTGCGGCTAATTATGTAATAGGTAATAGTTTAATATTTGTTCCGAAGAACCGACCATCAAATATTAACTATTACATCTTAAATATTACGTCTGATTGATTTACCACAAAAAATATCTTGTCGTAAAGCTCCTGGTGGAGAACCTGAGCAAGTATGAGCTCATGGGAATTTATCGTCCGCAGGCTTATGTGCAGGGCGCCGGCAAATACTGCACCGAATGCCAGATCGAGCTTTTCAAAAAACCCATCGAGCAAGGTGAAACTGCAGTCCTGAATGCTGTTCTCCTGGCGCCGCACGGATTCGGGGAGCATCTCATTCCCGGAAACCTGGTTACACTGAAAAATGGTTTGGATATCGAGGCAAAGGCTGTCATCCTTGAAATAATTGGATATCGCTAGGCGTTTTAGTAACTTTAAGGTCTGATGAAGACTGCCCGTTTATTAATTTTACTTTCTGCCATTTGTCTGCTTTCAAAATGTAAGAAAGAGAATCTTGACATGGATGTCAACGGAAAGGTCATTGACGGAACAACCAACGCTCCGATGGCAGGAGTTTCTGTTGAACTTGCAAAAGACAGGAAGGCGGTTTCTCATTTCACTACAGATGCCAATGGAAATTATTCATTTCATATCAGCAAAACCGATCGGCAAAAGTATACGGTGAAAGCAGAACAACAAACGAATCTTTATTGGTACAGTGATAACCTTCCTGTTCCCGCTGAATCTGAATCAAATATCGACATTCTTGTTTACCCGGTCAGAAAACTTGTTGTTACAGTAAAAATGGTGGATACGACTTACAGCGATATGGAGGTTGTGTTTCCAACATTTTCCAGTCACATGGGGACTCCAAGAGTTACGCTTCAGAGACCGGCGAATATACAAGTTATGATTAATTTTAACGTGAAAGGCGGCACAACGGTTGGCTTCGAAACCCAGGTATTGAAAGGAAATTCCTATAGCGCAGTAACTTTGGGTCCGCCCGCATACAGCGGTAATTTTTCCTATTCTGTTCCTTGCTCTGCTACGGATACAACATTTTACACGATACAATATTGAGATTTTTCAGAATAATATTATTTCTTCTTGTCTTCCTTCTTAAAGGGGTAGCTGTTTTCGCTCAGCCCGGAACGGATGAGATGCTCGCGCAGCAATTCTATCAGAATAAGGAATTTGACAAAGCGCTGGAATATTATGAAAAGCTCTACAACAAAAAATCACCGGAAACTTTTTATGCTCCTTACCTGAACTGCCTGATTGAAACAAAAGATCTCAAGAAAGCGGAGAAGATCGTAAAGAAGCAGATCAAGCAACATCCCGACAACCTTAACTTCAACGTTGATCTCGGATATGTTTATGCCTTATCGGATGATGCCGGCAAAGCAAACTCGACCTGGGAATCCGCGATCAAGAGCATAAAATACGATGACCAGGTATTCGCTGTTGCAAATTCCTTTATTATGATCAGGCAATATGATCTTGCCATTGCCGCTTATCTGAAAGGGAGAAAGATCTCACAGAATAATTATCCTTTCAGCTTTGAGCTTGCCGATGTATACAATACCAAAGGTGATAAGCTTGCCATGATCAATGAATACCTGGACGTACTGGAAATTAATGATTCTTACATCCAGAGCGTTCAAAATGCCTTGCAGACCAGTTTCGGCACTGACGCGGATCAGAAACAAAATGAGCTGCTGAAGAACGAATTACTGAAACGCATTTCGAAAAACCCGGATAAGACGATCCTTTCTGAATTGCTTATCTGGATGCAATTACAACAGCACGATTGGGAAGGCGCTTTCATACAGGGCAAAGCACTCGACAAGCGAAAAAAGGAAGAAGGAAACCGGGTGATGGCGCTCGCACAGCTTTTTGCTCAAAATGAAGCGTACGATGTTGCGATCAAAGCATACAATTACGTGATCGCAAAAGGTCCGGATGTATACTATTATACCAATGCAAGAATTGAGTTGCTGAATGTGTATTACCAGAAGATCGTGAACAAGGGAAATTACACACCGGCTGATCTCACGCAGCTTGAAAAAGATTTCAGCTCGACCCTGGCGGAACTGGGAAAGTCCACAAGCACCGTTCCCCTGATGAAGAATTTTGCGCACCTGCAGGCATTCTATCTCAATAAAACGGATGATGCGATCAAGCTGCTGGAAGAAGCGATCAACATGCCGCAGCTCGCACCCATTTCACAAGCCGAATGCAAGCTGGAGCTGGCTGATGTATTGCTGATGACCGGCGATATCTGGGAAGCTTCCCTGCGTTATTCGCAGGTTGAAAAAGCATTCAAATATGATGCGATCGGACAGGAAGCAAAATTCCGCGTTGCTAAAATTTCTTATTATACCGGCGACTTTGCATGGGCGCAGGCACAGCTGGATGTGTTAAAAGGCGCTACTTCCAAGCTCATTGCCAATGATGCTTTGGACCTGTCGCTGTTGATCAGCGATGCGTTGGCCATCGATACCAATACCGCTCCGCTTGAGCTTTATGCAATGGCTGATCTGCTTTCGTTCAGAAATAAAGATAATGATGCTATCAGGCTTCTCGATTCACTCGATAAAACATATCCGGGTCATGCGCTTGCAGATGATATCGTATACAAAAAAGCACAGATCGCGCTGAAGCATGGCCAATACACGGAAGCTGCAGGGTTCTACGAAAAGATCCTGAAAGACTACGGTGATGATATCCTCGCAGATGATGCCATGTACAAGCTGGCCGTCCTGAATGAGGAGCAGTTTAAGAATATCGATAAAGCAAAAGAGCTTTACCAGGAATTAATGGAAAAACATCCGGACAGTCTTTATGTAGTGGATGCCAGAAAACGGTTCCGGAAGCTTCGCGGGGATATTATCAATTAATATGAGAACAACCTTACCACTCCTGATCTTTGTCCTGCTTTCGGCCGCTTCCTGCGGAGGCGATAAAAAAGAAACCACAAGCGCTCTTACAAGCAAAACGGATACTATTGGAATAGAGGACAGCTATCGCAACGCTGCCGATACATTGCATATTTCCGAACCGCTGCTTGCGATCACCTGGCCCGACAGCCTTATGATGGAACAGCTCAAAAGCAAGGACTCCGATGCATTTTATACCGGCGCCGACGACTACAGCTTTTATACTTCCGGGCTCATGCAGCAAGCCGATTCACTTGGAATAAAAAACATCAGCACCAGCTTGCGTTACCTTGATTTTTCCCTGCCGGGCGGCAAGCATTATTTTCTGAACCGCTCCACCGAAGACCTTGCATGGGGCGTTTACGCTTACAACGGAAGTGACACGCCTGCCGTATTCACTGCCTTTGACGAAGGAACATCTTACCTGAAAAAGTATTTTAACAAATGATCATTTATAACGTTACCGTCAATATCGAAGACGACGTCCACGATGAATGGCTGAGCTGGATGAAAACAAAGCACATTCCGGATGTAATGGCCACCGGCTATTTCCTTGAAAATAAGCTATGCAAAGTATTGGTGGAAGAAGAGCAGGGAACGACCTACTCTTTTCAATACACTTGTGCAAATATGGAGGACCTGAAAGAATACCAGCGTCTTCATGCACCCCGGTTACAAAAAGAAGTAATGGACCGGTACGCGGATAAATTTGTGGCATTCCGGACCCTTCTCGAGGTGATCGAATAGCCAGTGAAGCCAGACGAACTTAGCTTTGCAGGGTTACTTCTTTTCATTACACGCAGCGAACGCAGAGAAAAATATGAATGAACACGTAAGAGCAAAAAAACATTTAGGTCAGCATTTTCTCAAAGATGAGAACATCGCTTTGGATATTGTCAAAGCACTCAAGCATACTTCACTCTATAAAAAAGTGCTGGAAGTCGGGCCGGGAATGGGTGTTCTTACCAAATACCTTATTGAAGAAAAAAACTTCGAGACCTGGATCATTGATATCGACCGCGAATCTGTCGCCTACCTGGAACAGAACTTTCCGGTGCTCAGGGACCGGATCATTTCCGGAGATTTTCTGAAGCTGGATCTTTCCCAGATCTTTCAGAATGAGCCTTTCGCTGTGATCGGCAATTTTCCATACAATATTTCCACCGAGATCCTTTTTAAGGTTTTAGATCACAAGAACCAGGTTCCGGAAGTAGTTGGAATGTTCCAGAAGGAGGTTGCGGAACGGATCGCTGCGAAGCCGCGCAATAAAACGTATGGCATTACCAGTGTGCTGCTGCAGGCGTTCTATGACATTGAATATCTTTTTACCGTCCATGAAGATGTTTTTCAGCCACCTCCAAAAGTAAAATCGGGTGTGATCCGCCTGACGCGAAACAATGTTCAGCAGCTGGACTGCAATGAAAAGCTTTTTAAGCAGATCGTGAAAACAGGCTTCAACCAACGCAGGAAGACGCTGCGTAATTCCATCCGTGCTTTCAAGCTCAAGCCCGAATTCCTGGAGCATAAATATCTTAGCCAGCGAGCCGAGGAATTGTCGGTTTCCGACTTTGTCGCTTTGACCAATATGGTGGAAGTATAATTTAACCCCCGGTGGTAACCCCAATTGGGATAAATCTTACCTTTGCAGCCGTAAATACCAAACAAACGGAACGGTGCAATTTGAATTAACCAACGAATTTCTTGAACAACTCCGCGAGGCCATCGAAGCCCGGCGCGGAGCTTTTGTCGTTGAGCAGCTCAAAGATCTGTACCCTCCTGACATCGCGGAGATCTTCAATGAGCTGGATATCGAAGAAGCGAAATATGTTTACACGCACCTGGATGAGCAGGTTGCAGCGGATGTACTCGTGGAGCTCGATGATGATGTGCGCGAGGATTTTCTTGCGTCGCTCACTTCCAAAGAGATCGCGGAGTATATCGATGACATGGACTCCGATGACGCGGCCGACGTTATTGCGGAACTACCGGACAATGTTCAGGATGAGGTTCTTTCTCACATGGAGGACAGTGAGCAGGCCAGCGACATTGTTGATCTCCTTAACTATGATGAGAATACCGCCGGAGGTCTTATGGCCACCGAGCTTATTCGTGTACATGTAAGCAAGAATGCGATCGAATGCGTACGTGAGATCCGTGAGCAGGCTGATGATATGGAGAACATCTACGCGATCTATGTAGTAGATGATGACGAAAAGCTGCTTGGGTTGCTCTCCCTTAAAAAACTGGTGGTCTCTTCTACGCGTTCTATGGTCACCGATATGTATGACTCGAAGATCATCTCTGTGAAGACCAATACAGATGCGGAGGAAGTAGCCGATCTGATGGATAAATATAACCTCGTTGTACTTCCTGTTGTGGATGCATTGGGCAGACTGGTCGGAAGGATCACGATCGACGACGTGGTGGATGTACGAAGGGAAGAGGAAACGGAAGATGTTCAGAAGATGGCCGCGATGGAAGCGCTCGAAGAACCGTACATGAGCACGCCATTCCTCCAGATGATCCGAAAGCGTGTCGGATGGCTGATCATTCTCTTTCTTGGTGAAACGTTAACCGCGACCGCGATGGCATTCTTTGAGGACCAGATCGCGAAGGCGGTGATCCTTGCTTTGTTCATTCCACTAATTATTTCTTCGGGCGGAAACAGCGGCTCGCAGGCTTCCACGCTGATCATCCGGGCGCTGGCCCTGGGTGAGATCACGGTGCGCGATTGGTGGAAGATCGTTAAAAAAGAATTTTCAACCGGTCTCGTGATCGGCCTGATCCTCGGCGCGATTGGTTTTGCAAGGGTCGGTTTATGGTCCTATTTTGTCAGCAGCTACGGCCCACACTGGCAGCTGATCGCATGCAGCGTCGGCTTCTCGCTTGTAGGAGTTGTTATGTGGGGAACGCTCATGGGTTCTCTCCTCCCGTTAATTCTTAAACGCCTTGGCCTCGATCCGGCAGTATCATCAGCACCTTTTGTCGCGACACTGGTGGACGTAACCGGACTGGTCATTTATTTTACATTCTCTATCCTATTCCTGAGAGGAGTTCTTCTTTAGTGTATCACCGCTTTTATGAGCAACCCGGTAAAGGCCAAATTGACCAACGATTGGGAAATTGGCCTCATACGTTTGTGAGACTGGACTATCTTGATTTAAATATTTAGTTTTACAACGGAAAGCTGTTGAAGATTTTAAATTCCACAGGTTAAAAACTGTGATACATCGTTAAAATACATTATGCTCAAGAAGATCATATCTGCCTGCATTTTTATTCTGATGTTCTCTCTTTCCGGAGCTTCACAAACGCCTCATATTTCCGGAACCGTGCGGCTGGATATTTCAAAGGGACTTTTTCAGTGTGATCTTGAAATCTCTGATCTCCCGCGAATCTCGGGATACAGCGTTCTTCTCAATTCAGGCTTCAACATAAAATATTTCCGCAACACCGGTGATACAAAGAATTATTATTTCGAACGCTACTACAATGACAAGCAATCGTTTGAAGCTTTTCAATATTATTTTCCATCCAACGACCGGAGATCAAGGTTCCTTCCGGATGCGTTCAGGATAAGCTATACCGGCGCATTCCCGGTTATCGGCGATACTGCAAAGATGAGCTCTGACGACTGGAAAGGCAACATTGCATTTAACGACAGATACCTCCGGGCCACCGAGCAGTCCGTTTGGTACCCGATATTATATGACACGCTGAACGACGTCACTTACGATAACGTCACATATGATCTCCAGATCATTTGCGAAACTCCGGAGACGATCTATCTCAATGGCTCGGCGCCGCAGAAATCTGCAGCAGCAAATTTTACATCAACCGTTCCTTTTCCTTTATTCCTTTTTATCGGCAACTACGGATTCGAGAAGAACAAGGAAACCTATTTCCTGAATGCCGGCTTATCCGGGGAGCAGGAATCCGAATTAAGCTCCTGGTGCCGGAAGATCATGGGCTATTACGAGAAAGAGCTTGGGATTCCCTATGGCGTACCTGTTTCATTTATTGATGCGGAGCCTGTATGCAAGGACAGAAGCTGGATGTTCGTAACCTACCCTTCGATCGTTTCTGTCGGACGACCGCCATATACGCTAAGCGGCTTGTTCAGGAAAGATAAGCCGGAGCTCCGCGACAGTGCCATGATCAATTATTATTCGCATGAGCTGGGCCACTATTATTTCGGAACGTACCTTGTTCCTAACGCTGAGCTGAAGTGGCTCTTCCTGGAAGGAACAACCGAGTATCTTTCTTTGCAGACCAGCCGAAATATACTGGGAGAAAAATATTACCGGGATCTTTTGACAAAATATTCGAAAGTACCCGATAAGTATGAGCTTGTTCCCTTGTCGGAAATAAAGCAAGCCGATCAGATCGATGATTATTACCGTTACAATTATGTACCGCTGCTGCTGACCGCACTGGAATCAGAGATCGGGAAGGAAAGAATGTGGAAATGGCTCCGGGCTGTGCTGGCTTCAAAAAACGTAAAAACGGATTATGCATTTTTCAAGAGCTCACTGCTGGCAAGCGGAGTTACTCAAAAAGAATGGGACAATTTTGAAGGGAAGTATATTTCGGCAAAAGATGCAAAGGAAAATGTCCTGAATGTCGCAAAACGGCTGACCTCAAATTAACCGGGGCATATTCAATTTAAAACAATCTTCCTCACACTATTTTTTCCACGACCGCTCACCCGGAGAAAGTAAATTCCTTTAGGCTCTTTACTGAGATCAATATTTTTCATCAGAACTCCATTGCTGCACTTTTCGCTGGAATGGAATACAAGCTGTCCATGAGAATTACGGATCTCAAGCATGAGCGAACTAGCTTTCACATCTTTGTATTGCAGAATGAAAACACCGCCGTTGGGATTTGGAAAAACACTGAGCGCGTTATCATTGACTTGCCCGGCTATTGATGTTGCTGCAGATGACGGAACATCCAGGAGCTTTGCCGCAAAAACCCCGCTGGCTTGTGTAGTGCAATGCGGTCCAAAGCAAACCGTTCCACCCATATCGCCGGTAATGTAAATGGCCCCGTCATCACCGATGCTGATGTCTTTTGCTCCTGCATTTCCGGTACCTCCGCTAATTGTCACCCATTGCAAAACTCCGGAGCTGTCAATTTTTGCAACGAATGCATGGGTGCCACTGGCTGTAATAATGGTGTCATCAATAGTGAGGGAGTTAGAAAAACCTCCGGCCAAAAAAAGGTCACCGCCAGCACTGCATTTCATTTGTGCCTTATACCAGTCTGATGTATATATCCGGGTACGTTGCCAAAGTCTACTACCATTAGGATCATATTTGGTAATAAAGGCGGCTCCATACTGTGCCGGATCAGCTTCAAAAATATATGCGTTACCGAAGTTGTCTCCGGCGATCAGGGAAGCATTCGGTTGTTTTACCCATATTAGCGCGCCGGTACTATCATACTTAGCAAAATATTCGTCACCGTCAGCTGGACTTAGGGCAACTTGATTGGAGTCCTGACCAACCGTGACAGGATAAAGTAGCATATCTGCCCATGCAAATGAGTCACCTTTGCTATTGATTACGGGTTGAAATCGCCCGCCATCGTCTTGCTGAGCCCAAATGCATTCACCATCCGTATTGTATTTGATCATAAAGTATTTATAATCTCCCGGCGTAATTGTCAATGTATATCCATTTTCCAGATGAAGTGTGTCTGTGTACGTTCCGTCTCCTACTAGTTCCCCTTTAAAATTTGTTCGTTCAGACAAGAGAAGTCTGTAGGTGATTTGCTTGATCCAGATTAAATTTCCATTCGCATCATACTTCGCGAATAAAACTGCTCCATGGCTCGGGTTGTAGGTAACCCCTTCAACATTGGTTGCCCAAAAAACTGCATACAAATTAGCAGCGGAATCCGTACAAAGACTTGTAAGTCCAACAGCACCTCCGTTGTATACTTTCTCCCAAAGCTTTGTTCCAAGACTGTTATATTTTACGATATGAACACCCGTAGAATAAGACAAACTTGCGATATATGAATTTCCATTGATGTCATTAACAATAGCATTTGGACGCGTAACATAAGAATCATAATTTTCAGAAGAGGTCCACTGCCAGGATTGTGCAAAAGCTGAAGTAAAAATTGTGACCAGAAAAATAAGAGTATACTCTTTCATGAGGAATTTCATTCTTCAATTCAATACAATTTTCTTCGTACTTATTTTATTTCCCGCTATTACTTCCAGGAAATAAATTCCTTTGGGTTCTTTACTGAGATCAATATTTTTCACGATAACTCCATTGCTGCATTTTTCGCTGGAATGGAATACAAGCTGTCCATGAGAATTACGGATCTCGAGCATGAGCGAACTAGCTTTCGCATCTTTGTATTGCAGAATGAAAACACCGCTGTTGGGATTGGGAAAAACACTGAGCGCGTTATCATTGACTTGCCCGGCTATTGATGTTGCTGCAGATTGCGGAACATCCAGCAGCTTTGCTGCAAAAACCCCGCTGGCTTGTGTAGTGCAATGCGGTCCAAAGCAAACCGTTCCACCCATATCGCCGGTAATGTATATGGCGCCGTCATCTCCAATGCTGATATCCTTTGCCCCTGCATTTCCGGTACCTCCGCTGATTGTCACCCATTGCAAAACTCCGGAACTGTCAATTTTTACGACAAATGTTTTTAATCCGCTAACGGTAATAGTCGTATCGCCAATTGTTAATGAATTGGAGAATCCGCCCGTCATAAAGATGTTTCCGGAAGTATCGCAAGCCATTGCGAATTTGTACCAGTCGGGTGAGTAAAAATGCGTCCGCTGCCATAATTGTCCGCCAGCCGCTGCAAATTTCCTAAGATACATGTGATGATAGTCAGTCGGTGAAGGATATAAGCTGTAGGCATTACCTGAGTTGTCCATGGTCATCTCACAGGACAATTCTTGCGACACCCAATCCAGGCCACCCAAAGAATCATACTTTGCGAGGTACATATCACCGGGACCGGGACTTAAATTAACCTGTTCGCTGCCTTGTCCAACGGAAATAGGATACGAGTAAATATCGGCACGGGCGAACATCTCGCCTTTGCCATTGACTACAAGAGGATAGTTTCCCCCGTCAGCAGACTGCGCCCAAGTACATTCACCGTTTAAATCATACTTTGAAATATATAGCTTGTAGTCCGCACCCGATAAATTTAAAGAGTATCCGTGTTCCAACAGTATATTTTTGGTAAACGGACCCGTAAAAGTCAACTCATTGTTAAAATCTGTATGCTCCGTCATAAAAATAAACATCCCAGGTCGCTTTTTAAAAATGATATTACCCCCCGCATCGTATTTAACAATCAAATCGCCCTCGCTTTCATGATATGTAATACCTTCCCAATAGCGTGTAAAAAGTGAAATATATGAATTCGAAAAATGATCAGTGGCTAAACCCGAAAGATATCCATAACCGGGATAAATGGTGTCCCATAACCTTAAACCTAATGAGTCGTATTTTACAAAAAAAACGCTGGCAGATCCTAGCGGATTTGTTTTCTCCCCGGCAATATAAACGTTGTTATGATCATCGGAAGTAATAAGGTTTTTCCTTGTTACATAAGATTCGTAAGGTTCAGAGCTGCACCATTGCCAACTTTGTGCAAAAGCTGAAGTAGAAATTGTGATCAGGAAAACGAGAGTATATTTTTTCATAAGGGCCTTTTTCATTTCTATCCCAAACTCCTGCCAATGTAGACTGCTAAATCACCGTTAAAAACCGGTTGAAAAAAAAAGTAATAACTATTTTTATCTGCGGGCAGCGATTGTGTTGATAATCCACCGAAGCGGGGAAGTATTTTCTCATACGAGCGGAAATTTGACGGTCGGAACAGCACCCAAATCGATGCCATTCTATTAATAGACTCAACTCTCGCGAATTCTTCGAAAACAAAAAACTAACAATCAGGGACTTCTTCCGAACACTTTTCTATTTTCGGCTGGTCGTTGAAAGATTCGTGGGGAGATTAATCATCAAATTAAAAATCATCTTCATGAAAAAAATCCTGTTCTTTTTTGCACTGTTAAACTATCCTAGCTTGCAGGCACAAAACATCAATCCTTACTTATTCGGACAAAATGCTAATCTTACGGACACAGTCGGAACAGACACCACTGTAAACGGCAAGCTGGACCTATACTGGCAGTCTACCGGACCTCGTTCTACTCAAAACTTTATTGCTGAAAGCAAAACAAATATTATGCGCTACGGAGGCATTCTGGTGGAACAGGATTGTAATATTGACGGGACACCGGGAACTGGAAGTAATATTGATAAGACTATTCACGACTATATTCGGAAGGCAATTGTTATGGAGAAGAATGGAATCATGCCAATGCTAACATTGCCATTAAAAATAAGCGGGTCGATTCCAACCATTGGAGCAGCGGCTAAACAAGCAAAACTCCTAGTGAAGAATGTGAACGATACTCTACAATCATTGTCACCAACCTACAAACCCGTAGTGCACTGGATCTACTCGAATGAACCTGAAGATGGAGGAGGATTGCATTTATATGATGATTCCGCGGCAGCACAGAACATCCACTCTTACATCAAAGCTTACCATGATTCTGTTATGACCATCTGGAACTCGTCCTGGAACGGCAGCTACAGCGGTCCGCAATTCGTCGGTCCTGAGTTATACAGCTTCGACAATTATTCACACGGAGCAGGGAAGGTAAACCGCCTCATCGAACAGCTTTGCGGGAGGTACAACCAGCTGGGAGGCTCCGCCTCAGCCTTTGACATCCGCCCCTACCTGTCGGTATTTTCCTTTCACTATTATCCCTTTAATAATGAGGATACGCTGAATTCAGATATTCTTGCGCCCGATCGCAATAACGTGATCAATGCACTTGCCTCGGGAGACACTGTTCCTGCAGGATACAGAACGAAACCGCTGAAAGAAAATCTCGATAGCCTGAAAATATGGCTCGGGAGCTATTATCCTTCTGTTCAGATCGGGATCACCGAAGCGAACATTTGCAATGTGGATGATGTGGATGGATCCTACGTGACCGATGATTCCGTAAACGGACAGGGCGCCAATAGCTTTATTGCCGGTCAGTTTTGGGCGGAGATGATGGAAATCTGCATGGCCGAGGATGTTAGTCACCTCAATTTCTGGAGCGCCATCGAAGGCTGTGCAAGCTGCACCCATCCCAACTACGAAACGAATATCGGTTTCCTGAATACAAATCCTGCTACCGGTTCAGTCGGCGATAAAAAATCTACCTTCTATCATTTTAAAATGATCGCCGACAATATGGCCGGGCGGGACTATGCGGCCGGGTCAACCAGCGCGACCAACTTAAAAGTATTCGGTGCACATAATTGTACCGGTGTGGTAGCAATGCTCATGAACCAAAACACGAGCGGTAGCATCTCGTTTGAAATGCATCTTGACTCTTCTTCTTTCACACCCGCATCGGGCGAATCTGTCAACATCGATGCAGGGATAAGAAGATCCTACATCGGAAGCATCGGTGCGAAAGAAAGTCTGTTGCTGACATTTGATGCATGTGGTAAGCTGGTCGGATCACAGCGTTATTCCGAAGCGGATAATTTAACCGGGGCTCCACCCACAGAAACGGATGTAACTTACCGCGTGCGTTGTGAAAAATGTTCGATGAAGGAATGGCTGAGCTTCCCGGAATGCAAGGAAGAGGAAATGCTGCGGGACCCGATCATCATGCCCGACACGACGATAACCGGGAGCTATGAGGTAAATGCAATTTGGTATGTACCGAAACATGTAACCCTGGTGATCGATAGCGCCGCGCTCTTGTTTCAGCCAAATGCATATATCGATGTAGCACCTGAAGGGCATATCATCATACACGATTCCTGGCTAAAAAGCTGTGAAGGTTCGGCATGGAAAGGTATAAGAATCCGCGGAAGCGTCGATACATCGCAACAGGTAAATATCCAACGCAGCATCATCGAAGATGCCGATACAACACTTCGGTTGCGGACCCAGCATAATATAGTGCTCAATGAAAACACCTTTTCAAATGGCCTGATCACGATCTTAGCCGATTCTTGCAAGGGGCTGCATGTTACGAAAAATGATTTTTCGGAGTTCGACAAGGAAATTGTCACACATTATAATGTCCAGGACTACTCCGAGATCACCGAAAATCTTTTCGCCGATGTATCCAGTGCTGTATCCTTTCAAAACAGTGACCACCAGAAGCTGACAATGACCTGCAATACTTTTTACAATTATGCTCACTACGCTATCAATAGCAGCTCCAGCTTGCTTGCCAACTTCGGTGATTCCCTGGAAGGAGCCGGAAATCAATTTATCACCTACTCCGTGGATACCAACCACCGCCTCCTGCATGACGGAAACTCCATCAAGTACTGGTGCGATCCTTCCGATCCGTTCACGCTGGTAAAAGACAGCTTTAAAAAAGTTACCGCAGACACTGCATTGGACGACGGCTGCAAAGAAGAGCACAAATATGTTCCTTTAATGCAGGCGATAAATACCAACCAGAGCGAACACTCATCTGCAATAACGGCTACCATTCCAAACCCTGCAAAAGATCAGATCGGGATAAATTATGTCCTGGCGAAAGGAACACAAAACGCTGCTCTAATTCTGCAAAACGTTTACGGAGAATCTATCCGGACGCTGCAGCTGAATGTCTCAGCTACCTCGCAGCACATGGATCTCTCGGGACTTAATAGCGGAATTTATTTTATCAGTCTTGAAACAAACGGCCGCAGAATTGAAACGAAGAAAATAATGATTTTGAACTAAGCTCTTCTGCTTTCCCGGCAATAGCAGGTTCGATGAAAATACTTAGCTTTGTGCTACAGATCATACCTCTGGCACAAATGAAGATCCTTTTCATCGATTCCAATCATTCTTCCTTGCATGAACTGCTTGAAAAAGCAGGACATACCTGTGATCTGAACTATGCCTGGACAAAAGAGGAGATCGAAAAGAATATCCATTTGTATGATGGTATCGTGATCCGCAGCAGGATCAAAATCACGAAAGAACTTATTGACAAAGCAACGAAGCTGAAATTCATTGCCCGCGCCGGTGCAGGCATGGAGAATATCGATGTAGCTTACGCGGAAAGCAAAGGTATCCATTGTATCCACGGACCGGAAGGAAATCGTGATGCAGTTGCAGAGCAGGCTTTGGGAATGCTGCTGGGATTATTCAACAATCTTTTTCGCGCGAACGCGGAAGTGCGTGAAGGGAAATGGATCCGTGAAGGGAACCGCGGGGTCGAGCTGATGGGAAAAACCGTCGGGATCATTGGCTATGGAAACATGGGAAGTGCATTCGCTGAACGGCTGAAAGGCTTTGGAGTAAAGTTGCTGGCTTACGATAAATACAAAAAGAATTTCGGAAATGAACTTGTAAAAGAATGCGAACTGAAGGATCTTTTTGAGAATGCCGATGTAGTAAGCCTGCATGTGCCGCTTACGGATGAAACAAAGTATATGATCGATGATGCTTTTATCGGCAGCTTCAGAAAAGACATCTATATTATTAATACTGCACGGGGAAAATGCCTGGATACCGGAGCGCTTGTAAAAAACCTGGGAACAGGAAAAGTGAAAGGTGCCTGTCTTGACGTTCTTGAATATGAAATGACCTCATTCGAGGGACTGGATATAAAACAGCTGCCGGAAGCATTTCAGGATCTCGCCAAAAGCGATAAAGTGGTTCTGTCGCCTCACATTGCCGGCTGGACACAGGAAAGCAATGAGAAGATCGCAAAGGCACTGGTGGAGAAGATCCTGCCTCTGAACCCCGTTTCCTGATTTTTTGTATCTTGCGGGATATGATTCCCGTTTTCCGAAATCTCTTCTCCCGGTTTCTTGTTTTGGTTTTCCTCTCCGCTGTGAATTATTCATTTGCGCAATCGAGAAAAGCAGATTCACTGCTGACCGCACTTGGAAAACAAAATCCTGATACCACCCGTCTCCAGATCCTTCTGAACTTGTCTTTCGAGATCCGCTCCACTCAACCTGAAAACGCGGAACGCTATGCAACGGAAGCACTTCGGACCGCAACACGGCTCCGCGACAGGAAAAGAACGGCCAAAGCTTTCAATAACATCGGTCTCAGCTGGTTCTACCGCTCCGAATATGATAAAGCGATCACTTATTACGACAGCTCCCTGGCGACCGGAATGGGAAGTGCTGATTTTCCTTCCATCTCCCTTGCATATAACCAGATCGGAAACGCCTACAAAGCAAAAAATAATCTTCCGCTCGCGATCGAATTTCACCAGAAAGCCCTCAATATCCGTTTATATTCAAAGGACACAGCGTCAATCGCACAATCCTATCTCAACCTCGGAAATACGTATGTAAAGAATTGTCAGTACGATCTTGCGCTGACAAACTTCCTGGAAGCTCTCAATCTTTTTAAGAACAAACCCAATGCACCGGAGGTCGGCGGCGTTCTGAACGGCATCGGCAACGTTTATCTTTATCAGAAGAATTACGCCGAAGCGCTTAACTACTACCGCAAAGGATATTTTCAAAGTATCCGTTCGGGTGATGACCGGGGAATGTATACGTTCTCGATGAACGTGGGGAACTCACATCTGATGATAGGCAATTATGATTCTGCATTTTATTACCTCAATAAGTCCGTAGAGCTCACCGAAAAAACAAAAAATAAAGCCGCGCTGGGAGAAGTATATATTACCATGAGCGTTTTTTATGAAGAAACCAAACGTTACGAAAAGGCGATCGAATTCTCAAAAAAAGCGTTGGATGTTTATACAGAGCTTGGCTTGCAAAAACAGTTAACAGAAGCGCGGCTGCATCTTTCCGCACAATTCCTGAAATCGGGTAATAAAAAATACGGAGAAAAATATCTTACGGATGCATTGAGCTTACTGGACAGTCTGAAAAACGATCAGGATATTTATGCGACCTATGAACGCGTTGCAACCAGCTATCATTTACTTGGAGATAATGCAACGGCTTTTGACTATATGGAGAAGGCATTAAAGATCAAGGACAGCTTGTTTACAGCTAACAATATCGAAGCGATCGCTCAAATGCAGTCGGCATTCGATCTCAAAACAAAGGAAAGCAAGATCGAGCTGCTCAACAAAGAAAACGAGATCCGGGACACGAGGATCGACCGGCAGCAAACGATCATCATCTCCCTGATCGGAAGCGCCTTCCTTTTTGTGCTGTTGGTATTTTTTGCATACAGGGGTTACAAGCGGACAAAAACCGCCAACCGTGCCTTGTCTGAAGCATCCCGCGTGATCACTGAAAAAAATAAAAGCATTTCCGACAGTATTCAATATGCGAGAAATATTCAGAACGCTTTATTGAAGCTGCCATCCAGCTTTGAAAAGCTGATGGGAAAAAATTATTTCATCCTGTACAAACCGAAAGATGTGGTGAGCGGAGATTTTTACTGGATCGAAGAATACAACAACATGATCCTGATCGCGGCGGCCGACTGCACCGGTCACGGAGTTCCGGGATCGCTGATGAGCATGCTCGGAATTGAAAAGCTGAAGCAGGCAGTACGCGAAAAAGGACTAACCGATCCGGGGGAGATCCTTGCTTTTGCCAACCGCTCATTTAAAGAAACACTCACGAACACCGGGAATGAAACTACTATTCGCGACGGAATGGACATTGCGCTTTGCTGTATTGCTGCGGAGAGCGATACGATAAAATATGCAGGCGCTAACCGGCCGATCTGGGTGCTCGATACCAAAGAAGGGAGCAAAAAGCTGATCGAGATAAATCCGACCAAAGCGGCAATCGGCGGTTTTACAGAGGAATCGCAGGTCTACAAGCAGAATGACATTCTTGTAGAAGACGGAAATATAGTTTATCTCTTCACAGACGGATTCGTGGATCAGTTCGGAGGAAAGGAAAACAAGAAATTCTACCTGAAGCAGTTCCGTGAGCTGATCCCATCGATCGGTCACTTACCGATGGCAGATCAGAAGAAAGCACTTGAAAAAGCTTTTGAAGATTGGAAAGGAGACAATGAGCAGGTGGACGATGTGCTGGTGATCGGACTGAGGAACAGCAAATCTTAAAGCGGCTTCACAACCAGCTGTACGGTATAACGGCTCTTTACTTCCAGTAGAATCTTTTTGTCGATGGTCACCCTGTCGATCGTTGCCTGATCATAATAACGAATGGTGATCAGCTCCAACCCGTCATTATAAAGTACCCTGTAATCTTTCTGAAGTGTTTTGATGAGATCGGGAAGCTTGCGCTCATCATTATCGACACTCACGGAAAAGCTGATCGCGGAATTCTGCATCACATTTACTTTCACCTGTCTTTCGGCAAACAAGTTAAAGATCTCGCTGAAATTCTCTTCCACGATAAATGAAAAGTCTTTCGGAGAAATGGAGATCAGCACCTGGCTGACCTTGAAAATGAAAGAAGGGATCGGTAATGGCGCTTGCAGATCATTGATCACCGTTCCTTTTAATTTCGGATCAACAAACGATTTCACGTGCAGAGGAATTTTTTTGTTCTGAAGCGGCTTTATGGTTTTCGGGTGAATCACAGTTGCGCCGTAATACGCCAGCTCGATCGCATCCTGGTAAGAGATCTGTTCCAGCAATTTCGTTTCATCGAACCATTTCGGATCGGCATTCAAAACACCGGGAACATCTTTCCAGATGGTTACATTTTCAGCATCGGTTGAATACGCCAGGATCGCCGCTGTATAATCGGAACCTTCACGGCCCAGTGTCGTTGTAAAGTTTTCGGAAGTCCCGCCGATGAAGCCCTGCGTAATGATAATGTTCCCGTTCTTCAGCTCCGGTTTCAGAAGCTTATCCACCTGTTGCTGCGTCAGCTCCCAATCCACTTTACCTTCACGATAGGTATTATCCGTCTGAATAAAATCCCGTACATCTTTCCAATCCGTTTTCAGACCTGCCTCTTTCAGATAAGCCTGAACGATCTTTGTGGATACGATCTCACCCATTGAAACGATCTTGTCGTATTCATAATTGTAGTTTTCCGTCGGCTCATCTTCAGCTGCCCAGTCCAGCTCCACGAATGTATTGCTGATCTCATTGTAAACAGGATGATCTTTTGGAAACAATTCGGAAATAATATCGAAATGGTATTTTTTGATCTCATCCAGCACTTTTACAGCATCTTCTTTTTTATAGAACACTGCATCTGCAAGGCGTTCCAATGCGTTGGTCGTTTTTCCCATAGCGGAAACAACCACAACGATACTTTCGTTTGGGAAGAGCTTCAGGATCTCTCCGACATTCCTAACGGCTTTCGCATCTTTGACAGAAGCACCTCCGAATTTAAAAACCTTCATTACAATTGGACAATTTAGCAGCAGGCAATTTAGCAATTGTTATCGTCACCTCTTACTTTTCGTTATTTCTAATATACTTTTCAGGAAAACTTGAACAAACCGATCGTGAACTTCTTCTTACTTGAGAAGACAATTCATACTTTTCGTCCTGCGGAAACTTTTTTGTCAGCTTATATAGCTCCATCGACAGAGTAAATGCTTTTTTTATAAACTGTTAGCTCCCTAAAATTATCTACTGACATATAATATCATTGACGACACAAATACCCGTCTTAAATTGCCTGCTGTATAATTGTCGAATTATTTAATTCAATTATCAAATGGATACTCCGCGATCTGCTCTCCCGTCAACTTGCAATTCACCCATTCTTCATCGAAATTCGAATTCAGCTTCTCGTAAAATTTAATGGCCGGTTCATTCCATTCCAATACCTGCCACTCCATTCTTCTCACGTGCATTGATTTGGCAACTTTTACAACTTCATCAAACAATTTCCGCCCGATCCCGGATTTACGATATTGTTCGGTAACGATAATATCTTCCAGGAAAATACATTTTCCTTTCCAGGTTGAATATTTGATATAATACAAAGAGATCCCGATGATCCTTTTATCCAGCTCCGCCACAAAAAAACGGAAAACCGGGTTTTCACCGAATCCATCACGCTCCATTTCTTCGATCGATACCGCTACTTCTCCCGGCGCTTTTTCATAAGCGGCCAGCTCTTTTACCAGGTCCAGCACCTGTGGCAGATCGTCTCTTACACCCTTTCTGATCGTAATTTCCATGCGGACAAAGGTAATAAAAAGCCCGGATACCCCCGGTTTTCACTGAATCCCATTAATGATTTTTTTGATTCCGATCATTCAAAATAATTGCGATATTTGTGTAAATTCAAAAATCAGCAAAATGAGCAGAGTCAAGACATTAGGGCAGTTTATCATCGAGAAGCAGAATGATTTTCCTTATGCAAAAGGCGAATTATCCCGCCTGCTGCGTGATATCGGCATTGCCGCCAAGATTGTGAACCGCGAGGTTACCAAAGCCGGACTGGCAGATATCCTTGGAGATGCAGGAGAAGTGAATGTGCAGGGGGAAAATGTGAAAAAGCTGGACGTTTATGCGAATGAACAGTTTATCGCGGCGCTGAGCGTGGGCGGAGAATGCTGTGCCATTGCTTCTGAGGAAAATGAAGATATTATCGTGATCGAGAATGAGGTTTCCAAAAATGCAAAGTATGTTGTCGCTATGGATCCCCTGGACGGATCATCGAATATCGATGTGAATGTTTCCATCGGAACTATCTTTTCCATTTACCGGAGGACCTCATTGTCGGGACCCGGCACACTGGAAGATTTTATGCAAAGAGGAACCGAGCAGGTGGCTGCGGGGTATGTGATCTACGGCTCTTCCTGTATGATGGTCTACACCACCGGGAAAGGCGTGAATGGGTTTACACTGGACCCGTCCATCGGAGAATTCTGCCTTTCCCACCCGAATATGCAGACACCGAAATCGGCAAAAGTGTATTCCATTAACGAGGGGAATTATGTTCACTTTCCGGATGGGGTAAAACAATACATCAAATATTGCCAGGAAGAAGACGATGTAACCAGCCGGCCGTATTCCTCCCGCTACATCGGATCCGGAGTTGCGGATATTCACCGCAACCTGATCAATGGTGGAATTTATATTTATCCGACCACAGCAAAATCCCCGAAAGGGAAATTACGCCTGCTATATGAATGCAACCCGCTTGCATTTATTGTAGAGCAGGCCGGCGGAAAAGCAACCGATGGTTTCCACCGGATCATGGAGCTTGATATCAAGGAGCTTCATCAGCGCACTCCCCTGTTCCTGGGTTCTGCCGATATGGTGGAAATGGCCTGCGATTATATGAAGAAGTATTCTTCGGTGAATGTATAGTGGCATAAAGATTTTCAATTGAGAATAAGTTCCTTCGCTACGCCCCGAATGACGCATCGTAAGGATCTGTATATAAAGTGAAGGAAGAGTTATTACGGAAGTACGGCGAGTCAGCTAACAATTCCCTGCTCACCCGGGAATTGGCCGGGGAACGTGTGCGCATTCAGCTCCGTAATATTGTCGGCTCGGGAGCATCCTTCATCGCAGCTGCTGCCTATCAGCATCTTCACAAGACCCAGCTTCTCATCCTTGCCGATAAAGAAGAAGCTGCTTATTTCCTGAACGATCTCGAAAATCTTCTCGGTGAGAACAATGTCCTTTTTTTTCCCGCCTCCTACAAAATGCCCTACGAGCATGAGGACATCGACAACGCAAATATTTTACTGAGAGCGGAAGTTCTGAATAAGATCAGCACAGGAAAAAAACACATCAGCATCGTAACTTACCCGGAGGCACTGACAGAAAAAGTAGTTACTAAAACCCATCTCAGCAAAAATACCCTTGAGCTTAAAAAAGGAGAAAAGATCAGCATTGATTTTATTACGGATGTATTGCTGGAATATGAGTTCGAGCGGGTAGATTATGTTGTCGAGCCCGGCCAATTCTCCATCCGCGGAGGGATCGTCGATATCTTTTCTTTCTCCAATGAGAATCCATACCGTGTCGAATTCCTGGGAAACGAAGTGGATTCGATCCGCAGCTTTGATGCGCTTTCCCAGCTTTCACTTCATATTCTCACCTATTGCACAATTATCCCCAATGTGCAGGCAAAACTTTTACAGGAAAGCCGGCAAACCATTTTTGAATTTCTTCCGGAAAGCTCAGTGATCTGGTTCAAACATTTCCAGCTGAGCCTCGACCGGATCGAAAAAGCATTCCTGCTTGCTGAAACATCGTTCAGTAAGCTGGAGTCGGTGATCGCGCAGCTGCCGCCGCAGGAATTGTATATCGACAAAGACACCTTTTCAAAACAGGCGCTGAACTTTCCGCTGGTTGAATTCGGAAATCATTTTTCACTCACGCCGACGAATACGATCAGCTATAATTTTTCGCCGCAGCCGAGTTTCAATAAAAATTTCAGCTTCCTGCTCGACAACCTGAATGCGAACCTGAAGAACGGATACACTAACATTATTTTTGCGGATCAGTTCAAGCAGATCGAACGGCTATATGCCATTTTTGAAGACATCGGCAAAAAATCCGGCGGACCTGTAACGGCACCATTTACTGAAGGCGGAGGAGGCATCTCCATACACGAAGGATTTATCGACAACGATCTGAAATTCGCCTGCTATACCGATCACCAGATCTTCGACCGTTATCATCGCTTCCGGCTCAAGAACAGCTTCAATAAAAAGAATGAAGCGCTCACGCTGAAAGAGCTCAAAGGACTGAACCCCGGCGACTACATTACGCATATCGATTATGGTGTCGGCCGCTACGGAGGTTTGGAAACCATTGAAGTGAACGGAAAAACACAAGAGACGATCCGCCTCATCTACAAAGATTATGACGTCGTTAACATCTCCATTCATTCCCTGCATCGCATTGCAAAATATTCGGGCAAGGAAGGAACCGAACCAAAGATCAACAAGCTTGGCAGCAATGCCTGGGCAACGCTAAAGCAAAAGACCAAAAAGAAGGTCAAGGAGATCGCATACGATCTGATCCGTTTATATGCGGAGCGAAAAGCGCTCAAAGGCTTTCAATTCAGTCCGGATAATTATTTGCAGAATGAGCTGGAAGCGTCTTTCATTTATGAAGATACTCCCGACCAGGTAAAATCTACCGCCGATGTAAAAAAAGACATGGAAAGCGAATGGCCGATGGACAGGCTGATCTGCGGCGATGTTGGCTTTGGGAAAACAGAAATTGCCGTTCGCGCTGCTTTCAAAGCTGTATGCGACAGCAAGCAGGTTGCAATATTAGTTCCGACCACCATCCTTGCCTTACAGCATTTCAAGACGTTCAGTGAACGGATGAAAGGTCTTCCCTGCAATGTAGATTACATCAATCGCTATAAATCAGCAAAGTCACAAAAGGAAACGCTCGATAAAGTCGCAAAAGGCGAAGTCGACATCCTTATCGGGACACACGGCATTGTCGGAAAAGGGGTTAAGTTCAAAGACCTTGGACTGATCATCATCGATGAGGAACAGAAGTTCGGTGTTGCGGCAAAAGACAAGCTAAAGACTTTCAAAAGCAATGTCGACACGCTCACGCTGACGGCAACGCCAATCCCGAGAACATTGCAGTTTTCAATGATGGGCGCGCGCGACCTTTCGGTCATCAGCACACCGCCGCCAAACCGTTATCCCGTGCAAACAGAGCTGCATACCTTCAACGAGGAAACGATCCGTGATGCGATTGCTTTTGAATTATCACGCGGCGGACAAGTATTTTTCGTGCATAACCGCGTTCAGAATATCATGGAGGTCGCCGGCATGATCAGCAGGCTGGTCCCCGATGCGAGGGTTGCTGTCGGACACGGACAGTTGGAAGGCGATAAGTTGGAGCAGGTGATGCTCGGTTTTGTAGAAGGAGAATATGATGTGTTGGTTGCCACCACGATCATTGAAGCAGGACTGGATATTTCAAATGCGAACACGATTATCATCAACATGGCACATATGTTCGGTTTGAGCGATCTTCACCAGATGAGAGGACGCGTGGGGCGATCGAACAAAAAAGCATTCTGCTATTTGCTGACTACTCCCGTTTCGTTGCTTACGCCCGAAGCAAGAAAACGACTGAAAGCCATTGAAGAATTTTCGGATCTCGGAAGCGGCTTCAGCATTGCGATGCGGGATCTGGATATCCGGGGTGCCGGGAATTTGTTAGGAGGCGAGCAAAGCGGCTTCATTAATGAGATCGGTTTTGAAATGTACCAGAAGATCCTGGATGAAGCGATCATGGAATTGAGAATGGAACATGAAGAGCTTCGCGACACGAATGTCGGCGGATCACAAAAGCTGACACAAAAGGCTCACGGACAATACGTGCATGATTGTGTGATCGACACGGACATGGAGATCCTGATCCCGGATAATTATGTAAATAACATCACCGAACGATTAAATTTGTATCGTGAGCTGGATGATTCCAATACCGAAGAGCAGCTGACAAAGTTCGAAGCTTCCCTGCGCGATCGCTTTGGCCCGGTTCCCGAACAGGCGCTCGAGCTTATTCACACGATCCGTTTACGCTGGCTGGCGATGGACATTGGTTTTGAAAAGCTGTTATTGAAGAATAACCGCATGACCGGCTATTTTATCCCGAACCAGAAATCGCCGTATTATCAAAGTGAGACCTTCACAAAGGTACTGAAGTTCGTTCAGCACAATGCCAGGACCTGCAAAATGAAAGAGAATAACGGAAAGCTCTCGCTTTCATTTGACCATATCAAAACCATTGATGAAGCGATCAATGTGCTGAAGCCGGTTTTGGTTTAGTCCCGGAAAATCCTATATTTGATTAGTACTGAAAAAGTGCCTAAAAACGATTGGGCTGTTGTGCTTTATGGCACGTATAAACCAGTTTGCTGCTAATTCAACAATCGGCAAGCTATACAAAATGAGAAATATGACCAACAATCTTATCGTCAATACCAAAAATTTGCAAGCGGACTTAGATTGGCTCGAAGAAGTTATAGACAGAAGATTTAAATTCACTTTTACCAGGGAGTATATCGACTCGTCCACATATGAAAATAAGAAGTATAACGATATCGAAGAAATCGGTCCACCAGACCTGCAGGAAGATGGCTCTACCTACGCTCAATTTGTATATCAAAATGAACTTAACTTTGAGAATCGGCTCCTGTTGATTCTAAGTCTTACCACTCACATCAGTCCGCACTTCTTAGATCGTCACCTCGCGGGAAAGTATGACGAATTTAAAATCAAGGGTTCTAAAAGCCTGAATGAACTGGGAGGAATAACAAGTGAAAACTACAGAGGATTTATTCCCACCGGGTTGACCTGGCTTTTTCTCTTAGCCGGTCACAGCCTGCAAAAAAGAATAGAAATGCTGGCAAGCATCAATGAAAATCATCTTTTTATCAAAGACGGGATCATGATGTTTGATCCCACTCATCCTCAGGAGCCGGTTTTAAGCGGAGCCATTGGCATTAATCCTGATTGGCTGAGATTACTGACTATCGGAGATATTCAGATCTCTTAGGAAATTTAATAAAAAATGTTATCTTTATAATAACTAAAGAAACATTACCGCATGGCTACATTTGCTACTCAAACAAGAAGCAACTCCAGGGACCAGCATTCTTTTTCTTCCCAGAATCAAAAGTCAGGGAGCCAGAACCCGTTTCTTTCTAATCCTTTTAACAAAAATCCTTTTAGCCCAAATCCGGAGGAAGCTTCTGATAAAAAGCAAGCCCAACAATATCCGGATAATGGTGTCGCGCAGCTATGTTCTTTTTTCAAAGGCACAGGAACACCGGTCGTTCAAACCAGGTTAAAAATCGGACAGCGTAAGAATAAGGAGGAAGGGGACCTGGTTCAAAAAATGCCGGAAACAGAACCGGAAGCTGAGACGAAAAATGAAACCGGCATGCCTTCCTCTTTAAGATCCGGACTGGAAAGTCTCTCAGGAGAAGATCTGTCGGGAGTTCGTGTGCATCGCAATTCCTCCAAACCGGAAGCAATTGATGCGCATGCTTATGCACAGGGGCAGAATATTCATCTGGCTCCCGGACAGGAAAAGCATCTTCCGCATGAAGGGTGGCACGTGGTGCAACAAATGCAGGGAAGAGTGCAACCAACAATACAAAAAAAGAGTACGCTCATTAATGACGATGACAAATTGGAGCAGGAAGCTGATGTAATGGGAAACAAGGCGGTTCAATTGAAGTCGAAGGATTCCTCTGACAACGCAAAAAAACCTGAAACATCCACGAATACTAAAAATAGCTCCAATACTGGGGTTGTACAGAGGGCGATGAAGTTTGAGTATCAGTTCAAAAACAACTATCTCAAAATGGATAATGGAAGTGAGGTTCATGGTTTACCTAGAAAATTTGGTCCGAGAGATTACATTATACACGACAGTTCAGGCGCGACTTTGGAAACGGAAACAGGTGGGCAAATTGAATTTGAGACTACTTGGGAAAAAAAGTGGTCCAAATTGCTCGCACAAATTACCGCGATTCAGAATATGGCAAAAAAGATGGATAGTCAGCCGATTGATGAGGTAGGAAGTGATGGCAACATGTATCGAAAATTTCCCGCGGACTGGGACATTCAGCATCTTCGTGCCAATGCTGGTTTTTCTATGGCAGACACCGGCAGATGGACGAGACAACAAAAGGACGGTGACGCTGAAGTTATGAATGCTGACACCAATAAAGATTACGAAAATTTCAGATCCTCCATGTCTTACGCTTCAGATGATAACATTATTGAAAAAATACCAAACGGCGAAAAAGTGTTCGTTCACTATAAAAGCAGTGATGGTAAATGGTCAAGAATTGAGTATAATGGAACTTTAGGTTGGATATGGAGCGGCAGCCTGACAGGGATGGAAACCAAGAACTTTGAAGCAGAGAATAAGGATGCTATCGGTGTAAAATCTGACAAACCAATTAAGGCCGGAGAAAAACTTCTAGTAGAAGTTACTGATTCAAGCTGGGCTCCCTACACTCAGATTTCCGAGTCATTTGAACTTGAACAATATGAATCCTACCTGCAGCAATATGATCCGGCATTGGGACCCGGCATAATTACGGATACGAAACAACTTCTACTGAATAACAACCCTGAAACAGCTCCGAAAGGTGAGACTCTGGGGGACAAAGCCATAAGAGAACAGGCTTTTCTTGATGAAAATAATAAACTGAGAAACTTGCTCCTCATTATTTCTCAATACATCCAAAAGGGGACAAAACAGGAAGAAGACAATGGTACTGGAAGCGCTAAATATACATTTAATTTAATGAGTCGAACTCATTTCGGATCGATCTTTAGCTCCATGAATAAAAAGGAGCAGGTTTTGTTTACGCAAATGGTCAAAGACTTGAAAAAAGGGATTATTCCAACAATGGGACTTACAACCAGTACTAAAATGTTCAAGTATGGTACAGGTACAGGTTATAATCCGACTATTTACAACTGGTTGCTGAGCATTACAATGGGTGGTGATATCTTATCCTCTCGATCCGAATATGCATCCGAGCTTCCAGCCGCAATGGGCAGATTCAAACTTGGCGAAGAAAAAGGGAAAAACAAAGAGCTCGTCCGTTTTGAAGCAAGAAACGACAGTACCATTCCTAACTTTCCAGTATTGGATCAGCTAGACGATCACGCATTGAAACATTTTACCGCTGCCATGACCAACAGACCAAGAGATACAGGCAAAGGCGGAACAGGACTTGAGTGGTGAAAATAATCTACATCTGTTTTATTGAAAAAAGGAAGAACATGAAATCCTTGTTAATTATCCTTACAATGTTCCTCAATCTGACTGGATGCAGATCATCTGGTCTTAGTGTTGTTGGAGATCAAAAGAGGCCCGAGACTGCTAAGCCGGAAGGTCAATGGACATTAATAAATATTAAAATCATTAAAGAAAAACAGTCTGTCGAAAAATATAATGAAACGGTAAAACCTAAGGTTCCCCGCGAATGGTCTCCTCCTGTTTATATCGACGCCAATGGAGTGTTAAAACCTCATGCAGCATCAAAATATTTATCGCGACCAATGAAGGACTTGATCTTTAATGGAGATTCGATCTTTTGGATGAATTACCCTCTACAAATGGGCCCTACAGATTCTTATACAATTGAATCCGATCTGTTGAAGGTAAAAAATGACAATAGCCTAAAATCGATTATGCTGAACGCTACCAGAGACACCTTGCGCATTTCTTATTTAGATCAGTTCGGTTTGTTTTTGGAGGAGACTTACCATAAAACAAAATTTGATGACAGGATAGTTAATATCCTTAAACGCTATAAGCTCAACTTACCGGAACTTGCCGGTACGTGGAAGTTGATAAGAGAAGACAGTGATGAATATGGGCAGGAATATCAATTGAATTTCCCATATACCGTCGCTGATAAACTGGTCCTCACAAAAGAAGAACTGCAGTCTACTTTATATACCGATAGAAGCTGTCAAATGCTGACCGACGGAAAAGAACGAAAGTATTTCATAAATTATAGAGAGAGTGAGCTTATTTTGACTCCTGACAAGTGGTATGATCCGGACGAATTGCAAAATAAAGGCAGATATGTTGACAAATTTCTTCGTTTTACAAAAGTAAAATAGTTGGATTCCTTTGTGAAGCTATGAGATACCACTGGATCATACTGATTTTTCTGGCCGCGTGTAGCAACGGAACTGATACAACAACAGAAAAGCTTCCAAAGCTCATTAGCTGCTCGCACGAATTTGTCGCGACGCGTAAAATAGATGATCATTCATATTACGATGATCATAAAAATTTCATTCGAAAGTATTTTTCTGTCAGGTATGAAGAAAAACGAATTGTGGCAACGACCCTAATAGACGTACAATGCAGTGATTCATTAGCTGGTAAAATTGAAGTTTTAAATGACACTATATTTCTGAAAAAGGATGTTATTATGACAAGTGACCGGCATTGTCCTGAATTGCACAAATTCACATTTGTCATCAGTAATCCTGAAAATAAAAAATACAACATAGTCAGCAGCAAATGATCATTTTGCTGCATAAACCAGGAGCTTATTGACTAAAACAAGTTGACAATCATGACAAAAAGCAAGTTACTGCGGATGGATAGTATCGGTATCGTCGTCGAATCCCTCGACAAGGCGATCTCCTTTTTCACCGAGCTTGGACTCACGCTCGAAGGAAAAGCCATGATCGAAGGAGAATGGGCTGGACGTGTGACCGGCCTCGGTAACCAGCAAGTCGAGATTGCAATGATGGTCACGCCCGATGGTCACAGTCGCCTTGAGCTCTCCCGTTTCATCAATCCGCCCGTGATCGCCGACCATCGGAATGCTCCGGTGAACGCCCTTGGCTATTTACGCGCCATGTTCGCAGTTACCGACATTGATGATACACTCGCACGGCTCGCCGAACATGGCACTCAGCTGGTTGGTGAAGTGGTTCTGTACGAAAGCTCCTATCGGCTTTGTTATGTCCGCGGTCCGGAAGGAATTCTCATTGGACTGGCGGAGGAGCTGGGTAATAAATAAATCAGCAATTTCGATTGATTATATTTGGTCAGGAATAAGGCACTGTGCAATAGCGGGTATAAACTAGTTAGCAGGCATTATAATGCAGACCGCCACGGAATAATATTATGAATAAAAAAAAACCATTACAAACAGACGAGCAAAGTTTAGGTGATATTGGGGAGAGAACTGTTCAGCTAATACTAACAAAATATAAGTGGACTGCCGATATTATTAACAGTGACTTTGGAGAAGATATTGATTGCAATATCTTTATCAATAATACCAGGACAAACTATCATTTACGTTGTCAAGTAAAATCAACAACTAAGGACAGCGATTATGTAAAAAAACTAAACAATGGTGATTATAGCGTTTCAATTAGTTCAGGATTATTGAAAGCTTGGTTATCAAGTTACTTTCCTATTTTCTTAATTGTTTATGAAGAAGGTTCTGATAAGTGTTATTGGACAAATCCAACTAAACAAATTCTTGAAAATCCATCTAAACTCGAAAAAGACAATCCTTCTATTAGAGTTTCGAAAGATAATTTGTTTAATATAGATTCTAGAGAAGTAATCTTGAGCGAAGTAAAGCAATTTTATCATAAGATTCAACGATTGGATGAAGCAACAATCTCATGTAAGGTTACCCCCTTACTGATGCCCAATTATCGAGTTATTCCATTTCATCATTTTTCAGAATATATTTATAATGAGAGCAAATTAAAAGCAGAAATTGCAGGCGATTTCATAGAGTTGCTGCCTTCTTGGATGGCTATTTTAAAGAGACTTGACCCATCAAGTGCATTGCCATCTATAATGTTTAGTTCCACCAAAACAGATTTAGATGATTTTTTGACTATTTTAAAACAGAAATTAAAGGACTTTAATTATTCGACGAAAGAAAACGAGTGGATTTCATTTGTAGTAAGTCCAGTTGAAATTAAATCAAATAATTCATCCTGGTTTAATGAGCTTACATATTGGACTTCCTATTCTAAGATTGGAGAAAATTTAATTAATGATGTTGAGTATAATTTTGAAGTTCCAACTGATTTTCTTGGACAAGTAAGCCGGAGGGCAAGAAGTTGGGACTATTGCCACTATGTGAATCCAAAGAAAGATATTGCTATTCAATTTTTTAGTTGTAATGAAATCACTCCTTCTCTGCAAAATATTGATAAAGTTCATAGCCAAAACATTAAAGGACAATTAATTCTGTGGGAGTGTAAAAAGGAGGATTTAGAAAATGTTAGAAAAATAATTTCTAACTATGAGTTAGCATTGAAACTAATTGACGATAACAATGAACTTTGTTTAATAGCAATTACAAATCCGATGTTTGACCCATTTATGGGTATGTATAGTGTTGCGATGGATTGGGATAGCTTTGAAAATGGAAGTGTGAGAAATAAGTTGGAAAAGAACGAATTGGTTAATATTATTCCAGGAAATGAATACATAGGAAAAATTCCGAATTTTTTAGAGGAGGTTTTGAATAAATTTGAAAATAGGAGTTATAAAAAGGCAATTGTCACTGATATGGAATTTATAGCAGGATTTCCTTTAATGCTTGATGAAAGGGAAATTCAAGTTTCTAGATTTCAAATGATAAACCAAAGTGAAGTCCATGAAATTGAATTAAAAACAAAAAACATAAAGACTGAAGTAAACAGAAAGGATTTCCAAATTGATTTCGGATTAAAAGATGACTCAATGTGGCAAGTGCCAATTTATGAATTAATGATTTCATGGTCTCCAAACTTGTTAAAATCCTCAAAGGAGGATTTTCTTGAAGTGGAAACAGAAATACTAAAAATTATGGATGAGATTATGCCGACAAAACAGGACGATACAGTTCAACTAAAGAATACATTTGAAATTCTCCACATTGCTGGAGAAATTGGATTTGAAAAGAATAACGAGGGCTAACAGCAGCCACTACCTCCCCAACACTATTTTCCTCACCACTACTTTATCCCCACAAACCATCTTCACGAAATAGATCCCCGCTTGTTCTGCTGAAAGATCAAATTGTCTGCCGGTCGCTTCCTTTATTTTTTCTCCGATGGAATTATAGATCTCCATCTTTACGGAGCCTGTATAATTTCCGGCAATCTGAAAAATACCGCTTGACGGATTCGGATAAACCTCCGGTTCCATCCCAGGGTCCGCTTCTGTCACTCCTGCCGAAAGCGCCGCAACATTGTACCGCGCAATAGCGATATCCCAGACAAAGCTGGTGCTGGAGAAGTTTTGTCCTTTGTCGCCAACCGCTACGATCTTTCCATCCGGCTGAAGCGCTATTGAATTGATATATTCTGAATTCAGCGTTCCGCCAAAATCGGTGAGCACCTTGCCATCACCGTCAAATGAATTATCCAGTGAACCGTCGGCATTAAAGCGCATCAAAGCAAAATCATCTCCGCCGGCAGATCCGCCGCTGCTGTGCCCCCCAACCAGGATCTTCCCGTCAGGTTGAACCAGCACCGACGCGATTCCTTCCGAAGTGCCTGTACCAAAACTTATATTCAACTTTCCATCCGCATCGAAGGTGTTGTCGAGTGTTCCATTGCTGTTAAAGCGGGCGATCGCAAAGTCATAATCGACGCCATTGTGGCTTTGTCCGGCTGCTACAATTTTACCATCGCTCTGGACCGAGATCGAAGTCGCATAATCATACATTCCGCCCAGGTCAGCAAGTAATTTTCCATCACCGTCAAATGAGTTATCAGGACTGCCATCGCTGTTGAACCGTGCCAGCGCAAAATCATAGGTTCCTGAATTCGATGAAAGTCCGGCGATCACGATCTTGCCGTCACTTTGCACTTTAACAGAATAAGCGATATCGCGTGTTCCTCCGTAATCGACAAATACTTTCCCACCGGAACCAAAACCGGGATCAAGTGTTCCATCAGTATTATAACGAACCAGCGTAAAATCGATCGCTGATGCAATGTCGCGGGAACCGGTCACCAGGATCTTCCCATCAGATTGAAGTGCCGCCGCATATCCGTAATCGGAAGAGGCGCTATCGAGATCGGTCAATACTTTTCCGCCGGTACCAAATGTATTGTCCAAAGTCCCGTTGGCGTTGTACCGGACGAGTGCAAAATCATATGCGGCGGGATCATCGGTGAAAGTGGACATTCCCTTTCCCACAACAACGATCTTACCATCCGCTTGTATCAGCAGCGCTTCTCCTCTGTCGGTGGAGCCGCCAAAATCGGTAATAGCTACACCCGAAGAGCCGAAGCTGTTATCGGCTGTTCCGTCGCTGTTAAAACGGAGCAAGGAAAAATCGTAGCCGCTGCCGGTGCTGCTATATCCGGCGACAAGGACCTTTCCGTCGGATTGTACGCCAATGGATTTACCATAATCATCGGCACTGCCGACCGGTACGATCAGCTTTCCGTCGGAAGAAAATGTGCTGTCCAGTGAACCCGGCTGAGCCAGGGCGAGCCCGGTAATTAATTGCAAAACGCAGAGTGTAAAGATTTTTTTCATGTCGAACTTTTCAGGATTACATTCCTATTAAGTATAAATTTGTGCCGGATTGCGTATTGATCCCGGAATTTCAATGAAAAACAAGCCCGATAATTTTATTGTCAATACCGTTATTTCAAAAGACGGAACGAAGATCGGCTACAGGAAGATCGGCAATGGAAAAGGACTGATCATTGCTCACGGCGGAGGACGGATCTCACAGAACTACGAACAACTTGCGCACGCTCTTGCTGATCGGTTTACCGTGTACATTCCTGATCGCCGGGGCCGGGGCTTAAGTGGAGAAGAAGGCCCGGGATATGATCTCGCGAAAGCGGCAGAAGATCTGGAAGCAGTGATAAACGCGACAAACACGAGCTTCATTTTCGGCCACAGCGCAGGCGGACTGGTTGCGCTTGAAACCATGCTTCTATATCCTTTGGAAAAATCAGCGCTGTATGATGTGCCGTTCTCTTTCAATCATTCTGTTCCTACAGAATGGTTTCCCGATTTTGAAAAAGCGCTGGAAGAGAAAAAGCTGAAAAGAGCAACAGCCATCCTGCTGAAAGGACTCCAGGTTGTGGAAGGAATGAACAAGATGCCAACGTGGAGCATCTTGTTACTTGTCAATATTCTCTCTCTCTTTCAACGTGGAGACACGAAAACCAAGATGTTAACCCTTGTTCCTACGGTGCGTGCAGATATAAGAATGGTGATGGAAGCCGATTCGAAATACGGGCGCTACAGCTCCATCAATATTCCTGTTGCTTTGATGCTTGGATCAAAAAGTCCGACGTATTTTCATGAAGGAGCTAGGTCGATGATCCCGTTGCTGAAGCGATCCGTTACAAAAATTTTCGAGAAGCTGGATCATTCCGCTCCGGAGGAAGAATCAGAAGCCATCGCAAATTACCTGAAGGAGTTTTACCAGCCGGATCTGAAGCACATCGGCGATCATATCGAATCGTATTAAAGCGATCGCGACCGGTCACTTATTATTGATCATCTCTGCGAGCCCTCTGCGCAGATCTCTGCGAACTCTGTGGTAAAAGAATTCTCCTGTATCCTTTTTCTCCTGTCTTCTACCTAAAAACTCTGCGAGCTCTGTGGTAAAAATAATACAATCGCTGCCCTCCCTTTTCACATTTTCCCTTTTTAAAACTTTCCCCTTTTCCCTTTTCCCTCCCTTTCCCATTCTCTTTTCACATTTCCCTTTTTCCCTTTCTTCCCTCTCCCCTGTATCTTTTTCAAACTTCCGCATTAGGAAGTCATAACCTCTCCTCTTTCGTTCCGAAGTATCGGAATTAAGGCGGAAACATAAATCCAAATGTTATGAAAACACGTCTGAACATTCTCGGGTTCATCGCTGCATTGCTGATGATCTCTACAGTTGTTATGAAGAGCAACCATTTCCCCGGTGCAGGTATTGCCATGGTGCTTTCCGGATTTGCACTGAGCATCTATCTTCCTTTCTTTTTTCTTTATAAACCGGTCGAGCTGGCGAGCAGCGAAAAGAACCGGACAGCTCTTATCGGCGCAATTTCCGCATCGGTGATCAACCTGGGGATCAACTTTAAATTCATGCATTGGCCCGGAGCCGGTGTTATGCTGGTCCTTGGCTTAACCACCTTTGCACTTGTCTTCATTCCGCTCCTGCTTGGAAAAAAATTTCGTGCAGGCATCAGCGAACGGAAACTGCTGATGAATAGCCTGGGCGCAAGCGGAGTTACATTGTTCGCACTGGGTATTCTCTTCAAGATCATGCACTGGCCCGGCGCGTCTCTGATGCTGATCGCGAGCGTTCCTGTTTTGTTCCTGGGATATTTTTTGATGTATATGACCGATCCGACAGTAGACAAGGATATGAAGACCCGCTACCTTCGCAAAGCCTTTATGTCGGTGATCATTGGATGCGTAGTGGCATCTTTCGTGCTCGTTGCACTTAATAAGCCTTGGTATCCGCCCACTCCGGCTGAGCTTGCTGAAAAATAAATTACATGGGAGCGGGCAATGTCCCGCTCTCAATTCCTTTATTTTATCCGGTCGACCGATACGCAGTTCTGCGAATATCCCGGTCAGGGCCAATTGCGGCATGTAATTTTATCCCTCATAAAATAAAAAAACCACATTCTTTAATTTATGGGACAATATTCGATCAAGTCCATCCTGCTGGTGGACGACGACAGGGATGACATCTATTTTTTTTCGAAGGCGCTGGAGGAGTTCAAGGTTGACATCAGCCTTGTAACCGCGGGAGAAGGATTCGAGGCGTTTGAGCGTTTGCAGAGTTTTATACCCGATGTGATTCTTCTTGACCTGAATATGCCGAAAATGAATGGAATGGCTTTTCTAAAGGCTATCAAAAAGATCCGGCACCTGAAAACAATTCCGGTGATCATTTACACTACGCATGTCAGCGTATTCGACGAGGAGGAGCTGATCCGCCTGGGAGCCTACTCAGTATGCCTGAAGCCAAATGATTTTGCAAACACGGTGAAGACCATTTCAGAGCTACTGCAGATGCAGTTTATCAGAATGAGCGCGTGAAAAATTCCGGCGATCCAGCAAAACTCAAATGAACATTTCCGGGAAGGTTAGCCCATGCTCTCCGCGATGGCAGAGAACGTAGCTTCATTCTTTCCGAGCTTGGAAAGTACATTCAGGTGAGAACCGAGTGCTTTTGCGAAGCTTTCATTATACAGGTAGGGAACTCCGAACTCTTTTGCGGTTGCTTCAACAATAGGAGCAATCTTCGGGTAGTGTACATGACAAATCCGCGGGAAAAGGTGGTGTTCGGTCTGGTAATTCAATCCGCCCACATAAAAGGTGATCAGCCGGTTGTTACGGCAGAAATCAGCAGTTGTTTCCATCTGGTGGATGGCCCACTCATTCTCGATGTTTCCGCGTTCATCCGGCGCGGGGAATTTTGCTTCTTCCACCACGTGCGCGAGCTGAAACACGACGCTCAGCACAACACCTGCGATCGCGTGAAGCGTAAAAAATCCGATCAGCACCTGGATCCAGCCGATCTTCAGCCAAACAATCGGAAGAACAATAGTATAGCCGATGTAAAACAGCTTCCAGAAGATGAGTTTTGCCAGCGTGATCGCTTTCTGGCTTGAGCTGTCGCGGTGACTTCCATCCTTATTAAAGCGGACGAACTGGATCAGATCCTTGGTTGTGCACCAGTAAAGCGTCATGATCGCATAAAAGAAGAAGACGTAAATTACCTGGAAACGCTGAATGCCTTTATGTTCTCCGGCCGGAGAAAAGCGCAGAACACCGGCTTTGCTGTCGATGTCATGGTCATGCTCATAGATATTGGTATACGTGTGGTGAAGGACGTTATGCTGGGTTTTCCAGTTCCGGTTATTACCTCCTACCAGGGTGAGAGACAATGCAATAAAGGAGTTCAGCTTGGGATTCGATGTATAAGCATCATGATTGGCGTCATGCATCACACTCATGCCGATCCCGGCGAGGCCAAGCCCCATAACGGCGGAACAGATCCACATGCCCCAGATGCCCACTACCTGGGTATAAATAAGCGCCAGGGGAACAAAATAAAGTGAAAGCATTACAATGGTCTTAAAGACCATCAAAGCATTCGCATGCTGAGATAAGTTATTCTCAATGAAGTAGTTATCAACTCTTTGCTTGAGCGTGCCGTAGAATTGCGTCTTATCCTTATTGATAAACTTGACCTTTTGTTTCATTAACTGTTTATGTTCTGGCCTTGCTCTGCTGAAGCTGAACGAAGGCGGGGTAAAGTGTTAACGACAAATTTACGTAAAAAATCTAAATTGTTGCCATTTTTCGACCTAAGGGCTTAAAAGGCCTATAAATTCTGGTCCATACGCTTATAATAGATCAGCATCGGGATCATATAAAGGATGGCGAAAGCCGTCCGGATGTAGTTAGTGGTGCCTGTTGCGACCAGGAGGGTTTCATTCAGGAAAAAAGTGATGATAAAGAGCTGGACACCCCATCTTTTCATGTGCCAGACACCGATGTAGGACATGAACTTGCAGGCTACAACCAGCCCGAATAAGGCGGGGTACCAATCGCCCATTTTCTTTACGGATGGAGAGAATACACCGACAAAGCTGACAATGATCGAAGCAAAGCCCACTCTGCAGACCCATTTCAGTATTTCCGGACGTTTGAATGTTGCTTGCATGCTTGGGTGATAAATGTGATATAAAAGTACTACTGTCTTAATAACTTAACTGGTGCCACCGATGTGTCCGGAGATTTTCTGTTCTCTCATCGCTCTATCCCTATATCACTTAGTTACCTAATCACTTAGTCACCTAGTTACCTAATCACTTAGTTACTCCTGATCGCTTCTACCGGATCCAGCTGTGACGCGCTATATGCGGGAATGAACCCCGAAACGATCCCGATCAGCACAGAAACGGTCAGTCCCAGGATCACATTGGAGCGGCTGAGCGTGATCTCCATTCCCATTGAATCGCCTGCAGCCAGCGTAAGGAGAAAAACGATCAGCAAGCCGATCGCGCCGCCGATCAGGGAAAGGAACACCGCTTCAAACAGGAACTGGGACAGGATAAAATAGTTTTTCGCCCCCAGCGACTTCTGGATCCCGATGATATTGGTGCGTTCCTTCACAGAAACGAACATGATATTGGCGATTCCAAAGCCGCCGACAAGGATCGAAAAGCCGCCGATCACCCATCCGACAATGCCGACAACCCCAAACAGGCTATCGAACTGGGTGGAGATGAGACTGGTTTGGTTGAGGGCAAAGTTATCGTCTGTACGCGGCGCCAGCTTTCGTATGGAGCGCATCAGCCCGGTGAGCTCGTCGATCAGGTCTTCATTGCTGACTCCGGGCTTTGCACGAACAAGGATCTGCGGATCCAGGTCCTCATTGCGGATATCGATGATGCTGCGTGCATAATTGATCGGGACCAACACCTGCGTATCGACGCTTCCTCCAAGGATACTTTCTCCTTCCTTTTTAAACACCCCGATCACCATTACTTTAGCACCGTTCAGCTTTACGAACTCTCCGATCGGACTCTGATTGGGGAAAAGCGCTTTTGCAAGCACATCCCCGATAACCGCTACGGGCCGGCCGGAAGCGGACTCTATATCAGTAAAATAGCGTCCTTCCGCGATCTCAAAGTTCTTTACCCTGTCGTATTGATGGGATGCGCAATTGATGGTCACATTCTCAATGCTGCTGCTCCGGTACTTCATGGTGATCCTTGAACTGGCAAGGAAAGCAGCGGACTGCGCGCCATCACAGCGGCGGAGGATTTCCTCCAGCTCCGGATATTCCGGTACCGGCCGGTTCATATATTTCCACCAGGGGTAATCGGGACCAAAGGTCCACGGCCATTTCTGAACGAATACCACGTCGTCGCCCAGGCTCTGAACGCTTTTGCGAAGATTCTGCTCCAGGGAATCCACAATGGTGAATACGATGATAATTGCAAAGATACCAATGGTAATGCCCAGCAGAGACAGGAAAGTCCGCAGTTTATTCATCACCAGCGAGCTGATGGCAAACGAAATACTTTCTCTCATCAAACCTAAAACAAGCATTCCCGAATTGTTTTTTTGTATCCGCAAATGTACCAAAAAATCCGGGTGTCCGGGAAGGCAAAAAATTTGATCGAAGTTGTCGCAAAGTGCCGTTATTAACAAAAAAAACATTTATCAACAAAGGCGCATCGCAGCATGTGGAAACCTACTTTTGTAGGAGAAAAATTAGGATATGAGCGGATCAAAAAAGATCAAGAATGCACTCATTTCGGTGTATTACAAAGACAACCTGGAGCCGGTAATTCATCAGCTGGCTGCATTGGGTGTAAAAATATTCAGCACCGGGGGAACACAGGAATTCATCGAAAAGCTTGGTGTTTCCGTAACGCCGGTAGAATCACTGACCTCTTATCCTTCAATTCTCGGCGGAAGAGTGAAAACACTTCATCCAAAGATCTTCGGCGGAATCCTCAGCCGGCGCGAGCTCCAGAGCGATCTTGATCAGCTCGAAGAATATGAGATCCCCGAGATCGATCTCGTGATCGTTGATCTGTATCCGTTTGAAGAGACCGTAAAATCCTTCGGTCGCCATAGGCTTGCCGAAGGCGAAGCCGCCGCTGCAGAGCAAGCGATCATCGAAAAGATCGATATTGGCGGAATTTCACTTATTCGCGCAGCTGCGAAAAATTTTAAAGATGTGGTGATCATTCCTTCAAAAAATGAATACACATTTTTACACGATAACATTCTCGTTGCTCAAAAAGGCTCATCTGCACTGGAAGACAGAAAGCTGCTTGCCGGAAGAGCATTCAATGTTTCATCGCATTACGATACCGCGATCTTCAATTATTTCAGCGGAGAAAACGCAACGGCATTCAAGCAAAGCATTCAAACGGCGCAGGTATTACGCTATGGCGAAAACCCTCACCAAAAAGGAGTTTTCTATGGCAACCTGGAGGATATGTTCACCAAGCTCAACGGAAAGGAACTATCCTATAACAACTTACTCGACGTAGATGCTGCTGTGAACCTGATCTCCGAATTCAAAGAAACTACCTTCGCTATTCTAAAACATAACAATGCCTGCGGGCTTGCCTCCCGTCCCAAGCTGGTAGATGCATGGAAAGATGCACTGGCAGGAGATCCGACAAGCGCATTCGGCGGTGTACTTATCACCAATGCCAAAGTGGATATGGCTTCTGCAGAAGAGATCAACAAGCTGTTTTTTGAAGTGATCATCGCTCCGGATTATGAGGACAAAGCGCTGGAACTGCTGAAAACGAAGCCTAACCGCATTATTCTTATTCAAAAAAACGTTACTCTTGCTCCGAAAGCTTTCCGTACTTTGCTGAACGGTGTTATTGAACAGGACAAGGACCTGAAGATGGAAACGAAAGACGATATGAATACCGTCACAAAAACGGCTCCGAGCGCTGATGAATTGCGCGACCTGGAATTTGCGAATAAGATCGTGAAGCATACGAAGTCGAATACCATCGTGCTGGCTAAGAATAACCAGCTGCTTGCAAGCGGCGTTGGACAGACATCACGCGTGGATGCATTACAGCAGGCGATCGTAAAAGCAAATCATTTCGGCTTTAGCCTGAAAGGCGCGGTTATGGCATCCGATGCTTTTTTCCCTTTTCCGGATTGTGTGGAGATCGCGCATAAGGCCGGCATCAGTGCTGTGATCCAGCCCGGGGGAAGCATTAAAGACAAGGATTCGATCGCCTATTGCGACAACAATGGTGTTTCGATGGTGATGACCGGAACGCGACACTTTAAGCACTAATTGATGTGCAGATTGCAGATTGGGAGATGAGGAATTGAAGAGGGCTCCTTGTCAGCGTGATTAATAAAAGACAATAAGTAACGATGTGAAACTTTGCAATGATTATTGCCGTTGAATTGACGGGGTTTTAATCTGCACATTTGCACATCAACAAATCATCTAATCAGAAATATGGGTCTATTTAACTTTTTAACGCAGGAAATTGCAATCGACTTAGGAACTGCGAATACGCTGATCATCCACAATGACAAGGTAGTGGTGGACGAACCCAGTATCGTCGCAGTGGACCGGATGAGCGGAAAAGTCATTGCAGTTGGAAAACAGGCCATGCAAATGCACGGTAAGACCCATGAGAACATTAAAACCATCCGCCCGCTGAAAGACGGTGTAATTGCCGACTTCCACGCTGCCGAGCATATGATCCGGGGAATGATCAAGATGATAAATCCGGGCAGAAGACTCTTCCAGCCTTCTCTTAAAATGGTAATCTGTATTCCTTCGGGAATCACCGAAGTTGAAAAGCGTGCCGTCCGCGACAGCGCTGAACATGCAGGCGGAAAAGAAGTATACCTTATCCATGAGCCAATGGCTGCTGCGATCGGGATCGGGATCGATGTGGAAGAACCGATGGGAAATATGATCATCGATATCGGTGGCGGGACCAGCGAGATCGCCGTTATTGCGCTCGGTGGAATTGTCTGCGATAAATCGATCCGGATCGCCGGTGACGAATTCACCGCCAACATCGAAGAATATATGCGTCGTCAGCATAACATCCTGATCGGCGAACGTTCCGCTGAACGTGTAAAGATCGAAGTAGGAGCCGCGATGACTGAGATCGATAATCCTCCGCCTGATTATGCGGTGCACGGACGAGATCTGATGACCGGGATTCCGAAGGAGATCTATGTTTCTTATGTGGAAATTGCACATGCACTGGACAAGTCGATCTCAAAAGTGGAAGAAGCGATCCTGAATGCACTGGAAATGACACCTCCTGAACTTTCGGCGGATATTTTCCGCACCGGGATCTATCTCGCAGGCGGCGGTTCCATGCTTCGCGGACTGGATAAGCGCATCTCGCTGAAGACAAAGCTTCCCGTACACATCGCAGAAGATCCGTTAAGAGCCGTAGCACGCGGAACCGGTATCGCGCTCAAGAATGTCGCGAAGTTCCCGTTCTTAATGAAATAGAGAAATGGAGAATTGGAATCCTCTGATTCTCCAATTCATTAACTGAATTCTTCACTCTCTAAATTACTAATTGCTTAAATGAGGAATCTCGTCGTACTTATCTGGAAGAACTATTTCTTCTTTCTCTTCCTTATCCTCGAGACCATCTGTATTTCCATCATTGTTCAGAATAACAATTTCCAGAAAGCCAGCTTTGTCAATTCGTCCAATGCCGTTTCGGCCAAAGTACTCAGCACCGCGGAAAATATCCAGCAGTATTTTTATCTGAAAGATGTGAACGAAAAGCTCGCAAAGGAAAATGCGGAGCTGCATTCACACGACCTGCTTTCGTTCTCCATGCTCGTTAACGACCAGTACGTCGTAAATGATACCGTGTACCGGCAAAAATACACTTACACCAGCGCAAAGGTTGTGAACAACTCGACCAACCGCCGCAATAACTATCTGACACTCGACAAAGGATCGAAACAAGGAATAAAAAACAATATGGCCGTGATCTCCAGCACAGGTGTGGTAGGTGTTGTAAAAGACGTTTCCGATAATTTCTGTACGGTGATCTCTTTACTCCACAGCGATCTGACCATCAGCTCCAAGCTGAAAAAAGACGGCTCATTCGGTCCGCTCAGCTGGGATGGTGCAAATTTTTCTGTCGCCACCCTGAATGATATTCCGACACACGTCAGGCTGAAAGAAGGCGACACCGTTGTCACCAGTCAATATTCCAAAATGTTCCCGGAGAATGTGATGATCGGGACGGTCCAAAGCTATTACCCGGAACCTATGAAACCATTTTTTACTGTAAAGGTGAACCTGAGCACGGATTTTAAGAAACTCACCTATGTATATATTGTGCAGAATAAGCTGAGAGAAGAACAGGAAGAGCTGGAGAAAAGATCCGGCATTGAAAATAAAGACTGACATGGGCGAAACGATCTTACGAAATATATTACGCTTTCTTGTGCTGGTGTTTTTCCAGGTGCTCGTGATCAAGAACATTGAGCTGGGACGCTTCATCAATCCTTTTGTATATGTTCTTTTTATTATCGTGCTGCCGTTTGAAACACCGAAATGGATGCTCCTGCTGATCGCATTTGTCACAGGCATTACTATCGATATGTTTTATGATACCGCCGGGATGCACGCAGCAGCCTGTGTTTTTATGGCATACGTCCGTCCCGGGATCCTCAAATTGTTTTCACCCCGCGATGGTTATGAATTCGGCATCCAGCCGACTATTCAATACCTCGGTGTTCCCTGGTTCCTCTCCTACGCAGGAATTCTCATTCTCCTGCATCATCTCGTTCTCTTCTACATCGAGATCTTCCGGCTTCACGAATTTTTCTCTACCTTTTTCAGGGTGATCTGCAGCTCTTTCTTTACGCTTTTACTTGTCGTGATCAGTCAGTATTTATTTCATCGCAGAAAGGAACAGGAATGAACCAGCTCAGCGACAGAAAATTTATCATTATCGGTGTATTTGTCCTTGTAGGCCTTGCATACATTTCCCGCTTGTTCTATATCCAGGTGATCGACGACAGCTATAAGCTGGATGCACAAAGCCAGGCTTTCCGCTATACCACGGAATTTCCGATCCGCGGATATATTTTCGACCGCAATAACAAATTGCTTGTATACAACGAAGCGGCTTATGATCTTATGGTGCTGCCGAAGAATGTAAAGGAGATCGATACCCTGGGTTTGTGTGAGCTGCTGGACATTACGAAGGACCAGTTTCTTAAAAAAATGAAAAAGGCCAGCCAGGCTCCGAATTCACCCAGGAAAGAATCCGTTTTTGAAAAGCAGCTGTCGCCTGCCGATTATGCCGCTTTACAGGAAGTGCTTTATCGCTACCCGGGATTTTGGGTACAAAGCCGGACGCTGAGAAAATATCCAAAAAAGATCGCAGCGCACATGCTGGGGTACATCGGTGAAGCTGACAAACGTACCACTGAAAAAGATCCTTATTACCATGAAGGCGATTACCTCGGTATCAGCGGTATTGAAAAGAGCTATGAAAAAGTGCTGCGCGGAAAAAAGGGAATGCACATTATTATGAAGGATGTGAACAACCGTGACATGGGAAGCTATATGAACGGTTTATATGATACGGCCGCCATTCCCGGCAAACCGCTCACTACCACACTGGATGCCGACCTCCAGGAATATGCCGAAAAGCTGATGGAAAACAAGATCGGCTCTGTAGTTGCAATCGACCCCTCTACCGGAGAGATCCTTGCGATCGTAACGAGTCCTACCTACGATCCGAATTTGATGGTGGGCCGTGCGCGTAATAAAAACTATGCGGAGCTTGCAAGAGATACGCTGGGCAATCCCTTGTTCAATCGTTCCACGATGGCTTCGTATCCTCCGGGATCTACTTTCAAGCTGATCATGGCGCTGATCGGACTGAATGAAGGTGTGCTTACACCGCAAACGCGTTATCCCTGCGCGAGAGGGTATCCACCACTGGGCGGACATCCGAAGTGCCACGCACATCCCTCTCCTCTCGACCTGGAAGGAGCGATCGGCGCTTCCTGCAACTCTTATTTCTCATACGTTTTTAAAAGCGTGATCGAGGATAAAAAATATCATGATACCTATAAAGCTTACCAGAACTGGAGAGATATCGCGGTCAGCTTTTGCCTGGGTACACGGACCGGTTCCGATCTCGCAAATGAGCTGCGGGGAAATGTTCCCACCATCGGCTATTACGATAAGATCTTCGGGAAAGGAAGCTGGAAGGCCAGCACCGTGATCTCTTTGGGCATCGGGCAGAACGAGCTGGGGATCACGCCCCTTCAGAATGCGAACCTGGTTACGATCATTGCGAACAAAGGCTGGTATTATACACCCCATATCGTAAAAGCGATAAACGGAAATTCCAATGATACGCTCCTCGACCGCTTCAAGGTGAAACATTATACCATGATCAAGGACACAAATACTTATAACAAAGTGATCGCAGGGATGGCAAAAGCGGTGGAGGCCGGAACTGCAGCGGCATTAAAGATAGAAGGAATTCCCTATTGCGCAAAAACCGGGACGGCACAGAACCCTCACGGTAAAGATCACTCTGTATTCGTTTGTTTCGCGCCAAAAGAAAATCCTAAAATTGCGATCGGGATCCTGATCGAGAATGCAGGATTCGGTGCAACGTATGCCGGTCCGATAGCGCGGCTCATGATGGAGAAATATCTGAAAGGAACGATCACCCGTCCCGACCTGGAAAAAAGAATGCTGGAAGCCGACCTGATTCACAAAAAAGCACCCGTCGTAGACGAGAATTAGTGTGGAAACATCCGGAAGAAAAAAATATGTTATCATCGCGGTCTTTCTGCTGGTCGGAACGATCTTTATCGGGCGGTTATTTTATATTCAGCTGATCGATGATACATATAAGGTTAGCGCGGGCAACCAAACGCTGAGATATAAAACGGAGATCCCGCCTAGAGGATATATTCTTGACCGGAATAATAAATTGCTGGCGTATAATGAGATTGCCTATGATATTCTGGTTTTACCGAAAGACCTCGATAAAAATGATTTTGATACTGCCGGCTTCTGTGAACTATTAAATATAAGCGTTGAGGAATTCATCACTAAGATGAAAAAAGCAATCCAGGCACCCAATTCTGCGAACAAGGAATCTGTTTTTGAGAAACAGCTTTCCCCCATGGACTATGCTGCTGTACAGGAAATGCTGTATCGCTATAAAGGATTTACCGCGCAATCACGTACACTGAGAAAATATCCGAATAAAACTGCAGCCCACATGCTGGGCTATATCGGTGAAGCAGATAAAATGCTCACAGAAAAAGACCCTTACTATAATGATGGTGATTATATCGGGATCAGCGGGATCGAAAAAACATACGAACGTGTACTGCGCGGAAAAAAAGGCATGCACATCATGATGGTGGATGTTCACAACCGGGAAAAAGGAACCTATATGAACGGCGTTTACGATACAGCCGCAGTAACGGGGAAATCTCTTACCACCACGATCGATCTCGATCTCCAGATGTACGGAGAATTACTTATGAGCAATAAATACGGAAGCGCCGTCGCGATAGATCCGAAAACGGGTGAAATCCTTGCCCTCGTGACCAGTCCGGGATATGATCCGAACCTGCTGGTAGGACGGGAGCGTAACAGCAATTATGCCGCGCTTGCTCTTGATACGATCCAGAGTCCGCTATACAACCGTGCGACCATGGCTTCTTACCCACCCGGCTCCACCTTCAAGCTGGTGATGGCACTGATCGGCCAGCAGGATAATGTCCTCGATGAAGGTACAAGCTATCCGTGTGCACGGGGATATCCGCTGCTGGGCGGCCGTCCGGCATGTCATCCTCACGGATCTCCGTTAGCGTTGGAACAGGCCATCGGTAATTCCTGCAACTCCTATTTCTCTTACGTTTTCAAAAGCGTGATGGAGGATAAAAAATATCATGATACGTACAAAGCGTATGCGAACTGGAGAGAAATGGTCATGAGCTTTAATATCGGGCAGCGCACCGGTTCCGATCTCGCCAACGAGCTGAAGGGAAATGTACCCAGTATTCCCTATTATGACAAAGTGTTCGGAAAAAACTGGAAAGCCAGCAACGTCATTTCCCTGGGGATCGGGCAGGCCGAGCTGCTGGTCACGCCCCTGCAAAATGCTAACATCGTAGCCATTATTGCGAATAAAGGATGGTACTATACACCTCATATCGTGAAAGCGATCCAGGGAAATGAGAACGATACTTTGCTCAACCGTTTTAAAGTAAAGCATTATACAGCTGTCACGGATTCCTCTTATTATTCCATCGTTGTGAATGGAATGAGCGACGCAGTTGAAAGCGGTACAGCACATACACTTCAGATCAACGGTATCGAATACTGCGCAAAAACGGGAACCGCGGAAAATCCGCATGGAAAATGTCACTCCGTGTTTGTAGCCTTTGCGCCGAAAGAGAACCCGCAGATCGCCATTGCTGTCCTGGTTGAAAATGCCGGTGCAGGCTCCACCTGTGCGGGTCCTATCGCTACACTCATGATCGAAAAATACCTGAAGAAAACAAGTACGAGACCGGACCTTGAAAAACGAATCATCACTGAAGATCTAATCGCGCAGAAGAATTGAGACAAAGCTCTAATAATAGCATCTTCTATAACATCGACTGGATAACGGTGTTCACTTACCTCCTGCTTATTTTTATGGGCTGGCTGAATATCTATGCTGCTGTTTACAACGAAGAGCACCATGTGATCACGGACATCAGTCAGAAATATGGTAAGCAGCTGATCTGGATCGCTACTTCATTATTGATTGCGCTGATCATCCTGATTATTGACGAAAATTTTTACACAGCTTTTGCCTATTTTATTTACGGCGCCCTGCTTATCGCAAATATCGCGGTCCCATGGCTGGGCCGGGAAGTAAAGGGAAGCCGCTCCTGGTACCGTTTTGGGGATTTCGGGATCCAGCCCGCAGAATTCATGAAATTCGCCGCTAACCTTGCGCTTGCAAAATTCCTCAGCAATCAGAATATCAAAATTGCAGATTACAGGAATACGGCGATATCGCTTCTTATCATCGGACTCCCTACTATTATCATCATGAAGCTGCAGGATGAAACCGGCCTGGCGATCGTTTTTGCCGCTTTTATATTCACGCTTTACCGCGAAGGGCTTTCAGTAAATTACCTGCTGCTGGGATTCTTATCTGCGATCCTTTTTATTCTCGCGCTCCTGATCAATAACCTGTACCTGCTGATCATTATCGCATCACTTTGCTCGATCGCTGTTTTTTTTATCAAGCGTACCTCAAAAAATATGTTCATCATTGCAGCGGTGGGACTGATCGCCTGTAGTATGGTCAAGGGAACGGACTATGTATACAAGCACATGGAGGAACACCAGAAGATCCGTATCGATGTGCTGCTTGGCCGGGGAAAAGTAGATCTTAAAAAAGAAGGGTATAATGTTAACCAGGCAAAGATTGCGATCGGTTCAGGGGGATTTTTTGGAAAAGGTTATCTCCAGGGTACGCAAACAAAATACGATTTTGTTCCGGAGCAGGACACTGATTTTATTTTCTGCACGGTAGGCGAAGAGTGGGGATTTGCCGGAAGCACCGTTGTCATTCTGCTCGAGCTTTTCCTGATCATCCGTTTGATCTTTATGGCGGAGCGGCAGCGATCCTCTTTCAGCAGGATCTACGGGTATGGGGTGGCATCGATCTTGTTTTTCCATCTTACGGTGAACGTCGGAATGACGATCGGCCTGGCTCCTGTGATCGGTATTCCGTTGCCTTTTTTCAGCTACGGCGGTTCATCCTTATGGTCATTTACGATCCTGCTTTTTATTTTTGTTAAACTGGATTCAAAACGATTACAGATCCTCAGATAAACCAAAACAATCAACCATGGCAACCACAAAAAAAAACTGGCACGAGCATCACAGTGAATCGCGAACCTTCGGACAACGGCTTGCAGACAAAGTAGCAAACGGGATGGGTTCCTGGAAATTCATTATCTCCCAGACTATTTTCGTCGTCATCTGGATGGCGCTGAATGTGGTCGGTTTTATCAATCACTGGGACGCTTACCCGTTCATTCTGCTGAATCTTCTCTTCTCCACGCAGGCAGCCTATGCAGCACCAATCATTATGATGTCCCAGAACCGCCAGGGTGAACGCGACCGGATCCAGGCCCAGGCAGATTACCAGACCAATATCGAAGCAAAAGAAGAAATTGAGCAGCTGATGAAGAAGCTTGATTCGATCGAGCTGGAAAAACTGGATAAGATCATCCGGATATTGGAGGAAATGAAAAAGGCGAAATAACCGTTCATTCTGACAGGAGCACACGCTTGGTCTCCGTCGCTTTCCCGGTCTGTACATTCAAAATGTAAATTCCACGCGGCAGTGAGCGGTCCAGCTCGATCACTTCCTTAATGCATCCATCGTGAATGGCCGGTATCCTCGTCAGCACATTCTGCCCAAGTGAATTCAGGACTTCCACCTTTACCGTATTTTCCTTCAGTCCTTCCAGGCAGAATTCGAGCGTGAACATTCCTGAGTTCGGATTCGGATAGATCAGAAGATCGGCCCCCGGATCACTGATCCTGAAGGGCTCCTCCGTTTGTGTTACCACGCTGTCCACTCCTTTTGTTCCCTGCAGCGCTCTTAACTGGAGGTCAAATGCGATGTCGGAGCTGTTCGGTGAATTCTGATGGATCTCTACTGCTATTGTATTTGTTCCGTTTACCAGCCGCGCACTGCTCAGATTAAAAATGACGTAGGCTGATTCTGCTGCGCCGTCAATATAAGAAGGAGCGAGCGTATTGTAGTAAATTGTTCCCGAAGGCATATTGCTTCTGCAGATCTCGGTGCCATTCAGGTAAACGACAGCGCCATCATCACGGAGCAGGTCCAGCTCAAGACCGTTGTAGATCGAAGCATCGGCGACACTGAATGTTTTTCGGAAATAGGTAGTGATGTATTTCCCCCCGGATGATCCTCCATAACTGACAACAGTCGCTTCGTTTCCATTTCCATAACCAAGTATCGCGTTCCCTGTTTTCCAGGATGAAGTACTGAAGCTCGCAGCTCTCCACGCCGTTCCCTGGTTGCTTCCGTTATCCAGGTACTTCCAGCTGCTTCCTTTTGCGATCAGTTCATCGGGGGTACCCGAAGCTTCTACATTAATGTGTACCACGGAAGAAGTCCCTGTATTATTGGAATTGTCTGTTGCCTTTGCTGTAATATTATAACTCCCGGCAGACACGTTGTTCCATGTATAGCTGTATGGCGAGGTAAGGTCCTCACCCAATTTCAGTGTACCCGAAAAGAATTCCACTTTTTTAATCCCGCCGGTTCCTCCTCCTGCAGAAGCCTGGATAAGGATATCCGCGCCCGGGGAAAAAGAGCTATTGGTTGCTGGCGCTGTGATGTCAACGGTGACTGCGGACGAAGGTGTCCTGAAATAATAATTATCGTTCCAGATATTCGTTTGCACGGAGCTTAACGCCGCAGCACTGGAATTCAAACGGTAATCCTGGCTCTTGCTGATGTTGAAAAATAACAGCGCCTGAACGTTATGAAAATTGTGCTGAAGCTCCTTATCCATATCGGCCAGCCATTGTGCCTTGGTTTGTGATGAAGGATCCTCCGAAGAGTACCGTTCACGGCATCCGTTCTCGCAGATGAACATCGGCTTGCCGGGAAAATATTTCCGGAGATAATAATACGGCTCAGCCAGACCCATGCGGAAAGATCGCCAGTAAGGGATACCCGGAATTGACAAATTATATGCCTCGCAAGCTACTATGTCAACATAAGCATCGCCGGGATAAGCACTGATGATCCAGTTATAAGCCAGCACAGGATGATAGGTAGTACTGTTGATGCACCACATCCATTTTACTTTGGTAGCGCCACGTGCACGCACGCGGTTCACGAATTTACGGTACACGCTGATGTAAAGGTTCGCATTGCCTCCATTCTCCGCCAGCGACCAGGGATACCAGTCTCCCTCGAACTCATGCATGAAACGGATAATGATCGTATCGTTATAGGATTTCAGCTTGTCCGCAAATGCATCGATATACGCATCGAAACGGTTACTGAGCAGATCATTCAGCCGTGGCTGAGCCGGATCCAGCCGGGAAAGGTGTGAAAACATCGCCTCCCAGGTGATCACCGGAGTATAGCCATTCTGCAGAAGCTGCGTTACTTCACTTCCCGGAATGTTATCCGCCGTAGTAGTTCCGTCTTGCGAAAAATCCAGAAACCAGTTCACATATTTCAATTTCTTATTCGGATCCGCTGGGAAAAGTCCTTCTACGATAGACGGTGTAGTTTGCGGAGCACTGTTGGAAGCAAATGCACCGAGTATACAGTGTCCGTTGCTGTTTCCAGCAGGATAATTAAGGATGGTACTTCCCACCGGCAACGCCCCTTCTGAAAAACAGATCATATCGAGGTAAACCGTGGAGCTCGTTTCGGATGCCGTCTTTCGAAAATCAAATTCGATCGTAAAGATCTTTCCCGCTTCTCCGGTAAAGGCGGCATCGAAAATTCCGTTACCACCCGAATTGTTATCGGAGAATGAGCTGAGCGGAAGGCTAATAAGCTGCCAGGAAGAAGAACGATGGATCACCACTGTTTTTTTCCAGCGGTCGTCCTGTGAATCTTCCCATACATTGTTCTTGTTATCGTCCTCTGTAATAATTACATCAACTGTAGCATCTGCGGCATTGCTGAGAGGATCGTATGTATAAAAGTTAAAGCGGTCGTTTGCGGCGCTGAGCTCAATAAACCTGGAAATACCTTTTCCGAAAACCGCCTTACCGGAATTCCAGGTCATGCTCGCTTTAAGAACGCGGTTACCCAGCATCTCGCTTTCTCCAAGCGGATTGGCCGCAACCGCGGAGTTCATATCGTATTTATGGTAGTCGCCTTCCGGCAAATCCGTCTGACCAATGTCGAGCCCTTCAAAGTCGTAGACCATTGATTTCAGCTGTGCAACGCATGTAGAAGCGGTCAGCGAAAAAAATAAAAGTATTATATACCGGTGTTTCATTTCCTTATCTCTCTGTTCTTGTCGGGCCACATGCTGCCACATTTTCAGAAATACAAAAAAGAAACCATAGGGGCTGTCTGCTCCGGCGGTCAACCGGAAACAATCAGGCCAATAAATAGCGCCGGGTAAAGAGAGAAGAATGCAATGGTCAGCGAAGGTTGGTAACCTTCTCCTTTATTATCTCCTGTACTGTACGTCGTTCGATCTTGCTTTCCAGCCAGGAAATGATATCAAAATACATAAAAGCTTTTTTCTCGAATTTATTTTTTTCAAGCGATAACATCTGCTTCTTCAAAGCGATAAACCGCTTCTTTAAATTCCGCTCCGAACCGTCATGGAACAAATGACGAAGGAAATGCAAAATATATTCCTGGTAACGGCTCAGCTTCCCTTTGTTTCTGAAATAACGATAGGTTGAGCGAATGTTCAATTCCACGAGATCATCGTTTCCAAGCTCGAAATGACAAACTAACAAAAGTATTCTTGTAAAAGAATGGATATCCTCCCGGAGATCCGATTCCTTCTCGTTATAGATCTTATTCAGCCATTTTATGGCGGACTTATAATTACCACTCCCCAGGTATAAGCAGCCGATCTTATAGTACAAAAGCAAAGTTGAATGCTTATCGAGCTTAGGAATGAACTTGTTCAACTCATTTTCCAGTGCTGCGACGATCCGGGTACCGGAGCGAAATTCACCCATCATAAAATGACGATTGATCTCGTGAACATAGATCGCCTTGAAAAGATTCAGGTTGATATTCTCTGTCAGGTTAAGTGTTTTATCCCGTTTGATGGAGATCAGCTGTTTTTGTGTTTCGCAGAACTCCGCATATTTGTTCAGCTTATTTTGTACTGCCAGCAAACTGTTCAACGCCCGGATATAGATCTCCAGCTTGTGTCGTTTCATCTCCGGTTGACGCTCAAACAGACCAACCCATTTCTTTGCATATTTATAGCCGTTGGAAAAATCCCTGACAAAGAAATAATATCCTACATACGAGTTATATAAATAAAGCTTTTCATGAAAGGAAAGATCCTGCTCATTATACAGGGGCAGGCTGGAGCGAAAAAAGCGATCCACTTTTGTCAGATCCTGTGAATTTCTGACAGAACCCATTTGAACGTAATATACATTGAGCTTCAGCGATAGGCTGGAGAAGATATTAATATTGCTGATACTCTCGGCTACCTGCCTCGTTGTATCGATCAGCTTGTTAACGCGTTCTTCATTCCCCGATTCGAGTGTTTTAGGAATAACCAGCTTTTCCAGTTCCAGGATCTCAAGAAGCAGTACAGCACGGTCGTTCTCCATGGCGAGCATTTTTGCTTTGTCGATCATCTTCACACATTCCCGGTAAAGGCATTTGTTGTAGAGAATACGTGCATAATCCAGCAGCTCTGTGATCCGGACATTTTCAAGATTTGAGCTGTTGCAAAGCTTCACGCTCTTTAGCAGCTGATAATACAGATGTGCCTTGAGATTGGAAAACTGCTTAGGATCGAGTGCCGGTGTCTTCGCCAGGATTTTGCTTTCATTATATACCTTCTGCTTTTCAATAGCATCAAAAAGCATAATGAATTTCTTATCCGATCCGCGGTTCAGCCGTGCGGCATATAATTTGAAAAAGCGCTTTTCTCCTTTTGAAAGCGTTTTGACCAGGTTAAAAAGTTGCTCGGATTTTACGTTAGACATCGTAATTATAAAATATTAATTAATCAATATTTACGGTACATGTAGCTAATTTAGCATAAATAAATTTACTTTATATACCATATGTTATTTTTATTATCGTATTGCATTAAAAGGGTCTGTTTTTACATTTGTTCCCGAATCTACTCCCGAATTTTATTCTCATTTAAAATGAAAACAACAGCAGCGATTACCGGAGTAGCGGCATATGTTCCTGACTATGTCCTTGCAAATGACGAGCTCGAGCAACTGGTGGAAACCACCAATGAATGGATCATGACGCGCTGCGGAGTAAGTGAAAGAAGGATCCTGAAGGATAAGGACAAAGCGAGCGCTTTTATGGCAGCTGAAGCCGCACAAAAGCTGCTGGCGAAGAAAAATATTTCTCCTCTCGACATTGAGCTGATCATCGTTGCAACCGTAACTCCGGATCATCAGTACCCAGCAACGGCCAATATTGTTTCGGAAATGATCGGGGCAACGAATGCATGGGGATTCGATATCCAGGCGGCCTGCTCCAGCTTCCTGTCTGCATTGAGCACCGGTTCCAAATTCATTGAAAGCGGAACACATAAAAAAGTACTTGTGATCGGCTCCGACAAAATGAGCAGCATTGTCGATTACAGCTGCCGGAAAACGTCCATCCTTTTTGGCGACGCTGCCGGCGCAGTTCTTCTGGAACCGTCGGTTGATGACACGGGGATCATTGACTCCAAAATGTATGCCGACGGAAGCGGCAGGAAATTCCTCTATCAACCAGCTGGCGGCAGCCTCATTCCTGCATCACTTGATTCAGTTGTGAATAAGCAGCATTACGTAAGCATGGACGGACAAGCTGTTTTTAAAGTTGCGGTTGTCAAAATGGCTGACGTGGCCGCCGAGATGATGGAAAGAAATAATCTTGCGTCAGAAGATGTTGCTTTTCTTACGCCCCACCAGGCGAATAAGCGAATCATTGAAGCCACTGCCAACCGGATGGGGATCAGCATGGATAAGGTAATGCTGAATATCCATAAATACGGTAACACCACTTCTGCCACCATTCCACTCTGCCTGGCCGAATGGGAAGATCAGCTGAAAAAAGGGGACAATATCATTCTCACTACATTCGGAGCCGGATTTACCTGGGGCGGAGTGTATGTAAAATGGAGTTACTGAGTTTTGCCCCATCCTTTTAATGTCCTATTTTAGCAGGGATGCTAAAAAGGAAAATCCATTTCTTTTTTATTTTATTCCTCCTGCTACCCGTTTGCCACAGTTACGGCCAACAACCGGTTTCTTATAATTATACAACAATCGATGGGCTCCCCAGCTCCGAGACCTATGATATCATCCAGGATAGCAAAGGATACATCTGGATTGCTACCGACCGCGGAGTCAGTCGCTTCAACGGATACACTTTCAGGAATTTCACGACGAGCGAAGGATTGGTTGACAATACGGTCCTTAGCTTAAAAGAAGATGTAAAAGGCAGGATCTGGTTTCACGGGATCAGCGGACGGCTGTGCTATTATGATGCTGATTCCATACGGCCATATAAATACAATAATATACTGGCTGAGCTGAATGGGAAAATGGTCCGTTCATTCAATTGTGACGAATCCGACAATATCATTATCGGCACGATCAGCCGTGGCCTGATAAAGATCAGTGCGGAAGGGAGGGTTGAGAAAATGGAATTTTCCACGGGCTCTGATCGAACCTTTACAGGTGATGTTCTGGACGGAAGTTTATACCTATCGATATTCAGCCCGCAGAAAGGCGATCCGGCTCCGCCGTTAAAAACGGATAAGCCCGGAACAAAAATGGTAACGATGAAATTTCGCGACGGAGCTTTCACGATCACGGAAAATGTTACCGAGAAGCCAATCACGCAGGTCAATACCTCCGGCGTAAAAAGAAAAAACGGGGGTTATCTGATCTATGGAATGGGAAATTTTCTTGAGGTGTATCCCGACAAACGATGGAAACATCTCGACACAAAGAACATTGTCCGCATGTACGAGGACAGTGATTCTTGTCTCTGGATCTCCGAATCCGCAACCGGTGTAAAACGTTATGCGTCCAACGTCAGTGTTTCAAGCTCCAACTTCCAGGTATATCTCCCGGACGAAATAGTTACCTGCATTTATGAAGACAAAGAAAAAGGAATGTGGCTCGCTACGCTCAGCAGCGGCATCTTTTATTTTCCCTCAACAAAATATCTGTCTTATTCCTTTTCGCCGCGTGCCTCGGTAACAGCCATCAGTGCTGTTAAAAATGAAAAAGAATTATTGGCCGGACACTCAGACGGCACTCTCGAGCTAATAAACACAGGAGGCATCGCGAAAAGATGGACCTTGCGGGATCCTGAGAAAGCGATCAATTACATTTATTCCGTTTCGTCGATAGATGATACCGCCATCATATCGAGCAGGCGAATTCATTATTTCCTGACCGGCAATACGATCAGGGAGATCAGAGGTGACCATTATTATTCCCGGAGCATAACACACGACGGGCAATTATTTTATGGCTGCGGAAATGGGGTTTTAACTTCGTTTGATCCGGCTAAAAATTCCTCCCATCATGTTCAGGAGCTCCCGGTCCGGGCAGATGTGATCTATATTGACCCAAATCACCGGATATGGCTCGGCGATCATACTGGTTTATACTATCTGAAAGACTCACAGCTTGTAAAAGCATTTCCCGGGGAGGCGCTTCTTCACGAGCGGGTATCTGCGATCTCAGAACTGGGGATTGGGGAAATGGTGATCGCGAGCATCGGAAAAGGCATTCTCATCATCAGGAATGGACGCGTAGCGGATCATCTCAATACAAGATCCGGCCTTGCGAGCGATATTGTCAACTGTATGGTCATACGGGGAAATACGATCTGGGCAGGGACGAACAAAGGCATCACGCGAATCATTATAAAAAATGGAAAATACGAATTCAGAAACTATACTACATACAATGGTTTGCCCGGAGATGAGATCAGCCAGATCGCATTTACAGGCAACATTCTCTGGGCCTCGACAAAAAAAAATGTATTCCGCTTCGATCCGCAGAAAGCCTGCCTAAATACAATCGCACCACCGATATACATTGATGGCCTTACCGTTGCCGGAAAGGAAGCAGACCGTCATCGAAAAGGAGCGATTAATTACAATGAATTCCCGGTCCGGATTTCGTACACCGGCCTTGTACTCAAAAAACGCGGTGCTGTCAGCTATCGTTACAAACTGCATGGACTGAACGAAGATTGGCAATACACAACATCAACCTTCATTGAATTTCTATCGCTGCCTGCCGGAGATTACCGGCTTGAGATCAGCGCACAAAATGAGGATGGCTATTGGAGCGATACTCCTGCCGTCTACAATTTTTCCATCATTCCACCATACTGGGAAACCTGGTGGTTTATCATGATCTGTATACTCGCTTTGTTTTCACTCACTGTGCTGTTATTCTTCAGGAGGATCAGGAATATCCGCCGGCAGAACGAGATGATCAATTCGATGCTCTCCTATCGTCAGCAGGCGCTATTGAATCAGATGAATCCTCATTTCATCTTTAATTCGCTTAATTCCATTCAGACATTCATATTGACCGAGGAGAAAAGGCCCGCCGCGCGCTATATCTCCAAGTTTGCCCGGCTGATGCGTTTGAACCTTGATAATTCCCGCAATGAATTCATCCCGCTTGACCGGGAAATTGAAGCGATCGGGTTATATCTTGAATTGGAAAAGCTTCGGTTCAAAGACCTGTTTTCCTACCACGTGGAAATCGATAAGAATGTGGAGATGGAAAATTACCTTATCCCCGCGATGATCATACAACCTTATATCGAGAATTGCATCAAGCATGCCTTTAATGGCGACCTGCTCCGTGAAGGAATGATGAGCCTGTATTTCTCCATGAGAGAAAGCCAGCTTATCTGCAGGATCGAAGACAATGGTATCGGGCGCGATCAAGCTGAAAGTCAAAAAAAACATTCAGATCATAAATCTGCGGGACTGGAAATCACAGCTCAGCGACTCCAGCTCTCAAGTGCATTATTGGGGCAGGAATTCTACCTGGAGATCATCGACAAAAAAGATGGCCATGGTGCTGCACAGGGAACAATTATTATATTAGCACTACCACACAAACTTCTCACAGATGATAAAAGCATTGATCGTTGATGATGAAAGAGATGCGGTTACCGGCTTAAAAGCCATGCTGTTCGCTTTTTGCCCGGAGGTCGAAGTGATCGGAGATGCCAACTCAGTAGCCGAAGCAAAAGAGCTTATTAAGCGGAAAGAGCCGAAACTGATCTTCCTTGATATAGAAATGCCCGGTGCGAACGGATTTGAATTGCTGGAATCATTTCCCGAGAAATCGTTCAAGGTGATCTTTACAACTGCATACGACAAGCATGCAGTGAAAGCGATCCGTGTGAGCCCGGTTGATTACCTTATCAAACCGATCGATCCCGATCTGCTGATCGAAGCGCTCGAAAGATATAAGAAGCAGAAACAGGAAAGCAATCCAAGATCCCCGGCGCTGAATAATAAAATCCGGATCGCCACCGCGAGCAATATTATTCTTGTGGATGTAGCCGATATTGTGAACATAGAGGCGGACGGGCGATATGCAAAAGTTTTCTTTTCGAATGGAAGCAACTCGTTTATTTCGAAAAATATCGGCGAGTTTGAGAAGGAGCTTCTCCCCTATAATATTTTTTTCCGCGTGCATCGCTCCAGCCTGATCAATGTGAAGCACATCAAGCAGATCATCCGCCAGGACGGAGGATATATTCAGCTTTCCAATGACCGGAAGGTCGAGATCTCTCAGCGAAAGAAAGCTGAATTCTTCGAATTTATCAATAAGACCTGAAGCTTTTCATTCGTTACAAAAATTCCGGCGCTTGTTACATAGTTTTTGGGTGTCCGTTACTTATCCGTTGGCCAAAGCTTCCCGATTTTTCATTTTTGGAATACACTAATCCAAAAAAACTATGAAAAATCTAAAAACATTATTTGCAGGAGCATCCATGCTGATGCTTTGGGGCAATGTATCTCAAGCGCAAGTCGGAACATGCACGGTAGCAACAACAACGGCAAACAATGCTATGAATCTGGGTGCCACCTATGGATTCTATTTTACCGGAACCGCAATTCCTTCTTCGGGCCAAACGGTAAACGTAGGCTATAGTTGTGGCACATCCGGTCCCGGAAAATTCAACACTACAGAAGCAGTTGGTTCCTCTGTCACCTCAAGTACAATTGGAGGATATTTCCTTAACAGGGATTTTTCAACAAGTACGAGCGGGATCAGCTTCACCGGAGTAAAAGGAGAATCAACCAACACAACTACTACAAATTCAACAAATACCGGTGGTGAATTCTTTGCAACCGGTGCAACAAATAGCATGGGAGTTCGTGGAGCAGCCCAGGTCACAGCGTCCTCACAGCTTTCCTATGGTGGAAAATTTTTCGCTTCATCAACCGCTTCGGGCGCAACTAATTATGGTACGTATACTTCGGTAAGCTCAAACTCCTGTACAAACTACGGGCTTTATACTTCATCAACCGGAACCAGTGCAACCAACTATGGTATTTACGCAACCGCTTCGGGTGGAACATTAAACTATGCCGGGTATTTCAACGGAGACATCTATGGTAACGGCATTTCGACAACAGCAGGAAACCTCATCGTTTCAGATGAACGATTCAAACAGGATGTAAAACCGGTTGACAATGCATTAAGCATCATTAACCAGTTAAAGCCTAGATCCTACAATTACATCAACAACAACGAATACGGCATGAATTTCCCGAAGCAAAAACAATATGGATTCATTGCGCAAGATGTTCAGAAATTACTCCCTGAGCTGGTAAGCGCTACTGTAAAACCGGAACAAAAAGACGAAAAAGGGAATGTAATCGGCAAAGGAATTGACTTCATTGCAGTTAATTATACAGAATTCATTCCGCTTCTCGTACAAGGTATGCAGGAACAGGACAAGACAATCAAGTCACTCCAGGAAGAGATCGGTAAGCTGAATGCAATTATTGCAAACACAGGCAACAGCTCATCTTCCACTGCAACTGCAAACAGCATCGATCTGAAAGACGGACAATCTGTAATATTGGATCAGAACGTTCCGAATCCATTTGCTGAAAAAACATCCATCAGCTATTTCCTGCCTGAGAATGTACAGAAAGCACAAATGCTTTTCTATAACAGCGGTGGAAAACTGATCCAGACGATGGAGCTTACACAAAAAGGAAAAGGACAAGTGACTGTATTTGCAAGTGATCTTTCGAATGGCATGTATACTTACACACTTGTTGCAGACGGAAAAGCGGTAGACAGCAAAAGAATGATCAAGCAATAAATTTTGTTCTTTTCTCCCGGAATAAAAACCCTTGTCTAACCGGCAGGGGTTTTCTCGTTTGTTACGGGATTTCTATCACTTGTTACATTAACATAGCATCTGTTACTCTTCCTATCCCTGACCTGTCTGCTTATCCTATTTTGGTCAGGCATCCCAAACTACAAAATCAAAAATCATGAAAAAAAGAACTTATTTACGGCAATCCAAAATATTGGTTGTTCTGATTTGTACACTCATATCATTCAGCAGCAGTGCGCAGTCGCCACTGCTCACATTCGATAACTCTGTAAACAACATCTAATCAATGTTGGTGAAAGTAAACGCTAAGCAAAACTGCTCTCGGGCAAAAGAGCATTTTTTGCAGTAGGCATGCAAGTCTTTCATTTTTCGATACGTTCCTGGCACTCCTGCGCATCGGCACTCAGATGACCGGAGATGACAATGTGATCCAGGCGTTAAGCGGTGCAGCGTTAGCGCGATCTGCTAAAACAAAAAAGACGCTCCTTTCGAAGCGTCTTTTCTATTTATCGGATGACCGTTTAAATCCTAATATCCGTATTTCACCAGGTGTTCCTGGATATTCGCATTTTCTTTCAATGCTTCGAATACTTCATAATCCACACGAGGCTGAATGTTTTGCATCTGTGATTTCTGAGGACCGCTGTAATCTTTTAATTCCTGTGCAGGAGTGATCTTCTCTACATATACTACAAATACACCTTCTTTGCCGGCAAGCGGCTTGCTGAGCGTATTTGCTTTCTGAACAGAAACTTCACCGATCACTGCCGGCTCGCTTTGAGATCCGGGGATCTGGTTGGTCATGAAGTTCACGTTCGGAGCCTGCTCAACGGGCAATTTCATTTTAGCAGAGATCGCATCAACAGTAGTTGCTCCGTTCATGGCGTCTGCAAATTCTTTTGTAAAGATCTCTGCTTTTTTCTGCTGGATGACCTTTGCCGTCACTTCTTCTTTCACTTGTTCCAATGGAGCAATGCCTTTTTCTCTCACCTCAGTGATCACAGAAACAAGGTATTTGTCGCCATACTCCTGCGGTTCGGAAACGGTTCCTTTTTCATTCTCATAAGCCCAGCGGACCAGCTGCTTCGCCTGCTCGATCCCGGGAATCGTTTTGTCGTTCTCCTTCAGCTTCTCCACTACACGCTTGTTCATCTTTTTATCAGCAACCGCTTTGTGGAAGAGCTCGATCGTTTTGTTGTTGCCTGCAAAATTGGTCGCTTCAGAATAGATCGCATTTTTTGTTTTGCTGCTCGCTTCCGGCTTGTATTCAATCGTTCCAACCTGTACTTTTTTCTGTGAACCTTTGCTGTCCAATACTTCAATGATGTGATAACCGAAATTCGATTCTACGATCACGAGATCTCCTTTTTTGTTATCCAACCCTGCATTTTTGAAAGGCTCAACAAAACCGCTGTTCGCATTTACCCAGCCGTAATCTCCTCCTTTACCCATATAATCTTCTCCGGGCTTTTTGTTCGGAGGCATTTTCTTTCCGCCGTCATCAGAGTATTTCTCGACGATGTCGGTGAATTTCGCGCCTTTTTTGATCGCGGTAAGCAGACTATCAGCAAGTTTTTTTGCTTGTTCTTTGGTACGCGTCTGAGGAGGCTGAGTTCCCGAATCCTTATAAGCAATAAGGATGTGACGGATCTTTGCTGAGTCCGCCGATGTTTTTACAGCTATCAATTTGGAAACTTTCAGGAGTCCGTTTTCTTCGTATGGTCCGATCACTGTTCCGACTTCCGCTTTAAAGAAAGTGGTGTCGATCATCGGCGATAACGTACCGGCAGTATGAAACGACTGATCAAAATTGCGGGTTTGGGATTCAGCAATTACAAAAGCGGAATCTTCAGCGTACGACTTCGATGCTTTGAAATCCTTCGCTACGTTCTCCATGTTCTTTTTTGCTTCATCAATATCCTCTTGTGAAGGAGCGATATCCCAGCTTACATATTCCAGGTTGCGGGAAGCATCCTGCTTGAACTCATTCTGATGAGCTGCATAATATTCATTGAGATCTGCATCGGTTGGCTTGATGGTGCTGTCCGCAAGCAGCTTGTAATCTTTTACAACGTATTTGATATTTGCCGTTGTGTTCTGCGCAAGGTATTCGCGCTTCGCAGCCGATTTGGTAACATACAGTCCTTTTTTGATCAGGTTGTTATATTTTTCAATAACCCGTACCTGGCGCACATACTCTTCCAGTTCCGCCCACTGCGCTTCCTGTTCATCGGTCATGGAAGCAGTAAACTCCTTAATTTTTGCAGGGTCAATAAGCCCTGTCTGAGGGTTTGCGAACATCGGTGCAACCTTACCTGTTTGAGGATCGCTCAGGTTACGCACCAGCGCCGGGTGAGGATGAGTGACCATCAGGTCATACAGCTCTTCATCTGAAATAGCGATGCCCAGCTTGTCATATTCTTTCAGCAATACGTGCTCATTGATCAGCTGGTTCCATACCTGCTGAACAATTCCATCCGTTTCTTCCGGACTGAGGGAGGTCTTGTTCTGATTACGTTTCATCGTTTCCTCCTGCTCCTCTACTTTCGCGCGGAATACATTAAGGTCGATGGATACGCCTGCGATCTCACCTACTTCACGGCCGTTCCCGAACAGCGAGCTTCCACGCTCAAATAATCCTGTCAATACAAATGCAAGCAGGGCCAAGCCGACAATGGCTACCAATAATCCCGAGCGTTTACGTAATCTTTCTAAAGTACTCATATCTGTGTTTTTGTGTCTGTTATTAATACAGTTCCCGCCAGAGTGCCAGCCGCTTATTAACGGGATGGCAAATATAAGACTCTTGGTGAAATCTTAAAAGTTTTTCGGGAAAAGCTTTTTAATGCTAAACAACTGATAATTAGCTATTTGAATCCTGAATCTTCAAATTCAGGGTTTCGATCCGTGTGCGGGTCACAGCGGTGACAGTAAAGAGGAAGCTCCCGACGCGGATCTCTTCATTCAATCTTGGAATGCTTTCGTGGTAATGCATCACAAGTCCGCCCAGGGTTTCAACGTTGTCGAGGATCGGGAGATCCAGCTGGTATTTATCATTGATGTAGTCCGTTTCAAGCCGGGCGGAAAAGATAAACTCCGTCTCGCTGATCTGCTTTTCGGTCATCTCTTCCTTGTCATGCTCATCTTCGATCTCTCCGAAAATCTCTTCCATCACATCTTCCATGGTCAGCATTCCCGAAGTTCCGCCGTATTCATCCACTACTACAGCAATGCTTTTATGCTGCTGGATAAAAACCGTCAGCACTTCACTCGCAGCCATCGATTCCGGAACTATGCTCACCGGAAGAAGAATATTCCTGATGCTTTCGGGCTTCTTGAAAAGCTCTTTTGAATACACATAGCCGATAATGTTATCGATGCTTTCTGAAAACACAAGGATCTTGGATAAGCGTGTCTGCACAAATTTTTTCTGCAGGTTCCCGATGGATTCATTCACATCGATGGCAACGATTTCTGTTCTCGGGATCATGCATTCGCGTGCCTTCACACTTGAGAAATCCAGCGCATTCTGGAAGATCTGGATCTCGTGATCCATCTCCGCTTTTTTCTCTACAGACGTTCCTTCACGGACATAATTATCGAGGTCGATCATTGTAAATCCTGCATTATTGTTCTCGATCTTCAGGCGAAAAACTTTTTTCAGGATAAATTCCGCGAAGCCGATCGTGATCATCACAAAAGGATACAGCACTCCATAAACGATGGTCAGCGGAAATGCAAAAAGACTCAATGTCCGGTTCGGATTGATCCTGAAAAGATTCTTGGGAAGAAATTCCGCTGTCACCAGGATAAGCATGGTGGAAAGGAAAGTGGACACAAGCAAAACGAGGATCTTATAATCATGGGATATATACTGGTGAAGAAAATGTTCCATCTCTTCATCCATGTAGATTCCGAAAATAACCAGTGCGATATTGTTTCCCAGCAGCATGGTACCGAGATAGCGGGAAGGATATTTACTGAAATGCGCGAGGATCTTCGCAGAGACGTTCCCCTGCTTATTCTCGAGCTCTATCCGTAATTTATTAGAAGTAATAAACGCGATCTCCAGCCCCGAGAAGAATGCCGAGGCAATAAGTGTGATCAGAATAATGACTGAACTAGCCAACGGTTATTTCTTTTTTTCTTTTTCTTTCTTGTACGTTTCCTGCTTCAGACGCTGTTTTCTGCGCACGGCATACATCAATCCGGCCATGAACGTTCCGACCAGGAAGAAGATCGCATCTTTCTGAAAACCGGTTGCAATCGAATAAGCACACATCAGTACACAGATACAACCGATAAACAGCCAGGCTATTTCCAGTATTCTAAACATTTTTTCCATCTCTCAGTGTTCGGGTGTTATAGTGTTAAGGTGTTTGAGTGTTATAGTGTTTGAGTGTTTGAGTGTTATAGTGTTCAGGTGTTAGTGTCTGCACTGCCGCCAATGATTATTTTTTCTTGTCTTCTTGTTTTGTGTCTGCGTTTGGCGCAAGTGCCTCGTCCTTCACATCGATCTCGCCTTGTACGTCGAGGATCCGGTATTCCGAAAAATCCTGTTTGGCTTCCATTCCATTTCCCCAGATCACCTGGTCCCTGGTAGTGATCTTCACGAAGTCGTCCGTATAGATCATTTTGGTAAGCGCATTCCACGTCAGGTGCTCGGTATTGAGCTTCTCTCCTTTTTCATTCACAACGATCACATTCCCCTTGGCTTCCATTTTTTCCGTTACGCCGCTGCCGTTATCGTATGCGATGCCGTAGTTGGCGGTAAGCCTGGATTGTTCCGAGCGGTCTTCCTTATAAAAGAGGATATTCATTCCTTTCGGGAGCTCGAGATAGGGTTTTTTACCTGCATAACGGTCGATCTGCGGGGAATTCAGCTTCGCCCTCACGATCGCAGAATCGCTGTATATGATTTCGACATTCGTACTGGATTCCAGCGGAAGATTCTTTGCGTTCGAAGCGGTAATCGAATTCACCTCCGCGATGTCATTTTCGCAGGCGGCAAAGCCTGAAACAAGCAGAAAAAAGAAAATCGTATGGAAGGATCGTTTCAACATCGCTCATGGAAGCAACACCTCAGGGTCAATTCCACGTAAATTTAATCAAATTTTGGTTTCTGGAACCAGCGGTCGTTAATGGTAAAGCCGATCGTAGCTTTCAGGAAGTTCTCGCGGATCAGGCCATTAGTGGTTGTTCCTCTCCGACCCATCTCCACACTCAGGTTCACCATGCTGAAACTCTGGAGGATCAGGCTTCTGCCCACAGGGAAGCCGATGCCGAACGAAAGTGCATACTCCGATAAGGGTGTTTCTTTCAGCTCGAGCGCAGTTTGCATGTAACGCACTCCCAACCGGTAATGCATTCGTTCGTAATATTTCGCGTTGAATTTTGAGCTTGGCACCCACTGTGCTCCGATCGATGTGCGGAGGCTGTTGCGGAGTCCCTGCGACTGTCCGAACGCCTGGTAATCGCTCCAGTTTTGTATCGCCACATCTGCTGCAACCAGCCATTTGTAGCCTTTCTTGAACCCGATCCCAAATCCGAACGACATTGGCAGCGTGACTTTTCCGTGATTGTTTTTGCTGTTCTCAATCGTGTCTTTCACGATCTCATAGCCAAGTGAATTATTGAAATAGCTGTAGGATAAGCTGTCGATTGTGGCATTCAGCCGTGATTCCGAAGAAAATGTAGCGCCGAATAAAATTTTCACCTTATCGTCGAGGACCCGGTATTTCAACGGCCTGCATTCATTCAGTTTTGTTTTCGATGTATCGGCATAATTCTTCTCCGCTACAGAGTCGATCTCATATGCCACCTGGAAGCCATAATCAAGATACAATCCGTCGATCCGCGTATCCGTCCCGGTACGTGTGTTGAATGCCAGCAAGCTCGAAGGCAGAATAGAGCGGCGCTCATGTGTCACATCCCCGAAAAGATAAGATGCATTTGCACCAAACGATGCGCTTTGGAGGAATTTTCTCCGGTTCATCGCCTTACGGATGATATTATTGTCGTGATAAAGCTGCTTGCAGTCTTTCGGGGTCCCATCGGAATTCTTGCGCGAAGCAAGCGTTGCATAAGTACTACTTAGCAGATAATTCCGCGGCAGCCCATAAAGCGGCTTGATCGCATTTCCAAAATACACCTGATTGAGACCACCGGATCCTTGATACAGGTATTTTACAGTTCCGACATTGCTGATCTCCGCCTGGTCAGAAACTTTGTATCCTACAGCGCTGTACGGGAGGAGACCGATGCTTGATCCCCACCATTTTTTAATTGGGAACGCCAGCGAAATGTATCCGAGCGAAGCACTGTTAATGGAGTGTTTCTGCTCCGAGTTTTCCAGCTGATTACGCGTGTAATTTACGCCAAGCTCAGCAGTGGTAAGCTTCATGTTTGTATATGAAGCGGGATTTCCGTTATTGATAAAAAAGATCGGAACAGTATCATTGGAAAGCGCGATGCAGGTACCTCCAATGGCCATATTCTGAGCATATCCCTTACCGCCGACATCGCCGACACCGTAACGTGAATAAGGAGAGCTGGTGACCTGTGCTAACGCCGACAGGGAAAAAAGCACAGCAATAACAGTGATCAGGCTGGAAGTAATTCTGTGATTGCTGTTCATTTTTTGTTGTTCAAGTTGTAGGTCAGGATCCTGTTCAAACCTTTCAGGACCAGATTTTGGTCTGCAAAGATGCTGTTTTTTATGCGTTTCTCAAAAAAATTAACATCCCCGCCGGTAAACAATACCTTTACGCCGGGCGACTTCTTTTTATACTCTCCGATCATACCATCCACCTCTGCAACCGCACCGATCAGCGCTCCGCTAAGCATGCTGTCGGCGGTATTTGATCCGACCAGCACATCGAAATCCACATCGACGTCTACTAACGGCAAACGGGACGTAAAAGTATGCATCGCTTTCAGTCTCATGGAAAGCCCGGGTGAAATGCCACCTCCCAGGTATTCATTTCTGCTATTCACAAAATTGTATTTGATACAGGTTCCTGCATCAATAACCAATACATCGCTATCCGGGAACACCGTATTTCCTCCAACTGCCGCAGCCAGGCGATCACTTCCGAGCGTGCTTGCGGTTTGGTAAAGATTTTTCAGTGGCACCGGTGTCCGGCTTTCAAAAATAAGGACGGAGCATTTCGGTTTCAGTTGCTCTGCAAACGGATCAATTCCATCGACTACCGAAGCAAGGATACAATTCTTTACATCACTCTTGTCCACGATACCTGACAAAAGCAATTTATCCGTTGTTTCGAAAACGAATCTTTCTTTTAGCTCTGTGCCATCAAAAAGAGCAGCCTTAACGCGGGTGTTTCCTATGTCGATTATTAAGTTCAATTGGAAGTGAAAAGGTTAAAAGTAAAAGGTGAAAAAAGTAAAAAGTGAAATATAAAAGGTAAAATGAGCGGGTAAAATTAGGATTTTAAATTGTTAACTGATGTTAAAAGCGCATTGGCACCTCTTTCTGACCATCTGAAAGCCTCTGGCGGCGGACATATTGCGGAATAAAGCAATTAAATTAGTTTTATGGATATATTCTGCGTATCTTTGTGTCCTTCATTAGAAGATTGAGATCTCAATCTGTTTATGCTCCTGGCAATTCGGTTAAAATTTCACAGATTCTACATTAAGCAACAAGCCTGTGCACAAGGTACGAGGCATCATCTGCTTGCCAAATAAGGGAGCAATAAATTTATTACAATGAAAAAAGGAACAGTAAAATTCTTTAACACAGAAAAAGGCTTTGGATTCATAAAAGAAGAAGACGGAACCGAAATTTTCTTTCACTCTTCAGGATTGAGAGACGATGTACGTGAAAAGGACGAAGTAACATTCACAACAGAAGAAGGCCGCAGAGGTTTGAATGCTGTGAACGTCACCTTAGCATAATTCCGGATTTCCGGATTGAGAAGCCCTGTTCCAAAAGGAACGGGGCTTTTTTTATACCCGTTTTTCCGATATAAGCCGGAAAAGCTGCGCTAAGAATGTACAATACTACTATGGGAGAGATCCCTCATGAAAACACTCGGGATAAGCCGGAAAAGCTACGCTAAGGTTGTACAATACTATTATGGAAGAGATCCCTCATGAAAACACTCGGGATAAGCCGGACTAAGCTACGCTAAGTCCGGCTAAAAAAAACAGGAGCCCCGCTCTCAAGGCTCCTGTTACCAAACTAAAAACAAAGGTGATCTAAAAACTATGGTCATAGCCGAGACCGATCACCCAATTGGTCGTCGGATTACTTTCGTTAAAGTGATGTTCCAGGAGGTAGTAGGCTTCAAATTCATTGGACTTATCGGGATGATAAAAAACGCCCGCAAAATACCTCACCCGGTTGTAATGAAAAACAAAGTCATTTGCATCGATGCGGTTGAGATGATAATAGATCTCGCAAGCGACATATGGCTGAACGCGAAAGGTTTTGTCCCAACGGATGGTCGCTTTGTTCCGTAAGTAGAACTCCGGATATCTGCCGGTTGCGCTGGTGCGTACATCTTTTACCTGCCAAAGGAACATCTGGCGGTCGGAAAGAAGGAAAGCGCCCATTTTCTGACGAAGCGTAACATCTGCATATGCCTGATGACGAGTGGTCCAGAAACCTTCCTTCGTCTGCTTCTCCACCCACACATACGCAAGGGTAGCATGGATATGCTTGTTGAACTTATAATTAAGGCCGAAGTCGAAGTAGTTGAACGTAAACGATCTGATATTGTCCGTGAATCTGCCTTCCTGGTTAACCCGTGCCACGAGCTTCGGTGTGATGTTCTTTTCGATATTGACGTTCTCCCAAAGCTGGGCGTCATTTTGCTGCGCCTGTGCAAGCGTAGTAAAAAGCATCAGCAAAGCGCTGAAAAAAACATGTTTTGTTTTCATGGGCCTTTTATTTTAGGTTTAGTTCCATCCTCCTCCAAGTGCCTGGTAAATGTTGATCAAGGCATCAAATTGCCTGTTTTTCGTTTCGATGAGCTCAAGCTTTGTTTCCAGTGCATCCCGTTGTGTCATCAGCACCTCAAAATAATCAACACGGCCCGAACTAAAGAGATCGTTTGAAATTTCGATCGAGTTATTCAGGGCATCCACCTGCTTGCTCTTCAAATCATATACCTGCTGAAGATTATTCACACCTGACAATTCATTTGAGACTTCGATGTATCCGTTAAGAATGGCTTTCTGGTAATCCACCATTGCTTTCACCTGCTCCGCTTTGGCGCTGTTAAACTCCGCTTTAATGGCATTCCGGTTAATAAGCGGCATCATCAGGTCACCAGCAATCGAGTAGATTATGGATTCCGGAGTTGTAAAAAGATAGCTGGGCTTGAAAGCATTAAAACCTGCACCTCCCGTGATATTGAACTCAGGAAAAAATTCTGCCTGCGCAGACTTCACATCGCATTTCGCTGCAAACAGCTCAAGCTTTGCCTCACGAATATCCGGGCGGTTCGCCAGCAATTGTGAAGGTACACCGGTTTTCGCCTGCTGGACTTCCAGGGCAAGGAAATCGGAAGTATCACGAACTACGGGCTGTGGAAAGCGTCCAAGCAGGAAATTGATCTCATTCTCTGTTTCTTTGATCTCCTGCAGGATCTCATATTGACGGCTCTGCGAGTCCAGCACTTCGGCTTCAAATTTTTTCACTGCCAGCTCTGTCACAACGGATGCCTCCTTTTGCACTTTTACGATCTCCAGCGCATTTTTCTGGAGCTCAATGGTTTTCTGAACAACCGCCATCTGATCATCAAGCGATAAAAGCTCGTAATAAGCACGCGCGATCTCGGCCACCAGGTTGGTGACTACAAAATTCTTACCTTCAATGGTCGCGAGGTATCTGGACACTGCCGCTTTTTTTCCATTGCGTAATTTTTTCCAGATATCCACCTGCCAGCTGGCCTGTACGCCGATGAAAAGATCGCCGAGATTTTCAGGAACGGGCACACCCGGTGTCATTTCCGTGGAAGCGTCACCGGCACCGGCAGAAGTATATCGTCCGACCTTATCCACTCCGGCGCCAACACCGCCATTTACAACCGGGAACAATCTCCCTTTACGCATGCGAACGTCATTTCTTGCGATCTCAATGTTCTGCAACGCGATCTGTAATTCCTGGTTATTCCTGAGCGCGGTATCGATCAGGGCGACCAGATTTTTATCTTTGAAAAAATCCTTCCATTTTATCTGCGCTGAATTTGTCGAGTCTTTATCAGCGGCATACGCATCCGGCATCGGCTTGTCTTTATCCATCACCGGTGTAAGCATTTTACAGCCGGGAAGGATAAAGCAAACAAATAGTGCGAGGATGCTGCTATATTTTCTGAGTGAATTCATTTTATTCTTCTATTTCTTCTGTTAATGGATTTTCTTCTTCGTCATCAACGATGATATGTTTTTCCGAGATCTTCGCAAAAATGTAGTAGAGTCCCGGAATGATGATCACCCCGAAAACAGTTCCCAGCAACATACCTCCGGCAGCCGCCGAGCCGATGGTCCGGTTACCGATCGCACCCGGGCCTGAAGCGATCATCAGCGGGATCAGTCCCGCAATAAATGCAAACGACGTCATCAGGATCGGGCGGAGACGGACTGCCGCTCCTTCGATCGCTGCTTTGAACACAGATGAACCCGTTTTGTGCTTCTGCACAGCAAACTCTACGATCAGTACGGCATTCTTTCCGAGAAGACCAATGAGCATTACCATTGCTACCTGTGCATAGATATTGTTCTCCAGGCCCAGTATCTTGAGGAAAAGAAATGCACCGAAGATCCCGGTCGGTAAAGAAAGGATCACCGGGAACGGCAGCAGGAAGCTTTCATACTGCGCTGCAAGCAGAAGATAAACAAACGCGAGGCAGATCAGGAAGATGTAGATCGCCTGGTTACCCTGGCGCACCTCATCGATCGAGATACCTGCCCAGTCGATCCCAAATCCTCTCGGCAGCTTTTTGTCAGCCACTTCTTTTACCGCAGCCAGCGCTGCACCGCTACTGTATCCTGGCGAAGGTCCCCCGCTGATCTCAGAAGAGTTAAAAAGGTTGTGACGTGTGATCTCCGACAATCCGAATACTTTGCGGAGCGTCATGAATGCCGCAAACGGCACCATTTCATCGCGATTATTCTTCACATACAGCTTGAGCAGATCTTCCGGCTTTTCACGGTATTGCGGCAGCGCCTGAACCTGTACCTTATACTGGCGGTCATATTTAATGAAACTGGTTTCATAATTACTTCCGATCAGGGTAGATAACGTATTCATCGCGTTATCAATGGTGACACCTTTTTGCTGTGCTTTCTCGTTATCGATATCCAGCATGTACTGAGGAAAGCTTGCACTATAGAATGAGAATACAGAGGACAGCTCCGGACGCTTGTTAAGCTCGCGCACAAAATCGTTGTTGACGGTTTCCATTTTCTTATAGTCACCTGATCCTGCCTTATCCAAAAGACGAAGCTCGAATCCGCCCGCAGCACCATAGCCCGGTACAGCAGGAGGAGGGAAAAATTCAATCGTTGCGCCTTTGATATCTTTTGTTTTTTCTTCGAGCAGGTCCATTACCTGCTGCGTGGTATGCTTTCGCTCGTCCCAGCTCTTCAGGTTAATGAGACAGGTTCCGGAGTTGGAACCGGTACCTTCCGAAAGGATCTCAAATCCAGCGAGTGAAGAAACGGACTGCACATCTTCTATCGTAGATGCCACTTTCTGGATCCGCTCACTGATCTCATTGGTACGCTCGAGCGTAGATCCCGGAGGCGTCTGGATGATAGCATAGAATACGCCCTGATCCTCGTTCGGGATAAACCCGGAGGGAACCGAGGAATTCAATGCCCAGATCCCGATACAAAATCCGACGAGCACCATTCCGGTGACCATTCTTCGATTTACGATCCGTTTCAGAAAATTCTTATACCGGTCGTTCATACGATTGAACCGACTATTGAAGCCATCGAGGAAACGGGACAACCAGGTTTGCTTTTTTGCCTGTCCATGTGTGTTCTTCAGCATAGCTGCACATAACGCCGGAGTAAGTGTAAGCGCCACCACCCCGGAGAGCACGATCGAGGTTGCCATTGTGATGGAGAACTGCCGGTAAAAAATTCCGACGGGCCCGGACATGAATGCAACGGGAATAAATACCGCTGCCATTACAAGGGTGATCGCGATGATCGCACCGCTGATCTCGGACATCGCCTGTACTGTTGCTGTTTTCGCATCGAGGTGTGTTCCTTCCATTTTCGCGTGAACTGCCTCTACAACGACGATCGCATTATCCACTACAATACCGATCGCAAGTACCAATGCAAAAAGAGTGATCAGGTTCAGCGTGATCCCGAAGAACTGCATGAACATAAATGTTCCCACCAGCGATACCGGTACCGCGATTGTCGGGATCAATGTAGAGCGCCAGTCACCGAGGAAAATGAATACCACAATTCCAACTAGGATAAAGGCTTCCAGGAGCGTATGAAGTACTTTTTCAATAGATGCATCAAGGAATTTAGAAACGTCATAGCTGATCTCATAATCCATTCCTTTGGGGAAGGAAGCGCCTTTGATCTCTTCCATCCTGTTTTTGATGCGCTGGATAACAGCACTGGCATTACTTCCGTACGACTGCTTGATCATGATCGCTGCGGAAGTCTTCCCGTTGAGCCGTGAGTAAAGGTCATAGTAAGAACTGCCGAATTCAACGTCGGCAACATCTTTCAGGCGAAGCATCTCTCCATCCGGACTGGCCCGGAGAATGATATTCTCATATCCTTCTTTTGTGCTGAATCGTCCGGGATATTTCAGAACGTACTCAAATGCCTGGGATTTTTTTCCCGAGCTTTCACCTGTTTTTCCCGGAGAGGCCTCAAGACTTTGCTCCCCGATCGCCTCCAGCACTTCATCTGCGGAGACTTTATATGCAAGCATGCGATCAGGCTTCAGCCAGATCCGCATCGCGTATTCGCGGTTACCGAGGATATCAGCAAAACCGACTCCATCGATCTTCTTGATCTCGGAAAGGATGTTGATATCGGCAAAATTGAAAATGAACTGATCATCGTACGCTGTATCTTTACTGAACAGGTTGATGTACATCAGCATGTTGGATTCCTCACGGGAGATCTTCACACCTTCCCGCACAACGATCGGGGGGAGCTTGTTGATTACCGCAGCAACCCGGTTTTGAATATTTACGGATGCGATATTCGGGTCGGTACCCAGCTCAAACACTACCTGAATGGAACACTCCCCATCGTTACCGGCATCGGATGCGATGTATTTTACCCCGGGAACTCCGTTAATGGCGCGCTCCAGCGGAATAACAACAGCCTTGATCATCAGCTCTCCGTTGGCTCCGGGATAATCCGCAATGATATTCACTTTTGGAGGAGAAATGGACGGAAACTGCGTGACCGGAAGCTGAACCAGGGCCAGGACGCCGAGCAGCGATATGATCAGCGAGATCACGATCGACAGCACAGGGCGATGTATAAATCTATTAAACATGTTAAGATTTTCTTGAATTAAATTTCTATTGATTGATCAGCTGCAGATGTGCGATCACATCTTTCGGCGCCTCGAATTTTGTTTCCACTTTGTCGTCATCTTTCACGTTCTGCAGTCCTTCCAACAGGATCTTATCTTGTGGCGTGAGTCCTTCAACAACATAAAGGTTAGGGATCTTCTGTATCACCTTAATGCTCTTCGAGTGTACCACATTATCGGAGCCCACCACAAAAACATTGATCTTGTCCTGGAGCTCATAGGTTGCTTTCTGAGGTATTACAATGCCCTGGTGAACCGGGATGGTCAATCTCACTTTCCCGGTTTCACCGTGCTTCAGCAGCAGATCCGGATTCGGGAATTTCCCACGGAATGCGATATTTCCGGTTTCGTTATCGAATTCACCTTCTACTGTTTCGATCGTTCCCTTGTATTTATGCTCTTGTCCGTTCGCAAGGAATAAAGTGATGCTTTCTTTCTGATCCTCTTTCGACTGCGTTTTATAATTCAGGTATTCAGCTTCAGAAACGTTGAAATACGCATACATTTCCTTATTATTTGAAACGGTTGTCAGCAACGTGCCTTTGTCGATAAGGCTTCCTGCTTTAAAGCGGATCCGGTCGATCACACCATCAAAAGGCGCCTTGATCTCACAATAAGAAAGATTCAATTCGGCAAGGGCCACTTCGGCTTTTGCCTGATCGAATTTTGCCTGCGCAAGCGCGAGCTCAGTAGCGGAAACGATGTTCTTATCGTTCAGCGTTTTCACATTCTTGAGCTCAAGCTCGGCTGCTTTTGCTTCTGCGGATGCTTTTGCCAATTCTGCCTGGAATTCAATCGGACGGATATTAAAAAGTACCTGTCCGGCAGTCACACGCTGCCCCTCATCCACATTGATCTTTTCCATGTAGCCTTCCACCATTGCATGAAGCTCAACATTCTGGAGCGACTGGATCTGTGCAACATAATCTTTAGTAACGGAGGTATCTACCACAATTGGACTTGTAGTGGCATACACCGCTTGTTCTTCTTTTTCTTCGGCTTTTGATTTACAACCTGTGAGGTAAGCCAGGGCAGTGATGCCGCATAGCATAACAATTCGATTCATTGATGATTAATTTTAAAAAATTGATGTTGGAAAACAGGATACGGAGCAGGAATGGATAATCCGTGATCGATCTATCCAGCTAGCTGCAAATGGCCATGAAGGCCGGGGAACTTAAATGCGGAATATTCCGAGGAAGCTGCGATCGGTGAGCAGCCTTAGAAAGCAGGCGGACTGCCTGATCAGCGCAATGAACTGATTGAGATTCTTTTCAAAAAACAAGAAAAGCAGAAGGACCGTACCGATAAGCATAACGGTTTTGGAATCCGAATCAAAGTTATCATCATCATCGACGATGTCCTCATCACCGAATTCACTCGTAGAAGTATTTATCGGCAGACAGAAATTTTTCTGGCTATACTGGCTGAGGGTAAGAACCTGAACCGAGGCATGATTATGTATAGAAAGACTCTGCCCTTCACCAATAAAGAAGGCAAAGAGCAAGGCAAAAAAGCCTGTTTTAAATACGTTCATTTCTTAGTTAGGAATAGGAGCCTTTCAAATCGGGGGCTAAACTAGTTACAAATTCGGCAGGTTGTACGTTTTTTTGGAAAAATTAACAGTAAGCGGAACAATTCTCATTGTTTTCGGTGATCATTAAAATACCGTCAGGGGATATAGACCAAATGATGAGCGGAAACCTTTGACACGGTATTATCTGACTCCATAAGGCCAAACTGGTAATCATATGTACTGAAGCGGGAGACACCCAGATCGGTCGGCGAAAATGCATTGGACGCAGATGGTAGAAGGTAAAATACAGGCACACCTCCGCGGTAGACAACGATCTTATAGATCCGGGATGGATCGGCGATGGGTGAATAATTAATGTGATAGAAGATCTTTGCAAAAGGGTACGGATTTGTTTGGACGCTGTCGAAGACAAAGACATCTATTCCGTTTCCAGGCTCCATATTATTAGGCTTCAGATCACCCAGTCCGCTATCCTTGTGACAGGAGAACAGGAGCAGCAACACAGGAAAAACAAGCAGCAGGATCTTTTTCATTTGTCAGCGGTTAAGGTTAAAAACGAGTCCGGCCGAATATCCCAGCCGGGGATCAGCATCCAGGTAGACGGCATTCAACGTCAGCAGCGGTGCTTCTTCCTGGTATACGGGCTTTGTTATTCTCCGGGCAAGGATCTGCAAGGCAGCGGTAGCAACAACGGCAACCGGGACAATGATCGTGCTTTGCTTTGCGAGCTTATTATTTGCTACCCGGCAGGTTTCATAATTCTCCTTTTCGGTTTCATAAGTATCCTTGTACCTGGTAAGGTTGGCAACCGAGATCGCGGTTTCATATTTTGTCTGTGCATCCTGTGCGTTGGCAAAATGCTCCGCCATTTCCTTATCGGTTTTTTTATATTTCAGATATGCGGACAAAGAGTATCCGACGGTGATCAGGGGAGGAAGGATCTGCGTTCCGAATTTCTGCAGGCGGTAGGATTCCATTTGTCTTTTATAGTGATCATAAGCGGGAGAATTCTTCAGCCTCCTGGTAACGAAAGCTGTTTGTCCGGGCTTCAGGCTGAGCGTATCGATGAACAATTGCTTTTTTGGTGCCCATGCCTTCACCACGTGCCTTCCGGGACTCAGCTCCAGGGGCTTTTGACTGGACCTGACAAGCATAGTATCAACCCGGATCACCGTAGTTTCAATTGGCTCAACAAAAACGAGCAAATGTCCCTTCGCGGTGCTGTCGACCTGGGCAAAAGCTACAAGGGAGCTTACTAATAAAAGCAGGGAAAGGGAGTATTTCGGCATACGGCAAATATCCGAATAAAATGCGAACTCGGGCGATGGAAGTGTGAAGCAGAACTCCTTCGTCGTTCGCTTCACACCCCTAAAACAGAAAAATCCCGACCGGTGAGGCCAGGATTTTTCTGCTTTAGGAGTGGTGCGGGAGGGAATCGAACCCCCGACACAAGGATTTTCAGTCCTTTGCTCTACCGACTGAGCTACCGCACCTTTGACAATTGGACGGCAAATGTAATAATTTATTTAATTACACAAAACATTTGCAGACACTTTTAGGCCGCGGGCATTGCTTCTTTGGGCCGTTTTTGTATTATTGCCTGGATAATATCCCTTCCCCGATGAAAAACATCCTTCTATTAGCCGGAATTTTTGTCCTTGCTTCCTGTGGAACTCCTGCAAAGAAACAAGATACTGCAGAAAAAGACACAGCAGCTGTCACAGCATCCCCGGAACCTGTTGTGGACCTTACCGTTCCTGCGATCCCGGCCGGATATAAAAAAATGGACCTTAAAAAGATCGGGCTGAAGGCGACACTGATGGTTCCAAAAGATGCCGATAATCAGCAGTCGACACTGGACGACAATGAAGGCGCCCGGAATGAATATATCGTGTATGCATTCAATGTGATGAGCGGTGACAGCAGTCTGGATGCAATGGGTGGAGTTCCCGGTGAGATCGAGATCTATACTACCAGTTGGACGCTTCAGCAGCACAAAGACAGGATCCGGTCCAGCTCCATTTCCGGTTTTAATAAATTTCTTCAGGAGAACCCGGACAGCTTTATTTATTCAACTACACCAAGGAATACCTCTAACCAGCCGCTGAGGGCAAAAGATAAGGATGTATACCAATTCCTGATCCTCAAAAAAGGCGCGGATGGTAAACAATATTGCATCCGCTCTTCCGATTCCTTTGATCTTACCTCGGAAGAAATGCTGAAATTACTGGCGATCGCAAAAACGGCCGAGCTGTAATTTTTTGAGAATCCTCCGGGACTTCACTATTTGGAGATGTGACCTCCTGATCAGGGAAAAAATACGGCATCCTGCACCGTAATGTCACAAAAGGACAAAAGTGTCCAAGGAATTCTCTTGCGATCATCATAGGTTTGTTTCAGCAATCTATTAGTAATACAAACAACCAAAAACTAACACCATGTTCATCCACCAAATCGGGCTCGTAAGCCTCAGCAAAAAGATCAAACCGGAACGACTCGCAGCTGTCGGCGCCGCACTACAGAAACAAGCTATCCGCGACCTCGGACCCATCTGGGGCATCAAAGCTACCGTTGATGTATTTCCTCATGTCAATCATATTCCGGTCGGCTACTGGCCGATCATCATCAAAGACAAAATTGATGATCCTGAAGCGGCAGGTTATCATACCGATAAGCACGGACAGCCTTTCTCACTGGTCGCTTATTCTGACGATTGGTCCATTACCTGCAGTCATGAAATGCTGGAAATGCTGGTGGATCCGTTTGGAAACCGCCTGGTTGCTTCCGATAGTATTGTTCCCGGACAAGGACGTGCAAAATATTTAGTGGAAGTCTGTGATCCCTCGGAAGATGATGGCTTCGGATATAATATCAACGGGGAACGTGTTTCGGATTTTTATACCCCTGAATATTTCGACCCCGTAAAAACACCTGGCACGCGCTATAGTTATACCGGGTTCATTAAAGAGCCAAAGCAAATTCTGAAAGGCGGTTATCTCAGCTGGCAGCTTCCGTCTACCGACGAATGGTGGCAGGCTTCGTTCTTCGGCAAAAAAGTAAAGATCGAGAACATCAGCACCGACATGCAAAGTATGCACGGCGCAACCATCCGTTCAAAAATGGACCGCTTGAGTATTAAAAACAGAAGAGAGATCCAGGTGAGTGCTGAGTCACGCGCCGCTTCCAAGGAACGGATCAAACAAGCGCAAAAAGATAATACCTCGCAAGCGAAACATTGGCTGAAAGAAGTGGAGAGAGCCGGCAGGAAGAAGAAGTAAAAAAATGAAGATTATTTCCCGCAGCAATTTGCGGGGAATAATTTATATTAGTCATCGATTCGAGTATACTTTTGCAAAGTATTTTATACTTCGTATTATTTTTATACCTGCCGGTTCTCACCAGCTGCAACCACTCTGCTAATTCAGAAACTCAATCTCCTGCAAAACTATCGGTCACACTTGAAAGCAAAAAAAGAACATTCAAGACAGATGAAGAAATCTGCTTTACAGTGACGCTGACAAATATTTCTTCGGATACCCTCGTCATCAATAGAGGACTCCTGATAGGCTATGAGGATGGCTTCGCTGCGGAAAGAGATATCTGTTTCAGAATATACAGAGAAGATGGCAGCCGGGTCAAGATCACCGATAACGATATCGTAGACATTGACGGATTGCCGGTTGATCAAAGAGATATAAAGTCTCTGGCACCCGGGAATTCTGTTCAGGACAATGTATGGTTCACAACCGCATATCATTTTCATGAGCCGGGAAAATATAAGATCGCAGGCATTTATCAATCAAGAGCGTTTCAATATACTCCTGAACCATACATAGCGCCGGTTCTTTCAAAGCCCATTGAAATTGAAATCGTGGAATAGAAGCACTTTCACTCGCACTCCTCTTTTTTTAATCCGGTTGTTACTCCCCAATTAATTAGCCAATTGATAAAGAACGCTTTACAATTTATTATTTGCCGGTCCCGAAAACCTTTCTATCTTCGTTTTATCCCTGAGCTACTCCCTCTCGGTTTATTTTATTCTGTTGCATAAAGGACAGATCTTTCAGGTCTGAATTTCTTTTGTGTTACCGGGCTTAACAGTAGCAATCCATCAAAACTAAAACGAACATGAAAAAACTTTTTCTTGGTTTATTCATCCTGCTTTCATCTATGGCAATGGCCCAGCAGGATACGATCATCGGTCCGGCAGAAGTCTGCCCCAATACCAGCGGACATCTTTATTTTATTCCCGATTCACTAAACTCCAGTTCCATTGTGACCTGGAACGTTAGTCCCGGTCTGAATATCACAAGCGGGCAAAACACAGACTCGATCTTCGTGAATGCCGACAGCCTATTTTATTCCGGCACTATCTCCGCCAGCTTTGATTCAATCACGCTTTATTTCAATGTTTACAGTACACCTCAAACTCTATTCTCGATATCGGGTCCCTCTTTCGGACTCTGTGTCACACAAGGTTCATATCATGTCGATACTGTACCGGAGACCAGCTATTACAACTGGTCGGTGCCATCGGGAGCAACAATCCTTTCGGGGCAGGGAACCCAGGATGTGACCATTGATTTCGGTTCGGGTTTTACCAACGGTGTCATTTCCGTAACAGTCAGCAATGCCTGTTCCGGAACTGCTACCTCTTATTATTCGGTGAATGCTGCACCGCAATCCGTTGGATTCATCAGCGGACCAACAGAAGGCCTGTGTCCTTCCGGAACCTTTACTGCGGCTTACAAAGCGAATACGGTTCCGGGCGCCACATCCTACAGCTGGTTGGTGCCTGCGGGAATCACCATAACATACGGACTGGGAACGGACAGCATTAACGTGAGTGTTGACAGCACGTTTACGTCTGGTATCATGGCGGTGTACGCAACCAATGCCTGTGGCACCAGTGATTCTACCCAGATATTTCTGAACTCTGCGCCGCAGGTGTATTATATCAGCGGTCCAACCAGCGAGCTTTGTCCACTGGTGAATGGTATTGTTAGTTATTACGCATACGCTAATTCGAGCTCAGCTGTCTATAACTGGACCGTCCCTTCCGGAGCAACGATCATCTCCGGCCAGGGAACTTCAAATGTGCTGGTGTCATTTGACAGCACGTTCAGTTCAGGAAATATTTCTGTGATCCCGACGAATGCATGCGGAACAGGATCATCCGTTTCTCTCGCACTGAGCTCGCTTCCTTTACAACCGGGTAGTATCAGCGGACAAAGCGACAGCCTCTGCACCAATATATATTATACCTACCAGCTTGACTCGGCATTTAACAGCACGTTCACGTACTATGCGTGGATCGTTCCGCCGGGTGCAAGTGTTGTTGCAGGACAAGGGACTGTTCAGATCACTGTAGTATATGATAACACTTCTGCAGGAGGAACCATATATGTGTATGCACTTAATGGCTGCGGTACAAGTGATCCAAGCACTTTTACCATTGGCACTCCTACTCCTTTTGAAACTCCGGGTGCGATCCACGGTCCGACTACCGGAATCTGCTACTTTGGAACATCGACTGCAACCTATTACATCGACACAACTGTTTCAGGTGTTACGCAGAGCTGGACCGTTCCTCCGGGAATGACCATTCTCTCCGGACAAGGAACGGATAGTATCTTTGTGAGTGTCGACAGCAGCTTCGTTACCGGAACAATTTCCGTTGTGAATATCGGAGAGTGCGGAACAAGCACCCCCTCACAAATCACGATCAATTCGACGCTTTCAGCACCATCCATCAACGGGCAGGATTACAATTTATGTCACGTTACTGCACCTGTTCTGTATTATTCCAATCCGGTTGCAGGAGCAACAACGTATACCTGGACATTACCAGCGGGAGCAAGTATTGTGAGCGGACAAGGAACAGATTCTATTTACGTCAGCTATGACAGCACTTTTTTCTCCGGGATCATTTCTGTAATTGCGAGCGCAGGCTGTGATATCAGCAATCCGGCACAGATTGCGGTGAACGCAGTACCATTAATGTCTCAAGGTGGGATTACCGGACCGCATAATAACATGTGCGGTATTACTTCAGCACAATATTATGTCTTACTTCCTTCAGAAGGCGCAACATCTTTTACATGGACAGTCCCAGCCGGTATGACTATCGTATATGGCATGGGCACTGACAGCATTTCTGTTTCCATTGATACAACGGTATTTAACGGCGGCGTGATCTCCATAACTGCTGACAACGCTTGCGGAAGCAGTAGCGCGCTTCAGGAAGCAATCCAGTTTGGATTTGGCCCGGCCTTCTTCAATGGTCCTTATGAGAACCTGTGCAATTACTATAATACTACAACAACGTATACACTCTCTGGAAATGGTATTAACAGCGTATTCTGGACCGTGCCTGATGGATTCACAATTATTGACGGGCAGGGCACTTCCTACCTCACCGTTTTCATTGACAGTACGTTTACTAGCGGACAGATGACCATGCAGATAACCGGTGAATGCAATTCCGGAACATCCAGCATTTTATTGGAGGCCATTCCAGCGGCACCGGATAGCATTGCCGGCCCTTCAACCGTATGTCCTGGTTATGCTACGTCATATAATCTTCCTAACACCGGCGGACAGGGAACTTATACCTGGATCGTTCCTCCGGGAATGAATATTATCTCCGGTCAGGGAACCTGGTTTATTGAAGTCTCATTCGACTTTTCGTTCACCGGCGGCACAATGTACGTTTACAAAACCAATGATTGTGGAAACGGAGCAGTCGCATCTTTCCATATCGGCACCTATCCGACACCTTCTGCCCCTGCAAGCATTTCCGGTCCGGGATGTCTTTCGGGAATTTCTGCAGCCGGCTATACAGCAACGTCTGTTGCCGGACCAGTGACCTATAATTGGGAAGTTCCTGCAGGCGCCAGTATTCTTTACGGATACGGGACCGATTCGATCTATGTCAGCTTTGACAGCACCTTTACCTCCGGGAATCTAAACGTTTCAGTCACCAATCCATGCGATGCTCATTCAGCCGTAACAACTCTGTTCCTTAATTCTGTTGCTGCTAAACCCGGACCGGTCAGCGGGGATGCATCGATCTGTAAAAATGCAACCGGACTTGTTTACAGCATCAGTGCCGTAACAAGAGCAACAAGCTATGCATGGTCCGTTCCAGCCGGAGCAAGCATTGTAAGCGGACAAGGAACAACTTCCGTGACGGTAAATTGGGGAAGCAGCAGCGGATTTATTACCGTAGTTGCCGTAAATGGCTGCGGTAACAGCCAGGTGAGAAACAAGCATGTGGCTACACACAACTGCCATACGCCAGGAATTGCTTCAGCAGATGAAAATGATGTTGTGATGGAGATCAATCTATATCCAAACCCGACAACGGGATCATTCACACTCAATGTAAATAATGTGATCAACAGCGATGCGCATGTAAGAATCACAAATCTGCTGGGTGAAACCATATACACTTCTGTACTGAATACCGTAAATGGAAAATCAATTGATCTTTCCGGTTTCGGCAGAGGAATGTATTTACTGCAGATCACAGACGGAAGCAGCAACTATTATAAAAAAGTGGTCGTTCAGTAACGATCTGTTCGAATAAAAAAAACCCCGCTCCGATACGAGCGGGGTTTTTTATTTTAAAGCCGGGTAAGGTTTGGTTTTATTGTGGAAATCCAATAACCGTTCAGCGACAGGCTAAACCTTTTCACCGATTCCCCGCGTGGCAGCATTATTACGCTTTCTCATAGAAAAAGCGTCATGAAAAATTTTCTGGTCATTATAGCATTCTCATTTTCCATCTCTTCTTATTCGCAGGGATTGAAATCCATTATTTACGATTTCGACGGGTTGAACATCGGTCAGAATACACTTCCCGACGGCGATTACAGCAATGATGACCTCAGCTACCAGGTCGTTCAAAGTCCCGTTAGCAGCGAGGTACTCGGCGATCGTGTTCTGCAGGTTGATCTCAACTGGAGCATGGGAAGAGGAGAATTCGGTAAAGCAGTTTCACGCTTCGTTCAACTGGACCCGGCTACCGATCATTTGAATTTCTATCTTTTTGATCCGCCTTCAAACGGTAATGACCGGCTTCTTGAGCTTGTCATTACCGAGGACGACAATGCCGACAATGTATACGAATACGAACAGGATGATAAATGGGTCGACACGATACCGCTGCAACGGCAAGGTAACTGGCAGCTTATTTCCATTCCTTTAAGCCAGTTCAAAGATCAGAATCCCGGCGGCAACGGGCAATTCGATGCAGGTTTCCAGGGAAGCGGAAGCATGTTATTCTCCATCGGGTTTAATTTTCTTCATACCAGCTTTTCCACAAGCGCGAGGTTTTATCTTGATATGCTTTGCTTTTCTGAAGGCCCGCTGCCAACGGGTAATAATATCCTGGAACTTCCCGGGCATGCTCCCGATGACTATTGCCAGCTTGGTGCGCTTTGCAACAATGATTTTCCGGACAGTACACCGGATACCGTAAGCGGATTATTCGCGATAAATAAATTACAGTTCGTGAATTGGTTCCTTGATTATGCAAAAGCGGGCACTACTCCAAATCAGCTGCCCGGAACAGAAGTCAGCAATTTGCTTTCACAAGGATACATGCCGGTGATCACCTGGGAAATGCTTTATGAGGGTTATCCCCGATTGGACCCGGTTCAACCGCGGCTCGACCAGATCCTTGACGGAAGCATGGACAGCTATATCGATGCATTTGCTGCGAAGATCGCTTCTTACGGACAGCCGGTCACAATCAGGATCTTCCATGAATTTGAAGGAGACTGGTATCCCTGGTCGCTGACTCAGAACGGCGAAGATCCGGAAACCTACATTGCCGCCTGGCACCATGTTGTAGATCGTTTTCGCGCAGCCGGCGCAACCAATGCCCGCTGGATGTGGTGCGTGAATGCTGAACCCAAGCCGTACAATGATTACAACTGGATCGTTTCCGCTTATCCGGGAGATGATTATGTAGATGTGGTTGCCACCGATATCTATAATCATCCTGATCTGGGTGTTCCCGACTGGCGATCATTCCGGTTCACATTAGCTGAAAGCTACTATTACCTTACCAAATATTTTCCTCAGAAACCATTTTATATCTGCGAGGTGGCGAGCAGAGAACGCTACAGCGGGGAACCGGAAGGCTCACAAAGCAAAGCGGAATGGACCTGCCAGATGAGTCATGACCTGCAATCCTGGTTCAGCAAAACCCGCGCGCTGATCTTTTTCAGCCTCGTGAAAGAACACGACTGGAGGGTCAACTCATCCGTCGCCGCACTGCAAGCCGCCAATAGCTGTATCTGGCAGGACCCCTACTTCCGGAGTACCAGCACCGGAACAGAGGAACAACAGCAGCTTGCTTTCAGCACCTATCCAAATCCTTTCAGCACGGAACTTTACATCGAGGCACTGCAATTACCCGGAGATGTAAAAGATTTCAAGGTAATGATCTACGATGTATCTGGCAGGACAGTTTATTCCTGCGTTACCGGTAAGACACTGCTGAACCTTCAGCTGCCATCTTCTCTGAAGGACGGAATATACATGCTTGAGGTCAGCAGCGGAAAGTATTCGCAGAAAATAAAACTGGTAAAAATGACGGGCTGAACGAACACACTGAACGATACATCTTTCCGCTTCACCGAAATTTGAAAAGAAAACTTTGTTTCCGCGCTTAACTTGCTTTTAAAAAAAGAGCATGCGTTACCTGGCACTATTCTTCCTTGCTGCGTTTATCTGGTTTGCTTACCTGCAGCTTAACGATCCCGATGCGGTCTGGTGGACCACATTATATCTTGTTCCGGCTTATGTTTCCTGGGAAGCATTTCGCGGCCGTTATTCATTTGAGCTGCTGCGGGTCCTGATCGTTCTGTATGCTGCGTATGCCGTAACAAGCTGGCTGAGCATGTCACAATATGAAGGATTTTTTACCGAGGGCGCTGGAATGGAAATGAAAACTCCGAACCAGGAATATGCACGCGAAGCCAGTGGCTTGTGCATCTGTATTGCTGTATATACAGCTTACATTATTACAGCTGTTGTCCGGAAAAGAAAAGCGGCTGAACCTAAAGTGATGTATGAAGCGGTTTAAGACTCAGCGGATTCATCGGTGAATGCTACCCCTCAGCAGGCCGTGATAATGCGCAGCTTACATTATTCTTAAACTTCTATCAATGGCGTTGCTTTCGCCTCCCGTCTCGATTTGCGTTTATCGATAGAGAGAAGAATTGCAGGAAGCAAAACCAGGTTGGTACACATGGCAACAAGCAAGGTCAGGGAGATCAGAACACCCATAGCGACAGTACCGCCGAAGCTGGAGGCGGCAAAGATCGCGAAACCACAGAATAAAATTACTGCTGTGTAGATCATGCTTAATCCTGTTTCCCGGATCGCGGTAGAAATTGCATCAGCAACCGTTGAACCTTTCTTATTGAGTTCCTGGCGATATTTTGTAAGGAAATAAATGGTTCCATCCGAAGAAATACCGAAAGCAATACTGAAGATCAAAATCGTAGAAGGCTTGAAGCGGATCCCTAAATATCCCATGATTCCCGCAGTGACGATCAAGGGAATGAGACACGGCAATTTCGAAAGAAGAATAATACGGATACTCCGGAACAAGGCTATTCCAACAATCGCGATCAATAAAATTTCGATCAGCAGACTATCGAAAAGATTCTTCAGCAGGTAGTCATTTCCTTTAAGGAACATGAGGCTCTGACCGGTCAGCTCCACTTTATACTCCTTCGGATCGAAAATGGAGTCCACACGCGGCTGGAGCTCTTTTACCAACCGGTTAATCTCAGCGGAACCGACATCACGCATCTGAAAACTTACACGGGTAAATTGCTTGGTACTATCGATAAAGCTGGTCAGTTTGCTCTCTTTCCCTTTCACAGTTCCTGCAAAATCCTGCAATTGCTTCAGCTCCATAATGCCCGGAAGCACATACTTCTTTTTTGCGCCGCCTTCGTAAGCCTGGTAAAAGAATTTCAGTCCTTCTACCACAGAAACAGGACGTGAGAACTGGTCATAGCCGGCGAATATCTTCTGCAGTCGCTTGATCTTATACAGCACCGCTGCATTATCTGCAAAAACACCATTTTTCTTTTTTGTGTCGATGGAAACTTCAAAGGGCAGCACACCGTGAAAATTATCCTGGAAGAAATGCAGATCGGTGTTGATCGGATCTTTCTGAGGAAGATCATCCACCACATAACCGATCACGTTGATCCGGGCTGCGCCGAGCGAGCCTAGAATCGTAACGATCGTCACAACCGTATAGATCGCGGCCCTGCGATTGTGTACCAGGTAATCCACCCAGGCAAGCACTTTATTGATGCGCTTGCCCTCGAGGTGCCGCGTATGCTTTTCGCTCGGGGCCGGTAGATAGCTCATAATGATCGGAATGAGAATCAGTGTGATGCAATAGGTCGCCATTACATTGATCGCTGCTACAACCCCGAATTCAACGAGCATGGATGAATTTGTAAAATACAATACCCCGAAACCGATCGCAGTGGTCACATTCGCAAGGAACAGCAGCACCCCGATCGTCTGGATCATCACGGAAAGCGCCTTTTGCTTATTTCCGTGCTTACTATATTCACTCTGATATTTATTGAAAAGGAAAACACAGTTAGGAATTCCAATGACCATGATCAGCGGTGCGATCAATCCGCTCAGCATTGTGATCTTATAGCCGAATAATGCGATCGTTCCCAGCGACCACACCACACCGATCGCGGTCACCAATACGGAAAAGAATACAACGTTGAACGAGCGGAACAAAGCAGACAGAATGATGACCATTACGATCAGCGCCAGGGCCATGAACAAGCCCATCTCACCGCTCACCTTCTGCGTGATCGCGGTGCGGATATAGGGCATACCGGAAAAATGGAGCTCCACATGATGCTTCGCTCCGAACGCATCTGCCAGTGTTTTGATCTTATTGACGATCTCGATGCGCGTCTTTGAGTTAAGCTCTTTTTTCTGGAAAGTGATCGCCATCAGGGTTGCACCGGTCTTCTTATTGTAAACCAGCTCGTCGTAAAACGGAAGCGACATGATTACTTCTTTCACACTATCCAGCTCTGCCTGCGTTTTGGGTGTTCTGCTGATCACCGGCGGGAAATCGAAACGATTGAGACTGTCATTTCGTTTGATGTTGTAAAGCTTTCCGACGGACATCAGATCGCGGATGCCTTCAATGTTTTTGATATCTTCGCCGAGCTTGTACCAATCATTGAATTTATCCAGCTGGTATAAGTTAGTATCCTGCATTCCGATGACCATGATACTACCATCCTCACCAAACATTTTTTTGAAATTATCATAGTCGATCCAGGTCGGATCATCACTGGGAAGAATGCGCGGGTATTCATAGGTCAGCTCGATCTTTGTCGCCTGCCACGACATAAATACAGTGATCAAAGCAATGACCGAAGCAAAAGCAATTTTATGTCTTAAGATCTTATTCGCTAAAAATTTCCACATATCTGCAATGTTGATCCGGAAAGCTCAGGTGATTATAATTGCCGGAGCAATCTTCCAGCTCCCGAATTTATCAATCTCTCCGGGCTTATCTCCAAAGACCGAAATTACCAATTTTTCGAATGTGATGACCGGTTGATATATAAATGTAACAACTGATTCATACACACGCCTTTCAGGGAAGTTTGCGCTTCCATTTGCACACGATCCACGCTGCAAAGCTCGATATCCGGCTTCGGCGGGGTTTCTTAACCGCATAATACGGAGCGTTGGGAACACGCTTCGCAGAATGCTTTGCTATATTAAAGATTACTTGCTGCAATACAGGATTCATGATGTATGGTATTTAAAAAATGCTGTGCAGGTGGTTCCGTGGAAGAACAAACACGGGTGGTTGTAAAACCACAAACTCTCTCTAACAATTTTCCCGTGTTCCCTGACCCAGGCAGGGCACCTGCAGCAGCAATTTCTTTATATTTCAAAGGCCATTTTCACAGCGGTAAGTGCCGCAATGGTCCCGAAAATAATGGTGGCCAGCAGGCCCCATCCCGATAAGAAACGATGTTTCCAATCGGACTTTTGGTTATTATCCTTCAAGAAGATCTGATTAAATTAGTTCAACGAAATTTAAGAGCAATGCACAGCGCATCACCCGCAAGTCAATGGCTGACTGCTATATCGTTAAACGATGATAGGCAATGTAGAAGGGAGAAGAATGTATGCTATTGTTCCGACTCCTGGAATAGAAAAAATACCAGGCTTTTTGAGCTTCAGGAGAGTGCGACGCAAATTGTTTTAAAAACGATCGCTTAAGCTGATGAGCACCGCGAAAAACAGGATGATCATTTTCATTCACTTTAACGACCGAATTCATCAGGCTGTGCAGTGCAGTGAGCTGTCCACTATCCGGAGAACCCCGCTCTTCAGAAACAGCAGCAACAGCTTGTTTTGAGGAAGTGCTTCCCACATTGGCAAACGCGCTGTTGTTCGCAGCTGCGAAAGACAATAAGCTTAAAAGAAGAACAAGAATGCGCTGTTTCATCGGGACAAAGATACGGATCCTGCGGCATTTTCGTTTGCATTTATTGTTAAATTTACCTTGTGAATACAACACCGAAGAAATCGAAGCCTCTGTTCTGGTTCTATATCCTGCTTGGATATGTGTTTCTCCAGTTCGGCTGGTGGACCTATTCCATGTTCCAGCTTAACAGTGAGAACATCCGGCTGAAAACAGAACTCAACCTTCTGAAGGGTGAAAATCCGGAGGAGATCATTTCAAGCGGAAATGCGCTGAACGAAAAGCTGCACAAGCGCTGGCTGATGATCTCCAGCGAAGGCGCCGTATTCGTTTTTTTATTGCTCCTTGGCGGCTACCAGATCCGCAAGACATTGAAAAAAGAAGCCGAACTCGGGCAGCAACAGAAGAATTTCCTGCTTTCGGTCACTCATGAGCTGAAGTCGCCCATTGCTAGCACCAAGCTGCAATTGCAAACCCTTCAAAAGCATGACCTCGAAAAGGAAAAGCGCCAGGAGATCCTCAGCAACGCGATCAGCGATACCGACCGCCTGAATAACCTGGTGGAGAATATCCTGATGGCCGCCAGGATCGAGAACAGCGTCTTCACATTTCACAAAGAAGATTACGACCTTTCGGCATATATTTCAGAAGGACTCCGGCAAACGATCAACTCATTTAATTATCAGCAAAAAGTGCTGCTGGACATTGAGCCTGGCATTCACCTGAGCATCGACCGCACCAGCTTTCCGGGAATTATTCTGAATCTTTTTGAAAATGCCGTAAAGTATTCGCCACGGGATTCAACGATCCGGATCTCCCTGAAAAAGGAAAACGGCAAAGCGGTTTTACGGGTTGCTGATGAGGGAAACGGGATCTCAGCAGAAGAAAAGAAAAAGATCTTTCAGCGTTTCTATCGCGTTGGCAATGAAGAGATCCGAAAAACAAAGGGAACAGGACTTGGTTTATATATTGTGAGCTATCTCGTGGAACAGCATAACGGCACTATTACAGTAAAAGATAATTCCCCGAAAGGGACCGTGTTTGAAGTAGTGTTTGATTGATGTACAGATGGCGGATGTACAAATGTGCAGGTTTGAGCGGCACGGGTTTGTCATTCGTTAAGATTCGTTATCCGTACATGCATGAAGCCTTGCAAACACAGATTCGTACATTATAAGATTCTTTATTTGTAGATAATAATCATCGTCGCAGCAGTATCAGATCCTGATTTATCATAAGAATCATGAAGATCAGCGTTCCAAATAATACACAGTATAAACACAGATTTGTAACATTCGTAGAATGAGAAATCTGCTTATAAAAAGTGAGATCTCTCTCTGCGGTCGAAATGATATAAGAAGAATTCGTTATTTGTAGAGATATGAAGAAAGTAGCACTAATAATTTTAGATGGATGGGGCATTGGAGATGGATCTGACTCCGATGCAATCGCACATGCAAAAACTCCGTTCGTGAGCAGCCTGTATCAAAAATATCCACACTCCACACTCCGGACCTCGGGCGAAGATGTTGGTCTGCCAACCGGACAAATGGGAAACAGCGAGGTTGGTCACCTCAACATCGGCGCCGGAAGGATCGTTTACCAGGACCTTGCGCTCATCAATAAAGCTGTTCGTGAAAAAACGATCGACCGCAATCCTGAGTTATTAAAAGCATTTGAATACGCACAAAAGAACGACCGCGCCGTTCATTTTATGGGACTGGTATCGGAAGGCGGCGTACATTCCTCACAAGCGCATCTTCATCACCTCTGCGACATCGCAGCACATTACGGACTAAAAAACATTTTTGTCCATGCATTCACGGACGGGCGTGATACTGATCCTAAAAGCGGGCTTCGCTACATAAAGGATCTGGAAGATCATATTTCCCGCTCCGCAGCCAGGATCGCCACCGTGATCGGCCGATATTACGCAATGGACCGCGACAAAAGATGGGAAAGAATTAAGCTTGCATACGATCTGCTGGTAAACGGAGAAGGTAAAAGAACCAGCAGTATTCTGAAAGCGATTGAAGATTCATACAATGAGAATATCACAGATGAATTCATCAAGCCGATCGTCAATTCGGAAGTGGATGGAAGGATAAAAGAAAATGATGTGGTTATCTGCTTCAACTTCCGTACTGACCGCTGTCGCGAGATCACACAGGTTCTTACACAAACGGACCTGCCGGATCATGGAATGAAAACCATTCCGCTGTATTATGTCACGATGACGAATTACGATCATACATTTAAGAACGTTCATGTCTTGTACGACAAGGATAATCTTGAAAATACGATCGGGGAAGTTTTAGAAAAAGCGGGAAAGAAACAGATCCGGATCGCGGAGACGGAAAAATATCCGCATGTGACATTCTTCTTTTCGGGCGGGAGAGAAAAAGAATTCATCGGGGAAAAACGCATCATGGCGCCATCGCCAAAAGTTGCCACGTACGACCTGAAGCCGGAAATGAGTGCAATAGAACTCACCGACGCGATTCTCCCGGAATTGAGAACCGCCGATGCCGATTTTATCTGCCTGAATTTCGCGAATGCAGATATGGTCGGTCACACCGGCGATTACAACGCAGTAATAAAAGCGGTAGAAACCGTGGATGCCTGTGCAAAACGTGTTGTAGAAACGGGGCTTGAAAAAGGATACTCCTTTATCATTATCGCAGATCATGGTAATTCCGATTACATGATCAATTCCGATGGCTCACCGAATACTGCACATACAACCAACCCCGTGCCGTGCATCCTGATCGACAGCGATTATAAAAAGATCAGGGAAGGCAAGTTAGCGGATATTGCTCCGACTATTTTAAAAATGATGGGAGTTGCGATACCGGGGGAAATGACGGGTGAGATATTGGTTTAAGAAAAATTCACCACTTAGGCACTAAGGACACAAGGAAAAACACATTTTTTTACCACGCCCGCTTCAGCGGAGCAAGGGAGAAACGAAGGATATGGAAGGCCACAGAGAAAGAGAAAAATGACTTAGTTGTATTTTTTCACCTCTGAGACACTCAGATCACTTAGGAACACTAAGAACTATTTCCAGACAAAATTTTAGTGTTGTCTTTGTGTCCTTAGTGCCTGAGTGGTAAAAGATCAGCGCACGAGCGTCACACGTCCGATGAACTGATGCTCTTCATCCTTTACATCATCTTTCAGGTTGATCTTCCACACAAAAACATCGTTCGTGCATAGCCTTCCTTTGTAAGTTCCATCCCAGCCGGCTTCCGTATCATGTGTCTCAAAAATTTTCTCTCCCCAGCGGTCGAAGATCAGGAATGAATAATCATGAGCACCAATGATCTTCGGTTTGAAAATATCATTGAGCCCGTTGAAATTAGGTGTAAATGCATTCGGGATCCAGAATAAATATTCCGGGCGAATGATCACATCGACAAATGCGGTATCCTTGCAGCCGGATGAATTCGTAACGATCTGCAGGATCGTATACGTTCCGGGTTTGGAGTACGAATGCGAAGTATCACAATTTGCGCTGCTGCTTCCGTCGCCCCAAAGCAGCATACAATCAACGGCTCCGCTGCTGTTATCAAAAGCGGTCACTTCCGGATAAAAAATAGAGGTGTCGCGCGGCGTCACAGAAAGTCCGGCCATTGGCGAAGGAAATACGCTTACCGCAGAAGGAAGTGCAAAGGTGTCTTTGCATCCATGTACTGAAGCGATGATCAGCTGCGTGTTATAATTTCCGATAGCCGGATACAGGTGCCCGGGACTCTGCTCACTGGAAACACCTCCATCTCCGAAAGTCCAGAAATAGCTCATCGGTCCCTGACCGGTCGACTGGTCCACAAACTGCACCGGCTGAAGATCGCAGGCAACAGGAACTCCGAGGACATAATCGGCGACCGGCTTCGGCCACACGTTCACATTTTGGGTATAGGTTTGTGTGCATCCGTTCTCGCTGACAGTCAGCGTGACGGGGAATGAGCCGGACGCATTGTATGTGATGCCCGTCGGATGCATTCCGTTTGCAACAGATGGCGTTGCACCCGGCCCGAAATTCCAGGTAAAAGTCCCGTCGCCCATGAATGCTCCTCCGGCGGTAAAATCAAAGCTGTTTCCGGTGATGCACTCTCCCGGCGGTGCAACAAAGCTCGGAGCAAGCAGCGGATAAATATAAAATGTTACAGCGGCAGTATCCGCACACATGGATCCTGCATTGATGATCAGGCTGACCTGGTAAACACCGGAGTCCGCATAGGTCCAGGTTGGTGACACGAGGTTAGAAGTATCAGCAGTAGTTGAAGGATCACCGAAATCCCAGTGGTAAGAAAATGCACCCACGCTGGCTGATGTAAAGCTTGAGGTGTATCCGAAACAGAATTGTGATTGCAAAGGGATCGATGCAACCGGAAGCCCGGGACAATTCACCACGTTGAACTGGAAGTCACGCTTATTTACATCGATCAGCACTCCGTGACGATATTCGCTAACGCAAACTCCCACCACCCATTGACCGATCATGTTCGGAGTTCCGGTCATAAAGCCGGTAGTAGGATCAACTGCGATTGCAGGTGAAGAGCTCATCGGGTAAGTTCCGCTATAGGGCGATAAAAACGGAACATAAGGATACGGCGGCGGTGATGCTATGGTTGCACATCCTGTTGCTGCTGCCGCTCCGAGGATCGGACAGGAAGCATCCAATCCGACAAAGGGATCGCAGAGCTCATAATACAGCGAATCTCCGTCCGGATCGGTTGCCGAATGATCAAAAAGCAAAGGCACTCCCGAGCATAAAAAGATGGGAGGAAAATTATTGTAGCGCGGACTGCTGTTCCCCGGTGCAATGGTATTATCCGGAATGTGCGCCATGTAAGTTGATCCTACGCTGCCCGGCGAAATAAGGTTCAGGATCGTATTGTTCCTGCAGCAGCGCTGGTATACGATATTATAACCGCCGGGAGTGTTGGGCAGATGGACGGTGGTTGTGTAGATCGCCTCTTCCACACAGATATTTGTAGGCGGAGTAAAGCAAGGATTGCTGATTGTTACCGGCAGCTGTACCGAACCCGGGAAAGGCATTTCAATGCTGTCGATAAAAGCGCCGGCATTATTAAATATAAATATCGTTGCAGGATTATCGTAGGGCGCGATACCGGTAAAACAATCACGATATACTTTCAGTGTGATCTTATAATTGCTGGCACCCAGGTAATCATAATAGATCTCGCCTCCCACAATGTGGGTTGCAAAACTCTTTTGCGCAAAAAGCGAAAAGAAGATCAATATGAAAAGGTGCTTCAGCTTCACGAATGCTTGTCATCTAATGTCGTGAAACCTGGAAGAACCCGGCGAATATTTTCTGATCATCTGATTTTTGTTCTTTGTAAGAGGAGCTTGGTTTCGCGGAAGCAAGTGTATTCTTTGCCATCGGAACCGTGAGGATGTAATAGTAAACTCCATCTACGGCAGAACGCCCGTTCCAGTCATTGTTGTATGTTTCCGTCTCATAAATTTTATTTCCCCAGCGATTGAAGATCTGCAAACCTGCACCCGGGAACTTATCCAGGTTGTCGATGTAGAACATTTCGTTGGTCGTTGGCCCATGTCCGTCCGGTGTAATGATATTCGGAATATTCAGGATACAATCCTGCACAAGCACATTGATATCGTCGCTCTGTGTATTTCCGCAAATGTCGGTAACAGTAACCGAGTATGTTCCGCCAAGGTTTGCCATTGTAGAATTGAACTGCGTATTGGAAGATGCAAGCGTATCAGAACCTAAAAGTTCGGACCAGGAATAAATATAAGGTGTGCCGCCTCCGCTGACACTTACGGACAAGGTCATCTGATCACCGGCACAAGCGACGATATCGCTTCCGAGGCTGGCAACCATCGGTGCAAATGTTGCAACCGTGACCGTCGCTGAATCTGTTACAGCCGGCGTCGGATCTACTGCAGATGTACACGCATCATTCACGGTGACCGTATAGGTAGTGGTGGAGGCAACGGTAACCGTTTGACTTGGCGAATTCGGTAATCCGGCGCTCCAGTTGTATGTATAGGGCTCAACTCCCCCGGTTACCAATGCATTGAGCGTAACGGTACCACCGAAGTTACAGAGGGTTGTATCTCTCATACTCAGTGTGAGAGGCTGGTATTCATTAATATAAATGGTTGCGTACGTTGACGTAGATACACAGATCCCGGTCTGAATGATCGCAAGATTGATCGTGTCGAGTCCTTCCGTAACTCCGTCCGAAACAGCATTGATACAATAGGAGATCGAATCCTGCCCCGGTGCAAAGTAAAGCTGGGAAGGAAGCGGCACACCTGCAACACCGGTGTTGTAATCCACTCCGTTCACGGCAGAACCGCTGATCGTAACGTTGATCGTATCTCCCTGGGAAAGATTGGATGTCCTCACGAAATAAACACAAGCCAATCCACAACCTTCATAAAGCGTAGAATCGTTTGCTCCTCCGTAGCTGATCTCCGGGATAATAGTAACCGCCTGGCTGGAGAAGCTTCCTGCCTCCAGGAATACCCCTGAATCATAAGATCCGTCACCTGCATCGGCAACAGCCAGCTTAATGTGATAAGTTTGTCCGCAGTTAACCGCAGCAATTGCCGTCATGGGAACCGTGAACCCGTCAAACTCCACTGTCGCTCCCGGGGGAGTTTCATTATCAAAATAAAGTGAAGAATACGAAAGACTGGCGCATCCTCCCGGACTTCCGAATGTTCCCGTAACACCGGGATTCACCGTTCCAACGGCTACCGGCAAGCCTCCCGATCCGGGAATGGTGGCAATATTCACATTAGAATAGGTTCCGCCCGCAGGATTCGGACCGGACAGGAAGAATCCGAACACATCGTTAAAATTAGAACAAACGTATTCCGGGTATTCTTCGGAAGCAAATACATAGCGGAACTTAATGGTATCTGACATCGGAACGAAGTCAAATTCAAGAACGGCACCATCATACAAAGTTGTTGTTGCGATGGAGTTCAGCTGAGGATCGGTGCAGGTGACCATGGAACCACCGAGTGTAGTGGATGAACCTACATTCGGCCCCGGCGCCATATTGATATCGCCGGTACACAGGAATGCTCCGGCATTGAAACCGATATTCGAAAGCGCCCCGTTAAAGGTCCCTCTTGAAAAAGTATAGCCTGAATAGGTGATCCCGCTTGCAGTCACTCCATTTCCCAGCAGTGTATCGACCATTTGTACTGCAGTGGCACTGCTTACCGTCAGCTGTGCCCTGGCTGAATTCATTGTGATCATTGCAGAAAAAACAGCTGCAACCTGTACGATCCTTAATCTCATAGTGATCTTTATTAAATTTTAAAATGTTATTTCAGAGCTCGGGGAGGTACCGGGAAATTGGTTTTCGGCTTACTTGCTGATTAACAAACAAATATATCCATAAATCAGCACTCTTATTCCTTACGGCCACAGTTTTTATGAATTCATAAAACTGCAGAACTACCCGGATTCCCGCTGCTCCTTTTACCAGATGCCGGATTGAGCCAAAAAGTTGCTTCCGGAACGACAAATATCCAATACCAAATACGGGCATTTTCGTGTGCGTTTCAAGCCTGATTTCAGTGTATTATTATGTGTTGGTCGGGTTGAAAATATTGAAAACAGTGAAATTTTTCATGCCGCGACACCCAAAGCTCCTTTAAACATTGGATTCCGGGTTTTATCCGTCGAAGTTAAGGATTAGGTTTCCGGCCGGATGGTATTTTTTGCGCCTTTTTAGGATAAAATCCGGGAATAATAATGCAAATTTGTCTTCCTGAAAGAAATAAAAACCGATCCTTATGACAAACCCTGCTATTAATGCTTACATCGAAAAAAACAAGCAGCGCTTTCTTGATGAGCTTTTCGACCTGCTCCGTATCCCTTCTGTAAGTGCTGATCCGGCTTATAAAAATGACGTGATCCGCACCGCAACCGAGATCAAAGCAAAGCTGATCGCTGCCGGCGCCGATAACGTTGAGATTTGTGAAACTGCCGGTTACCCGATCGTATACGGCGATAAGATCATCGATCCGAAATTACCGACCGTCCTGGTTTACGGACATTATGATGTTCAGCCGGCCGATCCGATCGATTTGTGGACCTCGGGGCCATTTGAGCCCGTGATCAAGAAAACGGAGCTGCATCCGCAGGGCGCAATTTTTGCGCGCGGATCGTGTGACGACAAAGGACAAATGTATATGCACGTGAAAGCATTCGAGCTGATGATGCAGACAAACTCCCTTCCGTGCAATGTAAAATTCATGATCGAAGGGGAAGAGGAAGTCGGATCTACCAACCTCGGAATCTTTGTCAAGAACAATAAAGAAAAATTAAAAGCCGATGTGATCCTGATCTCCGACACCGGCATTATCGCAAACGATATTCCCTCTATTACCGTTGGATTGCGCGGACTCAGCTATGTAGAAGTAGAGGTGACAGGACCGAACCGTGATCTTCATTCCGGTTTATATGGCGGCGCTGTTGCCAATCCGATCAATGTACTTTGCGAGATGATCGCAAAAATGAAAGATGATAAAAATCACATTACCATCCCCGGATTTTATGATGATGTTGAAGTGTTAAGCGCTGAAGAACGCGCCGAGATGGCAAAAGCGCCGTTCAGCCTTGATGCATATAAAAAAGCGCTTGACCTTTCGGATATTCACGGAGAAGAAGGTTATACAACCAACGAAAGAAATTCCATCCGCCCCACCCTTGATGTGAACGGGATCTGGGGAGGATATACCGGCGAAGGAGCGAAAACTGTTATCGCCTCCAAAGCATACGCAAAAATTTCCATGCGTTTGGTCCCTCATCAGAATAGTGACAAGGTAACGAAGCTCTTCAGCGATTATTTCAAGAGCATCGCTCCTAAATCTGTGAAAGTGAAAGTGACGCCGCATCATGGCGGAGAACCAGTTGTAACACCAAGCACAACGGCGGCCTACAAAGCAGCGAGCTCAGCAATGGAAACTACTTTCGGAAAAAAACCGGTACCTGTACGAAGCGGAGGAAGCATTCCTATCGTGGCGATGTTCAAAACAGAGCTGGGACTGGATTCGGTATTGATGGGATTCGGCCTGGACTCCGATGCGATCCATTCACCGAATGAACATTATGGCGTTTTCAATTACTACAAAGGAATTGAAACGATCCCGTATTTCTTCAAGAACTTCGCAGAGCTTTCTAAGAAGTAGTTTTATTCAGTTCAAAATTTAAAGTTATGTAGTTCAAAGCTTCATCACCCGGTTCATATAAACTTGTGGTACCAATTTTGAACTTTCAACTTTGAACAGAAAAAATCCATTCGAATGAGGCAGATCATCCTTTCCTTTTCAACACTTTTATTAGTGTTCTTAGCTTCCTGCGGCGACTTCCAGGATGTGACCTTCAGCGGAATTGAGAACGTGAAGATCATCAATATGACCCAGCAGGGTGCAGAAGCGGAGATCACAGCGAAGATCAAAAATCCAAATGGAACTGCCTTCCGGATCTATCAATCGGATCTCGATGTGATGCTGAGCGGGATCAACGCCGGCAAAGCGCACCTGTCAAAAGGCGTCAGGATAAAACCACATTCGGAAGAAAGCTATACTTTTCATATCACCGCCGATTTTTCTTCACTCAGCATGACCGATCTTCCTAAATTGATGGGACTTGTCAAAAGCAAAAATATCCGCGTGGGATTAAAAGGAAATCTGAAAGTCGGTAAATTCCTTGTGAAGAAGAGCTTCCCGGTTGATATGAACCAGAGTGTACCGATGAACTTCGGTCAGTGACCCAGCTGACAATCCCTGATCATATCAAAACCGAACAGACCGGTTGTGACATCCACGGTTATCGTTTTAGCCTCATAAAAGTGATCCAGATGATGATCTAAAATGTAGTTCGCTACATTTCGCTCAAAAGCTTCGCTGTGTGCCTCTCCGGATAATTTTACCATGAGTCCGCTGCTGTCGTTTGAAAACGAAACGACGTTGAATGTTTTTACAGCGCTGCTGACATGAATGAGCGTATTCAGACAAAAGATAAAATTGATCATGCACATTCCAAACCCGGAAAATGCATACATGGCAAACTGGTGATATTCGAGATCCAGATAGGGCCTCAGCCATTTCCATTGGATCAATCCAACGGCACCGCAGGCGAATAGCATGATGAACAGGGCACCGATGCTGACTACGGTTGTTGACCAGAACCAGATCAGAAGCGGGATCCCACCGAACAGCCCGACAAACGTAGCAACCATTGCAACGTATATCCCATTCTCCCGTATGGTGCTGATGATGACGGAATAGCGTTCTTCAGAACGTGAATTATTCATTACGATCCGGTTCAGCTCGGCTTCCCGGTCAACCTGTGAAACCATTGCCAGGTCGGTGGCTTTTTCCGCATAAACCCTTACCGCGTAATCTCCTTTCACGTTCAGCGGATCCTGGTTGAGCATCAGCATCAGAAAATTATAGAGGTGGGGCAGCTCCTTTTTGAATTGCGCAGGTGCCTCAAAAAAATGCTCGACACAAACTGCGAAAAATTCGTGCATGTTGGTACCGCCATAGCTTCTCAGAAAAGTTTTCTTCTTTTCCTTGAGCGCATTAAAATCGCTTTGCGCCACTGTCGGCCATTGCTCGAAGTAGGCTGAAAAGTGCTCATCGTAATTTCCTTCTTCATCCAGGTCGATGTTCAAAGCATGTGCCAGCTCATGCAGACCGAGATTGATCTTGTCGTCTTCGATGGCAAATCCTTCCTTGAAATCGTTCCAGGAAAGTGAAAGGACTCCGTTTTGCGTATTCAATCCTTTCAGGTTCTGGTTGAGATACCTGGAAAAAAATATTTTCGGAAAAATGTTGATCGTATGAAGGTGAGAGATGGTATAATCTTTTAGGCCGAAAGTAAGCTGGACCGCCGCTGCGGAGATCAATACACGCATCTCATCGGTAATGACCAGTCCTTCCCTGCCGACGAAGGATTTGTTCTCCATAAATACGAACAGGCGGGAAATAAATAGTTCCTGCGCATCCGGCGAAAGGTTCTTAAAATAAGGATTCTTCTGCTTGAGTAAATTACTTGGCACGGTTGAAATTAATGATTAAATCCGAGAAATAAAAATTATCCTTGTATTTTTATCGAATGAACGAACGCTCTGCAACGCATACAAACTCACTGATCCATGAAACAAGTCCTTACCTGCTGCAGCACGCGTATAACCCCGTAAACTGGCATGCGTGGAACGAGGAAACACTTGACAAAGCAAAGCGTGAGAACAAGCTCGTGCTTGTAAGCATCGGTTATTCTGCTTGTCATTGGTGCCATGTAATGGAACATGAATCATTCGAAGATGAAAAAGTAGCGCAGCTGATGAATGATCATTTTATCTGCATTAAAGTGGATCGTGAAGAGCGGCCGGACGTTGACCAGGTTTACATGCTGGCAACACAGCTGATGACAGGACATGGCGGATGGCCGTTGAATTGCTTCACACTTCCCGATCTGCGTCCTGTATTCGGCGGAACGTATTTTCCGAAAGCAAGCTGGATGAACATTCTCCTCAACCTCGCAGATGTATGGCAGCAGGAGCCGCAGAAAGCGATCGACTATGCGGAGAAGCTCACGGAAGGCGTAAAGCTTGCTGAGCTTGTAAAAGTCAATAACAAACAGGATGCATTCACGGACACACAGCTGAGCAAATGTTACGAGAACTGGAAAACCAGGTTCGATGAGGAAGAAGGCGGACCTGACAAAGCTCCGAAATTCCCGCTTCCGAATAATTACCAGTTCCTCCTGAGGTATGCTTATCACACGGACAACAGAGAAGCCAAAGATCATGTGAAGCTTACTTTGAAAAAGATGGCTTATGGCGGAATTTATGATCAGCTTGGCGGAGGCTTTGCAAGATATTCGGTAGACAGGCTGTGGAAAGTTCCGCATTTCGAAAAGATGCTGTATGATAATGCGCAGCTGGTGACCTTGTATTCAGAAGCATTTCTTGCTGATCCTGATCCGCTTTACAAACAGGTAGTTTATGAAACGCTGGAATTCGTGGAAACGGAGCTTCGCTCGCCCGCGGGAGGTTTTTATTCTGCTTTGGATGCCGATTCTGAAGGCGAAGAGGGAAAATATTATGTATGGACAAAGCAGGAGCTGATGGATCTTCTCGGCGGAGACTTCGAACTGTTTGCTGATTATTTCAACATTAACGACCGCGGAGATTGGGAGCACGGAAACTATATCCTGCTTCGCTTTGAAGAAGATGAAACGATTGCCGCCAGATATAAATTAACGGCAGAAGAGTTAAACGATAAGATCAGGTCATTAAAAAAGCGTCTGCTTGCGGTTCGACAAAAGCGGGTGAGGCCGGGCCTCGACAATAAGATCATTACATCCTGGAATGCGCTGATGTTAAAAGGATATGTGGATGCATACATCGCTTTTGGCGAAGAGCACTTCCTGAACATGGCGCTCCGGAATGCCGAATTTCTTTTCATGCATGTTTTTGAAAATGAACGCTTGCTGCACATTGCAGGAGGAAAAAGAAAGATCAACGGGTTCCTTGAAGATTATGCGTTTACGATCGAGGCGATGATCGCGCTTTATGAAGCTACGTTCGACGAGGCATTCCTTCAAAAGGCAAAAGACCTGATGCATTATGTTTCATTGCATTTTTGCGACAGGGAATCCGGAATGCATTATTTTACGTCGGACGAAGATGCCGCAATGATCACGCGTAAAATGGAGCTGTCGGACAATGTGATCCCGGCTTCCAATTCGTCCATCGCGAAATCTCTTTTTATCCTCGGTCATTATTTCGGAAAAGAGGATTTTATTGCAGCCAGCCGCAAGATGCTAGGTCATGTACTTCCCGATATGGAACAATACGGCGCAGGTTACAGCAACTGGGCCATGCTGCATTTACACTTTTCCCGGCCGTTCTATGAGCTTGCCATTGTTGGTAAATCTGTTGATGAAAATAGGAAATTGCTCCAAAAACATTACTTCCCAAACAGGATCTTTGCAGGAAGCGCTTCCGAAAGCTCATTACCATTGCTAAAAGACAGGTACAAAGAGGGAGAAACTCTTATTTATGTCTGCAAAGACATGACCTGCGGACAACCGGTAAAAAGTGTTGAGGAAGCGCTGACCCAGATAAATGAAGAGCAGCATTAATATTTCAAGAAAGATATCTCTATCCGGAGGACTCCTCCTTTTGTTTCACTTTTTATTTTTCACGCTTCAGTCAAACGCCCAGCTCATTGTCACCAAGCCGCAGGAGATCAGCGTCGGTCCCTGCATTTTCAACCCGAACGTGATCAAAGCAAGCAAGATCAAGCGCATCGATGTTGTAAAAGTGGATAAGCCTGACGGTGCTATCATTATCGACAAAGGTGAGGCGCAGGGTTATGATTTCGATACGCTGGGGAGATTGAAGCGCTACTATTATACAGTGCTCAATAACGTCACTTATGAAGAAGTCGCCGTTCCTGCAGTGAAACGAAAAGGAAGGATCATTCGTCCGGCCACAACACGAACCGCGACCAAATATATCAACGACACGATCTTTGCAAATGTATTTTACGACAAGCAGAGCAGGATCATCTGCAAGCGGGTACGCACCGGAGATTATTACGATGCTTATTATTATGAGTATAATGAAGCAGGACAGATAAAAAAAGAAATGCATTTCAAAGAAACGAATGTTGCGGAGAACAAGAGTGAGTTCAGGCTGGGCGTCCAGTCGCTGCTCTCAACCGAAACATTTGAATATGTTCCGCTCACGGCTACACAGGTGAAAAAGCGCTGCATAAATGATGAAGGACGGGAATACAAAAAGGTGATCATCAACTACGATGCGATGGGGAACAAGCTTTCGGAAAACTTCGAATATATCGTGAGCTGGATGCATTCCGAAAAAATTTATGTGTATGATGCAACCGGCAAATTAATTGAGAGAACATTCAGCGGAAATGAAAGCGGGGATGTAAAAGATTATTCGGCTTACCAGTATTCACCGGAAGGAGCGCTACTGGAGGAAAAGAGATTCAGGAACGATGATCTCACACATGAGGTCAGCTATCTGTACGATGAACGCAACATGCTTGTCAGATCACAAGTGGACCGCGATCATAAAAATGCTTCGATCGGGATCGTGAAGTATGGGTATACGTTTTATTAATGTGGTGATTGTCAGCTCACGTACGTTTGCAATCTCCGAACTGTATATTAATGTGACAATTATCATACTTATATAAGGTAGGAGTTCCGGAACTATCCGATTATTGCCTTAATTGTCTAATTATCATATTGAGCAATTGCCTAATTAACCTTCTTCTTCCCGGCAACAAAATCCTTCAGGTAAAAAGGCTCGAAGTAAGCCAGGTCTTCAAACTGCTTGTGGTTGAAAGCACTTTCCGATAAGGCCACCAGATCTTTTGCAGAAGGAAAAATATTATCAATAAAACCGGCATTGGCATTTTTCGACAGCACTTCTTTACACTTTGCTGCACCATCGCCAAAGAAAATGACCTTACGATCTTTCAGCAGATCAGAAAAAGAATTTTCATCAATGATCTCCGCTGCTGTTTCGCGAATGCAATTCAAACCGGAATCGTAAACGGCGCAGTATACTTCCATGCGGCGGGCGTCGAGCATGGGACAGCACAGTGTATCCGCCTGCCACTCCTCGACTCCGACAACCGCGAATGCCAGCGACCTTAAAGTATCAATGGAAATCAGGGGCTTCTCCAAAGCGTAGCAAAGTCCTTTTGCAGTGCTCACGCCGATCCGCAACCCGGTATAAGAACCGGGACCTTTGCTTACTGCAATGGCATCGAGTTGCGAAAGCTTTTTCCCGCTCTGCTTCATCACCTCTTCGATAAAAAGTGTCAGGTTCTCCGCATGCGTGTAGTCCGCATTCAGCTCTTTCAGCGCAAGCAGTTTTCCGTTCTGCCCGAGTGATACGCTGCAGGCAGTGGTTGCGGTTTCTATGTTAAGAATTAAGGACAATTGAGAAATCTGATATCAAAACGGGCTACTCTTCCACTCCATCGGCTGCCATTGGCGATGCAAGATGATGGTTTAAATGCTTATTTCTTGGCGGTGCTGAACAGTTCTGATTTATCAACCTTGTTGACTTTGTCATTATCTTTCAGGTCCTTGGCAATAGCACTGTACGGTGCAGAAACGATCTCATCTCCTTCTTTTATCCCGGAAATGATCTGGATGTAATTGTTATCCTGGATTCCCGTTTTCACTTTTACAAGCTTCACGGTACTTTCAGTGGGATTATAAACGAATACACATTCTTCGATCTTGATCAGCTCTGCATTTGCATCCTGGGTTTTATCGTTCGCATTCTTCACCACGATGTCGCCTTCTTCACCGTCGCCTCCCCGCTGCTTGTTCTTCTCTTTGAACTCGGTACTATCGCTGCGCGTTGTTACCGACTGGATCGGAACCGTCATCACACCAGATGCCTTCTTGGTTTGAATATCCACCGTGGCACTCATTCCGGGACGAAAAGGAGCCATTCCTTTGTTCGCATCGGCAAGATCTTTATACGATTCCTGGAGAATGCGGATCTTGACCACAAAATTTGTCACCTGCTCTGCGGTAACACCGGTAGTGTTCGCAGAATTTGCAATCTCCGTCACGATCCCTTTGAACTTCCGTCCGAGGTATGCATCTACTTCAATATTCGTTGTATCGTCATTATGAACGCGGACAATGTCATTCTCGTTCACTTCAACACTTACCTCCATTTCATTAAGATTTGCCAGGCGCATGATCTCGGTTCCTTCCATCTGCGCAGTACCCACAACGCGTTCTCCTTTTTCCTTATTCAGCTTTGAAACGGTTCCGTTCACGGGCGAATAAATATTTGTTTTTGCGAGGTTATCATTTGCTTCTTTCAGCGATGCCTCTGTGCTCTTTACATTGTATTCAGATGCTTCCACGTTGTCTTCCGCACCTTTCACATCAGCCTTTGCTCCTTCGTACGCTGCTTTTGCCGCGTCGAAATCCGCCTGGGAAATGGCGCCTTGCTTGAACAGCTTGTCATTCCTCTGAAATGACGCGTCCGAATTAACGAAGGAAGCTTTGATCTGCTCCAGGCGCGCTTTTGCATTGGACAGATTTGCTTTTGTCTGGTTAAGCGTTGCTGCGGTCCGGCTGAGATTGGATTCATAGATCAGCGGATTGATCCTGCAAAGCAGGTCGCCTTTCTTCACCTGGTCACCTTCTTTCACCAGCAGCTCCACGATCTCACCCGAAACGTCAGAGCTGATCTTGACTTCTACTTCCGGCTGAACCTTTCCATTCGCTGAAACCGATTCCACAATATTGCGATTCATTGCTTTTTCGGTAGCGATCTTGATCGCTTTATTACCGCCGTTTTTCAGCACGATCACCAGAACCAGGAAAACAACGCCGGCTACAATGATCCAGATAAGTTTTTTCATTGCTTATTATATTATTAGCTTCTTTTTGTCCGCCCTTCGACTCCGATCAGGGTGACAGTTCTGATGGTCCAGGAGAGGAAATTTAATATTAGAATTTCAAAGGTTTTCCCTGGTAAAAATCCAGGACCTTGGTCTTAAAAATATATTCGTATTTCGCCTGCAGCAGATCACTCTGTGCTTTGATCAATTTATTCTTCGATGTATTATAATCGTTTGTGTTCAGCATTCCCACATCGAATTTCTGCTCGGTATACCTGAAGGACTCTTCCGCAGCTTCAGACGCTTTCTGAGCGGCATTGTATTTTTTGAGTCCGGCGCTTGCATCGGCATAAGCCTGCTGCACATTTTTCTGGATCTGCAATTTCGTTGACTCCACGGTCAGCTCCGCATTCAGCTTCTGAATACGTGCACGGTCGATAGAAGTTTTTACCTGCAAGCGGTTGAAGATCGGGACCTGCAGGTAGAAGCCGAAGCTCTTATTCACGTTATCCTTATATTGATCCATAAAAGGGATCGTTTCGTAGTTCGTATTAAAAAGCGGCGTGTATACCGAATCGCCGGCTGATGTAAAATATTGCGTCTGACCGAAACCGCTGAACGTAGGCGAACCCACTAACCGCTTGCTCGCTCCGGAATATCCCGTTCCGTAAGAAGCGCTGAAGCTCAGCTTAGGACTAAGTCCGCCCCAGGCAACATCCACGCTTTTTTCCGCGCTCTTCACGTGATATTCTGCGCTCTTCATTTCCGGCAGATTGCCAACTGCAGTATTGTAGATCTGTGTCGCTGTAACGCTGAGCGATGACTCCGTTCCCACTGTCAGCTCCGGCTTCACGATCGCCAGGCCTTCTGTGCTCGCCATGTTCAGCAGCTGCGCAAGGTTCAGGTAAGCAATATCGAGCTGATTTTGGGCAGTGGTCAGTGTAAGCTCTTCTGCAGCAAGCTGAGACTGAATATCAAGCAAGGTCCCTTTTGCAGAGCTTCCTGCTTCTACAAGCAGCTTTGTGCGGTTCACCTGTGCCTCTGTGATCCCGGCCTGGTTCTGCGCATTGCTTACTGCATCTATGCTATACAGGATCTGGAGGTACGCGGTAGCGATGTTAAGCGAAACATCGTTACGGATCTTATCGACATCGTATTTACTTGCGAGATAGCTGAACTTATTCTGCTGAATGGTATTAATGTTCTGAAAACCGGAGAAAAGATTTATATCGGTGCTAACACCAAAATTCTGGGAAAGCACTTGTGCATCTGCAAACTGGTTCGTGAACCGGTCAACGGTCCGGCCGATGTTATAAGAGTGAGAAAGATTGCCATTCACAGATGGAAGGAGATTTCCTTCGCTTTGTGTAAGCGTCACTTTTGAAAGCTCGGAGCTCAATTCCGACTGTTTGATCTGGATGTTATTTTTCAGCGCATAATCGATGCACTGTTCCAGGGTCATGGGACCGCTGGCAGCTGAAGTCGTTTGCGCTTCCGAGGTGAAAGCTCCGAAGACCAAAATAAGCAGAACAGGTAAATAGCGAAGAGCTTTGGTATTCATACAATAAAGATGATTGCAAATTTAGTGATTGGAAGCGATATTTGGCTGATAAATGTAAAATCCTTCTTAGGAAACAAATTCCCAGGCGGAACGGTAAGCTCCAATGGATTCAACATAATCGAGGAAACTTTTGTAAAAAGGATGATTCCCGACCGTAGCGCTGTCACCGATCACCACCAGTTTTTTCTTAGCCCGGGTAAGCGCCACATTCATACGCCGGGTATCGCTCAGGAAACCGATCTCGCTCATGTCGTTGGTGCGGACCAGACTGATGTATATAATATCCCGCTCCTGTCCCTGGAACCCATCGATGGTCTTCACTGCAATTTTCGCTTCCGATTCCTTCAGCTCCGGATCTTCTGCGATCAGATTGGTGAGGTATTGAACCTGCTCTTTATAAGGGGAGATCACGCCAACAGTGATCTTCTCAGGGCCATTCGTTGTTTCATGGTATTGCGACAGCAGTAATTTCAGGTGCCGGATGAGGAGCTGCGCTTCTTCAGGATTGGCAATGCTCAGGCTTTCCGGGTTGACGATCTCATTATATCCGCAGCCGGCAGTATCGATAAAATCAAATGCATGATCGAGCAGGCTCTTTTCAGGGTCATTGCTGAGCAGCGCTTCTTTAACCGAAATATCTGCTTTCAGGCCGGAATCATAGAATTTCTTATTGGAAAACCCCATGATGTGCTCATGCATTCTGTACTGCGTGTCAAGCATTACGGAAACATCCGGAAGCTTCATGCAGCGCTCAAAAAGCGTTTCTTTTAATCCCTGCTCCTCCGCGATCTTCGATTTTACTGTCGGTGGTAATTGAAAATGATCACCGGCAAAGATCACACGATTGCTTCTTGAGATCGGGATCCAGCACATCGGCTCGAGTGCCTGTGCTGCTTCATCAATAAACACCGTTGAGAACTGGCGGTCACGCATCATCCGTGAAGAAGAAACGACCGGCGTGCAGGCGATCACCTGCGCTTTCCCGAACTGCTCACTGATGATAAAATCCTCCAGGACCCTTGCATCCGCGAGGATCTTTCTTGCTTCCTGGTAAAACAGCTGACGCTGCTCGCGCTCTTCTCTTCCAAATGTACGTTTATATTTTCCGGCCATCCGGAAATATTCATCGGCTGTTTTCCGGTAGCTTTTCAGATCCTTATACGATGGATGTGCCGTCACTTTCGCATCCAGCGTATTGATGATGACCTCTTCGGAAATGCGGGCAGGATTTCCCAAACGCAGCACCGTGATCCCTTCCCGGTGAAGCTTTTCCGTGAGCAGATCAACAGCGGTATTACTCGGGCTGCAGACCAGCACCTGTTTTTCTTTATTGAGCGTATGCCGGATCGCCTGGACGAGCGTAGTGGTTTTACCGGTTCCGGGAGGGCCATGAATGATGGCAAGATCCTTTGCGGAAAGGATCTTCCTGACCGCCGCATTTTGCGACTGATTGAGTCCCTTCACCTGCAGCTCTTCCTCTTTTTCAAACGCCGGCGGTTTTATTCCATAGAGCACATCTCTCAGCTGTGCGAGCCGGTCGCGGGTTGCGCTGATGACTTTCGTCATCGCGATATCCATTTCCTTATAGCTGGCTTCATCGAACAGGAGGTTGATCCCGAGCTTTCCATCATCGCACCATTCCGGAAGCTCATCCACGTTGAGTGACAACCGGAGCTTATTCGGGCCGAGAACCTTGATCGTTCCGTTCAGCGTTCCCTGCTCATCTTTATTATTGGAAAAAAGCGATGCTACTTTTCCGCCGGAGAACTGATGCGGCTCGTTGTGATTGGTAGTTCGCTCCACATCGATCGAAATGTACTCGCCTAAACCGATCTCCGTGTTTGTGATCACAATGGGATACCAGGTAACCCCGTTCTCCCTGCGATAATTGATATTGTTACGGGCGAAATGTGCTTTGTATTGTGCGAAATCCTCATCGCGTTCGACGCGAAGAAGCTCTCTCAACTTTTGCAAACGCTGCAGCTGCTCTTCCATCAAACTTCAAATGAAAGGTAATATGCTGTTCCATTGTCGCAGCTGAACTTGACGCTGCCGCTGACCTGGTCGGACAAAGCGGAGATCAGCGTAAGACCGAGGGATTGTGTTCTCACTTCTTTCGCGGCAAGATCAAAACCGGTCCCGTTGTCGCTGACGGACATGGTGAACTTATCCCCCATTTTTGTACAGACAATCTTGATCGTTCCTTCACTGCGTCCCTTGAATGCATGTTTGCAGGAGTTGGAAATAAGCTCATTGAGGATCAATCCGCAGGGAACTGCATATTTAATATCGAGAAAAATATCGTTGCAAACGGACGAGATGTTTATATCCGTTTCCATAGAGGGATAGGATTCACGGATGTGCTCAACGAGATCATTGATATAGTTGCAGAAATTGATCTTCGCGAGGTTCTCGTGCTGGTATAGCTTATCGTGGATGAGCGCCATGGAATGAATACGATTCCTGCTTTCCTGGAAAAGGCGTTTTGCGTTTTCATCTTCGAGGTAAGATGCCTGCATTCCAAGAAGTCCGCTTACAACTGCAAGGTTGTTCTTCACGCGGTGATGGATCTCCGCAAGCAATATTTCCTTTTCGGTGATGGATGCCTGGAAATGCTTCTCTGCCTTCTTTTGAGCAGTAATGTCGCTGATCCTTACCGACTGAAATGGCTTTCCGTTAATATGGATCATGCGCACCGCGATCGCTCCCCAAAACTCACGTCCCTTTTTTGTAATGTACTCCACTTCATCTTCATACCTTCCTTTGCTTATCAGTTCCAGTTGTATCGTCCTGAGATCCTCGTCGGTCAATTTCCTTTTATGGAAGCTAAAACCTTTTTCTCCGTATAATTCGCTTTCCTTTTCGACATCAAATAATTCCGCAGCGCGCCGGTTTGCTTTAACGATCTCTCTTGACTTTGCATCCACAAGAAAAATGCCGTCGAAGGAATTATCAAACATCACAGCCAGCTGATGTTCGAGTAAAAGCTTATCCTCATCGAGTGAACGCGCTGCACGATCATAATTGCTGATGAAGGAGTAGAAGATGATCAGCTCACACATGATCGCTGTCAGGTTAAATGCTATTTTCGCTATGCCTATGTTTCTCTCGCTGAGCGTTTCAGCAAATGATACATGATCCAGGATAAAGACGAGCAAAAACAGCGAGAGCGAATACAGGATAAAAGCCACAATAGTTTTGATGGCTTTAAAATCAAAAAGCACAAGCGGCACTGCTGAAACAGGAATGAAAAGCAATTGCATCTGGGATGCAGTTCCGAAACAAAGCACCAGGAAGAACATATGGATGTTCAGAACAATGACGAAAAGAAATTTGGAGATATTCGCATGCCGCGATCCTGCAAGCAATAATAAACCGGAGTAGGCTACAATGGCTACTGCATCTACTTTGGTTGCCCGGTAGAATCCGAAGTAATAATAAGCCCCGCCATAAATGACTGTAAATGCGACACAGACACACAAGAGCTGATTAGAGAGCCGGATCCGCTTGATATTCTGGGAGGTCAGTCCGGGGCCGACACCAAAATTGGAAACAAAAGACCAGAATTGTAAAAAAAAGTTCATACAGGAGCAGCGGGAGCCCACAATTTTAGCCAAAAAACCGGGATAATGCAAGAGAAATAATCCCCGATCCGGAAGCTGCCTGATCCCGGGAATTGTCTATGTGAATTTCTTTGGCTGTCCTGAATATTTTTATACATTAGACCTTTCGCATGAAAAAAACTCTCTTTGTATTCCTGCTTTTTATGACCACAGTGCCAGCATTCTGCCAAAATGCTGAGATCGATTCATTGGTCACGCTGATCAAAAATTCATCTGTTGATTCCGTCAGAATCCGGGAACTAAATAACCTGGCAGAAGCCTATAACAACCAGGGAATGGTAGACTCTGCTTATGCGGCAGTGGACCGTTCAATGAAGCTCAACGACGCTACAAAAGGATTTTTCCGCGGACCCTACTGTATGATTTATTCCTATGCTGCTCTGAGTAATATAGAATTCGACAAAGGCAATTTTGAAAAATCGAGAAGCTGGTCACGGAAAGCACTCACGATATCAAGAATGTATCATTATGGCGACCGGACAGCAAGATTGTATAAAGATATCGGCGATACCTTCGGAGTGATCGGCACCAATGACTCCGCTTTGTATTACTATCGGTTATGCCTGGACGATCCCCATACAAAAAAGGACCAGAAGTCAACCGCCGACTGCTGCATTAACATCGGCGACTGCTACCAGCAAATGGGGGAAACCGGGATGGCGCTGATCTATTACACGATCGCGGAAAAAGCATATGAGAAGATGGATTATCTGAAAGGTATGGCACTTTCGACCGGGGGCATCGGATCTATCTATGACAAAGAAGGGAAGTCCGACAAAGCTCTGGATTATTACCTGAAAGCACTTCGTGTATATGAGAAGAACAACAAAAAAGCGGGAATGGCAGATATGTATATCAACATCAGTGAACTGTTCCTGAACCAGGGAGACTATCCGAAAGCAACAGACTATTCGATGAAGGCTTTGAAGGTCGACCAGGATGCTTCCAATAAAAACGGAATGGGAGTTTGTTACAATGAATTAGGAAAGATCGCTGAAAAGCAAAACGATACCCTTGCTGCAAGAAGCTATTTCATAAAAGCGCTGGACCTTTTCAGGGAAAACGGCAACAATAACCGGTATGCCGGCATACTGGCGAACCTGGGTGACCTGGCACGCGATCGCGGAGAATTGGAGGTTGCGCTTAGATACGACGATGCGGCTTTGAAAATGTATATTGAAATGGATCATGTGGAAGGGCAATCCGTGACGTATACGAACATGGGGAGGATTTATGGAGATATGAAAAAAATTCCACTGGCACTGGATTATTTCCGGAAAGGCATAGCAATCGCAGCAAAGAATAAACTGATCGAACAACTCCAGACCGGATATTATGATCTCTCCAGGTTACAGTCCCGGACAGGTGATTTCAAAGGCGCTTACGAAAATTATAGTTTATACACACAATTAAAGGACAGCCTTATCAACCGAAAGAATATTCAAAGGCTCGCAGAAACCGAGTTAACCTATATGTTCGAAAAAAAAGAGAATAAGATCCGCGACGAACAGGAAAAAAAAGAAGCGGCACTCATCAGCGACGGAAAAAGAAGGCAGGTCACTTTTATCGCAATCATTACAGTATTGCTGCTCAGCCTTACGGTCATTTTCCTCCTTTTCAATCGTCAAAAACTCAAAGCGCGCAAGGATAAGATCATCTTCGAACAGCAGGAAGCGCTGCTGCAATCCGAAAAGCAAAAGACCGAAGAAGAACTGGGGAATGCAAAAAAACAGCTGGATATCTACACCGGGAACCTGATCCTAAAAAGCAGAATGATCGACGACTTCCGGGAAGAGATAGCGAAATTAAGTGCACTCAAATCGAAAGAAATATATTCCGAAAAAATAGAACAACTCGACAGTCTCAACAAACTTATTATCCTTACAAACGATGACTGGGACAAATTCAGGGAGCTATTCGAGCAAGTGCACAAGGGCTTCTTTGTGAAATTAAAGGATAAGCTCCCAGGACTTACCAATGCTGAGATCCGAATTGTTTGTCTTATGAAATTGAATATCGACAACAAACAAATGGCGAATATGCTTGGTGTTTCTCCTGATACTATCGTAAAAACAAAGTACCGCTTGCGTAAAAAAATGAGCCCTGCCGAAGGGGAAGATTTTGAGTCCATTGTGAAAGCCCTTTGATCTTCAAAACATTACCTCTTTGTCCATGTTTTTGTCCATGTCATTTATCATGGATCTGGTTTCGATCTTAATATGTTTGACCCAGCCAAAAGTCAAGCTATGGATTCCAGGAAATTCTTTCATGAGATCACGATCCTAACACCTTATGATTGGGAAAAATTCCGCGAAGAATTTGAAAAGCGTTATCCGGGCTTCTTCATCCTGTTACATACGCACTACCCGCGGCTTACTCCTTCGGAAGTACGACTTATGGCTTTGATGAAGCTCAATTTCAGCATCAGGATGATAGCAACTACCCTGGGGATTTCACCACAGAGTATCATCAAATCGCGTTATCGTTTGAAGAAAAAACTCGAATTAAAAAAAGAAGAGGATCTCGACAGTATCCTTGAAATATTTTGACTATCAACAAGTTAAAGCTTTGTCCATTTTTTTGTCCATCTCAAATAATAGGAAATTTTTTATCACCGGACGTATTTTGCCTCATCGCAGATATCATATCATCTTCATGAGAAAGCTGATCCGGTTCGTCCTCTTTTCAATTTGTTTGCTGATCGCCTTTCCAATGCGCTCACAGAACATTGGGATCAATGCAGCCGGCTCAAGTCCGAACGCGTCGGCGATGCCTGATGTGGATATGAGCTCATTGACCACAAAAACCGGCTTGCTCATTCCCCGGATGACCGGGGCAGAAAAGATCGATATGGATCCATTGCCAGCTGCAGCACAGCGACTTGTGGTGTATCAAACCACCTCTACTCACTAAGACCTTACTTATACTCCAAACACAAATGAGAAAACCGCTCCCCTTCCTTTTTCTGCTCCTTACAGGGACAATTTGTCTATCACAGAATGAAAAACCGGATTCCCTGATCCAGTTCCTTAACACATCTGCTAACGACACATTGAAAGTGAAAACCCTCAATTCGCTTTTTGACATCTTTGAATACACCGACCCGAAAAAAGCCGACGGTTACCTCGAAACAGCTGCCGCTCTTGCGAAAAAGGCGAATTTTCAAAAAGGTTTGGGAAACACTTTTACGAACTTCGGTTATCTCTCCGAGGATAAAGGAGATTATATGGAAGCGCTCAGATATTTCGAACAAGCTTTGTCAGCCCGTCAAAATTATGGCGACAAAAAAATGATCGCCAGATCATATGGGAACATCGGGAGTGAATATTCCTATATGGGAAACTATCCTCAGGCATTGAAAAATTTCCTCTCCTCGCTGAAGATCCGCGAAGAGATCGGTGATAAAGTCGGAATATCCGCCTCGCATAACAACATCGGCGTCACATACTATAATCAGCACAACTACACCGAAGCCCTGAAACATGGATTTCAGGCATTAAGCATAAGCAAAAGCATCGATGATCCAAAAGGAATGGCCGATGCATATAACAACATCGGAATCGCTTATTCTCATTCCGGGAGGAAGGATGAGGCCTTGAAAAACTATGAGGAGGCATTGAAACTGAATTTACAGATCGGTTACGATGTAGGAACGGCAAGTGCTTATAATAACATTGGACTCATCTACTATTACCGGGGCAATTATGATGAAGCGCTGAAGAATTATTCCTCTTGTCTGAAGATCGTTGAAAAAATCGGCGAAAGAAGCTATGTGGCCGGATCATATACGAATATCGGAAACTGTTACACCGGAATGAAAAAGACCGCCCTTGCAAAAGAATATCTCGAAAAAGCGGAGAAGCTAAGCAAGGAAGTCGGAAACATTGAATACTTACGCGATGCATACAGCGGACTGGTTTCTCTCGATAGCTTAAATGGCGATTTCAGAAAAGCTTTTGAGCATCACAAACTGTACAGCGCATTCAGCGACACGCTCGACAATCAGGAAACCCGGAAAAAAAGTGTACAGACGCAAATGACCTATGACTTCGACAAAAAAACGGCAATAGCGGATGCTGAACATCAGAAAGAAATGGAAAAACAGCAGGCGGTGGCAGAGGAGAAAAGCCGGAAACAACGGCTGGTAATTATTTTCGTGATCGTCGGTCTCATCTGTGTCGTTGGTTTCGCTGCATTCATTTTCCGTTCACTTCGTGTAACCCGAAAACAAAAACACATCATTGAGCTGCAAAAAGGAATAGTTGAAGAGCAAAAAACACTGGTTGAAGAAAAACAGCGCGAGATCCTCGACAGCATCAATTACGCAAAACGCATCCAATACACTTTACTTGCGAACGATGACCTGCTCCAGGATCAATTCCCGGAACATTTTATTTTGTTCCGGCCCAAGGATATAGTCAGCGGCGACTTTTACTGGGCAATGCAGAAGGACGATCGCTTTTATCTTGCCATTTGTGATTCCACAGGACATGGGGTCCCGGGCGCATTCATGAGCCTGCTGAACATCTCCTTTCTTAATGAAGCGATCACTGAAAAGAACATTGCCGAACCGAATCATATTCTGGATCACGTCCGTCAGCGACTGATTCAAACGATATCACAAGGTGGCTCAAGGGATGGAATGGACGGAATTCTGCTATGCTTTGAAAAAGAAACGATCTCTTACGCCGCTGCACACAATGCACCGGTTATCATACAAGATGGAAAGCTGATCGAGCTGATGGCTGACAAAATGCCAATCGGAAAAGGAGAGAAAGAAATGCCATTTACCCTGCACAAAATAGACTATCAAAAAGGGGATACGCTTTATCTTTATACCGACGGCTATGCAGATCAGTTTGGCGGGCCACAGGGGAAAAAATTCAAATACAAACAACTGGAAGATCTGTTATCGGCAATCCATCAGAAGCCGGCAGCCGAACAGCGAAGCATTCTGGAAGAAAAGCACAACCGCTGGAAAGGGGAAATGGAGCAGGTGGATGATATCACAATCATCGGAATCAGGATGTAAGCGCGCCTATTCGATACGAATTCCTTTGTTATTCGTATAGTAAGTAACTCCGTCAATGGTAACTTTTGCGGCGCCATCCACAAAATCGCCGATAAAATCACATTCGATCTTAATGATGATCGCACCGGTAGTATCGATCAATCCCCATTTTCTTTTGAGCCGCACTCTTGCGACCCCATCGGAAAAATTTTTCACCTCATTGTACTTCGGAGCAATGATCACATTTCCGGTCGTATCAACAAAACCCCACAATTTATTCAGCTTCACCCGCATGATCCCGTTACAAACAGGCCCTACCTCTTCATATTTTGCATAGATCCCGGTTTTCTCCTTGTGGTGAGGTTTCTCTTTTTGAGCGAAAGAGGAATTGATCAAAAATAAAAAGGCGACCAGAAAAAAAAGGATTCGATTTGATTTCATCTCGGATGTTTTGGTAAAGATAAGCAAGAGAATTACTAATTAAGATCCGTGTTTTTGATTAATTCCTGTATTTTTAATAAAAATACTCCGCTCATGCCAAGCCCTTTCGATCTTCTTCATGCATTATTCGGCTTCCTGGCTCTCGCAACCTGGGTTTCCAAGTACTATCTACATTTTACGTATCGAAAGACCTGGGATCAGCAGCTGCATGGAGTAGATTTCTTTGATTTCCTTTTCAGCATGGGAAGATTTACCAACCTGAAGCTCGCGTTCTGCGCACCCTGGATCTGGAGAAATAGCGCTGCGGAATTACAGATCCCCGGGATGAAACAGAAAGGAATCCTCATTTTTTTGCTTTGTTTGGCAATGGGACTTATTTTTATTTCGATAGGGATCATCTCCGAGGCAGAGAAAGCCGGAGAAATAACCGATCCGGGTTAACCCGCCAATTAATATTACTTTTGTAAAAACTAAACTCATCATGAAAAGAAGCTCCCTGCTCTGCCTGATCTGTATTTTTCTGTCAGCTCCTTTTGTGAATGCAGAAACCATCAATCTGTCATATCTTCAATATGTAAGAATTCCCGGTGGCCTGATCGTCATCGGAATGGATAACAGCAACGGAAACACGCTTCATGCATACCGCTATGATAAAAAGCTGAATCGTACTTCCGAATATTCCAACTCTTATCCGGCTGCACAGAAATACGGGATCGGTGCTATCTGGCAGAACGACGATATCATCACGATAACAATTGCCTGCAAGGGAAAATGTACCGACTATCATTTGTGCCTGACCACCGAATTAAAGGAAGTCAGCAACAACGAACGCTCCCCGGAAGATGAAAAGTCCGCTAACACGGAAGCCGATGAGAAAGGATATTATTATCAGAGTCGTAAATTTATGTTTGCAACGGGTGATGATCCGTTTGACCACAATTTCATCGGTAAGGACTGGATCAATATGCCGGGCAATCAGTCTATGAAGTTACTGCTTCCTGAGGATTATCCGATGAATCAGCCGGTGATCTTTGCACCGGGAGCGCCGAAAGCAGGCGAGCATACATCCATCCGGCGTTCTGAACCGGTTGGAACAACGCGATATCCAAGGTACAAAACAAAATGGGAAACACAACTGGAAGAAGAAAGTGTTGTAATGTCTGACATTGCCTGCTACGATGAATCCTCCATATTCGCTGTGGCCATGACCGGAAAAGAGGGCAAGATCTGGGGAACTTACTTCTATTACCTGGACGCTAAAACCGGGCAGCTAAAGAAAAAAGTACAGATCACTCCGGCAGAACCAAACACCGGCTTTTATTTCACAAAAGGATTTTATGACGCGGAAAAACAGAAGGTCATCCTGATCGGGAATCTTCTAGGGTCCGAGATCAAGAAGAAGGAATCCTTTAAGGTATTGAATATTGCTGTGTTCACATTCGATCTGAAAACAAAGGAAATGACCGAAAAAACGACGGAGCTGACTGACCTTTCTTCTTTCGATTACAAGCCCATCAGTTTTAAGGAACAGTTTCCGGTGATACGGCAGATCACAAAAAGCAAGTCGGGCGGCTATAATGTTGCGGTGGAGATCCTGGCGAAAAGGGATCAGATCGGCCGGATTGTTCCGGTCGGCCTCAGTACATTTGAAATCAGCGAATCGGGGAACTGCAGTCCGCGGGGATCATTTCTCTATAATATCAAGGAGATCGCAGCAATGGACGGATCACAGACGTATGTCAAGTACCTCGGGACAACATCCGACGGTCGCGGGACGCTTGTCAGCATTGTATACAAAAGACAGCATTACGCGCGGCTGATAACATTTGCAAACGGTTCGGCACAGGAAACAAATCTGGAAAATTCCGGTTCCGATCCGGAGAAAGACAACGAACAGAAAGATTTTTTACTGGATGATCATACAGTGCTTATTCTGAAAAAAATAGAAAAGGATCAGTGGGAAATTAACACCCACGAATTCTGAAGCTAGTAACCCAAATTGGGTCCCAGCCATCTTTCGGCCTTTTCAAGCGCCATTCCTTTTCGTTTTGCATACTCTTCCACCTGGTCCTTCCGGATCTTACCGATTCCAAAATAATGTGAATCGGGATGAGCGAAATACAAGCCGCTTACTGCTGCCGTGGGGAACATTGCCATGCTTTCCGTGAGCGTAATTCCCGTATTCTTTTCCACCTCCAGCAATTTAAACAGTGCCGGTTTTTCGGTGTGATCGGGCTGTGCCGGATAACCCGGTGCCGGTCGGATCCCAGCATATTCTTCCTTGATCAGCTCTTCGTTTTTCAGACTCTCGTTTTTCGCATATCCCCAGAATTCCTTCCTCACACGTTTGTGCAATAACTCAGCGAATGCTTCCGCCAACCGGTCAGCCAATGCTTTCAGCATGATCGCCGAGTAGTCATCATGATCTTTTTCAAAACGCGCCACATGCTCATCGATACCAATTCCGGTTGTGACCGCAAAAGCCCCGATGTAATCCGGCCGCTCAGGCGAAATAAAATCCGACAATGCGACATTGTATTGTCCCGCCGGTTTTTTTGTTTGCTGGCGCAGCGTATGAAAAGTGGTTTTCAATTCAGCACGCTCTTCGCTTCCGTATACTTTAATATCGTCACCGGTTGCATTCGCGGGATAGATCCCAAACACTGCATTTGCCCTGAGCCATTTTTCTGAAATGATCTTCTTCAGCATCGCCTGTGCATCATCGAAAAGCTTAGTCGCTTCCTTTCCTCTTTCAGGATCACTCAGGATCTTTGGATAAGAACCCTTCATCTCCCAGGAAATAAAGAACGGGGTCCAGTCGATATATTCTGCAATTTCAGCAAGTGAATAATCATTCAGCGTCTTATTGCCGATAAATGACGGCTTCATAATCTCTGTCTTATCCCAGTCGACCGGAAACCGGTTTGCACGGGCTTCTTCTATGGAGATGTATTTGTTCTGCGATTGCGCATTCTTGTTCTGTTCGCGAACACGATCATAATCCTTTTTCACCTCGGTCATAAAAGCATCCCGCAGCTCGTCAGAAATAAGACTGCTGGCAACCGGAACGGATTTACTGGCATCGTTCACATGCACCACAGGGCCGGAATAATTCTGCGCGATCTTGACGGCAGTATGCACTTTTGAAGTTGTGGCACCGCCGATCAGCAGTGGCGTCTTGAACTGCAGGCGCTCCATCTCTTTTGCAACGTGAACCATTTCATCCAGGGAAGGCGTGATCAGACCGCTCAGCCCGATAATATCAACCTCCTGTTTTTTTGCTTCTTCAAGGATCTTATCGCAGGAAACCATTACACCCAGGTCAACGATCTCATAGTTATTACAGGCAAGCACAACGCCCACAATATTTTTTCCGATATCGTGCACATCGCCTTTTACAGTTGCCATGAGAATTTTTCCCGCGTTCTGACGGCCGCTTGCAGCAACACCGTTCTTCCGGTTCGCTTCCTTTTCAGCCTGCAGATAAGGCTCGAGGTATGCAACTGCCTTTTTCATTACACGGGCACTCTTTACTACCTGGGGAAGGAACATTTTGCCGCTTCCGAAAAGATCACCTACTACATTCATTCCATCCATCAACGGCCCTTCGATCACATTCAGCGGCCGGCCAAGCTTTTGCCGTGCTTCTTCGGTATCCGCATCGATGTGTTCCACCAGGCCTTTAACAAGCGCGTAGCTCAGGCGCTCCTCCACCGTTCCTTTTCTCCACTCTTCATCCTTCACGTTCTTTTCTTTGGAGATCCCTTTCAGCTTATCGGCATGTTCCACCAGGCGCTCGGTAGCGTCCTCCCTCCTGTTAAGCAATACATCCTCGACCAGCGTAAGCAGTTCCTTATCGATATCATCATAGACAACCAGCTGCGCCGGATTCACAATTCCCATATCCATTCCATACTTCACTGCATGAAACAGGAATGCCGAATGGATCGCCTCGCGAACGTGATCATTCCCCCTGAAGGAGAACGACACGTTGCTGACGCCACCACTCACTTTAGCAAAAGGCAAATTCTCCTTGATCCATCTGGTCGCATTGAAAAAATCCAGCGCGTTCAAACGATGCTCTTCCATTCCGGTTGCTACCGGGAAAATATTCGGGTCGAAAATGATATCCTGCGGAGGAAATTTCACTTTATCCACAAGAACGTCGTAGGCTCTTTTACAGATGTCGATCCTTCTCTGCAATGTATCCGCCTGTCCGACTTCATCAAATGCCATTACGATTACCGCTGCGCCGTATTGCTTGACCTTATGTGCCTGCTCTATAAATTTCGCCTCTCCTTCTTTCAATGAAATTGAATTCACAATTGCTTTTCCCTGCACGCATTTCAATCCTGCTTCAATCACCGACCATTTAGAAGAGTCGATCATAATAGGAACGCGGGCGATGTCCGGCTCAGCTGCAATAAGGTTCAGGAACTTCGTCATGGCTGCCTCGCTGTCGAGCATTCCCTCATCCATGTTCACATCGATCACCTGCGCGCCACCGTCTACCTGATCTTTTGCGATGGACAATGCCTCTTCATAATTTCCTTCATTGATCAGGCGCAGGAACTTTTTCGATCCGGTAACATTGGTACGTTCGCCTACGTTCAGAAAGTTGCTTTCCGGACGAAGCGTGAGCGGCTCCAACCCGCTCAAATGCATGAGCCGGTCGGCTACCGGTTTTTTACGCGGCTCCGAAGTTTTTGCGAGCTCAGCAATGCGCTTAATGTGCGAAGGAGTCGTTCCGCAGCATCCACCAACAATATTCAGAAAACCTGCCTTCAGGAAATCCTCGATCTGGTGTCCCATCTCATGGGCATCCTGGTCATATTCGCCAAACTGGTTAGGCAGGCCTGCATTCGGATAGGCGCTGATAAAAAACGGGGACTTTCCGGAAAGCTCCTCGAGGTACGGACGCATTTCCTTTGCACCCAGCGCACAGTTCAATCCGACACTGAGAAGATCCACATGAGATACGGAATTCAAAAATGCCTCGGTCGTTTGCCCGGAAAGTGTTCTCCCGCTGGCATCGGTGATCGTGCCGGAGATCATCACCGGGATCTTTTTACCGGCCTTTTCACAATAGTTCTGAATTGCAAAAAGTGCCGCTTTCGCATTCAGCGTATCGAATATGGTTTCTACCAGGAAAATATCGGCGCCGCCTTCCGCGAGTCCTTTCGCCTGCTCATAGTAAGCCGCGACCAGCTCATCAAATGTGATCGCGCGGAAACCGGGATCATTTACATTCGGAGAAAGCGACAAAGTTCTGTTAGTAGGTCCGAATGCTCCTGCTACAAATTTTACAGATGTATCACCGGATTCCTTTTGAAATTCGAGGATCGCTTCCCGGGCAATTTTTGCAGATTCAAAATTAAGCTCATAAGCCAGCTCCTGCATTTCATAATCCGCCATCGCCACCGTGGTAGCGCTGAACGTATTTGTTTCAATAATATCGGCACCGGCCTTAAGATATTCCTTATGGATCGCTTTGATGATCTGCGGCTGCGTGATCGAAAGGAGATCATTGTTTCCTTTGAGATCCTTATGCCATCCGGCAAAGCGCTTTCCGCGATAATCTTTTTCCTCCAGCTTGTATTGCTGGATCATGGTGCCCATTGCACCGTCGATCACTAAAATTCTTTTTTCTAATTCTTTCCTGATATCACTCATACAGCTTACTTCTTTTGCAATCTTTTTAAATGCTTATCGATATATTTTTCATTTGGCAGTAATGATTTCTGGATCCGGCCGGCATAATGAATGCTATCCATCACTTCCTGCTGCTTGCTCTCGACCAGTAATTTCTGCTGCTCTATGATCGCTTTTTGTTTTTGAGAGATCCTGAAGCGATTGAACATGAAGATTCCAAAGATCATCAGGAATGCAAGCCCAATGTATAATGCATAACGTGTTGTCTGTTCCTGTGCAAACTGTGCGGCAACTACTTTCTTCTCATCTGCTTCGCGAACGCTGTCCGCTGCGGCTTTCTTCTCATAATTATATTTAAACTCCTGGCGTACCAGTTCTTTTTTAGATTCCTCACCATTAATGCTATCCCACATCGTCATATACAGTTCGTGCATCGCGAGTGCATCTTTGTATCTACCTGTTTTCTTGTACGCTTCCGACAAGCTCTGGCTGGCCTGTTTTATCCCGTTCGCATCACCGCCTGTTTCGCGGCTGATCTGCAAAGCCTGCCTGAAAAATCCGATTGCTTTTTCGTCTTCATTGTGATGCAATAAGATCCTTCCGATGTTAACGAGCGAGGTGGCTCTCCCGATATTGTCACCGATCTCTTCCTGGATCGCAAGGGATTGAGTATAATAGTCAACCGCTTTATCCCCTTCTCCTTTTGCATCGTAAACCATCCCCATATTCCCCAGCGCTGCAGCCAGGGCAGGTTTGAGATCCATTTCCCTGCATATCACCGCCGCTCTTTCAAGCACGTGCATCGCCTTCTCATACTCATGCAGATCAAGCAGTGATCCTGCCATGTTTATCTCCGACTCGGCTACCGTCCGGAGCTCATGGATCTCCTCACGGATCTTAAGGCTTCGCTGATAATAATCGAGCGCTTTTAAATGATCGCCCTGGTCCTGGTATACATGACCGATATTATGGAGCGAGGTGCCAATGCCGCTCTTGTTGTCGATCTCCTCATTATACTTCAGGCTCTGGGTGTAAAAATCAATCGCTCTCGGGTAATTCCCCTGCACCTGTGCAAGGATCCCGGTATTTGTGCAAGCCACGGCCATTCCCAGCTTATCACCCAGTTCTGTGCGAAGAGCAAGCCCCTGGTTATTCACGATCTCGGCTTTTGTGATCTCCCCTTTTCCAAAATAATAGCTGAATTGCAGGTTCAGCGCCTGTGCCTCAAATTTTTTCAATCCATTCTTCTTTGCGTATTCCAGCATTACATTGCTGAAGTAATAGCTGCTATCGGGTTGCGTGTATAAGAATCCATCCCATGCAAAATCATACATTGCCTTCAGGCGGGTGGTATCGGGCTGGTGTACATCCGACCATACTTTCCACAGGGAATCCAGGTAAGGACCTCTTTGAGAAAAGCCTTCCAGTGATAACAGTAAGAATAATATCGGGAGCAGTTTTTTCAAGCTTCTTTTTTAGTCCGCCATAATAAATTTCGGTATCTACCTGAATTTGCCCCACTCCATAAGGAGAAAGCAGTTCAGGTGCCATGTTTATTTCAGCTTTCCATAATATACCTTCGTATCATATTCTATTGTAACCTTTCCGTCTTCCTGAAAACGGTTAAAAATTTTCTTCAGCACATTCATCATAAAATCAAAATCCTTATGTCCCGGGCCGGGCATGTAAGAAGATGAAAGGATGCGGCCTTTGAGACCTTCCAGATCAAAATACTGGAGGTTCAGAAACGATTCCATCTCATAGCCATGTACAAAGAAATTTTCAAATATTTCTTCTTCGATGTTCTTATGATTCACTTCCAGGTAATCCGTTGCAAACATTTTTATAAAATCCTCGTATGCCCTCAAAAAAGGCGTCGAGTCTGTTCTTCTGTCGTTCCAGATCAGCACGGCATATCCGTCCTTTTTAAGGATCCGCTGAAACTCTACCCTGGATTTTTCTTTATCAAACCAGTGAAACGCCTGTCCTGCAACCACCACGTCAATGTCCTCTGTAGGCAGCGAAGTTTGCTCGGCGCTGGCATCCACGCTAAAAAAGTTGGCATACAGCTTCAGCAAGCGTTCAGCCGCTTCACGCATTTCCTTATTGGGCTCAACACCGTAAACCGCGTTTCCTTCTTTGAGAAACGGTTCAGCTGAAATACCTGTTCCTGAACCGATGTCGGCGATCACGCTTTCTTTTTTCAGAATGCCTTTTTCTTTCAGAAAAGCGATCACTTCTTCCGGATAACCGGGACGATACTTGATATAATTATCTACCCGATCGCTGAAGCGGCTTTTGCTGTTGCCGGTATTACCGGATGTATGAACTTCATTGCTTTCCATGTCTCTTTTCTTTCTTCTTATCTCAAAAATCTTTATGCCCTGAGAGTGTACAGAAAACAAAAAACCTCTCACTTTTCAGTCAGAGGTTCCTATTGTTTTGATCTTATTTTCAAAAAAATATTCTGACTTATCTGCTCGTGCTTTATCAGCGCGACAGGAATTAGCACCGTTTCCAGCAGGAAGGTTGCTAAGGCATCTCAGGGTCTGTCCCTCCGCCTTTCTTGATAAGTGTTAAAGAACTGTTACAAATATACAAAAATCCGATGAAACGGCAAAAAAAGCGCCTATTGTCTTCGGGCTATATCGGCCATGTATTCAATGATCCCGGGAGTCAAGTCGCGACAGCCCTGTCATAAATAATCCCTTTTCCAGTGCAAGGAAATGAATCCGCCGGAGGGGCGTTAAAACATTACTCTGAAAACAATTCCCAGCGGTGCGTGAAGCTGAGTCTGAAAACCTGTACCTACACCATCTTTATCATAACCGGTTGAAGGTACTTCACGCTGAGTTGACTTCCCTCGGGTCCAGGTAACATCAAAACTCGTTTCAGTAGCGACACTCATACGTGAGTTGATCCGGAACTGGATCCCCAGCAGCGGAGAAAACCCATAACCATAATTGGTATTCTCAGTGGAATACGATGTGGTTGCTGTTCTTGAGCTTTCGTAAAAGTCATTCGTATAGTTCATGATCGCATCAATGCCGCAGAACAAATTCCAGCGTTTAGCGAGATAGGAATAATGTTCGAATCCGATTCCGATATTGAACTGAGTCCGGCTGCGGGCCGAGTGAAGCGTATCGTTTTGCCTGCCATTGTCTTTCGACGCGTTGCCTCCAAAGCCGACCCTAAGCGCATTCACATGAAAGATCCGCTTGTACTGAAGCAGGTAAGGAGAACCATAGTAAGGATAACCATACGGGTAGGAATTGAAGCCGATAAATTCCTGCGCTAAACCGGTAACATCAATACCAATAACGTTCCTGCGATCTTTCTTCGTCGTGTCGGGCGTGGTATTCTGTGCGACGCAAACAGATGTGCAGGAGATCGCCATTATTAAAAAAGTAATTTTTTTCATGTTGGATCTTGTTTTCACGAAGATACGAAAGCGCTATTGCACCCATGCTTTTCAATTCACCGAAAAACGTCTTTTTTTGGAAATAATATACAAGTCTACCACCCGGTTTTCCGCATCGCAGGCACAATAAAGGAAAACGCTCCGGCTGCTTTTCGCAACCAGGGTATCTCGACGCTTTCATTCGTTCATAAGATCTCAACATCGGTCAGCTCTTTGGTAAGCTTCGTAAAACCGATCACTTCGCCTGATTCATCATGCAGTGCAGTGATGTGGATACTTCCCCAAAAGGTGGTACCATCCTTTCGCATGCGTTTACCAACGTGCCTTACCCGGCATCCTTTAATAGCCTGGTTGAGCAGCTTTTCCGGCAAACCTGATTTCCGGTCATCCGGCAGGTAAAAGATCCGGAAATGCTCACCTATGACCTCGTTTTCTTTGTATCCATTAATTTTCTGCACACCGGCGTTCCATGAAAGGACCGTTCCATCTCTATCGAGCAGAATAATTGCGAAATCCTGTATCTCGGTGAGCATCTTCCTGTGCAACTCCTCCAGCTTTTCCCTTTTCTTTTTCATAACCCGTTTTGGCTATGTTTACGTGTCAAGAGAAAATATATTTCAGGAAAAACGACAAGCAGGAAAAAAGAATCGCTAAAAAGGGGAAACAAAATGCCAGAAAAATACCCCGGCTGCTTTCGCAATCCGGGGCATTTTTAGCTGGCCTCAATTCATTCACATGGTTTCATTATCGGCCAGCTCCCGTGTTAGCTTTGTAAAACCTATTACTTCTCCCGCTTCATCGTGCAGGGCAACTATATTAATGCTGCCCCAAAAAATGCTTCCGTCGCGGCGTACGCGCCGCCCAATGTGGCGGGCGCGACCTTCTTTAACAGCCATATTCAGCAACTGTTCCGGCAAACCGTATTGCCTGTCCTGGGGCATATAAAAGATCCCGAAATACTGCCCGACGATCTCCTCTTCTTTATAACCTTTGATCTTTTCCACACCGGCGTTCCACGATAGTATGGTTCCGTCCCTGTCCAGCAGGATGATGGCGTAGTCTTCAATTTCGGAGACCATCTTTTGACGCATCATCTCCAGCTTCAGCTTTTTCTCCATACACATTTCCATAGGCTGCGAAAGTACTAGCGAAAAGAAGGAATTCCTTTGACTTGCGTCAATTCATCGAAAGCAAAAAATATGCCCCGCGGACAGAATCCACGGGGCAACCAACCACACCTGGTGTCACCCGCTTTTTCATAGTAAAACTAAGCAAACAGGTGAAAACACCTATTGATCCGGATCAAGTTCCATATAAATATTCTGTTAAGAATTATCCAGTGAATAAACGCGTATATCCGTTTAAACACGGGTAGTTTAGAACAATTTCATGTTCACAATTATAAATTTTACGTCCGGCTAAAAAGACAAACATCCTGTTCTCGTTTACAAGTCAGTTCATTAGAAAATAAAAATGCGGAGCGACTGCTTAGTTTTCATCAAAAGTGAAATTGATTTAAAAAGCCCGATGATTCTATATTTGCCGCGCTTTACAGAAATGTGGAGACACGAGCCGGAAACAGGAACGGCTCTTCATTAAACAAGTTGGCTGGAAACTAACTTATTGTGAAAGGAGGCAAACGAAGAAAAGTAATTAAACCTCAAACGCTGACCACTCTCATGAAGAGCCGTTAGCAAAGCAACCTTGAAGCTACATTGCAGGGATGAAATTATTAAAATAACTAACACAACAATTTAATCCTTAAAAAAAATTTATGAAGAAATTAATTATTGCAGCATTACTATTAATAACCGCAACACAAACATTTGCCGGACCGATTGTGAGTTTGTCTGTGGAATTTGGACACAGAGACGCCAATAAAAACTGCGTTGAGCGAGGAGTATGTCACATCACTGTTGGATGGTCGAGAGATGTTACCGGCTCGGTGGACGATAACACGGGCAATTTGCAAATCACCTTTGAAAAAGCAAGTCTCGCCAAGAATGTCGCTGAGGCGCAATTTACCAACGGAATATTCGAAGTTCCGGTTGCTTGTGTCCTTGACGCAGATCTTTGCGCAAAATTAGGGATCGATAAATTCACAATAAAGGCCGGTAAATACAAAATAATCGAAACAGCAACACAGTATAAAATTGTGTTTAATAAATAGTATTAACAGGGATGCTGGCTTAAACTCCGGCATCCGTTTTTTCTTACTCTATGAAAACCATTGGTCAACTATTACTTCTAAGTTTCTGGACTTTACTTTTTTCAAGTTGTACAAAACTCTTTCTCTATTCTCAAGGAATTCGTAATCCCAGAATCGAAACAGAGACGAGTATATTGAATTACCTCAAGGCAAACGGTTTAAACACCAATAATTGTTTCGCTTTGAGAGACACCTTCGCATTAAATTCCTTCTTTGAAAGCAAAATAGGAACTCCAGAAATCCGATTTTATGATAAAAACGGCTATTTAATGCAATATCGGGACGAAAAAAGATGCAATGGTCAAAACGACAGCTTAATTGAATTCCTAAATCCAGTAAATATCATTCGTGTTGATTCTACTCAAAATATCTTTAACTATTTAAACGAAATAAGAACATTAAAAGGTCAAACGGTCAACCCCGATGATTTTAAAAATTTCGATTTCTATTTAATCACTTATTGGACGAAATGGATGGGCAAGGTCAATAAAAACAAAATCGGTGATTGGGAAAATTCGCTCCAAAAACCAAATTCTAAGATAAAATCCATTAAGATCACTTGTGACTATATGGACTTTTGGTCCATCTCGAAAAAAGATATGTTCAAAATATACAGCCGAAAAACGAAAACATCGGGCATCCATCATAAAAAATAATCCTCTTATTTCTGTATCTCTTGAACTTTCGGGTGTTACTATTCCTGACCCTAGTCATCCGTTGCCACGCCGGCAACGGGGATACAACCGATACAAGGAAGCATAAATTTACGGACAATTTCACCCACACCACCAACCTTTCTGCATCATACACACATTATACAAACTGGAAATACGACGGTAATAATAATTATTCCTTCCTCGCCCGGTCCAATATCAATTTTGATAGTACCTCCGAGAAATGGGAAACACATTCCCGCTTCGCATTCGAGCTCGGATACATGAAATTCATCGATAGCTCCTGGTACAAAAATTCGGATTGCCTTGATCTGGCTTTCGACTTTACCAGGAATAATTCCAGGAAAATCGAAAATTCTTTTTCATTCTTCTTCACATCACAACTCCTTTCTGTATACGAAAATTTTCAAACCGATGTCGGCACAATCGAAAAACGCTGGGTTAGCGGCTTCGGCAATCCAATGAACGTAGAACTCGGTTATGGAACAACCTTCAAATTCTGGCAGAATTGCCGGATCATGCTCACTTATGTTACACTTAAAACAAACACATTGCCTATCGGTGAATCTATCACTGCGCCAAACGAAAATGACATCATTTACAATAACACTTTGATCACCTCGGAATACGGAATCGGTCTCCAAACTTCCATCCGCAAAAAATTCGGACAACGGTTCCGATGGGAAAACAATTCACGTGCATTCGCCAACGCCATTAACCGATCCAAATTCGATATTGATTTTCGGAACCGCCTTATCATCAAACTATTCAAATACCTTGATCTGATTCTGGATAATCGGATCCGTTACACACCTTATCCGCCATACAAATTTCAATTCCGCAATGAATTATTGCTTGCATTTACATATGAAAAAATATGATCGTAAATACATGGCTGGACATAGCAAGCTTCTCCGAAGCTACGGCACGATCGGTCTGCAGTGTCCTGCGTTGGACTTCATTTGTGATATTATCGGCACCCAGGAATTTACCGGTGAAATAATATGCGCAAACACCATCGTAAATATACGGCCGGACATAGCAAGCTTCTCCGAAGCTGCGGTACGATCGGTCTGCGGTGTTCTGCGTTGGACATCATTTGTGATATTATCGGCACCCAGGAATTTACCGGTGAAATAATATGGGCAATGCCGAAACATCGTAAATATACGGCCGGACATAGCAAGCTTCTCCGAAGCTACGGTACGATCGGCCTGCGGTGTTCTGCGTTGGACGTCATTTGTGATATTATCGGCACCCAGGAATTCACCGGTGAAATAATATGCGCAATACCTAAACATCATCGTAAATATACGGCCGGACATAGCAAGCTTCTCCGAAGCTACGGCACGATCGGTCTGCGGTGTTCTGCGTTGGACGTCATTTGTGATATTATCGGCACCCAGGAATTCACCGGTGAAACAATATGGGCAATACCTAAACATCATCGTAAATATACGGCCGGACATAGCAAGCTTCTCCGAAGCTACGGTACGATCGGTCTGCGGTCCTGCGTTGGACGTCATTTGCGATATTATCGGCACCCAGGAATTCACCGGTGAAACAATATGGGCAATACCTAAACATTATCGTAAATACACGGTCGGACATACCACACTTCTTCGAATTGTTGACCCCTGCGGGGTCTACCGTATTCAGCCTGGTTAAAATAAAAACGACGATCATTCATCAAATATAATCGCGCCCCGGAGGGGCCGCCTGTGAAAAAACAGACATATGGGAAATACATATTCGCAGATTTACATTCAATTCGTTTTTGCCGTAAAAGGTAGGACAAATTTAATCCACCCGACATTCCGTACAGATGTACAGAAATACATAACGGGCATCGCGGAAGCACGCAATTGCAAAATGCTTGCAATATATTGCATGCCGGACCATGCACACATTCTTGTCCGGATACGTCCGACAACCAATATTTCCGACCTTGTAAGGGACATTAAAGGGAATTCCACCCATTTTATTAATCAGAAAAAATGGCTGACCGTTTCATTTGCGTGGCAAAACGGATTCGGAGCGTTTTCATATAATCAAAAAGAGGTGATCCGTGTTATCAATTATATCCGTGACCAGGAAATACATCATGGGAAAATCAAATTCAAGGAAGAATATTTTAATCTCATAAAAGAAAATGAAATTGAATACAAAGAAGAATACCTTTTTGAATGGTATGAATAGCCTTACTGCATATTCGCGATAATATAATCCAGGCGATATTCAACGAACTGATACCAGAAAAACGCCACATACAGCAGGACTATGATCGCTGTGATTAGTCCGGGCCGGCGAAACACGAGACGAAGAATAAAATAATTTGTAAGGATAATAAGTACCAGGCATACACCAGCTTCCGTAAAAAGCATGTGTGAACAGTCCCAGAAATAGTCTCTTGAGCGCTGTACAACTTCATGCGCCGACATCCTGCCATCGTAATTCCCGAGCGCAGGCATCGTTACAAATGCTATCATCCAAAGAAAAAAAGCAATTGAGGAAAAGATGCCGTCGATGATGAGGACCGATATTCCAAGGAGGATCTTTTTTGTCATTTTACTTTTTCCTGAATTGTTCATGTGCATCATAATCCGCCGATGCCCCAATCAGAATTTGTCCACGCGACAAATGGCAATAGTTCACGTTAAGCAACCCATTCTGCAATGACAATAACGCTTTGTTCTCCCGGTGGATATAAAAAAGCAGCGGGATCGGGATCAGGAAGAGACTCCGTTTTATGGAAAGATAATCTCCTTTACGCTTCACTTTCAATTCGAGCGTATCTTTTTGGGACGCTTTGTCGAAGAAAACCGCTGTCAGCTTGTTTTTCCCGTCATAGCTAAGATTTACAGTGGAATTTTTTGAACCGGGTGTAAAATCCGGATTGGTCGTCTTGCAAGTATATAACATTCTCCACAGCGACAAATAAGCCGAATCATTGTTTTCATAATTCAGGTATTCTCCATTGAATGCCTCTGTAGAAAATGCAGAGGGCCTTTCTTTGTTCTGTTTCCGGAGATAATGATCCGTAATACAACCCGGCAAGGAAAAAATTACAGCAACGAACAAAAGACAGCTGAATAGTTTTTTCATTTTGTTTTTTTCTGCTCGCTTACAGAAACAAGAAAGGCGATCTTTGAATAGTGTCCGAATAAAAAAACCCTCTCCTTAATTTTAAGAAGAGGGCCTGTAAATTACCTGGTGATGTTTATTTAAACCCAACCACAATGGCAACACAGCCGCCTTTGTCTTCCTGGTCGGCTTTTGCTTCCGGTGTTACCACTTCCAGCGTAAGATCCTGTGTGGATTCCACGTTGAAGTCCCACATGATGGTTCCATAGGCTTTGGTAGTGAATACAACATTACCGCTCGCATCTTTGATATTGAGCTGGATCTTGCCCAGCTTCTCATCAGCGGATATCAGCAAACGATATTCATCACCATAATAAAATGTCTGGTTCAGCTGGGTCTTATCTCCGTTCAGCAGCACGGTGCTGAACACCTGCTGTGTATTGAGGTAAGGCTTAAGCTTGGAAATACTCTTTTTTGCGAAACCATTGCATTGTGCAAAGCCTGCTGTATTAGCTGCTAATACAAGAAGTAGTATTGAGAGGATCTTTTTCATAGCACTTATGGTTTTATGATTTTAGCACGGATGTCTTCAGTTAACTTGGTGATCTTTTCGACCTGGGCATCGCTAAGGCTATAATGTGATTTTCCGCCAATAGTCATGGTCTTTTTGGTCGTGTCCACTTTAGCGGCAGAAGGAGCTTCTGATTCCATCGGTGTTTCATCATACACTGCCTTGATACTCTTCAGGTCGGCAAGGATCTCCGGGCCTGTGTCGTCATTCACAGTGCTTACCAGCATGATCAGGTTATTGATGGTTCCGCGGAACTCAGCGATCCGCGAATAGATCGCTTTGTTATCCTTCACCGTTTTTGCAGATTGTGTTCCTACATACATTCCTTCAATAAACCCGCCGGCGAGAACCAAAACCGAAATATTGCTCTGGTCGTTTTCTTTCAGTGCTTCATTGGAGCTCAGAAAGATCTCAGAAATGATAAATAATACAGAATCCTTATTTCCTGCATTCGCTTCCATTCGCTTCATCAGGTTCGATGAAAAGGAAGTAGTGATCCCCAGGTCCTCAGCCATTTTCTTAGCGCTGCCCAGGTAGTTCATCACCTCCTGCGTTTGTCCGAATACCGCAGAGTAGCTCAGGTCTGCTCCATATACGCCAAGGTTCAGCGCTTTTGCATCAGTGGTAGCATATTTTGCCGAATTTTCGTTGTCGTTCAGGAGCTTTTTGTTGTAAGCTGCTCCGGCACGCTGAAGCATCTGACCCAGCTGGATAGGCGACGGAATAGAATAGAAAGCATTGTCAGATTTACGCTCAGGAACGCTGTCGATCTTCGTGAGCGTATCATTACCATTGTTTTCGGTGGTCTCTGAACCACAGCTGTAAAAGGATAACGACATTACCGAAAGTATTGCCCCTATTCCCGTTACGCTACTTAGCTTTTTAAGGATCATGTTTATTGGATTAGTAGATTTGGTGAGTCAAATATAATAATAATTTCGCCAATACATCCCCTCTTTGTCGGCCGCTGATACCGGGCAAAAGCCCGGAGATTTCCAAGACTTAGCATATTCGGCCGACTTTTACTACTTTTAGTGCGCCAAGGGCATTTCGACCATGAAGAAGCTTATCTTTTACCTCCTGCTTGCTTTACTTTCAACTCCCGTTATCTCACAAGTAAATCTGGACAGCCTCCAGCGGATCTGGCTCGACAGCTCACGTCCTGACAGTACCCGCCTCCAGGCCATGCAGCGCATCGTCGTGAAAGGCTATCTCTATACAAAACCTGATTCGGCTTTCCAGTGTGCAAAGCGCATGCTTGCTTTTGCCGAAGAACGAAAGCTGGACCATTACATCGCCTCCGCGCTGAATATGATGGGCGCTTCCTCCTCTATCCAGGGAGATAACAAGCAGGGCATCGATTACTTTACCCGCAGCCTGAAACTGGCTGAACAGATCAATGATAAGAGCGTTGGACAATGCATCAATAACATCGGCGTGATCTATTATGAAATGGGTAACAATGATAAAGCAAAAGAATACTTCGAAAAGAGCCTCGCCCTTTCAGAAAAGGAAAAGCACAAATATGGAATTGTTTTCGCCCTCGGAAATCTTGCTAATGTTTCCCGCAACCTGAACCAGTTCGACAAAGGACTTGAATATGCGAAGCGAAGTCTGGCCATATCAGGCGAGATCAAAGATCAAACAGGAATTGCCAATGCTTATGAGTCCATGGCTACGATCTACCAGGATTCCGGCAATCCTGATACTGCGATGGTGTATCATCAAAAAGCACTGGATATCCGCAGGCCGCTTGGCGACGACAAAGGAATCATTGAAGCATTAATGAACATCGCTCAGATCGATCAGAAAAAAGGAGATCTGGTAAAATCGACAAAGGAATATGAAGATGTGCTGAAGATCGCAAAGGCCGGTAACTTCATTGCGGAGATCCGCGAATCTGCCAGCGGCTTGTACCGGATTTACAAAAAGGAGGGAAAATCGGCACAGGCGCTTGAAATGCATGAGCTGTTCATTACCATGCGCGATAGCCTTAAGAATGAAGAAGGTCAGCGGGAAGTGATGCGCCAGGAGATGGAATATAATTATGAAAAGCAAAAAGCGCTGGATCAGAAAGAGCAGGAAAAAGAACTTGCCGTTGCTGCTGAACAGGAAAAGAAACAAACCATCATCAGCTGGTCAATTGGAATTGGATTGTTCCTTGTACTGGTGTTTGCAATGTTTGTTGTAAATCGCCTGCGGCTTACGGCGCAACAGAAAAAGATCATCGAGCATCAGAAAGACCTTGTTGAAGAGAAGCAAAAAGAAATTCTCGATTCCATCAACTACGCAAAACGCTTGCAGGAGGCAATTCTTCCTCCCGACAATTTTGTGAAACAGCATTTGCCGGAATCCTTTATCTTCTATCGTCCGAAGGATATTGTTGCCGGCGACTTTTACTGGATGGAGTCCTTCGCTAGAGCTCCGGACTCCGAAGGAAATAGCGCTGAAATGGTTCTCATTGCTGCTGCGGATTGTACCGGTCATGGTGTTCCGGGAGCGATGGTCAGTGTTGTTTGTTCCAATGCATTGAACCGCGCTGTATTTGAATTCGGTAAGACGGAACCCGGCGCTATACTCGACAAAACACGGGAGCTGGTTTTACATACTTTTGCGAAGAGCGACAAAGACGTAAAAGACGGGATGGATATTTCGCTGGCGCTGATCAATAAAAAAACGAATGAAATAAAATGGGCGGGAGCAAATAGCCCGCTCTGGTATACTTCTGCGGGCGAGATCAAAGAGCTAAAGGCTGATAAGCAACCGATCGGTAAAACAGAAAATTCAACTCCGTTCACTACCCACACCATTCAACTCAGCAAAGGTGATTCTATGTTTATGCTTACGGATGGCTTCGCTGATCAGTTTGGCGGCGACAAAGGAAAAAAATTCAAGTATAAGCCGCTGAAAGAAATGCTGATGAATAATTCCAGCCTGTCAATGGATCAGCAGATGAAGGCAATAGATTCTGCATTTGAAAAATGGAAGTCGAACCTGGAGCAGGTGGATGATATTTGCATTATCGGCGTGAGGCTTTAACAAAGTCAAAGAACGAGCGCCAGATACCGCAATTCCATCGACCTGCAAGCGTGGGGATCTGTAGGTACAATAAAAAAACTATTATCGGAGACTTTAAGGGTGAGAGGGAATTGAGGGATGAAGTGATGAGGAACGTGATTCAGATATAAAATTACGATTGGTCATCCGGCTCCGGGGGAGCTGCTTTTTCGCCCCGCAGTGGTATTTCGAACACATCCCCGTCAACGGACAAATTCTATTTGAACACGGCTCCGGAAGAGCTGCTTTTTCAGCCCGGGTAGTATTCCGAACACATCCGTTCGAACAAATTAACACGGCTCCGCAAGAGCTGCTTTTTCAGCCCGGGTAGTATTCTGAACATATCCGTTCGAACAAATTAACACGGCTCCGCAAGAGCTGCTTTTTCAGCCCCGGGTGGTGTTCCGAACACATCCGTTCGGACAAATTAACACGGCTCCGGAGGAGCTGCGTTTTCAGCCCGGGTAGTATTCTGAATACATTCGTTCGGACAAATTAACACGGCTCCGGAAGAGCTGCTTTTTCAGCCTCGGGTGGTGTTCCGAACACATCCGTTCGGCCAAATTAATACGGCTCCGGAGGAGCTGCGTTTTCAGCCCGGGTAGTATTCTGAATACATTCGTTCGGACAAATTCTGTTTGAACACGGCTCCGGAGGAGCCCGCTGTTTTCAGCCCCGCAGGGGCGTGCCGTTTCGCGCTGCAGAGCAGCCGCCTGTGATCAACGAATCCATGATAATCGGAAATCAATACTGAATTTAACGAAATTCAAGTCCTTCGCAAGGATCGTCTTTTGCAAATTGGACAGCGTAGACAGGAAATTTGAGATAGAACCCTTGCCAGGAAGGGATTAAAAAGCGGCTATTGTACCTGCTTGCTGGGGAAGAATCTTTCTTTCCAGCTTTTCAATTTTGCATTGACCTGCTTGCGAAAGAAGTAGTAGAATCCAGCCATCAGCAACAGATACGGAATGGCCATAAGGTATAAAATTCCGGTATTCAACCCTTTTCCTATTGAACCGCCGGTATTGAGGTCGCTTTCTACGGAAGTACGGCACATCGCACATTGTGCAAATGTATTCGTTTGGCTGATGAAGATCAGCAGCAGCAGGATTCCGTAGGTAAGTCGTTTTTTCACTTCTATAAAGATACAAAAAAATCAGGAGCCGTAAAACGGTGAGATCATCAGGTATACGACTACGCCGGTAATGGTGACATACAACCAGATCGGGAAACTCCAGCGGACAATTCGACGGTGCTTCTTTAGGTAGATCTCACCTCCCGGCTGCTGGGTCTTGAGTCCATACCAGAATGAAAGCAATACCAGCGGTAAAACCAACGCTGCAAGAATGATGTGGCTGACCAGGATGATCAGGTACGTTCCTCTCAGCGGACTATCGGCCGGATACTTTGTTTCCTGCGCCATCCAATGATAGGTGATGTATGAAATAAGAAACAGCGAAGAAAGAATGAACGTGATGACGTTCAGTTTTTTGTGTACAGCAATGTTACGCTGCCTGATCATATAAAGCGAAAGCAGCAACAGTAAGCTGCAGGTTCCATTCAGCATGGCATTGAGCTTGGGAAGCTTATAAACAAAATCCGGGATCACTTCCGGAACGGGAAGGATCTTTTTGTTGAGAATGATCACGGCAACAAATACCACAACGGAAACAGTCATGATCAATCGGAAAACGGACTTGTCGTTCATAGTTTTTCAGCGCTTCTTGTTTCTGCTTCGTGTATAGCCATTATTCGGCCGGACTACCTTTATCCTTCACTTTATCTTTGATCATATACTCGGCCATCAATACTTTCACGGCATCGATCATCTTGTTCACGTCATCAATATTTGTCCCGTCAAATACGCCGCGAAGATGCCGCTCCTTGTCTACGATGACAAAAAATTCACTATGAATGAAATCGTCTGCTCCGCCATTTCCTTCTGTTGCGCTCAGCAGATAACTGTTGCGTGCCATGTCGTACAGCTGCTTTTTGTCGCCGGTAACAAAGTTCCAGGTTTTGGTATCGGCATGCACCATTTCGGAATAGGCCTTCAGAACCGGGACTGAATCATTCTCGGGATCTACGGTATGGGAGAGGATCTGGATCAAACCGTTCGTATAGGCAAATTTATCCTGTACACGGATCAGCTCGGTGGTCATTTTCGGACAAATGGTTTTGCAGCTGGTGAAGAAATAATCGACGATGCAGATCTTTCCGTAGTAATCTCTTTCGGTGATCGTTTTGCCATCCTGGTTCACAAAACTGAACGGCCCTGCGGTATGATAGATTGTATCACCATTTGGTCCCAGCGTTTTTTCACCATAATAAGGAACATGAATAAAGTTGGTACGGCCGACCGAAAGGAACACATAGAGTGCTGAAGGGAATGACAATAAAAAAAGAAGGATCAGCAGTTTCCTTTTCATAGGAGCAATATTCAATTTGCATACAAAAGTACAAACAAAAATGGTCCCGCTTTGCTGCGGGACCATTTTATATAATGTTAAATCTTTACTGATTTATTTGTGCTCTTCAGCAGGTTTAGCTTCTTCTCCGCCAGCTTCGTGATGTTCTCCTTCTTCGTGGTGATGACCGCTGATGGCATCCTTATTCTGCTGATCTTTTTGCTCCACGATGATATGATCCATCTCGTGCTTGTGAATGCGGCAGTAGTTTGCTTCGGTAACACAGATCCAAACCAGGTAAAGGATAAATATGGTGTATGGAACCAGGATCGCTCTTTTCAGTGATTTCTTCTCATCACCAAGGTGCATAAAGCTCAATACGATAAAGCCAGCTTTCAACAGTGTGAGACCGATGAAAATAAATTTCAATGTGACAGAAGAGGTACGGTTAACAGGATCCAGCAGGCTCAGCTTCATTGCATTGAAACCAATGATAAGTTCAACGATCGTAACGATGAGCATGATCCAGAAAACGTTCCAAAGCTTACGGCGCTTTTTCTTTCCTTCTTCTTCGCTGTGATGAGCCATAAACTCATACTGTGGGTAATCATCGTGAAATTCTGACATAATCTGTTATTTAAAGTTCTATAATCTGATATCGTTAATTACAAGAGGTAGAAGAAGGTAAATACGAATACCCACACCAAATCCACAAAGTGCCAGTACAACCCGGTCTTCTCGATCATTTCATAATGTCCGCGGCGTTCATAAGTTCCGGCCAGAACGTTGATGAAGATCACAATATTGATGATCACTCCCGAGAATACGTGGAATCCGTGGAAACCTGTAATAAAAAAGAAGAAGTTAGCGAACACCGGCAAACCGTACTCATTGGTATGCATGTTGGCGCCTTTGAAAATATCATGCACCCAAACGCCATCCTTGTTGATGAAGTTACGCATTGCACCATGATCGGTCCCAACGATGAAGTGATACCACTCCCAAGCCTGTGAGCCGACAAACATGGCCCCTCCAATGATCGTAAGGAAGAGCCAAATGGTTACTTTTTTCTTATCGTTTCGATGACCCGCTTCCACGGCAAGCACCATGGTAACGGAAGACATGATCAGGATCAGGGTCATCAGACCCACATAAGCCAATGGAATATGACCCTCATAAAACGGGAAGTGTGTAAACACATCGCCCGGGTTTGGCCATACTTCGGGATGTTTGTGACGCATGAATCCATATGCACATAACAATCCGGAGAAAGTTAAGGCATCGGATACCAGGAAGAACCACATGAATACTTTACCATAACTAACACCGAACGGGGATTTACCACCGCTCCAGTCGTTACCGCCTGTTTCTGCTACTGCTGCGTGACTTGACATACTTTTTACTAATTATTGTCCGCCGTGACGGACTGTTAAAAATTGGTTTTCGGGTGCTAATATGCAAAATATTCTTTTAATTTCAACGGGTAAATAACAAAAATAAGAACAGACCTATCCACAGCACATCAAGGAAGTGCCAGAAGATCGCGCAAAGCCTTATCCCTAAAAGGTTTTCGGAGTCATATCTTTCGCGGGTAGCCTTCACGGATACGGTAAGAACAGCCAATAATCCTCCGAAAAGGTGAGCAAGGTGAAGCCCTGTCAGGACATACAAAAATGATCCGGCTGCATTGCTGTATTTTCCTGCAAAAAACACCTTCTGATCCACTAAAACTCCCCATCCGCGGAACTGGAAAAATACGAATGCCAGTCCCAGGATAAACGTAAGCCAGGCCGCCCGTTTCATATTGCTCATATCATTCTTGCGCGCTGACGACAATACCCAGTTCATCGTTACGCTGCTGAGAATGATCACCGCAGTGCTGATGTAGAACATCTGCGGAAGCTCAAAATGCAGCCAGTCGCTCTTTTCCATCCGCACATAGTATGCGCTGGTGAGGCCGCCAAAGATCATGAACATGCTGCCCATGGACAGCCAGAGCATCGGGATCGCCACCTTTTCGCGGGTCAGGCGCTTTTCCTCGCCAGGTGTTACTGTTTCCATCGTGATGATATTATCCATAAAGTACTGCTAATTGAATTGCCGGTAAATAAAAGAAAGAACCAAACATCAGTTTCCGTGCGGCTTCTACCGTGCACTCTTTATAAAGAACATATGCCTGGTAAAGAAAATAGATGCTGCAGAAAGAGATGACCAGCGGCGCAACCAGCCCATGTGTAAAATGGAACATTACCGGCATCAGGCTGATCGGGTAAAGAAAAAGGGCATAGATCAAGACCTGGTAAGCACTGCTCTTATCGCGTCCTCCGGCTGATGGAAGCATCCTGAAACCTGCCTTACGGTAGTCATCATCCAGCACCCAGGCGATCGCCCAGAAATGAGGAAACTGCCACATGAACTGCCCGGCAAACATGATCCAGCCAAGCAAAGGAATTTCTCCAAAACCACCGGTTGCGGCTACACAGCCCAATAATGGCGGGATAGCGCCCGGAAATGCTCCAACGAATACGGCGAACGGCGTAACGCGCTTCAGGGGTGTATAAACAACCGTATACAGCAGCAGCGCCAGCAACCCTAATACACCACTCAGGGGATTCATAAAGATCCAGAGAATGGCGATGCCGACAATCCCTGCTAAAGCAGCTAAAATGAATGCTTCATTAATGCTCATTCTCTCCTGGGGGAGAGGCCGGTTCTGGGTTCTGTTCATGAGCTTGTCCAGGTCCTTTTCCAGGATCTGATTAAAACCATTTGAAGCTCCGGTAACGAGGAAGCCACCCAACACCAGCCAGCCCATTTTAGCCCAATCCACTGCCCCCGGCATGGCGGTATAAGCGATCGCTGCCGAAAACACGACAAGGGACGCCAGCCTGAATTTCATAAACGCTGCATAATCCCTTAGTTTACCGGGATTTGCCGCTGCTTTTTCGATGGTGTTTACGTTTTCGGTCTGCAAAATGAATGCTTTTTGGAAAAGCACCGCAATTTTACCAATTATTCACTGAAACTAAAAGGGAAAAATGAGAATTTAGACGGGTTCTAAATTGGCAGGGACCGATCTGCTTTGACAGATCATCATTTTATTACCATCAACTTTTCTACTCCGCAATAGGTCGCGGTGCTGAGCTTTACAAGATAAATTCCGGCGGGGATCCCGCTCAGGGGAATTGTAATGCTTCCTGACAAGGCAGGCTGCGACGGAATCATCTCCTTTATCAACCGTCCTTCTCCATTCAGTAATTCGATTTTCATGTCTTTCACGCTGTCGAACCGATACACCAGCTGGCTCTGGAATTCAGAAACATTGGGAATCAGCTTCCATTGTCCCGGCCGCGCCGAAACCTCCCCGGCTTGCGTGGTTATCATCACGCTAACCACTGCCGAATCACTGTTTACAACAGAATTATCAGCGCAAAATGCGCTGCTTGTCATCGAACAGGAAACGATATCTCCATCCAGCAATGAATAGCCGGTGAACACCGAACTGTCTCCTCCAGCTATCATCCCGTTAACATACCACTGATAATGAGGAGCAGCGCCGCCATTTACCGCGGCAGCATTAAAGATCACCGTATCTCCCGGCAATAGCGAAACGGTTCCGGACGGTGAAATACTGACCGACGGACTGAGTGACGGAAATACATGGGAATGTATGGAAGCGCTGGTATCATTCAGATAATTGCTGCATGTTGCGGACGATGTAACCACGCAAAAAACACTATCTCCATTGGCGAAAGACGTACTTCCAAACCAGGTTGAGTCGCTCCCCGCAGCTGCTCCGTTCCAATACCATTGATAAGAAGGTGTTGAGCCGCAGCCATTGGACACGGCATAAAAATCCTGCATGCTTCCCTGGCAGATTGAATCAACATGAGAAGAAATGGTCACCAGCGGAGAATTATTCGGAAGAACTTTCAGCAGAAAAGGCGGCGACAGCAAGGAACTGCAATCGTTTACCGCCGACAAGCGCAGCCAGGTGTTATTCTGTGCAATGGTCACCGAATCGATAACAAGCGTGTCAGAAACAACGTGTGAAAAGACCGGACCCGGTACGATCGTAATCCAGGTAACACTGTCTACAGAGCTTTCCCACTGGCAGCTGATCGTATCACTTCCATTCAGGATCACCGGTAAGCTCATTGATGTGCCTTCACAAACCGTTGTATTTACCGGACTGCTTTGCACCTGCAGCGGGTAACACACATGGATCGAAAACACATCCGATAAGCATCCGGTGCTGTCGGTTACCGTTATCGTTACTGAAGAATCAGGAGTTACCGTTACATTCTGTCCGCTCAGCATCGGGTAATTCCAGATGTGCGTTCCCTCCCAGCTTGAAGAGAGCGAAATGCTCTGTCCGGCAAGGATCGTTGTGTCCGTATTTTTATTTACATCCCTGAACATCGTAAAATGATCATAGATCACTCCGTCGGCACCGATCATTTTAAGATCCAACCGGTTCCCTTTCACTTTCACCGCGACCGATGCTCCCACCGAATCATTCGAACAATACATTGCTGCATGCGGGTAAGAAACTTGTGACGTGGAAAGCTTGGAAGCAGTACCGGCAACAGTGTAAACCGTCCCGCGGTAATCAGTACCGGCATTTTTTATATACGGACAAGAATTGACCGTTCCGTCATAACGTCCGCTTGAGTTACTTACAGCATAAAGTAGCGAATCATAAGCGCTCTCCATTCCATAATAGCCGTGAATAAAATGGCTTCTTTCATAAGTGTGGCTGTGTCCGCTCAACACCAGGTCAACATGGTATCGATCCAGTATCGGTACCAATTCCTGCCGGATATCAGCAAGCTCTGTTTCCGTATCCGAGTTGTGCGAACCCATCGAATACGGCGGATGATGAAAATAAACGATCGTCCATTTTTGCGTGTTTGCCGCGAGATCATTCTTCAGCCAGGCCGCCTGCGGGCCAAGTGTATCTGACATTCTGCTGCCGGCATCTATTCCGTAGGAATCCAGTGAAATAAAATGGATGTTCCCGTAATTGAAGGAGTACCAGGATTCTGTTCCTGAAGCTGCTCCGCCCATTTCAGCGCTCGCCGGCAATGAAAATATATTGAAATAAGCAATCGTGTGTGAAACCTGCAGCGCTGCATTGTTTGCATATTCGTGATTCCCCGGCACCGGCCATACCGGCGTCTGGCGTAAAAGCTTATTTTTAAAAATATTGAAAAAATCCCCCTGGTATTCCGCATCCAATCCGTTCGTATAGGCATTATCACCAAGCAAAAGCCATATATCCGTCAGCTTTCCGCCGATGTACGCGAGGTATTTATCCCGCACGGACGACTGAATTAAGCCCGGTTGTCCGCCGTCACCGGTGGCCCAGATGTTTATTTCCCTCGTGCTTCCGTTGACCGGAGCCGTTCGGAAATAAGTAGTAGTATCACCAAGAAATGTTTGAAGGGTAGAGCCGACACTGTAATAATATTTTGTATCAGGCGAAAGTCCTGTAACTTTCAAAATGTGTTCGGTCACCAGATTAGTGTCGAGAAGGATCGTAGCAAGCGATACAGCTGAGGGGCCGATCTTCACTTTTGACGTACAGCCTTTCACCGTGCGCCAGCGAATGATGATCGAAGCCGTGTCACCCTGCTGGAGATACGGCTGGCGGTTCATTGTGGTAACGGTATCCGTGTATGCAGAGACAGCGGGGACCAGACAGAGCACCAGCATGAAACAAAGCGTCAGCCTCAGAAAAACGCGTAACATCGGGAATTGGTTTTTATCCGATTAAATCTACGAAAAATATCCGGAATCGGATCCCTGCGAGGTATTAAGCCAGGTTTGTGAGGTGAACAAAACTTAATAATCCTCGTAGCGGTTGAAAAGATCCGAGCGGATCCCGAAGAATATATAAGGCGTTTGCTTTTTAGTGTAGCTCCCCTGCTCGATCCTGTCGGCAAAACCAAGCTCTATTTTCAAATTCATTCTCGTATCCAGCATGTACGCTACCCTCGCCGACACGGTCATCAATTTCACCTGGAAACCCTGCCCGGTATAGTTGTTATATTCGTGAGGACGTTCGGTATAGGAAATAAAAATATTCTTTCCATAGTCGGTACCGCCGCTGTCTGCCCCGTAAACGGCATCGGTAAATTTCAGCTCGGCAAAAAGACGTTTCCACCGATAGTTCAGGAACATCGACATTTCAGCAAAATTAGCTCCTGCGGGATGTGCCAGCGGCTGGTTCATATTTCCGTAATTCTGCTGCACACTTCCGTGAGCATATGTATATGGCCTGACCACATCAAACTCTGTCTGAAAATTAAGGTAACGCACCTTGAACAGGTCGAAGCTCTTAAATCCAAGCTGATAACCCTGCTTATTAGCCCACCAGCCCCATGTAGTATCGCCGCTTCCCATCGCATGCCGGATATCATTTCTTACCTCTTTCAGCACAAATTCATCCAACAGGATCTGCGCGTAGATCTGCTGTTTTTTTGCCACTTTTATTTTCAGATCAAAACCCACAAAAGCATTATCGCTGGAACCCAACGAATATTCCGTCGGACGAAAGAACATGACCGGGTTAAGATAATTTACGTCGTAGCCGCGATGACGGGTGCTGTCGGAACCCTGCCAGACTATACTTTCAAACAACCCGAGATTGATCCTTTTCGTTGCGTTCCACCCGAGATGATGAAACGTTGCATATTTATCCAGCCATTGTTTTTTGAACGGGGAAGACGTTGCATCTTTCATTGCAGTGAATAAATTCACATAGCTGATCTTCCAGACATTTGTCGTGATCTTAAAAAACGGATAAGGTGCGGAAACATCCGACAGAAAAAGAGAGCGATATCCGTCGCCCCAGAAATGCTTGTCTTTCCCAACCTGGAAATTGAAGATCTTGTTGGGCGACCAGGAAACATAGCCCGAAAAATATTCATACGCGTACATCGGATGAAGCGAATCCGCTTTTGCAATGTGCGCATATCCAAGTCCCGGCACCATATGCGTTTCACGGATGATAGAATCCATATACGAGCTGTAAACTCCTTTTCCCCCGATCCCTTTTATACTGAATGCGATCTTGTCCTTATAAAAGCCCAGCACATCCGCACCGATCGCAAGGTGCCTTGTCATAAAGGACGGCGAGGACATCTCATAACCGCCTTCTGCTGCTATTAACGGATACGCTTCGATCTGTCCGCTGTTCCTTGCTTCTTTGTCGCGCTGTTCGGCTTTGGTTCCTGCGAGCAGCCGCGGAAAAAAAGCGCTGGAGTCGCTGATCTTTTCGAGCTCTTCCAACCGGTAGGGCTTTACAAATGTCTGCGCATTTTCTTCCTTATTGTTATAGTGATCTTCGATGCCCCAGAGGAAATCCCGGCTCAGCGTATAATTCCATTGCTGTGAAAAGCCGCAAAGCGGGAGAAGAAAAAAAGCAGGAAGTAATAAAATCTTATTGCTCATTTTCCTTTGGAATACGATTCTTTTTCTTTTTGATGAAAAAAGGAATTTGTGCAACCGTCAAGGATACTGCCGCAACGATCATCAGCGTATAATTCGGATTGATATAGGAAAGTGTGAGCGCCAGCGTTAGCCCGATAACAAAAATATTGAAGAAATAAACACTGATCACCGTGCCGCGATGTGACAATCCTATGTCGAGCAAACGGTGATGAAGATGGTTCCTGTCGGCAGAAAACGGTGAAACGCCTCTTACTGCACGATAGATGAAGATCCTTAATGTATCCACCAGCGGATATACCAGCACTGCCATCGCAAAAATGGGTTTGGAAACATTTAATACCAGCTTATTTTCGATCGAGCTCACATCATAATCGATCACCTTGATCGCAAGAATACAGATGATCAGCCCGATCGTGAGCGAGCCTGAATCTCCCATGAATATTTTGGCCGGTGAAAAATTGAAGAAGAGGAAACCGAGCAATGATCCGGATAATGCGAAGGCGAGACAAGCCATCGCAGGATCTCCCGCCAATGCAAACCAGGCGCCGAATGCCGTAGAGGCGATAAATCCGACGCCACCAGCTAATCCATCCACTCCATCGATCAGGTTGAATGCATTCACCACCACGATGTAGGTGAAAAGAGACAGGAATACGCTGGTCCAGAGCGGAAGCACATCGATCCCGAATAATCCATGCATGCTCACGATCCGGATATCTGCCATCAGCACCAGCACCATTCCTACCAGCACATGTGCGACCAGCTTTTTTACAGGAGCGGTTCCGATGATATCATCTTTTACTCCTACGAAAAACATAACGAGTAATGTGGAAACAATGAATTTATAATCGCTGATACTTTTTGCCAGCGGTACAAACTCATGAATGTCAGGAAACCAAAGCGAATAAGAAAAAAGAGTTCCCGCGAAAATAATAATGCCGCCGATGGTTGGTACCATGCGTGTATGAAGCTTCCGGGTATCACCGGGCGCATCGAACAGGCGTTTCAATATCGCAACCTTGATCAATGATGGTGTCGACAACAGCACTACAAAGAATGATGTTACAAATACCAATATCAAAAATGCCATCTGATGCATAGGTCAAAAATCGTAATAGAAGTTAGAAAGCGAAGTTCTGATGCCTAAATATACGAATTGTGTATTATTCGTTGCTTTTTCGGTTTGCTCGATGCGGTTGCTCAAACCAATCACGATATTAAGGTTCGTTTGTGGGTTCACAAGATAGCCTATGTGAATATCCTGGTACATAATGGTTGTTTTAAGACCTTGCGTGGTACTGATGTTTTCCAGGTTCTGTGTGATCGGGAAAGTATTATCCGGCTTAAAAACATTTCCCCCGAAATTATTTCCGAGCGAATCATTTCCCTTTACAGCATAATTTCCTTTCAGCTCAATAAAGAAATCCTTGAGACGATAATTGATAAAGCCGACCATCTCATTAAAATTTGCTCCCAGCGGATGTGCAAGCGGCTGGTTATAATGCGTGTAGCTCTGGTAAGTATTTTCAGCCGCATATGCGTATGGGCGAACGGAATTGTATTCAATCTGCAGATGGAGATTCCGGATGCCGAACACATCGAAATATTTGAAACCGGCCTGGTAACCATATTTTTTGCGGACATCTCCTCTTCCTGCTTTAGCAGAATAAGTATCATCCAGCATGAATTGTCCATACAACGATATGGTGTTTGTGATCTTCAGCTTCATCGTAGCGCCGAGCAGCACATTGTTATTATTATGTAATCCATAGGCAAGTGCATTTACTCCGATGATCGGATCAAATGTGTTAAAGTTGGTTTGCATCCTGTTCATCGAATCAGCCGCTTCCCAGATCATTCCCTGGAACAGGCCAAGATTCAGCCGATGGAAAAGCGTAGCACTCAAATATTGAAAGCTTCCGATCTTCTTCTGAAACAGCCGCTCCACATGCGGAGGAGTTTGAACACCGCCATTCGTAAGGTTCATAAAAGACGTGTACAGATTTGTGTATTGAATATTTTTGTAGGTCGTCGTTATTCTGGCATAGGGATAATTGAAAGCATTGTCAGATAAAAGCAACGACCGGTAGCCATCTCCTACAAAATGCTTTCCGTGCCCAACCTGGAAATTGAAAATTTTATTCGGTGAATAAGAAATATATCCGGAAGCCATTGCGAAATCGTACCCGTTCGCTTTGAATCTTTTAGAACGTCCCTGTCCCGGGATCACATGATAATCGTATCCGCTTTGACCGGGAAAAAAACCATCCGTTGATGCAATGTAATTGTCGATGTACTTCGCATACGTTGCCTGGTTCTCATAGAACGAGCTTTCAAATGCGAACTTTTCTCCGATGCTTCCGCGAATAATAGCACCGCGGGTATTCTTGATCAGCTTTTCATGTGATGTATCGGCAAGGTCCATTCCGCCTTCAAAGTTGAACAAGGGATCGACCGTGAGATAAAATTTATCGGCTGTATCTTTCACAATGATCAGGCTTTCTTCTTTGAGCTTATTCCGCAGCGGAGTGCGGATCTTTTGCATCTTACTATAAGGCTTTTGTACAGGAAGTATGTAGGGACGAAAAGAATGACCCGGGGCATAGGTTGCTTTGATCTGCATGCAGGATTCGCAATTTGATGTATCGATCACGGGCGATTTCTCCGGCTGCGCTTTAGGAGTATAACGCAGCGTCCATTCCCGGTTCAAAGGCTGGTTCTGCTGCGCGGAAAGCAGCATCGGGACAGAAAATAATATAAAAAACAGCTTTTTCACTTTTTTACCACAGAGAATCGGAGGACACAGAGTTTCACGGAGAGCGCTCTGTATCCCTCCGTGCGCTCTGTTTCTCCGTGGTGAAGAATTATAATTTATCTTTCACTTCAGCATATACGCTTTTGATCCCTTCTTCCAGGTTGATCCTATGCTTCCATCCGAACGAATGCAATTTACTCACATCCATTAATTTCCTGGGAGTTCCATCGGGTTTGGATGTATCGAATTTCAATTCACCTTCAAAGCCTACGATGTTTTTCACCATCAGTGCAAGATCTTTGATGCTGATGTCGTCACCAACACCGATGTTCACCAATCCGGGCTCATTATAATTCTGCATCAGGTAAAAGCAGGCATCGGCAAGATCATCAGCATGTAAAAATTCACGCATCGGAGATCCGGTTCCCCAGATCTCGACTTCCGGCTTGTTCTCCTTCTTTGCAGTGTGAAATTTCCGGATGAGCGCCGGAAGTACATGGGAATTATTCAGGTCGTAATTATCATTCGGTCCATAAAGATTTGTGGGCATCACGGAAATAAAATTACATCCGTATTGACTCCGATAAGCATCGCACATTTTGATCCCGGCGATCTTTGCGATCGCATAAGGTTCATTTGTCGGCTCCAGCAAGCCTGTGAGAAGATACTCCTCTTTCAAGGGCTGGGGCGCCATCTTCGGGTAAATACAGGAAGAACCGAGGAACATTAGCTTTTTAGCACCGTTTACATACGACTGATGGATCACATTGCTCTGGATCATCATATTCTCGTAAATAAAATCAGCGCGATAGGTATTGTTTGCAACGATGCCTCCAACTTTGGCAGCAGCGAGAAAAACATAAGCGGGCTTTTCTTTTGCAAAAAAATCAGCAACAGCCTGCTGATTCCTGAGATCCAGTTCTCCCGATGTGCGGGTGATAATATTGCTGAAGCCATCTTTCTGCAATCTTCTTACGATTGCGGAACCCACCATTCCGCGGTGACCGGCAACATATATTTTATCGGAAGTATTCATAGGCAGACAGATCTACTCGTGAAAATTCATCACATCATGTCCGCCGTCCAGCAAGTACTTATCCTTCTCAAATAATTTTACATCGGCTGCAACCATTTCGCTCACCAGTTGCTGCAAAGAGCGCTTTGGCTCCCAACCCAGGTTACGCTTTGCTTTGGATGCATCACCGATCAGCAGTTCCACTTCGGTTGGACGGAAATACCTCGGGTCAACTTCCACTACTATCTTTCCGCTTGCCTCATCAATTCCTTTTTCATCAACACCTTTGCCTTCCCATTTGATCTTTACACCAACCTCGGCGAAAGCGAGCTCGACAAACTTTCTCACCGTGATTTTCACGCCGGTAGCAAGAACATAATCATCCGCCTCTTTTGCCTGGAGCATGGCCCACATCCCTTCCACATAATCCTGTGCGTGACCCCAGTCCCTTTCAGCATCAAGGTTACCGAGCCAGAGCTTATCCTGCATCTTCAGGTGGATCTTTGCCACGGCCCTTGTGATCTTACGGGTCACAAAAGTCTCACCCCGCAGCGGGCTTTCATGATTGAACAGAATACCATTGCATGCAAACATTCCATACGCTTCACGATAGTTCTTTGTGATCCAGAATGCATATACTTTCGCAACACCATATGGTGAGCGAGGATAAAAAGGAGTTGTTTCTTTTTGCGGGATCTCCTGGACATATCCATACATCTCAGAAGTAGAGGCTTGATAAAAACGGGTCTTCTTCTCAAGCTTAAGGATCCGGATCGCCTCGAGAATCCTGAGCGTCCCGATGGCATCGGCATTTGCCGTGTATTCCGGCGAGTCAAATGACACCTTCACGTGTGATTGAGCGGCAAGGTTATAGATCTCATCCGGCTGCGTTTCCTGGATGATGCGAATGAGGTTGGTAGAATCCGTCAGATCGCCGTAATGAAGAAAGAAATTAACTTTCTTTTCATGCTGATCCTTGTATAAATGATCGATGCGGCCGGTATTGAACATGGAGCTTCTTCGCTTCAAACCATGCACCGTATACCCTTTGCTCAGCAATAATTCGGCTAAATAGGCTCCATCCTGCCCGGTAATGCCTGTGATCAATGCAACTTTACTCATTTTTCCGTTTTTGAAATTAACATGCAAGTATACGGATTTTTGCCCGAATAGCAGGAAAAACAGAGACGTTTTAGGCTTATTGCACGATGAACCAATTGTTCAGAAGATCCTGCTTATTATAGAGAAGTGTCTTGTTCGTGGAATAGTCAATAACCGCTCTGCCGGAGATCTCGCAGATCGCCTGACCAGCAGCAGTATCCCATTCCATAGTCGGAGCAAAACGTGGATATACATCCGCGCTTCCTTCCGCGATAAGACACAATTTTATCGAGCTGCCCGAAGAGATGAATTCCAGTTCTTTGTGCGCTGTCCGCAATCCATCAATGAACATTTCTGTTTCTTCCGACAAATGTGAGCGGCTGGCAACTACCGTATATTTTCTTTTCGGACCGGCTACCGGCAATTTAGCTGATTGAAGGATGATGCCGTCCAGATTATCTTCAACCATATCCGCGATCACCAGCTTATAGCTGCCAATGCCCTCTGCCGCGAAATAAAGTGTATTCGTAACGGGTACGAAGATCACGCCGAGGATAGATCTTTGCTGATGAATGAGTGCGATATTAACCGTAAACTCTCCGTTCCTTTTTATGAATTCTTTCGTCCCGTCCAGCGGATCGACCATCCAGAAATGGTCCCATTTGCTGCGCTCTCCGTAAGCAATCGCTTTCCCTTCTTCACTCAGAACAGGAAATCCCTGATCTTCCAGCTCCGCGCAAATAACATCGTGTGCATTCTTATCGGCCATTGTGAGCGGCGACTGATCATCTTTGTGTTCTACCGCAAAATCGGAGTCATACACTTTCAAAATCTCCTCGCCTGCGCGAAGCGATGCACGAATCGCAATGAATAGCAGTTTTCTCAACCTGTCAGTCTCCATCATCATCCTTTTTAATTTTCACGCTTTACATTTCACCTTCCACATTTCCCATTTCGCATTTCCCCTCATCTAATATCCTGATTTTGCCGCTCCGATGTTCTCGATCGGGTGCCAGGTAGTCTTGATCTCCTGTGTGTCCATAATGAAGTAAGGGCTTTGCGCTTTATCAGTAGCCAGATCGATTTTGTCGTATACAAAAACGCGTTTCACATTGAGTGATGCATTCTCCCTGATCGCTTTCAGCTCCGCTTTATCGCTTCGGTAACACACAACCGCATTTACATCCATGTGATTCGAAAAATGGCTGTGAAGCTCGGCAGAAGAACCGGTAAGAATATTTACCACGCCACCCGGAAGATCAGACGTGTTAAGCACTTCAGCAAACGTTACCGCACACAATGGTTTGCTCTCAGAAGCAAGTACCACACAGGTATTTCCTCCGGCAATCACCGGCGCGATCGCCGTAACCAGACCCAGCAGCGATGTTTTTTCATCCGCGATGATCGCTACAACTCCCATCGGCTCAGGAACAGAAAAATTAAAATGAGAAGAAGCGACAGGATTTACAGAGCTATACACCTGCTGAAATTTGTCGCACCAGCCGGAATAATAGACCACCCTGTCGATGCTTCTTTCCACTTCCTGTTTTGCAGATGAAGCGCTTGCTCCCTGTGTCACCAACTCATCTATAAACTGCGCTTTTCTTCCTTCCATCATCTCCGCAATGCGGTACATGATCTGGCCGCGATTAAAAGCTGCCCGTGCACCCCAGCCGGCTTGTGCTGTTCGCGCCGCGACTTCCGCATTCCGGAAATCCTTGCGTGAGCAAAGGCAAATGTTTGCAATTACATTTCCCTTTTTATCTTTCAGCGGATAATATCTTCCGGATTCTGTCCTGGGGAATTGTCCCCCGATGAAGATCTTGTATGTTTTTTGTATCTCGATTCTTGACATAACTTTCGTTTTTTTAACCGCAAAGAACGCGGAGTTTTACGCAGAGGATCACGGAGGTTAAATGTCCAGGTACGCTGCCAATCCATGCAATCCTCCTTCTCGTCCGAAACCGCTTTCTTTATATCCGCCGAAAGGAGAGGTCGGGTCAAATTTATTATAGGTATTTGCCCAAATCACGCCGGCTTTCAGCTTACCGGTAAGATTAAAGATCTTGGAACCTTTGTCGGTCCAAACACCTGCCGACAAACCATAAGGAATGTTATTCGCCTTTTCAATCACTTCTTCAATGGTGCGGAATGTTTGAACAGCCAGCACCGGTCCGAAAATTTCCTCCTGCACGATCCGATGCGATTGTGAAGCATTCAAAAAAATGGTTGGCTTGCAGAAATATCCTTTCGCAGGAAGGCTGCAGGAACTTTGATAAAGATCCGCACCTTCTTCTTTTCCGATCCTGATATAGTCGTTGATCTTGCCAAGCTGTTCTTCCGAGTTGATCGCACCGATATCTGTATTTTTGTCCATCGGGTCGCCCACGCGAAGCGTTTCCATCCGGTCTTTTAATTTCCGGATCACTTTATCCGCAACACTCTCCTGCACGAACAGTCTCGAACCGGCACAGCAAACATGCCCCTGGTTGAAGAAGATCCCGTTGATGATACCTTCTACTGCCTGATCCAGCGCCGCATCTTCAAAAATGATATTTGCAGCTTTTCCGCCCAGCTCAAGCGTTAGTTTCTTATCGGTTCCCGCAATCGCTTTTTGGATCAGCTTGCCTACATCTGTGGAACCGGTGAATGCAATTTTGTTAATGTCTTTATGATTCACGATCGCGGCACCCGTTTTTCCCGCGCCGGTAATAATATTTACAACGCCTTTCGGTAAGCCGCTGTCACGGATCAGCTCAGCGAGCTTGAGCGCGGTAAGCGGAGTGGTTTCGGCAGGTTTCAGCACAACGGTATTGCCCGCAGCAAGCGCAGGAGCAATCTTCCATGCAGCCATCAGCAGCGGGAAATTCCAGGGAATGATCTGCCCGGCAACGCCCAATGGCTTCGGATTCCTGTTCGGGAAAGCATATTCTAATTTATCCGCCCAACCGGCATAATAGAAGAAATGATTTGCAGCCAGCGGCACATCGATGTCGCGGCTTTCGCGGATGGGCTTTCCGCCGTCCATGGTTTCGATAACCGCAAACTCACGGGCCCGTTCCTGCATCAGCCTTGCGATGCGATAAAGATACTTTCCCCGTTCCTTACCGGAAAGCTTGCTCCATTTTCCGAAGGCAGCGCGTGCTGCTTTCACGGCTTTGTCAACATCCTTTTCGTCGGCTTCTGCGACCTCAGCGAGCTTCTGCTCTGTTGCAGGATTGTAGGTAGCAAAATATTTCCTGCTGTTTGGCTTTACGAATTCCCCGTTGATAAAGAGATCATATTGCTTTTTCAGTTGAACATGTTTGCTGTCCTCCGGCGCCGGAGCCAGATCCCACGCCGAATTAAAATTAAGTTTTACATCTTTCGTCGAACTCATCTTTAGTCTTTTGAAAAATAATCGGAGCTCTGGTAAACTCCATATGTTTCTTTTGCGATCTGCATCAGCACATCATTTGCAAGACTGCTGGCGCCAAACCGAAACCACTCATTGCTGAGCCATGCAGCACCCAGAGTTTCATTCACCATGATGAGATACTGGAGCGCAAGCTTAGAAGTAGAAATTCCGCCGGCGGGTTTCATCCCGACCATCCGGCCCGTTTCATAATAATATTCACGGATCGCTTCAAGCATTACCAGCGTTACCGGCATTGTAGCTGCAGGAGAGATCTTCCCGGTGGAAGTTTTGATAAAATCAGCACCCGCATACATCGCAATGTCACTTGCTTTGCGGATATTATCCAATGTAGAAAGCTCTCCCGTTTCGAAAATAACTTTCAGCCGCGCTTTACCGCAGGCTTCTTTGATCGAAGCGATCTCATCAAATACAAAGCTGTAGTTTCCTTTTAGAAATTCCCCGCGGGAGATCACCATATCGATCTCGTCAGCACCATTGTCAACAGCAAATTTCGTATCGGCAATTTTGATCGCAGGTGTGGATTGTCCGCTGGGAAATGCAGTCGATACCGAAGCAACCTTGACCATGGTTCCTTTCAGCGCTTCTTTTGCAACCTTCACCATCGACGGGTAAACACAAACGGCAGCGACGGTTGGCAAACCGGGAATAACATCATGAAGATGCGCTGCCTTATAACACATCTGCTTCACTTTGCCTTCAGTGTCTTTTCCCTCCAATGTCGTCAGGTCGATCATACTGAGAACCATTTTAAGGCCCTGCATTTTCGACGACTTTTTAATGCTGCGGGTTGTAAAACGTGCGACCCGCTCCTCGATCCCGACCTGGTCCACAGGCACGGTATTCCTGAAATCCGGTACCATTGTCCTCTTGTTCATTTTCACTGATTTCGGGCTTTTCCGAAAAACACAGTAAAGATATTCAAAAATCCTTCTTCCATTTTAAAAAAAAGGTTATACATTTGCCCTGTCGATGAAAACAAACACCTTCCATAAAGTAATGAGCTGCTGCTGCACAATGATGTGCTGTATGCTTTGCTGCATCTTATTTTAAGGAAGGACGATCAATATACATTTGAGCTTATCAAAAGGTCTTTCCGAACAGGTTAGACCTTTTTTATTTAATTTTATAGTATGGACAAAAATATTTTTCCCACCGGTAGTATGCTTCAGCGAGCTGATAAGGAACGGCTGCTGGAGCAGAAAGGTGTTGCGATCTGGTTCACCGGCCTGAGCGGTTCCGGAAAAACTACCATCGCGGTCGCTTTGGAAAAAGAGCTTCACAAAAAAGGATTGCTGACACAGGTTCTGGACGGCGATAATATACGAACCGGGATCAACAGCAACCTTGGCTTCAGTGACAATGACCGGGTCGAGAATATCCGCCGGATCGCTGAAGTAGCGAAATTATTTGTGCATTCGGGCCTGATCACGATCTGCTGCTTTGTAAGTCCGACAAAAGAGATCAGGGATAACGCAAAAACTATCATCGGCGAAACGGATTTTATTGAAGTATTTGTAAATACACCGATTGAAATTTGTGAAAAACGCGATGTAAAAGGATTATATGCAAAAGCGAGAAAAGGCGAGATCAAAGATTTTACCGGGATAAATGCTCCATTCGAAGCACCGGCTGCACCGGCGATCGAGCTGAAAACAGGAGAGTTGGAAGTCGAAGAAAGTGTCGGGAAGATCATTAATTATATCGAGAAGAGGATCAAAAAATGAAGAACCATCATCTTACCCATCTTAAGGAATTAGAGAGTGAAAGCATTTATGTGCTGAGGGAACTTGCAGCACAATTTGAGAAGCCGGCATTGCTTTTTTCAGGCGGCAAAGATTCGATCGTCTGCTTCCATCTTGCACGCAAGGCTTTTGCCCCGGCAAAGATCCCTTTCCCTCTGGTGCATGTTGACACCGGTCATAATTTTGAAGAAACGATCACCTTCCGCGATGAGCTCGCAAAAAAATACAGTGTGCAGCTCATTGTCGGATCGGTTCAGCAGAGTATCGATGAAGGAAAAGCCGTGGAAGAGAAAGGCTTCAATGCAAGCAGGAATGTTCTGCAGACGGTTACACTGCTCGATACGATCGAAAAATATAAATTCGATGCCTGCATCGGCGGCGCAAGGCGGGATGAAGAGAAAGCACGCGCGAAAGAACGATTCTTCTCTCACCGCGATGAATTCGGACAATGGGACCCGAAGAACCAGCGCCCGGAGCTTTGGAACCTGTTCAACGGGAAAAAGCATGTCGGAGAGCACTTCAGGGTATTTCCGATCAGCAACTGGACGGAAATGGATGTATGGCAATACATTCTCCAGGAAAATATTGAAATTCCCTCGATCTACTTCACGCATGAACGGGAATGCTTCATTCGCGACGGCGTTATCTATGCACATAGCAACGTGATCCCCCTGAAGCCAACGGAGAAAGTCGAAAAAATGCAGGTTCGTTTCCGCACTATCGGTGATATCAGCTGTACAGGAGCTGTTCTTTCGGAAGCAAATACGCTGGAAGAGATTGTCGAAGAAGTAGCATCGACACGCGTTACAGAACGGGGAAGCAGGATCGATGACAAACGCTCGGAAGCAGCAATGGAAGACCGTAAAAAAGCAGGGTATTTTTAATGAGAAATTAAATTCATCGCTAAGGCACTAAGAACATAAGAAACCACTAAGCCTTAGTGAAGCTAAGTGACCTCAGTGTCTTAGTGGTAAAAAATTATGACAAATTTTTCTACATCAGGATATCTAAACATGGATCTGCTCCGTTTCACGACAGCAGGGAGCGTTGATGATGGCAAAAGCACATTGATCGGACGTTTGCTTTATGATTCCAAATCTATTTTCGAGGATCAGTACGAAGCCATCAAAGCGAGCAGCGAAAAACGAGGAGAGGAATATGTGAACCTCGCACTTCTCACGGATGGACTGCGTGCGGAACGTGAACAGGGAATCACCATCGATGTCGCATACCGCTATTTTGCAACTCCCAAACGAAAATTCATTATCGCCGATACTCCCGGGCATATCCAGTATACGCGCAACATGGTTACCGGAGCATCCACTGCAAACGCAGCGATCATTCTTATTGATGCCAGAAAAGGTGTGATCGAACAGACCATGCGTCACTCCTATATCGCGTCCCTGCTGAGAATTCCGCATGTGATCGTTTGCGTGAATAAAATGGATCTGGTTGATTTCAAAGAAGACGTTTTTAAAAATATCCAGGAAGATTATAAAAATTTTGCAGCAAAGCTCGATCTTCCCGATATACATTTTCTCCCGATCAGTGCATTGAAAGGTGACAACGTTGTAAGTCCATCTCCGAATATGGAGTGGTATAAAGGAGAAACCCTCATGCACCTGCTGGAAAATTTATCCATCGAAAACGATGAGAATCTTTCGGAAGCGCGTTTCCCGGTTCAATATGTGATCCGCCCGATGAGCACTGAACATCACGATTACCGGGGATATGCCGGTCGTGTCGCGGGTGGGATCTTCAAAAAAGGTGATGATATAACCGTGCTTCCATCCGGACACACTTCAAAGATCCGCTCGATCGATGTTCTGGATGGTACACTTGAAGAAGCATTCTCGCCGATGAGTGTTACATTAACGCTCGAAGATGAGATCGACATCTCACGCGGAGACATGATCGTAAAAACCGATAACAAGCCGGAAACAGGTCAGGATCTCGAGCTTATGATCTGCTGGCTCGGAGAAAGGCCGTTACAGCCTGGCGGAAAATACACGCTACGTCACTCATCAAAGGAAGTTCGCGCAGTGATCAAAGAGATACGATACAAGGTAAATATCAGCACGCTCGAAAAAATGGAGGATGATAAAAGCATCGGCTTGAACGATATCGCACGCATCGTAATCAAAACGACCGCCCCCCTTGCATTCGACAAATACCGCAAGAACCGGAACACCGGCAGCATTATCCTCATCGATGAAGCAAGCAACATTACGGTCGGGGCCGGAATGATCCAGTAAAATCCTTTGGGGGGATGTGTTATCACTGAATAAAAGCAGAACTGATATTTACACGCTATTTTTTGCGGTGCGCGTCATCGCGAGGGAGGAACGACCGAAGCGATCTTCTGAACAAAAGCCAAATTAGTATTTAGACGCCATTCTTGAGGTGCGCGTCAGCGCGAGGGAAGAACGACCGAAGCGATCTTCTGAACAAAGCAGAGTTAGTATTTAGACGCCATTCTTGAGGCGCGTCATCGCGAGGGAGGAACGACCGAAGCGATCTCCTGAATAAAACCAGAACTGGTATTAGGAACGCAATACGTTTTTTCCCGTCTTTTTTATTCTGGCAGTACTACCACCTGCCTGAATAAGGACTGATTTCCGGACACGATCTTAAAAATGTATGTCCCGCTGCTCACTTCTTTTAGATCAATTCTGTTGTCGATGTCATTGATATTTTTCCGAAGCACTTGCTGCCCCAGTGAATTGAACACTTCCACTAATGCACTTCCCTGGTCCGGCAGGCGGACATTAACTACTCCTGCACCCGGATTCGGATAAACCAGGATCTCGCCTTCCGCCATTGCATTCACCTCCGTTCCGATCACAATAAAACAGGAAGAGGTATCGGCACAACCGGATTGCGTTACGATAACGGCATAACTTCCATCTGAAGTCGCTGTATACGATTGATTTGTCTCCCCTGTGATCAGTGAATATGCACTATTGCAATTAACCCACTGGTATCCGGCCGACGGATCATTGGCCGTAATAACATTTCCGGCTTGAGTTGCACTTGCATCAACCGTTATCAGCGAAACTGAAATGGTCCCTGTTGCTGTACATCCTGCAAGTGTTCCTGTAACGGTGTATGTATCGGACATCACCGGCACAAATGCTGTTCCGTCGGTTACACCGCTGCTCCAGCTATAAGTCCCCGCCGTTCCGCTGCCGGTGAGCGTCAACGAGCCTCCCGCACAAATACTACTGCTGCTGGCATTCGCCACAACTGCCGGGATCGGGTTCACCGTTACTGTTTGAGTACTGGTAGCAGTACACGCGGACAATGTCCCGGTTACAGTATAAGTAGCTGTTGAAACCGGATTAAATGCGATGCCATCTATCACACCACCGGTCCAGCTATAAGCCGTTGCTGTCCCAGTTCCTGTGAGTATCACTGCGTCTCCATTGCAGATCACGCCGCTGCTGGCATTTCCGCTGACTGTAGGAATTACTGTATTTACCGTAACTGTTTGCGTAGCCGTAGCGGTGCATCCGCTCACTACTCCGGTAACGGTATACATCGTCGTCGATGTTGGTGAAAATGCTGTACCATCCACCACTCCTCCGGACCACGTGTAGCTTGTTGCGCCGCTGCCGGTCAACGTCACAGCGTCACCAATACATATCACGGATGCGCTCGAACTCGCTGTAACATTTACAACAGTTACTGTTACCATCTGCGTGGAAGTAACCGTACAGCTTCCCAAAGTTCCGGTAACGGTATAAGTAGTGGTTGCTGAAGGAGTGAAAGCTACCCCGTTTGTGATCCCGCCGCTCCAGGTATAGGCGCTCCCTGTTCCGCTGGCAGTGATCGTTACCGGCTGACCCGAGCAAACTATCGGGCTGCTGGCGCTGACGGAAATAGTCGGAGAAGGCGAAACAGAAACGGAGACCGTCGCAGTTGCCGAGCATCCAAGAGAAGTACCGGTCACTGTATATGTTGCAGTCGACAACGGCACAAAGGCAACACCGTTACTGATCCCACTGTTCCAGGAATAGCCTGCTGCTCCGCCACCCGTAAGCGTGAGCGGCTGACCGGAACATAATGAGAGACTGCTGGCATTTGCATTAACCGATGGGATCGGGTTGACCGTGATCGTTTGCGTTGCGGTACCACTTCCACAGCCGGCAATCGTTCCTGTTACGGTATAGGTAGTTGTAACGGAAGGAACAAAAGTAACTCCGTCTGTCACACCTCCGCTCCAGCTATAAGTGGCTGCACCACTGCCCGTAAGTGTTACAGGCTGTCCGCTGCAAACAGCAGCTGCGGTTGCAGTTGCGCTTACAACAGGTGCCGAATTCACGTTTAACGTATAGGTATACACCGCGGTGCCGCCATATCCGTCATTGGCCATTATTGTTATGAGGGATGTTCCGGTTTGACCGGCCAAGGGGCTCGCTGCCGCCTGGTAATTGGAGCCGCCAACATTGCTTACAATTATGTTTGAAGAGGGAATCAATGAAGGGTTGCTGCTTGTCACTGTAAATACCGGCACATCGCCGTCGCCATCCGTGAGCGTGAACAGATTATTTGCCGTGGTGTTAATGCACATACTCTGCATGGATGAAGCTGAGCTGAACACGGGTGTAGCATTTGAAATTTGCTCAATTAAAGTTGTTCCGTCCGGATGCATTCCCATTTCCGTTCCGGTTGTGCCTGAAAAATTCACTTTCGTGGTAAGCGTATTCGTTGCTGTGTTCCATTCGAATAAGGTTCCCGCATCCACGCTGCCTCCTTCTCTGGTGAGGCCATACATCACTCCGCTGCCTGACAAAACCAGGCTTCCTCTCGGGTATGAACCGGTAAGGAGATCGAATTCATATTTTAACGCAAGTGCATTTGAGCCGGGATTCCAGGTGAATAAGGTTCCGAGCCCATCAGTGCCGCCTTTTTCGGCAAGGCCGTAAAATAAACCGGCATTGAAGATCATCGTACCGTTCGGGTTTGTACCGCTGAGCGTATCGAGATCGCGCCGTTTTGTATACACATTCGAAACAGGATCCCAATCGAAGATGACACCTTCCCCGGTAGCTCCGCCGCTGTAGGTAAGTCCGTAAAATTTAGTTCCGCTATACACCAGCGATCCCATCGGAGAACTCCCTGTGGCAACGGCAAGATCAATCTTTTTTGTATAGAGGTTGGAGGCCGGATCCCATTCAAAGATAACACCAGCACCATTTGCGCCGCCGTCACTCGTCATTCCGTAAAGCTTTGTTCCATTTATCGCGAGCGAACCGTATGGCGTTTTACCATTCACTGCCGAAAGATCGATCTTCTTTGTGTAAACATTGGAGCTTGCATCCCACTCATAGATCACACCGACACCATTTGCTCCACCGATCGTGGTGAGCCCGTACATTTTTCCCGAATAGATCACCATTCCTCCATCCGGCCGGCCGCCGTTAATGCTGTCAAAGTCATACTTCTTTGTATAAAGACCGGTGGAAGGATCCCATTCGAAAATCACACCATAATTATTGACACCACCCTGGGAAGTCACGCCATAATATTTTCCGGCGCTGAATACAAGTGATCCGTTCGGATAATTTCCGTTGCTACTGTTCAGTTCGTATTCTTTTGTATATGTGTTTGAAATATTGTTCCATTTGAAAATGACACCGAACCCGTATAGCCCGCCGGCATTTGTTAACCCATAAAAATCCGAACCTACGTTCACAAGCGATCCGAAAGGCGCTCTCCCGGAATTGTTCTGCATGTCGATCATTTTGGTATATGCTCCCGATGAAGGATTAAATTCGAAGATCACACCCATATCCCCCGTGCCTCCGGCCTTTGTAAGGCCATACAGCTTTGTGCCTTTTATCACAAGCGAGCCTTGAGGATAAGCTCCGTTTGTAATAGTGAAATCCACTTTTTTGGTATAAACATTCGTTGTCGGATTCCATTCAAAAATAACCCCACGACCGCTGCTGCCGCCCATATTGGTCATTCCGTAAAACTTACCTGCGCTGTACGTAAGCATTCCGTAAGGATTCTTACCGGTTGCATTTGCAAGATCTATTTTCTTCGTGTATACATTCGATGAAGGATCCCACTCAAAGATCACTCCCCCGTTCAGCGCCCCGCCGGTATAGGTCATTCCATAAAAGAGCGAACCGTTCAACGCCATCGTTCCGTAAGGATTTGCTCCATTTGCGGCAGTCAGATCGATCTTCTTGGTATAAATATTCGTTGCAGGATCCCATTCGAAGATCGCACCTTTGTTACTCACTCCGCCCTGGTAGGTAAGTCCGTAAAGCTTGCTTCCATATAGGCTAAGCGAGCCGGCCGGACTGCATCCGATGCTGGTGCTGAGATCGACTTTTTTAGTGAGAATATTTGTAACCGGATCCCATTCGAAGATCGTTCCCTTGTTATTCGCTCCGCCCAGAGTTGTCATGCCGTATAGTTTGCCGGCGTACAGTGTGAGCGAGCCTTTTGGAAAATTACCGGTAGCTGAGGTCAGATCAATTTTTTTTGTGTAGGAATTGGTAAGCGTATCGTACTCGAAGATAACTCCCGAAAAATCCGAACCGCCGGAGTAGGTCATCCCGTATAGCTTTCCATTTCCGCCGTCGGTGAGATCGGTCATTTGAGGATTAGAACCCGGAGCGATGTCCTGGAATGAGTAATCGGATGTAAAAGCTGATGACGATGGCGTATAATGATAGATCGTTCCAAGATCATCATTTCCGCCAACGGAGCTCATTCCCCAGAGTTGCGGAACGTGCTGTGAAAATGCCGAAAGAGAAATAATTATTAAGAACGGAAGGAGTAGCTTTCTGATCATGCCGGGCGTTTTTGAGATCTTTTCGTAAAAATACTCAATTCAGCAGAGCTGATCGATATGCCCGCAGCGAATTTTCGAAATGGTCAGCGGCTCAATAGCATTTCGATATGAGGAATATTGTCTTCGAGGTATTCTTCTCCGGCAACCTCAAAGCCAAATGAAGAATAGAATTTTATCAGGTAGCATTGAGCGCCGATCCTTACCGGAACATTTCCATAGAGCTTTTCAAGCTGTTCCAAAGAGCTTTTCATCAATGCCTTTCCGGCGCCGGTACCTCTCACTTTATGCGAGCTGATCACTCTTCCGATAGAAGGTTCCTCGTAAGAAACTCCGGCAGGAACAATTCTGGAATAGGCCACCAGGTCATTGTCATCATCATATCCCATCAGGTGAAAGCACTTCAGGTCTTTCCCATCTGCATCCTGGTAGGCGCAGTTCTGCTCCACGGAAAATACGGCAAGCCGGAGCTGGATGATCCGGTACAGCTCGACATTGCTCAGCTCGTCAAATTTTTTTATCTCCCAGCGTATGTTCATCTGATCAGTTTTGAAAGAATGATCTTTTCGGAATATCGATACAGCAATAAGCTCATGATGCAGCCAAAGCTATTTGCGATAAAATCGAAAATATCGGCGCTTCTTTCCACAAATATCGTCCCCTGCAATATTTCCAGGAGTCCGCCATAGGAAACGCAGATGATGAACGCGATCAATTGGGGCTGCTGCCGAAGCTTATAAAAAGCGGATTGCATCATAAATCCTTTTACAGTAAACGACATAAGCACAAAAAATAATCCTGCATGTACAAATTTATCGAAGCTCAGTAATTCCAGGAACGAAATATGCGGAATGTCCCTTCCGGGGATCCCGCATAAAATAAGAATGAGCAACGCCCATAGCATTGCCCATTTCGTATATCTGAAAAACATTTTTTGTGTTTTCTTGAAAGAAAGATCCTACTAGTGGCCGGTCAGCGCCTTGTAATCCGCTGCACTCATCAGCGAACCCAGTTCACCCGCATCTTTCATCTCCACTTTGATCATCCAGCCTGCACCATACGGGTCTTTGTTTACCGACTCAGGATTTGAGTCCAGGCCTTTATTCACTTCAATCACTTTTCCCGAAACCGGCATGAACAAATCAGAAACTGTTTTCACCGCTTCTACTGTTCCAAAGATCTCTTCATGTGCAAGATCTTCGCCTTCTGTTGAAATATCCACATAAACAATATCACCCAATTCGCCCTGAGCAAATTCAGTGATGCCAATAGTTGCAATAGTACCCTCTGCACGAACCCATTCGTGATCTTTGGTGTATTTCAGATTATCAGGAAAATTCATGTTCTTGTTTTTTTATTGTCCAGCACAAATTTATAGTTAATTCCATAACCGCAAAATATTGTTTAAAATAAAATACACCGGACAGGACATTGATCGCGGCCCCGCCCCGGACAACTCCATCAGCGATTTATGCTGTGCCTCTGAAACCGGGTATTGTTAATTCGCCAGCGTTAACCGCAGACTCACACCGGCATTGGTATTGGTCGTTGGAAAGGAAGAAGAGATGACCGGCTTGTTCATAATGCGATCGTAGAATAACCTCACATTGATCTTCTCGCTGATCACATAGTCAGCTGAAAGCTTGATTGAAATAATATTCGTTCCGGCCGTTGACTGGCTCACCTCTTCCACAATACGACGCACCACCGTCGCATTCTTACGGAATGAAAGGTCCAGCTTCAGGTTAAGGTCGCTCTTGATCGGCTTCCCCTTGATCTGAGCTTTACCAAGCGTAAGGTTCGGAATACGGTAGCCCAGCCCGCCAATGATCTCCCGCCCTGCAACTTCAGTGATCGTTTTGCTGGTCAGTCCTAACGAAAGGTTCCTGTCTTTCTTGAACTCGAAACTTACAAGAACACTGTTTTTCATCGTCATATCGAGCTTCACCAGCGGACTCCATTGTTCGGCAATCGATACAGTACTGATCAGGTTTTCCGGCAGGAAGTTCGGATTACCCGGCGATGAAGAAACAGTCTCCCTAACGCTGGTGAACCCTGATCCGTCATCGACCCATAACAGGTTTCGTGTATATCCTCCCACATTGTAAGAAGAACGATACGCGCTGCTTAATGTAAACGATTTGAAATATTTTTTGATCTTCTCAAGCTTGGATAATCCGTCATAGGTAATTCTCCAGTTCGGTTTCGGTACTTTCGGGAACGGATCCGTGCTGATCGTATTTTCGCTCTTGCCGGAATAAGCAGCGAGGAAAGCAGGGATCAACACATCCTGCGATGTGGAGTTGTATCCTTCCTGGTAGCCATCCGATGTCGCACCCAATGAATTCTGATTCGCATCACCCAGGCGGGCTGAAATACCCGGACGAACATCCAGGAAATGCTGGAACGTTACACCGCCGTCCTTTACAAAGGCAGTTTTGTAGGTCAGGTAGGACATGCTGAAGTTACCGGTCTCCATCGGCGTAAGTCCGCGCTCAAAACTATCCCCATCCCACTTGGTGAATGAAGAACTGTTCTTGGCCTGTGTCCGGGTTGCCGTTACTTCGATCTTCAGATCCGGTAAAGGTTCCACGTTGGCCCTTATGTTTAAGTTCTGACTCGAGGTTCGGGCAAACGGCGTGTTGATCGACCTCGTTTTGACAAGCCAGCCCTTATCGATCGCCTCCTGTGAAATATCATGCTGATCCCCTGCTACAAAGCCAAGTGAGGGGCCCTCAAATTTATTATCCATTCCAAGCACCGTTGTCCCCCGCCCATAGCCGGGCATGATCATTCCATCGGTGGTCGCATAGGTGATCGTCACCGTTTTGACGCACATGATTATCCTCGCAACATATTCGAGGATCTCCATCCTGTCTTCTTTCGCCTTCTTGGTAGAGTCGGCAATCTCCTGCGGAGTTTTCGCTATCGGCTTGATCGCCGATGTTCCTTTTGCGCCTTTATTATCCTTGCCCTTCGTGCTTTTCTGATTGATCTTTTTGAAATACGGGATCTTATTATACAAGGTCACCATATTCAGCTGTCCGTTCCAGTTGACGTTCTGAGAGTTCCGGATCGTATTTCCAAGCGTATCGGCATTGAACGGAGCCCTCTCCCAGCCATACATTCCGCCTACACGTACCGATGCCGATGTGAAATCAAGCAGCGGAATTTTATTGATCGGGATATTATAATTCAATCCCATCTGTTGGTTGAACTGTGTTGTTTTTCCTCCCTGGAAGAAATTATTTCTCAGGGTATCTTTCTTCTCGCCGGTATTGATCTCACCCATCGGCTCGAGGATCCGAGCTTCATTCGTGGCAGTATAATCCAGCTTCAATGCTTTCGTCAGGTCCCACTTGATATCGTAGTTCCTGTTCATGGTGAACTTTTTATTGAAGGTCGGCAGGATCAGCAGATCGCCGCCGGTCGTGTTGCGGCTTTTTGACGCGCTGAAATCACGATCCACATCTGTCGCAAAACCGATCTTATTCGGCAGCAGATAGAAGTTAACATCCTTGATCAGCTGTAAATATTTACTCTGGAAGATCTTGGTCTTCTGGAAAGGCTTGATATTCTTAGGCTGAGGCGAGAACGAATAGATGAGTCCGCCGCGATAATTCCGCTGCGTTGCATATTCAATATTCACATTCCGGTGATATGCCTCGTTATAGGAATAGGAAGCGGACCAGTTTTCAATATCGTAGATCCGTGCTTTCTTGGAATTTTTTCCTTTGTCTTTTTTTACGTTCGTGAAGTTGATGCTCCTTCGCTTCGTATAATCCTGCGTAACATGCTTCACTGAATCGCGGACATCTTTCGGGATCGATTGATCGCGAAGCGTAGGCGCCAGCAGGATGTCCGGATCGAGCGGATTATACTGAGGCGTAATGAACGATTCGGAGTAGCCAACATACATCGGAACATGGATATTCAGATCTTCGCGCAGGAACTTGCCAAGCTCCAGGCTGGATGACATATCGTATTGCTTCAGCGTTTCTTTCTTGCGCTCCGTTAGTTTATTTTCAATGCTTCCGAAGCCCGGCGTGTACATATTTCCGGAAAGCGATACGTTACCAAAATCAGCAAGCTTGGCAGTGACACGTGCTGTTGCCGCCCATCCGCCTTTCTCATCAAAATCACTCAGGCGCAATTCGTTCACCCAGATCTGTCCGCATTTTGCCAAACCATCATCCGAATCACCCGGACCCATTTTTGCCGGGTTCCGGATCCCGATCATCATGGTTTTGATCGCGCTCAGGTTAGGATTTCCTTTCACCGTGATCGTTCTGCTGCCATCTGCAACTTTAAATTCTGTCGTAAGCGTTACCGTTCCGCCATTGAACATGGCCAGGTTACGCTTCTGCTTGGCAGCCTGGAGCTTTTCAAATTCCAGGATCATCTCATTCGCTTCCGGCCACACCAGGTATTGGTCATCGATGTCTGTTCCGTTGTAATGCCCCGGAGCAGTCACTTTCATCGGGATCTCATATTCATAATAGTTATCCGTGTAATCGGTACCCAGGCGGACAAACAAATGCAGATCATCATTGTGCAGCGGATTGGATGTGTTCGCAGATGCTTCACAGTGAACATACATTTTCAGCTTCTTATAATTCCGCACATCCAGACTGGTCGTTTTGTAAGCAGCACGTGAATGTCCGTCCTCCAATCCGCAAATGGTCAATGACATCGCCTGCTCATTCAAAGCAACCAGATTCGCAGATCCGGTGTTGATCTCCCGCTCGATGTTCGGAGGTAGCACATAGTTTACAGGCGATTTGCTTCCGTCTTCTTCGATGTTCACGGCACCGATATCAAACTGGGTTCCCGGATCATCGTTCGGCTGATACAAACCAGGCAGCAGCAGATCGAAGCCATATTTTCTCCAGTCGTTACGAACCAGCTCCAGCTTCGCGAAACGAAGAATGATCGGCTTGTCGGCTCCTTTGATAAACATCCGGATGAAACGGATCGACTGGAAATTATCGATAGCTCCAACGCGTAATGCATTCGGATCCCTGATCGGAATTTTAAACTGATACCAGGTGATATCTCTCGGACCCGCAGCCGGATCTTTAATGTTCTGCCCGGTAGTATGATAAACGTTCGTGATGTAATTCGTTCCTACTCCTCCTGTAAAATCGCTCGGCTTCAATCCTACTTTATACTGGTAGTACGATTCAACCGTGCTCAGGTTATTGTCATGGTTGATGTCTTCCACATCCGGCAGCGTAGTGGACTGTGTAGGATAGGAACCCGAAGTTACAGGAGAGTTTCCTTCAACGCCGTTGTACTTCTTCATACGCTCCAGGGCCTTCAGTCCCTGTAGATCATAATCATCTCCTCTCCAGTAATGATAGTCGTCACCGGAAGGATCATCATGAATACCACTCGCTAACTGCGTAGCTGTTAACGAGCTGAGGTATGCGTTATAAAAGTTTTGTTCCTGGGCGTTGTTCATTCCGTCAAATCCGACATCCTGTGAAGGCCTGTCACCTTCATCGCTGTTAAATGCATTCACCAGCGGCTGAACGGAAGGTACAATTCCCCAGACGGTAGTGTCGGTAGGAACGTTGTGACCATTGTTTTGCGGTTGTGTGCTCGGAGCCGGCAAAGCATTCTCGGCACTTTTGTATCCGTCTTTCAAAATATCCTCTGAAATATTCCCGATATCGAAATACAATTCACCCGTTGAGCTTGGATTTGTGTTATCCGAATTGAAAGGGTCCATCACCCAGAACTGGATGAATTCGATGTTGGCCGCTTCAAAATCGTTGGTCTGCACCGCACGCGTGATCCCGCCCCAGCGGGATTCCGGATTCAGCAGCTTTCCATCCGGTGCCAGACCCGAAGAAAATCCGGTAGGATGAACGTCAAAATTGTAGGGTCCTCTCTCCGATGGATAGAACGCCAGGTCCATTGTCTGCAGGATCACCGGTGTTCCGGAAGTAGACGGCTTGTTTGGAAAAACTTCCGTCTCCGGGATCTCGCGGGTGAAATGGTTAGACATGTCCAGGTTACTGATACTTCCTGGTGTTACTCCGCCCTGCTGACGAAGCAAAGCATTATCAAACCGGTACCAGCAAAGCTTCGCGCGGTTAAAGCCGTAATCCAATGCGCTTGAGCTCGCCTCCGGGAACATGGATTGTCCCTGCGGTGTGCTTGCCAGCGACCAGGCGATCGGTGAGTGAAGGTCGATCTCCGACTGGCTTCCTTCAAAGTCATCGATGTAAGAATTTCCGGTCTTTCCAACCGCCCTGCTGTGTCCCGGTACGAGATATGCAAATTCGCCGGCAGCGGTGATCGTACTCATCTCCTTTGTTTCAATGAACGGGATCTTGTCCACCATCCGCGTCAGGAAAGGAGCTTCTGTTCTGTAATTCCCATCGAACCCCCAGATTGTGTTTGAGATCGGCTCATCACCGATGTTTACTTTTTTCGTGAGCGGCCGCTCCGTTAAATTGAGGATCGTCGCTCCAAGGTTAAAATCTTTATTCACTTTGTAATCGAGGTGAGTACCAAAGAGCGTCTTCTGCTGGATCGCAAACAAAGCATTACTTTCCAGCGAGATCTTGATCGGTGAACCTGAATTCAGAATTCCTTCGTTGATGATCTTCACACGGCCGAGCGTATAATCCACGGTATAGTCTACGTTCTCCGTCAAAGGAACCCCACCCGCTGTTACCGTCACCGATCCCTGCGGAACGTTCGGAGAGCCGAGGGAAATTTCAGAACCTCCCGAGCTCTGGAACTGCCCTTTCAGCTTGAAGCGGTTCAGACTCGCAAATACGTTCCTTGCAGTGGTAATGGTAGAGTCATAAAGCGGATCGAACACATAGGTATTCGCTTCTGTCGGCGAAGCACAAGGAGGAGAGGATGAATTGAACTGCGATCGCAGGTAATCCCCGAATGGCTCGACAACCGGGAAGTAAACACGTCCGTTCGCTGAGTTGATCGTCACTCCGTCAATATAGTCGAATACTCCGTCCGGAGTATGATCGCCCTGCTGGTTGATCTTATCCAGCGCTACAACCTGTACAAGCGGTTTCGCTTTGATCGCGGTCTGACAATCAGTAACGGGAAGATAATTGATATCCGTTCCTGTGGCGCCGTTGGTATAGAATACATCCAGCTTGAAATCTTTGGGATTCACCTGGTAAGCACCGATGGAATAAACGTTCTTCATCATCAGGTTCCAGATCGGCAGCTTCACATTCGGTGTCGATGCTTTCAACATCTTTGTGATCATCACCGGCGTTGCTACATCCGAAAATTCACCAACGGTGTATACATTTCCGTTGAGCGTATACTGGTAAGCCACAGAAAGGACCTGTTCCGGGTTCAGCTGCTGGTTCAGGGAAATAAAGCCCAGCTTTGCGTTGAAGGTATATTCGGAAGACTGAAGCTTTCTTGCATTGTATACGATGAAATGCGTTCCGTCAACCAACGTGTTTCCCGGCTGGCCGGTTATCGTGTTAGAAGCGGTCGGCTTATTACGAAATCCTGTACCCGTTCCGGTTGGCAGCGTATTCAACATGTTGTACATGCTGTTCTGGTCGTTATACGGGATGGTGCTTCCCGGATCCGAATCTGTAATGTATGGTGTCAGATGCGCAGCCGCAAGCGTTGGAAGATCCTCCCCCAATTCCGAGAAGCAGGCAACGTCACGGATATCGTTCGTAGCAGCAGTTGTATTGGAAACCCAAACTTCGATCCGTGTAATGTTGATCGGTGAATTCACAAAAGGAAGATTCGCAAGCGCGGAGTTATAATTGTCGCGGAAATATTGCCCGAGGAAAAAGTGCTTGTTCGCTTCGTACTGATCCGCAGGAATGTCGAACTTGGTAACCTGTGCACCGCCGGTCACTTCCACTTCCGATTTTTTTCCCTTCTGCTGTGAAAGGATGCTGGTGATCGTCAGTCGCCCGAACTGCAATTGCGTTTTCACACCGAACAGCGTCTGACTTCCGGTGATCAATGTTCCATTCAGCGGAAGACTCACGTTACCGGCTTCGATCTTTTTAATGATCTCATCTTCATAACCGGTATATTCCAGCTTCATCTGGTTCTCATAATCAAATGTTGCTTCGGTGTTATAGCTTGTCGTCAGCTTTAACTTATCACCGATCTTACCTACAACGTTCAGCTGGATCTTCTCATCAAAATTGAAGGTATTGGTTTTCCTGTTCTTTACGGGGATCGCAGGGTTTTGTGTTTTTGTTCCGTTGTATGCAAAGATCAGTTCCGCAGATCCGTTCGGGCGGATGTCCACAGTGTTACCACCGAAGATCCTGTCGAACATTTCACCGCCTACGTGCAGTTTCGGGATCGCTGTATTTTGCTGCGCAGTTTGGCTTTCTGCGTGTGATCGCGCATTCCAGTAATCTTTTACCTGCTTGTTGAACATGAGCTGCTGGTACTCTTCGCCATCAAGATAGGTTGGCGGACGATACTGCATTCCGCCCATTGTTTGATTCACATTGTACTGACCGGTTGTCGGATCGTAATCAACTGTTGTATTTACGTTGGATGGATTGTCGAGCGTTAACGGTCCTCCGGGAGGATAGTTAAGCGGATCCATATTACTGTTATCGTTGAACGGAAAATGAAGATCGGGAGTAGTTGAAGGAGGCGGAGAATCCAGCGGCATCTGCGGAGGAATGTATTCAGCATGGACCCGGTTATAATCGACCTTCGCATCGGAGCTCACGATCAGCGAAAGCATTCCAAGCGACGCGCCGGCAACAAGAATATATTTTGTGAATTCTTTAGTCAAAATGAACGCTGCAAATACAATTATAAATTTTTGAGCGCTGATTTGATCAGCTGCTCCACTGTCTGTCCCGTCCCTTCTGTCCTGATGATCTTATCGAGCACCTTATCTGCCGATTGTTTGCTGAACCCCAACATCACAAGAGCAGATAACGCTTCCTCTTTGAGTGTATTGTTTGCACTGATAAATATTTCCGCAGGGATCGCATCACCGCTTTTACCGATCTTGTCCTTCAGATCAACGATCACGCGTTGCGCTGTTTTTTCTCCAATGCCTTTTACACTTTTGATCACTGCCACATTTCCTGTCGCTATCGCTGTTCTGATCTCATCTGCGCTAAGCGATGAAAGCATCAGCAGCGCACTTGTTCCGCCAACACCCGAAACAGAAACGAGCAAACGGAATAAATTTCTTTCGGCAATATCAGCAAAGCCGTAAAAGCGAGGCATATCATCTCTTACATACAGCTGCTCGGCATAGAGCTTGCAATTTTCGCTTCCGCCGATCTTCGAAAAAGTATTCAAAGAGATCTGCATCACATAGCCAACTCCTCCGGCATCGATCACCGCATACGTTGGTGTTTTCTCTACTAACTTCCCTTCAACATGATAGATCATAATTCCAAATCAAAAGACGGATGAATATTAAAATAGTTGCCTCTATCGCTTCGCCTGCGCATCGACCACCGCAATGGTCACCATGTTCACGATCTCGCGCACAGAGCTTCCCAGCTGCAGGATATGCACCGGCTTCTTCATACCGATCAGCACGGGACCGATCGCTTCCGCGCCGCCCATTTCCTGGATCAGCTTATAAGCAATATTGCCGGATGCAAGATTCGGGAAGATCAGCGTATTTACTTTTTTATCGATGAGGTCGGAGAATGGAAATTGTTCTTTCAGCAATGCATCATTCAATGCAAAATTTGCCTGCATCTCTCCATCCACGATCATTCCCGGATAATTTTTATGCAGGATCTCAGTTGCTTCACGCATCTTATTTGGCACGTCTCCTTCAGCAGAACCGAAGTTCGAATAGGAAAGCAGCGCGATCCGCGGCGTGATGTTGAACTGCTTAATGCTATTTGCAGTCAGAACGGTAATATCAACCAGGTCCTGAACGGTAGGATCCACATTCATTGTTGTATCTGCAAAGAAGAACGGTCCCTGCTTGGTATTCATGATATACATTCCCGCTACTCTTTTCACACCCTGCTGTACACCGATGATCTGCAGCGCCGGACGGATCGGATCCGCATACTTGCGGGTAAGCCCGGAGATCATCGCATCCGCTGCACCTGTTTCCACCATCATTGCACCGAAATGATTTCTCTCCTTCATCACTTTACGCGCTTCGTAAAGCGTGAAGCCGCGACGCTGACGCTTCTTGAAAAAGATATCCCCGAAAGCATTCCGGCGGTCGTCTTCGGATTTACTCCTCGGATCGATGATCGGTATATCGCCGAGATCCAGGTTATTTTCCGCGATCAGCTTCCTGATCTTTTCCACATCGCCCAGCAGGATCGGTCTGGCGATCCCCTCATCAGCAACCTGCTGTGCCGCCTTCAGGATCTTATAATGATCCGCTTCCGCGAATACTACGCGTTTTGGATTTTGTTTCGCTTTGTTTGTGATGTTCCGGATCAGCTTATTATCCAGACCCAAACGGTTGATCAATTCCTGCACATAGGCATCCCAGTTCGTGATCTTGTGCTGTGCAACCCCCGACTTGATCGCGGCCTTGGCAACTGCCGGAGCAACCGTATAGATCAGCCTCGGATCGATCGGCTTCGGAATGATGTATTCCGGTCCGAAAACAATATTTTTGGAGTCATACGCCAGGTTCACGGTTTCCGGCACCAGCTCTTTCGCAAGATTTGCGATGGCATATACCGCTGCCAGCTTCATGTCTTCATTGATCTGTGTTGCGCGTACATCTAAGGCACCACGGAAAATAAAAGGAAACCCAAGCACGTTGTTCACCTGGTTAGGATGATCGGAACGACCGGTTGCCATGATAATATCCGGCCTCGCAGCCATTGCGTCCGCATAGGGTATTTCCGGATCAGGGTTGGCAAGCGCAAATACGATCGGCCGCTTCGCCATGCTTTGCACCATTTTCTGACTCACAACATTTCCTTTCGAAAGCCCGATGAATACATCCGCATCCTTCATGGCCTCCTCGAGTGTCTTGATCTTCTTAACGGAACTTGCGAAGAATTTTTTCTGCTCATCAAGATCCTCACGCTCGGTAGTAAGAACGCCTTTGCTGTCCAGCATCAGGATATTTTCCTTTTTCGCACCGACGGCAATATATAGTTTTGCGCAGGAAATGGCCGATGCACCGGCTCCGTTCACCACGATCTTTACTTTTTCGATCTTCTTTTTTGCGATCTCACAGGCATTGAGCAAAGCGGCAGCCGAAATGATCGCAGTTCCGTGCTGATCGTCATGCATGAGTGGAATGTTAAGCTCTTCCTTCAGGCGGCGCTCGATCTCAAAGCATTCGGGAGCCTTTATATCCTCCAGGTTGATCCCGCCGAAAGTCGGAGAGATCGCTTTTACCGTATTTACGAAGCTGTCGATATCGGAAGCATCCACCTCGATGTCAAACACATCGATATCAGCAAAGATCTTGAACAAAAGGCCTTTCCCTTCCATTACCGGTTTTGAAGCCAGCGCCCCGATATTTCCCAGGCCCAGCACGGCTGTCCCATTGGAAATAACGGCCACAAGGTTGCCCTTGGCGGTATAACGGTATGCATCTTCAGGATTTTTTTCGATCTCCAGACAAGGTTCGGCAACCCCGGGGGAATAAGCCAGCGAAAGATCGCGCTGTGAACTGTGTGGTTTGGTCGGAATTACCTCAATTTTTCCCGGTCTCCCCTGCGAATGATAATCCAACGCATCCTGCTTTCTTAATTTTGCCATTTTCGCTAAAATTTTTGAATTGCGAATATAACAATTTATCAATAGATATACGTGTTTTGCCGGAAATTGGAACCGCAAAATTGCCTTTTACAGAATAATAGTTATTTTAGCGATGCATGAAACCAAAATTAGTGGTGTTTACCGGGGCTGGAATCAGCGCTGAAAGCGGGATAAAGACCTTCCGCGACAGTGGAGGACTGTGGGAAGAATTCGACATTAACGAAGTAGCGACACCCCAGGCTTGGGAAAACAACCGTTCGCTTGTACTCGATTTTTATAACCGGAGAAGAAAACAGGTGCTGGAAGCACAACCTAACAAAGCACATTATGCCCTGGTAGAACTGGAAAAAAAGTTCGATGTGCACATCATCACTCAGAATATTGACGATCTGCACGAACGGGCAGGTTCCCAAAAGGTCCTTCACCTCCACGGCGAGATCACCAAAAGCCGCAGCACTGTCGACCCTTCGCTGGTATACGAAGTACGCGGAAGCGAGCTTCGCCTTGGCGACAAATGCGAAAAGAATTCTCAGCTCAGACCGCATATCGTGTGGTTCGGAGAAATGGTCCCGATGATGGACACCGCCAACCTCATCGCGGAAAAAGCAGATATTTTTGTGGTAGTAGGAACTTCTATGGCCGTATATCCTGCAGCCGGACTGATCGACCATGCGGGACAAGCGATCCCGAAGTACCTCATCGATCCGAACAGCGTTAAGATCAATGGTATCAATAACCTTACGGTCATCAGGGAAAAAGCGAGCGTCGGACTTCCTCAGCTTGTCAGTGAGCTGATGAAATGACCAGCTTTTTTACTGCAAGTATCACCGGTCCGTCCACGACCGAACAGAAATAAATTCCGGCTGAAGCTTTTCTGAGATCCAATTGCGACGAGCCCTCCGCACCGGACAGCTCCGTTTTCAATAACACCCTTCCCGTCACATCGGTCACCAGAACATCCGCATTGGCGCTTTCCGGCGCCAGCTTGTATCTCAATGAAAACAAGCCTTCCGAGGGGTTCGGGAAAACTTCAGCCTCAGCGATTGGCAATGAAGTTTCACTTACACCGCTCAGTGTACCGAAGTGGTCCAGCTTCAGAAGATAATATTCATCGGTGCTATCAACGGTTTTTCCGGTGATGATGAATCCATTGTCGTTCACATCCCGGATCAGCTCATAGCCAATATCGATGCCGCTTCCGCCATAGGTCTGCTTCCACAGGAAATTCCCGCCGCTATCGGTTTTCAGCACCACGAGATCAAGCGGTCCGCCGCCATTGTATGAATTGCTGTACCCCGTACATACAAATCCGCCGTCGGAATCTTCACGAACAGAAAAAAGCGCATCCGCTCCTGGTCCGCCAAAGGTTTTTCTCCAGAGGCTTGTACCGCCGGTGTCAATTTTTTCAAGATAAAACTCAAAAGGAGAAGCGGTGTAAATTTCTGTCTCGCCATAGGAAAGATATTTTCCATCTGAGGTCAGCAGCAAACCCTGGCATCCATTCTGAAAAGGATCGCCGTATGTACGCGACCAGACCTCGATGCCCATTGAATCCAGCTGGTAAAGCATTACGTCATATCCCCCGGCACCATAGCTTTTTGTATCACCTGTCAGAATATATTCAGTTCCTACCTGGTGGATCATATCTGCATAATCATTATTCGTGCGGCCATACGTTTGGCTCCATATATAATCACCGTTAGCATCCAGCTTAAGTGCGAGCATATCATAATATCCGCTTGCATCATTCTGCGATCCGGCAATGATATATCCTCCGTCGCTGGTTTGCTCAATGTAACGCGCCGTCTCATTCACCGGGGTCGCATAGCTCTTGTTCCAGATCACCGTTCCGTTGGTATCCACTTTGCAATACATCACGTCCAGGTTATTGACAGCTGTTTCCGTTTCTCCCACCAGTACGAAGCTGCCATCGGCAGTCGTATTCAGATAGAACCCGTTTTCCGTATTTGACGTACCGTAATACCTTGTCCATAGCTCATTCCCATGAATATCGAGCTTTGTGAGTGTAATGTCGTTCATGCCATAAAGAGAGGAATCCGAATTTCCCAATACATAAATGCTCCCCGATGGAAGCTGCTTCACCGAGCGGGAAACATCCACGCCTGCGGTTCCGTAAACCTTATCGAAATAAGGTACCTGTGCAGAACACAGCATGGGAAAAAATAAAAAGAATAAAAATCTCATCGGTATAAAAAAGGGCCATCCGTAACACGAATGGCCCTTTGGCAAATAGTTCAGTTTCTTATTTAGAAGTTACGATCAGCTTCTTTGTGCTCATCGTGTTGTTATCGATGATCAGGGAATAAAAATAAATACCCGCCGGCATTTCGCTCACATCAAGCTTTGCAGTGCCTTGCCGTCCGTTAACAGCAAGCTGATTTACTTGTTTGCCGAGCATATCGGTAATAGTGATCCGTCCGCTTGTAAAAGCATTTTTAACATCATAGTTGATAGAAACGAAATTGCTGGCCGGATTCGGATAAGCTGCAACACTCACTTCCTGCTGGTCATTTTCATCGATGCCGCTCGTGCACATGTACATAATCGTTACTTTAGCAGTATCGCCTGCGGTCATTGTATTGTACACACGGTACAACACCCAGAAATCGTGACACATGGTCGGACATGCATCATAGTGTGCTGCGATGCCGTATGTTCCCGGACCGCTTGGAAGGATCGCCAATCCTGAGATGGAATCCGCACCGCCGGAAGGAGTCCAGGTAGTCGCATTATTCGGGCTGTAGCATTGTGTTCCGGTGCAGTAATAAATATTTGCACAGGAATCTTTCATGCCGATCGTTCTGTTGATCTTGTAATAGGTTTTGGAAGAGCTGGTGTTGTGAAGTTCCAGGTCATTCAGGTCCATGTCGCCGGCCATGATCGGTACAATGATCGTGTCGCCAGTCACATCCGATCCGCTGTCATAGATATGGATCGTTTGTCCGTAGCTGAATGCTTTGATAGATAATACCGCAAGGAGTGTAAGAATTCTTTTCATTTGCTGTCGATTAGGTGTTTAGGGATGATCTGTTTCCAACAAATCTAAGGTTTCTTTCCAGAAATTCCAATTTTTAATAATTTTCACTCTTAGGATTCGAAACTATTAAACGCGCAATGGCTTTACCTTGCTTTTCACTACATCCGAGAACTTTTTGTTCTCGATCTTACTTTCGAGCCAGGACATAATATCAAAATAAACGAGGAATTTTTCTTCCAGCGGATCTTTCACCACCGGTTCAAGCGCACTCTTAAGCTGCCTGAAAAACTGAAGGGATTCTTTTTTCGAATTCACATTGATGAGCTTACGGATGGAGGTAAGAATGATACGCTCCAGCTGGTACATTTTCTGCTTACTCGCCAGGAAACGATAGGTGGACTTGATCCGGTATTCCATGATGTCGAACTTGCCCAGCTCATAATGGAGGACGATCTCCATGATCCTGCCGATACATTCAAGGTCCTGCCGGATGTTGGAATTTTCGGAAATATTTGCTCTTACCAGCCACTTGAGCGCTTGTTTATATTCCTCGGCTATCATCAATAAGGAAGTTACCTGCCAGTAAATGATCTCTTTCAATAATTTATCCGAATCTTTATTTTTTTCCAGGAGCAGTTCGATCTCAGGAATGAGCTGCAAACATTTTTTCATGTTTCCCATCCGAAAATAAACGTTCAGCTTTGTATTGTATGCTTTGAATAAAATGTTTAGCTTTTGAAGGTCGCTTTTGGGCTTCAAAATTTCCATTTTACTGATGTATTCCAGTGCCTCGTGATATTTACCGATGTTGTAACACTGGATGCTATGGCGATACAGGAATTGTGTAGGAAAGTTAACATTGGTTTCGATCACCTGGGGATTCTCCTCCAGCAGGCGGATCAGGCGGGAAGAGAATTCGTAGCATTTCTGATGGTCTTCGATATAATTGAAATAGCTGGCGTAAAGCTCATAATAAAGTACTTTAGCATTCACCGACAAGGCTTGTTTTTCATTTTTAACCAGCGGATCCCGCAGGAACCAGTCATAGCTTTTCATTTCCTTCTCGTTCCGGAGCACGCCCATTTCGATGCGCTGCACATAGAGCCGGTTCTTCAGGCTTTCGTATTCTGCCATGTTCTTGATCCGCATTGCACACTGCTCGATCTCCTCGATCAGGTTTCCAGAGTTGTCACGAAGATCGCCGACATTATATTGCATCCGGTAAATACTCTGTTCCATCAGGTTGATCTCCGGGATGTAGGTGAGCTTTTCATATTCAAGAGCCATCTCTTTTGCCTTTTTCAGAAGCTTTTTGGCCTGTGAATACAATCCTTTATCTACAAGGATCTCGATACGGTTAAGCAGGCTCCTGATCTCAGTGGTGGAATTCTTATGATAGGCCTCGAGGCTTTCGAGGATCATATCATAGAGGTAGTTTTTTGCGACGGAGAACTGGTTGACAAAACGCTCGTTCCGGAACTTCTGGAGCAATTTCTTCTCATCGTATTCTTTCTGAAGGTCAATCGCATCGAAGATCTTCGTATAATTGTTCTGCTCATTGCGCACGTGAAAGTTGGCGTACTTTTTAAAATAGCCCTTTTCAGACTTGCTCAGTGATCGTACCAGGCGGAAAAGATTGTCGGATGTTTTCAAAACTGCGTATTTAAAACGGAGCAAATTAAATGCATTTTACAATGCAATTACCAGCAAAAAATGAATATTTAGCCTCAAAAAATCAAATCGAATACTAAAAATAAACAGGCCAAAGATATTAATTTTGTTGAAAAAGTGATCATTACACCCTAGCCGAATACTAAGTTTAAATTTAAATAAGCTTGAATGAGCCGCTTTCCCGCTCTAAATTTGGTTTATCGAAATAATGAAAAAGTATTTTGTTTGTTATCTGAAATACCAGTATATTCGTTATTCGTGAAACAGAAAACTCAATTTTATCTTTAACCTAAATCCGAATCAAATGAAAAAAATTACAATGTTATTGGCCGCCTTTGTTGTTTCCGGCATGGGTATGGCACAGTCGCAAAGAACTGTCCTCGCGGAAGAGTTCACCCAGGCATCCTGTGGTCCTTGCGCTGCGCAGAACCCAACGTTCAACGCACTGTTGTCGGCAAACACAGCTAAGGTTGTGTCTATTAAGTATCAAACCAGCTGGCCTGGCGTAGATCCGATGAACGCTCAGAATCCAACTGACGTTTCTACACGTGTATCTTATTATGGTGTCTCCGGTGTACCTGATGGTCCAATGGATGGAGTTGAACCGACAGGCGCAAGCTATACCGGTGCTCCTGCAAACTGGTCACAGCCTTCAATCGATGCTGAGTACGGAGTTTCTTCTCCATTCACGATCGCACTCAGCCACACAATGTCAGCTGACTGGGATTCAGTATTCGTTACCTGCGTGATCACCGCTTCACAAGCATATACTGCTTCAGGAGCCTTGAAAGCACACATTGCAATGGTTGAAAAAACAATCACTTTCAACACTGCACCGGGAACAAACGGGGAAACACAATTCTACAATGTAATGCGTAAAATGTATCCATCTGCTTCAGGAACTACATTGCCTGGAACTTGGACCATGGGACAAACTCAGACCATCACATTCGGTGTTCCGATCCCTTCTTACATCTACAGCAAATCACAGATCTGCTTCGTAGCCTTCGTACAAAGCGATGGAGACAAGCATGTTCAGCAAGCCGGAATGGATGCTACAATGACTCCTCCTGTTGATGCTGGTGCTTCAGCATTGTCAGGTGTTCCTGTTTATCAGTGCACCACTTCTTTCACTCCAACTGTGACTGTTAAGAACTTCGGTACAACCACACTGACCAGCTGCACCATCAACTACAAAATAGATGCTGGTTCTACAATGACAATGCCTTGGACCGGATCACTGGCTTCAGGTGCAACAACTACTGCTACATTACCAGCAGTTACTGCTACCGCAGGCGGACACACGCTGACTACCTGGACATCTGCTCCAAACGGAGGAGCTGACCTGGATGCTGCAAACGATCAGACGATGAAGTCTTTCGCGATCGTTAGCTCTACCGGTGCTGCATCTCCATTGGTTGAAGGATTTGTATCTACTACTTTCCCTCCGACAGGATGGTTCATCGACAATCCAGCAGGATTGACCTGGACAAGAAAAACAGGTGCAGGTGGTTTCGGAACTTCTACTTCTTGCTCTAAACTTGATTTCTACAGCATCCCTCCGGGAGATGTGGATGAATTCTACGCTCAGAACGTAGATTTCACAGGAACATCTACTGCTAGTATGGCATTTGACGTTGCTTACGCACAGTACGCTTCTGAAAATGACAAACTGGAAGTGAAAGTTTCCAGCAACTGCGGTACTTCCTGGACAACCGTTTATACTAAGTCCGGATCTACCCTGATGACTGCAAGTCCTACAACTTCAGCATTCACTCCAACTGCTTCTCAGTGGAGAAAAGAAACCGTTAACCTGAATGCTTTTGCAGGACAGTCTAACGTAATGGTGAAATTTGTCGGAACAAGCGCATACGGTAACAACCTTTACATCGATAACATCAACCTGGTGAACAACGCATCTGCTGGTGTTAATGAAGTGAACGCTGTTGACAATGTAACTGTGTATCCTAACCCGATCGCTAACGCTGCTACCATCAACTTCAACCTTTCTGATGCAAGCGATGTTATGATCCAGATGGTGAATGCACTTGGACAAGTGATTTCAACTAAAAATCTTGGAACATTGAACGCTGGTGAGCAAACTTACTCACTGGATGCATCAAACCTTGATAACGGAATGTACTTCGTAAACATCCAGGTTGGTAACAACAAGGTGGTGAAGAAAGTCGCTGTTAACAAGTAATATTCGATTACATCAGTAAAAAATAAATCAGCTTTTGGCCTGTTATTTGACAACCAGAGCTGATTTATTTTTTTATTGATAATTTTAACCAATTTACTTTATGAAAAAAATACTACTCGGACTTGCGGTTGTTGCAGCATTTGCCTCCGCCACCATCATCCAGGATTCCGGCAGAGCGATCCCTGCTGTTGATGTAAAAACCACCGATGGAAAAAATTTTAATACTTCGAAGTTTGCTAACGACGGCAAACCAATGATCATTGATTTCTGGGCGACCTGGTGCAAACCGTGCAAGAAAGAGCTGGATGCGATCTCCGAAGTATACACCGATTGGCAGAAAGAAACAGGAGTAAAACTGATCGCAATATCTACGGATGATTCCCGCAGCTCTGCGAAAGTAGCAACCGATGCGAAAACCCACGGCTGGGATTATGAAGTTTACCTGGATGAAAACCAGGATTTCAAACGTGCATTGAACGTCGGCGACATCCCTCATGTATTCATCGTGAATGGCAAAGGAGAGATCGTTTGGCAGCACAACGGCTACGTTGACGGAGGAGAAGAACATATATTTGAAGTGCTGAAGAAAGTAGCGAAGGGTGAAAAAGTAACTGATTAATCACAAAACACTCTCATTGTGACAAGAATAACCTTAAGACTGATCAAAACCGCTGCATTTTCATTTGCAGTACTCTATAGCAGCTTTTCTGCTGCACAAGTTAGCTTACCGAACCTGAATAATCTCAACCTGGGTGAGATCCACGGTAATTTCCAGGCCAACGCCCAGTATTATATCCCAGATTCTACCATCGGCGCCGCCGCTGTTCCTGAAAAAATGCTCATGAATGGCTTCATGAACCTTATTTATACCAAAGGGAAATTCACAGCAGGTATCCGTTACGAAAGTTATCTTAATGCGCTGCAGGGTTATCCTGCAGGTTATAAAGGAAACGGGATTCCCTACCGCTTTGCTACCTACCGTGCAGACAATTTCGAAGTAACGGGCGGAAATTTCTACGAACAGTTCGGAAGCGGGCTTACACTGCGTTGTTATGAAGAACGGAACCTCGGTCTTGATAATGCATTGGATGGTTTCCGCATCAAATACGAACCGGTGAAAGGACTTTATCTGAAAGGGCTGATCGGGAAACAGAGAACCGGCTTCACTACTTCCGGGCTTGTCCGCGGATTCGACGGCGAGATCCAATTGAATGAGGCATTTAAAAAACTTGCGGATAAGAAGACAATCGTTACACTGGGCGGAAGCTTTGTGAGCAAATACCAGGCAGACGCTGATCCGACCCTTGTGCTGCCGGAAAACGTAGGAAACTCTGCGGGACGGTTCAGCCTTGTACGCAATAATTTCAGCATGAACGGTGAATACGCTTACAAGATCAATGATCCCTCGCTTGACAACGGTTTCAATTACAAATACGGAGATGCTGCATTACTGCAGATGAGCTACGCGGTAAAAGGATTTGCATTTTCAGTTTCCGGTTCGAGGATCGATAACATGAGCTATCGTTCAGACAGAAACGCACAGCTTACCAACTTACTGATCAACTATATTCCGGCACTTCCCAAACAGCATACCTATCAGCTCCTGGCTTTCTACCCCTATGCTTCCCAGGCGAGAGGTGAGATGGAGTACTCCTCGGAGCTCAAGTATAAGATCAAGAAAGGAACGCCATTAGGCGGCACCTATGGAACCGAGATCACGCTCAACTATTCAGGATCGAATGGCCTGGATACAGCTCAGATCAAAGCGGGTGATGACAAGAGACATTATTTCTATAAGTCCAATTATTTCGGGTTTGGAAAAGAGGTTTATTTCCGCGATCTGTATGCCGAGGTCACCAAAAAGATCAACAAAACCTGGAAAGGATCCCTGATCTATTCTCACCAGATCTATAATAAATCCATTATCCAGAAACCAGGATCACCGACCATTACAACGGATATTGCCGTTGCAGATATCACCTACAAACTGAAACCTACCAGTGCGATCCGCGTTGAATTACAGAATATGAGTACCAACGACGATCACCAGGATTGGGCCTATGTTCTTTTAGAATACACCATTAACGAAAGCTGGTTTGTGGCAGCTGGAGACCTTTACAATTACGGTAATGATATTGTCGAGCACCGTTATCATTATTATATGGGAAACATCGGCTTCACCAAAGGAACAACGCGGATGGTGCTGAGCTATGGCAAACAGCGGGAAGGGATCTTCTGTGTGGGCGGCGTTTGCAGAAATGTTCCGGCATCCAACGGCTTGACACTTTCCATCACCAGCAGCTTCTAAAATAATATTCTGAATCTCATGAATACTACAAAAATATTACTGATAATCACAGCCGCCTTGGGACTTGTAATCTCTTCCTGCGATTATGTGATAGACCCGGAAGAGGTAACCGTGGGAGGCGGAGGAGGAGGAACCGGCACCAGCGATACAATCATTATTGATAGCGTGCGCCGTGTATTCCTGGAGGATTACACCGGCCACAAATGTACCGCTTGTCCGAATGCAGCCCTTGCAGCAACGGCTATCAAAGGAACTTATGGCGACAGCGTTGTTGTGGTGGGTGTTCATGCGGGTTTTTTCGCAACTCCTAACTCCAGCGGAACCCAATATCTCGAAAACTTTCAGACAACCGCAGGAACTGCTTACGATACTTATTTTGGGATCTCCTCAGTAGGAAACCCAAATGGAATGGTAAACCGGAAGGACTATGACGGAACAACCACAAACCATGTTAAATCTTATGGCAGCTGGGCTGCTGAAGTAGCTGCTGAGCTGGCAAAGAGACCGACAGCAGGCATCCAGATCATCAACAGCTATAATAGCTCCACACGGGTGCTTAACTGTACGGTAAAATCAGTGTTCCTTTATGATACGCTTAGCCAGGGGCCCTATAATCTTGTCGTGATGATGATGCAGGATTCCATTATTGCGGATCAGCTGGTACTTGGCGTTTATACAAATCCTTATGTACATCAGCACGTACTGCGTGATAACCTGAATGGCACCTGGGGCGAGAACGTCGGTACAGCCGGATCTATCGTTGCGGGGAACATCTCGACAAAATCTTATAGCTACACGTTACCTGCCGCTTATCCCGGCTCAGGTTCTGGCACTACCGCATGCAATGAAAATCAGTGTTATGTGATCGCTTTCATTTATAACGATGTAACCAAGGAAGTGATCCAGGTTCAGGAGCAGAAAATAAAATGACAATTTAGTTTTCCAACTCATTTGTTAAACACCCTTCCGGAAACATTCGGAAGGGTGTTTTTTGTTTAACTTTGGGGGAATGAAAAGATGCCTTTCCTTATTGATCATTATCTGCCTGGGATTCTCACTGCAGGCGCAAAATCGCTTCAAAGGCGGATTGCGTCTGGGCATCAGCACCAGTCAGGTGGAAGGTGACGGATACCGCGGATTCCATAAGTTCGGATTGGCATTCGGCCCTACGCTTACTGCGAAAATCAGCGATAAATGGGACGCACAGTTCGAGATGCTTTTTATCCAAAAAGGAAGTCAGAACAGCAGCATTGATTCTACCGCAGCCGGCAGCAGCTACAATTATTACAGGATGTCTCTGAATTACCTGGAGGTTCCGTTCATGCTGAATTATAAGCAAAAAAAGTTCACATTTGAGCTCGGACTCAGTGGAGGGGTTCTGATCAGCGCGAAGGAAGAAAATGCGTACGGAGAATTTCCCGGCCTCACTCCGTTCAAAAGATATGAGCTGGCCTGCATTGCAGGTGTGCATTATCAGCTTTTCAAAAAGCTCGGTTTTACATGGCGCTACAGCAATTCGATTTTACCTATCCGGGATTATCAATCCGGAGCCAGTTTCTGGTTCAATCCTGGACAGATCAACGTGGTACTCGCCCTCACTGCTACTTATCAATTCGGTAAACTGGATGACGGGCAATAAACATAAGATCGTAGTAGCGATAACCGGGGCCAGCGGGGCCATTTATGCAAACGTATTGCTGAAAAAGCTACGGGCGCTTTCTGAGCAGATCGAGGCCGTAGGTATTGTAATGAGTGACAACGCAAGGGATGTTTGGAAATTCGAGCTGGGAAACTCCGATTATGAAAACCTGCCTTTTCCTGTCTACAACAAAGGAGACTTCTACGCGCCTTTTGCTTCCGGCTCAGCAAGATATGACATAATGATCATTTGTCCCTGCTCGATGGGAACGCTTGCCCGTATTGCCAGCGGGGTTTCCAATGACCTGACCACCCGTGCCGCAGATGTCGCGCTGAAAGAACGACGGAAACTCATTCTTGTTACCAGGGATACACCACTTAGCCTGATCCACATAAACAATATGAAAACGGTTACCGAAGCCGGTGGGGTCATCTGTCCGGCAAGCCCCTCCTTTTACAGCAAGCCAACCGATTTTGAATCACTTGCAGCGACTGTGATAGACCGGGTAATCGATCTCGCGGGACTGAAGCAGCAGAGTTTTCGGTGGGGCGAAAAATAAGCCAAATCTTTACCATTTTTTAACAGTCTTTTCATCTCAAATACCTCCTCAAAAAAGTAACTTTGTCCTTGACTTTTCGTTTTAAAAGAGGTAATTTTATTTTGCGTTCTACTCCTATTGATGAACCCTTAATACAACATGAATATGTTTGAATTAAGTAAGAATATTTTGCAAAAAGTGAGCTTTGATAAAGCACTTTTCCGCAAAGAGCTGATGAAAGCTGTGAAGTGGCTGAAGCCTGAAGAAAAAACCTTATTGATGATCTGGTGTGCTGCTACATTCGGACATCAATACAAGGATGTGATCAACGAAGTGTTTAAAAGCGTTGTGAAATCCTAAAGGTTTTCTTAAACCTCCTTGTTATATTCTTTTTGAATTTCCGGTACATCACCGGTAGTACCTCCTTTTGCCTTCTGCGATTTATACGTTTATAAACGTTTATCTACCGGCTTCTGGTTTTCCGCTTGTCTATTTTTGGAAAAAAAAGGTGGTCGCAATTTGCGACCACCTCTAAAACCCTTATAAAATATGGCAAAGAAAGACAAGATCACCAGGATTAATGACGCAGTCATTATTAACAAGATCCTTCAGCTGAGAGGCAAAAAAGTAATGATCGATCGTGACCTCGCCGAGTTATACGGCGTCAGCACAAAGCGTTTGAATGAACAGGTGAAAAGAAATTTGAAACGGTTTCCATCTGATTTCATGTTCCAGATTTCCGAAAAAGAGAAGGAGGAGGTGGTCGCAAATTGCGACCACCTCCAGACCCTCAGGTTTTCCGCGGGTTTGCCGTATGTGTTCACCGAACACGGCGCTGTAATGCTTGCCAGCATTTTAAACAGTGAACGGGCAATCCGCACGAATATTGAGGTTGTCAGGATCTTCACGCAGATCCGCCAATCAATGCTTGATACAGCGGATGTGCGATTGGAAGTGGAAAAAATTAAAAAAGAGCTGGATCGAAATAATAAGAACATCGAATGGCTCTACTTACGTTTGGATAAACTAGTCGAACAAAAGAAAAAGCCGAGGAAAAAGGTAGGTTTTAAAATTCCCAAAAGGTGATCAAACGGGTTTAATAAAATTCAGGTTTCGTTTCAGTCCGGCGAATTTGGTACGTTTGACAGCGGAATTCTTAAATACTCGGCGGAATGTTTCTTCGGTGATCTCTTCCCAATCCGTTTTATTCATGCCGAGCAGCTCCTGGTTTGCGATGAAATGCTTTTCGTGATGCGGTTTTGAGAAACGGTTCCATGGACAAACATCCTGACAGATGTCGCAGCCAAACATCCAGCTCTCAAATTTTCCTTTGACGTCATTGGGGATCTGATCCTTCAGCTCGATGGTAAAATAGGAGATGCATTTGCTTCCATCAACTACGTAGGGCGCAACGATGGCATCTGTCGGGCAGGCATCGATGCACTTGGTACAGGTCCCGCAATAATCTTTAATGGCACCATCATATTCCAGCTCAAGATCAACGATAAGCTCCGCGATAAAAAAAAAGGAACCATTATTTTTATTAATAAGATTGCTGTTCTTTCCGATCCAGCCGAGGCCGCTTTTTTTTGCCCAGGCCTTATCCAAAACTGGCGCGGAATCAACGAATACTCTTCCATCTACTTCGCCGATGTTCTCCTTGATATATCCGAGAAGGTGATTCAGCTTTTCTTTAATGACCAGGTGATAATCTTTACCATAGGCATATTTGCTGATCTTTGGAGCTTCCGGATCTTTCTGTGCCTCCGACGGAAAATAATTCAGCAGCAATGAAATAACTGACTTCGCTCCCGGGACCAATAGTCTTGGATCAAGGCGCTTATCGAAGTAGTTCTCCATATAGCTCATTTGACCGTGCATTTTATTATTGAGCCAGCTCTCCAGGCGCGGAGCTTCTTCTTCCAGGAAATCTGCTTTCGAGATACCTACATAATCGAAACCAAGACGCTTTGCTTCGGATTTTACGAGTGCTGTATGTTTTGATGAGGCGTTCACTTCTCACAATATTGCTTTAGTGCTTTTTTCGCTTCGGGACTTTGTGAATAATTCCAGTTACTGCAAGCCTCTTCCATCTTGCCAAGCTTAAGATAGATATCTCCACGGATGTATGACCAATCATCATCTTTTTTAAATCTTGCTTTTGAGGGTTCTTCTTTCTTTATCTGCTCCAGCGCAGAATCATAGTATTCGAGGGCTTTCTCATAATCCTTCATCAGATAATACACTTCGCCGATATCAGCATCCATCAGCTTATCGTCGGGATAATCCACTTTTACCGCGCTGTAAACGGCGATTGCATCAGTATATTTACCCAAGCCGGCATCTGCTTTTGCAATCACCCGCCGGATATTATTGAATCGCTTTTCATATTTCAATACGGTATCGCAATCCGCTAATGCGCCGCTATAGTCGCCGGTCAGATTTTTTGCCTTCGCCCTGTAATAATAATGCAACCAATTTACAGTATCATTTTTTGAGATCGCTTTATTGAGATCATCAATGGCACCCGGCACTTCCCTGTCAACCCGGCTGGCTCCCCTGCTAAATAACCCGTCAATCCCAAGCGTGAGATCATCTGCGATAACCGAATCGCTGAAGAATCCGATTGTGTCATGCAGTATCTTTCTTACATCAGCGCGATCTGAATAACAGGCAGCACAAAGTGAATCAAAAAGGATTCCCTGGTCAAGATAAGCAAGTGCTTCGGCCGGTCTGTTCTGATCCATTTTCAGCCAGGCAATATCCCGATAGACAAAAGCTCCCCTTTTCAGGGCAAGGTTGTAATATTTTATTGCCTCGTCAAAATTCCCGGCGCTTCCATTCACATAAGCCAGCGTGCGATAATAATCCGATACTGTACTGTCCAGCTCAATTGCTTTCAGCAACTCCGGCCCGGCCTTTTTCAGCGCTTTCCTATAGAGGGGCGACATATCATCCTCCATTTGCTGGATATCGTCGATAATATCCAGCGCATAATTAAAATGGTCTTCTGCCGTAATACGCGGACGCTCTTTTATCCTGTATTTATATTCGAGCTCCTCTTTGCTGAGCTCCTTGTTTTCATCGCATGCTCTTGTCATCATTTCGAAAACAGAAATGCTATATCCGCGGCAAAACTCGCTGTAGTGTATCAGTGCAGAATCCTTCGAATGTTCTCCAAGGATCTTGTCGAGCGAAGGGTACTTTTCGATGGATAGCTTAATGAAAGATACGTATCGAACCGTTGGATTGGGGTGATTCACGAGTACCAGGCACTCTCTTATTTTTGCATCTCTGCAAAAAACCGTAATCGCATCTGCTATGTGATATTCGAATCCGTTCCCCTCATTGAGATTATTCAGCTCTGCAACTTTTTTTGTCAGCTTTTTCGTATGCATGCTGACATCGCGGAGAGTATATTCATCTCTTTGGGCCTGGACCCGATTAAGCATCAAGCCGAAAAAAAACAGCATTATACAAGAGAACTTCTTCATGAAACGACGGAAATTAGAATCCTCCTTCGAACAGGCTTCCTTTCGAGGACCCCGGAATTTTTCCAAGATGACGATATGCCTGCTCTGTAGCTTCACGGCCGCGCGGTGTGCGCACAAGATAACCCTCCTGGATCAGAAAGGGCTCATACACTTCTTCTATGGTTCCTGCTTCTTCGCCGACCGCAGTTGAGATCGTTGTAAGTCCAACCGGCCCGCCCTTGAATTTTTCAATGAGCGCGGAAAGAATGCGGATATCCATTTCATCGAGTCCGTTCTTATCCACGTTAAGTGCAGAAAGTCCAACGTGTGCAATTTCAAGGTCAATGGAGCCGTTGCCTTTGATTTGTGCAAAGTCTCGGATCCGGCGCAATAGTGCATTCGCGATCCGCGGTGTTCCGCGGCTTCTTCTGGCGATCTCAGCAGCGGCGTCCTCGTTGATCGGCACGTTAAGAATACCGGATGCACGGGTGATGATCTTTTTCAACAAAGCGGAATCGTAATAATTCAGGCGGGAATTGATCCCAAAGCGGGCACGAAGAGGTGCTGTCAGCAAACCGCTTCGTGTTGTTGCACCGATCAGCGTAAACGGGTTCAGTTTGATCTGGACACTGCGTGCATTCGGACCGCTGTCGATCATAATATCGATCTTATAATCTTCCATCGCTGAATACAGGTATTCTTCAACGATCGGACTTAGCCGGTGGATCTCATCAATAAACAATACATCGTGCTCTTCCAGATTGGTCAGCAAACCTGCCAGATCGCCGGGCTTATCCAGGACCGGACCTGAAGTAATCTTGATATTCACTCCCAGCTCGGCCGCAACAATATTGGCCAATGTTGTTTTACCTAAGCCCGGAGGGCCGTGCAGAAGAACATGATCCAAGGCTTCGCTTCGCTGCTTGGCAGCTTTAACGAAGATCTTCAGATTTTCAACTACTTCTTTCTGGCCGGTGAAATCAGAAAATTCGGCCGGACGCAATACTTTTTCGAACTCCTTTTCCGAGGGGCTCAGATTCTCTGCATCCGGGTTGATATTCGGGTTCATTTCAGTAGCTTGTTCTGTTCAGACAAAGTTAATAAAAAAGCCCCTTGAACCGGGGCTTCTTCTGAATTACTAATATTCTTAGCGGCTCTTCGCCAAATTTTCCTTTTCTTAAGCACCGGATTACTTAAGTGTAATGCTGGTCTGACCAACCACCACATCGTCGCAGATAATGTCTACAAGATATTTTCCGGGAATGAATCCATTCGGGCTCGGGCAAAGGATGTCCATTGCCACATCATCATTACTATAATTCACCTCGTCCTTTGCCGCATAATATCCTTTGGAGCCATTGAATTTTACCATGTTGCTTTCATCCTGCGATTTACACAGCTCTTTTCCGTCAGGCGTCGTCACACGGACATATACCGGTTTTACGCCCTTCTTTGCGATCTTGTTTTCGCCCAGAACAAAAGAAACCTTGATCCGCTCAACACGGGAAGCTTTTGTAGTTTCAACTTCCTTTTTACCGCCTGATTTGAACTTTACTCCTTTTGCAGTTGGATTTTCAGCTTTCAGAACAGAACCGAGGTTTACGGTTCCCTGTAATTGCTCCTTGTCTTTGGTCAGCTGCGTTGTTTTATCCTTTTCAGCATTCAGGTCGGCATTTACCTTATCCTTCTCAACGATGAGCGTTTTATTCATCGTATTCAAAGAATCGATCTGCACCACAAAATGCTTCATGATCTTACGAAGCGTTTCTGTTTCCTTTCTTAATTTAGAGATCTCATAGGCATCGCCCTTATGCTTTTCCGCCTGCTCGAGCAATTCAGCGATCTGAGCTTTTTTATCATCCAGTTCGGCCTGAACCGCCTTATCACTTGTTTCCAGCGAATTATATTCCTGCTGAAGCTCCAGGAGATCGCTCTTGATATTGTCGCGCTCCACAACTACCTGTTCTTTCTCAACAACCACAGTATTCGCACGATTCTTTTCCTTCCACCACAGATACCCGAATGTTCCGTTTCCGCCAAGCAGCAGAAGGATCAGTATCCACACTATTGATTTATTCGACTTTTTTTCTTCCTGTTGGGTTTCCATATTAAACGTTTATTATAACTCTTACAAAAATAATACTTTTTACCTTTCGCCTCCTAACAAAACAGGATGCTGAACGACTTTATTTCACTGATATTTCCGGAAGTATGTGCTTCCTGCGGGAACAGTCTCTACAAACGCGAGGACACGATCTGCACCTGGTGTGTTTATCACCTTCCAAAAACAAATTTTCATTTGTATAACGACAATCCTGTAGCGAAAATTTTCTGGGGAAGGGTAAATATTTATTCCGCCGGTGCTTACTATGGCTTCAATAAAGGCGGAAAGGTCCAGCATCTTGTCCACCAGCTCAAGTACAAAGGAAAAAAAGAGATCGGGCACGTGTTGGGAAAGCTTTATGGACCGGAGCTTAAAAAATCCAGCGACTTCTGTACGATCCAAACAGTTATTCCTGTTCCGCTTCACCCGAAAAAAGTTAAAAAACGGGGTTATAATCAAAGTGAAGCTTTTGCCAGCGGACTGGCGGAAAGCATGGCTGCTGAGCCTGATTTCAAAACGCTTTACCGGATCCGGGAATCCGCAACCCAAACTAAAAAATCCAGGTTCCACCGCTGGCAGAATGTCGAAAGCATATTTGAGCTGGCGAACAGAGAAAGCCACTCGGGCAAGCACATACTCCTGGTGGACGATGTGATCACTACCGGCGCCACACTGGAAGCCTGCGCGCAAACGCTGCAGAAGATCCCGGATGTTAAGATCAGCATTGCCACCATTGCATACGCTGCAAACTGATCCGTATAACAGGCGGAAAAATCAGTACCTGAATACATTGGCACAATAGCACATCTATTCGTTATCTTTGCATTCATGGCTGAATCGCTTTCCGTAACCGGAACCAGTAAAAAAGAAAAGTATGAGTCTCTTCTCCCGCAGATCAGGGCATTGATTGCAGGCGAAAACGACCGGATCGCAAACCTTTCCAATATCATGTCGGCATTGAAATTCGGGATGGACTTTTTTTGGGTGGGTGTTTATTTTGTAAAAGAAGGGCAGTTAGTGCTCGGACCTTTCCAGGGACCCGTTGCCTGTACCCGGATTGCCCTGGGGAAAGGGGTTTGCGGAACAGCCTGGAAAGAGAAAAAAACCGTTATTGTTGAAGACGTGGATCAGTTTCCGGGGCACATCGCCTGCAGCAGTGCATCACGCTCAGAGATTGTACTTCCTGCGTTTGATGAACGCGGTGAAGTGATGCTTGTGCTGGATGCAGACAGCGATCAGCTGGGGGCATTTGATGAAACCGACAAGATATACCTGGAGCAGCTGATGCAAATTATTGAAAAAATATATACTTAATTCTGTCCGTCAACCGGCCGCCCCTGACTCCGCCGGGTGACGTTCGGGATGCAGATACGATCAAAGGAAAATGCGCACCATTAGAACACTCACTGTCACATATACCTGTTTGCCGATTCTGACGCTCCTGCTCACAGCGTGCGCGCAAGTCGTAGCACCGGGCGGCGGTCCCAAAGACACGTTCGCGCCGAAGCCGCTGAAGTACAATCCTGACAGTGCGCAGCTTAATTTCAACTCAAAGAACATCCTGATCGACTTTAATGAATTCATCCAGCTGAAAGATCTGAATACACAGCTGATCATCTCTCCTCCGCTAAAAAAATCACCCGAGATCTCCGTAAAGAACAAAACACTCAGCATTTCACTGGATAAAAGCGAAGAGCTAAAACCGAACACCACATACAGTATCAACTTCGGGAATGCGATCCAGGATCTGAATGAAAATAACCCGCTGAAAGATTTCCGCTATATTTTTTCTACGGGAAATTTCATCGATTCACTGAGCCTGAAAGGACGAGTTGAAAACGCCTTTGATCTCAGCAGCATGGAAGGTGTTGTGGTAATGCTGTACAGCGATATGAGCGATAGCACTGTGTTCACCGGACAACCCGATTATTTTGCAAAAACACTGAGTGACGGCTCTTTTAACCTGAGAAATCTCCGTGCCGGAAGGTACAGACTGGTTGCAGTGAAAGATGTGAACTCGAATTATAAATATGACGGTGAAAGCGAGATGATCGGCTTCTTAAATGCGCCGGTAGATGTTACAGAGAAAAAAGAGATCATGGTAGACCTGTTCCGGGAGCCGGCGAAAAAAACATTCCTGAAAAAATATGTGCATGATACGTATGGGAAGGTTTCACTTTATCTGAACCAGGGATCGGACAGCTTGCATTTGAATCCGCTGAACAATACCGACAAAGGGGTTCAGGAGTACGTTGAGTATTCTAAAGACAAAGACAGCGTCATTTACTGGTTTAAAAATTTCCAGAAAGATTCGCTGATCCTGGAACTGAGAAACGGCACTAAAGTAATGGATACGCTGCGTATCAAACTCGTTACGCTCGATGAAGCGAAGAAATCAAAAAAGAATCCATTTAAATTAAAAGCGATCAGCAGCCCGGACGGCAACCAAAGCTTTGACCTGGGAAGCACGCTTGGCTTGCGGTTCAACCATCCTGTTCGGCTGGATAAATGGATCCACGCCGGACTAAAAGCAGATACTGTACCGGTAAAAACAGCGGCAGGTGAACCTGAATTTGTTTCCTGGTTCGTGCCGGGTGATGAGTTGAAATTATGTACGATCGATACAACCATGCTTGCTGAAGATCCGGAGCATCCCGGCGAATATGTAAAAGCGCCTACCGCGATGCTTTTTACCGATTGGAAAGAGAATACAAATTATCATTTTTTTATTCCTCCGGGGACATTTGAAGATTTCTTCGGGTTGACAAATGATTCGATCAAGGTCAATTTTAAAACACGCGAAGAAAAATACTACGGAACGGTAAAAGTGTCGCTGCCAAATCTCACTGATGATTTCAGACATATCATACAGCTCGTGAATGAAAGCGGCAAAGTGATCAGGGAAAGCATTGAAAGGGCACCGGGTGCGGTTGAATATGATTATCTGCCTCCGGGAAAATACCGCTTAAAGATCATTTACGACGGAAACAATAACGGGAAGTGGGACAGCGGAAATTATTTACAGAAGATCCAGCCGGAAAAAGTTGTTTTTGATGCAGAGACGATCAACATTCGCTCAAACTGGGACGCGGAGCTGGAGTGGAAAGTGGCAGACTAGTATTCCGTTTTCGAGATTGCCGCGTCAGGCAAAGCCTTTCTCGCAATGACGCCACTAGAGTTTGACGTCAAAATCATCTGCGTCCAGCATTACCGGAAATATTTTTCTGAATTCCATCAATTCATCATACTTCAGTATATACGTATCTGCACATTCCTTTCCGGTTTCTATTGCGCTGATGGATTCGCCTTTGAAATTAAGAACGGCGGAATCTCCGGCGTGATAAATTGAATTGCCGTCGTTTCCGATCCGGTTCAAACCCGCCACAAAACATTGGTTTTCGATCGCTCTGGCCACAAGCAATGATTTCCATGGATGCGCACGACGCTCCGGCCAGTTCGCTATGTATATGAGCAGGTCATATGGATCTTGCTTTTGATTCCGGCTCCATACCGGGAAACGAAGGTCGTAACAAACCAGCGGACAAACTTTCCAGCCGTTCAGCTCAACGATCAGCCGCTTTTGTCCCGCGCCATAATGTTTATCTTCCTCTCCCATTCTGAAAAGATGGCGTTTATCATAGGTCTCATATGAGCCATCGGCGCGCATCCAGACAAGGCGATTAAAATAATTCCCGTTCTCTTCACAAATGAAGCTCCCGGTGATGACGCAGCTCTTCTCTCGCGCGCGATAACGCATCCAGCTGACTGTTGCGCCGTCCATTTTTTCTGCAAACAGCCCGGGGCGCATGCTGAACCCCGTGGTGAACATTTCAGGAAGCACAATGAGATCGGTATGACCGGCGATGGAAGCGATCTTTGCCGCGAACATTTCGAGGTTCTTTACTTTATCTTCCCAGTGAAGATCGGTCTGGATGAGGGTGATGGTGAGGTTTTGCATTGTTGAATTAGTTCAAGACCGGCCACCCTTTGACTCCGCGCGGGGTGACGCCAAAATAAGCTGATATTATATCCGATTTAAATTTCCGCTGCTTCTTCAAGTTTTCATCCTTTTTGCGAAGCGTGGCAATCTGCATATTAAGACTGCTTCGTTCATATCTCACTGTGCCACCGCTAAAGCTATGGCGACGCGCAGTCTCAATGACGCGCTGAAATCAGATCTTATTTAATATTTCCGCTGCTTTTTCAAGTGTTTCATCCTTCTTCGCGAAGCAGAAGCGCAGCATGTGATTGTCTTCCTGCTCATGATAGAATACGGAAATGGGCACAGACGCCAGTCCGGATTCTTTTGTCAGGCGGACCGCATAATCGGTATCCTTTTCTTTACTGACATTTTTATAACTCAGCAGCTGAAAATAGGTCCCGGGCGATTTGACAAACTCAAATTTCGAATTCCTGATCAGGCTGATGAAATGATCGCGTTTCTTCTGATAAAAATTTCCCAGCTCAAGGTAATTTTCCTTTTGCTTCAGGAATTCCGAAAGGGCCATCTGAATGGGTGTATTGCAGGAAAAAACCAGGAACTGATGTACTTTCCGGAATTCCGCCATCAGGTTTTTCGGTGCCACGCAATAGCCCAGCTTCCAGCCGGTAGTATGATAGGTTTTCCCAAAGGAGGAAATAATAAAACTTCGTTCCGCGAGACCCGGAAAACGGGCAACACTCTGATGCTTTTGTCCGTCAAAAATAATGTGCTCATATACTTCATCACTGATGATCACAATATCCGTTCCTTTCACCAGCTTCTCCAGGCTGCTCATATCGCCGGCGGACATTACGCTCCCGGTTGGATTATGCGGGGTATTGATAATGATCATTTTTGTACGGTGATTGATCATCTTTTTCACCTTCTCCCAGTCGATGGAATAAGCAGGTGACTGGAGCTGCATATAGATCGTTTTGCCGCCGTTCATTTCAATTGCCGGCTGGTAACAATCATATGCCGGTTCAAAGATGATCACTTCATCATCTTCCCGGATGATCGCCGAGATAGCTGTATAAATGGCCTGTGTAGCGCCGGCTGTAATAGTAATTTCTGTTTCGGGATCGTATTTAGCGCCGTAAAGGTCTTCGGTTTTCTGAGCCAGCATTTCACGAAGCGCAAATATTCCGGCCATAGGAGCATACTGGTTATGTCCGGTCTTCATGTATTTATTTACAAGCGAGATCATTTCCTCGCTGCAGCTGAAATCAGGGAAGCCCTGTGAAAGATTGATCGCATTATGATCCGCCGCGAGCTTGCTCATAACCGTAAAAATGGTGGTCCCTGCATTGGGGAGCTTGCTGTTGATCAGGTTCGGGTAGTTCATTTGGAGTGATTAGGTGACTGGGTGGTTAGGTGACTGGGTGACTAAGTGATTAGGTGACTGGGTGACTAAGTGATTATGTGACTGGGTGACTAAGTGATTAGGTGACTGGGTGACTAAGTGATTAGGTGACTAAGTGTGCTAAAGTTAAAAAGTTCCCCGGACATGGCAATCGCTTCATTTTTAGGCTTATTTAGCAGCTGGCAAAATGTTTTATTGCTATAAAAGTATATCTTTGCGGCCTAAATTTTAAAAACCATTTACATGACAATTGAAAATAACACCGTTGTTTCTGTGGATTATGATCTTACAGCAAAAGAAACGGGCGAACAGATCGAAAAAACCAGCAAAGAACATCCATTTGTATTCCTTTTTGGTGCGGGAGGACTGCTGGAAGATTTCGAATCTAATCTCCGCGGGAAAAAAGCGGGTGACTCATTTGATTTTTTTATCGAACATTCACGAGGATACGGTGTACGTGACGAACAGCATGTTGTGATGATCCCAAGCGAAGCTTTCCAGGGTGAAGACGGTAAATTTGATTCTGAGAACGTGAAAGCAGGAGTAACATTACCAATGGTTGACAATGACGGGAACCGTTTATATGGAAAAGTGATGGAGATCACTGCAGAACATGTAAAAATGGATTTCAATCATCCGCTTGCGGGAACGGATCTTCATTTCAAGGGCGAGATTCTGGATGTGCGCAAAGCGACCGCTGAAGAAATCTCCCATGGTCACGTTCACGGTGAACACGGACATCACCACTAAATAATTTGCAGCAGGCAGCTTTTCAATTGAATAATTGTTAAGCTGCTTACTGCTTTCATGGAACTACGGGCTCCAAATGATCATGAGTTCCAGCAGATCGGGAATTATATCCGGGATTTTGAACTGGATGACCGTTTATTGAAAAAAGAGGAGTTCAGCGCTGCCTTCCGCCAAAATGAGCTGATCGGCTTTGGCCGTTTACGGAACCATTCCGATTGTGTTGAGCTTTGTTCACTCGGTGTTGTTACACCGCACCGCCGCCAAGGGATCGGACGGGCGATCGTGCAGGAGCTGATCCGGCGGGCTCCTGGTGATGTTCACCTGGTATGTGTGATCCCCGAATTTTTTCTTCCTTTTGACTTTAAAGTCGTGCAGGATTTTCCCCTTTCCATTCAGGATAAGCTGACCTATTGCCGTTCGTCGCTTGCGGTGCCCGAAACCTATGTAGCGATGCTTTTTCAAAAAAAGCATTCCTGAAAACAGCCCCGGAGATCCTTTCGGCGGGCTTCCCTTAAAAATGGTTCATCTTCTCAGAAATCGCATAATTTTAACGATTTCAGGCTGTATTGCTATGTTAAACAATATTTAAAGACGATTTAATAGCCTTGATATCTTATTAAAAACGAAGTGTTTATAAGTTTAAATCCGGATGATTGAACATTTTTGACAAAAAAAGTACTTTTAATTGGTTTTCAACAGAAAAGTGGCTCCCCCATGAAAAAACTAAGTTCAGATGAATATGAACAGCTCCCGATCCGTGGAAAAGGACGCAGTTCGCATGTTTTCAATTCAATCGTCAATCTTAAAGTAGGCGAAGCACTGCTGATCGAGCAAAAGGACTGGAACCGAAAAGCAAGTCCCAGCACATTGGTCCGTTACATCGAGAAAAAGCACGGAATGCGCTTTAGCTGCGGCGCCATTACGGGCGGAACCGGATGGGCCGTACGGCGGGTGGACGGCCTGAAAAAGGAAGATGCCAAAAAAGAACAGCGGTCCTCAATTGATGCGGAAAGGCTGCAGCTTAAATCGGAGCTGGTTGTGTTTTACCTTGGCAGGATGGCCTTCCACAAGATCGAAAGGATCGACGATTCGATCAAGGCTTGTACGGTTCATTTCTGGAAAAAAGACAGCACCCTGATCAACGAACTTTTTCATGAGATCGTGAAAAGCCTGGAAGAGCAAGGGCATATTGTGATCGAGAACGGGAAGACTTACATCCCGCTGCGAAGGAATTAATTCCCGATCAGCACAAATGCGCCCCAATAGAATGGCTCTTTGTATTTGAGCTTGATCTGTTTCTGCGCTTTAACGAATGCATCCTGCTTATTCCCGGAAACCATGTAATTTTTGTAGAAGCTTGTCATCAGCTCCATGGTTGCATCATCACTCACCTGCCATAAGCTCATGATGATGGCTTTTGCTCCTGCGACCTGGAATGCACGCTGCAATCCATAAACACCTTCTCCTGCTTTTATATCGCCCAGGCCGGTTTCACAGGCGCTGAGCACAACAAGCTGTGTGTTGTCGAGCGACATATTCATTGTTTCATAAGCGGTCAGGATCCCATTGTCTTTATCAGTAAGATCGCTGGTCCCGTCAAATACTTTCTCGCAATTCGCAAGCAGTATTCCTGAGCGGTGCAGCGGGTTATTCTTCGCTTTTGAGATCTCGATCCCCAGTACTTTATCATCTTCAATTGCATTGGCGTTTGCAAGGAAGAATCCGTGCGTCGCAATGTGAAGCACACCCGTTTGTACCTTTTTTACATTTGTTTCGGTCGCCTCGTTTCCTTCATAGACGGTTGTTTTATAACCGTTGCTTTTCAAAATGGGATCGATGTTGCCGATCTCCTTTTTTGTCCCCGGCAGCGGTGGAATGATATCTTCGGAGCCATAGTTGGGAAATCCGACAAGTGTTGCCGTTTTCAGCTGTGCTGTCCCGGCTGTCTTTTTCAATACGATCACATCGCGGGAATTCATCACCGGGACAATGTTCCTGGTGTCGATGCCATATTTTCCGGACGGATCCTTAAGCGTGTTGAGATTAACCTGGTTGTATGCTCCGTCCAATGACACGTAAACTGTCTTCTTCGTGCCGAGCGCTTTATCGATATCCGCCCAGAATTTTCCGTAAGACAGCTCATCACTTTTCAGGTTCTTGATAGTTGCCCGGTAATATTTTATATCGTCCGACTCCAGCGCTGCCCCGTTCTTGTTCAACAGCAGAACCGGTTGTCCTGAATTGGTGAGCAGGATCGATGCATAGTAAATCTCTTTCGTAAAAACCGTGCTGAATTTGCTGAACTGAATGATGTCGACAATGGCTTCGTCATTTGTGAGCGATTTCGCAATCGCATCAATGGTGACCGGAGAATTCGAGTATTCTTCCGCAAAGGCGTTGGAAAGGGACGACAGTTCTTTTTCGAGGTTATTTGTTTCTCTTTCCAGCGAATCCAGGTTGATCTTTTCTTCGGCCAGCTCGTCTTTTGAAAGCGTGTACAATCGCGCGAGCTGATCCTTCTGATCCAGCCACTGGCTGTAGCGTGCTTTCAGCTCTTCATTGCTTCCGCTCAGGATCGCATTTTTCACTTTGTTCGTTGCATTGAGGAGCAGTGCTTTTGTCTTCAGCTGGTAATCGAACATCTGTTTTACCAGCTCCGGCCGGGAAGCAGATGCTTCCGCTGCAAAGGAGTTAAACCGCTGAAGACGGGGAAAAAGCTTATCCCAGAATTTTGCCTTTTCACTTTCACTCATTGGCGCGAAGTACGTGTCGATATACTTCATTGTCTGGTCCATTACTTTCGTATAATTGAGGCTGGCATCATTTATCTTCCCTTGCTGCCACTGCAACAGAGCCAGGTCTTCAAGCGAGCGGATATAATCGGGATGCGAATCGCCGAGAAGCTCCAGGCGCATTTTTTCGGCGTTGGTCAATAATGGTTCTGCTTCTGCAAGCCTGCCGTTAATCCGGTAGAAATTCCCGAGATCCGCATTTGCTGCGACTGTGGCAGGATGCTTTTCACCCAGTTTCTTGCGATAGATCTCCGCCGCTTCTTTCAGCAAGGCTTCTACCTCGGTGTTCTTTCCCATTTGCAGGTAGAGTGAGGCAAGTCCGCGCTTGAGATAGGCGTAATCCGGATGATTCTTTCCCAGCTTCTTTTCTTTCAGCTTCAGTGCATTCAGGTAGATCGCTTCTGCTTCGCTGAACTTTCCCATGTCCTGGTAAAGCAAAGCGAGATTGATCGTTAAACGGATATAGTTGCCGGAGCTCTCTTTCAACTTCTCTTTCGTGACCGCAAGCGCTTCATTCATCAGCTGTTCAGCATCCGCGTTTCTGCCAAGCAATTGCAAAAGCATTGCTTTATTATTCAGCGCAATTGCATAGGGCACCGAACTTTTTCCAAGCGCTGCAACATTGTCGTCAATTGCTTTATTGATCAGCTCCTCCGCTTCATTGTATCTGCCTTCGTCTTTGAGCAGCACCGCTTTGTTATTTTCAGAGGCCGCAAATGCAGCTGATCGCTCATCAATGCTTCTCCGCAATTCGGTTGCCAGATCGGTGTACTTTTCGGCTTTTGTATAGCGGCCGGTCGTCTGATAAAGCAAAGCCAGGTTGCTTTCCGCGAGCGCATAATCCGCAGAGGCCTGTTCTCCGTTCTTTTCGTAGATGAACAGGGCCTGCTTAAAAGAAAACTCTGCGGACCGAAACTTATTCGCCGCAAAGGCTACCTCACCGGAGTTATTGAAATTCTTTGCCCGATCGACGGTCAGATCCGATTCCTCCTTATTCGAGCCGATCTTGTATCCTTCGATCATGGTGTTCTTCAGGCGGTCCGATTTCTCCTTCGTTTCAAACAGTCCGGCATTATCACTAAAAGAAATTGCGTAGTTGAAATTGGATTCGTCAAATTCCTTGCGGGATTCATCCATTTTGTTCTCACCGGCCTCCTTTGCTTTTTGCAGCGCATCCTGTTTCACACGGTTCAACGATCCTTTCAGATCAATCTGACAGAACCCATTCACCGTCATCAGCAACAGGCCGAATACAACAATTCTTCTTTGCATAATCTCTATCTTTGAATACTCATACGAAGATAATGGCATTTTATGATTTACCAAAGGAAGAAAGAACCGCACTGGCATTGCGAATCCACCGGGAGATCCTGAGCGGGATCCGTTCCGGAAATACAACATCGCTTTTACTTTACTTTTCAGATGAGGACACGTACATCCGAAAGAATGCGTACCTCGCGATCGGCAAAATATACATTTCGAACCCGGAATCAGAAAAGGAGCTGCTTGCTGTTCTGCGAAAGCTTTCCATTCACGGGGATGAAAAGGTAAGGCAAACGGCTGTCAACGCCGGGGGAGAGATTGGAAAATACTGTTTCGATATTATTGAGCCGCTTATGGAGGCCGGACTTTTTGATGAACATCATTCTGTTCGTAATGCCGTGATCGGATCGATCAAAAAAATGGGAGAAAAGAATCCAAAGCCGGTGCTCGCTTTCGCGAAACGCTTTCTTCATCATGAAGATAAAGAGATCCGCCGTGAAATATGTCATGGGATAGAGCTTCGCGGACGGACACATCCGGAGGATATTTTACCCTTGCTGAAAGAGCTCCAGGATGACAAAACAGAACGGGTCCGGAGTACACTCATTCATGTTCTCGGACAGATCGCCTACAAAAAAGGATGTTTGGAAACCGTTGTAAAAGAGCTGAGAACGTGGAAGAACCGGGAGCTGGTAAAAGATGCACTGGAAGAGATCATCGATGTGCATGACCGGTACAGGGATTTTGCGGTGAAAACGCAGGAAGAAGCTATCCGATACATTGAAAAAAATTCTTCAGCCGACTTTTAACTGCTCAACAATTTTTTATTCCAGCAGCCCGAATTCAAATCCTTTCTCCCTGGCGAAAGAAATAAATCGCGGCAGCGCGTACTCCATGTTCCGACGGGCTTTCAGGCTGTCGTGAAAAACAATCACGGAGCCGTTGCGCACATGCTCATTCGCATTTTTCAGACATTGCTCCGGCGTGGTATTTTTGTCATAATCGTAGGTGAGCACATCCCACATCACGATCTTGTACTGAGAAGAAAGCACCGCCATCTGCGATTTTTTAGCTCTTCCGTAGGGCGGGCGGAACAACTTTGAATCAACCAGCCCGGCGCATTTCAACACGTTGCGTACGTACTGGTGCCCGTGGGTTTTCCACCCGTTCAGGTGGTTGTAGGTATGATTTCCAACAGCATGTCCTTCAGAAATAAGGCGATGATAGATCTCTGTATGTTTTTCTACATTTTCGCCAACGCAGAAAAAAGTCGCTTTTACATTTTCGGCTTTCAGAACATCCAGGACACCGGGAGTGATCTCCGGAACGGGGCCATCATCGAACGTCAGGTAGATCTTTTTTTCACCGGCGGGCATGCGCCACAATGCACCGGGATAGATCTGTCTCAGAAGATATGTCGGACGAACAATATACAAGGCTCAGGTCATAAAAAAGCCCCGCATGATTGATACGGGGCTTTTGAATTATTCTCCTCCTCTGCGAGGTTTTAAATGATATTTAGTCAACAAGGTCGTATATCTTGTCTCGAACTCTTTGCTCAATGCCGGCTGCTTGAAATAATTCGCAAATGAGATCAGCTGTTCCATGATGCTTTGCGCCTGTTTCATTTCCGGTCCGTATGATGCAAGATCCGAACGATCGAGTGAATAATAGTAGTTCACATTTCCTTCGAAGTTATCGAACAGCTTTTTTGACAATGCAATTGCCTTGTCGTTAGCTCCGGCTTGGTAGTAGCCAAGCACAATGGAATAAAGCGATGCATCGATCGGAACATTTTCAAACGGCGTCACAGCCATTGCTTTGTCGAGCACTTTGATCGCCTTATCTTTCTTACCTTCATCAGCCAAAGCAGATGCAAGCTGTCCGGCACGCTGACGGACGTTCAGTGCACAAGACCTCAGGAACACATCATCCAGGTAGATTCCAGGCTTGTCCATGTTACCGAACTTGAACTTGTTCATGAAATTATCGTACATGATGTCGGTTGCAACACGGGTTTCGCCTTGTGCTGCCTCCTTTTCGTTCTGCTCGATAGGAACGAGACGGTATGCAAATCCTTCCAGCTGCATGTACGGTGCGAGGTTGAGATAGGATTCCGGCGGCGCTGTGGCAGCAAAATAGATCGGGCGCTTCCAGTTGTTCTGTGCCAGCAGGTCGATCACCATCAGGTCATTCTTCTGAATATACTGACCGGTTGGCGACCAGTCGATGTTCTTAAGAACGCGCCCTGCAAGCTCCTTCGGAACAGTTCCATTATTCACAACCGTTGCGCTGTCGACAGTAACACGCATGTTCTTTGTCGGGAAGAAATTATACCAGGTGCTTTCCGAAACCTGCACTTTATGATCAAGATCGTCGTGCTTCACAAAGTCGATCAGCTCTTTCACATCGATATATCCGTCTACTTTTTTGTTCTTATAGTTACTGAACAGCACGGCTTCGCGTGTTCCCTGGCGGTATTGCCACTGTGTGAATGAGAACGGAACCGGATCCGAATCGTAGGCTTTGTGTACCATCTGGTCAATATACCAATCCGTATTCAGGAGCTCGAGGCAGATGACACGAACGTCGGTACGGATGCCTTCCACTTCCTGAGCATACCAGAGCGGGAAAGTATCATTATCACCGTTGGTAAAGAGGATCGCATTCGGGGCACAGGAGTTCAGGTAGTTCGCTGCAAAATCGCGGGCAATGTAACGATCCGAACGATCATGATCATCCCATTCTTCTTTTGCCATGATGGTTGGCACTGCTAGCAGACACGCAACCGTAGCAGCAATGGAAGCAGTGGTTTGATTCATGTATTTGATAATGCCTTCATAAATTGAAAGCACTCCCAGTCCGATCCAGATCGCAAATGCATAAAAAGAAGCGGCATAAGCATAATCACGTTCGCGGGGCTCAAATGGTTTCTGGTTCAGGTAGATCACGATTGCAACGCCGGTGAAGAAGAATAACAAACCGACAACTGCGGCATCCCGCTTACTTTTCCGGATATGATAATACAATCCGATGAGGCCAAGCAACAGAGGCAGTCCGTAAAGCGTGTTCCTTGCTTTGTTATTATCGCCCATATCCGGCATATGCTCTTGTTTCCCGATGCGTGGATTATCAAGCAGCGGCAGACCGATACCGCTCATCCAGTTGCCATCAGTAGCATTTCCATGACCCTGGATGTCGTTTTGCCTTCCGACAAAATTCCAGAGGAAATAGCGGGAGTACATCTGCCCGATCTGGTAAACGAAAAAGAACTTCAGGTTCTCGCCGAATGTCGGAATCTCGGCGGAGACGGTTTCCCTGGTCTGAGGATCCCTGATATTCTTATGCCGGTAGTTCCGCGGATTTGTCCACTTGTGGTAACCGGCTATGTGCTGCGACTGATCGCTCCACATACGCGGGAACACTGTGCAGAAATCAGGATCATATACACGGATCGCATCTTTTCTCGGGTCGCTGACGATGTATTTTCCCGTTTTGCTGTCCTGAATGTAAACGGGGTTACCATCTTCATAGCTGATCACCGGAGCGGAGAAATACTGTCCGTAAAGGATCGGCCAGGTTCCGTACTGCTCGCGGTTGAGGTACGACAATAAATTAACGGCATTTTCAGGATTATTTTCATCCATCGGCGGATTAGCCTGGGAGCGGATCACGAGAATAATAAAGGTGGAATACCCGATCAGGAGTACTGTGAAGCAAAGAATAATGGTATTCATAACCGGCTTTACACGTTTTGCGGTAAAGCGAAGTCCCCAGACAATGGCAGCAACCACAAGGATTCCGTAGATGATAGTGCCGCTATTGAACGGCATTCCGAGGTTATTCACGGCGATCAGCTCAAATTTGGCAGCCAGCTTTACGATAAGGGGAATTACACCTCCCTGGATCCCGCCGAGGATCACGATAGCGATGATCCCGGTAAGGATCAGTCCGTTCCGGGTAACTTTCTGGTTTCTTTTGAAATAATAGATGAATACGATGGCGGGGATCGTAAGTAAGTTCAAGAGGTGAACACCAATGGAAAGCCCAACCATGTATGCAATGAAAATGATCCAGCGGTCAGCATGCGGATTATCATCTACTTCCCGCTCCCATTTCAGGATGGCCCAGAATACGATGGCAGTGAAGAAAGAAGACATCGCATACACTTCGCCTTCTACAGCGGAGAACCAGAACGAATCACTGAATGTATAGGCAAGCGCACCGACAGCTCCTGCTCCGAAGATCGCATACATGCCACCGGTGCTGAGTTCCTGTCCGCGATCGATGATCTTTCTTGCAAATGCGGTAATGGTCCAGAAAAGGAAAAGAATGGTGAAGGCGCTGCAAAGTGCGGACATGGAGTTGATCATGGCGCCTACTTTTGACGTGTCGCCGAATGCAAAAAGGCTGAAAAAGCGTCCGATGAGAAGGAACAATGGAGCACCGGGAGGGTGTCCGACCTCTAATTTATAGGCACAGGCGATGTATTCCCCGCAATCCCAGAAGGAGGCGGTGGATTCGATCGTGCTTAAGTATGTAAAAGCGGCGACAAGGAAAACGAGCCAGCCGATGATATTATTAAGACGCTGATAATTAGAGGTATTATTCATATTTTTTGAATTGAAACGCTTGCGAAGATAATTAATAATCTGAAGGCCGGGGCCTTTTGCAACCCAAAAAATGTTAAGGTATCTACCGGCATGGTGGCCCGATTTTTACATTAATTTGCAGGTTTCAGAATATATTTATTATTTTTGCAGCCCTTCGGTCGCCGAAGCCTCCGCGGAGGTGACCCGGGAGCCGGTAAATTACAGCACGCCTTCGCTAAAGCTACGGCGTACACTGTCCGATGGTGTAACTGGCAACACGTCTGATTTTGGTTCAGAAGAGTCCAGGTTCGAGCCCTGGTCGGACAACTTAAGAAAAAAAGCCTCTGAAAATCAGAGGCTTTTTTATTTGAATACTTTCGCGGGAAGCTTGTCCTGAAAGAAGTCGAAGGGAGTTCGGGTCGGACAACAAAAGCCCCTTAAAACACAATGCTTTTAAGGGCTTTTTATTTTCAATACAACTCTTCCGTCAAAAATCAAACAAAAAAAGGGAAGAATTGCTCCTTCCCTTTTACTGTTTTTTACACAAGGCTTACATCGTTCCACCTGATGCACAGGAAGACGCGATGATGTTCCCATCGCAATCAAATGTTACCGACCCGATCAGGATCGCAAAGAACGGACAAGGCTGGTTTCCGGGACAATGAGGCGTTCCGGTAAATGTAACCGTAGTTGTGCAGGATGCTGCATCATGGCTCACGGAAGACTGAACATCCACTCCGGATGAATGAGCAGCCGAGAGACAATCATGCAGCTGTGCTGTCGCCTGTCCCACATAATGTCCGTCACTGGTTGGCTCCGCAGCTCTTGCTCCTGTTGTTAACAACAATGCAAATACTCCCGATAAGAAAAGTGCTTTTACTGTTTTCATAGCTTTTTAGTTTTTTGTAGTTAGACTTAATAGTTTGAAATTCTTTAATGGCAAGTTACATTCAGTATTTCGCCTTCGCAGCCGAAATCGACTGTGGCAACCAGAACGGTTGGGAAAGCCGGACATGGTCCAGGTCCATTACAGTTCGGTCCGGCGTAAAAAGAAACACGGTAAGTAAAGCCTTCAACAAAACAGATCCCTGTCACATCGGTGCTTGCACTGATCTCGTACAAGCTTCCGCGGTAAGGCTGAAGACATTCTTCTGCCGCACCGCGCGCCCTGCCTTCCAATGCTTTTGGATTCGTTGGCTGCGCATACGATGCTGCTGCTGACGCGATAACTGCTACCACGACAGCAAAACTTCTCAATAATTTTTTCATGATTTTTGGTTTTTAATTAATAATTAAATTGAATTAAAATACCTGGGTGTGAGATGTAAAAGTAATTCAACTTGTCTTCGAACCAACCTTACTGTTGATTTTGCGTAGTTGTACGCAATCGGAACCGTAGTTCTACGGATCAATGGATGAGCCCGTTTCTCATAGCAAATTTTACGATGCCTGCTGTATTCCTTGCATTCGTTTTTTTAAGGAGCCGACGGCGATATCCTTCGACCGTTCGCGGACTCAGAAATACTTTTTCAGAGATCTGCTGGACCGTCAGCTCTTCACAGATCAGCTTCAGCACATACAACTCCTGCTCGGAGAATCCGGAATGAGCGCTTACTTCCTTTGGGTTCGAATGTTTTGACGAGATCTCCTTGTGGAGCACTTTTGCAACATATTCGTTGAAGAAGAGCCCCGTCTCCATTACACTGCCGATCGCCTTTTCCAGCTCGTCGGGGTCTGCGTTCTTAAAAAGATAAGAATTTACTCCCAGCCCGATAAGGTCGAGGATCATTCTTTCTTCCTCGTATATGGTAAGCACGATGATCCGGATATCAGGATAATGCGATTTCAGGTACCTGGTTGCCGCTACCCCATCCATTACCGGCATGCTCAGGTCCATCAAAACGATGTCCGGCTTTTTTTGAGCGACCTGCTCGATGAGAACTTTTCCGTTCGGTGCTTCGCCGATGATCTCGACATTCTTAAAATCTTCGATCAGCAAGCGGAGTCCCTTGCGGAACAAGCAATGATCGTCTGCCAGCATAAGCTTGATTGTCTTCATACTCATTTTTTACAATTAAGTACATGGCATGAGCTTGGGGCAGAACTTTCATGCGCAGCGCAATAAAACCAATAAAATTCAATGGGAGGAAATCAAATTTACAAAAAGCATTGAGATTGCAAAAACAAATTAACGTAATCGGAGCGGAACCGGATTCCCCAGCTTTCCGGAAAAGATGTGGCAATAAAAAAGCCCCTTACCGGGGCTTTTCATTTTTCTGTTTGATTCTTATTTCACAACAATCACTTTTTTTGAAGCGAGCTTTCTGCCGTCAGACAGAATGCATACAAAATAAACTCCGTCTTTAAGATCATCCGTCTCGACGATAGCGCTCTTCTGATCCGGGTTCAGTTTATATCTGGCTATTTCTTCTCCCAGAACATTCGTTATCGCTAACACTGAACTTTCATGCAGCGGCTTCAGGGTCACGGTGAATTGGGTCGAAGCAGGATTCGGAAAAACATCAAGCATGAGACCGGATGGATGATCGCCGATCCCGGCTGTTGTTTCACCATATAATTGCGTTATTTCAGACGAGGTCAGCAAGCGGCTGTAAATTCTGATGTCGTCGATAATACCGTTGTATCTGGTGGACGACAGACATGCGCTGCCTCCGCTGGTAAGATAATTCCCAATTCCAAACCGGGCAGGCCCGACAGGAATGTCAAAAGGAAATGTTCCGGACTGTGTTCTGCATGACAAGGATGTTGTTTCCGCGACATTGTCAACATAGATCCGAACCCGATCGAGACCATTATTTGTATTGATCGTTCCGTCATAGGTCACGACAACATTGTACCAGTGTGAGGTGTTCGTAAGTGTTGTGGTGCCGCATATAAATCGTCCCATTGTTCCGGCATTATCGCCATAATACTCAACATTCACCTTATCGCTGAGGATACGAATAAAGAACTGTCTTTCATTTAACCCGCAACCGGCATCCGCATGCTTTGACAGCACAAAATTATTTGCATTTGTTCCGGCAGGCTTGACCCAGAAGGAGATCGTGAATTTCTTCCCGGATCCGGCCAGCACGCCGTCAAGCACATCATTACAGTCGATATAGCCCGCAGAAGAAAAATCGTAAGCAGCGTTCATATTTCCGAACCGGTCCGCCGTGAGCGTTGCTCCCACATTCATTCCATCGTAGTTGTTTGGCCCTGTGTCATCTGCATTCGTTGAAAAGCGGTATTCCGCCTCGAGATTAAGCGTAGGGACCTGTGCTTTCACGCAAAGACTGAGGCAGATTGCAGCGAATGTAAAAAGTAGATTTTTTTTCATGAGTTTTTGTTTTTTTCCGGGGCTAATTTAGTCCATTTTGAAGACCAGGAAGATATTTTTCGTGAAAAAGATCAAAAAACGCCTCTTCATTTTACCCGAACCGACAACATCATGCAATCCGATCTTTTAAGACAATCCGTCTCTACTCTGCGAGACGCTTGTATAAATCTGCCACTTTAATTATATTTACTAAATGAAAAGACATTTCCTCATCTTATTATTATTTGCATTTTCCTCCGCGGCGTTCTCCCAGTCCCGGGCTTTCACCGGCAAACCGCAATACCAGATCCTGACCAAACGACTGGGTGATACGTTAGGTATTATCAATGTAGAGCTTTTTCCGGCCATCGCGCCGTTGGCAACCAGTAATTTTGACAGCCTGGTAAGCTACTCCTTTTATGATACCACTGCTTTTCACCGCGTGATCCCCGGATTTATGATCCAGGGCGGAGATCCTAATTCCCGGCACGGTCCGCGTTCCACCTGGGGGTATGGCGATCCCTCACAGCCGACCGTACCAGCGGAGTTCACCGCAGCCAAACACAAGCGGGGAATTTTGTCGGCGGCACGTGATACAGACCCCAACAGTGCTAATTCACAATTTTTTATTTGTGTTGCTGCTGCGCCCTGGCTGGATGGAAATTATTCCATTTATGGAAGAGTGGTTGCAGGAATGAATTACGTGGATACGATCGTGAGCGCTCCGCGTGACACCGCAGATGATCCTTTCGATAAGATCGAAATGTTCATCACTTACATCGGATCCAACGACTCCATTCCGAATGCTCCTGTACATACACTTCCTGCGACAGGGTCGGTAAGCGCTGCAACTGCACGTGTTCTGAAATGGAACGCCGTACCCGATGGAATCATCTATCATGTGCAGGTGAGCCAGGATTCTACTTTTGCAACGACCTACCGGTCGGTGGACGTGGGGACCAACCAGTATACCGTAAATGCGATGACGCCCGGAAAATATTTCTGGCGCGTCAATACAAATAACGGCGGACATATCAGCGGATATTCATTGCCCTGGAATTTTTATGTGAGCGCAACAGGAATTGATAATTACTCACAGCCGGAAAAGATCAGCGTTTCTCCAAATCCGGGTAACGGACATTTTGTTTTCAGCAATATTCAAAATGATTGCAGTATCGAGATCATGGATATCACAGGCAGAGTGATCAGCACAACGAGAACACAAAACAACTCCTGCACGGTTGACATTTCCGGAAAAGCCAAAGGAATTTATTTTTACAGTATTATAGATAATAATAATAAAATACAGCAGGGAAAATTAATAGTACAATAAATTAATGAACCCCTTAACTACAAAATAAATAGTATGAAAAAGATCTTGTTCATCGCCTTCAGCATTATTTCAATCTCTGCTTCAGCACAGCTCATGTCGCTGGGATTCATTAAAAATTCCATGAGCTACAACCGGACGGCATTTGAAAACGAGCTTTTCAAAAAGCACTTTTTTAAAGTGGAGAATTCAGTAGAAAATCCGCAAAATGCCCTGTTGAAAGGTGCCAGCTCTTATTCCAATGAACAGAATACGGCCAACGGGGAGATCAAGGTTTTATCGCTGATCACCGATAAGCAAAAAATAATGGAAGTGTACTTTATCAACGGTCCGAAAAACGACTGGTCGAAAAATTTCACAGAAGTATACAACCAGATGGTGTCCTTTTTCAATAATCAGACTTCTTTTAAAACCAAAAAGTTCGATAACAAGGAAACAGAGGTGACGAAATTCAGCAAAGACAATAGCTACTATTACGTTTACAAGCTGAAAGACAACATGGTGATTGTGGTGAGCGATAAGAAGCTGGAGGATACGTATTTTAAGTAATATTTAACAGGTAATATTCAGATGCTCCGGAATATTACCTATCAGATACCAAATATTACATCCTGGTCATTTGCCTGTCAGCAATTTAAACCCCTTCCCGTGAACGTTGATCAGCTCAACACCGGGATCTTCCTTTAAATATTTCCTCAGCTTCGCGATGTAAACATCCATGCTTCGACCGTTGAAATAGTTATCATCGTTCCAGATCGATTTCAGCGCAAAATTGCGGTCGAGCACTTCATTCGCATGCAAACACAACAGCTTCAGCAATTCCGCTTCCTTGGTCGTAAGCTTATGCTGCACTCCTTTAAGATCGAGGATCTGATGCGTATAATCAAATTTGTATTTGCCGACCTTGAATTCCGTCTGATCCGAATTCTTTACTCCTTTGTTTTCCGTTCTTCTCAAAATAGCTTTGATCCGCAGCAGCAGCTCTTCCATGCTGAAGGGTTTTGTAATATAATCGTCGGCACCTGCTGAAAAGCCCTCGATGGCGTCTTCCTTCATTGATTTCGCGGTGAGGAAAACGATCGGGATGGCGGCATCGATCGCACGGATCTCTTTTGCAAGTGTAAAACCGTCCTTCACCGGCATCATCACATCAAGAATGCAAAGCGCGTACTTGTCTTTCGAATACGCATCATAGCCTTCTTTTCCGTTCGTTGCAAGAACGGTCGAATACCCTTTCGCTTCGAGGTACTCTCTCAGAAGGCTTCCCAGGTTGGGATCATCTTCTACCAGCAGGATTTTTGTCTTTTCCATATTACCAAAATAATGATTTTATTTTTTATTTTCAACTATTGGTTCAAAAGGTAAGAAGATCGTAAACATACTTCCTTTTCCCGGCTCGCTTTCTACTTTTACCGATCCTCCGTGTTTCTCCACTACGGCCTTCACATAACTCAATCCCAATCCAAATCCTTTTACGTTATGGATGTTGCCAGTAGGCACACGATACATCGTATCAAAAATACGCTTTTGATTCTCCTTGCTGATCCCGATCCCGTTATCCTGAACAGAAATATAAACTCCTTTTTCATCATTCTCCGTTGTCACTTTTATCTCCGGTCTTTCGTTGGAGTATTTCAGCGCATTGTCGATCAGGTTGAACAAGATATTGGTCACATGTACCCGATCCGCATTAACAACGGGCTGCTCGGCATTGAGTTCTGCGGTGATCTGACCTTCTTTGTTCTCCACCTGCAATTTGATATTTGTAAACGTTTGTTCCAGCAGGTTGTGAATATCGATACTTTGGATCTTCAGCTTGAACTGGCCCTTATCGAGGATTGCCGTCTGAAGAATATTCTCCACCAGCAAGCTGAGGCGCTTGTTCTCGTCACCGATCATTTTTACATAGTTGGTAACACGATCGGGAGACTTTTCCACCGATTTGTCGTTTAAGACTTCGACAGCCAGCGAGATCGTCGATATCGGAGTTTTAAATTCGTGCGTCATGTTGCTGATAAAATCATTCTTAATCTCCGATAATTTTTTTTGCCTGAAGATGGTAGAGATCGTATAATAGAAAGAAAAGATCAGGGCCAGTAAAAAGACCAGCGAGATCACCAGCTGTCCCCACATGGAGCTGAGCAGATAACGTCTCTGGTTAGGGAAATACACGGAAAGATACTGAGGCTTAATAAAAATGTTATCCGGTGAAAGGTTGATCTTGTAAGGAGAATTATAAATATCCTTTCCCCGCTCTGATACATTTACAGAATCCACGGGCACATATTTTGACCTCGTGACACCAAATATATATCGTGTCGAAACGCCTTTCTCAAGCAGCTCTGCATTCAAAATCGAGTCCAGCAGAACAGTATCAACGCTACCATCGTATCCATTGTAGACATTAATGCTTACCAGCTCATCGAAAATATCATTCATCATGTCACTTTTGTTGGAAAGCCAGTCCTGCCCGTTTTCCAGCTGCTGAAAGAATGTCGGCCCGTCGTGTCCGATCTTTTGCTCCAATGCGGTCGACATCGTATCGCTGGAATAATCTTTCTGCCGGGTACGCCGGGTGATCACACCGTTTGAATCGGAAGCAAAATCCTCGATGATCTTAACGTTGACATTATTCTTCTTAAGGTTGTAGCATTGCTTATCGTCACAGATCGTATCCTTGATGAGGCTGGCTGTTGTTTTTGATGGTCCGAAGAACCGCATTCCCTGTTTCCGGAAATTGAACTTCCGGGTGACCTTAACAGCAGCCTGATGTTTTTCCATGCGCTTCACCACATTATTCAGCGCTTCATTAACGCTCTGCTCGAAACGTTCTTCACTTAATGCCACAGCATTCTTCACCCAGTATACCTGGCTGATGATCAATCCGATCATTGCCAGACTGGCGATAATGGTGATGCTGCGGACATTCCTCTGGTTCATATACCAGCAAAAATAAGGGATCGGCAGCCTTCGGACCGTACCTTAACATTATTTAACAGCGATTAACAGGGCTTTAACACGGGGTTGCTGCCGCCTGGCATATGTTTGTCACACAAATGCTCCGACGATCATCTCAATAGTATTCACCTAACCCGCCGATGCTTAAGCTTCAGTGGAAAAAACAAAAAGAAATGAAAACAAACTACATTACCGGTTTCCTGGGAATGGCTGCGTTGCTCAGTCTCAGCATTGTTTCCTGCGCACAGGATTCGAAAATGAAAACTAAAACTATCACGATCATTAACGGTGATACCACCATCAGTGAAAGTGATGGCCCGGACGGAAAAGAGATCAACAAAATGATGAAAGACATCAATGTTACGATCAGCGCAGACGGAGATTCAACAAAAAAGATCGTAAAGAAGATCGTTATCAGGGGAGAAAATGCAGATGATGCAAAAGCAATGGCGTATGCTTATAGTACCGGGGATGGTGATGATCAGGATATCGAGGTGAATACCGATGAGCATGGAGGTGAAACAAAGATCATCATCAAAAAAAAGGATGACAAGGGTGATAAAAGGGATAAGGGGGAAAAGGGTGATAAAGGGGATAAGGGAGAGAAGAAGGTGATCACAAAAACGATCCGGGTTACTGACGGGAAAGAAGAGAAGGAACACATGAACCTCAATATCAACGTGAAGAATACGACTGCCAAAATTGAAATTGAAACCGGCAGCAAATCGCCGCTGAACATCAGTGTTCTTGATGAAAACGGTAAGCAGGTCTTCTATGATACTCAAAAAGATGGAAGCAAATACAGCAAGGAGATCCCACTGGGTAAGAAAGGAACTTATTTCCTGAACCTGATCCAGGATAAAAAATCGACGAGTGAGAAGATCGTGGTTGATTAACTAAAATGCAGATCGTATATCCGAAGAAAAAATTCACCACTAAGGCACTAAGAACACTAAGCCGTGGCTAACGGTGGACATAGCGTTGTCGTGGTTAAGAAGTATCTGAAAGAGGCTCGGGAGGGCCTCTTTTTATTTTATTTTCTGTAAATTTGATCGAAATAGAACACGAGAGCAGTGGAATATAAAAAACACCGGACTTAGTGAACCTAAGTGGACTCAGTGTCTTAGTGGTAAAGAAACATGCAAAAGATAAAAAACTACATCAACGGTGAGCTCATCGAACCGGTTGGAAAACAATACATCGATAACTACAACCCTGCAACAGGGAAAGTATACTCGCTGATCCCGGATTCCGGCGCAGAGGATGTTGAGCTTGCGGTAAAAGCCGCTGCTGCGGCATTCCCGGGTTGGAGCAATACTCCAAAAGACGAACGCTCCCGCATCATGTTGAAGATCTCAGCATTGATCGAAAAGAACCTGGACCGTCTCTCCATTGCTGAATCAACTGATAACGGCAAGCCGGTTTCTCTTGCAAAAGCAGTCGACATTCCCCGTGCAGCCGCGAATTTTCATTTTTATGCAACCGGCATTCTTCATTATGCAGCTGCAAGCCATGCAATGGAAGATACGGCGATCAACTACACACTCCGCACTCCTGTTGGCGTTGCGGGCTGCATTTCTCCCTGGAACCTCCCGCTCTATTTATTTACATGGAAGATCGCTCCGGCTATTGCTTCGGGAAATTGTGTGGTGGCAAAGCCTTCGGAGATCACTCCAATGACCGCTTACCTGCTTTCTGAATTATGTATTGAAGCCGGATTACCGAAAGGGGTTTTGAATATCGTTCACGGATATGGACATAAAGTAGGTGCCGCGATCACCGCTCACCCAAAGATCCCGCTGATCTCCTTTACCGGCGGGACAAAAACAGGCGCCGAAATTGCCAAAGTCGCTGCTCCGATGTTCAAAAAACTGTCGTTAGAACTCGGTGGAAAAAACCCGAATATCATTTTCGCAGATTGCGATTTTGAAAAAGCAGTCCGGATGACTCTGCAATCCTCATTTGCAAACCAGGGACAGATCTGTCTTTGCGGTTCCCGCATTTTCATTGAACGGCCGATTTATGAGAAATTCAAAAATGAGTTCGTGGAACGAGTTAAAAAACTGAAGGTCGGAGATCCGACGGCAGAAGATACTAAGCTGGGAGCCGTTGTTTCAAAGCCACACATGGAAAAAGTGCTTTCGTATATTGAGCTTGCACAACAGGAAGGCGGAAAAGTGATTGCCGGTGGTCACCAGGTAAAATTGGATGGAGAACTAGCCGGCGGATATTATATCGCCCCAACGATCATCGAAGGGCTGCCGCATAATTGCAGGACAAATATGGAAGAGATCTTCGGACCGGTAGTAACGATCATGCCTTTTGATACCGAAGAAGAAGTGCTTGGTTATGCAAATGCAACCCAATACGGACTTGCTTCCATCGTGTGGACGGAGCATCTCACAAAAGCGCATCGTGTTGCAAGTAATTTACATGCTGGAATTGTTTGGATCAATTGCTGGCTGCTTCGCGATCTGAGAACACCTTTCGGAGGTGTGAAGAGCTCGGGTGTGGGCCGTGAAGGCGGATTTGAAGCGCTTGATTTTTTCACGGAACCGAAGAACGTTTGTATTAAATTGAAATAGTGTTAAAGTGCTCGGGTGATGGCAAAAAATATAGTACAGAAGGCGGAAGAAGAAATCCTGAAGGGAAGAACACACCAGGAAATATATAATGAGATCGCTTATCATACCGAGCATCCGATCCATCAGATAGCAGATCATATCCGTAAGATTGTTACACCGGCGAAACGAAAGAAATACAGCTTGCTGAATTACCTATTGCTATTTCTGCTCGTCTGCACCTTTTCTATCAACGCCGGAAGCCTTATCGGCGCAGGCTTTGAAATTTTTCCAATTACCGCAGTTCCTCTCTGTGTCTTTCTCGTCTATCTCTGCTTGAAATACCGGCCGGACGGACATTTGATCACCGGCGGATTTATGGCGATATCATTCGTAAGGAATATCTTTTACTTTAATCCGGATTCAAAAGCTGTTTTTATTGGCTTTCTTTTCATTACGATCACTGCAGCCGGGATCGCGTTTTTCCTTGCCTGGAAGCTACCGGCAGATTACAGAATGGAGAAGGAATTACTGAAAGAAAACCCGGATCAGCGGGTGGATGCGCTAACCTTCATGGATTAAAGCTTTCCGCCAAGCACACAGGTTTTTTTGTAGCGCTTTACATTTCCATTGAGATCAAATACTTCGAAGTAGATAACGTAAATACCGATGCGGGCCTTTTCCCGGTTATCATCGATCCCGTCCCAGGAGAATGTTCCTTTAATACCCAGCAATTCATTCCTGACAAGCAGCTTCACAACACGCCCTTTGCTGTCATAGATGGTGAGGTTTCCGGTGAAGCCGGGTGTATCAAAATGATAATTAATGTTCACCACATCATTCATCCCATCTTCATCCGGCGAAAAAACCTCGGGGGTTATTTCAATTGCGCTTTCGGTTTCGCCTGCATCGTTGTACTGCGAATTCTTATACGCCGGCGTCGCAAAACCAACCGCTTCCGCAGCAGAATGCCAGTTCGTGCGATCCTGCGTCGGACGATCAAAATCGATCCGTTCAAGCGAAATGCCTTTTGTGTCGGTCAATAATCCGAATTGCATATCTGCGTAATATTTGAAATTGTCAATGATATCAGTCGAAGTAGAAAGACATACCGTTCCTTTATCGATATTCATCGACGGCAGATTGTCCATGTCAATAAAACCTTCTGGATTTGGTGTGCTGTACTGGCTTCTGACAACAGCTCCGTTCTCGCTTAACACGATGTAGTCGCCGGGAAAAATGAGATATCCATCGGCTGAGATCGTTTCGGGACTAATGATCGTATTTGTGACCGTATCGTATTGTGAAAGCGTCATCGTTTTAAGATCGATCACTTTGCCGGAGCGATTATAGATCTCCACAAAATCAACACCCGGTGTTCTGGGATCAAAAAGGATCTCATTGATCACAATGTCGCCGGGCATCGCCTGTTCAGGAATTGCGAACTTTGCAGAATTATCCGTCCCCAAAGCATTTCCAACACAATCTGTAATTGCATTATTTACAGTGATCGTATAAATCGTTCCGACCGCAAGACTGCTTCCCAGTGCCAGTCTCACACTTTTAAAATCCGGCCCGATCACGTTGACAAACGTGGGATTCCCAATTCCATTATCGATGGTATAAATTGCTGCGGCTAGCATTGAAGCACTATCGAGCGGTTCATTAAAATACACCTGGATCGTGTCATTGGCAACTACGCTGACACGCACTACTTGCGGCGGAGTGTGATCAGGATTCGCTGCATAAACAGAGTTCCGGAAACCCGGCGTCCCTCCGTTGGAACTGTTTGATGCATGCCAATTACTCATTCCTGCACAGGGATTGGCGGGATCGATCTGCTCAAGACTCCAGCCACCATCTTTTTTCGCGGCATCCTGGTACCAGTCATCCGTATAGGAAACGGTTGAGATCACATTTCCCTGCGGACTTCTCAATGTAAGTATCTGGCCGGTATTGGTCAGCGCAGGAAAGCTTGCCAGCGCATAAGCGTTGATGCCTGAGGGCATTCCTGCAAGGCCGGACAAAGAAGTGAGCACGATAAAGCTATCCGCCGGAACGATCAGCGAAGGCAATACCTTGACATTTGTACCAGCAGCGAAGGTCCAGTTATTAAGGTTGACGGGAAATGCAGTTCGGTTATATAGTTCGACATATTCATAGTCGGGCAATATTGTTACTACCGGATCCGGATCGGCCATAATTTCATTGATCACAATGTCGTACGGCTGGACATTATAGAATGAGAAGCTCGTACTTGCCGGTGTCAGCGGATTTCCGGAGCAATCGCCCGTGGAAGTGATCGATAGCGTATACGTTGCGGATGTGCTCAGTGCGGTGGACAATACAAGATCCACGCAGGTAAGTGCCGCATTCGCAGTTGCTGATACCGGCATTCCGATCCCTGCGCTGATGGAATAATTTGCTGCGATCCCTATCTGGGAAGGATTGAGCGCTTCGCTGAAACATACGGTGAGGTGCGTGGAATCCACAACGGTAACGCTTGCGATCGTTGGAGAGGTGACATCGGGTGTTGAAGAAAAAACGCTGTTCACAGTTCCGGGGGTTCCGCCCGATGGATCAACGGAGGCGATCCAGTTGCTGACAGCAGGACAGGACGCGGAAAGATTCGGGTTGATCAATTCGAGCGTCCAGCCTCCATTTTTCTTGACTGCATCCTGGTACCAGGTGTCTGAATAATCCACGGAGTCGATCGCGGCAAGCGTATTATCCAGCAGCTTCAGGTTATCGCCGGTATTGTTAAGCGAAGGAAAGCTGCTGAGTCCTTTCGTATTTCCATAAGGTGTGAAAGAGGCAGTGTCCGCGATCGGACACAGGATCAGGTATTGGCCGGGAGCCAGGATGAAGCTCCCGATCGTCGATGTCGTAGTTCCGTCGGAGAATTTCCATCCGTTAACGTCGTATGTGTTCGGGCTGCGGTTATAAAGCTCCACAAATTCAAAGCCCGGAAGTCCGATCACCGGGCTCGGATCTGCAAAGATCTCATTGAGGATAATGTCTTTGTATGCGGGTGTTACAGGCGCGATGTAGGTGAACGTTGTAGTTGCGGAAGTGATCGCATTTCCGCTAAGGTCCTGCACATTTGTAACGGTAAGCGTGTTCAGCAGGCTTCCGGTAAATGCTGTTCCCCAGGTGAGATGAACGAGACTGAGGTTTGATGCGTCGCGTGCAGCGGCTGTCGGATTTCCAAGACCATTATCCGCGCTGTAATTTGTGAGTACCTGCGAGGTGGTTAGGTCCACATTCTCGCTGAACAAAACATCAAGCTGGGTGACAGAAATTACGGTTGAGGAAGTAATTGACGGAGGAGTTGTGTCTACAATGATGGCTCCGTTATAAAAATCATCGAAATAGAATTTTGTCGCAGAACTGACGGTATACACACATGCCACACCGAAAAAGCTGCTGGCGGAATAGGTCAGATCAGTTCCCGATGCTTCCAGTGAATACGTTGTTCCCCCGGCAGGATCCACATAGAGGCTCCAGTTCCCGGATGCGTCGCGGGTCACTTTCACTCCGAGAGCAAATGAAGCGGCAATTTCACCGTTCGTGCCTCTGCAGACCGAAGTGCTGGCCAGGCCGGTTTGGCGAAAGAGCTCAACAGCATCCAGGCTTCCGGCTTCACCGAATTGCAGGTAATAACCGTTGAGCGATCCTTCCAGGTTCGCCTGATCGGATACAAGATAAACCCTGCCGTAGTTGCTTCCGGAAGGCGCAAAGCTCTGCTTGATATAAAAGCTCCACTGAAAGTTATCGATCGAGGAGCCCGGGCTGGCTGTAGAAAGGTAGCTGGCTCCGGCAACGGAATTATTGAGCTGCAGCTGCTGGGAGGCATTAATGATGAATTCCGTCCCGTCCCCGCTCCAGGCTGGCGAAGCGGTAAAGTCGCCGTCGCTGAAATTATCAGTGACCTGGGCTCCCGCCAGCAGCGAAAAGAAGGAAAAAAGTATGGTGAGAATGCGTTTCATCTATCTCCCGTAAAAATAGCAAAAACCCGACAGGCAGGAGTTAAGAAACGTTTAAATATTTATCGACCGATGGTTGGCAATTGGGAAAAACGTTATAGATTTGCAGCAGTGAATTTAACTATGAAAAATAAAAAGCACGGCAAGAAACGTTTCCATAATGGAAAGGTTCAGTAGTGTTTTATATGATATTGTATAGCACAAGGGCCTTTCCGGATGGAGAGGCCTTTTTTATTTAGCAGGGAACGTGATCGTTCCGCTTATCCAAAAATGAAATATGAGGATTTATATAGACAACAGCGATAATTTAACATAAACAACAACACAACATGAAAGTAGCAGTAGTCGGAGCCACCGGGCTGGTAGGCACCAAAATGATCCAGGTACTGGAAGAACGTAATTTCCCCGTAACGGAGTTAATTCCTGTCGCATCTGAAAAATCGATCGGGAAGGAAGTTTCCTATAAGGGTAAAAAGTTCAAGGTGGTGGGGATGCAGACGGCTATCGACATGAAACCGAATGTGGCATTGTTCTCGGCGGGCGGAAGCACTTCGCTGGAATGGGCACCGAAATTCGCGGAAGCGGGGATCACGGTGATCGATAACTCTTCTGCCTGGAGAATGGACCCCGCGAAAAAGCTGGTTGTACCGGAGATCAATGCAGATGAACTTACAGCAGCAGATAAGATCATCGCAAATCCAAACTGTTCCACTATACAAATGGTTGTGGCACTTGCACCGCTTCACAAAAAATACAATGTACTGCGTGTTGTTGTTTCTACTTACCAATCGGTAACCGGAACAGGGGTGAAAGCGGTTGAGCAGCTGATGAATGAACGAAAAGGTGTGAAGGGGAACATGGCTTATGCTTATCCGATCGATCTGAATGTGATTCCTCATATCGATGTTTTTACCGAAAACGATTATACAAAAGAGGAGATGAAAATGGTGAATGAAACGAAGAAGATCCTCGATAAGAATATCCGGGTAACTGCAACAACCGTTCGCATTCCGGTGATGGGCGGACACAGCGAAAGCATGAACGTTGAGTTTGAAAAGGAATTCGATATGAATGAAGTTCGTTCATTGCTGCATCACGCGCCGGGTGTTATTTTGGTAGATGATGTGAAGAACCTGAAATATCCGATGCCAATGGATGCACACGATAAGGATGAGGTGTTTGTGGGAAGACTTCGCCGTGATGAGACACAGGAAAAAACGCTGAACATGTGGGTTGTATCGGATAATTTGCGAAAAGGTGCCGCTACCAATGCGATCCAGATTGCGGAGTATTTGATGGGAAAGAAGATGATTTAATCTTCATGACTTATTTCACCACTAAGGCACTCAGCACACTAAGAAATTAAGAGGTTGTTTTTACAACTCACATTACAATTATAAGTCACCCTGCATCGCCTTCGCTGAGCTTCAGCGAGCGGAGGAGCGGAGTCGAAGGGCGGCCGGTTAAAAAAATGAAAAGAAAAATTTCAAACATGTTTGTTTATATTTTACTTTGTTCCGATAAATCATATTACACGGGCGTTACGAGTAATCTTGAAGTCCGGCTGACACAACATCATTGCGGATACCATAAAGATCGTACACTTACGAACGGAGGCCGGTGGAGCTGATGTATTATGAAACGTTTCCTGATCCCACCTCAGCAATTGCATTTGAAAAGAAGGTAAAAGAATGGAGCAGAGCAAAAAAGCAGGCTTTGATCGAAGCGAATTGGTCACGAATTAAAGAGTTATCAATCTGCAAAAACGAGACACATCACGACCTCAAATGATCTACCCTTCGACTTCGCTCAGGGTGACGTTCTAACCGGGTTTTCTTTTTGCAATGATTATCACAATGTCTCGACTCCGGTCCATTAGCCGCCAAAGGCTTACCGACGGCGATGCAGGGTGACGTTCTAACCAGCTTTCTTTGTGGAAAATTATCGTGCATTTCGACTTCGCTCCATCGGGTGACAGCGATGCAGGATGAGGATCTACCCGGTGACCGTATCCGCAGGGGGCGGAGTTGGTTCACTGTTCTCCGTTTCTTCAACCTGAGCGGTTGTCTTCTTTTTTCCAAAAAAGCGACGCTGGTAAAGAATGATCATGGCGACACCAACGCTGATGGAAAAATCGGCGAAGTTGAAAACGGGACGGAAGAAAACAAAATCCTCTCCGGACCGCGGGAACCAGTCGGGTAAACTGGTATTGGATAAAGCCGGAAACCAGGAAGGGTAATGACCGGTGATCACCGGAAAATAGAACATATCGACGACCTTCCCATGCAGGAAAGAAGCGTATCCGCCTTCTTCAGGCATAAAGCGGGCCACCTCATAATTGCTGTCGCTGAACATCATTCCATAGAACGCACTGTCAAGGATATTTCCGATCGCGCCGGCGAAGATCAATGCAATACAGAAAATATAAAGTCCGTCTTCCTTCTTTCTGGTAAGCGTCCACAGGTAATAACCGATCCCACCCACGGCAACGATGCGGAAGACACTCAAAAAGAGCTTTCCGAAATTACCACCGAACTCCATTCCGTAGGCCATTCCGTTATTCTCGGTAAAATGGATAATTGCCCAATCGCCGGCCATGTGGATCTCTTCTCCAAGAAAAAAGTGCGTTTTGATGTAGATCTTGATGAACTGATCGATCAGCAGAACGAGGAAAACAATGAGTAAGGGCTTCTTCACAAACGAATAATTTGGGTTACAAAGGTAAGTTTTTTAGTGTGACCAAACTTCGCCAAGTCATCAAAAAACTGCTGCCTGAAATAAGATCCCTTCCCTCCGGCCGGGATAAGTCTGACTATAAAAAAAGCCGTTCCAACAGGGAACAGCTTTCTTCTGAAAATCAGGTATTTTATAAACTATGTATTCTGCTCAAGCTTCGCTTCGATAGCGAGTGTTGCGTGGGGAACACTTCTTAAACGTTCCTTGGAGATCAGCTTACCGGTTGCACGACAGATGCCATAAGTTTTATTCTCAATACGGATCAGTGCATTCTGGAGGTTCTGAATGAACTTCTCCTGGCGGCTTGCAAGATGAGCTGTTTCTTCTTTTGACAATACATCGGATCCATCTTCCAGCAATTTGAAAGTAGGAGAAGTATCATCGGTACCGTGGTCATCCTTGTGCGATAAAGTACTTTTCAGCAGCTCATAATCTTTCTGCGCTTCTGCAAGCTTCTTCAGGATAAGCTCTTTGAATTCCTTTAACTCAGAATCCGAGTAACGGGTGCGTGTATCGGTATTGATATGCGGTTTAGGAGCAGGGCCCATTGGCTTGCGGATCGATGGTGTTTTGTATTCCACTACCATCGGCGCTTCATCCGAGCTATACTCGTCATCCATCAGAGAATCGTATTTCTTCTTTTTTGCGACTGGCTCGGCCTTTTTTGCAACCGGCGCCGGTTTTGCAACGGCTGCGATCGGTTTTGCAGGAGCCTTCGCTTCAGGCTTTTTAGCAGCTGGCTTCACAGCCGGAGCTGGCTTTATCGCCTTTTTAGCAACCGGCTTTTTTACCGGCTTAGCTGCCTTTTTTGCAACCACCTTTTTAGCGGCTTTTTTAGGAGCGGCTTTTTTTAACGGCTTTTTCGCTACTGCTTTTTTTACAGGTTTTGCAGCCTTCTTTACCACTTTCTTCGTTGGTTTTGAAGCCTTTTTAGGAGCTGCTTTCTTTGCTGCTTTTTTAGGTGCGGCTTTTTTAGCAGGCTTAGATGCCTTTTTAGGTGCTGCCTTTTTTACAGTTTTCTTTGCTGCCGGTTTTTTCGCTGCCTTACCTTTTTGCGCTTTTTTAGCCATGTGATCGAGGTATTAGTTAAGTAGTTTTGTAATCGTAATCCTGGTTCTGATCTCTTCGTCCAATTCTATTTCAGAGCCTTTTGTAGCTTCCACATTATCAACCAATTCGAGAGATGAGGCCAAAATTTCCGCGCAAATATAGTCTAAATTATTGTTGATAGCGGAATTTATCGCATTATTTCGCTGGATCTTAACATCTATGCGGTCTGTAACGTCGAGGTTGCTGTCTTTTCTGAGGTTTTGGATCCGGTTCACCAGCTCCCGTGCGAGGCCTTCTTCCCGGAGCACTCCCGTTATCGTAACATCCAGTGCTACAGTCAGTTGTCCTGAGTTGGTCACTTTCCAGCCCGGAATATCGACCGGGATAATTTCAACATCTTCCGGATCCAGAATAATGCTGTCCCCATCAAATTTCATTTCGAATTTTCCTTCTTTCTCGATTCCCGAAATGATCGCCTGGGCGTTTTCAGCAGCAAAAGCCTGAACCGCTTTCATGTGCTTGCCGCATTTCTTTCCTAAAGTCTTGAAATTCAGCTTCATATTCTTCACGATCTGGGTTTGGGACTCATCCACCAGCTCCAGCTGCTTCACATTCACTTCAGAAAGGATCAGGTCCTTCACTGCTTCGATCTTATTCCGGTAAGAGGCGTCCAAAACCGGGATCTGAATCTTATTGAGGGGCTGACGTACACGGATATTTTCCTTTTTACGGATCGAAAGGACCATAGAGGAGATCTTCTGCGCAAGCTCCATTCTTTCTTCAAGTGATTTATCGATAAGCGAATTATCCGCCTCCGGGAAATTACTCAGGTGAACAGAAGCCGCATTCACGCGTTTGGTGATTGCATTGAGGTCATTGAACAGACGATCCATATAGAACGGAGCAATCGGCGCCGCGATCATTGCAATTGTTTCGAGACAGGTATACAGTGTTTGATACGCTGCCATCTTATCTGCAGTATATTCTCCTTTCCAGAAACGCCTTCTGCAAAGACGGACATACCAGTTACTCAGGTGCTCATCCAGGAATGTTTCAATGAAGCGACCCGCGCGATGCGGTTCATATTCAGCATAGGCTTCGTTCACATTTTTTATAAGCGTATTCAATTCGGACAGGATCCAGCGGTCGATCTCCGGACGTTCATTCACCGGAATATTTTCCTCTTTATAGCTGAATCCATCCACATTCGCGTACAGCGCAAAAAATGAATAGGTATTGTGAAGCGTTCCAAAGAATTTTCTCTGTACCTCCGCAATTCCGTCAATATCGAATTTCAAATTGTCCCAGGGTGCTGCATTGGTGATCATGTACCAGCGGGTAGCATCCGGACCGTATTTCTCGATTGTTGCAAAAGGATCCACTGCGTTCCCCAGGCGCTTGCTCATTTTCTGACCGTTCTTATCCAGCACAAGTCCGTTGGAGACAACGTTTTTAAATGCAACCGAATCAAAGCACATGGTTGCGATCGCGTGCAGCGTAAAGAACCAGCCGCGTGTCTGATCAACACCTTCCGCAATAAAATCCGCAGGATAGTATTTTTTCTGATCGATCAGCTCTTTGTTCTCAAACGGGTAATGCAATTGTGCATAAGGCATTGCTCCCGAATCGAACCAAACGTCGATAAGATCAGGTTCACGGAAGAGCTTCTTTCCGTTCTTTTCAAGAATTATATTATCTGCGTAAGGCTTGTGAAGATCGAACGTGTTGTAATTCGCATCACTCATATCACCGGCATGGAATTTCGCCAGGGGATTTTCTTTCATTGCACCTTTTGCAAGGGCATTTTCAATTTCCTTTTTCAGCTGCTCTACCGACTGAATGCAGATCTGCTCGGTTTTATCTTCGCTCGTCCAGATCGGAATCGGAATTCCCCAGAAGCGGGAGCGCGAAAGGTTCCAATCGTTCAGGTTCTCCAGCCAGTTCCCGAATCTTCCTGTTCCGGTCGATTCCGGCTTCCAGTTGATGGTTTTATTGAGCTCGATCAGGCGATCTTTGTAAGCGGTTGTTTTGATGAACCAGGAGTCCAGCGGATAATAAAGCACCGGCTTATCTGTCCTCCAGCAATGAGGATAACTATGCTCATACGTTTCTTTTTTGAAGAGCTTTCCTTCTTCCTGCAGCTTAAGAACGATGCGTTCGTCCACGCTGAGGTAAGCTTTCAGGTCCTTGATCTTTCCGTTATCCTCCAGGATCTTTTTCTGGAACTGGTACTCATGCGCTTTTTCTTCCTCGCTGAGATAAGCTTCTTTCACATACTCTTCTCCGTAAAGGAAAATTCCATCCTTCACTACTTCGAGGAACTTTCCGCGTTTATCGACCAATGTCAGCGAACCGATCCCGTTTTGTTTTGCAACACGAAAATCGTCCGCACCGAAGCTCGGCGCAATGTGAACGATCCCGGTTCCGTCTTCAGTGGTAACGAAATCGCCGAGGATCACGCGGAAGGCTTCACCGTCGGTTGGCTGTGTGAATGGAAGAAGCTGCTCATAACGAACACCGGCCAGATCCGAACCTTTGAACTCAGCATCGATCTGGAAAGGAATTGCTTTATCACCGGGCTTGTAATCTTCGAATTTCAAATCCTTGTTCTTTTCGCTGAAATACTTTCCGGCAAGCTCTTTTGCAAGAATAACATGCTGCGGCTTATGCGTAAACGGATTGAAGGTTTTTACCAAAATGTAATCAATATTTTTTCCGACTGCTAGTGCAGTATTCGAAGGTAATGTCCATGGCGTGGTTGTCCAGGCGAGGAAAAATACATCCCCTTCCACATTCTCCATTTTAAAATTTGAATCTTCGATGATCCTGAATTGTGCCACAGCGGTCCTGTCCTTCACATCTCTGTAACATCCCGGCTGATTCAGCTCGTGGGAAGATAAACCCGTTCCGGCAGCCGGTGAATAAGGCTGGATGGTAAATCCTTTGTACAACATCTGCTTGCGGTACAAATTATTCAGCAGCCACCAAACGCTCTCGATATACTTGTTATCATACGTGATGTACGGATGATCCATGTCCACCCAGTAACCCATTTTTGCAGTTACATCCGCCCATACATCGGTATATTTCATTACATCCTTCCGGCATTCCACATTGTATTGCTCCACCGAAATTTTGTGACCGATATCTTCTTTTGTAATTCCAAGTGCTTTCTCAACGCTCAGCTCGATCGGAAGTCCATGCGTATCCCAACCCGCTTTCCGCTTTACCTGGAAGCCCTTCTGCGTTTTATAGCGGCAGAAAATATCTTTGATGGAACGGGCCATCACATGGTGAATGCCGGGCAAGCCGTTCGCGCTTGGCGGACCTTCATAAAACACAAAAGGATTGCTGCCTTCGCGCAATTTAATCGATTGCTCGAATGTATTCTCTGCTTCCCACTTCTTCTGTACGTCTTTCGCAGCTTGTGAAAGATCAAGGTTGTTATATGTCTTATAATGCTTCATTATTGAATTTGAAATCGGGGATCTGAAAAAATTAAATCGTTGCGATCACTTTCAGCTCGATCGCGATCGGCGTCGGGAGACAGTTGATCTCAATGGTTGTACGGCATGGCTGATTGTCTTTGAACCATTCCGCATACACTCGGTTATAGGTCGCAAAATCATCTTTCATATTTGTGAGGAACACCTGCACATCCACAATCTTATCCCAGCTGCTGCCGGCATCTTCCAGGATCCATTTGATATTCTGGAACACACTTTTACATTGCGTTTCAATATCATAGGAAACAATATTTCCTTTTTCATCGAGCTCCACGCCCGGGATCTTTTTAGTGCCGCGCTCACGTGGCCCTACTCCCGAAAGAAACAGGAGATTCCCCACACGGCGTGCATGCGGATATGCTCCGACCGGCTCGGGTGCTTTGCTTGAATTGATCCTGTCTTCTGCCATAATTTTAGCGCCTTAAGCGTCCTGCTTTTTATTCAGACAGGTGATAAGCCTGCCTCCAAAAGGACAGCAAATATAAGATTCTCAGCGCAGATAAGCAAAGCAGCGAATTCAAGCTGAATTTTGTTATATTTGTTTATATCAAGCGCTTTCAGCAATGATGAAAAGACTCCTTCCCTTGCTGTTCCTGTTTGCAGGAATAGTACCTTCTCTCGCCCAGGACAGCATTTTCCGTAAAGACAATTCGGTTATTGTTGGACGCGTGATCGAGATCTCTCAGAATGAGATCAAATACAAGCGAGCCGATCTGGCGGACGGACCTGTTTATACCGAAAAGCGAAGCGAGATCAAGTCTGTGAAGTATTCCAACGGCATGACCGAAAATTTCCAGAACACACCGGAAAGCATAAAAGCTGCAGCCACCGTGAGTAAAGAGGTCAAAACAAGATATGTGATGACGCTCACCGACGGGACAAAGCTGAAAGGAGTTGTTGTAAAGGAAAGTCCGCGGGAGGTCATATTCCTCGACGATAATATCGGGGAACGAACGATCGATCGTAAGAACATCGCCACGCTTGAAAAAGAATATGGCTCGGAAAACTGGGTGATCACGCTGCGCGACGGAACGATCATCTCCGGCAAGATCCTGAGCAAAGATGAAAATGGATTTATTGTTCAGACGCAGAACCTCGGCGTGCTGAAGATCGACAATGGAAAAGTGAAATCTACCAAACCGCTGGATGGTACGGTTGACAAGGTAGGAAAGGTATGGTTCCGCAACCCGGTTTCTACTTTATACCTGCTCAGTCCGAGTGCAATGTCCGTTAAAAAAGGAGAAGGATATTACCATAATTATTATGGTCTGGGCAATGAATTTGATTACGGCATCACGGATCATTTTTCGATCGGCGGCGGCCTGGCCGGACCTTTCGGAGTTTACCTGAGGCCGAAAGTATCGACTTCAGTGAATAATTATGCATATGTAGCCGGAGGATTGATGGTCGGAAACTCGTTGTTCCCGCTGGTGAACGGTTCAAACTTCGGGATCGGGCTTGGGTTCTGCTCTTTTACGGTTGGGAACATCGACCGGAACCTGACCGCTTCTGTTTGTTATGGAGTTGAAAACAGCAATCATCAAACCGATTGGATCACACAGCCCCTGGTTCAATTGAGCGGACAGATCCGCGTTTCAAAAAAGCTTGCGCTGGTTTCTGAGAACTGGATGGTATCGGTGAAAGGCGATCCGTTCAGCCGCGGCTTCCGGGATGAATATCATTATGAAACATTCATTTCCTATGGTGCCAGGATCCTGAATGAAAAAGGCAGCTTCGATATCGGCTTCATTAATACTCCTGCACTTTGGGAGCATGAATATTTCGTAGGAATTCCTTATATCGGTTTTGTTGTTCATTTCGGGAAGAACAGTGATGAGGATTAAATATTAAGGCCTGTACAGCATTCCGAAAATTCTCTTACTTTTGCAGTCCTCACCGCCTTTGCATAGCTTCGGCGGTTGAAAAGGGGAATTAGCTCATTTGGCTAGAGCGCTTCGCTGGCAGTGAAGAGGCGACCGGTTCGAATCCGGTATTCTCCACGTTAACTCAGAGTATAGCCCACGTTTTTACGTGGGCTATTTTTATTTCCAGGAAGTCTTGCAAGCTTGTTTGTGAAGATTTCCTGGAAATAAAAAGCCCAAGGCTTTGCCTTGGGATACTCTATTTTCAGATCTGGAATTACCGGATCATGAAATAATCCGGTATTCTCCACCTTCGCCCTCCATAGCTTTTCGAACCTGACAAGGTTAGAAATGCGACGGAGGGCTTTCTCTTTAACAGTCATTCGTTCAGGCTTCGGTGGACAAGGTCCACTTTTTTGAGTTCGAAATTTTGTCACTGAATTTTCCTTCGCCCTTCGAAGCTCTGAACACCTGAAAGGTGAACAGAGCGAAGAAGGGCTTTTTATTTTCAAGAGTCATCCGTTCGGGCTTCGGTGGACAAGGTCCACATTCTTAGACCTAATGAATCCAACTCTCCGGTTTTGCTGTGACTAATAATCTACTTGTCTATCGGTAAAAGCGCTACATTCGTTATTATGAAAAAAAATTTAGTCCTAGCGCTGATTCTTTGCACTTTTTTATACTCTCCTGCTCAAAATTTTATTAAAGGAAGTGTTATTGATTCGGCAAGTGTACCGATACCTTATTGCGCAATGGGGCTTCTGAATGCAAAAGACAGTAGTCTTGTAAAAGGAAATATTACTGACGATAGCGGACAGTTTATCTAAGAAAAGATTTTACCAGGAAATTACTTGATCAAATTCAATACTGCAGGTTTTAAAACAGGATGGTCTCAAATTATTACCGTTGATTCCCTGTCACAAATATCCTTAAATCCTTATAATTTAAAAGCAGAAGGAGTAAATCTTCGGGAAATATCTGTATCGACCATGAAGCCCATCATAGAATTAAAAAATGGTAGTGTCATCATGAATATTGAAAACAATATTCTTTCCGGTGGCAATACAGTTTTCGAAATATTAAAGCGGGTACCTGGTGTTAGTATTGATGCACAAAACAATATCACTGTAAATGGTCGCGGTGGTGTACGCTTTTTGCTGAACGGAAAGTTGCAACAAATACCAACCAGTCAAATGATAAATCTGCTTATGGGTATGTCTGCCGAATCGGTTTCTTATATTGAATTAATAAAAAATCCACCTGCAAAATACGATGCAAGCGGATCCGGAGGATTAATAAATATTGTGCTGAAAAAAGCAAAATTAAAAGGATTTAGCGGAAGCCTTGCACAAAGTGCAAGCCAAGGGGATTATGCCCGGGCCGGGACTTTTGTTTCGCTTAACTATAAATCAAACAAGCTAACCGTATTTGCAAATCTTACCTATTCTTATTTGCATTTTGAAACAAAAAATTACTTTTTAAGAAGTATAAAAGATTCAACAAGTACTTTCCAGTTATTGTCTCAGGGGAAACAAACACCCTTGCATAATAATTTATTTTTGAATGGAGGCATAGAATATGATGTAAACGAAAAAACGAGTATAGAGCTCAATGTAAATGGCAGTTCAGGTACGATAACAAATCAGGAAAACGCGCAGGAAGATATTATAGGCGGAAATCCGTATGCATATAATTACATTAAGTTCAATATTGGTACCCAGCAAACTATTTTTAATCCCTCAGTAATTTTAAGTGCCACACATAAACTCGACTCTCTCACACAAGTTCAATTCTCGACTGATTATACTAACTATAATGAGCAATTTTCACGATTTACCACAAACCACTATTACAATAATACAAACCTTGAGGTGTTGCCCATCAATCGGTTTGGTTCAACTATAAATAACAACTTTAATATTTACACTCAAAATCTTGATTTCACAAAAGAGTTCAAAAAATCTTCAAACTTAGACGCAGGTTTAAAATCAAGTTTCGTAGACAATGGAAGCAATGCAAATGTTCAGCTTACTGATCCTTCCAGCGGACAGCTTTATTCGGATACCAGTTATTCTAATCACTATCGCTATCATGAGCGGATATTAGCAGGATATTTTACATTAGGAAAAAAAATTAAAAGTTGGGAAGCAAAAGCCGGCCTGCGATCCGAGTATACGCTAATTGATGCAAATAATCTGCCGAAACCTTATAGGTTACATCGGGATTACATAAATTTTTTTCCCAGCGGTTCTATCAATTATGAACTGAATAAAAAAAACAGCCTTCTGGCAAATTACAGCTATCGGATTGACAGACCTAGTTACGATCAGATGAATCCGGCAACTGTGTTTAATGATCCTTTTAGCAAAGGCACAGGAAATCCAATCCTAAAGCCACAATACAGCCACTACCTGAACTTAGATTATACTTTTGACAATTTTATTACAGTGAGCGCAGCTTACCAGCAAACAAATAATATGATATATTATTATTCTTATGGAAATCCGAGAACAAATGTAACGATAGACACTGTATTTAATTATCCGCAACGCAACAATGCATCATTAAGTCTTTTTTTACAAAAACAAATTAAATGGTTCAGCTTTAATTTGTATAACGTTGGCATGTATCGAAATTTTAAAGGAAGTGTAAATGGAACCACGGCTAACTCAGAAACTTTTCAGTTCATGACCAATTTTACGTTTGAATTTGCTCTCCCGAAAAAATTTAAACTACAACTGCAGGGTTTTTATAGCTCCGGTTTTAAAGAGGGTGTGCAATATTATTATCCGGTTGGTGATGCAAGTATTACTGTTTCTAAAACTATAATCGATAAAAAATTGGATATATCGTTAAGTTTATTTGATGTATTTAGAACTGATTACGAGCCAAACACCAATCAGGTAGGCGGGCAATATTCTTATTATGTTGAAAGAAATGATACCCGAAGATTTCGTATCTACATAATATGGAAGTTCGGTAAAATGAAAATTAATCCAACTGTGAAGAGAAGTAATGCCGAGGAAAGCGGAAGGTTAAAAAGTGTCAATTAATTGACACTATCTGATTATATTTCCCCGAAGTTCTTGTGAAGATTTCGGGGAAATAAAAAGCTTTAGACCAAGTCTTGGCGTGTGAACTATAATTCCGGCTCTTCTTCCCGATCCAATGGCACCTGTACACTGATATGAAATCCCCGGAACGGTGCAGAATCGATTGTAGCATTTGCGCCAATGAGATTAGCACGTGAAATTATATTTTTCAAGCCGTTTCCCTTTGGAGGGCTCAACTGCCGGAGGATCTGGAGATCACAGCCCATGCCGTCATCATCAACCGTCAGCTCCAGGAACTCCGCATCAAGAAGAAGATTGATCTTGATATTCTTTGCCTCTGAATATTTCATCGCATTGTTCAATACCTCCTGGACGATCCGGTATAACGTGATCTCCACTTGCAGGGTAAATCGTTCTTTTTGAATATTCGAATTCAGCCTGATCGTTACATCGCTGAAACTCGACAGGTTATTTACAAGCTGGTTTACCGCTGAAAAAAGACCATAATCGTATAAGAATGTCGGAGAAAGGTCCCTCGAAATCTGCCGCAACTCGGTAATGACCTCTGTAATAAGCTTTTTCGTGTATTCGAATTTTTCCGCGTTTTGTTTTGACTGGATCGATGAAGGATCGATGCTTTCACTGGCTAATTTAATTGCCGTCATCATTTGTCCCACTCCATCGTGAACTTCGCGGGAGATCCTCAATCTCTCCTTTTCCTGTCCTTCGATCAGCGCAAGCGCTTTTTGCTTTTCCGCTTCCTGCTCCTTTTTAAAATCAAGACGAAGCAATTCATTGATCGCTGCTTCGGTTGCGCGCTGCTCGGTTACATCCAGACCTGCGCCGATAAAACCAGCCAATACTCCATTTTTAAAAAGAGGTGCGGCATTGAAAAGCATGGTGAGGTAGGTTCCGTTCTTTTGCAGGATCTTGTATTCTACCGACGTACGCTTAGCGTCAGCTGCAAGAAGATTCCTCGCTTCGAAAGCGGTTTTCAGATAATCATGATGGATGGTACTTGAAAAACGCTTCCCGCCTTCTACCTCTTCCCGGGTAAGATCAAATTGCCTGAACCCGGTGTCATTCATAAATGTGAAATGCCCTTCGAGATTAAGTTCAAAGACACTCATCGGAAGCAGGTTGGCAATATCTTTAAACCGCTTTTCACTTTCCTCCAGATTTTTGTAGCTCAGGTTCAGCGACGAGATCATTTTTTGAAGCGAATTGCCGAGGTTCTCAAATTCACGATAATATTTACTGCTATCGATCTCTGCATGGGTTAGATTTTCGGCGGTGATCGAGAGTGAAAATTTTTCGAGCGCCTGGGCGGGCTTGATAACAATAAGATAAAGTATCCAGTAAATCCCAAGCATCATGATCCCGATCAGCAGCAAAATAAATAGTGCGATCAGCGTAAGTTCTTTTTCAAGCTTACGGTATACAAACCGGGTTGTGCCATAGATCGTAAGCTTTCCAACTATATCGTCGTCGTACCTGATGTCATTTTGAATAACGAGCGCATCTTTGAGGGGAGAAATTTTCTTATTTACGGTTTTCGTTTGCGCACCGCCATCCCGGAGTATCGAGATGATCGTTTTGTCCTGATCATTATATTCAATTGAGATCCCATCGATGTCCTTGTCGAGCATTCCGCTTTCAAGAATTCCTTCCACCTGGTTTTCGTTGAAATTCCACACCGCTATCGAGAGTCCTTTCGAAAGCTGATGGCTTGTCCGGTCCAGGCTGGAATTAAGCTCCGTAAAATGCTGTGTCTTTTGCCGGCCGTAATACATCCATCCGAAAAAGCAAAACACTAACGATGTCAACGCAAGCGATGAAATAATGGTGATGGTACTGATCGATGTGTTTACTCTTTTCATACAGCGGAATTAATTGATCGGATCATACCAAAGGCGTTTATCGTCAAATGGCGTTTCTTCACTAAGAAATGGATTTTCCACCTTCAGCAGCCTTCGCTTTTTCAGATGAAGCTTTTCGGTTTTGTAACCCTGGTAATAGTTGAAAATGCTGTCATAGGTTCCGTCTCGCAGCATTCCTTCCATGCCTTCCCGTGCTCTTTCCGCGAGCCTTTTCCCCTGTTCCGTTTTAGCGAACCAAAAATACATCGGGAGCGGATAATACAATAATAAGCTGTCTTCGATCTTCAGATCCGGGAGCTGTTTTTGCCTGCTCGAGTATTCATCAAGGATCTCGACGGCGGATCTCGAAAAAGCATCGAAGCGTTTATTCGCGAGCATCCTGAATAAGCCTTCATAATCGGAACCGGTAACAATATTGAAATGATTGAAACGAAGGATATCGACATCGATCCAGCCGTTTCCCAACCCGATCGGGGTTTTTTCCAGCTGTTCCAGTGTCCGGATCTTCGAAAACCGATCCTGGTCCTCTTTCCGGATCAGCATGATGCAATAGCCACCCAGGTTTTTGTCGACGGGGATCCGCACCGGCAGCAGCTTTTTTTCCATATCACGCGTGGTGCTGAGATACATGACGGTGAGTGCCTGTGTATTATTTTCCAACTCGAAAAGCTGGCGCTTCTCCGGCATAAATGCCGATTTCTTCATGCTGTAAGGACCATAAGAAGGAATGGTCCGCTCGAGTGCCGTTCTTAAAATTTCCCATTGATAACCATAGCGGATATCATTTTCCGACTCGGGAGCATTGTAGATGTATTCCATTGCGCCGGAAGCATCATTCAGGTTGGTGGTTTTGGCAGGAGTGGTGGCTTGTACAGCAGACATCAGCGGCTTTTCCTCATCGTCGGACATGAGGAGCTTAATGATCGCAAGCGACAATAGCAGCAGCAATGCTCCTCCGAGGAAGAGCCAGGTTTTCTGGGAGTCTTTCTGTTTATTGTCGTACCGGGACATTCTGTGTTTCCGGAGCTTCTGCTTCGGCGAAAGCCAAATTTATCATATATAATTGATACTTGCGCCCCGGGCCTTCAAAAACAGTAAAGATGTCCGCGGCAATATGAAAATCACAGTGCTTTATTTGAACCCCAGGATGTTGATCCCGCAGCCGGTCTTGCCATTCTCAAAAGCTGCTTCTACATAATAAACGCCGGTAGCGGAACATGCATAATTGATGCTCGGAAAAAATTTCCTGCTGCTCTTGACATAATTTGAAGCGATCAGTTTCCTGTTACGGTCATAAAGACTTACGATCATTCGATTCCCTTCCGGATTCATATCGCCGATCACGATCCGGTAAGTAGAGCCTTTGCTGAACACGTAGGAGAATTCGCTTTTGTCATCCTGCTTGCTGAGCTGCACATTGAATGATTTGATAAAGGTATAATCCGCCAGTGCAGGAGCAAATTTTTCGAGATATTCATCTGATCCGCATTCTGGAACACCTGCAACGAAACCGAAAAGGATCCCGACAGTCATAAGGCCAACCAGGCCGCGTATAATTTTCATTTTAACCATGTTTTTGATTTTTAGTTTTGAAGGATTCGAATTTCAGTGCGCCGGTTGATCTGATGCTCCTGCTCGCTTTTTGCATTTGCAATGAGCGGTTTTGTTTTACCATAACCTACCGGTACTACCCGATCCGGCGAAATGTCTTCAAGTGTCAGATAATCCTTTGCATATTGCGCGCGGGCTTGCGACAGCCGGAGGTTATAATCCGGGTTTCCGCGGGAATCAGTATTTGCTGCCAACTCGATCTTCACGGTCGGATTGGTCCTCATAAACTCCACAAGCTTATCCAATGCAGGCAGTGATTTGAACTGAACATCGGGTTTGTCATAGTCGTAATACAGGTTCCGGAGCTCAACCACGGCATTCACTTTAATTGAATCGAGAAGAATATCTGTCGTTAGTGTTTCACCTTTATTCAGGGTTTTTGTTGAAAGCGCAACTTCTTTCTGAAAATAACCACCTGCTGTTGCTGTAATTGTATACTCATGCCCTGGAAGCAGGGAACCGTTGAACTTCCCATCGGAAGCCGACCTTAGCTCCGCTACGACCTTACTGCCTTCCCGGATCGTCAGCTGAACATTTCCCAATCCTGCAATCGCATTACGTACAGTTCCGTTCAGCCGGATGCTTCCCAATGAGTCCAGCCGGATCGTCCGGAACATTCCGTTCTTTGCATCATTCGCATCCGTAATGAATGACACCGATGCAGTATCGAAGCCAAGCTTATTTCCGGCGATCGTATAGTTCTTATTCAAATCGAGTTCAAAATCAAAATTCCCTTTTTCACCCGTTTGAAAACGCTCAGTTAACTTTCCATCTTCAAGGAGCTGTACGGAAGCATTTGCAAGCGGCGCACCGTTATACATCACGATTCCTTTACATTTAACAATCGGATCCGGCGGATCTTTCGGTACTTCTATTTTCGCGATCACCGTGTATGACTCGTTTGCATTCAACACTTCTTCAAATCCAAAAGCGCCCGTTCTCTTTGCTGCCAGCTCTTTTTCAACGGTGGTTGAAGAATCGATCAGCGACACAGCGACATCCTGTACGGGCATTTCACCGTATTTTATGCGGAGACTATCCGGAATAAGCGAAGAGCGCAAATGGCCATCTACCTGGATGGAATGAAGACCCGGCTTAACTCTTGCCTCAAGATAATTTCCTAGTGTATCTCTCGATAAGCTCAATGAGATCTTATTGTATGGAAAACCGTTTTTCTTTGCGACTAAAGTGTATTTCTGCAGTTCAGCGAGCTTTACCGAATACACGCCATTGAACGGCTCGAGCACCTGTTCGCTTTTGTCTGCTTCATTCACCAGCTTGTATTTGATCCCATCATAAATACTTTTATCAGCGAACCGGATGGTATCGGAGTCGATCGATAGCTTAAGAGGAATTGGATCAGAGAAGCTGTAAATATCTTCCGCACCTTTTCCGTTGAAACGGTCGGAGCTGAAAAAACCTCTTTTGTTTTTTCCGTCCAGTGCCAGGCCAAAATCATTTGCGATCGAATTGATCGGAGGCTTCAGGTTAGTTACATTGACCCACTTCCCGTTATCATATTCAGAGGAAAAAATATCGAGCTGCCCCATTCCGGGATGCGCATCTGATGAAAAATACAATACTCCGTCATCGGATATGTACGGAAACAATTCATGTCCGAACGTATTCACATCTCCTTCGATCTTCTTTGGCGCTGACCAGGATTTATCTTTTTCCCGGGTGCTGTAATAAATATCGGTTCCGCCTTTTCCACCAGGCATATCACTCATATAGTAAATTGTTTTTCCATCGGGTGACAAGCTGGGCTGCCCTACCGAATAGTCTTTACTATTGAAGGAAAATGCGCTCTGCGGTTTTGACCAATGTCCCGTGGAGTCCTTTTTACAATAAAATACCTGGAGCGTATTCAACACCTTGTTTGTATGCTTGTCTTTTTTCCCATTGATCGTACGCGTGAAATACAGTTCCGTTCCATCTTTTGAAAACGTTGCAGGCCCTTCATGAAGCGGAGAGTTAAACTCCTTCATGTTCCGGATGTCGGTTTTCGGCTTCTCGTCAATATCATTTACATCCAGGCTGTATAGGTCTAGACGATGGATCTCATTTCCCCCGTCAAAGCTGATCAGTGCCTGTGTGCCTCCGGGTTTTGATGAAGTATAAACCAGCTGCCCCTGCGAGGTGAGTACAGGTGCAAAATCTCCCAGCTCACTGTTCAGCTTCTCAACATTTCTTACTTCCTTACCGATGGTTTCATCCAGCCATACCTGTGCGAGATCGCATGACTGCAAATACATCTCACCCATCGGATCCAGGGGATTTGCCTTAAGATACTCCTTGAATTGTGCGGCAGCCTCAGCGTATTTTGCGCTGCTTTTCAGCGAGATCGCATAATTCAAGATCGCTTTGGGATCTTTCTTTTTCTTTTTCAGCAATGTTTTGTACGTTGCTTCTGCCTTTTCGAACTCACCGGTGATCCGGTAACAGTTTGCGAGCTTGAGCATTGCCTGATCCAGCGTTTTGCTGTTCCTCGCTTTTACCTCCAGATCATAGTAGCGGATCGCTTCCGTGAACTGGTTCATATCAAAAAGCTTATCTCCCTTTTCGAGGTTTTTCTGCGCCGATGTGGTGGTGCTTGTGAAAAAGCCGATGAGAAAAAAAATCGTGGTTCTTTTGGTGAAAAAAAATTTCATGAGTAGCGGTCATAAAAAAGTTTAGTAATAATATCTTGGGTGAACTTCCTTTTCGGCCGGTGGCGGCGGGATCCGGATGCCGTAGGAGATGATGATCTCATGCGCACCGTGTGAATACCCGGACAAGCCGGAAATGGTCATATCATAGCTGTATGCCACCCTTAAATTTTCAAGGATGTTGATCTTGATCATGGCGGCAGCCGCATCTCCGGTGCGATAATGAACACCCACGGCTATGCGGTCATAAAAGCTCAGGAGTCCGTTCACATCCAGCTGAACCGGTGCGGCAGGCTGATACTTCACAAGGAAGCTGGGTTCGAATGCAATCTTATCGGAAAGATCTAAAACAGTTCCTCCAAGGAGATAATAGTGGTTGTATAAGTGCGATTCGGATTCATTCAACGTATGATAGTTGAAATTTCTCTTCAGCAGATGACAATCCGAAAGGCCCAGATAAAATTGCTTTTTCTGATAATACAAACCGAGCGATGCATCGGGAACCGTAGAGCTGACAGCTTCGATCGGAACAGAATGATCCCCCGGAGTAGAGAGGATCAATTTTGCAAAATCCATGCGTCGGTCATAAACTCCCGCTTCCAGCCCCAGCGATAGCTTACCGCCGGCGAAATTCAAATGATAGGCATAATAAAATGACGCGTTTAAATTGCTCATCACAGCAGCTTTATCGGAGATCACTTTAAAGCCGAGCCCGATATGCTTTTTCGGGACAGGAGCATGGAAATTAAAAGTGCCTGTCACAGGGCGACCGTCGAATCCGACAAATTGCTCGCGGTATTTCAATGTGCCGACCGCCCAGTTGGAGCTGCCGGTATAACCCGGGTTGATCAGCATCTTATCAAACATATACATGGTATACATCGGATCCTGCTGAGCGGAGATCCTGACTGCCGGAAAGAGCAGCAAACCAAGTACGGTAATTATCTTCGTGATTTTCATCTGTGTTTTTATCTTTGAATTACAACATAACCTGCATGCGGATCGGTGTCATTTCCCAGATCAAGCACATAATAGTAGATCGCGTCCGGAAGATCCTGTCCGTTTAAGGATCTGCCATTCCAGTCATTAGCATAAGGTGCAGCTTTAAAAATTACGCTTCCCCACCGGTTATATATTGTCAGTGAATTCTTTTTGAAGTAGCCGACATCCGGGATCACAAAAAAGTCATTGGTCCCATCTCCATTCGGAGTGATCCCCGTTGGGATTGGCCCGGTAATATCCGAAAGACACAGATCCACATTAACAGTTACCGATGCGGAAGAAGTGCAATAGAGGTTGCTGGTGGTAAGCGTATAAGTTGTGCTAACGGTTGGTGCCGCTTTCGGATCCGGAATCGTAGGATCATTCAATCCAGACGATGGCGTCCAGATCATGGTAAATCCGCCGGACCCTGAAAGCATGGCGCTGTCGCCGATGCAAAGCGTTGTACTTCCGCTTGCTGTAGTCACCGGCAGCGGAGCATTGTCCACCAATACTGTAAGCGTGTCGGGAATTCCCTGGCATCCGTTCAGACTGGAATAAAGCACATAACTGGTATTCACCGGCGGAACGACTGTTGTCGTTAAAGAAGTAGCGCCGGTGCTCCAGATATAAGTTGTACCGGCAACAACCGGCGATTGATTTGCGGTAAGCGTAGCAACGGTTCCGGCACATAATGTCGTGTCCGAAGCGGATATATATGCTACCGGTCTTGGCTTCACCATCAGTGAGAATGCATTGCTCATCATGGTTTTGCAACCCGTTGCATTTGTGCCGACTACCGTAATTGTATTGCCTGCAAGAAGAGAACTTGTCACAAAGGAAGGCGAAGCCGAGCTCTGAAGTAACGTTGTACCGTTAAAAAATTCATATAAAAGCATTCCCGAAGGAGAAGCGGTAAATGTTACCGGATCACCTTCACAGATCTGGAGATCCAGGTCAGAACAGGCAAGCGAAATAGATGGCGGCGGCGTAATAGTGAAATTGATCACGTTGCTGGATGTGCTGTTACAGCCATCGGAATTGACAGCGATCACGGAAATATTATTACCGCTTCCAACGAACATTCCGCCGTAGCTCATCACATTCGAAGCCGAGCTCTGCAGCAGCGTGGACCCGTTATAAAAAGAGTACGTTGTATAACCGGGAGGAAATGCTGTGAATAAAACGGTATCACCGTAACAAACAGTTCCGCCGCCGGGCGCTGAGGTCAACGCTACCAAAGGTGCAGGAAGGATTGTCAGGGGAAGCGCCGGTGTTGAATACTGGCATCCGAGGTAGGTCGACTGCACACTTATATAATAGTTCCCCGCAACATCCGGTACAGTAAAATTCGGATTATTTGAGCTTTGCATAAGAGTGGCCCCATTATAAAATGAATAGTCGGTATAGCCTGCCGGTGAAGCAGTGAACGTTACCGGCGTCCCCTGACAAATACTATCCGCTGCAGGACTTACGGTAATACCGACGGCCGGAAGCGGATTAACGGTGATCACGAAATAGTTGCTTGCAGACGGACATCCCGGTTGCGCCGGATTGCTCACGACTACAGGAATGGTAACATCCGACAGCGGCGTAAAAGTAAAATCGCTATAAGGAGTTGAAGCGCCTCCATTCCAGGAAGCGAATGGACTTGCTATGCTAAAGCCCGAAAGATCGAGTGTGACAGCATCCCCATTACAAATGGTTTGATATGGATTGATGGAAAAAGAAATGCCGGTACAGTTCATCGCAAAGCAGGTGTGAACAGCTGAAGTGTCGCTGTTTCCGCAAGGTGCGGGACCCAGCGCGATCACCTGTATCGTTGCGCTCATGCCTGTAGTGAGGCCACCGACAAACTGAGTTGTTCCGAGAACACCCGAACTCGGCGACACATACGGTCCGCCGTTAACACTCACAAGGTAGCCACTGGCGCCGGAGACCGGCAGCCATGTAAACTGGATAGTAGAATCGGTTGAGGTTCCACAATTTACCTGGGGAGTCGGCAGCGGCTGGGTAACCAGCGGAGTCAGAATATTGCTTGGCGGTCCGGTGCAGCCATTCTCGGTTGCAGTAACGTAGATCGAATTGCCGTTCACCCATCCAGTAGTAGAATAAACAGACGATGCTGAATTCTGAAGCACTAAAAATCCCTGGAAAAAAGAATAACTATCGTAGCCGGAAGGCGATGCGGTAAACACAAGACTGTCACCGGCGCAAGCCGAAAGACCGCTGCTGCTAAGCGAAACCGACGGCAGCGGATTTACTTTCATCACAACGGCATTGCTTCCTAAGCTTGCACAATTGAAAGCATTTGAACCCGTAACATATATTGAATCTCCGTCAGAAAGTGACGACGAAGTGAATGAGCTGCTGGAAGAATCCTGCACCATCACCGAATTCACATAAAATTGATAGTTCACCAGAGTTGACGGACTCGCTGTGAACGTTACTGTTTGTCCCTGGCAAATGGTATCATTCGGAAAAACATTCAGCGTAACTACCGGCAGCGGATTTACGGTTACCGGCAGCGAAAAGCTGGATGTGCAGCCACTATCGGTAACGGTCAGCTGCACATTCATTGTTCCTGCGCTGTTCCACGATACGTTATGCGGTCCGGCACCCGAGCCCGGACTTGCAACCCCTCCTGCAAAGTTCCAGGCATATAAAGCGCCAGCACCCGCATTTCCCGTATAGGTCAGTAAAGAATTGCTTCCGGCGCAAACCGGCGAAATTGCAGTGAACGTTGAAGTAGGCGTGGTCCGGACAACAATTGCTTTTGTTGTACTGTTCGAGCAGCCCAGTGAATTAGTAGCACTCATCGTGATAAAATAAGTTCCCGGCAGCAGGAATGTGTGGGACGGAGGATTAAATGCATTGATAACCGGAGATCCGTCGCCGAAGTTCCATTGCCATGAAGTGAACGACGTGGCGACTGTATCTGTAATATTCGAAAAGCTGACCCCCATTGGCGAGCAACCCAAAAATGAGCTAAGATTGAAATCAAGGGTTGGTGCCGGGATCACCGTAATATAACTTGAATAAGTCACGGAATTGGCGCAGCCGTGAGAATTTGTGACGGTGAGCTGAACCGGGTAAACACCACCGGTGCTATAGATGTGACATGGCTGATACGCGCTGCTCGTTGTGAAATCCCCGAAGTTCCACAGATAAGTGTAACCCGGACCGGACGTTGAAAGATTGGTAAAACATGCAGAATCCGTAAGCGCACAAAGAGTGAATTTATTCGAAGCAAAATTGACCTTTGGTTTTTTATACACTTTCACTGTGTCATAAGCGGTGCTGGCAGGGCCGCTGATACAAACAGTACTAAGCGTTATGACATATGACGTATCGCCGAGAAATCCCGCCGAGAAATTATGCAGCGGACCTGAAGAGCTGGAAGTAGCTGATCCGTCACCAAAATCCCAGGTTCTTGAAAGCTCCGGGCCGGACGTGGAATCATGAAACTGAACCGTAAGTATTTCGCATCCGATGAGTGGAGAATAATTTCCAATTTCGGCTGTACACTGTGCCTTAGATTCTCCGTGCTGAACAAGCAGAAACGCGAGGAAAAAGATTCTTATGAAAAGCGATCCCGCTCGCCGCTGCTGCGTTAACTTATGAATGATATATAAAAAAGTGTTCATGTCTGATGGTCCTTTATTTAACGAAACAAATGTATAACCCGGCCAGAGGGCTCGGCAATACAGAGAAACTCGTGTTTAAATACGTAGTATCGCTGAGTTTTTCCGGACAGGCCTATAAATGTGCTGACGCTGTATTTCCGGAAAAAGCGAGAGCCCCGGCAATATGCACCGGAGCCCCCGCTACTCTAACTCTAACACTAACTAAACAAACTAATTCTCCCTATTTGTTTGCGATACAAAAGTACCTTCGTTACACCCCGGATACAATCGGATAAAAAACTGGTTTACTTACGTATTATAACTGAGCTTTTCTACGGAACAGCTTTCCCGGATTGAAGCTCAGCATCTTTTTTAACCAGCCGAAATACAGTGCCACAAAGCCAACCAGCGAGAATACCCAGATCACAAGCACATTAAAAGCAAGAACACCGATCGTTTTTCCGAAAAGCTTCTTTTCAGGTATAAAAAGCGGTTCATGGACCGATATAAAGGCAGACCCGTCAACAGATCTGAATATCGGATCGATGACTTGCACCAATACTCCATTGTCACGAAGTACTTTCTTCTTTGCAAATGTCCGGCACAATATATCCTTCAGGTAATCATTTGAATAATCATCCCTGATGCGGGTAACTTTCTCCTGTCCGTTTGCACGGTTAAAATTCTTAAGCAGCTCCTCGTTCTTCCGGTCCCAATAGTTAAAAACATCGCTTTGCTCATCGTTCAATAGATCCAGCGCTTTCCCCGCTTTCACGAGGTAGTCAGGATTTTTCAAAAGTGTTCCGGATAAATTTAATCCCACCGCCGAACATTCTCCCGGAAATTTCTTCAACTCTGCGTTGAGTGTCTCCAGGTTTTCAGAAACTGCGGATGACTTGCCAGCCTTATTTTCCTCCAATGCGGATTTGCTTTCGGAGATGATCTTTCGAAGCTCAGGGATATAATATGCAAGAATGTAATTCGCCTCGCTGATCTTTTTATCGATCGGATAGAATTCCTTTTCATATTTGTTATATACGAACTGGTCCACCATCAGCGCTTCATAGCCCCATCTGGAGATCATAAACTCTGCAAGAACCGGCACTTTTTCCCCGCCTCCGAGGTATCTGTTGATCTTATCATAACTGATCATCGCTCCTCCGAGGATCATCTGCGGGATGATCAACAATGGAATAAGAATATAAATTGTAACGGCTGAATTAAACGCCGAGGAAATATTCAGACCGATCACGTTTGCAAAAGCTGAAACAGAAAACAATACAAGGAAATAATCCAGGAACATTCCGTGGATCCCGATTATCCAGTTTCCGACAAGTGCAAATAACAGCGACTGGATGGCTGAAATGCTGAATAACAAAAAGATCTTAGAGCACAGGTAACTGAATTTGCTGAGATTCAGAAATTGCTCCCGCTTCAGGATCTTTTGATCTTTGAAGATCTCTTCCGCACTAACCGTTAATCCAAAAAACAGCATGACGATCACGCTGATAAATATATAAGCGGGAATATTTTCGTTTTCGCGGAAAACGTATTCAGATTCGCTCCCGCTGTAATAACGTATGAATCCGGCAAGGATCATCGCCAGCAAAGGAGCTTCCAATAGATTGATAGCGATATATTGCAGATTGCTGATCTTGGAAACGAGATCGCGCTTTAAAAAGATCTTAAATTGGCGAAACTTTGCAGGACGGGAAAAAGACGATTTGCTTTTTTCAGTCGTTTTTACATTCGCTGTATGATTTTCAGGCAGCCTTTTCTGATAGTATCCTGACCATTGTTCAGGTGATATTTTTCTGTTTGCGGTCGAATTACCGTATTCATCTACTTCTTTCGATTCGATAATATTAAAAATAGTTTCGGGGTTCACATTTCCGCATGACTCACATTCGCCGATATCACTGTTCAGCTGGTTTGTCATTTCCTTGAAATACATAACCGCCTCGATCGGGTTACCATAATAGATCTGGTATCCTCCTTTATCGAGGATGATGACCTTGTCGAACATTTTATAAATGTCGGATGAGGGCTGGTGGATCACAACAAATATCAGTTTCCCCCGGAGTGATAATTCCTTCAGCAGGTCCATTACATTCTCAGAATCCCTGGATGATAACCCGGAGGTCGGCTCATCCACAAAAAGAATAGGCGGTTCCCGGATCAGCTCCAGAGAAATATTGAGCCGCTTTCGTTGTCCGCCGCTGATCATCTTATTAAGCGGCGAGCCTACTTTAATATCCTTTGCTTCCTGGAGACCAAGTCCTGCCAACGTGGACAGCGTTTTGTTAACGATGATCCTGCTTTTCTGATCGCCGTGACATAGTTCAGCGTTATAAAAAAGATTTTGATAAACAGTAAGATCTTCAAAGAGCAGATCGTCCTGTGAAATATATCCTATCGCTCCATCCATCTGCGCCCGGTTAGCATGAAGATCCATACCATTGACACGAACGGTCCCACCGGAAGGAGTTTCTATTCCCGACAGCACATTCAGCAAGGTTGTTTTCCCTGCACCGCTTCCACCCATGATCCCGATCAGCTTACCTCCTTCTTCTTCGATAGAGATGTTTCTCAGCGCCGGGTCACCTGTTTTAAAACGAAAAGAAACGTCGCTGGCAGTAAAATGAAATTTCTCCTTAACCCCCTCGTCCATGAAACGGGAAACAATATCAGCATAATAGACCGCTCCTCTTGGCAAGCGCAATGTCGCTCCCTGTGGCAGCAAATAAATTATATTGTTCCTCGCGCTGAATCCGTTGAGGAAAATATCCGAATTGCCGTTGTATTTGAAAAAATAAAGGCCCACTGCACCGATACGAATGATCGAAATACGACCGTCCAGACCGTCGGCCTGGATAAATTTGCCGGATCGGTCCTGATCTTCCTTCTCCGCAATAAGCATGCTTTCGGCGAGATCCGCTTCCGCGCTGTGCTTATCGAAAATAAGATATTCAATAAGCGCTCGGTCTCCCGGTTCGATCCGGAATACCTCAGACACTGTCGAAATGATCTGGAAGCCCTGCTCCGAATGACCAGACGCGACACAAATAAATTCGTATAGCCTGATCAGTACAACGACCTTTTGCTTTTGGGTAAGGGTTTTGTTTATCTTTTTACAGATCGAAAGCGTTCTCACGGAATCTTTCATCGAAGTAAGCTTCCGCTCGGATTCTTTTTCCGGACTTGCCTGATCGCTTCCATGCAGGAATTGATCATACAGGTTCAAATATTCTTCGCACTTCGCAGCGTTCAGCTGAGCCCGTAAAAAAAGGTCAATAAATTCCCTTTGTCCGGCTGAACTTCCGTCATTCTGTTTTGCGATGATCGCAAACAGCTGCATTAAAGCTTTCAAAATTTCCTCACTCATAGCGTTTGTAAGTTATAGGGGTTGTTTATTCAGCTATATGCGATCAGTGAAAAAGGCAGCTTTACAATTTCAGAGTAATTAACTCCCGCTTCTTCGAGGTCGCCGTCACCATCCTGGAAAAACCAGTTGATCCGGAGGTCCACTTCGTCAGTTTTATATCGTTGCAACCGGAAAAGAAGATCCAGAATGCACTTTGAGGAAGTCGTGTTGAAATAGTCGAGACGAATGTTCACCGTGATCTTCCTCGGCCTGGTTATAAGATAGCTGTCGAGCCACTTGTAGAGACGCGCGTAAAATTCCATTCCATTTTCCGGAACACAGCAGCCGCTGATCTCGAGCTTATTCTCCGAACCGTCGAATTGAACAAAAGGAGTTGTTTCAGTAGCTTCGATAACCAAAGGCCGGAATTGCTCCGAACTGAAGTAGTGCCTGAAAACACCATTGAATGAGATGACCTTATCATTGCAGGAGAGCACGTCGCCCTCCGTCATTGGATAAAGCTTTCCCGGTTCGATAACGAAGCCATTCATTTTTGCCGTGTTAAGCGGCTTTACAAACGCAAGCATCGACTCCTGGAAATAGATATAAGTGAACAGCGTCTGTGTAGCTTCCTTTTCATTTGAGTTCCGCTCATCTCTCCAGGGGTAGAATTCACTTTCCTTTACGAACAGGATCTTGCCATCTGTTACATCTGCATCCGGCACGTCCTTTTGAAGCGTCGACAGTTTTTTGATCCGTGGCAACCATGCCAGGTCGATCGATAATTTCTCGGCGATCTGCTGAACAAATTCCAGCCGTTCTTTTACAACCCAGCTGTTGTAGTGACATGAATCAAACAGCACGAGAAAAAAGCTGACCTTTTCTTTATGGCTCAGATATTTCGAAAGACGCGAAAGACAAAAGCTGAACTCTTCTTTTGATACATTCCTCCACTCCGATACCATCAGCTCCGCATTGGCTTCTTGCGAACCCGGCCGTCTGAAGTTCAGCAGCTTTCCGAGCTTCCCCTGCTTTTCATAATCTTTGTAAAAGAACCCAAGGTATCTCAGGTCGACAGATTCGATCTCATTTATCCTCAGGAAATAGGAATAAACGGTTGACAATTCATATAGTAGGTTCGATTTCATATTTTTAAAATCCGATTAATTCAAATGGCAATTCAACGAGATCTTTATATTCTTCGCCGGCTTCAAGCATGTCATCGTCCCGCTTATCGTAGAACCAGCTTACGCCCACTGCGCTAAGTCCAACCTGGTGGATCTCTTCGAGCTTCATCAGGATATCCAGGATAATTTTCGACGACGCAGTGTTAAAATATTCCAGCTTCACTTCAAATGTGAGCTTTTTTGTAGGCGACCCCGAAAACTGATCAAGCCATTCAATTACAGGCTTATAAAATGAAGTGACGTTTTCAGGAAGCGATCTCCCGGAGATCTGGAAAAGCTCCTTCGACATATCGATCACTACTGCCGGCGTGTCCTCTGTGCCAATTAGATTTAATGTTTCCATGTTTTTTATTCTTGTTTTTGATTTGAGACTACTGATTTAAAAATGAAAAATGATTTTTCTTCGTCCATGCGTTTGATACAATAACTGAGCTTGTTCCCTGATTTTCTTGCGATATCGATAAAACCCAGGCCCGCTCCGCCAACATCTGAAATCACAGAATTAAGCTTCGCCTCCTTATACAGCTGCTTGAGTCCTTCTTTATCTTTTCCATTGATGTTATCGAGCATCGCGGACAGTCTCACCGTGCCGGAACTTTGCAGATTATTTCCACTGATAATGGAAAAATCATTTTCCTGCTTGCCAACGATGAAGATTGCCGGATCGGCGCCTCCGAACCCCTGGTGCTTGCAGATGTTCTGCAAGACTTCAACGATGATGTTGAAAATTCTCTTTTTTGTGAGCTCATCCATGTCATTCTCCGAAAAGTTGCGCTCTACCAGGGACAAAACCGCTTTCGTGATCTCCTGATCAAACTGACCTTCATAGATAATTGACAGATCGTTATCGCACATTGAGCGATATACGTCATATACATTGTGAATTGATGTCTTTTCCATTCTTACCGTTATTAATTGTTCTTGGAAATTGTGGTTTTCAACGAGAAAAAGCATCGGTTATCACTGATATCTTTGAACTCATATTTGATTTTATTCCCTGTCCTCCTGGCGATATCGATCAGTGCCACTTCAATAGAATTTGCATCGAAAAATGCATCATCGATCATGAGCAGCTTATGAAGACGTTTCAGCTCGTCCTTACCGGAGGACGAAATAGAGCTCAGAATTTCCTCCAGCTCATTCTTTTTCTCCATGGCAATAACATTTCCGCTGTAAATTTCATAGTCCGATTCGGATTTGCCGATCATCAGCAGCGATTGCTCTCCTTCCATCACCATTGAGCTTTTGCTGATATTCTGAAGGCATTCCACCAGCACGTTAAATACTTTTTTCTTCACGATCACATCTTCCTCTGAACTGTTCATCTTACGTTCAGTCATGGACAGAATGGACCGGATCATGTTTTGGTTAAAATTCCCTTTGTAGCACAGCATAAAATTGTGCTTACTCATAATATCATTCAGATCCACAACAAAGGATGTGGACGTTTCGAAATTGCATTGCAGATCTAATACTTGCTTCATATAATTCATTTTTAAAATTTCACCCCAATGATCAATACATCGTCAACCTGCCGGTTAACTCCCTTCCAATGGGAAAACGTACGATCAATATTCATTTCTACGTGGTCCATGTCAGCGCTGCCTGGCGACGCAAGCAATTCGTTCAGCCGGTTCGTCGAGAACTTTCGGTTCTCCACTCCTCCGACCTGATCAGGATAGCCATCTGAAAAAATGTACACCATATCTCCTTCTTCGTATGGAAGCACCTGCTCGGAGTATTGATTTTGTCCTTTGTATTGCATTCCTCCAATCGGAAAACGATCGCCTTTCAGGATCACCGAAGTACCGTCCTTTTTCACGAATAGCAGCGGACGATGAGCGCCTGAAAAATAAATCTTCTTTTCATCCAGATCGACTTTGCAAAGCGCGATATCCATTCCGTCGCTGGATAAATTTCCGGGACTGTTCTGTTTCAATGTTTGAACAACCTGGTTATGAAGACTGTCGAGCACCTCCGAGGTCTTTTTTCCCGGATGGTTGGCAATAATATCATTGAGAAGCAGGTTTCCGATAATTGAAAGCATTGCTCCCGGTACTCCATGTCCTGTACAATCTACTGCGGCGAAAAAAACGCTGTTACCCGTTTTATAATACCACGGAAAATCGCCGCTGATCACATCCTTCGGCTTATAATAGATAAAGCTCTCCGGGAACTCCTCTTTGAGATTCGTTTCTGTTGCATTGATCGCGAGCTGGATTTTCCTTGCGTAACTGATACTCTCGGAGATCCGCATGTTCTGACTTTCAACGATTTGCTTCGTCTTGCTCAACTCGTCGAGTGTTTCTTTGAGTTGTCTTTTCATTTCCCTTTCTCTCCAGGTCGCTGCAATCAAATGATTATTGGTAGCTTCCATTTCATTAAAGAACAATTGCAACCGTTCGATCTCCTTTGACTGGCCTTTATTGATCTCCATCTGTCTTGCCAGTTCCTGCATTAACTCAGATGAGCTCCTTAAAATTTCCGCGTTCATTTTTGTGTTTCTTTTTTTTACAAAGCACGGGACTTTCAAAGCCGCCTGCAATACGACTAATAGTTTATTTTTCTTAAGTAGTTTACTGATGCTATTCGGTAAAATCACTTATTGCTTCCTATCTCCAATGATTGAAAATTTGCATCCGCTTTCAGAATATTCTCCGGCAGGGCTCTGAAACAATTGCCATTAAAGGTTCTTAGTGAAAACACGTAATAAAAACCAGTAGTATATCATATTGTCCCGAAAGCCATACATAACCAATTTTGCCTCCTAAACTTTTAATCAGTAAAAACATGTTAAAACTAAAATATCTGACCATCGCTGCGATCCTTGGAACAGCTGTGATCTCTTGTAACCAGGAGCAGGATGAACTTGCAAAAGCACCGGTGGTCGACAGCACCGCAGCACAAATTATTGTATCGAGCGCAACGATAGATGGCATTATCAATTCCATTCCTTCTCCGCTCGAAACAACCACACTTATAAAAGAGTCCGGATTGGCCTACGATGAAAGCTATCTGAATCCGAGCGATAATGCGGAGCATTACAGAAACAAATATTCCAAATCGCTTGCGATCGGAGTATACAGTGCCGACCTCGGATATCTTAATCTCTATCAAAAGAATTTCGCTGCGATCAATTACATTATCGCCGTAAATAAACTGGCCGGCGACCTCCAGATCGAACAATTCTTCGATTTTGAAACGCTGAAGCGACTGGCTTCAAGCAATGATAACCTCGATTCCCTGTTATATATCAGCACCGACTGCTTCAATAAAATGGACACATACCTCCGTGCTAATAAAAGAAGTGAGCAAAGTTCCCTGATCATTATCGGTGCATGGCTGGAAGGTTTATCCTTCGAAACCAAAATGGCCGCAAATAATCCCGGGAAAAAGATCCGCGAAAGCATTGGGGAGCAAAAAGTAGCAATGAACAACATTATAGCTATCCTTGATGCATACCACAGCATCCCGTTTTTTGAAAATGCAAGAAAAAAAATGGAACCGCTTAAAGCGCTGTTCGATCAGGTGAATATTTCCTACAATTACCGCGAACCTGAAACAAAGGAAGTAAATGGAGAATTGGTTGTAGTCGAAAAAAGCGAAAGCGAAGTGACCATCTCAGAAGACGTCTTTAAAAATATACTTAAAACCACCAGCGAGATCAGGAACAGCATTCTTGAAACATCCAACTGATCCGTCATCAAAAAGATATACTGCATGAATCCGGATAAGGTGCTCAGCCCAGGCAAAGAATACAGCGACATTCTCACCAAACAGGAAGAAGTAAGATTGTTCTATCATCGCGTTATCCACGATATCAAAGCACCGATCGCGTCGATGATGAGCCTGGTGAAAATGTCCAAATCGAAAATAAAAAACAAAGAATGCCAGGTTTTTCTGACTGAAATTGAAGATCATTTCCGGCTATTGGAAACGGAGATCCTGTCATCGCTGCGAAACGCAGCATTTTACGGAAAAAGCATAGAAACGAATCCGGTCGATTTTAGTGACCTCATATCGGATGTGCAAAAGCTCCTGGCTTATTCCCGGTCGATCGACAAGATAAAATTTCACAAATCGATCAGGCAGACGAGACCATTCAATATTAACCGGCAGCTTATCTTTTCCATTTTTCAGAACATAATTGACAATTCGATCAAGCACGGGCGCCTGAGCGAAGATTCGGAAATGAGCATAAATATCCACGTGAAGCTTTTAAAGCGGAACGTGCTGATCGAGATCGAAGACGATGGAAGAGGAATTTCCGAAAACACAAAACAAAAATTATTCTCCCGTCTTGATGCGAGCAATGATCTGTTATTTAAAGGCAACGGCCTCGGTCTTTTTATCATAAAAAAGACGATCGAAAAGCTCAACGGAGCCATGTCCATTGACCAGATCAACGGCAAAGGCACTAAATTTACCATCCTCATCCCGGAGGCCTGATCAGGCCTGCAATTCACATTTTCCCGCGTTACCGGTGACCTACGCAATTCCACTGAGTTTTTTACCAAAAAAGAGCCCGGAAATTCAGTTAAATCATTAGGACAAATGAAGTGATAGTACTTATTGTATCGCGCGCTGTTCCTCTCTTCCTTTGCATCGTCATTCTTCCAAAAGCATATCGGAAAAACCGACACTTAAAATCAAAAAAAATTAAAATGAATACACAATACGAATTGAAATCTTTTCCTTCCGGAGGCGGCCAGCTTAAGGTAAGCGGAGCGCTCACGGTAAAACAGAGCAAATCGTTTAAGGACCATATTATGGGAATCATCCCGGGACAAGGAAACTATTTTCTTTCACTGCGCGACGTCACTGAAGTCGACATTACAGCGATACAGTTGATCTGGTCCCTGAGAAAGGAATTTTTTGAGAACGGCAGAAGACTCACCATCTCCTGGCCACAAATAGATACAACCAAGCAGTCACTTGGGAAAGCTGGACTACTGGACCCAATAACCAAATAACAAATGGCAAAAAATATTTTGATCGTTGATGACTCGGAAAGCATCCGGGAATTAGTCGGAATGACATTGGAAACTGCCGGATATCATGTAAGCAAAGGATCCGACGGACGCAATGCATTGTTGCTTCTGGACGGAAGAGATATCGATCTGATCATTACTGACCTCAATATGCCCAATATGGATGGGATCGAATACCTGAAAGAAGTTCGGAAAAGCGAAAATTACTCAAGCACACCGGTACTCGTGTTAACCACCGAATCACAACAGTCAAAAAAAGACGAAGCCAAAGCATCCGGTGCAACCGGCTGGATCGTCAAACCATTTTCACCGGAAAAACTTCTGGAAATCGTTAAAAAAGTCATTCGCTAATGGACAATTTACAGCAGGTCTTTATTGACGAAGCCACAGAGATGCTGGAGACGCTTGAAAAAAGTCTTCTGCAGCTGGAGGTCGACCCTTCCGATCCGGATGGAATTGGAAAAGTGTTCCGTGTAATGCACACCGTGAAAGGAAGCTCGGGGATGTTCGGCTATGAGGCCATAAGCCAGCTTACACACCAGCTGGAAACGATCTTCGAATCGATCCGCGAAGGACAAAGCAAACTGACAACTGAAATACTCCAGGTTACTTTTCAGAGTCTCGATCACCTCGGATCGCTGCTCAATGATCCAAACCTGGAAAACAATACGTTGCGGGAGCAGCAGGAGAAGCTGATGGAAAACATCCGTATCGTTTCTCAGAATGCAGGCACACCGGAAGCAGAAGTATCTTCTCCTGGCGCGGCAGCAAAAAAATACTGCTACTATATCTGCTTTTCGCCGTCTGAAAACGTCATCCGCAACGGGAACAATCCGCTTTATCTGATTGAAGACCTGTTGTCGCTCGGAACGGGAATCTCCCTGCCACAGCTGGGAGCAATACCACCGCTGGATGAGCTTCAGCCCGACAGCACTTATATCTCATTCGAGGTTATATTGGAAACGGCAAGCAGCGAACAGGAGATCCGCGATGTATTTATGTTCGTGTCGACCGAATCGACATTGACAGTAAAACAAATCGAGCTTAAAGAAATATCAAGAACACAGGACCTGATCGACAAAATACGTGCTCTATATAATCCGGCAGCACAGCTCGGCTTTCCGGCAATCGCCAGGGCAGCAGAAGAGATCACCCGCCAGGTTACATCAGAGGACAAAAAGGCAGCAGAACCGTCGCTCTTAAAAAGCGGACAGAGCGGCTCAAGTGTAAGAGTTCCATCGGAGCGTCTCGATGAATTAATGAACCTGGTGAGTGAGTTAGTCACAACTCAGGCGCAGCTAAGCCTTCTCTCCAACCGGACCGGTTCCGGAGAGCTTGAAGCAATTTCAGAGAACGTGGAAAAAATCACGCGCCGGCTTCGCGACAATGCTTTCAGCATGAGCCTGATCCCGGTCGAGAGCCTTGTTGTAAGGTTCCAACGCCTTGTTCGTGACTTGTCGAAAGAGCTACATAAAGAAATCGAGCTGCAGACAGAAGGTACAGAAACAGAAATAGATAAATCCATTATCGAGAAGCTGATCGATCCGATGCTGCACTTGATGCGCAACTCGCTTGACCATGGCATTGAATCGCCGGAAGAAAGGGAAGCAAAAGGCAAACCGAGAAAAGGAACGATCAGGCTAAAAGCATTTTATTCGGGTGCGAATGTCGTGATTGAGATCAGCGATGACGGAGCCGGAATTGATCCGGAAAAGATCAAGTCAAAAGCGATCGCTAAAGGACTTATCAGCCCGGATACAAATATGGAGGAACAGGAAATACTAAACCTGATCTTTCTTCCGGGCTTTTCCACCGCGGATGCAGTAACCGGTGTATCCGGAAGAGGCGTGGGAATGGATGTAGTACGGCGAAACATCACAGAGATCAGGGGAGACGTGGAATTATCTACCGAAAAAGGTGCCGGCACAAAATTCACGATCACCTTGCCGCTCACACTGTCCATTATCGATGGATTACTGGTGAGGATCGGACAAACGGATTTTATCCTGCCGCTCCTTGCAGTAGAAAAATGTTTTGAAGTTCCAACTAAAGACCTTACGAGCACATTCAACAGCTGGGTCACTCTTGACGGAGAAAGAACTCCGTTCATTTTTCTGCGAAAGGAATTCGGGATCCGCAATTCCGAACCGGAACGCAGCCAGATCATACGGATCTCATCCGGTGGAAATAAAGTCGGCCTCGCAGTCGATCAGATCATCGGAGAATACCAGGCAGTTTTGAAACCACTTGGCTCCATCTATACTGAACAGGACGAATTCTCAGGCTCATCGATTTTGGGTGACGGTACCGTTGCGCTGGTACTTGATCCAAATAAATTAACAAAAAAAATCACATCAGAAACAATCATAATCTAAATTAAAAAATGACACAAACAGAAACTCATACCTCTTATCTGACTTTCCGGCTGGGCGACGAATTTTTCGCAGCTAACGTCGGGAAAGTCCTGGAGATCCTTGAGATCCCACAGATCACAAAAGTTCCGCGCTCACCTGATTTCATGCGAGGCGTAATTAATCTTCGCGGAAGTGTTCTTCCCGTGATAGACACACGCACAAAATTCGGTCTGCCGCTTATCGACGACACCGTGAACACCTGTATCCTGGTGATGAATGTGACCATTGACGGACAACCGGTGACCATCGGCGCAACGGCGGACTCGGTTCAAGAAGTTATGGAGATCGAAGCAGATCAGATGCAAACTCCGCCTGCGATCGGATCAAAATACAAATCGGAATTCATTCACGGAATGGTCAAGATCAATGAACAGTTCATCATGATCCTGGACCTCGACAAAGTATTCTCTTCAAATGAAGGTGAAATGTTCCAGGAAATCATTAATACAAATTCGTAAACTCAAAAAAAAACAAACAATGAAAAATCTTAAAATATCAACCCGCCTTATATTATTAGTATCGATCACTTCAGCGATCATGCTATTCATCGGACTCTACGGGGTCAACAATCTTGCAGTTATAAACGATGGAATGACGACCATGTATTTCGACCGCGTGGTACCTTTGAAACAATTGAAAACCGTATCCGACGCTTATGCTGTGAAAATTGTTGATGCAACTCACAAAGCCCGTAACGGAACTATTTCCTGGAATGAAGCATACAGAAGCATCGAAGCAGCAGACAAGGAAATGGATGAAAATCTGCAAGCATACAGCGCTTCGAAAATGGAAGGCGAAGAAACACGTCTCTGGAATGAAGCAAAGAAACTCGATGAAACAGCAAAAGAAGCGCAGCTGCAGATCGAAGATATTCTGAAAAGCAATAATGATTCAACCAACAAAGCTAAGCTTGATGATTTTGTAAAAACGAAAATGTATCCGGCAATCGAACCGTTTACAAGTAAGATCGCCGAGCTGGTGGATCTCCAGATGAATACAGCAGAACAGCTCAACGCTGAAGGAGACGTGATCTATTCCAGTACACGAACTTACACTTATATCCTGATCATATCAGCGATCCTGATTTCGCTTTTGTTCGCCTACTTTATCATCACGAATATCAATATTTCCCTGAGAAAAGCGAATGGTGTCATCCACAAGCTCTCTGAAGGAGACCTGACACAGAAAATTGACGATATTTCAAAAGACGAGATCGGACAGCTTCTTTCAAACATCGCCACCTTTACAGATCGTCTTAAAGGAATCGTTGAAAACATCGTATCCGGTGCCGACAACATTGCCGATGCCAGCAACTCCATGTCGTCATCTTCCCAGCAAATGTCGCAAGGTACACAGGAGCAAGCTGCTTCCGCTGAAGAAATATCTTCTTCCATGGAACAAATGGCGGCGAATATTCAGCAGAATACTGACAACGCTAACCAGACAGAAAAGATCGCTGTTAAAGCGGCAGAGGATATCCGAGAGTCAAGCGTTGCAGTTAACCAGACTGTTGATTCGATGAAGAAGATCGCAGACAAGATCGGGATCATCGGTGACATCGCACGCCAGACTAATTTACTTGCTCTGAACGCAGCTGTTGAAGCAGCCCGCGCCGGAGATCACGGAAAAGGATTTGCAGTGGTTGCAGCAGAGGTAAGAAAATTAGCAGAACGCAGCCAGGTTGCGGCAGAAGAGATCAACACACTCTCTGCAGAAAGTGTGGCAGTCGCCGACCGTTCAGGAAAACTTCTGGAACTGATCGTTCCTAATATTCAGAACACAGCAAAACTGGTACAGGAGATCGCGGCGTCCAGCTCGGAACAAAGCAGCGGCGCTGAGCAGGTAAATAATGCTATCCAGCAGTTCAACCAGGTGATCCAGCAGAATGCGGCCGGAGCCGAAGAAATGGCTTCAAGCTCGGAAGAACTTGCAGGACAAGCAGACAGCCTGCGCGATGTGACCACCTTCTTCAAGCTGGGCAATGTCCGCAGAACAATGAACTCTGCAGTCGTAAAAGCAAAAGTAAAAGCGAAAACACATTCAGCTCCGATACACGTATCGTCGAACGGAACCAAAGGTGTGATCATCGACCTGGACAAGAAAGATAACCTTGACAGCGAATACAAAAAATTCTAAATACATAAAAAGATGAGCATCAGGGGATAGTACTTTCTTAAAACCTGCTTTGGGAGTAGCAGGAACAGTCGGAAGTCACCCCTGATTCTCATCTTATCAAAAAAACTATGAAAGGCTACTCATCCATATTGGTTCTTCTGCTTTTTTCTCAGGCACTATTGCTGTCACAAAATGACAGTGTAGCAAAAAGAGTAAAAACAAGTACGCTCTGTTTCACAAGCAACCTCGACGTGTATTATCATAATAGTGCGGGAACAAAACAAAAAGCTCCCCGTACGCTTTATGCAGATCTTCCGGGATTTGGCCTCGGCATGGTATTCTTCGGAATATCCTACGAGGAAAAACGATCAGGCCTCGTAGCTGATATAACAATCGGCCCCCGTGCGGGCGGAAATGCTCATATCATCAACCAGCTTTTTGCTTATTATGATATGACGAGCCGCATCCGGTTCATTGCCGGACAATTCAACTCGTATTTCGGATATGAGTCATTCTCGCCGGTTAAAAACTTCAGCTACTCGAGTTCCTACCTGGCTACTTATAGTCCTTCGTTACAGAATGGACTTATGGCTGATGTCGATTTCGGAAGGGGCTGGAAAGGAAAAGTATCGCTTACAAATCCAAATGAGCTTACCGAATTCAATCCCGTTGGAACTTATACTTCCGGCGGACAAATATCTTTTCTGAGCCGTACCTGCAGCTTTTATTGCAACGCGCAATACGGCGACCAGGACGGTCGTCTCAGAAACGCAGATACATCCGTCCTCCGCTCAGAAGGGAACATCTTCCTGATCGACGTTTCGGCCGGATTAGATCTTACACGAAATCTGTTTGTCGGATTCAACTGCGCTTATCACGAAGAAAAACCGGGTGAAATGAGAACCGATTCCGGGATCAAAAAGAACACAGCAGATCCTAAGTTATACAAGGGCGCTGCTTTGTATCTCAAATACAACTTTCAAAAGAACGGGGCGATCGGACTGCGTGCGGAACACTTCCGCGAAATGAACGGCGGTGTGGGAGCTGTTGGAAAATATAATGCGTCAAATGGTGAAGCACAGGTTACCGCCTTTACTTTTTCAGCTAATCTTTCAAACCAGAGCTTCAGGCTCATTCCCGAGGTCCGCCTCGATATCGCTTCTGAAGATATTTATACAATAGCAGGATCCGGAGGCGCTACTCCCCAACTGTTAACCTATACACTTGCCGTAGTTTATCTCCTTCCTGAGTTCAGGCACCTGTTCAAAGAAAAAAAACAATGATCATCATCCTATAAACAAATTACTTTTATGTCAAACTTTCCCGAAACCATTTTTGGATTACCGAAGCTCACCAGCTCGGAATTCACTCAGCTCTCCGCCTTTATTTACGAGCAATGCGGTATAAAACTGCCACCGGCAAAAAAAATATTGCTTGAAAGCCGTCTAAATAAAAGACTCCGCGCGCTCCACCTTACATCTTTCCGGGATTACGTAAACTATCTCCAGAGCAAAGAAGGAATACAGCAGGAACTGATCCACATGATCGATGAGGTCACGACGAACAAAACGGATTTTTACCGCGAGCCTCATCACTTCACTTTGCTGAACGATCAGATCCTTCCGGATTTTCAGCGATTGCAATTGCGACGCCCATTTAAAATATGGAGTGCCGCCTGCTCCTCCGGCGAAGAACCGTATACCCTGGCTATTGTGCTGAATGAATTCAGCAAGGAAAATCCGGGATTTGATTTTAACATCATTGCAAGCGATATCAGCACGGAAATCCTGCAAAAGGCTGTTAAGGCGGTGTATTCAATGGAAAGAGTGCTTCCCGTTCCGGCAACGCTGAAGCATCGCTATTTCCTGAAGAGCAATGACCAGACAAGACCAACGGTACGTGTTGTGCCTGGACTCAGAAATAAAGTCCAGTTCTTCCGGCTCAACCTGATGGATAAAATATTCGAAATGGACGACAACCTCGATGTGGTCTTCTGCAGAAACGTTCTGATCTATTTTGACCGTGCAACCCAGCAGGAAGTCCTCCGGAAGATCGTCGAAAAAATAAGACCGGGAGGATACCTTTTCATCGGTCACTCAGAATCACTATTCCAGCTCGATCTTCCGATCGTGCAGGTAAAACCAACTGTATTTAAAAAAAAATAACATGGAAAATTCTAATGAACTCACCTTCGCAGACGAGCTTCTGGTGTCCGAGCTGAAGAAAAGACTTGAAGAAAAAAATAAATTGCTCCAGACACAGGCATCACTGCTGGTGGAAATGAGCGATATGAACAGGAAGCTGCGAAAAGCGGAACAGGTAAAATCCGGTTTTCTCTCCAATATCAGGAACGAGATCAATAACCCGATGGCATCGATCATCGGCTTGTCGGAACAGCTGACGGGAAATACCCCGGTTGAAGGCGACCGCCTGAAACGCGCGGCAGCTTTTATCAACAGTGAAGTTACTACTCTGGACTTTCAGCTGAGAAATATTTTCGCAGCAGCTGAAATTGAAGCGGGAGAGGTTAATCCTAAAGCCGCCCAGGTGGATGTCAAAAAACTGATCGGATCACAAATCGATTATTTCAGAAAGAAAGCGGAACACAATAATATCACTATTAACTACGAACACTTCTCGAGCCAGCAGCTTTTTAAAACAGATGCTTATCTGCTCCAGGTCATTATCATGAATATTCTTTCGAATGCAGTTACATTCAGCAATAAAGGCGGAGAAGTTGCTATCCTTTCACGGATCGCCGACCGCCAGCTCGAGGTTAGCATCCAGGATTTCGGGATCGGGATCGAAGAGGTAAACCTGCCGCTTCTTTTTGAAAGGTTCCGCCAGGTGGAAACCGGGACGACCAAAAAGCATATGGGACATGGACTCGGACTCTCTGTAGTAAAAGACTTTATCGATGCGCTTAAAGGTGATATTGAAATTCAATCCAGGAGAAAAGAAACGACGGTTGTGGTGATTACATTGCCGGAGCTGGAAAATGAAGAGCTTATCGAAGGGCTTGCTTCCGGAAATGATATATTATTCACAGATGCAGAAGTTTTCTGATGTATAATGAGAATGGACAAATATTACAGGACCTGGAAAGTCATTTTCTTTTTCCCTCTACCCTGTTCGTCGCGCACCGGCCGATGCAAATCCAGACACTATTAGGATCGTGCATTGCCGTTTGTCTCTTCGACCAGAGAAAAAAAACAGGCGGAATGAACCATTATATGATGCCCATGTGGAACGATTCCGGACTGGCCTCGCCGAAATACGGAAACATCGCTATTGATGATCTTATTGAAAAGATGATCGCACAAGGTTCCGATAAGCGTGATCTCATTGCAAAGGTTTTTGGCGGTGCCAGCCAGTACGACCATGACAGCAAAATTCTTGCGATCGGGGAAAGAAATATTCAGGTGGCTGAAAGCATGCTGGCTGCACACCGGATCATCGTCGCTGCAAAAAATGTTGGCGGCGACCAGGGAAGAAAGATCATCTTTCACACCGGAACGGGACAAGTGATGATGAAATTCATAGAAAAGCAGAAAAGATGATCACAACAGAAAAAAAAATAAAACGGGTGTTGATCGTCGACGATTCGGCAGTAATTCGCCGGACGCTAACAGCGATCCTGGATACCGATCCGGGGCTGGAGGTTATCGGAACTGCTTCAGATCCCTATGTGGCCGCAAGCATGATCGCCTCGGAGATCCCGGATGTGATCACACTCGATATTGAAATGCCGCGCATGGACGGTTTAACGTTCCTCAGGAAGATCATGTCGCAGCATCCCATTCCAATCGTGATCATTTCCAGCCTCACTGCGAAAGGAACAGAAACTGCGATCCTTGCTATGGAGTATGGCGCAGTTGCAGTATTGAAGAAACCGGGCTTCAATTCGGACCTCCGCGGCGAAATGTCCGGAACGATCATCGATGTTGTAAAAGGAGCAGCAAGCGCTGTGATCAGAAGAAGATCGGCGTCGGAATTTCTCTCCGCCGGAGCAGTTCAAAAAATTAACCGGCACAGCATGGCACAAACCACCGACAAGGTGATCGCAGTAGGCGCCTCCACCGGTGGTACCGAGGCCATTCTGCAGCTGCTGCGAAATTTGCCTGTCGATACCTGCGGTGTGGTTGTCGTCCAGCACATGCCGGAAGTATTTACACGCTCTTTCGCAGACCGGCTCAACCAGGTTTGCGGGATCACGGTAAAAGAAGCGAGCCAGGGAGATTCCGTTATCCGCGGTCAGGCGTTGATCGCACCCGGAAATAAACACATGGAGCTAAGAAGAAGCGGAGCCCGGTATTATGTCGAGCTGAATGATGCCCCACTTTATAACCGCCACCGGCCTTCAGTGGATGTTCTGTTTAAGAGCGTCGCAAAATATGCCGGAAAAAATGCGGTCGGTGTGATCATGACAGGCATGGGTGCGGACGGCGCTGCCGGTCTTCTCGAGATGAAAGAAGCGGGAGCCTATACCATTGCCCAGGACGAGCAATCCTGCGTCGTGTTCGGGATGCCGAAGGAAGCGATAAAGCTCGGTGCAGCAAATGCCGTGTTACCACTTGGTGCCATCGCAAAACACGTAAACACAAATCACTGACAATACAATATATTAAAATTACCAACCATTAAAAACTATGAACATGAACAAAACAATCTTAATCGTGGATGATTCTATGTATATGAGATCCATGATCAGCCAGCTGGCAACCAACGCGGGATACACCGTTGTAGGCGAAGCGGGCGACGGCGAAACAGCTATTTCAATGGCACTTAGCCTTAAACCGGACCTGATCACACTTGACAATATCCTTCCGGATATGATCGGTATTGATATTCTTCGCATCCTGAAAGAGGATGAGCATATCAGCTCCAAAGTGATCATCATTTCAGCCGTCGGACAAGAAGCCGTTATTAACGAAGGACTCAGCCTGGGTGCTTCCGACTACCTGACCAAACCGTTCACACCGGAGCAGTTCTCAGATGTATTGAACAAGGTAAATCTTGAAACTTTAAGCGAACGCTAGAAGTGCAAATGCGCAAAGCAAATTCAAATTTCAACGCAAAAAAAACATGACAACAGAAAAAAATACATTAGGGAACTATATTAACGACATGGTCCAGAAAGGCCTCAACCGCTCCTGTGCATCGCTTGCATTCTTCCTGAAAGAAGACGTGGAGCTCGAAGTGCTGAGCCTTTTACCTTACCGGACCGAAAATGTGGTGCCTTCCGATATGTTCAGCAAAGAGATCGTTCTCTATTCAGAGATCATCGGACAGCTTAAAGGGATCAGCTATTTCAAAATAGATAAAAAAGAAGCAGAGCTCCTTTTCAGAAAGAACTTTCCAATTGCTGAAGGGACAACGCCGAACAAAGCGCTGTTTGACGGGTTCCTGCTTGAGCTCGACAACATCATCACCGCTTCAGTTGTAACCGAATTTGCAAACAGCCTGAAAGTAAGCGCCTATGGCGGAGTTCCGCATATCGTTTACTCCGACGAGGATGAAAAGCATGAATTGAACTATAGCGATTCAAAAGATACCTATCTGATCAATTTTACATGCCGCTACCGGATGAAGAATATTGAATTCAGCCCCATCTTTACCTGGCTGATGTCGAAAAATATCGAAGATTATGCAACAAAAGAATTAAGCGTTTCCAGATGATCCTCACAAAAAAGAAGAGCCTTATTTACGAACGAATTGATCAATACATGACCGAGCAATCAGAAGTAAGAGCGAGCCAGGACTTTATCCACTCGATCCACAATTCCGTACCGATCATTATTTTTATCTATTCGCTCGCTGAGAAAAAAATTTCCTTCGTGAACGATCAGCTGTATACAATGCTCGGCTATTTGCCCGAAGAAATGTGTAATGTTCCTTTTGCGGACCTGAAAAAATACATCGTTGATTATGAAAGGAACACCGGAAATTCAATCTGTGGAATCGGTTCAAACGAGTACTTTGAAACGACCCTGAAGGTAAAGCACAAAGTTTCCGGATTGAAATGGCTCAACCTGCGTTATGCGAAATTCAAAACTGCGGAGAACGGAGAGATCATTGAACTGATCGGATCGGCTACCGACGTAACACAACAAAAGCAGAACGAGCGAAAGATCAATGGAATGATGCGCCTGAATGACCTGAACGACCGGAAAGTGCGGAAGATCAGGACACTTTCCCTGATCCAGGGACAGGAAGAGGAGCGGCGGCGCATCTCCCGCGATATCCACGATGGCATTGGCCAGATGCTTACCGCCCTAAAGCTGAATATCGAGCATTTTGACGAAACCTATAAAGTACCGGAAGGGAAAAAGGATCAGCTGCTGATCGTTAAAACCATCATCAGGGATACTATTATGGAGGTCCGGAGGGTTGCAAATGCTTTGTCACCGCCGGGATTATATGATTTCGGATTATACTCCGTGACCCGCCAGCTGTTGGACCAGATCGCCAAATCTTCATCGGTAAAAATACATTTTGACTATAATATCCAAAATGTCCGATATTTGCCTTTTATTGAAGCGACCTTATTCCGGATCATACAGGAATCTATAAATAATGTTTTGAAGCACTCCCAGGCCGAAAATTTCAGCTTGTCGCTGTTCCAAAATGAAGATTCTCTTAAATTGATTATGTTTGATGACGGAATCGGATTCCGATATTCGGAGAGCCGGATCGGCGATGGCAGATCAGGCGGAAACGGGATCAGGAACATTCGAGACCGTGCGATCATCATCGGAGCACTGCTGAGGATAATTTCTTCTCCCGGCAAAGGATGTAAAATTGAAATGAATATTCCAATCACTAATTGTCAAATTAAAAAATCATGATAAGACTTTTGATCGTAGATGACCATCGGATCATCCGGGATGGCTTAAGATCCCTTCTCTCCGGAGAAAAAGAAATCGAGATCGTTGGAGAAGCCTCCAACGGAGGAGAAGCACTCATTATGCATGGTGCATTAAATCCTGATGTCATCATTGCCGATATCACTATGCCCGAAATGAACGGAATAGAAATGACACGCGAGATCTGCAAGCAGGAAACACCCGCCAAGGTGCTCATCGTTTCGATGCACGATAACGAAGATTATATTAACCAGGCACTGGACGTAGGAGCCTCCGGCTTTCTGCTGAAAGACTGCAGCAAAGAAGAGCTTGTAAAGGCGATCAAAGCGGTTACAAATGGCGAAACATACTGCAGCGGTGAAGTATCGAAGATCCTGCTGAACAGGTTCCTGATGTCATCCAAATCCAAAAAGTTGAAAATAGAAGCGGAAGAAAAGCTGGAGCTGACGAAAAGAGAAAAAGAGATCCTCAAATTAATTTCTGACGGACTCAGTAATAAAGAGATTGCGACACAGCTCTTTGTAAGCACACGCACCATCGATACGCACCGGTATAATCTTATGCAGAAGCTCGGTGTAAAGAATGGCGCAGAATTGGTTCGGCTTGCCTTTAAGATGAATCTTATCAGTTAGATGAAAAAGAAGTCGGGATCAATCTTTCAGAAAGGAAGATATCCCGACGCCACATCCTTCTTTCCCTTCCTGGAAAGAAAAAACGATCACACAATTTACCGTACTCTCCGATTGAAATTCGATCGATTCGAAAACTTTACCTGTTTCCTTGATATAATTCGTTGCAAACAGGAAGTCGGGTTTTGAATTCCGTGTCGTGTATAACGAGAACAAAAGCTTCCCTCCGTATTCCTTAGATTCTGCACAAAAAAACTTGTATTTCATTCCTCGGTTCAGCGTGATCGGGAACGACATCACTTCTGCCGGCGCATTCTTTTTGCCGTTCTTCATATAAACCCGGTAATCCTTCAGGAGTGAGAACGTATTCAATTTTTTCAATGTTTCCTGGTATAGAGCATCCGAGTCGCAACCCGATTTCCGCGGCACAAAAGAGATTGAAATCACCACTCCCGCAGTGACCAGCAGCGGCGTTAATATTGTATAAATTCGTTTCATCCTAGTTTGATCTGGTTGTTAAAAAATATTCACTGCGCACTTTCCTGATCTCCGTAATGATATTCCGAAGCTCACTTTCCTCATAGTCAACGTGCATCTCTGTTTGATCCTTCAGCACCAGCTGGCCATTCACTTCGGTCATTACCGGTTTTTTATATACATAGGTGATCTTTACCTTATCATAGCTGTTTCTGAGCGTCCCGAGCGACGTCTCCAGGTGTTTGAAATAAGGTGAGCCATCAAATTTCTGGACGATAAGATAAATATTGTCGAAAACCACCTTCTGCTCCCCGATCCGCTTTGCGATATCCGCCGATCCCGATTCATCATACATATTCGCGAAAAGGTTCGTTCCTTCCAGCCAGGCGCCTACCAGGATCAGAACGCTCTGCTCGCCGCGGTTTGCATCCCGGAGATACGCATCGATCCGGTTGAAATTGTCGGTTGACAGCTGAACCAGTGAATCCGCATCTTCCTTGCTGGCCGCAAGCCGCGATAATGTTCCAAAGTCAAAGAACTGATCTACTTTTAGTCCCGCCGCCAGCTTCTTTACACTTTCCAGGTATTCGATCATATAGATCGTTTTCCCGGTCAGATCGATGTATCCGAGATCGACCCCATATCCTCCAAGCAGCAATGCCTGGCTGTTTCGTTCCGCCGTTGTGCCCGCATTTTCCGACGGGATCAGCAGACTTTTTCCTATCTCTACTTTCGAAGAGCTGATGATCTTTGCGATCTCGATCGGCTGCGGAAGGGCTTGCATCATGTTGTCCAGCACCTCTCTCGGTACTTGTGCAAACATTTTTACGCTATCGCCTGCTGGCACTGATGCACGATTCATTTCCGAATCATTTGTGCAGGATGCCAACCCGCATAAGCCAAGTATCACCGGCATTTTTAGTATTGTTTTCATATATGCAATGTTACTCCGCGCCGGGCTAACCTGAAATAAGATGAATTGCCGGTTTTTGCTTCGGATTTATCGTATCTCGCGCCCGGTCGACGCGCTCACCGGTTCCCTGGCAACCGGATGGCAGCTCATTTTTCTTGCTTTTCTGACAAATAGTGCTAAATTTGTTACACTCAATTTCCCCAACATGCTACGCTTCAAAAACACCATCAATCTACTCCTCGTGTTGATGCCTTTTTGTGTCAACGCACCTACGCTTTCCGCTCAAAAAGCGGTTGATCTGAATCCCCCGAAACAGGGAGAAAAAGGATTTCTCGACGACCGGGCAGCCTGGGAAGAAATTCCATCGGAACGCAAGCCGTTCTCCAGCTCCTACAAAACACCGGACGGAAGGGTGATCATCCAATACAGTAAATTGCCGCTCAACTATGAGAACGGCAGCGGAAACCTTGTGCCCGTGAATTATACACCAGCACCTTCCTCAACAGGACTTTCAGCTGTTGAGCAGCCCAATCCAACAGCTGTTGCAAATGATGGTTCGATAAGGATCAGGCTTGGAAATGGAGTATCCATAGGATTTTCCCGCAATGCAATATTCATGGGAGCCAGGCTGAAAAATTCAGCGATCGAACAGAAAGGAAATTTCGCGATCATGAAAGACGTTTATCCCGGCATCGATAAAACATTCGAATTCCGTTTCAATGGCGTGAAATACAGCTATGTGATCAATCGCTCTGCGGCATTAACGGCGGCGCCATTTGTGATCGTTGAGGAAGAGCTCGATGTGCCGGATGGGTCGCTGATCAGTCCCGATCATGAATACGGGCAAGCGGGAGAGAATGGATGGCAGGGCCCGATGAAAATCACCACAGCAAACGGAACAGAGCTTGGAACTATCCGTGGCGCTTTGTGCTATGACGCTGACAACAACACAATACTGGCTTCCTACAAAGTAACCGGCAGCAGCGGGAAACAAAAAGTGCAAATGATCATTCCTTCATCGTGGATGAGAACGGCACATTTTCCTGTAACGATCGATCCCCTGGTGACCGGTCCGACAGCCACCTATACCGCGGGATATATTCCATCCTGCATTACCCCGGCCAGCGGATCCGACAGTATTTTAGTAACGATTCCGGCGCAGGTTACCGTAACTGCTCTGATGGTGAGCGGAAGCTATTATGCCAATCCCTTTACTACTGCGATCATGAGCCAGGGTGCGATGTTCTTCAGCACGAGCTGTAATACCTCCACAACGTTTACGGTGTCTGCGGCGACGGGAACAACACCCGGAACAGCATACCTCACCGCGTATGACCTGAAAAGCCCGCTGCTCTGCTGCAAACCGCAATCCTGCACTGCACAAACATTTTACCTTTCACTGCACGTCCAGCGGACAGGACCCGGAACCGGTTGCAACACAACATACATTTACCACGATCCTTTCGGCGGATATCCGTTCAGCGCTTATGTTGAAGGCCACACCATTGAAGGTTACGGCGCATTGTGGAGCGTGACTCCAAACACGATCTGCTCGGATGTCTGCAATCTTACCGGAACTGTCTACGTTCGTTATGGTGTTCCACCCTTTACGATCACACATCCATGGATGTCCGGAAGCATCACTGCCGGAGCACCTGCCGGCTGCTCTTCTGCAGCAGTGGCCAAACCGCTGCCGCTTACAATACCTACGTGCCCCTGGACCTGTGATACGATCTCGGTTCTTGCAGTACCACCGCCAACGGTTACAGATGCCTGCGGAAATGTGCTGACCGGAACACCCACAAAATACGTTCATATCAAGGAAGTACCGGAAGTGATCGCATCCCCCAACCCGATCACGATCTGCTCCGGTGAAACCTTCAGCTCGACCCTGACACCCTGCCTGGGAACCAGCGTTGTCAGCTGGAGCGGAAATGGCACCGGCGGAACAGGCACCAGCATCAGCGAAACACTGACAAACAATACAACCGCGGTTTCAGCCACTACCTATTCCATCAGTGCAGTGAACAACGGCTGCAACTCAGATACAATCACACTTACGGTCAACACTGATCCCACACCCGCTGCGGCTTTCTCGGCCACTCCCCAACCCGTGATCATCGGCAACCCGATCATTTTCAATGATAACTCCACTGTGTACGGCGGCGCCGCAAATGGATGGATCTGGGATTTTGGTGACGGGAACATCGACTTCAATCAGAACATAGCACACAGCTACCCGATCCCGGGGCATTATACCGTATGCCTGGCAATGGTGACATCTGACGGCTGCGTTGATACGGCATGCCGCACCATCGAAGTGATCCCTGCAGAGATCCAGCTGCCGAACGTGATCACCGCTAACGGCGACGGACAAAATGAACTGTTGTATTTCAAATACCTGGAATATTTCGGTGATAATACACTGAAGGTATTTGACCGCTGGGGAAAAGCAGTTTATCAAAAAGAAAATTATACCAATGATTGGAACGCCTCAAAGTTAAATGACGGCACCTATTACTATATTCTGACGCTTAGCACAGGAAAAGTGTATCCCGGATTTGTACAGGTGATCAGTAATTAAAGATAATCGTTGTGCAGGAACCATGCTCTTGCTTCTTTCACACCTACTTCGATCGGCGTTTGCGGCATCTGTAATTCTTTAACTGCTTTGGCCGGGCTGAAATAATGATGATCACAGGCTATACAGGCCATCCGGTAACTAAGCTTCGGAGCCTTTTTTGTAAATAACGAGATCAGGCTCAGCAATCCTCCCGAGAGTTTCAGAAGAAATGAAGGCATTACGAACTTCGGCAATTTCTTCTGATCGAGCGCTGCCGCAATCCGCTTTACCGCATCTTTATAGGAGAGATTCTCTCCCCCGGCAATGTATGCTTCACCGGCTCTTCCCATCGTCATCGCATTACAGGCCGCAACCGCAACATCTTTTACGTATACCCAGTTTTTTCCTCCCGATGAATAGGCAGGAATTTGCGCGTGTGCAATCGCAATGATCATTGCGCCGGAACTTGGCTTGAAATCATAAGGTCCTATCATGAACGTCGGACAAACGATCACGGCATTCAGCCCTCTTTCCTTCACCGCCTTCTGAACACGCAGCTGCCCTTCTCTTTTGCTGTCGATATAATCGAGGCCGTATTTTGCCGACCTGAAAGGGGTTTCCTCGTTGCCGGGATTTTCGATGGAACCGAAGCCAAATGAACTTGCGCTTCCTATATGCACCATTCTTTTGACCTTATTAACTAAAACCGCTTCAATAACATTCTCGGCACCTTCAACATTTATTTTATGAAAGATCGGACTGCGGGACGGCCACATATCCGTGATCGCTGCAACATTGATCACATATTCGCATCCTTCCGACAAGCGCAGGATCTCCTCCCTGTTCATGATATTCCCATAAACGATTTCAATCGGAAGATCGATAAGCGTGATCGGCCGCCGGTTATGAAAAAGCATCGCACGTACTTCATACTTCCGTTCGAGAAGTTCCCTCACAATATTACTTCCCAGCAGACCATCGGGACCGGTCACAAAAACTTTACTCATATATGCTTTCTGCCATTGAATTTATCCGGCGCAAAGATAACAATTATCAGGTGGTGGAAATCCGGTTTCTTATTGCTATCTTGCAGTAACCATCCTTTTCTTTCGTGCCCAGGTGAAAAAAAAGAAGCAACAGAAAAAATGGGATCCCAAAGATCCTGAACCGCCGGTTACAGAGCCATCGGAAACTATTCCGCCTCCTCAAAAAGAAAAGGTGGTCCCTGAATATTATTCTTACACAAAATCCGGCAGCATGTTCAATCTCGCGGTTGCTGCATTCTTCGCATTGACGTTCCTGGTTCCCGGTTTGTGTGTTTCGCTGAACGCTGATGAACGGTCCGGAGGCTTTGTTTGCATTTGCCTCGGATTGTTTCCACTTTACTTTGCGCTACGCGAGATCTATTCGAAAAAAGTCTCCCTCACAAAAAAAACGCTCCGCTTTGAACAGCATGGCATCTTCATGAAAAAGATCAATTGGGAAGAACCGCTGGAATATTATTTCCGCATTGCGGAGGATCAGCAGAACGATGAAACTCATATTGTTCTGTGGCATTCCTCCGACGACTTCAAAAATGCCTTGCTGTATTCATCATGGTACAAAGAATATCACGAAATAGAGGAAAAGACAAAAGACCTGAGTTACTTTTTACGTCACACCGAGTTTGGCAAAAAACAAAAATATCCGCGGATCGGGCTTCCGAAAGATTACAACGAGCAGAATTTCTTTGAAGTATACAACCACACAAAAGTCAGCAATCACAGCTGGAAGCAATTGCTTTTTCCCGACCGTCATGTGAAGATCCTGAGGGATGAGCCAGACAGCTTTATCACGGCAGTGAACAAAGGATTGAAGATTTTCATCGCCGGGCTCACACTTCTTACGCTTTCATTCCTTATGCTCCCGATCGTATACAAGATCGGTGGTGTCGCTTTCTGGTGCGTTGTTTTTCATATCTCCGGAGTTGGCCTCTATTGCTTCGGTGTATCCGAACAGGTGATCAAGATCGAGAAAAGAAGCCTGATCATCGGAAACAGGTATTTCAAAAGCAGGATCCATGAACAGTTTTCGATCCCTGTTGCTGAAATTCTCTCCGTGGAAGTAGCAAAGCCCGACCCGGGAAGCGGAAAAGAAGATGATAACTGGCTCCTGAAGATCCGCGCCGAGAACGGCACATATGAGTTCGGACAAAGTCCGCAAAAAGAAGAGCTCGACTGGCTATCAAAAACGATCACTTCAAGAGCGCTCACGATCAGCGAAAAGTATATCGATTCACTCCAGGGATCCGTTTACGATGTTTAAAGACTTTTGGAAATACAGCAAAGCGGAACTGATCATGGACATTGTCCTGATCCTGTACTCCGTTTTTTTCAGCCGGTTCATATACGCAAATGCCGGACTGATCTATTCTTCCTCGCCCGCTGCGATCTATGTATGCATGATCCTGATCGCCATGTTCCTTCCGTGGTACATGGGAACTGTACTGGCGAGATACCGCTATACCTATGGGATCATTATTTCCTTCCTGCCTTTCCTTGTCATGGGCCTCACCATTTTCATGCTTTGCACCATTCTGTTTTCTTATAATGACTCGTCGTTTGAATACCTTGGAATAATACAAAAGGCTAAGCCACTATCGTTCGCATGCGTGATCATGCTGCTCTTCTACATCCTTCGTTCCTTCTACATCGGATTTAAATCGGAAAAGGATATGATGAAAGGGAACTCCTTCGATGTCGAGAACGAAGAGTACCTGCGCTTTTTCTTCCTGAGCTTCAGCCTCAGTGGCGCCTTTATTTTTTGCATGGTTTGGTTTGCGCGGGAAACCGGTGAAGCCTCGTTCCGGGACACGAACTCGGTTCCCGTGATCATTACCGCCTTGTTGATCGCGCTGGGAGTGGCCTACCTTGCGACCAAATTTCTAAAGCATCTGCAGAATTATTTTCCCGTGCTCATCATCACACTGCTTCTGTGCTGGAGCTGCTTCCTTGAAACCGGCTTTATTTACCTGATGAATCTTTCGATCGGCCATGTCGACAAAGATGTGCTCATTGTCCTGCTGGTTTTCACCGGCGTTATTCCCTTTCGCTTTGTGCTCCTGTTTTCGCCGCCTTTACGCGGAATCAACCTGCTTACGGGTATCGCTGCGATGATCTGCTATTTCTACTTCCTTTGATCTATTTCCCTGCCATCACAAATGCGCCCCAGAAATAAGGTTCCGGAAACTTCTGCTTCAGCTTGAGCTGCGCTGTCCGGAAGGCCTTCTGACGATTTCCCGGTTCCGGATCTTTTAACCACTCACGGTAAAAGTCACTCATGAGTTCCTGCGTTGCAAAATCGTCAACCACCCACAAACTCATCACCACCGATTTAGCACCCGCTACCATGAATGCACGCTGCAGACCATAAACGCCCTGACCGTTGTGGATCTCACCGAGTCCCGTTTCACAGGCGGAAAGCACGACCATATCCGTGCCACTGAGGTCCAGGCCGGCGGCTTCATACGCCGTCAGAATTCCATCCTCCTGCGTATTGTCAATAAGCGAATCGCGTGCGATCGCAGCAGATCCGGCCAGCATGAGTCCCGAGCGAAGCAAAGGATTTTCTTTTACCACTTCCGCCTGTAAGCCGATCACATCGCTTGCATTCTCATCGACATCCTTTAGAAAAAAACCATGTGTTGCAATGTGTAAAACCTGCGGTGAGCGGATCTTTTTGATCGCATCTTCAGAAGCATCCGCACGCAAATGTGTGTTTACTTTCCAGTTCCTGCTGTTCAGGATATTCGTGACCGAATCGGCTTCAATTTTTGTTCCCGGCAGCTCAGGCAACGTCAGGAATCCATATCTTGATAAAGGCTCTGACGGCTTTACTTCTTCCGTCGACGCGATAAAATCGTAATCCGGGTAGGAAAAGATCTCTGCCGTTTTGGAAGCTTTCGGATGACTCTCCTGGAGAAGATCCTGGGAATTCGTGATGAGAACGATCTCCATCTCATCAATGAGGTATTTTTTTGTCTGAGGGTTTCTCAGTGTGTACAGATTCACCTGCTGATAAACACCATCGGGTGAAAAATAGACCCGTTTCGCTTTCCCGATCACCGACCGGATCGGTGTCCAGAATGCATCATATGAAATAGCATCTTCCCTTTTTGCTTTGATAAGTTCACGGTATCCGGCCACGGCCTTGCTTTCCAATGCATTTCCCTTAATTGAGATAAACCGGGGAGCTTTGCATGTTTTGTCGATGGCGAGCACTGAATAATAAACAGAGTCCGTCCAGCTTCCGTTCTTGTATTCATCGTTCCGGATGATCTCTACAACACATTCATCCGGCCTGAGCTTTTCCTGCACTTCTTTCCAGGAATGATTTTTCGCCTCGCTCTTCACGGAAATATTTGATGCCGCAGTGATCTTTTGTTCGAGGTCATTGGCCTCCTTTTCCATTTTCGGAAGATCGATACCGGTCTCCTCGAGATCTTCCGTACTTAACCGGTACTGCTGAACGATGGTTTCACGCATCTTTACCAGCTCGGCGTAATCCTTCTGCAGTCCGGCATTACCGCTCTCTGCGATCTGGAGCTTGATCTTGCCCGTTTCCTTCAGCAATAAGGATTTTATGACCATCTGGTTGTCGTACATCTGTGCAAGTAATTCCGAATGATCTTCCCCGGGAAATTTTTCCTGCATTTCCGCCACGAATGAATTAAAAGTATCGAACGAAAAGGAAACAGCGTAATAAAAAGAGGTCTTCTCCTTCTCGCTCAACGACGGAAAATATTTTTCAATGAGATAAAGAAAACCACGGACGCTATTCAGGTAATGCTGACGGCATTCCTTGTATCTTCCGGTTTCCCGATACGTTTCAGCGAGGTTGTATTCCGTTTCAACATAATCATAGTGGTTCTCTCCTACTTTTTTCCGGATGATCTCCATCGACCGGATCGTCAGCGCGATCGACTCATCATAACGTTTCATTTTCCTGTAAGTCCCGGCCAGGCCACCGAGGTAAACGCCGTACTTATCACTCTCTTCTCCATATTGCTCCTTGAAAATGCGCAGACATTCCTTATAATTTTCTTCGGCTTCGGTCAGCTTGTCTTCACTTTTATATACGGATGCAAGGTTGTTCAGGCAATTCGCATAAAACTTGTGCTTTTCCCCCAACGTTTTTTTGTAGATCTCTTTACATTCCAGCAAATGCTTTTCAGCGCTTTCATAATTTCCAATTGCATATTCTACCAGCGCAAGGTTATTCAGGGCATTCGCATAATTGGGGTGCTCCGTCCCGATCGTCTTTTTCCTGATCGCTATCACCTCTTCAAAGGCGTCTACCGCTTCCTGCTGACGTCCCATCACACGATAGAGCTCCCCTAAATTATTGACCGGATTCGTGTAATCCGGGTGAGCGGTCATTTTCAAAATCTTATATATTCCGACGGAACGTTTAAAAGAAACTTCTGCTTCGGAATATTTTCCAATCGCTTTTTGTACCAGTGCAAGATTATTCAACGCCGTTGCAGCTGAAAGCGAATTATCCGGGCAAAGCTTCACCGCTTCTTCTAGCACGGGTTCCGCACGATCATAGTCGCCCATGTTCCTGTAAAGTTCTCCAAGATTGTTTGTCAGTGTAGCAACATCGCCGCTTTTTCCATCGGGCTTCGCTTTCATGTAATTCAGCAAAGCCGTAAAGATCTCTTCCGCTTTATCGTACTTTTCTTGTCCCTGGTAGATCACACCCATCGATCCAAGTGCTCCCAGGTAATCCGGACTTTCATTTCCAAGGATCTCCTTATAAAAATTCACTGCAGCGGCGCACATGCCTTCCGCATCATTGAAACGCCCCATGTCGATATACATCGAGGATAAAGTATAAAAGCAGCGGGTGTACTCTACGCTGCTTTGTCCGAAAGCCGGCGCCAATACCGGGAGCGACTTAAGATAAAGCGGCTCGGCTTCGGCATAACGGCCTTCCTCCTTGTAACATCCGGCAAGATTGAAAACAGCCAGTGCATAATGATATTCGGATTCTCCTAAAGCGGCTCTTGCTTTTTCGGCAGCCATGGAGAAATAATTCTCCGCGTCCGCATATTCGTTGGTATTGTAGTATACAGATCCACACGTGTTGAGAAATTCCACCAAAAGAGTTTGATCCTGGATCTTGTCCGCCTTGGGAAATATTTCCGCAATAAGCTTTTTTGAAGCGGCATAATCATTATGATAGTAAGCAGTATCCAGCTCCCCGATCTGCTTTCTGATATTTTGGGAAAAAGCAGGTGATGAAAAAATCAGGAGAAACAGTGAAATGATGCGCTTGTTCATGCAAAGCAAATGTAGAACAATTAGAGAAATCTCCTGTTATATTAACAACGCTCTGTTTATAACAAGTACCGGAACACCTATAACTAAAAAAGGGAATTGGCGTAATTTTGATAAGTCATAATTTATGGAAAATCGCGCTAATTTATTAAACAAGTATTTCGCCAAATCCGACATCGGAGGCGTCCCGAGCATCAATGATCTCAGGGAAAGAGAATACAACGGCGAACCGCTGACACTGAAGGAAAAACAGGCGCTTGTGAACTTCGATAAGTTCCGGCTGGATGTGCTGAATGCACAAACCGATGATATGGCATTTCATAAACGCTACCAGGAGCTGCAGGTGATGGCAAACCTGGGCGACTATACAGAATTTCTGAAGGAAAAATACTTCCTGTAACAGGGAACCGCTATAATTTCCAGGCCGCGGATCTAGATCCTGCGGCCTTTTTCATTCAGAAGGAACGCGCAAGCAGCAAAGTCGCTCCCACCTTTGGAAAGAAATGATTCTCCATCTTTCCGGAATCAACATCCGTGAAACGATACTGACTTGCGCCGATCGACACGGCTGCTTCCAGCACAAAATTCCGGGTAAACCGGCAAACAACACCGTTTTCAAAACGATAAGCAAAATAATCCGCAGCCGAATAGGTGTAATAGGTGTTCCAACCGTAAAAGTATTGGTTGTTGGGATATGGATAAAATAAAGAATCCGAATGAAGCTGATAGCGAAAGGATCTCCCATAATCAACTCCGAAAGAATAATAGTAAGTATACTTTGTATGTGCCTTGGGAAAAAATTTAGCCTCAAGTCCAAAAAAGTACTTCTTATACTGACCTGAGTCGAAAAGCTTCGGCTCTATATATTTGTATGTATCCTTCTCCGTTTCATCGGAAAGACCAAGGTTCAATACACATCCAAGACTTACTTTTCGGTTCTTGAAAACCTGCTCCGCCTTTAGTTCGAAATGTCTTACAAAAAACTGCATCACATCCACTCCTATGATCGTTCTTGTAAAATCCTTTTCCTTTATGATATCAAAAGTCGGATCCTTTACGCAATTCACATAACCGAGCTGCTCCAGCGAAAGGCATTCCCCTTTCATTATAAATCCTTCAACATCCCGTCGTGCTACCTTGTATACGGGACCAAGCGTGTCGAGCGGATTTTTGTATTTCACATATTTTTCAGTAACCTCTATGATCTTTGCTGCATGTTTTGCACCGGAAACAAATTTGATCGAATCATACTGCGCGCTCAACCGGAATGTGATCAGCAAAAAGAAAAAAAGAAAAAGGAGGTTCCTGTTCATGAGCGCCAAAAATAATCATAAATATCCCGGTTTCTTTCTTGTCTTTACTAATTTTGCGGCATGTTACACACCGGACTTCCCATTCATGAGATCATCCCCGATCTCAAAAATAAGCTGGAGAAACACCCGGTGATCATTCTCCAGGCTCCTCCCGGCGCCGGAAAATCAACGGTATTGCCAATCGAGCTCCTGGATGAAAAATGGCTGGAAGGCAAAAAGATCATTATGCTGGAACCTCGCCGGCTCGCTGCCCGCTCTGTTGCCGCGCGGATGGCTTCTCTTCTGGATGAAGATCCCGGGCAGACCATCGGTTACAGGATCCGCTTTGAAAATAAGATCTCAAAAACAACGAGGATCGAAGTGGTTACGGAAGGAATCCTCACCCGGATGCTTCAAAACGATAATGCACTTGAAAATGCCGGCCTTGTGATCTTCGATGAGTTCCATGAAAGGAGCCTGAATGCGGATCTTGCGCTCGCTCTCACCACACAGGTGCAGCAACTCCTCCGGAACGACCTTCGCATACTGATCATGTCCGCTACGCTCGACGGCGCAAAGCTGTCCGCTCTTCTCGACAATGCACCGGTCCTCACTTCTGAAGGCAGGCAATTTTCCGTCGACCTCCGCTATCTCGATACGGATGAAAAAACCTACCTGCATCTCCGCATGACAAATGCGATCAAAAAAGCATTGCGTGAAAAAGAAGGTGATATCCTCGCTTTTCTTCCCGGTGCAGGCGAAATTACAAGAACACAGGAGCTCCTTGAAAACGATGTACCGGGAATTTCTGTCCATCCGCTCTACGGCGATCTTTCACAGCAGAAACAGCAGGAAGCGATCTCACCGAATCAACACGGGCTCAGGAAAGTTGTACTTGCTACTTCTATCGCGGAAACATCACTGACCATTGAAGGGATCACAGTTGTTGTCGACAGCGGCTATTCGCGCGTTCCGAAATTCGATATCTCCAGCGGACTCACAAAACTTGAAACGGTGAGGGTCACAAAGGATGCTGCTGATCAGCGGGCAGGGCGGGCAGGACGCCTGGGCCCCGGAACCTGCTACCGGCTTTGGAGTGAAGGTGCACACATCCACCTGCAGCCAAACCGGAAACCGGAGATCATGGAAGCCGACCTCGCTCCGCTCACACTCGAGCTTGCTCAATGGGGTGTGGAGAATATCCATGAGCTGCTCTGGCTTACACCGCCTCCGGCTGCCGCTGTTTTACAGGCGAGAGAACTGCTGACACAGCTCGGTGCATTGGAAAACAACAGGATCACCTCTCGCGGTAAAGAAATGCTGCAAATGCCGACACATCCCCGCCTGGCTCACATGCTCATCGAAGCGATCGCTTATGAAAAAGCAAAAAGCTCCTTATCATTCCGCGCACTCGCAGGCGATATCGCCGCGCTGCTGGAAGAACGCGATCCATTGTCAAAAGAAAAAGGAGCCGATCTTTCCCTGAGGATCGACGTGCTGAGAAATTATCGCTCGGGTGAACGTGTAAATGCTGATCGTCGTGTGCTCGATCGCATTGAGCGCCTCGCATTCTCCTGGAGAAAATTATTACAGGTTTCCGCAGACAATAAAACCGCAGATGTTTTTCATGCAGGCAAATTGCTTGCAGCAGCATATCCCGAACGGATCGCTAAGCGAATTGATAAGAACGGGCTCCGCTACCGGCTGTCGAACGGAAGAATTGCAAAGCTTAATGAAGGAGATGCTTTGAGCGGCGAAGAATGGCTGGTGATTGCGCAGCTCGACGCCGGAACTAATGAAGGGAAGATTTTCACCGCTGCAGCATTCGATCATAAAGACCTTTATGATATTGCTATTGAACAGGAAACGGCAAGCTGGGACAAGCAAAAAGGAATGATCGTCGCGCTCAGGGAAAAACGCGCGGGTAATTTTGTCCTCGAGAGCAAAGTTTCTACCGCTCTTTCGGAAGAAAAACGGGTGCAGATCATTTGTGCCGCGATCCGCGATGAAGGCCTGAGAATGCTCGGCTGGAGCGAAAGCCAGGAAGAGCTTCAGGCAAGGATCATGAGCCTTCGTAAGTGGAGGCCCCAGGAAAACTGGCCGGACGTATCCGAAGAGCATTTGCTGGAAACACTGGAGGAATGGCTTGCGCCTTACCTCGGTAAGATCAATAAACAAAGTGAGCTTCAGAAACTCGACTTATCACAGATCCTGATTTCCTCTCTTCCCTGGGAGCTTTCACAAAAGCTGAACGCACTGGCACCGGCAACCATGGAAGTTCCGACAGGGTCCCGGATCAAGCTGAAATATTTTAACGACGGCAGTAAGATAGAAATGGCGGTGCGATTGCAGGAAGTATTCGGATTGTTTGAAACACCGACAGTAAATGAAGGGAAGAATAAGATCCTGCTGCACCTGCTTTCTCCCGGCTATAAACCTGTGCAGGTCACACAGGACCTGAAAAGCTTCTGGAGCAAAACCTATTTTGAGGTCCGGAAAGATCTGCTGTCGCGCTACCCGAAACACCACTGGCCGCTGGATCCGCTGACTGCCGAAGCGGTAAGAGGACCGAAGCGGAAAAAATAATTCCGCTTTTTCACCGTTTCTTTTGCTGTACCGCAGCATTATAGGGAGAGATTAATTCACTAAATTTATCCCATCCAAACACTCCGAAACACATTCTATGAATAGATCGCTCCTTTCCCTGTCTTTCCTCTTTTTTTCATTTTTTCTTTCCGGTACAATCGCTGCGCAAACTGAAACTGCGCCCAGGAAGTATCAGAGCCTGCTCTGGGAGATCACCGGAAACGGGATGAAAAAACCTTCTTACCTGTATGGTACTATGCACGTTAGTGACAAAGTTGCCTTCAACCTGACGGATTCCTTTTTTGTAGCGATCAAAAATTGCGATGCCGTTGCACTGGAGCTGAACATGGATACCTGGATGGATGAGATCATGAAAACCAGGGAAGCGAATGCCTATAAGAATACTGCCATGTTCTATGCAAAGCCGTATGGATTTTACAAAGGTGCTTTCGACCTCGATATACCGAAGGAAAAAGATCTGAAAGGACTCCTGCAGTTCTCTCCAAGCATCAGCAACAGCCTTCTGTACCGGAATAATCGTTATGAAAGCGATTACGAAGAAGACAACTACCTCGATGTTTTTATATTTCAGTCAGGAAAAAAGCTGAACAAAAAGATCTTCGGCCTGGAGAATTTCCGGACGACCGAAGAATTCTCCGCACGCGCCACCATTGAGACCGCTGAGCTGGTGGAAGATGAAAAAGCAAAAGAGGACATCGACGATCAGAACCGGCTCCGGCTGAAGCAGATCACAAACGGCCGGACACAAGCTGAAGCGATCGAAGATGTTTACCGCAAAGGCGACCTCGACCTGCTCGACAGTATCAATAAGCTTTCGGACACGCCTCTCTTTACAAAATACATGCTCAATGAGCGGAACAAGATCATGGCGGCGCACATGGATTCCATCATGCAGCTTATGCCGCTGTTCACGGGTGTAGGAGCTGCCCACCTGCCGGGAAATGACGGAGTAATTGAGCTTCTCAGGAAAATGGGATATAAGGTCCGCCCGGTCATTTCATCACAATATGACACTAAAACCAAGACAAAGATCGATGAGACGCGTGTCCCGGTCACGTTCCACACGGAATACGTTCCCGATTCAACATTCTCCGTTTCGGTTCCCGGAAAGCTTTCTGAATTTTACGACAAGGGCTCCTATAAATATTACCTGAATAACGACATGAGCAATGGAAGCTATTATTGTATTCAGCGTATGAATCATTACGGTTCGCTTACCAATGAAACTCCGGAACATATCCTTAAACGGATCGACACACTGATCTTTGAAAATATTTCAGGAAAGCTGCTGAGCAAAAAAGAGATCAAAAGCCAGAACGGCTATCCGGGTGTGGAGATCACCAACAAAACCAGGAAAGGAGATTCACAACGCTATCAGATCTTCATTTCGCCATCAGAGATCTTTATTTTCAAGATGAGCGGCAGCCAGGATTATGTTAGCAAAGGAACCGAAGCGGAAGCATTTTTTTCATCCATCCGCTTCCAGGAAAAGAATGCAGCGCCATCCAGGTATAAATCGGCACTGGGATATTCCGTTGATCTGCCTTCCACGAAAGTGGTATACTCCGGCAATGGATTATTGTCTTACCAGCAGGAGATCGTTTGCGCCAATGAAAAGGCGAACGATAAATATGCGATCACGATGATGGCTTCACTGTATGATTATGAATACATCGAAGAAGACACATTTGAATTGAATATGCTTACCGAACGTTTCTGCCGGCAGGCGAACTATGCTTTACTGAACCGGGAGCAGCTCAAGGAAAAAAATGGAGCGGCAATGCAATTCTCCGCGCAGATCGATAAAAAGCCAGGAAGCAGGATCTTCGGCCGCGTCATCATTTCGGGACCGGATTATTTTCTTCTGGTGACCAACCGCGACAGCACAAGCGCACAGGATTTTTTCAATTCGTTCAGGACGGAGGAAAAGATCAGCACTGCAAAATATGCCACGATACAGGATACTTCACTTTTCTTCAGCGCTTCCACGCAGTCGAAAACAAATGAATATACACATCTGACCGAAGTGCAGAGCAAAGCAGCCGGCGCCCGCTATAAGAAAAAAGAGAAGAACAGTAAGAATGATGAAAAGTTCCTTCCGAAGCGGGAGTCCATTGTTTATACTTCTCCCGAAACCGGCGAGCAGGTATATGTCGAGTTCCGGAAGTTCAGCATGTTTTTCCAGCAGGAGGACATGGAGACGTTCTGGAAGTCCAGGATTCAAACCATCTCTTCACAAAGCGGAATGGTCGCCTCGCGGATCGTAAAAACGAAGAATGATAAATTTTCGCAGGTCGATCTTCTCCTCACCGACACCAATAGCACCCGGGGAATAAGTGTGAAGCTGATCCAGCGCTGCGGAAGCTTATATACATTAAAAGCTGTTGTAGATACCGTGACCGGTATGAGCAACTATGCAAAGACATTTTTCGACAGCTTCGTACCAAAAGACACCTGCATAGGACTCGATGTTACATCAAATAAGCTGGATACGTATTTTTTCGATAAGCTTTATTCATCGGATACGGCGGTAGCCAAGCAAACGAAGACTGCCATTGAGTATGTCCAGGTAAACATGCTCCAGGCAAACGTTCCATCGCTGATCAGTACCATTGAGAATAAGGAGTTCAGCAAACTCGCAACATCGGATAAAAAAGAATTGCTTTATTCGTTCGGAAGCCTGAGATCAAAAGAAGTTCTCCCATTCCTGGAAAAAACCTATACCCGTTTCGCCGATTCCGTGGAAGTACAGCTAACCGTGCTGAAAGCAATTGCGCGGCAAAAAACGGTCGAATCCTGCAAATCATTTCTAAAGCTGCTAAGATCCGATCTCCCGGTTACATCCAGTGATCTCTCGATCGCAAACGTATTTGTATATTTCTATGACAGTCTGCAAACCAGCGCCACACTATTCCCCGAGATCCTCAAATACACGAAATACCCGGAGTATAAAACCACCATTTATAAATTGTTCCGGAAGCTGAAAGAAGAAAACCTGATCAAACCAAAAGCATACAAAAAACAGGTCGACGGCATCCTGATGGATGGAAATTACGAACTGAAAAAATTCATGTCGGAAAAGGATCGTGACCGGGAACCAAGCAAATACCTGACAACAACCAAATCAGGAGTTCTTTACGACGGGCTCAACTCCTCGCAGCAAAAGATGTATTGCTATGCGGCATTGCTTTCACCTTATTATAAAAAAGGAAGCACCAAAGCTTTTTTTGATAAGCTCCTGAAGACGACGAACAGCGATAAGTTTAAAGTGATGATCTATGGCACACTCATTAAAAACAATTGTGCTCCTCCGGACACGGTTCTCCGGCATTATGCTTCGGCCCTTTCCAGCAGGATCACACTGTACCAGGTATTAAAAGAGCAGAATAAGCTCGACCGGTTCGATAAAAAATACGGGAAGCAAAAGGAGCTTGTGATCTCCCAGCTTTTCGGCGCTCCCGACAATCCTAATAAGGATACAGTGGCACTGGTTTCAAAGATCGCAACACGCTGCGACAACAAAGACGGATACTTTTATGTTTTCAAAGCGAGGCCGAAAGATAAAAAAGTGTGGAAGTTATATTGCTCCGGAGTACATCCTGCCGATGAGGACCAGGTAAATCTTAATCCTGATTTCACAAAAACCAATGTAGCTTTTGAAAACGATGTGCAGTTGAAAAAAACAACCGATGGCATGCTTCAGCTGATCCGCATCGACAACAGAAAACGTGCCAGCAGCAGCGACTTCGAAACCAAAACCGCTACTTACGAGGATTACATGGATTATTGATATTTCCAACTGATTTACGCCGGTAAATCAACTGCATTTTCAAAGGAAATTATTTCTATTTTTAGGAAAATTTAAAATCCTCTGACAAATGAAGTTGAAAAGTATCCTGCTTCCGGGATTGTTATTGGCAGCTGCACTCGCAAACGCGCAGAAAAAGCCTGTTTCCAATCCTGTGAAATTCACGCAGTATGACATGCCGAACGGCCTGCACGTGATCCTGCATGAAGATCATTCCACCCCGATTGTTGCCGTTACTGTCCTTTATCATGTCGGCTCGAAAAATGAAGATCCTCAGCGGACAGGGTTTGCGCACTTCTTTGAGCACCTGATGTTCGAAGGTTCCGACAATATAAAGCGCGGTGAATACATGAAGCTGATCCAGAATGCCGGCGGCGTCATGAACGCGAATACCTCCTTCGACCGCACATTTTACTATGAGATCCTTCCGAGCAATCAATTTGAGCTTGGCCTCTGGATGGAATCCGAACGCATGCTCCACCTGAAAATCGACTCGGTCGGAGTAGAAACGCAGCGGAAAGTGGTGAAGGAAGAATTGAAACAGCGAAATGAGAATACGCCGTATGGTTCTATCCTGAATGAAGCATTCGGACATGCATATACCGTTCATCCGTATCGCTGGACACCAGGCGGTTCACCGGAATATATCAATAAAGCCGCGCTTTCGGAGTTCATTGATTTCTACAAAACATTTTATGTTCCCAATAATGCCACGCTTTCCATTGCCGGAGATATCAATCCTTCACAGGCAAAAGCGATGATCGAAAAGTACTTCAGCACTATCCCGAAAGGAACAAAAGCAATTCCGCGCCCTACAGCAGTGGAGCCGGTTAAAACAGCAGAAGTGAGAGATACCGTGTGGGACAATATCCAATTGCCTGCCGTCGTGATGGGCTATCACACTCCTGCACAGGGAACTCCCGATTACTATGCAATGAGCATGCTTTCAACTATTCTTTCACAGGGAAAAAGCTCACGCATGCAGAAATCGATCGTCGACAAACAGCAGAAAGCCGTGTTTGCTGGTGCGTTTCCCCTTCCGTCTGAAGACCCGGGCCTGACCCTGGTCTTTGGGATCTCAAATATGGGCGTAAGCCCGGTTGACCTGGAAGCCGCTATGAACGCTGAGTTTGATAAGGTAAAGAATGAAATGATCTCGGAAGACGAATACCAGAAGCTCCGGAACCAGGTGGAGAACGATTTCATCGGCTCAAACACAAAAATGGCTGGAATTGCCGAAAACCTTGCGAACTACTATGTATACTACAAAGATGCGAATCTCATTAATACGGAGATCGATCGCTTCATGAAAGTTACAAGAGAAGATATTCAGAAGGCAGCGCAGAAATATCTTACCAAAGAGAATCGCGTAGTGCTCTACTATCTGCCAAAGCAGCAATAACAACGAAAAGGAATTTAAGTCTTCTAAATTAGGATATAGATGGAACAGTCGTTTACCTCTTCAGTGATCTCTTACTAAAGAAAATGACGTATTCCATGCACCAATAAAAAAATTCAAAGGCATGAAAAAGATAGTATCGATCGCCGCACTGCTCGCATTCAGCACTGCTTTTGCGCAGAAAGGCGGAGACAAAAAACTCGACAGATCCATCCGCCCGAAAGCGGCTGAAGCTCCTGTTATCAAGCTGGGTGAGATCCAGTCGTTTGAACTTGCAAATGGTCTCAAAGTGTTTGTTGTGGAAAACCACAAGCAGCCGACCGTTGCTTATTCTATCGCACTCGATATCCGGCCGGCCCTGGAAGGCGAATTCACCGGAACAGCGGACATGACCGGGCAGCTGATGACCAGCGGAACAAAAACACGCAGCAAAGATCAGCTCGACAATGACATCGATTTTATCGGAGCTACCCTGAACGCGGATCCGGAAGGAATGTATGCCGCTGCATTAAAAAAACAGCAGACGAAGCTCCTGGAGCTGATGTCGGATGTATTGCTGAACCCGAGCTTCAGCGCCGAGGAACTGGAGAAGATCAAAACGCAAACCCTTTCAGGACTTGCACAGGAGCTTGATGATCCGGATGCAATTTCCAAAAACGTAAAAGCGGTTCTGAATTATGGAACAAAACATCCGTACGGAGAACTGACAACCGAAGCCAGCGTTTCAAAGATCACCACCGACAATTGCAGGAATTATTACAATACGTATTTCCACCCGAATGTTGCCTACATGGCAGTTGTAGGAGATGTAACGCTGGCAGAAGTGAAGCCGCTGATCGAAAAGTATTTCGGAGCCTGGCAAAAAGCGGATGTTCCGAGAGCAGACTTCGCCATGCCGCAAGCACCTGCGCAGACAAGAGTTGCTGTAGTGAATAAAGCAGGAGCCGTTCAGTCGGTGATCAACGTCACCTATCCTGTCGATCTGAAGCCAAACAGCGACGATGCGATCAAAGCAAAAGTGATGAACACCATCCTGGGAGCAGGATTTTCCTCCCGCCTGTTTGTCAACCTTCGCGAAAAACACGGTTACACTTATGGCTCCTATTCTTCGCTGAATAATGATGAGCTTGTTGCAGAATTCAGCGCTTACGCGAAAGTGAGAAATGCTGTGACGGATAGTTCAGTAACGGAGATCATGAATGAGCTGAATCGAATCCGCACAGAAAAAGTTTCTCAGGAAGAACTGGAAGGGATCAAAAACTACCTGACCGGGAACTTTGCGATCTCGCTTGAAGATCCTGCGACCATTGCCCGCTTCGCAATCAATACTGAACGCTATAAGCTTCCCAAGGATTATTATGCAAATTACCTGAAGAACCTCGCTGCTGTTACTTCCGATGACGTGTACGCCATGGCGCAAAAATACATTCGCCCGGAAAATGCAACGATACTGGTGGTAGGAAATAAGGAAGAAGTCTCCCCGAAGCTGATTCGTTTCAGCCCTTCAAATAAAGTAGAGTATTACGATAATTTCGGGAAACCGGTAGCAGCTGTTGCAAAGCCGGTCCCGGCGGGCATAACTGCCAAAACCGTTATTGCAGATTACGTGAAAGCCATCGGAGGTGCAAAAGCACTGATGAAGATCAAGGACGTTTCAACGGTGATGAGCACGAAGGTACAAGGCATGGACATTAAAGTGATCACCAGCCAGAAACCGAATAAATACGCCATGTCTGTAAAAATGGGCGAAATGGTACTTCAAAAACAGGTGTACGATGGAAAAGTGGGAAAGCAATCGAGCATGCAGGGTAAAAAGGACCTCGAAGGCGCCGACCTTGATGATATTAAATCCCAGGCAGTGATCAACCCTGAAATGAATTATGAAAAAATGGGCTATAAGCTGAATCTCAAGGGTATAGAAGAGATTAACGGAAAGGACGCCTATATCCTGGAAGTAACAAGCCCGAAAGGCAAAACTTCTACAGAATGGTATGATGTAGAAAGTAAATTAAAGGTAAGAGCTTCCCAAACCACCAATTCAGAGGCCGGACCGGTAACAAGCACAACGGACATCCTGGAATACAAGGAAGTGGACGGAGTGAAATTCCCGAGCGTGATCTCCATTACGGGAGCGATGTCCATGAAGCTCAAGGCTGAAAGCATTAATATAAATAAAGGGATCCAGGATTCGGAATTTACGATCCAGTAAATAAATATTACCATAAATGATAAAAGACCATCTGCCGGCTGTGCAGATGGTTTTTTATTTGTTATTTTAGCCTTGGGAATGGCGCTACTCCCGCGTCCCGTAATATATTACTAACCAAGGCAACCCTCTTAAACCTTTTACGTCTTACACCGTAGAAGAGAGGTGTTTTTAGCTTTGAAAGCGCTCTGTTATGAATGAAACCGACATTATTAAAGGTTGTTTAAGGAATGATCGTGCAAGCCAGAAAGCCCTGTATGAACACTTTTACAGCAAAATGTTGGGAGTATGTTTACGCTACTCTAAAAGTAGCGATGAAGCTAAAGACGTTCTCCACGAAGGATTTTTAAAAGTATTTGACAGCCTTAAAAATTTCAGGGGAAATGGCTCTTTTGAAGGCTGGGTAAGAAGGATCATGGTGAATACCGCCATTGATCATCTTCGAAAGAACAAGCAGAATTACCTGATCGTGAGCACCGTGTATGCGAACGAAAAAGGAAGCAATACCGCCGAAGAAGTTAGTGATGATGAGCTGGCATTGCACATCGACAAGGAAGAGATATTGAAAGCAGTACAGGAGCTGACTCCCGCTTACCGCACAGTATTTAATCTTTATGTGATTGAAGAATACACACACAAAGAGATTGCTGAGCTGCTCGATATCAGTGAAGGCACCTCGAAATCAAATTTGTCAAAAGCAAAATTTAACCTCAGGAAAAACCTGATGCATCATATCAAACCGGCTGTAAATGGGAAATAACTCTACTCAAAATTCTAAACTGGACGAAACCGTTAAGGAATCGTTGAATAATTACGAGGCGAAATACGACGCCGGCGATTGGTCGCGCATGGAAAGAATGCTCGACGCCGCCCCAAAAACGATCGTTAGCAGTGTTTCCTACGGTAAGATCGCTATTATCGGCGCTGCCGTGATCCTCGGAGGATTTCTCGTATACAAAGCTGTGAATTCTTCGTCGCCCGCCGGCGAAAAACAGACCACGACAACGCCTGCAGTGGAAACACAACCGGAAAAACAACCGGCCGCCGTTGTGCCTTCCCCTGCCACTTCGACAACTCCGGCTCAGGACGCTGCAAATACAGCCGTAACGACCCCTTCAACCACCACTGTTACTTCACCCGCATCCGGCAGCCCAACAGCTGTGCCGTCAATTGCAGACAAGGCCTCTGCTGAAAAAACGAAGAAGGACCAGAAAAATAAGGACAATGAAGCGGAATACAACAAGAACCAGAAGGTTACTGTCATGGGTAACGAGCCGATCTTCGGCGACATGATCGATTCTTCCAAAGGAGTTATCCACGAAACAAAAGAAAAAGAAAGCACTAAAAAAGCTGCGAAAAATAAAGGAACCGGAGCGATCGGTCTCAGCGGACTGCTGAACATACATCTGAACCTCGATAGCCTTAATAAATACAATGAATCGAAGAAAAAAGATTCGATCCATTAGAATTCGAAACACCAGCAACATCTCCTTCTGGTAAAGCCCTGAGCATGTCTCGGGGCTTTTCGTTTATCCCTTGAAAGCCGGTTCCCGGCCGGGCAAACGATCTCAGTCATCCGGACGCATCATCGCGGAAGATGATTCGAAGCGATACCTCCCTTTAAGTGAACGGTCTCACGTCGGGCGCGCCGTCCACGGAAAATGACACAAGCCATGCCTCCCGGTCGGTTGGAGATCGCATGTCGGACGCGTCATGGAGAGGGAGAAACGACTGAAGCTACACCTCCCATCAGGTGGAGATCGCATCTTGAATGCGTCATCGCGGGGAGGAACGACCGAAACTACACCTCCGATCAGGTGGAGATCACATGCTGAATGCGTCATCGCGAGGGAGGAACGACCGAAGCTACACCTCCCATCGAGTGGAGATCGCATGCTGAATGCGTCATCGCGAGGAAGAAACGACCGAAGCTACACCGCCCATCGGGTGGAGATCGCATGCTGAACGCGTCATCGCGAGGGAGGAACGACCGAAGCTACACCGCCCATCGGGTGGAGATCGCATGTTGAACGCGTCATCGCGAGGGAGGAACGACCGAAGCGATCTCTTCCCGATGAAAAAAAAATTCTCCCAAAGGCAACCGTCCGGACAACCCTCCGTCTTTTGATCAGAAACGAGAATTAACCAGGTCGACATGAAGAGAATCTACTTATTTATAATGTTATCATTAAGTATGATCACTTATAAGTCCGCAAAGGCGCAGGACCCTGTTTTTACGCAGTTCTATGCCAATCCATTGTATCTGAATCCTGCTCTTGCCGGCTCAAATATCTGCCCGCGCATTGCAATCAATTACCGTAACCAATGGCCGGGCGTGACCGCTCCGGGGAATTACATCACAACCAGCGCCTCATTTGACCGCTATATTTTTCAGTTAAAAAGCGGGATCGGGGTCCTGGTGACAAACGATAATGCTGGAAACGGAACGCTGAGAACACAGAATGTCAGCGCCATTTATTCAAAACAATTACAGATCAATCGCAATTTTTCCATCAATGCAGGGTTCAAGGCAACTTACGGCCAAAAATCGATTGATTGGAGCAAGCTTACGTTCGGGGATATGATCGATGAGCGCAGGGGCTTTGTTTACAACACAGAAGAAATTCCCGGAAAGAACCAAAAATCCTTTGTTGATTTTTCCGCGGGAGTCGTAGCGTTCAGCAAATATGTATTTATCGGCGGCGCGGTCGACCACCTTACACAACCGGATGAAGGCCTAATATACGCCAGCAAGCTTCCGATGAAGTTTACCGGTCACGCCGGAGCGCTGATCCCCGTTGGAGAAAAAAGCAATGAAACTACTGTATCACCAAATATTTTATACCAGCAACAGCAGGATTTTCGTCAGCTAAACCTGGGATTATATGTTACAAAGGGCGTATTAACGGGAGGATTATGGTATCGGAACAATGATGCGGTGATCGTATTGGTCGGCTTGCAGAACGGAACATTCAAAGCAGGATACAGTTATGACGTGACGGTTTCCAAACTTACAAATGCAAGTGCAGGATCACATGAATTATCTGTCGGAATGAATTTCACTTGTAAGAAACCCAGACCCAGATATCGTCCAAGTACTTGTCCGAGTTTCTAGTTCAGCTTACGTACGAGGAACGAGTTAGCTGAACTTATCCCGGGCAAAGCGAAAGGATCTGATGTTAAAAGTTGTGAATGACTGTATCCTTGGAATAGATTTTGGTTATAGGAGCAAGAGTATACGGCAAAGCGAGAGATCTGATTATTGAAAATATTTAAAATCTTGGGTTCTGAATTAGAGAGCGGAACCCAAATTAGACGGCGCGGTAAGCAGGAGAAAGAGAGCTCCTGCTCTACTGCAAAGTCAGGCTAACGAAAGATTGCTTGTTTGTGATTTAGTAGTTTACCATTTAGTTTAGAGGGCGAAAAGCCGCTACGAGATATCGTAAGCGGCTTTTTGTTTAGAAACAGCGGACTTCTCCGGAGTCGCATTTTTAATATAATTTCACAATCACTATAAATAGCTGTTCTTCCTCTTGTTGATTCTCAATGATCTAGTGCCCTAGTGGTGAAGATGTGTTAATTTCCCACATAACTGATCTTAAACACCGTCCGGCGATTTTGCTTATGCTCCGCATCGGAACACTCCACGCCATTCGCACATTTGTTAATCAGCTGTGTTTCGCCAAACCCTTTTGCGGTCATTCGTTTTCTATCGATGCCTTTGGAAGCCATGTATTCCACAACCGTATTCGCCCGCTTCTGGGAAAGATCCATGTTATATTCATCGCTTGCAACAGCGTCGGTGTGCGACTGCACTTCAATTACCAGCTTAGGATTGCTGTTCAATGCATCAATTGCTTTCTGGATCACCGGCTGCGCCTCCGGAAGGATCTCAAATGATCCCGACTGGTAATAAATATTTTCGATGATTGCCATTTCCGGCTTCTCCTTACTGAGCTTCAAAGCCTTTAACCAGGGATCGACGGCAGAGATCGCTGTCAGGGATGCACGATCGGCAGGCAGGAGTGTGTACGTAAAATATCCCGCCGGATTTCTCATCAGCTCTTTGATGATCTTTCCGTTCTCATCCGTGATCAGGATCTTATTCTCACTGATCTTTTTTGATTCAGAGCTATCGGTACGAATGGAATAGCTATCCCTCGGCTGCAGCCTGGAAAAAAGGAAAGCACCAAAAGCATCGGTCTTTTTGGTTGCAACCGCTTCCCCTTTGCTATTCATCAGCGTTACAGTGATATCCGAAAGCGGAGTTTTTGCAACATCGGAGCCGATCAGTTTTCCTTTGATATCCACTAATAACGGCGCATCGTCCAGGGTCATCAATGACATCGTATTATAATCAGAAGGAAGGATAGAAAATTTGAATTTTTGCTTTCCGTCTTCCGTCGATGCAAGAACCGGAGTTCCATTCTCATCGGTAATCATAAACTTCGGAGCCTTTGCCAGCGGCGTATCGGAAACATCCATCGTTAGAAAATAACCCTGGTCATACGGCAGATTTTCAAATTTGAACCGGCCGTTGGGATCTGTTTTCGACTGGAAGAACACTTCTCCTTTTTCATTTACGAGATAAATGTCGCGGTTCGCGAGCGGCGCCTTATCTGCATCATCCGACAGGATCTTTCCGGCAAATGTCACTTTCACTTTCGAATCATTGATGATCCGCCCGACTTTGATCGTCTTTGAAGACTCATTATGATAAACGTCCGACACCTCCACCAGGATCTTCCGGACATCACCTTTAAGCGGAACGTGCACCTTGAATTCCGGGTTCAGCTCCTCCGTTTTATAACTGACTTTTACGCCGTTCATCTTAATGAATTCGATCTGGCTCTTGTCTTTGATATAACCTTCCAGCACAACATCTACCTGGTTGTCAAAAACATTAATAAAGCCGCTCATATCGATCACCGGGTATTCCATTTTAATATCCGGCGAGTCGCTTTCGCGATTCATTTCATAAAGCTTTTGTTTAGAATCGGCCAGGGCTTTTATATCATCCGGCTTATTTGCAATGGAAACCGCTTTCCCAAAATCGCTGATCGCTTCTTTGAGATTATTGGATGCAAGCTGACATTTTCCGCGATTGCTGAAAGCATCCGCATTTTTTTCATCGATCCTGATACATTCCGTGAGATCATTGATTGCGCTCTGGTATTGGCTGGTCTTAATGTTGACCATCGCGCGCTGGTAGATCGGCTCCGGATCTTTTGGATTCATTACAACCGATTTTGTGAGATCACCGATTGCATTCGTGAAATCATTCTTCGCGAGGTAAGCAAAGCTGCGGTAATAGTATACGCGATAGTTTTTCGGCGCAATGGAATCTTTTGTATCGATTGCAACAGCGGTCGTATAGTTTTTGATCGCATCGTCGTTCATTCCTGTCTGAACCTGCGCCATAGCAAGATTGGTATAATACGGCTTAAAGCGCGGCTGATCTTTTTCCGTCAGTCCTCTCATGATCGTCACGGCGCGCTGATATTCCGTAACGGCAGTTGCATAATCTTTCAGACTATCCTTGCCCATTCCTTTTAAATAGTGCAGGCGATGATTGTATTGATTTTTATCGAGAGCGGTTTCAACGGTGATCAGAGCTTCCGCAAATTTTTTGACATTGATCAGGCACCAGGCTTTTTGCTCATAGGCTTCAATTTCGCCTTTGTCATCTTCCAGCACGCGGTCCAGATCGAACATTGCCTGTGGCCACCTTTCCAGCCGGATCTTCAGATCAGCATTGTGGAGATAAAGCTTTTTATCACGATCAATGTTCAGCGCTTTGTCATAATCATCAATCGCCTTTGCGGGATCGCTTTTCGCCTCGTATGCTTTTCCCCGCTCGATCATGATATCTTCATCCTGGGGCTTCATCTCGAGCGCCTTCGTAAACAGGCTGATCGCTTCATCCACTTTGCCATCCTTGAAAGCATCTTTCCCCTGTGAAAAGATCTTTCCGGCGCTCTGTGAAAAAGCACTGAAAGAAATGATCAATAAAAGTTGGGAGAGCAGTATGGAGCCGGATCTGTTCATACAGCTAAATTATAACATTTTTAGGAAACCAATTTTTCGAACGACGGATGTCTATTTATTGCAGTATCGCGTCTTGAAAATATCCTCTCTCAGCATCTGGTAGGATTCCTTTATCCAGTTCTTATAACCGGCGGGAAACATCTGGATATAGCGGTCAAGCGCATCGGTATATACCTTCGGAAAATCACTGTGGTAATGGATCGAACCGGCGGCAAGATACAGGTGCATCACTTTTTCGTCGCGGGTTGTGGTCATGTACGGTTCCAGGAGTTCCGTTGCCCAATGCGTCATGTTAAAGTCGGAAAAATAGAGTGCGAGCTTATAAGATGTATTCTCATCCAGCTTTACCGATTTGAAGAGCGAATAGATATTCTCGAGATTTTCGCCCATTTTATCGAGATCATTCAGGTTGTCATAATATTTTACTGCAGCGAGGTAATAGTTCAGCAGCATCGAATTCACCGCACTTTCAGGCGCCAGCTTTTTGCAATCGTTCACCATTTTCAGTAGCTGTTCCGGTTGCACGATCGTATCCTGCTCCAGGGCCCAGTAGTTGATCGCATAAATGCAGAAGTTATATTTCGCATGCTTGTTCCACGAATACTTCCTGAACATTTCCTTCATCTTCCTTTTGTCGTAATGATCCGGCTCATTTGGATTGATGCATTTGGCTGCAAGAAGATTAATTACAAAAGGAACGCCTGTTGTATCATCTGGAAAATCGTATCCGCTCAGCTGGTTCAGCGAAGCCTTTTCATGGAGGTACTGGTAGATCATCTTCGACTGGATCTCGTGTGCCAGCTTCAGATCTTTTTTGTTCAACGCCTTCATTAATCCCAGCCGCAAAATATCTGCCCGGGAGGAATCATAATACGCTCCTTCGATTTTTACTTCGAACTCGGAATACCGTTCCTCTTTCAGGATCTTTTCCAATGGCTTCGCCAGCGAATCTTTCAGCTCTTTCTTGATCTCCGGTTTCGGCAGCGCATAGAGCCAGTAATATTTTGTTGACATCACCTGCTTCATAAACAGGTCCCAGTTTTCTGTCGCGCTGATCTCCGGCTTTATCGTCGCCGGTATAAAAGGCTTCAGCTCATTAAGGATCACATTTGCCCGCTTTTCCTGGATGCTCTTATTGATCTTTTCATCTCCTTCAACAGAGCTGTAGGCATTTAGCTTTATTGACTTTGTGAATTGGCCGAGAAACAGCAGCTGCATCTGTGTATGGAGAAGACTTGCGGAATCAATATCGCTTTTTCCCTTGCCGAACAATACCTTCTCCCGTATTGTCAGATTAAACGTATCCGTTTTAAGCGTTGTACGGACAGTGTCCCAGAATGGCTGAAGGTTGATCAGATCATACATTTCGCTTTCCACCGGCTGCGGATAAGTATAGCTGCAGAAACAACCCGCTTTGATCAGCACCACGTTCAATTGATAATTCATCCCTTTGATCTCTGCCGGAAGATCGCACACATAACTGTAGATCCTGCCGTTCGTTCCTTCATTGCGTTTCAGGAGATCCTGTATGCGGACAGGTTTTAAGAGCACTCCGTCAAAATAAGGAGAACCATTCAACCGGTTATTTTTTTCGCAGGTGAACTGATCCTTGAAAACAATATCGATCGCGATCATATCGTTGGGATCTTTCATTGCGCGCAGAAACGACCGCGTGTTCTGCAAAGAAAAATATACCTTTCCTTCACCTTGCACGATCCGGTTCGCAAGACGTATTCCTTCTACGTTCTCGTCTTTGAGGATCTGGCAGTAGCCCTGGCTGTATGGCTTTATTCCCTGGCTGCTGAGTAATCCCTGTAATCTTTTGTCGTACGCATAAGGCGCCATCCCAAACACCTGGGATGCATAGATCTTCTTCGTAGATGGATTATAGGAAAATGCGATGCCCTGAACATCATATTTGGGCTCGATCATGTTCTTGTAATGCCCCGGAGAATTCTTCCAGGATTTAAAGAAAGCAGCTGCTGCATCAGCATAGGTGTTGATGAAAGAAGTGTCCTTTTTATTTTTCGAGATCGTTGTTGTAAAAAGAAAATCAAAAAGACAATTTTCACCAACGCCATCGTGCTGTCCGCCATAGAATAACACCCGCTGCGAAGGGTTCTTTTTTTCAGCCGATGGCTGCGAATGCGTCAGTGTGTCATTTGCATTCATGTAATCAGCCTGGTCCTGTGCGGCCTTTTTGAGAACCGCATCAGAAGCAAGTGCAGTAAGCGATTTACTTTTTCTGAGCTCAGATAAATGCTCGTTAAACAGCTTATCGATCAGGCTGTAATTGATCGCGGCAGGGTTGATCTTGTCGGTTGGTCTTTGGGAAAAGAGGGCATGGCAAAAGAATGCAGAAGCTATTGCAAGCGAGGTCCTGAACGACATTTATTTCAGGCCTTGCAGCGCTTTCTTGAAGCTCACTTTCTCATCCACGATCGCAGCGAGCTTATCTATGCTCACCCGCTCCTGTGTCATCGTATCGCGGAAGCGGATGGTGACAGTATTATCTTCCAGCGATTGATGATCTACCGTGATGCAGAAAGGTGTTCCGATAGCATCCTGGCGGCGATAACGTTTTCCGACGGTATCTTTTTCATCATAAGCCGTAGCATGGTCATACTTGAGCAGGTCGAAGATCTCCCGGGCTTTCTCCGGCAGACCGTCCTTTTTGACCAACGGCAATACTGCAACTTTGACCGGTGCGAGGAACGCCGGCAGGTTGAGCGCAGTGCGAACGGTTCCGTCTTCAAGCTTTTCTTCCACGAATGCTTTTGACATTACAGCGAGGAACAAGCGATCGAGTCCGACCGAGGTTTCCACTACATAAGGAACATAATTCTGGTTCAGCTCCGGATCGAAATACTGGAGCTTCTTTCCTGAAAACTGTTCATGTGCTTTTAAATCAAAATCCGTCCGGCTATGAATTCCTTCCAGCTCCTTGAAGCCAAAAGGAAAATTGAATTCGATATCGCAGGCTGCGTTCGCATAGTGCGCAAGCTTGATGTGATCATGGAAACGATAATTGTCGTTTCCGAAACCAAGCGACTGATGCCACTTCATACGGGTTTCTTTCCAGTAGTGGTACCATTCCATTTCAGAACCCGGACGAACGAAAAATTGCATTTCCATCTGCTCGAATTCGCGCATACGGAAAATGAACTGCCGCGCAACGATCTCGTTCCGGAATGCTTTACCGGTTTGAGCAATCCCGAATGGGATCTTCATCCTCCCGGATTTCTGTACATTCAGGAAGTTCACAAAAATTCCCTGGGCCGTTTCCGGGCGAAGATAAATGGTGCTTGCTTCTTCGCTCACAGAACCCATGGCTGTACTGAACATGAGATTGAACTGGCGGACTTCCGTCCAGTTTTTGGATCCGGAGATCGGGCAAACGATCTCACAATCAATAATGATCTGGCGTACTGCGTCAAGATCGCCGGCTTCCAATGCTTCTTTAAACCGTTTCAGGATATCATCCGCTTTTGCCTGGTATTCAAGAACGCGGGCATTGGTAGAGCGGAACATCGCTTCATTGAAATTCTCGAAACGTTTCGCCGCCTTCTCTACTTCCTTGTTGATCTTATCTTCAATCTTAGCAACATGCTCTTCAATAAGAACATCGGCACGATAACGTTTTTTGCTGTCTTTGTTATCGATCAGGGGATCATTGAATGCGTCCACGTGACCGGAGGCCTTCCAGGTGGTCGGATGCATGAAGATCGCAGCATCGATACCGACAATATTCTCGTGCATCTGCACCATTGCTTTCCACCAGTATTCACGCAGGTTCTTTTTCAGCTCGGCACCCATCTGGCCGTAATCATACACAGCACTTAGTCCGTCGTAGATCTCGGAACTTTGAAAAATGAACCCATACTCTTTTGAATGGGAAATAATGTTCTTGAAAATATCTTCCTGATTTGCCATAAGTGGTGGTAAAATTAGGAAAAAATGCGTTGCCGGCATATTGTGTACTGCTGAAACACAACGTTTTTATCTTTCCTTTTTTTATTATATTTGTTTCTCTCCCCGTATAACATCATCATGAAAAAAATACTCATTCTTTTGTGCTTGTTGACCACAACAGGCTTTGCACAGTCGCTGTCGCCGGACGTGATCTCCTCCTCAGGCAATAGCTTCAGCGATGGCACTTCTCAGCTTGACTGGACGCTTGGAGAAACAGCCACCTCATCGTTTGCAACCCCTGGAAATATTGTTACACAAGGTTTTCAGCAGCCTGAATTATTAGTCACCGCAATCAATGCAATTTCAGATCCTTCTATTTCTGCGTTCCCTAATCCCACGAGCAATATCCTGAATGTAAAAATTACCGATCCGGAACACACTATTATTGAGCTTTATACTACCGAAGGGCGCCTTTTACAAAGCAGCACCGCAATCAGCAAAGATGTCCTGATCGACATGAGCACTTATGCTGCCGGCACATACCTGCTTGTTATAAAAGAGCAAAAACATAAAACGGCTTCTTATAAGATTTCTAAAACAAACTGATCATGAAAAAACTGCTTACACTATTACTTTTCGTTTCATTCTCCGGCGTATTTGCGCAGGCTCCGCAAGGGTTTAACTACCAGGCAATAGCGAGGAACTCTTCAGGAGCAGCCATTGTCAGCTCACCTATCGGGTTGCAGATCTGCCTGCGGCAAGGCTCTTCATCCGGAACGATCGTTTATACCGAAACGCATTCGGTAATTTCAAACAGCGTAGGCTTAATAAGTCTCGTTGTAGGAAACGGGACAGTTGTAACGGGGACCTTCAGCAGCATCAATTGGGGAGCAGGTCCGTATTTCATGGAAATAAGCATGGATGTTACCGGGGGAACTTCGTATTCATTGATGGGAACACAGCAACTCATGAGCGTTCCCTATGCACTTTACGCTGAGAATTCTGCAGCGGGACCTGCGGGTCCGACAGGTCCGACAGGAGCCGCTGGAACTGCAGGTGCAACCGGAGCTGTGGGGCCGACAGGAGCTGCGGGAACTGCGGGCGCAACAGGAGCTGCTGGTCCGACGGGAGCTGCGGGAACTGCGGGTGCAACAGGAGCAGTTGGTCCGACAGGAGCTACGGGAACTGCGGGTGCAACAGGAGCTGCTGGCCCGACGGGAGCTGCGGGAACTGCGGGTGCAACAGGAGCTGCTGGTCCTACAGGAGTTGCGGGTACTACGGGCGCAACCGGTCCGACAGGAGCAGCGGGAGCTACGGGGGCAACGGGTGCAACACCAACCTTCGCGATCCAGTTCAATATCGTCAACGTTGGAACTTCCGCCTGGGCATTTGATAATCCATCAGATTATAACTCAGGCAGCAACCAGAATCCGACGATCACACTATACCGGGGATTCACCTATCGGTTCAATGTGACTGTGAGCGGGCATCCTTTCAGAATTGCAAGCGCTCCCGGCGGAGCCGCGTATAATGTTGGCGTGGTCAATAACGATGTGATGGCCGGTGTATGCACTTTCAAAGTACCGATGGATGCACCATCCACCCTCTACTATTACTGTCTTTTTCATGCGCCAATGGCCGGAGTGATCAATGTCCAGTAAGACTTAGCGCAGCTTTCATACTTATCCCGGGCTTTTGCGGGGGATCTGTTTTTAAAACTGCTTACGAGTTTGCGACCCGCTTAGCAAAGCTTTAGCCTTACTTATCCCCGCGAAAACAAGGATCTTACAGTATAAAAATCTACCTTTGTAGCATGATCGCGATAGATAATACCATTGTTTCCGAGCATTTGCTGGAAAAGAAATTTGTGTGTGACCTGAATGCCTGTAAGGGCGAATGCTGTGTTGCGGGTGACGCCGGAGCGCCGCTGGACGCAGAGGAGATCGCGATCCTCGAAGATCTGTGGGATGAAGTAAAGCCGTATTTGCCTAAGGACGGACAGAAAGCTATTGAGAAGCAGGGAGTATTTGTGATCGATGACGATGGTGAATATACGACACCGCTTGTAAAAGGCAAACATTGCGCCTTCACGATCTTCGACAAAGGTATTGCCAAATGCGGGATAGAGGCGGCATATTATGATAAGAAGATCAATTGGAAAAAGCCCATCTCCTGCCATTTATACCCTGTCCGCATCAGTAAATACAAGGATTATGATGCAGTGAACTATCATAAATGGGAGATCTGCAAGCCGGCATGTGAATGCGGAGCAAAGCTGGATGTGCCGGTATATAAATTCCTGAAAGAACCTTTGATCAGGAAATATGGGAAAGATTGGTACAAGCAATTGGAGCTTGCCGCAGAAGTTAAAAAGTAGCTTCGCAGAACCATTGATTTCATTGGCATTTCGAAGCCTTCATGCCCCCAAGTCCCCGTCATTGTAATTGCGATTTTTTTCTGTTTCCTCCAAATTTTTTTTCGGATAATTTTCAGTTTTTTTCCTTGAAATACTAAAATGCTGTTTTTTAATACATTGGTCATTTCTTAACATTCGTCTGTTAATTTGCCGTGTTTATAACTTAGAGCAAATGTTAATTCAATGCTCTTGACAACCCAGATTATTATTCGAAAATTTGCTTCACCTTTAATTCAATAAGCAATACTTTACTGTTATTTAAAAAGAAAGCGGGTGGCTTTCGGGGATTTTTTAGCCTCTAAACGAAAGTACTGATGATAATTAATGGCTGAAAATCAATAAGTTAGTCAATCTCGAAGCAAATTACAGAAATGAGTGAAGAACCGATATTAAAAGAGAATAAAGACCGTTTCGTGCTGTTCCCGATCAACCATAAAGACATCTGGGAAATGTATAAAAAAGCGGAAGCCAGTTTCTGGACCGCTGAAGAAATTGACCTGGGACCCGACCAGCAGGATTGGGAGAATAAGCTGAATCCTGATGAAAAGCATTTCATTAAGCACGTTCTTGCTTTTTTTGCTGCCAGTGACGGAATTGTGAACGAGAACCTCGCTGTTAATTTTATGAATGAAGTGCAGTACCCGGAAGCACGCTGCTTCTATGGTTTCCAGATCATGATGGAGAATATCCATTCGGAGACCTACTCACTGCTCATCGATACCTATATCAAAGATCCTAAGGAAAAAGACAAATTATTCCATTCTATAGATACACTGCCATGTGTTGGAAAGAAAGCTGAATGGGCTTTGAAGTGGATCGGTAACGGAACTTTCGCAGAACGCCTGATAGCCTTTGCTGCCGTTGAAGGCATCTTCTTCTCCGGAAGTTTCTGTTCGATCTTCTGGTTAAAAAAACGCGGACTCATGCCGGGACTCACCTTCTCCAATGAGCTGATCTCCCGTGATGAAGGATTGCACTGCGATTTCGCCTGCCTGCTCTATTCTCAGCTGGTGAACCAATTACCAAAAGAAAAAGTGACACAGATCATCACCAATGCCGTGGCAATCGAAAAAGAATTCGTTTCCGATGCACTGCCGGTGCGCCTTATCGGAATGAATGCCGAGATGATGTGTACTTACATTGAATTCGTTGCCGACCGCCTCCTGGTTGCCCTCGGATGCCCGAAAGCATACAATGCTACCAACCCGTTCGACTTCATGGAGCTGATCTCCCTCCAGGGAAAGACCAACTTCTTCGAAAAACGGGTAGCGGAATATCAGAAAGCCGGTGTAATGGGCAAAAAGGAAGACAATGTCTTCAAGCTCGACGAAGATTTCTAGCACGATCAACCGATTCTATGCAGATCCATTCATCGAAAACGCATAGAAAAAGATACTTATAAGTAAATGAAAACGTTATAGATACTGGCGTAACCGTGCTATAGCGAATGAATAAAACAGTACAACTCGCAAATTAATTAACTAACTACTCAATAAAGAATTTATGTACGTAATCAAAAGAGATGGTAACCGCGAATCAGTGAAATTCGACAAAGTGACAGCTCGCATCCAGAAGCTTTGCTATGGTTTGGATCCTATCCACGTAACCCCGATCAATGTGGCGATGAAGGTGATCGAAGGAATCTACGAAGGTGTAACCACCAGCGAGCTTGATAACCTGGCTGCTGAAACCGCTGCTTCCCTTACCACCAAACATCCCGACTATGCGCTGCTGGCGTCCCGCATAGCAGTTTCCAACCTGCACAAGAACACCAATAAGTCGTTCTCCAAGACCATGGAAGCGCTTTACAACTATATCGATCCTAAGACCGGTAAAAAAGCGCCGCTGATCGCTGATGATGTTCATGAGATCATTCAGAAGAATGCGCAGGAGCTGGACTCGACCATCATCTACGACCGCGATTTCGGTTATGACTATTTCGGCTTCAAAACGCTGGAACGCTCTTACCTTCTGAAACTCGATGGTAAAGTTGCCGAACGTCCTCAGCACATGATCATGCGTGTTGCTGTCGGGATCCACAAAGATGATATCACTTCCGCGATCGAAACATACAACCTCATGAGCGAGCGCTGGTTCACACACGCCACACCAACACTCTTCAACGCAGGAACCCCTAAGCCACAGATGTCGTCCTGCTTCCTTCTTACAATGAAGGATGACAGTATCGACGGCATCTACGATACCCTCAAATCCTGCGCGAAGATCTCCCAGAGCGCAGGCGGTATCGGCCTCAGCATTCATAACATCCGCGCCACCGGATCATACATCCGCGGAACAAACGGAACATCGAACGGGATCATCCCGATGCTGCGTGTCTTCAATGACACCGCTCGCTATGTCGACCAGGGCGGCGGAAAACGCAAAGGCTCTTTTGCCATCTACCTTGAGCCATGGCATGCTGACGTATTCGACTTCCTTGACCTGCGTAAGAATACCGGAAAAGAAGAATCACGCGCACGCGATCTGTTCACCGCAATGTGGACACCCGATCTGTTCATGAAACGTGTGGAAGAGAATGGCGAATGGTCACTCTTCTGCCCGAATGAAGCACCTGGACTGGCAGACTGCTGGGGAGCTGAATTTGAAGCACTCTACACAAAATACGAGTCGGAAGGCCGCGCACGTAAAACCATCCACGCACGTGAGCTCTGGTCAGCGATCATCGAGTCACAGATCGAGACCGGGAACCCTTACATGCTTTACAAAGATTCCTGCAACGCGAAAAGCAACCAGCAGAACCTCGGAACTATCAAATCTTCCAACCTCTGTACGGAGATCCTGGAATATACTTCCAAAGATGAGATCGCGGTCTGCAACCTCGCTTCTATCGCATTGCCGCGTTTTGTTGAAGACGGCAAATTCGACCACCAGAAGCTCTTCGATGTCACCTATGTGATCACAAAAAACCTGAACAAGATCATCGATCGTAACTATTACCCTGTTGCAGAAGCACGCAACTCCAACATGCGTCACCGCCCGATCGGCATCGGTGTGCAGGGTTTAGCGGATGCATTTATCCTGATGCGTTTCCCCTTCGACTCCCCGGAAGCAGCTCAGCTGAACAAAGAGATCCACGAAACCATCTATTATGCGTCCATGACCGCTTCAAAGGACCTGTCGAAAAAAGACGGACCATACGAATCATACGAAGGATCACCGGTATCAAAAGGTATTTTCCAGTACGACATGTGGAACGTAACTCCATCTCCACGCTGGGAATGGGATATCCTGAAAGAAGAAGTGAAAAAGCACGGTGTGCGTAACTCGCTGCTCCTCGCTCCGATGCCAACCGCTTCCACCTCACAGATCCTCGGAAACAACGAATGCTTCGAACCATATACTTCCAACATCTACTCACGCAGAGTATTGTCGGGCGAGTTCGTGATCGTGAACAAGCATTTATTGAAAGATCTCGTGAAGCTCGGTATCTGGAATGATTCACTGAAGAACAAGATCATCATCGCAAACGGATCTGTTCAGAACATTCCTGAGATCCCGGATAACATTAAAGCGCTGTATAAAACCGTTTGGGAAATTTCCCAGAAGGTAATCATCAACATGGCTGCAGACCGCGGTGCATACATTTGCCAGTCACAGTCACTGAACCTGTTCGTTCAGGATGCAAACTTCGCGAAGCTTTCTTCGATGCATTTCTTCGGCTGGAAAGCCGGTCTGAAAACAGGTATGTATTACCTGCGCACCAAAGCAGCTGCCGATGCGATCAAGTTCACCGCCGATGCGAATGCGGCAAAGAACCCGGTAGCAGAAAAAGTGGAAGTACTCGGAAACGAAGACACACTGATCCTGGAGCGTCAGCAGCAGATCAGCATGGAACGCGCAGCATTGCTGGAAGAGGAAGCAGCGAAAAAAGCAGCGGAGATCTCCTGCTCACTCGATAATCCGGAAGGATGCGAGGCATGCGGAAGCTAGTAAAAGAATTAATATATAATAGAAAGCCCTTCCCGGATCTTCGGGAAGGGTTTTTTTGTATAAAAAGAACAGAATAAAATCACAGGATCACAGCCGGCCCCTCCGGGGCGTAATATGTTTTCGTTTAATTATTGGCTGAATATAGCTGGCTCCTCCGGAGCCAAACGCTTAAAATGATTCGGGAAAGATAGCAGACTTATTTTCCCGAGCAAACGCATAAACAATCGGGGAATATAGCTGGCTCCTCCGGAGCCAAACGCTTAAAAATGATCCGGGAAAGATAGCAGACTTATTTTCCCGAGCCAAACACATAACAATCGGGGAATATAGCTGGCTCCTCCGGAGCCAAACGCTTAAAAATAATCTGGGAAAGATAGCAGACTTATTTCCCGAGCTAAACACATAAACAATCGGGGAATATAGCTGGCTCCTCCGGAGCCAAACGCTTAAAAATAGTCCGGGAAAGATTGCAGACTTATTTTCCCGGGCTAAACACCTAAACAATTGGGGAATATAGCTGGGTCCTCCGGAGCCAAACGTCCTAAAACAATTGGAGAAAACAGCAAACGTTTCCGGAGCCAAACGCCTGAAAAAATCATTCGGGGAAATAACGAACGTTTCTTCCGGAACTAACTTAAAATAACCCGAACATTATTGATCCTCTGAAGCTAATCCACAAACAAATTGATCTTTGTCAAGCTTTAAGATAAAACGCCGACATTTCATCAACTTCCCTTTGTCAATAATAACCGCAAAGAAACCTTTTTCGTTTTATGTCGTTTACTACCTTCGTATTAACCGAACTAAAAACAAACATTTATGAAGAAAATCTACAATCTCCTTTTTGCTTCAGCTGTAATGATCTCTGCCAGTGCTCTCGCTCAAACTGACATGCAGAATTCACACCTGAACATGACTGCAGACCAGATGCAGGCAAAACTTGCAAATGTGAACCACACAAAACCAACTGCACCGCTTTCAAGAGTATCAATGTCCTGCGATTCCCTCACCACGATCAAAACCGGTGGAAATGGCTTCAACGGTAATATGTTTGACATTACCGTGGCAAGCAACTTTACACTGGAAACCTTCAGCGTCAGCATGGATGCCGGAACCTGGAACGTTGCGATCTATTACAGAACCGGAACTTATGTAGGAAGCGAAACCAGCTCTACCGGCTGGACATTCCTGGACTCTGCTTCGATCACTTCAACCACGACTGACGACACGGTACTCTATAAAGTACCGGTGAGCCTTAACCTGCCTTTGATGGGCGGAAGCACCTATGGCTTCTATGTTACAGGAACAAATTCCTCAAGCCCTATCAACTACACAAATGGAACCTCGGTAGGAAATGTGGTTTCCTCCAATTCGTATTTCTCGATAAAAGAAGGTCATGGCGGAGCTTATCCGTTCAACCTGACAAACAGTCCACGCGTATTCAATGGGCGGGCACACTATTGCGCAGGGATTGCCGGGATCGATGAAGTAAACGGAACAACCTTCTCACTGTATCCGAATCCTGCTTCTCAGTCTGTATCACTTGACCTGAGCATCTTCAAGGGAAATACTGTCAATATCCGCATCGTGAACGCGCTCGGACAGCTGATCCATGCAGAGCAGGTAGTTGCCAGCAATGCAACCGAGCTTGACCTCAGCAATTACGAAAGCGGAATGTATTTCGTACAGGCAGAAATGAATGGCAAAATCATCACTTCCAGCCTTGCTGTGAAGTAGTTATTACAATCGTATTGAAAGGAAGACCCCGTCAGAAATGAACGGGGTTTTTTCATTCAAAAAGTTAAATCCCTCCGGAGCATGCCATTGCTGCAATGTCAATTTTTTTGTAAATTGGTAAGAATGAATCGCTTTCTCTTTGCATTGCTTCTTCTCTGCCATTCCTTGCTTTCTGCACAGGAACAAAAGGGAATTCTGCTCAATAGAAACACATTAAGGCCGGTCACGGATTGTATTGTAATTATCAAAGGGAAAACGATCTCCGTTATTACAGATGAACTGGGAAGCTTCCCGCTTCCGACGGAAAAAGCGAATGTAACGCTTGTGTTCACACTGCTGGGATATAACACCGCAGAATACGATCTCAGTAAATACCAAAAAGATACTTTTTTTCTCACACCCAAAAATGTATTGCTGAAAGAAGTAGCAGTTACTGCGGATAAAAAAAGTATTCTCAACCCCGGAAATTCCGAATCGGTACTTGATTTTGACCTGCTGAATGATGATCTCCTCATTTTAACCGCCGGCGACCATTTTAACGAGCTCCGGTTAACAGAAGACACCGGGCAACCGCTTTGCCGGCTCAAAGTGAACGCACACACGGACCACCTGAAACACGACTGCATCGGGAACCTTGATCTTTTCAGCCCCGACAGCGTGTGGCAGATATTTTATGACTACACCCGCCTTAATGCTCTGAAACCATATCCGGCAGATACCTTTCAGAAAGTACTCGGAAACTGTGTTTGCATGAATAACAAGAATTATTATTTCAAAACGGATAGCTACCGGAACCTTCGGACGAACTATTTCTACTACAATGAAGACGCGAAAGGAGAACGAAATGAGTTGATCGCTTTCCAGGACAGCGCTAAGATCAGGGACTTTGAGCTGGATTACGACCTGCAGTATTTTCTTAAAGTGCGCCGCGAATCACATTATTCCATGTATAATGAGCCCTTAGATGTAATGATCAGAAATATGGAACATTACCGCGAAGAGCTGCCCCTGGATTGGGCATATTTAAGTTGGCTGGGAAAAATGGAAACACAAATGTTCCGGTCGGATACCAGCGTTCTGATAGCCGATTTTACGGATACCACGATCCTGGAAGTCAGCAGAAACAACCAGGTAAAATACCATTGTCCCATGTCGGCATACCGGAAAGGCTTTCTTCGCCACGTATACGTCGATGCCGAATCAGGGGAGGTTTATTTCGCGGGATTCGAATTGAATACGCTTACATTTATACGGTTCGACATCAGCAATGGAAAGAAGCTTGCGGAAACATTTATCCCCGGCATTCCATACGCACCGAAGAAAATCATTATCAAAGGCGGAAATGCATTTTTCATACAGAAAAATCTCGCAGATGAACAGGTATATAAGATCATCCGGTATTCTCTGAATTAGCATTTGTTTCACCGGAATCCGGTAAGAAAACCGCTGCTGCCCGATCACTTTGATCTTATTGAAAATTTCATATATTTGAATAACGCACACCGATTGCTATGAGCAAAGCACTTAAACATTCATTCTGTTTTCCCTTTCATGCTTTTATCCCCTATTTCAAATTCTCCTGCGTATCTGAACTTAAATCTATGAATGCAGATCACCCTGTGAATTTTTTCTCAAAGTGGCTCAGACCTCTCGCCGGATCATCTTTCCCGCTTCTGCTGATCCTGCTGTTTCTTTCGGGCTGTTCAGTAGAAAAACGCGTCTACCGTCAAGGATATCATATCACCTGGAATCGCCAGGCACCGGAAAGAGAAAACATAACAACAGCGCCTGAAAATGAAAAACCGGCGGATGGAATCATTACTGAAAATGCCGGCAATTCTATCTTACCGGCAATTCCGGAAAAACCGCAGACAGTACGAAAAGCAACTCCCGACAGCTGTGGTGATATCATTACCATGAGAAATGGAAGTTCGGTCAGCGCGCGCGTAATAGAAGTTTCTCCCGGCGAGGTTAAATACAAACGCTGCGATAACATGGAAGGGCCGACCTACACAATAAATAAAAATCAGATGGCTTCTATTGCATACCGTAATGGAGTGAAGGAGGTTTTTGAGCAAAAAGCAGAGGAGCCCAAACAATCAAAAAACACTGACGCTGTTCCGGCTAAAAAAGACGATGCCCTTGCAGAACAAAACGCAAAGATCAGTAAGATCGCCGGTGTGATCTGCCTGGTATTTTCGGCGCTTTTTATTATTTCTGCGGTGTTGTCGGTTATCGCGTTTTCAGGACTGGGGATCGTTGAATATTTTGGCTTCCTGCTTTTTGCCGTAGCGCTGCTGTCATTGATCGCTGATCTTATTTCCAGTATCATTGCACTTGTCGGAAGCGGTGTCGCAAAGAGGAACGATACATCAGGTGATCCTAAAATAAAAAAACAATGGAGATTTGGCCGGATAGCCGGATTTGCAGGCCTGGGGGTACTTGTTCTTGCTATCGTGACGGCTCTTATTATCGTTTTTGGCATTATTTAAAAAAAGAAATATGAAAGAAAATAATTCCCGCAGGAAATTCCTCACCACTGCATTGACCGGTGCTGCCGCGTTTGGCCTATCGTCGATCCCGTTTTCACTTGATGCAGAAACCGGAACAGAGCCTGCGACAAAAGCAGATCCTTTGTTCGCTGAATCCGAAAAGTTATTTGCAGCTCAGAAAGGAAAGCACAAAATGGTCTTTGATATGTGGAAACATACCAACGGCGCAGCCCTCAGCTGGGCGCTCACATTAATGGATACCTATAATGAGCAGGGTATCCCCGACAAGGAACTTTCCATTGCGATCGTATTAAGATATGCCGGTGGTCCTCTTGCATTGAATGATACACTCTGGGCGAAATATGAATTCGGAAAGAGAATAGAGCTGAAAGACCCCGAAACAGATCAATATGCAACGAGAAACCTCTATGCTAAATGCCCTACGGAAGATGATGATTGCTTTGAGCTTTTCCAGAAACGGGGCGGACTCATTTGCGTCTGCAAAAAAGGAACCGAGCATAGTGCAGAATCGCTCGCAGAAAAAATGAAGGTCGATAAGGAAGTAATGAAAAAAGAATTTTTCGATGCAGTGCTTCCCGGTATTCACCTTGTTCCCAGCGGCATCTGGGCGATGAGCAGGTTGCAGGATCTCGGGTTCAGGTTCGTATCTGCCGGTTAGGAATTTAATCCAATTAAAACAAAAACACGATAACACAAATGACACAAAACAATCCAAATCAACCCGACAACAATCCGTTTTTTCAGAGAGAGCTCCCGGACGCCTCTTCCGCACAAACGCTTGGGATCTTGTCCATCATCTTTTGCGGACTGATCGGAATGATCCTTGCGATCATATCGCTTTCGAAAGTAAAAGAATGTCAGCGTCTTCTTTCGGAAAATCCCGGCTCTTATACTGCTAACTCGATCTCAAAAATGAAGACCGGCAAAGTTTGCTCGATCATCAGCCTCAGTCTGCTGGGAGCGGTGATATTCTTTGTGATCGTTTTTGCAATGGTTGGTGCAATGAGCTGATCAGTTTGTTGCTACAGCAGGATCAGTTATAACATCGGGCATCGTTTTGTAATGATGGTAGCGCGCGAGAATTTCGCGCACATATAAATACGTCTCCTGTCCGCGGCAAAAGCCGCATTTTACGATCGGATCGTTGTAGATCATCGGATTTGATTTTTGAAGGATCATGCTTTCAACATTTCCATTCCATACGTTTTGCTTTTTTCCGTACTTCCCTGCCAGGTTACGTGCATCTACAACATGCCCGAGTCCTGCATTATAGGATGCGAGCACAAATTTTACGCGTTCGTCTTTGTTCGAAATATACTTCTTCCAGTAATTGTCAAGATCAACGATATAGCTGGTTCCCGCTTTCAGGCTTTGTTCAGCCGTGGCGTCAATTGTATCCAGTCCGTAATGCCTGGCAGTACCCGGAACCAGCTGCATGAATCCGTTAGCACCCGACCATGAGCGCGCCGTCGGAGAAAAATGCGATTCCTGGTAAACAAGCGAAGCAAGTAACTGCCAATCCCAGCCGATCTTCTGGCTATACCGTTTGATGAGATCGTCGTATTCAGAGATCATCCCGTTCGAATAGGTTGTATATTTTCCGATACCGCTTCCGTTGAACTTTTTCTTTTTAAAATACTTGGCATAAAGCTCGTCGCTTTCCTTCGATCCTTTTTGCTTAAGGATCCAGGCATTCATCTCCTTCAGAAGATCGGCCGATCCTTTACGGACCGCCCATGAGATTTTCTGCGGAAAGCTTATCGGTGTTTCTACGTCGATATTTGAATAGTATGTTTGATTTCCGAATGCGATATTCTCATCGGCAATGGTATGATCAATTTGTCCGTTCGCTACCATGCTGATCAACTGCTCGGTATTCACGAAGCCCGGAGCTTCAATGACGTTGATCGGCTCACCGATCTCCTCCGATAAACTTTGCAGACGGGAATAAAAAGAAGAGCCTTTTCGCACCACAACATATGTACCGCCGAGATCGACCGTATTGCGGATCAGCTTCGCATCGATCTCTTTGCTTGTCATATTCTCCCAACCTAAAGGCTTCCGCTGAATGAGCACTTGTGGTGCAAACATCAGCGGTTCTGAAAAATCAACCTGCTCGGCGCGCTCCTGGGTAACGGTCAGATTTGCCGCAACCACATCCACTTCCCCGCTGTTCAGCTGATCGAAAACGGAATCAATATTGTGCGCGATCACCACCTCCAGCTCAACACCAAGGTATTCCGCAAAGGCACGCAACTGCTCGTACTCATACCCGAGTGAATCACCGCGATAAATATAAAAGCTGGTTGAAGTATTGTCAGTAAGCGCAATGAGCTTACCTCTTTGTTTGATCCGATCGAGATCCTTGCCGGATGAAGACACAAGCGCATCCGATGCATTTTTCTTGTTCTCGAACTTTGACAAGTAAATGCATGTTATCCCAATGAGTAGAAACAAAGAAAAAATGACCTTGTTCCTGGTATATGCAAATGTCATGATACCCTCCTTTCAGAAAAGAACGTACCATATCTACGGCAATCGTTTCCCTTTGTTGCCCGAACAAAGGGGTATTTTTTCAAAGAATTTTGTAATTACCTGAACGATAGTAACATGAAATGGGTCAATTCACGAACAGCTTCCCCGTTGCGATCGTGTTTCCGTTGTTGTTGAGCCTGAGGAAATACATGCCATTAGCCAGGTCGCCGTGCAGAATGATCGTATGATGATCGCTGACCTTAATCCTCCTGATCTCTTTTCCTGTGATATCGTAGAAAAGCAATTCTGCGTTCACCAATTGAAGATTGTTACCTATGAAAAATACAGCATTGTCCGAAAATGGATTCGGATACACCGAGATCTCATCGTTCATTTGATTTGTCCCGATCCCCGCACCGGATGTACAAATAAATACGTTGATGCTCGACGTATCGCTTCCTGCGCAGCCATTGCTGTCGGTTGCTGTATAATAAATAGGATAGCTGCCTGCCGAGGATATGGCCGACGGATCAAAGATACTGTCGCTCACAATGTATGGTCCACCCGAAAAAATCCCTCCCGGCACCGTTGCCCCGGTAAGAACAAGCGGAAAATCATTGTTGCAAATATTTCCGTAGGTTGAAGGAATTGAAATGTTCGTATGGAACACATGGATCAACGCTGTATCAGCAGCGTTACAGCCGCTGGAATCAGAAACCGTATACGTGATCATAAAATCACCGGCACCTGACATCGAAGGATAAAAATTATTTCCTGAAACACCCGTTCCGCTATACATTCCTCCTGAAGGCATTCCGGAAGAAAGCGAAATCGGAGGATCGTTTCCGCAATGGTTTCCGAGAAACGAAAGCGTTGCTGCCGGCCCGCTGTACGAAACAGGGGGATTTACAACAATGAGCATCGTATCGGCAGTTCCACCGGAAGCAACAGGTGTACCAATCACAGTATATGTTGTTTGTATTGCCGGTGAAGCCATTACGCTGATCCCGGTAGAATCCGACAAGCCTGTTGAAGGGGACCAGCTCCAGTTATAATCTGCCACAGAAAGTCCTGTGACCGTCAGCGCGATCGAATCGACATTGCAAACCGCTGTTGTGTCCGGGATCAGGGAAGAATTGTTATCCTCACCGGCAAAATCAATAAACAGTACATTATCAATTGCCGCATTTACCGAGGAAGTATCGATCACGGTATTGAAGCTGAATGATTGTGTTGAACCCGCAGGAAAATTCTGGATCCGGTAAGATAAAGAGATCGCTTCATCTGCATTGTTCGTTGAACCGGCTGTATCAATCGTATTACCAAGATTCCATAGATCGGAAGCGTCCCGGTTTGAAAAGCCTCCATACGTTGCTCTCCAGTCCGCACCATTCCCGATCAATGCAATGTAGGAAGTCCAGGGAGTCGGCTGCGTTGCATGGACCATCGCATAGCCAGCTCCTCCTGAAGGCTGGCTGTCAATAGTATTTGTAGTTGTAAATGACCCGCTGATAGACTGATTATTATCCGGATCGATATTTTTGTAGTAATAAAAATCAGGAATGGTGAACGCAGTATTGTTTGTAACGGCAACTGTGGTTGTGTAAAACAATGCAGTATCCTGCATTTTGTAATTAATATTGAATGTAAGTGATCCCGCTGCATTTGTTCCCTGCCAGCCGATATTAAAATATCCTCCCGCATGGGTATAGCTTGTGATCACTCCGTTGATCTCCTGCAGGTAAGCACAATTATTACCGCCTTGCGTTCCGGCTGCGCTTGAGCCGGATGTCCCGATCTCAAATCCCCATCCGTTTTCGGGACTGCCCGGTGAAAAAAAATCACCGTCAAATGCTGAACCGCTCCATCCGTTTTTCTGCGGGTTGCCCATAATGCCGAAGATCTGGTTGCCCGACCGCCAATGCATTCCTGCAGGAACCGGTGAAGCAGTAATATCAACTCCTTCAAATCCGCCCAGGCCGGTCACGGCAAATTCCATATAGGTTCCTTTAACATAGGTATCGGGACCAACCATCTGCGAATAGCCTGCATATGTTCCAACACAAATCAAACCGGTGAGTAGAAGTTTTTTCATCTGATTCTTACAAGGTTAAATCAATATTACCAAATTTAGCTATTAAAACCGAGATCATTTCGGATTTTCGATTTTATGCATGTGGCACCTTTATTTAACGTCCATTTGAAAAAGCTCATGAAAGCCCGTGCAGAAAAATATACCCGTTTCTTCTTCTTGTTTTTACTGATATTCAGCATTCCGATCTCGGGGTGCAAGGAATGGAAACGAACAACAGCCGGAGGTGCCATTGGTGCAGGTGCAGGGGGCGCCATTGGCGGGGCCATCGGATCAAAAAGCAATAACACCATCCTCGGAGCGATCATCGGTGCGGCGGTGGGTGGCGCAGCAGGTTCGGCGATCGGCTTGTACATGGATAAGCAGGCTCATGAAATTCAGAATGATGTAAAAGGCGCGAAAGTAGAACGTGTCGGAGAAGGGATCCGGATCACTTTCGATTCAGGGATCCTTTTCGATATCAACTCTTATCAGTTGAAGGACGAAGCAAAAGAAAATATCCGCGAGCTTTCGAAGGTGCTGAACAAATATGATGATACCAACGTGCTTATTGAAGGACACACCGACAATACCGGTTCCGATGAGCTGAATATGAAGCTCTCTGAAAAACGTGCAGACGCGGTTGCCGACTTTGCAAAATCGCTTGGTGTCAGCGGAATGCGAATGGAAGTAAAAGGATACGGAGAACAGCAGCCGCTACAGGATAATGCCACCGAAGAGGGCCGCCGCCAGAACCGAAGGGTGGAGATTGCGATCATGGCAAACAAAAAATTAAAACGGGCGGCAAAAAGAGGTGATATCTGATTTCTCTTCATGTTATGATCACCACCGAAGATGTCAGGAAACTTGCACTTGCATTTGACGGCGTTGAAGAGATCCCGCACGTTGAGCTCATCTCATTTCGGGTGAACAAAAAAATCTTTGCTACACTGGATTTGAAGAACAAACGGGCCTGTCTCAAATTCAATTCCTCCGATCAATCTGTCTTCTGTTCTTTTGACCCCGAGGCCATTTACCCGGTTCCCAATAAATGGGGACTCCGGGGCGCGACCTATGTAGAGCTCGGGACAGTAAGAGAAGACCTGTTCAAAAATGCACTTACGGCATCTTATTGCAGGGTTGCGCCGAAAAAGTCAGCGGCAAAGTATGAATCCAATGATCGCCTACAAAAAGCTGAGCGGTAATACGGGCGTTTCCGGTTATGAGATACTGAAAGATGGTATCATAATAAGATTTCAGGATGGACGCACCTATCTTTATACAAACCGAAGTGCCGGCGCAATAGCGATCGGACAGATGAAACAGCTTGCAGCTGCCGGGAAAGGGCTTACTACTTTCATCAACCGGTACGTGAAGGAGAAATACGAAAAACGGATCCGTTAAAACAAAAAGTACCGGGATATATTTGTATATTTACATAGCATGTCCCCGGTGCCTCAAAAAAATAAGCTCATGCGAAAGGCCCTTTTAATTCTATCCGTTTTTTATTTTAGCCAGTTAGCCGCTCAGAAGGATAAAATATATCATTCTTTCGAAGATGCGCTTGCCAATCCGACACAGGTGCACCGGCTTAAGATCGTTTATCATCATCTCGATTCCATTCCTCCCGGCTTATCGAAGCTGGTGAACCTCGAAAAGCTGGAGCTGAACAACAATGATCTCCGGACAATTCCTGCAGAAATTTGTGAGCTCCCGAATTTAAAGGAGCTGAACCTGTTCCGGAATAAAATCACACGGCTCCCGGAAAACATCGGGAATTTGAAAAAGCTGGAAAAGCTTATCCTGAGCAGCAACCGGTTAATGCAGATTCCCGCCGGCATCGGAAAGCTGGAGAACTTGAAAGAGCTGTCGATCAAGGATAACAGGCTGACTTCACTTCCGGATCAGCTCTGCCATTTGAAAAAACTGGAGCAGCTGTTCCTTTCTTATAATGATCTGAAAGCAGTTCCCGATAGCATCGGAAATCTTGTTCTGCTTGAGCAGCTTTACCTTGGAGATAATGATCTCCTTTCGCTTCCACCTTCTGCTGCCCGGCTTGTTAACGTAAAATATTTTTACCTGGGGCGGAATGAGTTCATGTCCTTCCCCTCCGCGATCTGCTCCATGACAAAGCTAAAAGAGCTGGATATTTCCTATTGTGGTGCGATGGGCTTTCTTCCGAATTGCCTCGACAATATCGAATTGCTGGATGTACTGATAATTGATAGCAACCAGACCATTCCATTCGCTGTTTCACGCTTTCACAACCCTTCTATCAAGGTCATCGTAAAATAAAAAAGGCCGCTCCTCTTTTCGAAGAACGACCATTTTTTTTAAATCAGAAATTTTATTTCGCCAGTTTCTTGCCTGAGCCTGCATATTCTCCGTATGCATTCTTCATCCCGGTATTGCTGGCTTTTACACCATAATAGCGGGCCGAGAATTCTTCCAGGGTGCAGTTGGACGCGGCATATTGTCCATAATACTCCGAAAGATCCGGGGCGGAATCTTTGATCTGATTGTATCGTTTAATAAAATCCGTAAGCGAATTTTTTGAACCGGCATATTCTCCGAAATATTTTGTCATGGTCGGATATGTGTCTTTGATCTCGAAGTAGCGCTCTGCAAACTTTTCCAGCAGGTATTCTGAACCAGCATAATCACCCCAAACGTCCTGCAGTTTCGGATACGCTGCCTTGATCTCATTATACCGTTCCATGAATCGTTTCATCGTATGCGGTGATGCGGCATATACTCCGTAAAGCACGCCCATCGAAGGATACGTTTCTCTTATTTCATAATACTTATCGATAAAATATTGCTCTTTCGCCGCTTTTGCGGGAGTGGTTTTTGTTTCTGCTGTTTTTGTTTCCGACTTCGGTGTTGCTGACGTTTGCGCAAAACATGCGCCTGTGCAAAACAGCAATGCTGCTGATAGGTAATTGATCGTTTTCATATTGTTGGTTGTTTTTTATTATTGTTTTTTATCCGTGTCCCGCTTTTTCCTGATCGGTGCCTGCGGGGAAACGGTATTATTGATATTTCCCTCTTTGTCTACACAATCGCCGGTTTTCAATGCTACTACTGTTCCGTCTTTTTTGATGAGTAATCCTCCCGGTGTAAGCTTGCTCCCGTCGTTCAGAGCAACTTCTGCAGTGACAGGTTTACTGTCCAGTATCATCGTCATTTTACCATCCTTAAGCTCAGCACAATATCGCTCCGGCATCACCGGATCCTGGCTAAAGGCAAGTGTAACGCTTGCAGCAAATAGCACGCTGATTGAAAAAGCAATCGTTCTTTTTATCATGGTCTTTTCTTTTTAAAAACAAAGTCCCGTTTCCGGGACTTTGTTTTGATTTTCTTGTTTTCCATTGATCAGTTTAACTGTCTTTGTAGTGAGGATCATATTTTGCAGACTTCTCTGTTAAAATCTCTCCTAAACAATCCATCTTACTTTAATTACTAAAACTGTTGTGCCAGCATGCCAATCATGTTTTCATTGCAAAATCGTTCTCATTTTGGGAAAAAGCAGATGCCGTTCGTCAATTTCCGTATCACTTTCCCCATTCGTCAGTACATTTGTCCCATGAACGTTGCACAAACAGAACGATTGACCTTGCGTGAACTTGGACCCGGAGACGCGGAATTCATCCTGGAGCTCCTGAATACTCCTTCCTGGAAGCGTTTTATCGGAGACCGCGGAGTAACTACCGTTGCGGAGGCGGAGCAATTTATCCGGAACCGGATGATGAAAAGCTACATGGAGCTCGGTTTTGGATTCTTCCGGACAGCGCTGAAAGAAAATGATATTCCGATCGGGATCTGCGGAATGGTCAAGCGGGATACACTCGATCACACTGACCTTGGATTTGCATTTTTACCGGAGTATGAAGGAAAAGGATATGGAATGGAGTCATCTCTTGCAATGCTGGAATATGCCAGGACCGTTCACGGACTAAAAAAGATCGCAGCGATCACTAACCGGGACAATGAACGATCCATTTCTCTGCTCCGTAAGCTCGGATTTCAATTTGAAAAATTGGTTACGCTTCCGGGTGAAAGCATGGAGATCATGCTTTTTCTGAAAAGCTTTGAACCAGCGTAAGATTCCGGAATAACCAGCCTCAAAATTGATGGATATCAACAAAGCAAGTGCTTTGTACATTTTACCGGATTCCTCTATCTTTACGGAGACTTTGGCAAACTAATTGCAAACACCCGCGAAAATTTCAGACTATGAAAAAGATCTCTACGCTCTTATTGTTATTGCTGCTGACTTTTGCAGCTTCTGCACAAAACATCGATTACGCGAATACAAAAGTAGACTACACAAGACTTCCTCTAACTCCGCTTAACAAATCCATCAAGAATTACCAGGTGCTCGTCATCGCGGATTATCTCCGGAAGGTTGAACAACAGAAAGCTGATTACGCCGCAAAAGGTGCAAAGGCCGAATCTGACTATCAGCTGGCGATGAAGCAGTATTGGGAAAAAAGAAAAACGGATTCGATCGCCTATGAAAACAGCCTGAATGTCTGGTTCCGTCTTACCCCACAGCAGCAAGCAGTAACTCCTCGTCCGCAAATGCCGCAAACCCCGCCGCCAGTTAAAAATACAGAAGGCGAACCGGTTTATGAAAAGACTTTTAACACCGAACTTCTAGGAACGACGTATATCAAGCTGGAAGGATTTGCCCGCCTTCCCGAAAAAGCGCTCATCATCCAGCTGAATCTTACCGGTTACGAAGCGGAAGAAGCAAAGCCATCGACGCAAAAAAAACAGATCAAGCGGGCCGATGGGAAGACCGTTGATTCGACTGTTTATGTTTATAGCTTCAACTACCGCCACATTATCAAAACAAAGCTTATTCAGCCTGACGGAAAATTCCTGGTGGATGAAGCATTCGGGCCTTCCCTGAATTTCAGTAATTATACTTCAAAATATTTTTTCACGGCGGCAGATGCAGATAATTTCTGGAAAACATCCAAAGCTTCGGAAATCGGTGCCATCCAGGACAAGATCGTTGAAGATAACCTAAAGCTAATTAATGATCAGCTGAACAGCAATTATGGATATGTTCCCGCTTCAAGGAATGTGATGATCGCATGGGTAAATGAGAAAAAGAATTATGATGATTTCAAGGACGCGCTCAATAATGCAAAAAACGGCTACGCTTTGATCGGCAAAAAAGAAACCGCAGCACAGGGTGAAGATTACCTCAGAAAAGCGATCGCTAATTGGGAAAAAGCATTGACTGAAAGCAATCCGAAGAACAGAAAAGCAAGAGTGGACGAAGATGTTACGGAATCATTGCTGATGAATCTTTCAGAAGTATATGTATGGCTGAATGATTTTACAAAAGCACAGGAGTATCTTACCCGGCTTGACGGCTTCAAGCTCTCACATAAGGAAAACGGGATCAAAAACTCGACAAAAGCATTCCTCGCAGAACAAAGCCCAAGAGTAACCGCGAATAAAGGAATTTAACCCCGGGCATAAAACTTTCTGCTTTTTCGACGAAAATAGACTGGAACGTAGAACGATTCAGACGCATTGCCGTAGTACATTAACGGATAACATTGCGAGCTGATGAGGAACTCTTATTCCATTCGTTTCTTTTTCCTGATCATTTTGCTTCCTTTTATTTCCCGTGCTCAATACAGCTGGAATAATGTGGGAAGCGGAATGAATCTTCCTGTCCAGTCACTCTCTGCAGATACCATCAATCACGTTGTTTATGCCGGCGGACTTTTTACATCATCCGGCATTACCCCGGTCATTAATATTGCTAAATGGAATGGAACTTCCTGGACGCCTGTTGGAGGCGGTATCATCTCCGGAACCGGTGTTTCTGCTCTGCTTGTTGATGGCCCGGATCTTTATGCCGGCGGTACCTTCACAAATATCGGCGGTGTCCTTTCCCAGAATATTGCAAAATGGGATGGAACCTCCTGGTCACCGTTGGGCTCGGGGCTTTCGCTGGGAGGCCTGGCGATCGTAAATTCAATGACGATGTACCAGGGTGAGCTTTATGCAGGTGGATTGTTCGCGCTTTCAGGTACAACCCTCGTCAGTAATATTGCGCACTGGGACGGAACGAGCTGGCAGCCGTTGGGGAGCGGCACTAATGGAGAAGTCAAAACATTATGTATTTACGGAACTGATCTGTATGCGGGAGGAACATTTACAAATGCCGGGGGAATTCCGGTTAATAATATCGCCAGGTGGGATGGAACAGGATGGTCCGATGTTGGCGGCGGTGTAAGCTATACCGGTGCAACAACCGTCAGCACACTTACCGTTTATAGCGGAGAGCTTTATGCCGGGGGGAAGTTCACAAATGCCGGCGCAACACCTGTTCAGCATCTCGCAAAATGGAACGGAACAGGCTGGACCGATGTCGGCGGCGGCGCAGGCAGCTATACCGGCGCAACAACGGTCAGCACGCTTACCGTATTCGAAGGAGAGCTTATCATCGGCGGAAGCATGGACAGCCTGGGATCCCTGCCGGTTAACAATATCGGTAAGTGGGACGGAAGCAGCTTTTCGGTCCTGGGAACAGGAACCAACAATGCTGTTTCGGCTCTCACCGCATTGCACGACACTCTCTATGCGGGAGGATCGTTCACCGCAGCAGGCGGAACATCCGCTCCGTTCATTGCGCAATGGAAGCCGTACAGCGAATCTCTTACCACCGGCGAAAGCGATCACACGCTTTCAAACGAGAACCTGGTCTACCCGAATCCGGCGACAGACATTCTATACCTGAAAAATACCACTCCGGGCTTATCGTTTGTAATACTTGATCTTAACGGAAGAGAAATTCTCCGACGGGAAAATATCGGTGATCATATCGCTCTTGACAGAACACGCGTGAGCAACGGACTCTACCTTTACAAGCTGTTAAAAGGGAATGAAGTGATCTGCAGGGGCAAGCTATCACTCTTCTGAGGAAGCAGACTTTCGCTGTGTGAATTTTTCCTTCACGACTTCCTCGAATGATCTCTTTTCGATGTGTGAATCAAGCCAGGATATATAATCAAAATACTGAAATGCTTTGCTCTCGTATGGATCATCGGCAAGACCAAGAAAATCCTTTCTCAATTCAATGAATGCTTCGATCTGGTCCTTCGGCGTATAAATGCGATGCATCTTCCTGCGGATATAATTCAGGACGATATTCTCAAATTTATAAAGCCGCTTATTTTTATACAGAAAGCGATACGTAGAGATCGCGTTGTATTCAAGCAGCCTTGGATTATCGAGCTCATAGTGAAGGATCAGGTTAAGGATCCGGACGGCGCTCTGAACATCGTAGCGAAGCTCTTTCTGGTGTTCATTCAGCAGCTTATTTATGATTCCCAATGCTTTTTGAAATTCTCCTGTCCCGAAGTAAGAATATAGAAGGTTGTAGAGCAGTGTGGTCTCCTCGATCGCATTGATCTTATCGCCGTACTTCTCCAACCCGTTTATGATATCTTCCCGGATCGCGACACTCTTTGTAAACTCTCCTGTATCAAGGTACATTACCATTTCAAAAATATATGAATTGACAAAACGGTTTACTTCGATATTAAACGACTTCAACGGAAATGCGCGGAGCTTGATCAGCGTTTTGTCAAAACCGTCATAATTGTGAACGTGAATATGTCCAAGCAGGATATTATTCAGCGTTGTCACATATACTTTGGGCGTTTCCTCGATGCGATACGGAAACTGTTCAAGCAAAGCCATTTGCTGGCGGGCAATGCCCCAGCATGCACGGCTGTCCCCTTTCGCATGATTATAGATCAGGTGCGTCTGATAAAAGCAATATTTCGCATCAAAGCTCTTTGCCGAAGCGACAGATCTCATCAGCGGATGATCGATGATCTCCTGGAAAGGTTTTAGCTCTTCGTCGTTCCGCGCTTCTTTGATCGTCTTGTTCAACAGTACGATCCGGTTATATAAATTCCTGTACTGAGAAATATTTTCTTGCAGCGCGATCAGCTTCAGCTCATCGGCAAGTGATGTTTCCAGCGTCTTTTCAAATTTATCGATGTCCAGCACCTCCATTTGGATCTTCTGCTCCCATGCGCTGATCTCCATTTGAAACAGAACATCCTCGTTGGCCCGCGCCAGCTCTTTTGCTTTTGCCAGAAGCTTTGCACATTGCTTATAAAGCCGTTTTTCATAAATAATGGAAAGGTCTTCCATCATTTCCCTCAACCGGGAATGGGTTGTGCTCCCTGCATAACTCAGGCGAAGACTCCTGAGGATCTGAGCATAGAGATAGCTTTTTACGGAAGGCAATCGCCTGGTGAAATCTTCTCCTGCGAACATCTTTTTGACCTTCGCTTCATCATATTCCCCCATTTTTTCGATTGCTTCAAAAAGCTTGAGATAGCTTTTCTCGCCTCCCTGGAGTGATGAGAACATTTTAAAATATCGCTTTTCCGACTTAGTAAGAGATAAGACCAGACGCACCAATTCATCCATAAGATATAGAATAAGCGGATTTCTATCGAAAAAAATTTAGCGATCGACCTGGGAAGATGAATTTCGACGGCTCCGGGAGATGGAATCAGAACTAATGCAAACCGACTACAGCAAAATATAAAACCAGGTTAAATTTACTGAAAAAATTAAAAAAACAGATCGTACCGGAAGGGATTACAAAAAAAAATTATGCTCTTTTTAGAAGTAAGCCCTCACCTGGGCGCCTCCCGTATGGATCGCTTTCGTGCCTTCCGATTTTCTGCCGTCATAGGTTAAGCTGAGCTGAAGATTATTCGACAGTGTCCGCTGATAGGCAGCTCCCCAGGTGATATTCTGTCCGATCTTGAGCGCATCCAGCATTTCAAACGCCAGAGAAGTATTTTGTGTCCCGTTAAATGCAATGCGGATGTAATTTGCTTTCAGCTCAAGGCTTCCTTTTTGCAGCACATTGTATTTTATTTCTGCTCCGTAGTCTTCCACCTCCGCTTTTTGTCCGCCTAATTCTGTTTTATTTTTCTTTTCAGCATAACGGAAGGAAACAGAGGTCCGGAATGAAGTATTCGGCTGATAATTCAGCTTCGGCTCCGTTTCGAAATAATCGATCGAATAGTCGCGGCTGCTGAAAAATTGAGAGCTGCTTGCCTTCACTCCATTACGATAATACATATTCCAGCTGAGCTCCCTGGTCATATTCCAGCGCAGCCGTGCCTCGCTGAATGTATTCGTGCGTGTATCAAATCCGTTAACAAGAAGGATCTTATTTCGTGCATCCTGGAACGAAAGATCGAGGCCAAAAACAGAACTGAGCTGGTTGATGAATAATGTATTCCTGAAAGAAGAATTTGTGGAAACAAGCGTTTTGAAATCCGATGAGCTGGTATCGTTCGGAACGACCAGGAACGGATTGTATGCTTTGGAAAGGTCCGTTTCCGTCGACTTCCGGTCGATCCGGTAAGAGGCCTGATCCGAAAAACGCGCAACAAATTTTCTGAACCCGCTTTTATTTCCCCAGATCGCCGATGGCTTAATATTCAGCACCTGGCTGAACTGGTTGCTGTATACTTTTATATAGTCGCTTGTCGGTGTGTACACTTTAATGTAATCGGCTGTATTAGGAAACGCCGCGATCTCAAATTCATCAAGCTCCTTCACACCATTTCCATTATAGTCGTTCCAGACATAAACACCTTGTCCGACCGCAACCTGGATATAGGAAAATTCTTTTTTGACTTCAAGACCCGATCCGATCTCGTAAAAAGTATTCGAAAAAATCAAACCTTTCAAAAGACGAAAGCTGTATTCCGCTCTTGCAACGAGTGAATTATCGGGCTTTTGAACGGTCAGCAGCGCATCCCTGATCTCAAGGCGGCGATACGCGGCGTTTAATTTCAGCTTCGTATTCGGATTCTTCGTCAGTTCAACAAAACCTCCATAGCTTTCAGCGAAAGCTGAGCCGGTCAGCGCCGTTTCACCGGAATTATTTCTAACCGCATAATCTGTGCGCTGCTTATAATTTAATCCATATTTGTTTTTTGTTGTGTCGGCATTCTGTACAAAGGCCTGCCATTCCCAAAACCGATAGCTGTTTCCCAGCAGGGAATCACGGCGGGCGAGACTGAATTTATTTTCTTCATATTCGTCCTTCAGTCCGGCCATGATCCATTTTATCTTTTGTGAAATACCGCTTTTATGGCGATAGAAATAAGTGCTTGTAAGGCTGGAGGACAAAAGCAAGCTTCCGTCGTATTGCGCTGAAAATCCTTTTTTATTGAATAGCAGCGTCCCTGCATGTTTCGTTGCACTGTAATGACTTCCTTCGAGGAATGAATTGAATTTGTATCCGATCAATCCGGTTCCCTTTTTTGAAAATCCGATCCCTGCGCCAAGAATATGCTGATCGTCCGTTTGAGCTACATTTCCCCGGTTCCAGTCCCGTTCAAACTCAATGCTTCGATACCGTTCGATCGGTGAAAAATATTTTTGGACGTACTCATAGTTAACGTTCGTCAATAAAATAAGTCCGCTTGTATCTTCTGGCGCAGTTGGCCGGCGCAGCTTCAAGCCGTTATCAAAATTCATTTTCAATGCATAGCCAACATCATCATTGCTATTTGCTGAGGAGAATGTATTGATATCATTATTGCTGACGGCAGCTTCTACGGATAGCTTTGTGTTTTTACTGAACGCATAATCAAATCCTGCGGTCACCATTTGTTTTTGTTTCGGCGTGATCAGCTGGATCACCGGCTCATAGGTCCCGCGGGGAGTTCCGGTGATCGTATCCGGCATGATCCATTGAAAAACCTTACCATTCGCGCTTGAAGTGATCTGGACATAATTCCCCTTGTTTGCACCCACATTGCTGAAAGTAACACGGTAGTGCGCGCTGTCACTATTCGTGCTGTACAGAAAAATATTCCGGAAGATATTTGTTCCGATCACGGTATCTTTCTTTTGGTACAATACTTCATTATTGTTAAAAGCAATGCTGTCGAAACTCGGCGCAACGGCAAGTGAGAGCGTGTCACCGATCCGGGCAAGTAATTTTTTCTCAGCAGGAGAAAGCTCCTGCTGAAGCGATTGATTTTTGCTGTCCTGCTCCGAGTATACATGCAGGTGAAGCTTCAGCTTGTTCTGTTCATAATCGTTTGCAAAATGCACCAGCGAACGCGCGTAATTTTTGTCGGAATATTGAAACTCCACAACGATCCGCTTGTCCTTCGTGATGAGCTGCTTTGCCGTAAACGTGATCTCCGCCGTATTATAATTGATCACATAATCATTCTCCTGCCCGCGCTCCATGAGCCTTCCATCGATATACACTTTCTCCGTACCGGACAATACGATGATGAATGTTTCATTCTCCGCACCTCTCAAGCGATAAGGTCCCTGGTTATTCTCGATTCCCTGCATCTGGTTCCTGGCGAACTTTCCGCGGGAAACTGCAGCACTGATCGCGGTGGTATAGATCCCCTGTTTTTTCTTGTCTTTTGCATCGCCGTTTATTTTTTGTGCGGTGGAAAAGCTCACGCCCTGGGCCTTTTTATTGAAGCTCATAAAATAACCCGAAGGACGCAGCATCTGAAAATCACCCGCGATCAGCTTGCTGTTCACATTGGAAAGCTGGATAAAAACCTTGTCGAACTCCTGCAATTGCTGCGTGTTGCCATCCGGCTGAACGGGAATATTACTATCAGTGGCCGCCAGCAGAATATCCACATTATTGCTGAGATGCCCGGAAAGCTGGAGATTCAGGTTGGAATTTACAACTACATCCTGGTTATTTCCAAAGGAGATCCCTCTCGAAATGCTTCCCGTCTTGTCCAGTCCGTCCATGCGGAAAATATCATCGTTCTTCGACTCGATCGAATAGCTGAACGGATTACTGTTGCCATGAAGATCGGGACGGATGCGGTTTACATCCTTGTGCCGGGTTTCTTCCGTGAAGAGGTAGGGGAACGTACGGTAGCTGCTTTTGAGCGTATCAGCGGAGATGGAATCTTTCCTGAGCTTGTCCCGGTTGAGGATCAGGATCCCTTCTGCAAGACGGAGCTGGTAATACGAAGTATCGAGCGCAGTACCATCCGCTGCACGGAGCGTAAAAGTTCCCGGGATAAGACTCAGCGAATCGATCCGGATCGTATCCGCTGCGCCGGAAATACTTTTGCTGCGGACCTGTGCCCCTGCATGAGTGCAAAGCAAAAACAGACAAAAGAACAATATTACTCTCCGCAGTATCACAGATTTAAAAATACGAATTATGTGCAAACAAAAGCATTTTATACATTTGTCAAACTACCTAAAGACGCAGGAAAATGGCAAAAATTATAACCTACAATGTAAATGGCATCCGCTCCGCGATGGGGAAAGGACTCATCGAATGGATCAAAGCCGCAGATCCCGACATTCTCTGCCTTCAGGAACTCAAAGCGGAACCTTCACAGCTGGATGTTACTGTTTTTGAGCAGGCCGGTTATCACCATTTCTGGTATCCTGCGCAAAAAAAGGGATACAGCGGAGTAGCGATCTTTACAAAACGAAAACCGGATCATGTGGAATATGGCTGCGGTATCGCGGAATATGATTTTGAAGGACGGGTGATCAGGGCCGACTATGGAGATGTTTCGGTGATGAGCGTTTACCATCCGAGCGGAAGCAGCGGTGAGGACCGGCAGGCTTTCAAAATGAAATGGCTGGGCGACTTTCAAAATTACATTGACGGACTGAGAAAGCAGCGCTCAAAACTCGTTATCTGCGGAGATTATAACATCTGTCACGAAGCGATCGACATTCATAATCCGAAGAGCAATGCCAACAGCAGCGGATTCCTCCCGGCAGAGCGGGAGTGGATCGGTGGTTTTATGAAGACCGGCTTTATTGACAGCTTCCGGCATTTTAACAAAGAGCCGCATCACTACACCTGGTGGAGCTTTCGGGCAAACTCAAGAGCGAAGAACCTGGGCTGGCGGATCGATTACAACATGGTGAGCAGCAACCTGGAGGACAAAATGAAAAGAGCCTTTATTCTGCCCGAAGCAAAGCACTCCGACCACTGTCCGGCTGTCCTCGAGATCGATTTGTAGAAACCCGCCGTCCCTCACGGGAAACAACATTTTGTATGAAAATCTATATGAAGTTTGCATAATATCTATATATTTGTAGCTCTAAGAAAAAAATAGCGAAAACTGATATGAAAAAAGTACTTTACTCTTTATTGATCGCAGGAATATTTGCAGGATGCAGTAACGACAACTCGACTACCAGCGGCACCAGAAAAGCCAACGGCGATGTGTACTACGGAGGTGTTTTCAAGATGAACGAAGTGGAGGATTTCCGTAACCTTTATCCTTTGAATGTAACTGAGGTCACCTCACACAGAATTGCAAATCAGGTGTATGAAGGATTGGTGAAGCTTTCGCAGGAAGATCTTACCATTGTTCCATGCCTGGCTGAAAAGTGGGAAAAGAACTCCGATGCGACCCAGTGGACCTTCCACCTGCGTAAAGGCGTAAAGTTTCATGATGATCCGTGTTTTTCTGATGGCAAAGGCCGGGAAGTGACTGCAAAAGACTTTCTTTTCTGCTTTGAGAAAACCTGTACATCAAGTCCTGAAAATCAGCATTTTATTGATACTTTCAAAGACCGCGTAGTTGGCGCGAACGAATTTTTCCAGTCTACAGTTGATAAAAAGCCGCTTCCGGGTGGTGTTGCCGGAATCAAAATGATTGACGATTACACCCTTCAGATCAACCTGATGCACCCTTTTGCCGGATTCCTCAACATTCTGAGTACTCCCGGATGCTGGATCTATCCACATGAAGCGCTTGAAAAATATGGCGTCGACATGCGTGCAAAATGCGTCGGAACAGGACCTTTCCAGGTAAAGAGCATCAAAGAAGGCGAAGCGGTGATCCTCGAAAGAAACCCGAACTACTGGAATGTTGACCAGTACGGAAACCAGCTCCCTTACCTCGATGCGGTGAAATACACATTCATCAAAGAGCAAAAATCAGCGCTGCTGGAGTTTAAACGCGGAAACCTCGACATGATCTTCCGCCTTCCAACTGAAATGATCCCCGATATCCTCGGAGAACTTAGCTCTGCAAAAGAAAACAACGCTCCGTTCGAAATGCAGGTAGTACCGGCCATGAGTGTTTTCTACTATGGATTCCAGCATCAAAGCAATATTTTCGATAAGAAAGAAGTCCGTCTTGCATTCAACTATGCTATCGATCGTGAAAAGATCGTGAACTATACGCTCCAGGGAGAAGGTGTCCCGGGAACATACGGTATCGTTCCTCCTTGTTTTAAAGAATACGATGTAAAAGCGCTGAAAGGATATACCCTTGACGTGAATAAGGCCCGTAAATTACTCGCACAGGCGGGATACCCGGATGGGAAAGGATTTCCGAAAGTTACACTGCACATCAATAGCGGCGGTGGAGATCGTAACATCCAGACAGCTGAGGTGATCCAGAAGATGCTGAAAGAAAACCTGAATGTCGATATCGAGATCAACGTAGTTCCATTCGCCGAGCACATCGAGAATGTTTCTGACGGAAAAGCATTGTTCTGGAGAACAGGCTGGAGCGCAGATTACCCGGATCCGGAGACGTTCCTGACCACGCTTTACGGTGCACACGTTCCTGATAAGCCTACTGACAAATCATACCTCAACACCGTTCGTTACAAAAGCGCACGTTTCGACTCACTTTTTACTGCAGCAATGCAGGAAGTAGATGACAAAAAACGTTTCGATCTGTATCGCCAGGCTGACCAGCAGGCGATCGATGACGGGGCGATCATGCCGATCTTCTATGACGAGAACTATCGTCTTGTGCAGATCAACGTGCGTAACTTCCCGGCAAACGCCATGGAATACCGTGACATGACCCGTGTTTACTTTGTACCGAAAGAAGAAAAGCCGGGTGCCGGCGCAGCTGCCGCTACAGGCGAGGAGAAGAAATAATTTCCTTTCACCTATTTTCAAACCCCTTTTCTGTTCGGGAAAAGGGGTTTTTATTTTAGTCAGGCTTTGCAGGACATGGCGGGACCATCCGTTTTTCAGCGGGATCTTTAAAATCGAAATCCTGACCCTTAATTATTAACAAAAGCCCAGCATTTCTGGGGATTATGCTGTGGATAAACAGTTCAGCCCGGTTGTGGCGGGCCGTACCTTTATAGATAATTTTGTATAAATCTAAAATCCTTAAACGATGAAGAACGTATTTAAATACACACTTGTATTTGTACTGACAGCAGGGCTTTTCTCCTGTGTCCCGCAGCGTAAACTTGAAGAAGAACAAGCCAAGCGGGAAAGCGCCGAAAAAGAGCTGGCCGCGCTGAAAACAACGGCACAGGATTGTGATACCAAATTAACCGAAGCCAGCAAACAGATAGCAGATGATACAAAGATCATTAACGGTCTTGAAAAAGATACTTCGATCTCCGGAACCAGTCTGCGCAGCCTCATGTCAAAATATGACAAGCTGAACCAGATCAACGAACAGCTTCTCGACAAATACAATCGCCTGCTGGAAGGAAACCTGGCCGACACAAGAAAGCTTTCCGGCGAATTGCAGATGACCCAGGAGCAGCTTTTGAAAAAACAGGACGAGCTGAAAACACTGGAAACTCAGCTGAATGCACAAAAGAAAAATCTTGATGACCTCACCGAAGAGCTGAAAAAGCGTGAAGCACGTGTCGCTGAATTGGAAGCGATTCTCCGGAAGAAAGATGAAGCAAGCGAAGAGCTCAGAAAAAAACTTTCCGATGCTTTGCTCGGTTTCGAAGGAAAAGGATTGACGATCACTCAAAAGAACGGAAAGGTTTACGTATCCATGGATGAGAGCCTGCTGTTTGCCTCGGGAAGTACGACGGTGGAAGGAAAAGGCGTGGAAGCCCTGAAGAAAGTAGCGAAAGTGCTGGAACAGAACACCGACATCAATGTAATGATCGAAGGACATACGGACGATGTGCCGATGGTTGGAAAAGGCGATATCAAAGACAACTGGGACCTCAGCGTGATGCGCGCTACTTCTATCGTGAAGATCATGACAAAAAACAGCAGCATCGATCCGAAACGGTTGACCGCTGCCGGAAGAGGAGAGTATTTCCCGATCGACCCGGCTAAAACACCGGAAGCACGAAAAAAGAACAGGAGAACCGAAATTATTCTTACACCAAAACTCGATGAGCTTCTGAAAGTACTGGAAGGAAATTAATTTCGACCCGATTTGAGAATAATTGTCAAACCGCTCATTGCCAGCAACAGTGAGCGGTTTGATGCTTCATACAAAACTGTTAAATTTTTAAAATCGCAGTAACATTTCATTTTTTCTGCGTTATCATGATCATGAAGCACCGCTTCAAAATAAAATTTATGTCATTGAAAACTCCACTCTCTATTCTCCTGCTGTTCTCTGCAGGACTCGCCATTGCACAGGAACCCGTTGTTGAATACTGGGATGTTGCACAAACCAAAAAGAAAAGCGAACAGCAAATGAAGCAAGGCATGCAGGACGGTAAGTTCACTGCCTGGTATGAGAACGGCGAGATCGCTAAAGAAGGCCTGTACAGCAAAGGAAAAGAAAATGGAAAATTTACCAGCTATTATCCCGGCAAAAAACAAAAAGCAACCGAGAACTATGTGAACGGAAAAAAAGAAGGCGCCTGGAAATACTGGTACATCAACGGAAACAAAGCCCAGGAAACGTTCTTCAGGAATGATCTGCCCGACAGCGTTTGGACCGGCTGGTACGAGGATGGGAAGCTCAAAAGCACCGAGCCCTATAAAATGGGGAAGAAGGAAGGCACCTGGGTCTATTATTACGACAACGGACAAAAAGAAAGCGAAGGGACTTTCAAGAATAACCTTGCGGAAGGCGCATACACGGGGTGGTTCTCGAACGGACAGATACAGAAGCAGGGAACGTACGCTGCGGATAAGCAAACGGGGGACTGGAAGGAATTTTTCCGCGACGGAAAACCAAAGCAGGAGCTGGTTTTCCAGGGCGAAGATGTTTTACTTATGAACCTCTGGTTCGACAATGGTGAGCAGCCCATCAAAAACGGAAACGGGAAATTCACACTCGTATACGACAACGGAAAAAAGAAAGGCGAAGGAAATTACAGGGATGGATACCGCGACGGAGAATGGATCTTCTTTCTCGCAACAGGAGAAAAGGATTATAAAGTGGATTATAAAAAAGGTAAGAAGGACGGAAACTGCGTAAACTGGTTTAAGAACGGTAAAGTGAAAAGTGAAGGCCCTTTTGTGAATGACAAGAAAAATGGTTATTGGAAATGGTACAATGATAATGGCAAGGTGGAAATGGAAGGCACGCTGACAGATAATCTCCGCAGCTCAAAATGGATGTATTGGTATGTAAACGGATCGAAGGAATCCGAGGGGAATTATAAGAACGATCTGATGGATAGCACCTGGATCTATTACTATAATAACGGATCCAAATGGAAATACGGAAGCTATATCGCCAATCTGAAAACCGGAACCTGGACAACCTGGTACGAGAACGGGCAAAAGCTGGAAGAAGGAAGCTATGTGGACGGAAAAGAAGAAGGCGTTTGGTACTCCTGGTTCGAGAACGGGGTAATGAAAAATGAGGGGAATTTCAAAAACGGAAAAATGGATGGCAGCTGGAAAGCCTGGTTCCCGAATAAAAGTCCCAATTATGAAGGTTTTTATTCCGCCGATTGCCGGAAAATGACCCTGAAATATACATTTAAGGAAAACAAGGATTATAAAGACTCAACAACTTGTAAAACAGGATATTGGAAGTATTATTTTGATAATGGTAAGGTTAAGGAGGAAGGAACCTATAAAGGCGGACAAAAAGACGGGCATTGGATTGCCTGGACACCTTATGGGTTCAAGGACATGGAAGGCGACTACAATGACGAGAAGCCGGATGGTTTGTGGACCTATTACTACGAAACGGGTGTTAAATCGATGGAACAGACGTTCAAGGACGGAATGCTCAGCGGAAATTGTTCCAGCTGGTATGAAGATGCAAAATTAAAAAGCACCACTTCATACGCCCTTGTGAAGGACAAAAGCGGGTTAAGAACCGAAAGTAAGCCTGACGGAACCTGGACGTATTACGATAAAAATGGGAATGTGATGATGCAAACTACCTATAAAAAGGGAGTGAAGGTCAATTGATCACCTTCGGTGGTGGTGTGGTTTATGCTTCATGTTCGCAAGCCGGATCGCTTTCTCATCGTCCGCTTTTTTCTGACGCTTTCTTGCTAGAGAGGTTGTAAACCAAGCAATTGCAATTACAATTGAGAATCCAACCCCCATGTAAACATAGCTCAGGATCTCACTTCTTCGCTCCTCTTCTTTGATCTTGTTGACCCGATCATCCAGCGCAGCAGCGGTCTTCGAAAGGTTGCTGAGCGATGGCCCCCCGTCGGTAGCTGCTGTTGATGCCGATGCTGAATCTTTTAAGGAATCACTCTCCTGCGCTTTCAGAGGGTGTGAGCCGGATAAAAGGAAAAGGGACAAAAAGAAAATAATACTGAAAAACCGTCCTCCACGTTTGCTGCCCGGGCATTGGTACTTGATTTCCATAGGATTGTAGTTTAAAATAAAACGTTAATCGAAATCTATCTGGAGTAACTTAAAAGCAAAAATAGTTAAAAACCAAATGGTTTTATATTACTTAGACGTAAAATACGAACAAGAGGTTGCTAATAATAAATTTGGTGGTTTGGAAAGATCAGCGTATATTTGCAACGTTAAATATGGAAAAACAGCTAAAGAGGGGACGGGAGTCCCCTCTTTCCTTTTCCCATAAAAGTATGATCACAGCAGAGCAGATACGGGAGCTAGCAGCGCAAAAATTGGCTGAAACTACTGATTTTATTGTGGATATCACTGTTAAACCCGGCAACCGGATCACCGTGCTGCTGGATAACGATAAAGGGGTTTCCATCAGTGATTGTGTAGCGATGAGCCGGCATATTGAGTTCAATCTGGACCGTGAAAAAGAGGACTTTGAGCTGAGTGTGATGTCTCCCGGACTCACAGAACCGTTTAAAGTTCTTCGCCAGTACATAAAAAACACTGGAAAACAGGTAGATGTGACCACAAAAGAAGGGAAAAAGCTCAGCGGAAAGCTGCTGAAAGCAGATGAAAATGGAATCGAGCTCGAAATAAAAACAACAGAGCGTATAAATGGCAAAAAACAACAGAAAATAAATAACATCAACTTAACATTCAACCAAATCAAAGAAACCAAAATCGTACTATCATTTTAATCAATTAAAACAATGGAAAGCATCAACCTTATTGAATCGTTCTCAGAATTCAAAGACATAAAGAACATCGACAGAGCAACATTAATGAGCATCATCGAAGATGTATTCAGAAGCATGCTCCTGAAGAAATACGGATCGGATGAGAATTTTGACATTATTGTGAACCCTGACCGTGGAGATATCGAGATCTGGCACAACCGTGAAGTAGTGGATGATGAATTCGCAGAAGATAGTTTCGATTACGAAGAAGCAAAACATATCAGCCTGACGGATGCAAAAAAGATCGATGAGGACCTGGAAATTGGCGAGGAGACCGTTACACCGGTTCGCCTGGAAGATTTCGGACGCCGCGCAGTACTTGCCGTTCGTCAGAACCTTGTTTCCAAGATCCTCGAGCTTGAAAAAGATAATCTTTATAAAAAATACAAAGAGAGAGTTGGCGAGATCATGACCGGCGAAGTTTACCAGATCTGGAAAAAAGAACTTCTTATCCTCGATGAGGATGGAAATGAGCTGCTCCTGCCAAAATCAGAGCAGATCCCTTCCGACTTCTTCAAAAAAGGTGATTCGATCAAAGCAGTTGTTGCACGTGTAGACCTTAAAAATAACTCTCCGGTGATCATCCTTTCCCGTACTTCTCCTGCATTCCTCGAGCGTTTATTCGAACTCGAAGTGCCGGAGGTATTTGACGGACTGATCACAATCAAGAGGATCGTTCGCGAGCCGGGTGAAAGAGCAAAAGTGGCTGTTGAATCCTATGATGACCGCATCGATCCGGTTGGAGCCTGCGTTGGTATGAAAGGTTCCCGGATCCATGGGATCGTTCGCGAATTGCGCAACGAGAACATCGATGTGATCAACTATACCGCAAACTCAACATTATTCATTACCCGCGCACTCAGCCCTGCTAAGATCACTTCTGTGAAGATCGACGAAGAAGCAAAACGTGCGGAAGTATTCCTGAAGCCTGACCAGGTTTCATTGGCGATCGGTAAAGGCGGACACAATATCAAGCTTGCAGGCAAGTTAACGGGATACGAGATCGATGTTTACCGTGATACAGATGTTGATACCGAAGACGTCGACCTGGAAGAATTCTCAGACGAAATTGAAAGCTGGATCCTTGATGAACTGAAAAACATCGGGTGTGATACCGCCAAGAGCGTACTTGAGCTTTCAACCGAAGAGCTTGTTAAACGTACCGACCTAGAAGAGGAAACCGTGAATGAAGTGAAGCAGATCCTCCAGTCGGAATTTGAATAGCATTTATATTGATAATTAAAAACCGTTTATGTCAGAAACCAAAGGACAACGATTAAGTAAAATTGCGAAGGAGCTCAATGTCAGCATTGGGACCATCACCGACTTCCTTAAAACCAAGGGCCACAAGGTAGAGAACAATCCTATGGCCAAGATCACCGACGAGCAGTATTCATTGCTCGCCAAAGAGTACCAGTCGGAAAAAGCAGCAAAAGAAGAGGCCACGAAAGTGACCACCAGCGCCCGTGCAAAAAAAGAAAGCATCACGCTGGATGACGCGAAGAAGCCGGAGTCCAAGAAAAAAGACGAAGAAGAGGACATCATCATTAAGAATGTCCAGCCCGCGGTTACCAAAGAAAAAACAGAGAAGAAAAAACCTGTAAAAGAAGAAGAGGAAGCTCCAAAAGAAGAGATCAAGTCGGATGTTAAGCTAAAAGTGGTTTCCAAGATCGACCTGGATTCCATCAACAGCAAAACAAAACCCGGCAAGAAAACCAAAACTGCAAAAGAAGAGGCGGAAGAAGCCGATCAGAAAAAAACAGCAGCGAAAGGAAAAACGAAGAAAGAAGAAGCTGCTGAGCAAAAAGAAACACCTGCTGTTGAAAAAGCACCTGCGGAAGAACCGGCAAAAGAGGATTTCTATGAAACGAAAGTAGAGAAACTCGAGGGGCCGAAGATCATGGGCAAAATTGAGCTCCCGGTCAAGGACGAGCGGAAAAAGCCGGTTGCTTCTTCCTCCGGAACCAACGCAGATAACAAAAAGAAACGCAAGCGGATCAAGAAAAGCTTCGGCGGCGCAACCATTGGCGACAACTGGGAAGGAAAACCGGGAACACCAACCGATCAGAAAAAAACCTTCGGCGGCGGACAGCATCAGAAAGGGAAATTCGGAGCACGCACACCAAAAGTGGAGCTTACTCCTGAACAGATCCAGGCACAGATCAAGGAAACACTCGCACGCTTAAGCAGCGGCGGGAAATCAAAAGCATCGAAGCACCGTAAATCCAAGCGGGAAGCCATCAACGAACGGATCCAGGAAGCTGCCGATCAACAGGAAGCAGAAAAAAAGATCATCAAAGTAACAGAATTCGTTTCCGCGAACCAGCTCGCACAGATGATGAATCTTTCGGTGAATGAGATCATTTCAACTTGCATGAGTCTTGGAATGTTCGTTTCCATCAACCAGCGTCTCGATGCTGAAACTATTGCCATTGTTGCTGAGGAATTCGGTTACCAGCTTGAGTTTGTAAGCGTGGAAGTACAGGAAGCGATCAAAGAAGAAAAAGATACCGAGGATCAGCTATTACCTCGTTCGCCGATTGTAACCGTAATGGGCCACGTCGATCACGGTAAGACTTCCCTGCTCGATTATATCCGTAAAGCAAACGTAATTGCCGGTGAAGCAGGTGGTATTACCCAGCACATCGGAGCATACAATGTAAAACTGGAGAACGGCAAAGCCATCACTTTCCTTGATACACCAGGTCACGAAGCGTTTACCGCGATGCGTGCCCGCGGTGCACAGGTAACCGACATCGCGATCATCGTGGTCGCTGCCGACGATAGCGTGATGCCGCAAACCGTGGAAGCTATCAACCACGCACAGGCAGCCAGCGTTCCGATCATTATCGCGATCAACAAGATCGACAAGCCGGGCGCTAACCCGGATAAGATCCGCGAAGCGCTGGCACAAATGAATATCCTTGTTGAAGAATGGGGTGGTAAAGTACAGTGCCAGGAGATCTCCGCTAAACAGGGAAAAAATATCGATGTGCTTTTGGAAAAAGTATTGCTCGAAGCAGACATGCTCGATCTTAAAGCGAATCCGGATAAGAATGCCGTCGGTACTGTTATTGAATCCGAGCTCGACAAAGGACGTGGTTATGTAAGTACCGTACTTGTTGAAGCAGGAACACTGCACGTAGGAGATATCGTACTTGCAGGATGCTTCAGCGGAAGAGTAAAGGCGCTGCATAATGAACGCGGACAAGTAACAAAAGAAGCAGGACCTGCAATGCCTGTGTCCCTGCTTGGATTGAGCGGTGCGCCACAAGCCGGCGACAAGTTCCACATTATGGATGATGAACGTGAAGCGCGCGAAATTGCCGCAAAACGTTTGCAGCTGCAGCGTGAACAGGGAATCCGTACGAACAAGCACATTACACTCGATGAGATCGGCCGCCGACTGGCAATTGGAGATTTCAAAGAACTGAACGTAATTGTGAAAGGTGACGTGGACGGTTCTGTGGAAGCATTAGCGGATTCATTACAGAAATTATCGACCGAAAAAGTACAGGTGAAGATCATCCACAAATCGGTGGGTGCGATTTCCGAATCCGATGTATTATTGGCTTCGGCATCCAACGCGATCATTGTCGGATTCCAGGTTCGTCCTTCTGCAAGCGCAAGAAAGCTTGCGGAGACCGAGCAGATCGATATCCGCCTCTACTCGATCATCTACAAAGCGATCGAAGAGATCAAAGCGGCGATGGAAGGTATGCTGGCTCCGGAATTCGAGGAGAAGGTTACCTGCAACATCGAGATCCGCGAAGTGTTCAATATCACAAAAGTCGGAACGATCGCAGGCTGCTTTGTACTCGATGGAAAAGTAAACCGCAATACTAAAGTCCGGATCGTCCGCGATGGAATTGTTGTCCACGATGGCGAGCTCGGATCACTGAAACGCTTCAAAGATGATGTTAAAGAAGTGAACAAAGGCTTCGAATGCGGATTGAACATCGCCGGATTCAACGACATTAAAGTCGGTGACATCATCGAAGGCTATGAACTAGTTGAGATCAAGGCGAAATTGTAACCGTCATTGCGAGCGAAGCGAAGCAATCTCATCATTAATACATAAAAAAACCCGTTCCGAACAGGAGCGGGTTTTTTATTTGCCCAACAAAATTCAGAAAAGACCCCATCCTGTTTGTTACTTCGAACGGAGGATGATAGAAAGAAATCCTGCGGCTTCGTGTCATTTCGACCGGAGGGAGAAATCTCAACTGAATAAGCACAAACCGTTGTTTTTATTTGTGCTCATCGCGTGAACTATTTTGCATTTACCGTCCATCTCGCTATATTTAATCAGGTTTTGCCGGACAGTTAGTACAAACAATCTGAAACATGAGTAAGGAACAAACAAAAGATCTTTTGAAGTTTCTCAAACCTTTCGGTAAAGACGTGACAGATCTCGTTATGTGGCTAAGAGATTTTGCCTGGGATGTATGCCCGGAAGCAAACGAGTTGATTTACGACAACTACAATGCCGTCGCTTTTGGCTGGTCTCCCACCGATAAGATCGGACACACCATCTGCTCCATCGCAATCGGACGCTCAAGCAAAAATATTCACTTCGGCTTCTATTGGGGAAATGAGATTTCAGATCCAAGTAAGATCCTTTTAGGACAAGGGCGCCAATACCGCTACATACTTGTTACCGACAAACAGGAATTCCCGAAAGCTTACATCAGGAAACTGGTGAATGAAGCATATGCAAATTCCCTTTCAAAAGTGAAAGATCAAAAGCAAATTATGCACGGACAGACAATTGTAAAATCTGTTTCCGGCAAAAAGCGGCCGGCAAAAGCCAAAGAAAGAAGAAGATCAGAAAAGAAATAGTTTGAACGACGACCTTATTGCAAATAAAAAACCCACGCAAAAAGCGTGGGTTTTTTTTACTATTTTGATTGACTACTGCACGGTAATGCAGCCATCCTTGATCTCGATCTTTGCACTGTTCTTTACTTTTACCCAGCCGCAGGAAGTATTGATCTCCACCTCATCAGCGCTGGTCTGAATAGAAGTATCTCCCGTTGTAGAAGAATTGAATTCAACAGATTGAGTTGATCCCTGGGATTTCACTTCCATCTTGTAACTTTTTGAATCCTTGTTGTAATAGTGAATTGTAAATGCGTTTGCAAGAGCTGCAACCAGCAAAAATGCGATCGAAAATAATGTTTTTAGTTTCATGTTTTTTTAGTTTTTATGGAGTTTAACAATAAACCAAATCTCGACTATTTATTTAAAAGAAGCAAACCTATAATGGCAGCATGAGGTAGATTTTAACCGTTACCCTGCATCGCCGTTGGCTACCCTTTGGCGGCCGTTGGAGTGGAGTCGAAGGGTTGAGACTTCGAAGCCCAAAAATCCATGCTTCGACTCCGCTCCTCCGCTCGCTGAAGCTTCAGCGAAGGCGATGCAGCATGACGATATGAAGCACTCTGAAGGATGGAACTTAATAATCCGAAATCTCTCCAAAATATCAGTAAATTTGAGAACATGTCCGGACAAAAAACGATAGAAACCCCTCGCCTGCTCCTAAAAGCAATCACACCCGGGCAGAAAAAGGAAATCTTTGCAACGAAAAGTAAAGAAGAAATTAAAACGATCTTCAATTACACCGACACCGATTATGATCGTTGGGTGAATAACCTGGACATGGGAATCGAGACCTACGCAATTTCATTCATGCAGTTCATGGTTAGCGATAAACACAGCGGTAAAATAGTGGGAGAATGCGGTTTTCATACCTGGAACAAAAAACACCGGAGAGCAGAAGCCTATTACATGCTTTTTGATGATTCCGACAAGGGCCAGGGGATCATGAGCGAAGCATTTCCGGCGATACTGAAATATGCTTTTGAAGAGCTGAACATACATCGCGTAGCTGCCCTTATTGCAAAAGACAATACGCCTTCATTAAAACTACTTCTGAAATGCGGCTTCAAATTCGAAGGGACTATGCGTGAGGACTATAATGTGGATGGGAAAAATGAAGATTCCGAGTGCTATTCTCTGCTTAAACAGGAATGGAAAAAATAAAAATACAGAATAACTCATGAAACGATCTTTCCTGATTCTCTTTTCCCTGGGCCTCTTCGCTTGCAGCCAAAGCCAAAAGCCTGTTGAAGCGGCCGACACAAAATCGCAGATCTCGCTGGAAGAACAACCGGCAAGAACGGTCATCGAAATGATCGAATGGTACGCAAAGCACCAGGATGTAAGAGGATGCCTCGTGCTGAACTCCTGTTCTGATATATGGGACAGTACAAAATATTATGCGGTGAATTTCGAAGCTACCGAAATGTACTTGAACAGTTTGAAAGAAAGTGGCTTCTTTTCCGAAAAATATGTCGAAAACTGGAGGACCTATTTCAAAAAAGCCAATAACGACTTTAAAAAAGATCCGCAGAATGACGGCCCGCCGGAAGGCTTCGATTATGATTTCATTATGCAGGGGCAGGATTACGAAACAGAGCTGGAAAATCCCCGGAAGGCTACCGTAAAAGAATGTACAGGCGATGAGCATCACAAAATAGTGACGCTTGACTTTCATACCGGCTGTGTGATGAATTATGAGCTTTCCAATATTGACGGGAAATGGAAGATTGACAGGATCGGCGCTTAGTTATTGAGCACTGATCAAATTTTTCCGTGACACACATCCAGTGTGATCTAATAAAAACCGTCTGCCGCCATTTATGCGCAAAATAGAACCGGCAGGCACTATGAATAGTAAATACTCCCTGCATTTATGATCCGCTTTCATCCGGAAAGATGCAGTTGAATTTAGCCGTCGCACCGATTCAGATTCTCCTCCCATCTGACGGAAACCCTCTTGGGAAATACGAATAACATGTCCAGCGCCGGCAACGATCCTTGCTAAACTGCGTCTGGAAATAAAACACCTTTATGAAAAAAATTCAGCTTTCAGTTTGCTTGCTTTATTGTATCGGAGTATTCGCACAATCTCCCGATACGGTCTTGGTTACGAGCATCGTCAACCTGCAGTTGAGAATTGCTGATCAGAGCTTCAAAAGGACATATGTGCTGGATAATAGCTCCATGCCTTTCGACACCACAAAAAGTTATTACAATACAGGCGGAGAGTTCACCACGTTTGTATGCGGAAAATACGTGAGCTGGAACAAATTCCGGCTCCATTCAAAATTTTCCAGTGTGGAAACAGATACAACGACTTATAAGGAATATTCCTGCTTCATCTCCACGCCTGTTTTCAATGCTAAAAAAACCAAGTGCCGTCTGACAATGAGTACACATTACAGTGAATGGGGCGGCTACACAGGCTGTTATTACTACCAAAAGCGGGGAAGGAAATGGAAGCTGGTGAAGCATACGGTTGCAGCCATTTATTGCTAGCGGCAAACAAAAGCGCCGCAGGGTTCCCCGCGACGCTTCTCCAACTAACTAAACAAAGATTTATTGTTTAAGTATTGTTTAATAACCGATTCAATCAGTATTAATTGTTATTTTATACTTGTTCTTAAGCCGAAAGAAAACCTCAGGTTCAATCTAATAAGTTTATTCTCAACTATTTACAAATTGAATTGTTATTAACATGTTGACCAAACACGGCACCGAATCGCGCTTAAGCCTGTCAGGTTATCAGCCCGATACACCGCTTTCAATAATTAATAGAGATTGTTTTTAAAAAGACCCTTACTGCGCTCAGCCCCCCGACTGAGCGCAGCAGGTGCCTTTTTTTAGGCCAAATAAGTCAGGAGGAACAAATACAAGAATCCCGCTAACCTTATTTGGTTATCGATGAATCATAGCTATCATTCCGAAGAATGACAGATTCCGATTCAAATAAGTTTAGCAGAATTCAGGCGGAGGGGGCGTGCTTTTTTGCTTTTCAGCAGAAAGACAATCAGCAACAACAGGGATTGGGGTCAGTGTGTCGACTGATTGATTGAAATTAAAAGTGTTGTCGGCCGGGAACCAGATCTTCACGATATCATCGCTGATCTTCTTCGCGCCGTGATCTTTGATTGGTTTATTTACAATGTGTGTGCTGATATGATCATTGAGCGTTGCAAAAAGAGAATTTTCTTTTGAGTCGTTTATGCAATAATAGCTGATTTCGTTCGCTGTCTCAGTTGTTTTCACTACATCGTACATCGCATCGTTATAGCGTACCTCAGAACCGTCATCAGACAATTCTATTTTAGCAGGATCGGCTTTATTGATGGTGATCACCGAAGTGAAAGCTCTATCGTAATTCCCCGCATTTATCTCCGAACGGATCTCGTTTTTGATCTCCATGCGTTCAGCGAGATACACAAGATAATATCCTGCCGTGTTGAACAGGAAGATCCCAAGTAACGCTATAATGCCGAGTTTTTTCAAGCTAAAAAATATTCAAAGATTATTCTGATGCTCCTGGAGAATGATCATCATTATTTATCAAACATAAACTATGTTTTTCAGAAAAGCAAATAATCTGTTTACTCAGGAATTATTTCATTTTGGAAATATTGGTGATCTCAGCCGGCATTCCAGCCTTACAACCGGCCGGCTGAGGCATTTTCAGCGGGTGGTAATCGAACTTGATGATCTGTCCGTCCATGTCAACATCCTTTGCTAATTTATCCTTTGGGATCAACGTCACCTCAGCGCCTTCTGCATTGGTAAAAATGATCACGGTTTCGCATCCGTCTGCGCGGTATTTATGTGAAACTTTTCCAACATAAGCCCCTGCTTGTTCCATTCCGCCATTCGTAGTTGTGGACATGGTCATTTCTCCATTGCCGGAAGAGGAAGTACTTGATGAAGAAGAAGTCGATGAAGAGGAAGAAGAGGAATCCTTCGCAGCTTTTTTTGTTTTACATCCTGTCGAAGCAGAAATGATCAGCGCCAGGACAAAAATAATAGCTCTCATAATGAACGTAGGGTTTAGTTAAAAAAGCACCCGTGCAAAACATGTTCCAATTAATGGACCGCTGCACGGGTGCTTTATAAATTCAATATTATATTACTTCACAACTGTAACTTTAGCAGTACGCTGGAAGCTGGTATTCATTTTACCAACTCTTACAATGTAGGTTCCTGCAGCAAGATCCGAAGTTGAAAGCGTAGTCTCGAAAGAGTTGCCTGCAACATTGACCTGCTTACCCTGCACTTGCTTTCCGTTCATATCGAACAGATCGACAACAAGATCGCCGGATTCCAGCAGGTTCTCTCCTTTTACGTTGATATCACCGTTAGAAGTGAATGCCGTTACGTGGTTGTCCGCGTTCGGAGCATCGTCGATACCGGTTGTACAAGGAGTCAACCGGAATGAGTAGATCCAGGTAGCCGGTCCGCCGCCGCTGATGTATTCACCGGTGTGATAGAACAAGGTTCCATCTGTAGGATCCAGTGTAGTTTGTGAATAATCACCGAAACGGTTAATCCCTGTTTGTGATGAGTTTCCTACTTTTACTGTTGTTTCAGCAAATGTCATGGTTCCGAGCGGATCACCTGCACAGCGGCCTGTATAGCATAAAGCAGGATAATCAGTTGCGCCTGAGCCGGAACGTGCATATGCAAGCCCGATGCTTCCGTTATCATCCATAGCGATACTTCCTACCCAGCGGCTCTTGGTATCAGGCTGGTAAATACCTTCCTGATAAAGTGTCCACACTCCTGGTGTTGTTTCACGCAATTCCACCCATTTGATCGCTCTTACGCGCGGGCTCGAAGTGATGAGAACGCCCCAGTTCAACACGACCGTGTTGTATCCTGCCCATCTTCTGTATTGTGCACGGAATGTACAAACCCCGCCGATACCGTCGAGATAATTTCCCGCTGATGGCTGAGGAATATCATTCCAGCTCGGATCATATGTTCCATTGAATGCTGCGGTAGTAATCTGAACTGCCGGAGTAACCGTAAGTGTTGGAGTTGCAGGCACCCAGTTAACGGTTGCTTTGCAGTATTTCACGCCGTCTACAGAACCTGACCAGCTGTTATCGGTATACCAAAAGAAAGGACAAGGAGTTGCTGCAGGAGGCAGGCCGCCATCTGCATCAGCCGCAAGCGGACACCAGAAACCGGATGTACCGCCAACCGTGAAAGTACCGGTTACAGAACGAGCCGTTCCACCAGTGAGCATTTGAGATCTCTCGAAAACATATAATCTTCCGCCCTGGTTAGAGGTCATGTAATAACCGTCCTGCCAGATCGAGAATTTCAGATAATCGGGGAAGGATGCAGATGTGTAGGTATACGTGTAATAAGTTCCTGCAGGGTCATTGGTAGTAGAAACAGCAATGTATATTTTATTTCCGGAAGTACCGAACTGTGTGAGCACCCAGCGGTCAGCATATTTATCATACAAGCAAACCGGGTCACCGTCATTAGGTGTTGCAGGCGACCAGAGTGTACCGATATTCTTTGCAGCCATGATGGTTGCTCCTGTAGTTTTGTTGTAAACCTTGAAAGGTGTCGCATTTACTGCCTGTACAAACTGGCTTGGACCAGCGGCTCCGGTTGGATCAGGAGGATAGCCGCCACCTGCTTGTCCGCCAAAGGAAGAAACCGTTGCAACTGCAGGTGTTTTAGTTCCCATATTTTTCTGGATCGAAGTCTGTTCAGTACCGTAAGCGGCACCGTCTTTTTCTTCGGTGAAATCGAAATGTGTAGGAGCGCGGTGTGACCGGTCTTCCACTTCATTTTTTTCATAAAGTTTATCTGTTTCTTCATAATCCGGAAGATCTCTCACTGCAATGGAGACATGCATTTCGGATGGGTAAAGGACTTCAACATTTGTTACTGCATTTTCCGTTTGTGCCGGCTGCACACCTTGTGCAAATGCAAATGAACACGCGAACAATCCCGATACTGCTAATGTAGCTTTTTTCATGGGGGGGACTTGGTTTAGTTAGTGATCTTTATTCTTTAGTTTAGAGAAAAATATATTGGGCTAATATATGCGGAATAAAATAAAATTCCAAATTATTTCGGGATAGCCGGAAAAACACCGGCGAACGGACATGACGAAGATCAGTTATTTTGATGCAGGAGGATCCAGATCGGGCATTTCGATCTCATCGACAACAATGAAGGAGGCGGGAAACTCAGCCTGGATCTCTTTAAGCGCCTTATATGCGTCGAGCTTGGTGCGGAAGTCGCCGACACGAATATTGAAATTCGGCTGATCGTATTTTTCGTAAGCTTTGTATTGCGGAAATTTCAGGATAAATCTTGCTTTTATTTCTTTTGCTTTATTTTTATCCGCACCGAAATGGATCTTTACACGATATCCTTTGATCGGTGCTTTTGCATTTACTTCCGTATGCTTGGCGACCAGCTCCTTTACTTTATAATCCTCCACCAGCTCTATTTTTCCGGTATCAGCACTGCTTTTCTGTGCATGCATTTGCGCTGAAAAAAAGACAAGTGAAAGAATAAAAAAGAAATTGCGGAAAACCGAAGAAGGATTCATTCTGGCAAAGATAATTTTTTCGGCTTACCCTTCGAAAATCATACCTAAATATTTCCGGAAAAAGCGACAGAAAAATCAGGGATTATGCTTCGACAGGCAAAGAAAAAAAATTGACGAAATCGTTGTTTTAAAAGATGAAACTTTGCTCTGAAAGGCATGCAAAAAACGTGCTTATTTAGAATCGTTATAAATTATCTGTTTTTTATAAAATTTTAACGTTTTTTGAATCGCCAATAGTAGTTTCTTATAAATTTGTCGCTCGAGTAAAAGTACTCTCCCTGTTAGCAGGGATTTCAACGGAGTTAAATAGTTAAAAATCAATATGGATACACTTTGTAAGAAGCCGAAAAAGCAAATTTTGGCAGTTTTTTCCCTCCTGTTTTTATCATTTTTCCTAAGTATCAATCCTGCTTCCGCTCAACCTGATGGAGAAAAGATCTTCAAGCAGAATTGTGCTGTTTGTCACTCGCTGGGTGATAACGTGGTAACAGGTCCCGGATTGAAAGGCGTTGTAGGCCGCACCCCGGGCAAGGAATGGATGCTGAAATGGATCAAAAACAATGCTGCTTTGATCGCCAGCGGCGATGCATATGCACAAAAGATCAGCACATTCTCTCCTTCCCAGATGACCATTTTTACTAACCTGAGCGACGATGAGATCAAAGCCGTTATTGAATATGTGGATACCTACAAACCACCGGTAGCACAAACTCCGACCGGCGGAACAGGAACCGGGGCAGCAACCGAAAGCGAAGAAGGATTGAATCCATTAGCCGTATTGATCGGTGTTATTGTATTTTTAATGATCATCATCGGTGTTCTTCGTGCGGTACGTCACTCGCTTCAGAACATGCAGAATGAAAAAACCGGTATTCCTGCTGAAGAAGCAAGAGGTCCATGGGCAGATTTCAAGCATTGGGTAAACACACACAAGCGTACAACTGCCGCGATCTGTATCTTCCTTCTCGGCGGATTCCTTTCCTGGGGCTGGTACACCTTGAAAGACATCGGTGTATACGCTGATCCGGAACAGCATCGCGAATATCAGCCTGAACAGCCGATCGCATTCAACCACAAATTACACGCCGGCGACAATGCTATCAACTGCCAGTACTGCCACAGCGGTGTTGAAAGAAGTAAAACAGCCGGTATTCCTACGGTAAACGTTTGTATGAACTGCCACAAAGGAATTCCAAAAGGACCTACCACCGGAACCACTGAGATCGCCAAGATCTATGATGCAGCAGGTTTCAACCCAAAAACCGGGCAATACGACAGACCACAGAAACCGATCCGCTGGGTGAAAGTTCACAATTTACAGGATTTCGTATTCTTCTCTCACCAGCAGCACGTGAAAGTGGGTAAGCAGGAATGTACTACCTGTCATGGGGAAGTGAAGGAGATGACCGTTGCAAAACAGGTTCAACCGTTAACAATGGGATGGTGCATCGACTGTCACAGAAAGACAGAAGTACCGGGAATGAAGGACAATCCTTACTACGAAAGTCTCCACAAGAAGCTCGCTGAAAAATACAAGGATCTGCCTCCATCGGAGCGCAAGATCACTGTCGACAGAATGGGTGGAATTGAGTGCGGGAAGTGCCACTACTAAACACGCTATGGTTATATAATTATAGTTTTTTGATCTAAAAGAAACAAATAGAATACGACACTGAGTTAGACTGATCACTTATAACTCAGCATTCATAACTAATACAAAATATGGCAACAAAAAAATACTGGAAAGGACTGGAAGAATTAAACAACAGTCCGGAGTTTGTTCAGAAATCACAAGATGAATTTGCAGAACAAATACCTGTAGAGAAATTCCTGGAAGACAGCAGCCTGTCGGAAGACAATGGAACGAGCCGCCGGGACTTTTTGAAGTTCTTAGGTTTTAGCGTTACAGCTGCATCACTGGCAGCCTGCGAAACACCTGTAAATAAGGCGATCCCTTATGTTATGAAGCCGGAAGAGATCACGCCGGGTGTTGCCAACTGGTATGCCTCTACGTTCTATGACGGAAATGATTATGCATCTGTTCTTGTAAAGACAAGAGAAGGCCGTCCTATCAAAATCGAAGGAAATACTTTTTCCAGAGTAACTATGGGCGGAACAAGCGCCCGTGTTCAGGCATCTATCCTTTCATTGTATGATTCTTCACGCTTAACCGGACCGGTGATGAAAGCCGGTGATGACTGGAAGGCAATGACCTGGGCGAATGCAGATAAGGAGATCGGCGGTAAGCTGGCGGCTATTGCTGCAAGCGGCGGCGCTATCCGCATCCTCTCCTCTACGATCATCAGTCCATCGACCAAAGCAGTGATCGCTGACTTTGCTGCAAAATATCCAACTACAAAGCTTATTACTTATGATGCTGTTTCCTATTCGGGAATTGCGAAAGCAAACAACGGCGTGATCCCTTCTTATCACTTTGATAAAGCAGAAGTGATCGTGAGCATCGGGGCTGATTTCCTTGCAAACTGGCTGTCGCCGATCGAATACGCAAATCAGTATTCCAAAATGCGTAAGGTGGGCAAGAAGAACATGAAGATGTCCAAGCACATCCAGTTCGAATCCAACCTGTCGCTGACCGGTGCTAACGCCGATGAGCGTGTACCTGTAAAAGTCACCGAGCAGGGAAAAGTTGCTGTGAACCTTTACAATGCTGTTGCCAAGATGGCTGGCGGTTCAGGATTGGCTGCTTCTGCACTTGCTTGTGATCCTGCCATTGCGAAAGCTGCAAAAGCGCTCGCTGATGCAAAAGGTAAATCACTGGTTGTATCCGGATCAAATGATGTGAATGTTCAGGCTGTTGTTGCAGGCATTAATGATATGCTCGGCAACTATGGTAAAACAATTGATACCGAAAATCCATCTTACCTGCACCAGGGAGATGATGCTGCATTCGCGGACCTGGTTGCTGAAATGGCTGCCGGAAAAGTAGCGGCGCTGATCACCTATAATACAAATCCGGTTTACACGGCACCTGGCTCACTCAAATTTGCAGATGCATATAATAAGGTAGGATTAAGAATTTCATTGGCTGACCGCGCTGACGAAACAGCAAGCTGGGCTCATTATATCTGTCCTGATCACAGTTACCTGGAATCATGGAACGATTACAATCCAAAAAAAGCACACTATAGCCTTTGCCAGCCGACCATCACTCCGCTTTTTGCTGCGGAAGGCTCAGGAACGCGCCAGGCACAGGAAACACTCCTGCTTTGGTCAGGAAATACTTCCGATTATCATTCTTATATCCAAAAGGTATGGATGGATCGTGTGTTCCCGATGCAGGGCAAATACATGAACTTCCCTGAATTCTGGAACAATTCACTGCACGATGGTGCAATTGAAGTTGGTAAAGGAACTGATATGTCAGATGCTCCGATGGGTGCTGACAGCGCAAAAGTGGCAATGGTAGTGATGCCGCTTGCAGAAGGAAAGAAAAAAGAAGAGAAGAAAGAAGAGATGCCGGTTGCTAAAATCGACCTTGGTGCTGCTGCATCCAAAATCAATGCGATGAAGACCGGCGACCTTGAACTTGCACTGTATGAAAAAGTAGGAATCGGTAATGGTAACCAGGCAAATAATCCATGGCTGCAGGAATTACCGGATCCGATCTCCAAGATCACCTGGGACAATTATGTTACGATGTCTCCGGAAGATATGAAAGAGAAGAAGTTTGAATTGATGCAGCGCCAGGATAGAAATTCAACTGTTGTCAATATAACGGCAAATGGTGTAACCCTTAAATTACCGGTTGTTCCACAGCCCGGACAGGCACGCGGAACTGTCGGTATCGCATTGGGATATGGCCGTAACAAAGCAGGTCTGCTCAGCGAGCGTACAAAAACTGTTGTCGGCCAGAACGCATATCCGATGGTGATGATCATGGATGGTGCGATGGTGTATGGCGCAGGAAGTGTAATGATCGAAGATTCGGGCGAAACGACAGAGCTTGCAGGAACACAGGTTCACCACACGATGATGGGCCGCGGGATCGTGAAAGAAACAACATTGGGTGAATACCAGAAAGATCAGTCGGCAGGAAATCATCCTGAAATGCTGATGACACACAGCGGTGCGAGAAAACCGACGTCGATCGATCTTTGGGATGAACATGATAAACTCGGTCACCGTTGGGGAATGACCATCGATCTGAACTCATGCATCGGTTGTGGTGCTTGCGTTGTAGGATGTACCGTTGAAAATAACGTTGCTGTTGTAGGTAAAGCACAGGTTATGAAAACCCGTGAGATGCACTGGCTGAGGATCGACCGCTATTATAGCACGAACTGGCCTGCAGAAGCACGTGCCGCAAAAGAAAAAGCAAAAGAAGATGGTGTAGGTGCTATCGACATGTACCTGGATATGGAGAACCCGGAGACAATGAATCCGAAGGTGATGTTCCAGCCGGTAATGTGCCAGCACTGTAACCACGCTCCTTGTGAAACCGTTTGCCCGGTATTGGCAACAAACCACAGCTCCGACGGATTGAATGCAATGGCTTATAACCGCTGCGTCGGAACCCGCTACTGCGCGAATAACTGTCCGTTCAAGGTTCGCCGTTTCAACTGGTTCAACTACAACGAAAACACCATGTTTGCATTTAACCCTACACAGGATGACCTGGGCCGTATGGTACTGAATCCGGATGTAGTTGTACGCTCACGCGGTGTAATGGAAAAATGCTCCATGTGTATCCAGCGGATCCAGGCTGGTAAGCTGGAGGCGAAGAAAGCAGAACGTAAGTTGGTTGACAGTGATATCAACACGGCTTGTCAGCAGGCTTGTCCTACCAATGCGATCATATTCGGCGATCTAAATGATGATAACAGCGCAGTTTCGATCCTCAGAAAAGAAGATGAGCGTAACTATTTCATGCTCGAGGAGATCGGCATTAAACCAACCGTTTCCTATCTCACGAAAGTAAGGAATGCGGAAGAAGAGATGTACGAAGGAAAGAAAGAAGGAGAAGGCAAGGAAGAAAAGAAAGAAGAAAAAGAACATGCATAAATCAATTTGAAAATTAGTGATGTGCTAATTTGAAAATGAGAAACAATTTATAATTGAGCCTTTATAATTTATAATTTTTAGAAAATAATATGCAGCACGAATCAGCAATTAGAGAGCCCCTGATCCTTGGGAATAAGTCGTATCATCAGATCACCGAAGATATCGTAAAACCGATCGAAGGCAAAGCTAACAAATACTGGTACCTTCTCTTAACGGTATCGATCATCTGCTTTATGTGGGGAATTGGCTGTCTGGCCTACACCATCGGAACAGGGATCGGCGTTTGGGGATCCAACAATGGTGTTGACTGGGCATGGGATATCACCAATTTCGTATGGTGGATCGGTATCGGTCACGCAGGTACATTGATCTCTGCCGTGCTTTTATTGTTCCGTCAGAAATGGCGGATGGCGATCAACCGTTCAGCAGAAGCGATGACGATCTTCGCCGTAATGTGTGCAGCGATCTTCGTATTGCTCCACACCGGCCGTCCTTGGCTCGACTATTGGCTGTTTCCATTGCCTAACCAGTTTGGTTCACTGTGGGTGAACTTTAACTCTCCGCTTCTCTGGGACGTATTTGCAGTATCTACTTATTTCTCTATCTCTTTGGTTTTCTGGTATACCGGTCTGGTTCCGGATTTTGCAATGATCCGCGACCGTGCCGTGAAGCCTTTCGCGAAGAAAATGTACGGCCTCCTGAGCTTCGGATGGGGTGGAAGTGCCCGTCACTGGAGCCGTTTCGAAGAAGTTTCCCTGGTACTTGCAGGTCTTTCTACTCCGCTTGTATTCTCCGTTCACTCGATCGTATCTATGGACTTTGCTACTTCGGTTGTTCCGGGCTGGCATACAACCATCTTTCCTCCTTATTTCGTTGCCGGAGCGGTATTCTCAGGATTCGCGATGGTACAAACGCTCCTTTTGATCGTTCGTAAAGTTTACCACCTGGAGAATTACATCACCGTTAAGCACGTCGAATATATGAACATCGTTATCATCGTAACGGGGTCTATCGTCGGTGTTGCTTACCTGACAGAGCTTTTCATTTCCTGGTATTCAGGAGTGGAATACGAGCAGTATGCATTTCTTAACCGTGCTACCGGTCCATACTGGTGGGCATATGCAAGCATGATGACCTGCAACGTAGTTTCGCCGCAGCTTTTCTGGTCCAAAAAACTGCGTACGAGCTTAACCTTTACATTCGTGATGTCGATCATCGTGAACATCGGTATGTGGTTCGAACGTTTTGTGATCATCGTACCTACACTTTGCCGTACGTTCATTCCTTCAACCTGGAATATGTATCATCCGACTTTCGTTGATATCGGGATTTTTACCGGAACGATCGGGATGTTCTTCACATTCTTCCTTTTATTCTCGAGATATTTCCCTGTTATCGCGCAGGCGGAATTGAAATCCATCCTGAAGTCTTCAGGACAGGAATACAAGGAAAAAAATGCTGCGGCGCATCACTAAAATACCGGTTGTTAGACATTAGAAAATCAGACTTTAACAAAACAAAATATGAGTACAGTAGCAATACACGCAATTTACAACGACGAAGAGCCATTGCTGGCTACCGCGTATGAACTGAAGAACCAGGGGATCCGGGTGAAGGATGTTTTTTCTCCTTTCCCGATTCACGGACTCGATCAGGCGATCGGTGTTCCGAGAACCTGGATCGCGATCTGCGCATTTATCTACGGCTTGACGGGTGCATCGCTGGCAACACTGATGATGTGGTACATGATGGTTCATGACTGGCCGACCGACATCGGTGGCAAGCCGAGCTTCGCATATTACATGAACGTGCCGGCTTTCATTCCGATCACATTCGAATCGACCGTTCTCTGTGCCGGTCACGGTATGGCGATCACTTACTACCTGCGCTGCTGGATGCTTCCGGGTGTGAAAGCAAAAAATCCTGATCCGAGAACAACAGATGATAAATTCCTGATGATCGTCGAAACAAAAGAAGAGAACAAATCAAAGATCGAATCACTTCTGAGAAACGGTGGTGCTACTGAAATTTCATATAAATAAGATCAACAACAGAATCGTATGAACTAGCCATAATACGTTGATTTCTTAATAATAAAATCAATAGGGTGTGTTCCATACAGCAAAAAGAAAAAATACATACGTATGAATAAAAAGGTGAAACAAGTAATTTCTTTGATGGCGGTGATCGGCTGTATAGTGATCAGCACAACCTCCTGTGAGAAAAAGGATCCGAACAGCCCGGGCTATGAATACATGCCGGATATGTATCGTTCCCCGTCTCTTGAGACCAACATGGGATATGTGCTGCTAAAGAACGGCGACACCATGATGGTGAACAGAATGCCTGTAAAAGGTACGATCGCGAGAGGTTTTATGCCTTATCCATATCCGAATACCCAGGAAGGATACGAAGCTGCCGGTCTGAACTGGCATAACCCGCTTCCGGTTAATGATGCGAATGAAAAGCAGGGAGAAGAGCTTTACCTTAAGTTCTGTGTACACTGTCATGGTAAAGGCGGAGAAGCAGATGGTCCTGTAGCATCGAAATTATCCGGTCCTCCTCCATCTTACAAAAGCCCTGCTTTGATGGCACTTCCTGAAGGCAAGATGTTCCACTCCATTACTTACGGAAAAGGTCTTATGGGTGCGCATGCTCCGTTACTGAGCAAAGAAGAGATCTGGAAAGTGATCGAGCACATTCACAAAATGCAATACCCGAATGGGATGCCGACTGCTGCTGCTGATTCCGCTGCTGCTAAAAAGCCGGAAGTGAAACAACCAAAATAATAAGCCATAACGATACAAGCGAATAGATATGCAAACAGAAACAGTTAATAATAACTACACGTTCACCAGCAAGACCAGGAACATTACTTTTGGCTTGATGGGAATCGGTTTAATCACCATCATTGCCGGATTTCTGTCGGACAGTGCCCCTGAAGGTGTAAACCCGGAAGATTATCACCATACACGCGTCTGGGCGAACCTGCTTGTTAACGGCTGGTTCTTCATGGGAATCGGCTTGCTGGCTACCTTTTTCATGGCATTGCAATATGCTGCGGAAGTTGCATGGTCGGTTGCTGTAAAAAGAGTTTATGAAGCAATTTCCTGCTACCTGCCGTGGGGCGCTGGAATTATGATCTTCATTCTTTTAATGGGACAGTTCGGGGTTCATCACCTCTACCACTGGCAGGACCCTGCGGTTTATGATCCTGCATCTCCGAAATATGATGAAGTGATTGCGGGGAAAGGCGGATATTTTGCCACCTGGTTCTTCTGGCTGAGAACGCTTGTGTATGTGATTGTATGGTGCATGTTCCAGAGAATGTTCATTAAGAACTCCGTTGAACAGGATCTTCAGGGTGGAACTGCATTGCATTTCAAAACAATGGGCAAAGCGGCTACCTTCCTTGTATTCTTTGCTGTAACCTCTTCCACTTCCGCATGGGACTGGATGATGTCGGTAGATGTTCACTGGTTCAGCACCATGTACGGATGGTATGCATTTGCCGGAAACTGGATCTCTGCAATGACAGCGATTATCCTTCTTATCCTTTATCTGAAGCGCAAGGGATACCTGCAGCAGGTCAACGACAGCCACATTCATGATGTCGGCAAATGGGTATTTGCGATCAGCTTCCTGTGGAGCTATTTGTGGTTCTGTCAGTTCATGCTGATCTGGTATACCGATATTCCTGAAGAAATTATTTATTTCCATGATCGTCTGCATAACTTCGGTTATACCGGGCTGATGTGGACCGTATTCGCGATGAACTTCGCATTCCCGATGATCCTGCTGATGAGCCGCGATGCAAAACGTAATTATTATTTCCTGCTGATCGTAGGCTGTGTTATCTTCATTGGACACTGGCTGGACGTCTATATGATGGTAATGCCGGGAACTGTTCATGCTAACCATCACCTGGGCTGGATTGAGCTCGGAACTGCATTGGGATTCCTCGGACTGATGTTGTATGTGATCCACAGTGCACTGGCAAAACGTCCGCTGATGATCCAGAAGCACCCTTACCTGGACGAAAGCTTACATCATCACTATTAAAATTTGGAGATTAATTATTTTAGAGAAACAGCGAATTTAAAATTAAAAAATAAAGAATAGAGAAAAGCGGGATCAACAAATCTCCAGTTCTCCGGATCAACAAATCATCAATTTACACGACTATGATAAAGCTTTTAATTTACGTTGCGGTTATTTTAGGGGGTCTTGCAATTGCCTACCTGGTTAGGGTATTCGAACTTGCATCGAGCCTGAAAGGAACAAAGCCGGAGGAGATCACCGACAGAGACAACAGGCTTCAGTCTAAACTGATGCTGACATTCCTGTTCGCGTTCTTCGCCTACACCATCTGGAACCTGTATGAATTCGTTCCGCGGATGCTGCCTAAATCGGCCTCCAAACATGGTGTTGAGCTCGACTGGCTCTTCAACTTCAACATGGCGATCATTTTCTTCGTGTTCGTTGTTACTCATATCGCTTTATTCTGGTTCGCATACAAATATTACGGCCGCAAAGGGAATGTTGCAACGTTTTTCCCGCATGACAACCGTTTGGAAATGATCTGGACCATCATCCCTGCGATCGTTCTCGCGGTGATCATCATCTTCGGATTGCGCTCCTGGAACAAAATTACAGAGGACGCTGACCCTAATGCACAGATAGTCGAAATCTACGGACAACAGTTCAACTGGACAGCACGCTACTCGGGTACCGATAATAAATTAGGGAACGCTAATTACCGCCTTATTACTCCAACCAACGACCTTGGATTGGATTCAACCAGCGCCGAAGGACAGGATGATATTCTTGTAAAGAATGAGATGCACATCCCGGTAGGAAAAGAAATTGAATTCAAGTTCCGCTCCCGTGATGTAATCCACAGTGCTTTCTTCCCGCACTTCAGAGCACAGATGAACGTTGTTCCGGGGATGACTACGATGTTCCATTTCACTCCAACGATCACAACAGCTGAAATGCGTAAAGATCCTACCGTGATCCGCCAGATGGCTGAGATCAATGCGATCCGCAAAGAAAAAGCAAAAAAGGAGGGAAAAGAATTCAAGCCGGTAGCTTTTGATTTTATTCTCCTTTGCAACAAGATCTGTGGAAACTCTCACTACGACATGCAGATGACTGTGGTTGTGGATACAGAAGCGGATTACAAAAAATGGCTCGAAGGACAGAAGCCTTTCTTTTCAAAAGCAGCAGAAAAGAAAGCAGATGTTGCAGTGAAATAAACTCAGTACAAAAAATAATATTCAACAATATAATAATTTAGCATATGTCAGATAATCACGGTCATCACGACAACCACGGTCACGATAATCACGGTCACCACGATGAACACCACCATGAAGAAGCTTTTGTATACAAGTACATCTTCAGCATGGATCATAAGACGATCTCCCGTCAGTTCCTCATCACTGCCGTGATCATGGCATTCCTTGCCATGATGATGTCTTTCCTGTTCCGCTTGCAGTTAGCATGGCCAGGTGAGCATTTCAAGATCATCAACTTCTTCCTGGGCGATAAGTTCGGGAAAAATGGTGTCCTCGATCCGGGAATGTACATGGCACTGGTTACGATCCACGGGACGGTGATGGTCTTTATGGTATTAACAGGCGGATTATCCGGAACTTTTTCTAACCTTCTGATCCCTTACCAGATCGGGGCGCGGGATATGGCTTCCGGATTCCTGAACATGCTTTCGTACTGGTTCTTCTTCCTGTCGAGCATGGTAATGCTTTCTGCATTTTTTGTTGAAACAGGCCCTGCATCCGGTGGCTGGACTGTTTATCCTCCTCTGAGCGCACTACCTGAAGCAATGGAAGGTTCTAAAATGGGTATGACCCTCTGGCTGATCTCCATGTCGCTGTTCATCGTGTCATCCCTGCTTGGCGGCTTGAACTACATTGTAACCGTATTGAACCTCCGCACAAAAGGTATGACCATGACCCGTCTTCCTTTGACCATCTGGGCGTTCTTTGTAACGGCGATCCTGGGAGTTCTTTCTTTCCCGGTACTTTTCTCTGCTGCGCTTCTCCTTATTTTCGACAGAAGCTTCGGAACTTCGTTCTACCTTTCCGATATTTATATCGGCGGACAAGCTCTTGAACAAACGGGAGGATCTCCGATCCTGTATGAACACTTATTCTGGTTCCTCGGTCACCCGGAAGTATACATCATCATCCTTCCTGCATTGGGTCTGACTTCGGAGATCATCTCTGTAAATGCGCGTAAACCGATTTTCGGCTATCGTGCGATGATCGGATCTATCATGGCGATCGGATTCCTTTCCTTCATTGTTTGGGGTCACCACATGTTCCTTACAGGTATGAATCCTTTCCTTGGCTCTGTGTTCGTGTTTACTACGCTCCTTATCGCGATCCCTTCTGCGGTAAAAGCATTTAACTACATCACAACGCTCTGGAAAGGTAACATCCGCTACACTCCTGCAATGCTCTTCGCGATCGGATTGGTTTCCACCTTTATCTCCGGTGGTTTGACAGGTATTATCCTGGCGGACTCTGCACTTGACATTCCTATCCACGATACTTACTTTGTGGTTGCGCACTTCCACATTGTAATGGGTGTATCTGCGATCCTCGGTATGTGTGCCGGTGTTTACCACTGGTTCCCGAAACTGTTCCTGCGTCACATGAACAAGACCCTCGGGTATATTCACTTCTGGGGAACCTTCATCGCAGCATACGGCGTATTCTTCCCGATGCACTTCCTCGGACTTGCCGGGGTACCGCGTCGTTATTACAGCAACAGCGCATTCCCGATGTTCGATAACCTGGTTGATATCAACGTATTCATTACCTGCTTTGCGATGCTGGCAGTATTGGTACAGATCATCTTCCTGTTTAACTTCTTCTACTCCATGTTCCGCGGACCAAAATCCGAACAGAACCCATGGGGATCCAACACACTCGAGTGGACAACACCGATGGCTCATACGCATGGAAACTGGCCTGGCGCACTGCCGGTAGTTCATCGCTGGCCGTATGACTACAGCAAGCCTGGTAAAGAGCTTGACTTTGTTCCACAGACCGTTCCGTTGGCGGAAGGCGAAGTGGACGGCGGAGGGCATTAATTATTGTCGTTCATCATTAACTGATACTATAAAAAGCCCCGGAATTGTTCCGGGGCTTTTTCTTTGGTCCCTTTAAACGAAACTCAGTTCCTGAATTACAAATGGACGATCGCGAAGCCGTATCTTTGTATCATTGAAATCCTTTTTCATCATACTTGTTATTTCCTTTTCGGCTCTTCTCAGCGTCGCTCAGCCCGCAATGGATACGATGCGCATGAGCTTACAGAAAAAGCCCCATCTCTTCGGGAAGTTCGACTCCAGAAATTCTTTTATCGATGGCAGCAGAGCAAAGATCTTCGGAATCAAAGCGGGCCTGAACTATGGAAACCGATTGTATTTCGGAGTCGGCTATAACCAGCTGAGTCCGCCTGCTAAAGATTTTGATAAGGAGATCGATGTGGTTAACGCTGCAGGACAATCTGAAAAGACCACCGCTATGCTGAGACTATTTTATATTTCCCTGCATGCCGAATATGTCTTCTACCAGACGAAGAAGTGGCAATTAAGCATGCCTTTGCAGTTCGGAGTCGGACAGATCTATTACAAATACAATTATTTAGGAAAAAGAAAAGTCATGGAGCAGGATCTTAATTTTGTATATGAGCCAGCGGTTTCCGTTGAATATAAATTCGTCAAATGGGCCGGCGTAGGCGCTGACATCGGATATCGCTTTATGCTTACAGACTATGAACGGCTCAACCGGAAATTTAATTCGCCCACGTATGCATTCAAATTTCTTATTTACTATAATGAGATCGTAAAATCCCTTTTTCCTAAAAGCAAGCTGGCAGAGAAGATGTAAAAAAATAAAGGTTCCTGCACCTCCCGATGCAGGAACCTTCACCGTTCTCATTTATTACTCATTACTGGCAAGCAGTGTGACGTGTCCGGTATAATCGTGATACTTCTGGGCAAAGTCACGTACTTCAATTTTATAAACATATACTCCTTGCTCCGCTATCTTTCCGCCGTGATTTGCAGTTCCATCCCAGCCTCTGTTAATGTCATCGGTTGAATAGATCATTTCTCCCCAGCGATCGAAGATCATCATCCTGAATTCGCTGATCTCAGCTCCTTTCGGAGCAAAAGCATCATTATCACCGTTTCCGTCCGGCGTAAAAGCATTCGGAATAAAAAGAGTGAACAGCGGTACGATCTCTACTTCCTTCGAAACGGAATCGCGGCATCCATGGTTTGTGATCGTCAGGAGCGACACCGTGTACGTTCCTTTATCAGGATATGTATGCAAGGGATTTACGACTGTTGATGAAGATCCGTCACCAAAGGTCCAGAAACGGGTCGCCGCATTTGTTGACTGGTCATTAAACTGATACATCGGACTGATCGTGGTGCCGTCGATTGCCTGTGATGTAAATTCCGCAGTCGTTCCGGGATACACAACTATCGTACTGGTCGTGCTTGTTGTATTTACGCACCCGAACGGTGATGTAACCGTTACGTTGACGGTATATGTGCCGCTGGTTGTATAATTGTGTATCGGGCTTACCTGGTTGGAGCTTGTACCGTCTCCAAATGTCCAGTTGTAGGTTGCCCCCGCATTGGTTGTTGAGTTATCCGTAAAAGTTGCTGTTGCTTTTTCGCATTGCGTTACAGACACCGGTGAAATACTGATCACCGGAAGCGGATGAACGGTTACCGGGACCGCAGAAGTAACGGTATTCCCGCAGGCATCCGTAACGGTTACCGTATAAGTCGTACTGGCATTCGGTGAAACAGTGAACGGACCGTTACCGCTTCCGAGACCTCCGCTCCAGTTTATCGTTACAGGTCCCGTACTTCCGGTTACACCGGACGAGATCGTCGTACTGCCGCCATCACAGATAGAAGCCGGAGAAGAAACTGTTAAATTGGAAGCGGTCAATGATGTTACGTTGATCGTAACGTTAGCAGGTGAGCCGGCACATCCGTTAGCGTCTGTTGCTGTAACTGTATACACGGTATTGATAATCGGACTGACGGATTGATTTGCTCCGGAACCGACACCGGTCCAATAATAAGTATACGCTCCGGTACCACCCGTTGCGCTACCGCTGACATTTGTGCTGTTCCCGGAACAGATGGTTGTGGATCCGGATGCAGTTGTAGTAACCGGTGCCGGTTCCGTGATCACTACTGAAGCGGTGATCGTACAGCCATTCGCATCAGTAGCAACCGCCGTGTATGTTCCCGGAGATAATGACGACGCGCTTGCACTGGTTCCGCCGGTTGGCATCCATTGATATGTATACGTTGGTGTTCCGCCGGAAGGAATGATCACGCCTTGTCCGTCGTTTGAACCGTTACAGGTCAAAGGAAATCCCGCTGAAGAAATAGTAAGCGCAGATGGCTCCGTAATGGTAAGTGAAGATGTACCTGTGCATCCGTTTACATCAGAAACAGTAGCAGTATAGCTTCCCGGAGGCAAGCCGGAAACTGTCTGGATGTATTGCGGAGGACTTGTGTTCCACATATATGCAAACACGCCGGTACCCCCGGAAGCGCCGACGGTAGCAAGACCATCATTCATTCCGTTGCAGGTTACATCATGTACTACCATGGCATTTGCGTTGATCGCATTAGGTTGTGTGATCGTTACCGCGCCTGAAACAGTACAGCCGTTATTGTCTGTTACAACAACGCTGTATGCACCGGCGGATATTCCGCTGGCGCTTGCAGCTGTTTGTACAGGCACTGTGTTCCAGGAATAAGTATAAGGCCCGGTTCCGCCTGCTGCAACGGTTGCCGCTTGTCCGTCGCTCAATCCATAACAAGTTACATTAGTATGCGACAGCGAATTTGAGAGCGGGGATGCCGGTTGTGTGATGGCGATCGTATCGTATTTTACACATCCGCCTGATGTGGTCACGGCCACGTAATAGGTTCCCGCAGACAATCCGGTAATGGTCGGTGTAGTTGCGCCATTGCTCCATAAATACGTAAAGGGAGGAGCTCCGCCGCTGGCATTTGCAGTGGCCGTGCCATTACTTCCGCCATAGCAGGAAACATTAGTACCATTCATGTTCACGTTGCCGGGAGCAGATCCCGGTCCGACCGTTGCTGTAGCGGTGCTTGAGCAGCCTCCGGAGCTGACCGTTACGGTATAAGTTCCGGCTGAAAGACCGTTCTCACCGGAAGTAGCACCTCCGCTCGACCAGCTATAGGTAAAAGGTCCTGTACCGGTTACAACCGATACATCGGCGGTACCGTTTGATGCGCCGCAGTTTGCCGGAGTTGCAGTTGTACTGAGCGTGATCCCGGTAACGGTAATGCAGAAGGAATAGGTCTGGCTTCCGTTATACGGGCAGTTATCATCCTGCACGGTCACGGTAAAGCAATGACTTGCGGTACCGATATCGGCAGTGGTTGGTGTCCAGCTGAAAGTTCCCGTAGGACGTGATCCGCCGGTTGAAATAAAAGAAGCGCCGGCAATACCGCTATTCCACACGATGGTTACGTTCTGCCCTGCATCAACGTCATAGCTATCAATATTGAAGCTGATCGTTTGTCCCGCACAGGCGGTAAGAGAATAAGTACCGGTATTATTGATCCCGTTCACATAGGGATTGGTGTTGGAACAAGTCATTGTTCTCAACTGAATGTCTCGCATCACACTTCCAACGAGTACCTCACTGCGGTACTCTTGAACTAATACTGCAAAAACGGTTACCTGGATCATGCTTGGCGTCATACACATATCACCGGTAAGGGCATTGAATGTAACCGGAGGTGATGAAGCCAGAGGCTGAGTCGCGGAATAAGGAGTAAGATAAGTAACAGTGGTTGCAGGACCTGTTTGAGGTGTGATCAGTGTGTAATAAAGTGAATCACCGTCCGCATCGAATGATCCGTTGTTGAAGCAATAAGGCTGTCCAACACAAACGAACGGGACCGGAGCGTTTGAAAAAGTCGGTGAGTTGTTACAAGGAAAATTTAAATTATCAAGATGAGCTTCGACGTAGATATTCTCAGAGGAAGGATTGTTGATCGTACCTATCGAAGCGTTACGGCAGCAGAGTGTGAAGCTGAACACCCAGTCGGTGCAGGCCGCAGGAAGTGTAGTGATACCACGGTAAATGAATTCCTGTACACCAGGATACGATCCGCCGGAACATTCACTTGCAAAAGCTGTACAAATTGGTGATACATCTATTCCTGTTCCTGGTATTTGATTGAGCGTGATGTTGTAGTTAAAGCCGCATGTGGCGGAAGCAATGTTTATCGAAACGTTGGCTGGTGCTGCGACACCGGCACAGTCGCGGTAAAAAGAGAGTGATATCTGGTACTGGTTCCCGCCTAAGCACTGATAAGTGATATCGGCACTCTGGGCGTGTGACGCATAAGCTTCATTAGATGCCTGTATGAACATAATGATAAAGCTTAACCAGGTAAGAAGTCTGTTTAGTAGTTTAGATTGCATCGGGACCTCCGTTTTTAGTTGGAACAATAAATTAAGAACTACACCATTTAACGCCTTCTCTGAAAAAGGAGTTTCATATTTAACAGTAAAAATGCCGGATCAGAAGTAATGATGCACCAAATGATGGCGTTTATCGATGAATGATGGAAAAAAACAGACCATATGAAACGTAAAATATTAGGTGTCGGATTGAACAAAATCCGCTCAAAATCACTAATAACAGGCAGTTTGTCTATTTGAAAAATTGGGTTTCAGAAAGAAATACTGAAAAATTTACTGCAGAGAAAAAGCAAAAAGGAGGATTAGAAATAACGTTTAAATGTGCAATATTTTTTTACCACAGAGGCACGGAGAACACGGAGGAACACTAAGAAAAAAGAAACGAATGATAGTTGTCGTTTTTCATTTCAAAAGTTTTTAAAAATAAAACACAGAGAAAATGGAGAAAAAAGAATTGTAGAATTTTTGATTAACAAAGCCTTAGTGTTTCTATAGGACTAAGGACCTTAGTAGTAAACGGATAAATAGTAAAAATAAACCACGGAGAAAGCAGAGATGAAAAAGAGAACCACAGAGGTAGAAGAACACGAAAATCCTGCTCAACAAAATTCCTTAGTGTTCCTATGTGAACTGAGTGCCTTCCTTGCTCCGCCGAAGCAGGCTACGCAAAGGCGAGAGTGGTGAATACGAAGCTCGGCTCTGACTGCGTCAGATCCTCACTCCTATGATGTGTTGTGGACTCTACAAACAGATCCCTCATTTTATTCGGGATAGTGATCATTAGGGTTCGGCTCTGACTGCGTCAGATCCTCACTCCTATGATCACTACGTCATCTACCTGCTCGAGCTCACCCATCCAGGAATCGAATGCCTCGGCAAGACGTTGTTTTTGATCTTCGATCGGAAGCTGGTAATTTTTATAAAGCAATTCTTTCAGCTGATTGTATTTGAATTTCTTTCCTTTCGGCCCGCCGAATTGATCCGCATAACCATCGCTGAAGAGGTAAACGCAATCGCCTTTGCTCAACGGAACAATGTGATTGGTGTAATTATCGACCTTCCCATCGAGGTTTACACCGATCGGGAATTTGTCTGCTTTGATCTCGAAGAAAGCGCCGTCCTTCACATAGTAAAGTGAATTAAATGCACCGGCGTATTGAAGAATATTTGTTTTCTTATCGAGTGAACATAATGAAAGGTCCATTCCATCCTTTACTCCTTTTCCATCACCCGATTGCCGCAATGTTTTTGTAACACCGTAATCCAGGTGCTTTAAAATATCGGACGGCACGGTCAAACCCATTTCATTCACCGCCTGCGTCAGCAAATTAAATCCCACTACACTCATCATGGCTCCCGGAACGCCGTGCCCGGTGCAATCCACAGCAGAAAAACAAACTACATCTCCTTTCTGCTCAATCCAGTAAAAGTCGCCGCTGACGATATCCTTGGGACGATAGAAGATAAAGCTGTCGGGCAGAATATTCTTCCAGTAATTATCCGGCGGTAAAATAGACTCCTGAATGCGCTTTGCATAATTGATACTGTCCGTAATTTCTTTTTTATGTGTTTCCAGCTCCTTCTTCTGCACCGTCAGCTGCCTGTTCACTTGCTTCCGCTGGCGGCTGGAGCGCGCGACCAGTACAATCACGATTAGCAGGATAGCGGAACCGGCAATTGCACCAAGCACTACCCGCTTGTAGCGCTCTTCTTTCACTGTTTCCTGTAAACGCTGCTCCGCCTGCTTATTCTCAAACTGGTAGTTCAGCTCCATCTCGGCAAGCTTTTGCGCATTATTGCTGTTGTATACGGAATCGCTGAATTCTTTATAAAGCTTGAAATTCCGATAAGCTTCCTTGTAGTCGCCTTTTTCCTCATAGAGCCTTGCCAGGTTCTGGTGGATCTCTATCATGTCTTCCAGCGATTGCATTTCTTCAGCGAGCGGAAGAGACATATTGAAATATTCCAGTGCCTTGTCGTATTCCTTTTTATTCAGGTGATCGATCCCAAGCGCACTGTAGCAAATCGTCAACCCTTGCTTATCTCCTATCTCCTTAAAGATCTCCACGGCCTGTGTCTGAAGCTCCATTGCCTTTTCAATCTCACCCATATCGGCATACACATTCCCCATATTACCCAATGTGCCGGCATAAGTGTTCTTGTTATTGTGAGCAAGGCAGTATTGCTTTATCTTCTCATACATCTTAAGCGCCTCGCGGTACTGCTTTTCATAATAATAATTGTTTGCAATGTAAGTGTATGCGCTGATAAGAATAGAGGTATCTTTTTTCTCTTCGGCTATCTTCGCCGCCTTATTGAGGTACTCCATTCCCAGCTTGGTATTGATCCCTTCGGTATACAAAGCGCCGATGAACAATGTCACCTGCACGTTGAGATCCTGGTCCTTTAGCTTTTCAGAGATCGTGAGCGCTTTTTGAAAATATTCCAATGCCTTGGTGTTATTGGCCATTCCCTCATAAGCCCGGCCCATGAACATGTTGTCCTCACACAGCTCCTTCTGATCGTTGATTTCTGTCGCCAATGCAATCCCTTTGTCATATGATTCGATCGCCATCGTGTATTCTCCAAGACCCATTTCCGTCATTCCATAGGTTCCGTAAGCCTCACACAATTCCTTTTTCAGATCTGCCTCCTCCAGCTTAGGGATCACACTTCTGAAAAGCTCAGCGGCTCTTATTGTATTTCCGTCATTCAATGCGAGGATCGCTTCCAGCAGATCCAGCTTAGCGGAACATGCGGGTGTATTAACAACACCGCACATTTCCTTGCAACGCATAAAATACTCTCTGCTTTCCGGATTTTCATGACTGGACAAAGCGCGTGCAACGTTGTAGCCAGCCTGAAATTTATCTTCAGGGGCAAGTGCTTTCGTGTATTCCTGCTTCAGGCTGTCAATGTATTCCTGTGAAATAGCTGCGAAAGGCCCGGCGAGCAGGAAAAGAAAAATGATATGGGTGATACGCGTGCGCATTGGACTTTCAATATTACGAAAATTAACGCTGGGAGCGGCAATCAAATCACGGCAGCTTCCGTCAGGCGGAGGATGCCCTTATCCGCTTCCATTTCAGCCGTGACGCCAATGGGAACGGTATACTTATTTACGATATGCCCGATCATGGCTCCGTAAAACGCAGGTGTTTTCAGCGGCTTGAGATGCTGTTCAAGGACCTGTCGCAGTGTAAATGCCTTATCCGGTTCTTCCGCATCACATTTCACACATTTTCCAAAAATAAAACCACTGATATTATCGAGAACGCCGTTCAGCTTCAATTGCGTTAACATCCGGTCGATCCGGTAAGGCTCTTCGCTGGTTTCTTCCAGGAACAGAATCTTTCCTTTCCAGTCGGGCAGATAAGCGGAACCCATTATTCCTGCAAGCACCGTGAGATTTCCGCCAACCAGGATCCCCTTTGCATTTCCAGGATTGATCGGATAAAATTTATCGTCATCTTCTGCCGGATAGGCATATTCTACTTTTTCGCAGGTCAGCAGCACCCGTTTTACATAATCGGTTGTAAAATCATTCCATCCGCTATTTCCGACCGGACCATGAAAGGTAACCAGACCGGTTTTCGCATTGAGCGCAACCAGCAGCGTTGTAATATCACTAAAGCCCATAATGATCTTTGGATTGCTTTTCAGGGCTTCGAAATTGATCTTATCAAGCAATCGTGCACAACCCCAGCCGCCTTTCATGCAGAAGACCGCTTTTACCTCTTTATCGAGGATAAGACGATTGAACTCGCCGGCGCGAAATTCATCCGTACCCGCAAAATATCCATATTTTTCTTTGAGCGTCGGCTCGCACCGAACCTTGAAACCAAGTCCACGGAGAATCTCGGAGAATTTATCAATTTGGGTCGCGTCCCATACCGCGCCTGCCGGTGAAGAGATCGAGATCAGATCGCCCGGCTTCAGCGAAGGGGGCTTTAATACGGCCGGGATCTCCTTTTCCGGATCATCTTTCGCATTTGCTGAAAGTGAAAGTGACAATGACGCCAATCCGGCGGTAGTAATAAATTGTCTCCTGCTCTGTTTCATGATTTCTCAGATCCTTACTCCAATGACAAGCACATCATCAATTTGCTCCAGTGAACCTCTCCATTGCTCCAATCTTTTTTCAAGGATCCGCTTTTGCTCATCGAACGAACGCTTATGAATCCCGAGCAGCAATTCTTCCAGCTGCTTGTATTTGAATTTTTTTCCTTTCGGTCCGCCAAACTGATCAGCGTAGCCATCAGTAAAAATATAGATACAATCATCTTTCTGCAATTCATATTCGTGATTCCTGAATTGCTGAAGCTCTTCTCCGACAAATGCTCCGATAGGAAATTTATCTCCGCCTACCTGGATCATTTCATTATTCCGGATGATCCACATCGGATTATTCGCTCCCGCAAACTCTATTTTCATTTTCGACCGGTTGATCGCAACGAGCGCGATATCCATTCCGTCGCGCACAGTAGCTTCTTCAGGATCCTGATTCAATCTCCGTGAAAGCTGCTTATTGGTTTCATTGAGGATCAGCGACGGCTTCACGAGACCCAAAACGTTCACGGTCTGCGTGAGAATATTGTGACATACAATGCTCATGAAGGCGCCCGGCACACCATGGCCGGTACAATCCACGGCAGCGATCAGGATCTCATTCCCCCATTTTTCCATCCAGTAAAAATCGCCGCTGACGATCGCTTTCGGCTGATAAAGAATAAATGATTCCGGGAATGCTTGTTTGACGGTGCTATCCGCCGGCAGGATGGCATACTGAATCCGCTTTGCATAGTGAATGCTATCGGTTATGTCTTTATTCTTTCCATCGATCTCGGAGTATGCGGATTGCAGCTTTTCCTTTTCAGCGGACAATTCCCGCGTCCGGATCGCTACTTGCTGTTCAAGGATGCGCTGGGAAGCACGTAAGCTTTGTTCCCTCATTTTCACGAGCAGAAAAATTGCTCCCACGCCGATGATCGTGCTCAGGATATAAAACCAGGGGCGCTTCCAGAATGGAGGAATGATCTCGAATGAATAAGTTGCCGGAGTTTTGCTCCACAATCCGTCATTGTTGCATGCTCTGAGCATGAACGTGTATTTGCCGGGCGGAAGATTGGAATACGTTACGGACGTTTCTTTTCCTTTCGGAAGCCAGCCTTCATCAAATCCGTCGAGCATGAACTGGTAACTGATCTTCGAGGGGTTTGTGTGAGAGATCCCGATGAAATCAAATGTGATGTGGTTTTTGTCGTATGGTAATTTTAGTCCGCCGGGTAACCCATCCGTTAAGCTGTCTGCATATTTTTTGTAATCAAAACTTTCCAGGAACAGGCGGATCCCGGTGATCCGGATCTGCGGCTCTACCGTGTTCTTCTTTTCCTGGCGCGGATCGTAGATGGTGATGCCGCCAACCGTTCCGAGCCATAATCTGCCGTCAATATCTTTATAGAAAGCATTCGGATTACATTCCAATCCGATGAATCCTTCTTCTTTTCCATAATGCTTCAGAACGATCTCTTTATGATTGACAAATTCATTAAGATCCAGCTTATCAATGCCGTTGTTCGTTCCCATCCACAGATCGCCATTTTCATCCGGCTGGATATAATAAACGGTATTTGAGCTGAGGCCGTCCTTTTCGGTAATGGATTTGAAATCGCTTCCGTTGTATACCATGATCCCGACATCGGTGCTTAGCCAGATGTATCCAAACTTGTCCGTAATGATGTTTCGTATTTTCGGGAAGCCGCCATCGCTGGTTATGGTTACGGATGTGCCGTCATGATATTTTACGATCTTATTTTGTGATCCAAACCAGATCTGACCGAGCTTGTCTTCAAAAATCGCGCTGACGCCTTCTGTTGAGAAGCCCAGGTTGCTGCTGTAATAAATGAATTGTTTTCCATCGAACATGTCCAGGCCATTTTCATGTGCGATCCATACATTTCCCTTTTTGTCGCAGATCATATTTACAATTCTGATCCCGTGCAGGCCTTCTTTAAGGTGATAGAGCTTAAATGACTTGCCGTCGAATACGGTGATTCCCGAGCCGGAAGTTCCAAACCAGATGTTTCCTTTTTTATCTTCACACATGCTCCAGACATTGTTCAGCCCGGATTCTTCTTTCTTCCTTCCGAAATTCTGGATCTTCAATTCTCCTTTCTGACGGAATGCTTCGAAATCAATCCTGGAAACACCTCCGCCCCATGTTCCTACCCACAGATTACCTTTTGAATCCTTCAGGAAACTCATCACCGTGTTGTTCGCGAGCCCGTGTTTTTCATTGATATTGATGAAAAGGTCGTTGCGGTATTTGCTTAAACCGCCGCTGAATGATCCAAACCACATGTTCCCCTCGCGATCCTGGATCAAGCCATAGATGCGGTTATTACACAACCCATTGGCAGTTGTAAAGCTCCTGATGCTGTTATTACTGATCCGGTCAGCTCCGTCATTCGTTCCGGTCCAGACGGCATCATTCACATCTTTGTAAAAGCGAAAAACGCCTTCCGTATAAGGCTTACCATCGACCTTGAGTGTATCGAGCTTTGTTTCACCGGTATAAGCTTTGGAGAGATCATAAACATTAACGCCGTGATAGGTTGCGATCCAGACCTGGTCGCCATTGATAAGAATATCGCGATTCTTAAGATCGATCAGTCCGTTTGTCTGATCAAAGTGGATCATTTTTGAACCGTCGTACTTGAATACGCCATTGAACATGGTTGCGATCCAGGTGTTTCCGATCAGGTCCTGTTTGATGGCCCATATCTGGAAGTTCCCGATCTCATTATTCAGGGGAAATGGCCGGAAGGTCGAGCCGTTGTATATTACGATGCCTGTTGAGGTTCCCAGCCACAGCTCTCCATCCGAATGTTGCTGGATCGTATAGATCGCCAGATCATCGAGAAGCTTATCAGGTACTGCTATAAGCTTGCCGTTCTTGAATTTCGCAAGACCTTTCATCGTACCGATCCAAATTGTGTTGCTTTTGTCTTCGGCAATATAGTTGACACGATTGCTTTTCAGGCCGTCTTTTGTACTGAAGTTCAGGAACCTTACGCCATCAAACCGGCTTACACCGCCGCCATTGGTACCGATCCAGATCTCGCCGGAATGATCCTGGAAGATATAGAGGACCTGCGACTGAGGAAGACCGTCCTCGATCGAGAAATTTTTTATGTTCAGCTGCTGTGCCTTTGCGGAGTGACAAAAGCAAAACAATAGAAAAGCCGGAAGTACTGTTATAGTGATTCTCCAGTTCACACACGAAGTCTTTAAACAGTACTAAATAAGACAAAAAAGCCCAATCCGCCAATAAATTCCGGTAGTATTTATCTCTTGTTTCGAGCCGTGGAACGATATTTTACCACTATCGACAGCGTCTGTTATGGCGGAATTTCCTTACTTTTGCACACTAATTTTTGAATATTAAAATGATCTCGGTCTCCAACCTTTCACTTCGCTACGGTAAGCGCGTATTGTTCGACGAAGCAAGTATAAAATTCACGCCGGGCAACTGCTACGGCGTTATCGGCGCCAATGGTGCCGGTAAATCCACCTTCATGAAGATCCTTTCCGGTGAAATCGAACCGACGACCGGACAGGTTTCCATTACTCCGGGTGAACGTTTGAGCGTACTGAGCCAGAACCACTTTGCATTTGATCAGTTTCCGGTGCTTCAAACCGTTATGATGGGCAACAAGCGCCTTTGGGACGTGATGCAGCAAAAAGATGCGATCTATGCAAAGCCGGATTTCAGTGATGCAGATGGTATTAAAGCTGCCGAGCTGGAAAACGTTTTTGCTGAAATGAACGGCTGGAACTTTGAAAGTGATGCAGCGAATATGCTGAGCGATCTCGGGGTAAAAGAGGATTATCACCAAAAGCTTATGAGTGAGCTGAACGGTAAGGAAAAAGTTCGTGTGCTTCTCGCGCAGGCGCTTTTCGGCAACCCGGACATTCTGCTGCTGGATGAGCCTACGAACGATCTTGATGTGGAAACGATCTCCTGGCTTGAGAACTTTCTTGCAGATTTTCAAAATACGGTGATCGTTGTTTCTCACGATCGTCACTTCCTGGATGCAGTTTGTACGCACATTGCCGACATCGATTTTAATAAGATCCAGCTGTATACCGGTAACTATACATTCTGGTATGAATCGAGCCAGCTTGCATTGCGCCAGCGCTCCGACCAGAATAAAAAAGTAGAGGACAAAAGAAAGGAGCTCCAGGAATTCGTGGAGCGGTTCAGTGCAAATGCTTCCAAATCAAGGCAAGCAACGAGCCGTAAGAAGTTGCTTGAGAAGCTTGTGGTCGATGAGATCAAGCCCAGCACCCGAAAATATCCAGGGATCATTTTCAGAGCTGAGCGCGATTGCGGTGATCAGATCCTCAATGTGGAGAACCTGAGCAAGACATCACCCGAAGGAACGGTTTTATTCAGGGATATCACTTTCACGATGGTAAAAGGCGACAAAATTGCCGTGCTTTCGAAAGACCACGTTGCAATTACCGCATTTTTTGAAGTGCTTGCGGATGAGGAACGCGCCGATAAAGGAACAGTAGCCTGGGGAAGCACGATCACAAAATCCTATCTTCCAAATGAGAACGCAAAATATTTTACCGACGATCTGAACCTGGTGGACTGGCTCCGGCAATTCTCAAAAGATAAAGATGAAACATACGTCCGGGGATTCCTGGGAAAGATGCTGTTTACCGGGGAAGAATCGCTGAAAAAATCGAATGTGCTTTCAGGAGGAGAAAAGGTGCGCTGCATGGTGTCACGCATGATGCTGACCAATGCAAACTGCCTGATCCTTGATGAGCCGACCAACCACCTCGATCTTGAATCCATTACTGCTTTCAACAATGCACTGAAAGACTGGAAGCATGTGGCATTGTTTACTTCTCATGACCATGAGTTTATGCAAACGGTTGCGAATCGCATCATTGAGCTGACACCAACCGGTATCATCGACAAGCGAATGAGCTACGATGAATACATCACGGACGAAGGCGTGAAAGCACTGAGAGAAAAGATGTATCCGAAATTAGCGAAGGTAAAATAGCTCGGCTATTTTTTAACCGGACCCCTGTTTTTGTGAAACGGTCTTTTTTTGCCGCCACCCTTTTGCGGGCCACCCTTTCCAGGAAATGGTTTTTTTACACGAACATCCGGCTGATATTTCGGTCCTTCCGCAAAACCTTCCGGTAATGGAAGCTTAGTTACTTCTGAGCCGATCAGCGCTTCGATCTGTGCAAATTTCTGCTGATCATATTCATTGATAAATGTCAATGCCTCTCCTTTAGAGGCTGCCCTTGCAGTTCTTCCGATGCGATGGATATAATCTGCAGGTTCACCGGGAACGTCATAATTAATGACAAGCCCGATGTCTTCGATATCGATCCCGCGGGAAAGAATGTCGGTTGCAACAAGGATCTGCAATTTTTTGCTTCTGAAATTTCTGAGCACTTCTTCGCGTTCCAACTGCTCCAGGTCGGAGTGGATCGCTTTTGCCTTCAAACCTCCTTTGATCAGATCGCGCTCCAGATCCTTTACTTTGATCTTGGTCGAAACGAAAATGATCACGCTGCTGTATTCCTTTGCTAAAAGGATCGCTTTGATGAGGTTGTTCTTTTGCGCGTCGTATACAAGGTAAGCTCCCTGTGTTACTCCTTCTGCCGGTTTCGCCAGTGATATGGTGATCTGCTCGGGCTCTTTCAGCAGCTTTTGCGCAAGCGACCTGATCTTAGGTGCCATGGTTGCAGAGAACATCAGCGTTTGCCGCACTTTCGGTAAATAGGTCGTGATCTTCAGAATATCGTCAATGAAGCCCATATCCAGCATCCGGTCCGCTTCATCAAGAATAAGGTGCTTCAGGCTGTCAAGCTTCACATAGCCCATATTAAGGTGCGCCATCAACCGCCCTGGCGTTGCAATGATCACATTGGCGCCTTCGGTAAGGGCGCGTCTTTCGATCTCAAATACGCTTCCGTCGCTTCCCCCGTAAATCGCCAGTGAGCTGACAGAAGTAAAATAAGAAAAGCCCTGGATAGCCTGATCGATCTGCAATGCGAGTTCCCGCGTGGGAACGATGATTAGCGTATCAACCTTATCGGTGGGTGTTTTAGAGAGCTTATCGAGGATCGGAAGCACAAAAGCCGCCGTTTTCCCGGTACCGGTCTGTGCACACCCGATCAGATCTTTTCCGCTCTGGATAATAGGAATCGCTTGTGCCTGGATCGGGGTTGGCATTTCAAATCCCATAGAATCCAATCCTTCCTGCAGGCTGCTGTCAAAATGAAAATCGCTGAATTTCAATGTATGGAGTGTATTATAATTGTGCAAAGATACGCATAATATGCTTCCCGGGGCTTTAATCCGTTTGCAGAATTATCTGCCTGCAATTCGTATATTTACTCGCATGCGTTTGGTGTTTTATATTTTGAGACTCATAAACCCTATAGTGGTTTGTGCTAATTCCTTATCAGCGGCATGTTCAGGCTAATCTTCAGACTTTACGGATGGCGGGTTACACACCTGCTCTCCGATGACATAAAGCAATGTGTGATCGTGGTGGCGCCCCATACCAGCAATTGGGATTTTGTATTTGGAATGGGCGCCGTGAAAGTAATGAAGATCAAGCTCCGCTTTGCTATTAAAAAGGAGTGGATCCGCTTTCCCCTCAGGCGGCTCATGCTTTCGCTGGGAGCGCTTCCAATTGACCGGAGCAAAAAAACCATCGACAACGAGAAAAAAAGTGCGGTTGATGCGATGGCTGAACTGTTCAAGGAACATGAAGTTTTACGATTGGTTATTACACCGGAAGGAACAAGATCACGCATGGAAAAGTGGAAAACCGGCTTTTATCATGTTGCGCTGAATGCAAAAGTTCCGATCGCCCTCGGATTCATAAATTATGAAACGAAATCCTGCGGCATCGATAAGGTGTTTATGCCCAGCGGGGATTTCAAAGCGGACATGAAGATCATTATGGATTTCTACCGGAACATGAAAGGAAAGAATCCCGAAAATTTCTCACTCGATGCAGAGCTTAGTAAATAGCGGCCAATGAAATTGAAAGAGTACATTAAATAATACATCTCATGAAAAAAATTCCCACCCTGCTCCTTGCTTTCATTGCTTTGAGCGGCTTTGGCCAGAACCGGAACATTGAATTCGATCACGGCGCCTTCGCTGAGCTTCTGGCGAAAGCTAAAAAAGAAAATAAGATGATCTACATCGATTGCTATACGTCCTGGTGCGGGCCCTGCAAATGGATGGCGAAAAATGTATTTACAAACGATACGGTCGCCGACTTCTATAACACGAATTTCGTGAACGCAAAGATCGATATGGAAAAAGGAGAAGGGATCGAGATCGCTCAAAAGTACGACATCCGCGCGTATCCGACCATGCTTTACCTCAGCGCTGATGGTGTTCAGCTGCATCGGACCTGCGGCTCGTGCCCCGCCGCGAATTTTATCTCCGGCGGAAAGGATGCTTTGTTGCCGGAGACCCGCTTATCGACCTGCTCAGCAAATTTTAAAAAAGGAAACAACGATGCGGCAAGCGCATTTCACTTTTTTACGCTGCTGGAAAACGGCTGCCAGTCATACGGCGAAGAAGTGGATCAATATTTCAGCTCGGTAAAAAAAGAAGACCTGCGATCCAGGGGAAACTGGAACATCATTTACAAATACATCGATGACTATAACTCCCCGGTATTCAAGGATCTTGAATCCGGCAGAGAGCAATATTCAAAAATATATGGAAAGGATTCGGTGGAGGATAAGATCAACCGGGTTTATACCACCGGGCTGTACTCTGCAATTCAGAACAAAGACATGAAAGGATACGAAGAGCTCAAAGTAAAATTGCGGGCGTCCGGAACCAGGGATACGGAAATGATCATTCTTCAGTCGGATGTTAAATTAAATGAGCGAAATGGCGACTGGGACAAATATGCAGCTCTTTCCTGTGATTACATCAATAAATATTCTGCTGAAGACGCTGCCGATCTGAATACCTTCGCCTGGTCGTTTTACGAGCATGTGAATGATCAGGCGATGCTTGAAAAAGCGGCGCAGTGGGCAAAAAAAGCAACCGGATTGGATAATAACTATCCGTATAACGACACTTATGCCGCGTTACTCTTCAAGCTAGGCAAGAAAGCTGAAGCGAAAACGGCTGCCGAAAAAGCGATCAGCATCGCTAAGAAAAGCGGCGAAGATTACAAGGAAACAGCCGATCTCCTTACTAAAATAGAAGCTTTAAAATCACGTTGATGCTTTCGTGTTTGTTCTTTGTCGGATGTTTTGACGAACTTATCCAAAATCATTTGCAGAAGCTGAAAACTTGAATAACTTTACTCCTATATGAAAAACCTTTTACGGATATTATTCGGGGTTTTGATCACAACCAATACTTTCTCCCAACAAGTTCCGGCAGTGGAAGAGAATATTCCATTCCTGGTCACATTCGGCAAGGACGGCGACAAATCCTGGGGAGATGATGATTTCTCGCAAACTTATTTTTTCGTAATTCCGCAATTCCAGGTTCAGCCATTGTATATCCGTGTATTTGATCCGGAAACCTCAGGAGAGAACGATGAGAAAAAAGGGGAATACAACACCAAAACGCGGTTTACCGTATACGGAGGTAAAAGTTGCTTCACCAATAAGGACGTGCGCCTTCAGGACCCGGGAGGAAATTACCGCAGCGGCAACCAGCTGGCCAGCAAAACATTTATCAGCAGCGAAGTATACGATGGAGAATGGTATACTTTCGGTCCTTTTAACCCCTCGGAGGGCGAGCTTGTTCCCGACTACGGCGGATACATCTTCAAAGTGATCGCTGAAGGACTTGCCGGTGACGACGGGAATCTATACAAGTATTTCCTGAGCTCCAGTCCCAATGAAAATAAAGCCATCGAAGGCGGCAATGCATTTACGTTCGAATATACATTCAGGCTGAGCGACAATCCAAATAACATCGCGCACCTGTATCCTTATGTCGAGGAGAATGTTTATTCGGTAAAGATGTCGAATTTTGATTTTGACGGGGATGGCGATATCAACATCGTTTCCATGGCGAAAAAAGGAGAGCTGAGCAAAGCCTCGGGCGATAACGTTTGGGAAACTACCGAGCACCGGATCGTTGACAAGGAAAAGAAAACAACGCTCGACGTCCAGTTCATTAAGAACAAGAAAAATGTGATCAGGAATAACAACGTAACGCTGTATGTCACCAACCAGGACGGAAACCTTCTCCCCATTTATACCGTTCCGATCGGCGGTGTCCCGATCAAGAATAATAAAGTGCAGTTCCGACAAAAGAAAAAAACAGCTCCCTATTAAGATCTAATTTCCGCCACCTTGAGAAATTCCAGTAAGTACTTCCTGAGTTTAATTACGGCGCTTTTTATTTCTTTATCTCTGTTCCCGCAGGCATACCAGTTCCGGACATATAGTGTCGACAACGGTATCGGTCAGCCCTATGTTTACACGATCAACCAGGATAAAAAAGGTTACCTCTGGGCCGGTACCGGCGACGGCGCCTGCAGATCCGATGGCATTTCTTTCAAAACCTTTTATTCACAGGATGGTCTTGCAGAGAACTTTGTTACCTCCAGCTTTCGCGATGCTTCAAAAAACCTATGGCTTGGTCATAACCAGGGTGGCATCACCTTCTATGACGGCAAAAAATTCAAGATCATCAATACCAGCGGCTTTTCTAAAAGCCCCATCACCTGTATCGTTTCTGACGACAAAGGATTCATCTGGTGCGCGACACAAAATGACGGGGTGTTCCGGATCAGCAGGAATTTTGAAGTAGACGTTTTCAAAATGGAGTTTAACCAGTACAATATCTACTCCATTGCAATTACAAAGAACAGCGAGCTGCTGGCGGGCACTGGTGACGGACTCCTGTTATATGACCTCGCTACACCCAAACGAAAACCGGTATTTGTAAAAACCGTTCCCGGCAGCCCTGAAACTAAAGTTCAATGTATCATCCAGAAAAATAATTCCGGAAGCTACTGGATAGGAACCGAAGATCTTGGTCTCTTCCTGCTTACACCCGTGGGCAAAGGAAATTTTCATTGCGATGCGATTGGCAAACACCTCGCTGTGGAGCTTCCATCGATCCAGGATATCTATGAAGACAAAAACTCCAACCTCTGGATCGCAACATTTGGAAATGGGATCGTGAAGCTAATGCTTTCCCAAAGTTCACTCCAATACGAGGAATTCCTTCACTTCAGCGAAGAAAGCGGGCTCGGAACTAAATACACAAAGTGTATATACGCCGATCATGAAGAAAATATCTGGATTGGTACTTACGGATCCGGATTGGTACAGCTCCAGGACAATTGCTTCGCGTTCTATTCAAATTTTCCGGCAGGCTTCAATAATAATATCTCCGCTGTGCTTGTCGATGACCGGAGCAGATGGATGGGAACGGAAACAGGCTTAGTAAGAGTAAAGCTTCTGCCGAAAGAAGAATGGACGCTCTTTTCGTCAAAAAACGGGTTTGTTGACGACAAGGTCACTGCGCTCTATCAGCCCGACAGCACGGTACTGATCATCGGAACCAATTCACACGGTGCCTGGAAAATGGATGTTCAGAAAAAAAAATTCACCCGCATCGAATTAAGCGAAGATCAGCTTTGCAGCTCTATCAATTCCATCACAGGAAGCAACGGTGCTATCTGGATCGCAACCAAAGGAGGGATTTTTAAGCTGGAAACGAATGAACACACGATCGAGCACTATAACACCGAAAGCGGGCTAACACACAACAATATCAACCAGATTGTCGCCGGCCATGATGGAAAGCTCTGGATCGCAACACACAGTAATTTTATTTCTTACATCGACAAAGCGGGCGATGTACAAAATATCCTGGCATACAAAGGAAATGACCTTATCAATGTAACATCCATACTGGAAGACAACAAGCACGACATATGGATCTCCACATTCGGCAACGGGGTTTTCAGGCTTCATGACTCCACCATTACGCGGTTCACAAAAGACAAAGGGCTCCGCTCTAATTATTGCTATAGCATCATACGGGATGGATCTAACAATATCTGGATCGGCCATCGCGGCGGTTTGAGCCGCATCAAAACCGAAAAGGATGAGATCAATGTTTTTGACAGGAACGAAGGAATCCCCGGAGATTGCAACAGCAATGCCGCTTACACCGACAGCGAAGGATACACATGGTTCGGAACAACCGCAGGCCTTGCAAAATTCGATCCTCACAAAGACATCAAAAATCTTACTCCTCCGATCATCAATATCACTTCTTTCAAGTTAAATGACAAAGAAGTCGATTATACCCGTGATACGGTTCTTCCGTTCGACAACTACCGCCTGCGCGTTGATTTCGTTGGGATCACGTTTAAATCCAACACGCATATTCTCTTTCAATACAAGCTGGAAGGCTATGATGCTGACTGGTCCGACAAAACATCGGCACCGTATGCTCAATATGGAAAGCTCAGCGAAGGAGAATATACCTTTCTTCTGAAGGCTTATAACAACGACGGTGTAAGTAATCAAAATCCGTTCAGCATTAAGATCGTGATCGCTGCGCCGGTATGGAAACGGCCGTGGTTCATTATTCTTTGCTTTGTACTTGTTTTCTATTTATTCTATATCTGGCTGAAGATCCGCGAGCGCGCGCATCGCAGGTTCGAGGTACAATTACAAAAGGCTCTCAATGAAAAAACACGCGAAGTCGTGATCCAGAAGGAAGAGATTGAAAAAAAAAACAAAGACATTACCGACAGTATCCGCTACGCGAAAAGGATCCAGGACGCGATCCTTCCCGATATTTCAGCGCTCAAAACGATCGCTCCAAATTCCTTTATCTTTTTTCAGCCGCGTGACATTGTAAGCGGTGATTTTTACTGGTTCAAACGATACGGCGATCTGCTGATCCTGGTTTGCGCCGATGCAACGGGGCATGGAGTGCCGGGTGCATTCATGAGCATGATCGGCAGCACGCTGCTGAAAGATATTATTTCCCGCAAAGGAATTGATTCTCCTGCATTTTCTCTTGCGATCCTCGATGAAGAAATCAAGATCCTGCTTAAGCAGAATGACGGAGAGCATCATCAAACGCAGGATGGCGTGGATGTGATCATTTGCGAGATCAACCTGAAAACCCGCTTCCTTCGTGTGGCTTCCACCAAGCGTCCTGTGATCGTTTCCAAAGGGGGAGAGCTCGTCATCCTCAAGAAAGACAGCTCCGAATTACTTCAGTACGAAACACGGGATATCCAGCTTGGTGAAGGGGATTCGATCTATGTTTTTACCGACGGATTCCCTGATCAGTTCGGAGGAGATGAAGGAAAAAAGATCAAGATGGCAAATATCCGCACCCTGATCGAAGAGATCCAGGACCTTCCGATGGCAAAACAGGAAATGATCATTGATAATTACTTCAACAAGTGGAAAGGCGGCTATGAACAGATCGACGACGTTCTTTTCATCGGATTGAAATTGTAACAGAATTCCATCATCGCATCATTGCGAAGGAGAACGACTGAAGCAATCTCTTCGTTGAACAAGATTGCATCGTTTACCTCGACCGCTCCAGTGCCTGTTCAATATCAGCAACGATATCAATAATATTCTCGAGTCCGACGGAGATCCTTACCATTCCCGGAGTGATCCCAACGGCTTGTCTTTCCTCTTCCGTCAGCTTTGCATGTGTAGTTGAAGCAGGATGTGTTGCAATTGTCCTTGAATCACCGAGATTTGCGGTAAGCGAGCACATCTGAAGTGCATCCAGGAATTTTTTTCCTCTAGCGATTCCCCCTTTGATCTCAAAAGTTACGATTCCACCGCCCATGCTCATCTGCTTTTTTGCGATCTCAAACTGCGGATGTGACAACAGGAATGGATAGCGCACCTGGAGAATGTCAGGATGGTTTTCCAGCAAGCCCGCGAGCTTATGCGCGTTCTGTGAATGACGCTCCATTCGTAACGACAGTGTTTCGAGGCTTTTCGACAATGTCCAGGCATTGAAGGGAGATAATGCCGGACCGGTGCTTCTGCAGAAAGTATGGATCTCTTTGATCAGCTCTTTTTTTCCTACGACAATTCCTCCCATCACTCTTCCTTGTCCGTCAAGATATTTTGTCGCTGAATGGATCACGAGGTGCGCGCCGTATTTAACCGGCTGCTGCAGAAACGGTGTAGCAAAACAATTATCAACATTCAGAATAAGATCGTGTTTCCGGGCAAGGTTTCCGAGCCACTCCAGGTCGATGATATCGAGGCCGGGATTAGAAGGCGTTTCGACGAAGATCATTTTCGTATTCTCCCGGATCAGCGCCTCCCAGCTTTCCGGTTTATTCATGTCGGCATACGTATGTGTGATGCCCCACTTCGGTAAAAATTTCGTCAGAACTGTGTGCGTAGAGCCAAAGATCGAGCTTGCTGACAGGATATGGTCTCCGCTTTTCAGCAAAGCCATGAAGCTTGCGAACACGGCTGCCATGCCGGATGCCGTTGCATATCCGGCTTCCGCTCCTTCCAGCAGACACATCTTTTCGATCAGTTCCGTAGAATTCGGATTCGTGAAGCGGCTATAAATATTTCCTTCGAGCTCCTCGGCAAACATAGCACGCATCTGCTCAGCATTGTCAAACGTGAAGCTGGAGGTAAGATATAAAGGAACAGAGTGCTCCCTGTTCTGTGTTTTATCCGCCTGTGTGCGGATTGCATTGGTTTCAGGCTTTTTCATGCTGATAATTCTTTGTGATCCTCCTCTTTCGATTTAAAGACGGCCGGAACCAACGTTACTCATTCACACTCACTTTCCAATTGATCTTCGCTCCGGCAATTTCCAGTGTCCTGGAAACAGAGCAATATTTTTCCATCGATAGCTGCACTGCCCGTTCCGCTTTATCCTTATCGATCTGCCCTTTGAATTTAAAATGCACATCGATCGTTTCCCAAAGCGAAGGCTCCTTCCCTTTTTCCCTTTCACCGTCGATACTGATCGTAAAATCCTCTATTACCTGCCGCTGCTTTTTCAAAATAAGAACAATGTCAATTGCACTGCATCCACCCAGCCCCATCAGCAGCATTTGCATTGGCCGCACACCCATGTTCCGCCCGCCGATATTTTCACCGGCATCCATGTGTGCAACATTCCCGGTTTCACTTTTTGCTTCAAAGTGAAATGCATCGTCCAGTCGTTTTAATTCAATCTTCATCGTTGTTTGATATGAAATCCAAAGGTAGTCAATTGAAGCATATTTTGATTAGTTTTGCCTGAACCGCATGCCCAAACACTTCTTCACATATCGTAACCCGATAACGCTTGAAAACGGACAAGTTCTGCCCATGACAGATGTCGTGTATCACACCTACGGAACGCTTAATTCCGATAAAAGCAATGTGGTCTGGTTTTGTCACGCACTTACCGCGAGCAGCGATGTTGCCAGCTGGTGGGATTCTCTTGTCGGAGAAGGAAAGCATTATGACCCCGCACATTATTTTATTATTTGCGCAAATATCATCGGCTCCTGTTATGGATCTTCCGGTCCGCTCAGCACGGATCCGGCAACCGGGAACGCTTATTACAGCACATTCCCCCGGGTTACGATCCGTGATATGGTGAAAGTTCACACGGCACTCCGGAACTATCTTGGCTTGCCGAAAATAAATACTATTATGGGCGGTTCTATGGGCGGATACCAGGTGCTGGAATGGGTATTGGCCGAACCGGAGGTGTTCGGTAAAATGGTCCTCGTTGCAACCGGGGCACAGGAAAGCGCCTGGGGAATCGCGATCCATACAGCGCAGCGGCTGGCGATCGAGGCGGATCCGACCTGGAAAGACATGACCGCAAATGCCGGACAAAACGGATTAAAAGCTGCAAGAGCGATAGGAATGCTCACTTACCGCAATTATGGTGCATTTGTGAAAACGCAAACCGATGAAGAAGAAAAGCTCGATAACTTTAAAGCCAGCTCCTATATCCATTACCAGGGTGAGAAGCTGGTAAAGCGTTTCAACGTATATAGCTACTGGCTATTGGGAAAGGCAATGGACTCCCACAACATTGCAAGAGGAAGAGGAAAGCTGGAAGACGTTCTGAAAACGATCAGAACAAAAACTCTCATTATCGGAATTTCCAGCGATCAGCTTTGCCCGGTAAATGAGCAGAAAATAATGGCGGAAAATATTCCGGGTGCGGTTTTCATGGAGATCGATTCTCCTTATGGGCATGACGGATTCCTGATCGAGGGAAAGCAGATCGGGGACGTTATCAGCAGATATTCTTTCTGAAATCGGCTCATTTATTATTTTACGGCCAGATCTCCGTATCTTTTGTGACTATATTTGGTATAACCATATCCGATGCTGTTTCTCCGGTCAATATCCATTAAGATCATTCTCTTCGGAGCACTGCTTTTCTTTTCATCTATTGCTGATTCACAAGTAAATACTTTTCACAAGCAATTCCCGCTTTGGAATGAAAGTTCCATGAATAATTTTCAGCAAACCGCCGATAGCGGATATATTGTAGCCTCAGATGCTGTTTTTGAAATGGATAGCACAAGTGCTTCACCGGTTTCGTACTTCAGTTTATTTAAAATCGATCGTTTCGGTAATGTGGAATGGCATAAACGATTTCCGAAAAGCCTTGGCGCCATAAAAGGGTAGGACGCAAACACGGTTTTCCAGACCGCGGACAAAGGCTATGTTGTGGCTACAGGAATTTACCTTCTCCCCGAACGGCGACAATAAAAACGATGAATTCCGCATTCCATACTGCGGCACAGAATCCTACCTGATCAGAATTTTCAACCGCTGGGGTGAATTGCAGTTCACAACAATCGATTCCACACACTACTGGGACGGGAAAAATGTGAAGAAACAGGATGCTTCCGACGGTACGTATTATTACATCCTGGACGTCGGAATCAAAGAGTATAAAGGATTTATCTCGCTCGTCCGCTAAATGCAAAAACCCGGAACATTGTCCGGGTTCTTTTTATTTCGTTCCTTTTTCGATCGGTACTGCTCCGCCGCTCATCCCTCCGAGGTCACGATCGAAGAAATACAATCCGCTTTTATCGCCGCCGATGAATTTCAGCTTGTCAAGAATCCTTCTCGCCGTTGCTTCTTCTTCGATCTGCTCGGATACATACCATTGCAGGAAATTCTGAGTGGTATAATCCTTTTCCTTTATGCAAATATCTACACATTTGTTTATCTCGGTAGAAACGAGAACTTCGTGCGAAAGCACCTCTTCGAAAACGAACTGAACCGATTTGAATTTCTGCGGCTGAACCTTTAAAGCCGGGATAAGCGCATGCCCTCCCCGCTCATTTATATATTTAACAAGCTTTAACATGTGCATCCGCTCCTCGTCCGATTGGGCATAAAGAAAGGAAGCAACACCTTCCAGACCCTGCGTCTCCGCCCAGGATGCCATAGCGAGATAATACTGTGACGAGGCTGCTTCCAGCGCTATCTGCTGGTTCAGGGCGTCTTCTACTTTTTTTGCGATCATAGGATATTAGTATGGATTTTAATTCACTGATTCATCTGTAAAAACAAAGTTAATTCTTTTTCGATTGGAAAAATACTTGCCATTCATCAAAAGCACTTGAAAAAGCGTCCCCGTTTCACTACCTTTACAGATGTAACAAAACGCCCTGATAAGCGTTATAAAAAGCAATGAGCAGTAATTACCAGAACCTTATCCTTAAGCTGGATGAATTTATCCGGAAGTACTATAAAAACCTTCTTCTGAAAGGAGCGATTTATAGTACCGGGCTTGTTCTGCTGTTCTTTCTTTCGGTTACCGCGCTGGAGTACTTCGCCCATTTTAATACCGGTGTCAGGACCGTCCTGTTTTACGCCTTTGTTCTGTCTACACTCTATATTCTCTTCCGTTACATCGCTGTTCCCATCTCCAAGCTTTATAAGATGGGGAAGATCATTTCCTATGAGGATGCCGCAGATATTATCGGGAAACACTTTTCAAACGTACAGGACAAGCTGCTCAATGTTCTTCAGCTCCAGCGGCAAAATAATTCACAACAGCAAACGGCCGACAATCACCAGCTGCTGATCGAAGCGAGTATCGATCAGAAGACACGGGAGCTGAAGCCGATCCCATTCACCTCCGCAATCGATCTGAATGAAAACAGGAGATACCTCAAATATGCGCTGATCCCGATCCTCGCAATTACGGTGATCCTTTTTGCCGCGCCAAGCATTATCACCGATGGAACCAAACGGCTTGTAAAGCATGATGAATTTTTCGAAAAGGAAGCGCCTTTTCAATTTGTGATCGTTAACTCCGATCTCCGGACCGTCGCACAGGAAGATTATGAGCTGAAGGTGAAGCTGACCGGCAATGAAGTGCCTGACAATATATATGTCGAGATAGACGGGAATGAATTCAAGCTGGACAAGGAGAACATCGTTAATTTCAGCTATGTTTTTAAAAATGTTCAGAAAAATATTCCTTTTCAGTTAAGCGCTGACGGATTCAAATCGAAGGAATATGAGCTCGTTGCACTGCCAAACCCACTTCTTCTTGACTTTGATATTGCATTATCCTACCCGAAATACCTCAACAAAAAAGATGAAGTCGTAAAAAATACCGGCGACCTTGTGATCCCGGCCGGAACAAAACTGAACTGGAATTTTAATACCCGGAATACCCGGGAGCTTCGGCTGAATTTCAACGACACCTCATTCGCTGTTTCTCCTTCAACGGAAAACTCCTTTCAATACACTACCCGCTTGTTTCACGACAGGACCTATTCGGTATCTACTTCCAACCAGTATCTGAAAAGCAAGGATTCGGTGACGTATTCCATCAATGTGATCCCGGATACCTATCCGCAGATCGATGTAACGGAGAAAAAGGATTCTACGTCCAATAAACGCATCTATTTCCGCGGCGAAGTAAAAGATGATTACGGATTCAGCAAGCTGAACTTTAATTATCGTTTCATCAGCAAAGGGGACTCAGCAGTGACAGAAAACTATCGCAAGCTGACCACAAATGCTACTCCTATCGCAATCAGCAAAACGTCCAACCGTGACCAGTTCTTCCATTACTGGGACATGACCGAGCTTGGCGTATCTCCCGGCGATGAGATCGAATATTACTTTGAAGTGTGGGATAATGACGGCGTTACCGGTGCAAAGTCGACCCGCTCACAGAAAATGGTATTCAAATCACCAACGCTGAAAGAGCTGGAAGCAAATACCGATAAGAATAACAACAAGATCAAGGATGATCTCCAGGAAAGCATAAAGGAAGCGAAAGATGTTCAGAAAGAGCTGAGCGATCTCCAGCGCAAAGTTGCTGAGAAGAAGGACCTCAGCTGGGAAGAGAAAAAGAAGCTCAAGGAGCTGCTCGACAAGCAGAAGGAGCTGCAGAAGAAAGTCGAGAACGTAAAGAACCAGAACCAGGTGAACAACGAGCAGAAGAATGAGTATCAGCAGCCGGATGAAAATATGCTCGACAAGCAAAAGCAGCTGGAAGAGCTGTTCGATAAAGTGATGACACCGGAGCTGAAGGAGAAGTATGATGAGCTTCAGAAGCTCATGGAAAACCTCGATAAGGACAAGGTCCAGGAAGCACTCGATAAGATGAAGCTGGACAACAAAGACCTTATGAAGGAGCTGGACCGGAACCTCGAGATCTTTAAGCAGCTGGAAGTAGAGCAAAAGATCCAGCAGAACATCGACAAGCTAAATGACCTTGCGAAGAAGGAGGACGATCTTTCAAAGCAATCGGAGGATAAAAAAACGGATGCGCAGGATCAGAAAGCGAAGCAGGATGATCTGAATAAAAAGTTCGATGATCTTCAGAAAGACATGAAAGAGCTGGAGAAAAAGAACAGCGAGCTGGAAGAGCCTAAAAAACTGGATAACAACGAGCAGCAGCAGCAGGATATCAAGCAGGATATGCAGCAAAGCAGCGACCAGCTGAGCAAAAGCGAAAAGAAGAATGCTTCCAAGTCGCAGAAAAGTGCCGCACAGAAAATGCAGCAGATGAGCCAGCAGATGCAGGATGCACAGGCAAAAGAACAGCAGGAGCAGGAAGGTGAGGATATCGATAAGCTGAGGTCGCTCCTGGAAAACCTGGTACAGTTGTCGTTCGGGCAGGAAGCACTGATGAATGATCTTTCCAAAACAAAGCCGAACGATCCGCAATATGTGAAGATCAACCAGCGGCAGAAGAAGCTCCAGGATGATTCGAAAATGATCGAAGATACGCTGCTGGCGCTCAGCAAACGTGTTCCTGCGATCAGTTCTGCGGTAAACAAAGAGATTAGCGCAATCAATATGAACATGGATAAAGCGGTCGATGAGATCAAAGAATCGCAAACTCCTTCCATGGATGGCAGAAATCACAAACAGGAAGCCATGAGCCGGCAGCAGTTTGCAATGACATCCATTAACAACCTTGCTTTGATGCTTTCGGAAGCTTTGAATAACATGCAGCAGCAGATGAAAAATTCCAAACCCGGCAATGGCAGCTGCAAAAAACCGGGAAAAGGTCAAAAACCTTCGATGGCAAGCATGAGGCAGATGCAGGAACAGCTCAACCAGCAGATCAAGAAGCTGAAGGAAGGGATGGAAAAGGGAGGCAACAAGCCAGGACAGAAACCCGGCCAGGGAATGGGCGGAATGAGCATGGAGCTGGCCAAATTAGCAGCTCAGCAAGCTGCGATCCGCCAGGAGCTTCAGAAAATGTCGGACCAGATCGACAAGGATGGGAAAGGAGCCGGAGGAATGAGCAAAATTCTTGACAAAATGGAGGAAACGGAGACCGACCTCGTTAATAAAGCCCTGAGCATTGAAACGATCAAACGGCAGGAGGAAATCCTTACCCGTCTTTTGGAAAGCGAGAAAGCTGAAAAGGAACGCGAAATGGACGAAAAAAGACAGTCAAATGAAGCAAAAAATGAGAATTTTAGTAACCCTGGTGAATTTTTAGAGTATAACAAGCTGAAACAGAAAGAAACGGAACTACTCAAAACGGTTCCCCCGTCATTAAGTCCGTTTTACAAAACAAAAGTTAACCAATACTTTAACAATTTTGGAAACTAATATGGTACTCGCGGAAAATCAGAAAATACGGATCGCATCAAGGGCTGAGAACATCATCCTGGTGGAGCGAATGATAGAAGACGTATGTGATCTCTTTAATATCAGTGAAGATTATTATGGAAATATTCTTGTTGCGATCACGGAAGCTGTGAATAACGCGATATATCATGGCAATCAGGCAAATCCAAAAAAGAACATCGATATTTTTTTCAAATCCTTTCCTGATAAAGTATCTTTCATTGTGAAAGATGAAGGAAAAGGCTTCAATTTTGACAGCCTTCCTGATCCAACCAATCCTGAAAATATTGAGAATCCTAACGGACGAGGCGTGTTCCTGATGCGTAAGCTTGCCGATAACGTTTCCTTTGAAGACAATGGCAGCAAAGTGATCCTGGATTTCAAAATGAACGCTAATTAAGCTTTCCTTTCAGCCAGTCGCGGTAATTGATAATATCCGTATCTGAGCTACTTTCTTTTAATGCACCGTCAAGCAGCTGAGATAACAGCTGCTTTTCTTTTTTGATGCTTCCGGCATTCATCAGCACTTCCAGCACCTTCACCATTTCTTTCTGCCGCTCGTATTCCTTTTTCTTCAACAGCGTGGAATATTCCTTGCGGATCCGCTCGATCCTGTGTTCGAGGTAATCCATATCCTGCAGCTCATATCGGATCATCAGCTCAAATACCGCCAGCTTCAGGTGCCATGCTTCGTCAAGATGCCGGAAAGCATCCTGCATCATTGGCTTTACCAGGTGTTTCAGCGACTCCTTATAGCTTTTCTTTTCAAAATTAAGCACCGCAAGGTTCAGGTAGACAAACACATTGTAGATCGGGAGCTTTTTAATGGTGTTGTTATCTTTTGCTTCATGCAGGATCTGGATCGCCTTGTCGATATCTTTCACGGTATAATTGATCACCAGGGAATTGTAGTAGTAAAAAAGGTATTTATCATGGAGGATGCTGTTGTACTCTTCCATGGCATCATGCAACAGATCCGCATACTCCAGCGAAAGATCATTCTTACGATTCATGAAAAGAGAATTGATAAGATAAGTAAGCATCTGCAGCTTGGTGTCATGATTGCTCTTGTTGAACAATTTTTCTCTCATGAACTCTGCGTACGTCTTTAAGAGATATTTTTCCAGCGACTTATAATCCTGCTGCTGCAGGAGAATGCGGCTTACCGACTGGTAGATCTTAAAGCGCAGAACCGGGCTGTTCTTCACATCCTTGCTTTTCGCAAAATCATTTACGGTCTTTTGCAGCAACTGGAGGATCTCGGTGCTCTGCTTTGCAAAATTCTGCGAAACCTTGATCCGGTAAATAAGTGCAGCAAGAATATCGTCGATCTCCTGGACCTTATTCAGCTTGGAGCGATTGTCCTTCCGCATCCTGATGTATTTCTCCGGATCGATCTCCAGCGTTTCATGCGAAAGCTTGATGAACTCGCCGTATATGATATCGAGCCATTCCAGGTGTTCGTTCTCATTCGCTTTCCGGAAGGCTTTGTTAAGGTAGTAAAACGCAGTAGGTGCTTGTCCTTTGGCCTGGAACAACCGTGAAAGAAGCAGGCTGTTCAGGATCACGCTGTATTCGCTGGAATCATAATAATGGAGCGTAAGGCTTTTGCCGATGTCGTCAAAAAGCCGGTTCTTCAAGCGGTATAGCGCATTCTTTTCGCTTGTTCCATATAGCTTTTTGAGCGCTTTTTCCTCGTCATAATCAGGGAATTGTTTCCGGATCAGATCGAAGAGCTGCTCATCCTTACGTTCTCCTGATTTTTCTGTCCGGTTCAGAAACAGCTTGAGATTCCGGATCTCCTCCTTGTTCATGTTCCCGATAACCTGCGGCAGTATGTTCATGTTGTTGATTTTCTCAAACTTCAAACACCCGGCAATGAAGTTGAATACGTAAGAAAATTACAAATTTTATTTAATATGCCGCATAATTTTGGATAAATTTGATCATCAGATCATCCCTGGAACTAAAACTACTGCTATGAAACGATTTCTATTCTTACTGGTCGCAATCACAGTATTGAGTCCTTACAGGTTAAATGCGCAGGCCATACTTTCGGTCAGCCCGGTTTTTACTGTCATCAACGACACGGTGCCGGCTTACTCTTCGGACAGCGTTAAAGTATGGCTAAAAAATACCGGCGACAGCACTTATACGGACTACATGGCAGTCGGGCAATCGGTCCAGGATTCTGCCAGCACCAGCTATCATATTATTGACTCTGCATATTCTTTTATCCCGGTTGTGCTTGTGCCGGGCGATAGCGTCCAGATGATCTTTTACAATTACTACAATATCGATTCCGCGACCCGCTATCACTATGATATAAATGTTATTGTCATCTGGCCGATCGCCATCAGCGGAGGTGCAAACGTCGGGGACTCTCTCACTTTCATTGAGTACATCATCGGTCACGAGGGAGTTCCGGAGATTGATCTCAGCGATTTGATCCATGCTTATCCTAACCCGGTTTCCCACGATCTGAATCTTAAAAATGACGCCCAAACTGCTATTGAAGAGGTAAGAATTTACGATACAGGAGGCCGTCTTGTCCGGACGCTGCACGAAACGAATATCCTGTGCACGGATGACTGGAATGCCGGAACGTATCTGTTGCAGATCACCACCAAAGACAAGCGGCGCTGTACAGTAAGGATAGTAAAACAATAGGCACTCCCGATCCCGATAAAATGCCCTGCAGCACGCGGGGCATTTTTATTTCTACCTTTACGCCCATGGACCAGGAAGCGGAATTTCAGAAGGTATTAAAGCATCTCGCAAAGCAATTCGGGGATGACATAGACATACAAGGCTTATTATTCATTATCGGGGTGCAGGAGCTCGGGAAAGGCAAGGTAAAGCTCAACAAAAATGAGAAGCTGGACGTCATGCACATTGCTATTTGTACACTCCTGGAGCCTTTCGGGTACTATGAATACGAAGGATTAGATAAAGACGGCTGGCCTCACTGGAAGACGACAGAAAAATTGCCTGCCCTAAAACCTGTGCAGCAGCAGCAGATCATAAAGCAGGCAATCATAGAATATTTTAAGGACTATGAAATGGATTGATCCTACTGGATCTTCACCGTCACATCATCGCTTTTTCCCGGTTCATCGAGGCGCAAAACTCCAACACCAGCCATTGGAAGCGGATATACCGACGGTTTTGTAGCATAAACATCAAAGATCGCAGGAAGCTTCACGTCGAAGGTCACTTCTCCGCTGCCATCTGTAGTACTCTGATATACCACATCTCCATTCACCGACGGAGCTGAAAGTTTTACGTTTGCGCTTCCAACAGCAACGCCATTGGTATCAACCACTTTAACTTTGCCGTGGCAGGTTTTGTCCTTTTTACAGCCTGTAGAGACCGATGCAACCAAAAAGAGCATCATGACAAATCCAATTGCGGAAATTTTGAGAATAAGCGTTTTCATCATATTTTGAGTTTTCGGTACGATCAGTGTTTGTGAAGCATTATCTTTACAATTAACAAATTTAATCTATTTTAGATGAATTACAAAAATCTTTTCCCCCGATTTTCATTGCTTTTCGCCCTTTTGCTGGCTTTTACCTCCTTTATTGTCCCTCCCGGCGGGCAAAAGGGCATAACGAGGGTCCTGATCCAGACCAATTACGGGGACATCAAAGTGGTTCTTTATAATGAAACCCCGCTTCACCGCGATAATTTCATCAAGCTCATAAAGGAGCATTACCTTGACTCCACACTGTTCCACCGCTGCATCCAGCGGTTCATGATCCAGGGCGGTGATCCCGATTCAAAAAAAGCCCTCCCCGGTGCGATGCTGGGCGAAGGCGGTCCCGGATATACCATCCCCGCGGAGATCAATCACCAGCTATTTCATAAGAAAGGAGCGCTTGCCGCTGCACGCGAAAGCGATCTCGACAATCCCCTGCAGGCTTCATCCGGCTCCCAATTTTACATCGTCCAGGGGAAAACATATACAGATTCGCTTCTACAGATCCAGGCGACACGGATCACCAAACGGACACTGTTTGCAACCCTCATCAATAAGAATGAAAACAAGCACTATCTCGACGACTATAAACGCTATGCAAAAGCGGAAAATGCCGACAGTATGAAATACATCCAGAATATTTTTGATGAGATGGTTGAAAAAGAATATCCGAATGTTGCAAAGTATCAGTTCACACCCGAGCAGGTAAAAGCCTATACTACTATCGGGGGAACACCCTCTCTCGATAATACTTACACCGTGTTCGGAGAGGTATATGAAGGGCTCGACATCGTGGATAAGATCGCGGAACAGAAGACCGATAAGAATGCCCGGCCTTTTGATGATGTCCGGATCATCAGTGTTTCTATAATTCCGTAACTTCGTAGCTGTACGAATTACGGATTTATGAATATCCGAATTGAAATATAGATTCTCCGCGGCGCACTGCATAAAACTTTTGCCTCCGCTGCGGTTAAGGAAAAACAAAGAATGAGAGAGCGAATAGATAAACTGATCGAAGAGATTGAAGCGTTCACTGCTTCGAGCAAAGAGCATGTGGAAGAGTTCCGCATCAGGCTGCTGAGCAAAAAAGGCAAGGTGGGAGAATTGTTCGATGAGTTCAAAACCGTTGCGCCGGAAATGCGCAAGGAGATCGGACAAAGACTCAATGAGCTGAAAAATAAGGCGCAAGACAAGATCCACCATCTTAAGGAAAAATTTGAAGGCGGAGAGGATGCCGGCGACAGCAGCATTGATTTTTCCCTCCCGGCTGAAACGCTTGCTATCGGCTCAAGGCATCCATTGTCACTGGTACGGAGCCAGATCGTTGACATTTTTTCAAAGATCGGTTTTACCGTTTCGGATGGACCGGAAATTGAAGATGACTGGCATAACTTCACCGCCCTGAACACTCCTGCAGACCATCCTGCGCGTGATATGCAGGATACCTTTTATATCAGCGAAAGCCCCGATATCGTTTTACGAACGCAAACATCTTCTGTGCAGGTGCACGTCATGGAAGGCACACAGCCGCCTATCCGCACAATATCTCCCGGACGTGTGTATCGTAATGAAGCGATCTCCGCACGCGCTCATTGCCAGTTCCACCAGGTGGAAGGACTGTATATTGATAAAAAAGTTTCATTCGCGGATCTCAAGCAAACCCTGCTCTATTTTTCGAAAGAGATGTTCGGTGAGGAAACGAAGATCCGTTTGCGTCCATCGTATTTCCCTTTTACGGAGATCAGCGCTGAAATGGATATTTCCTGTCCGTTCTGCAAAGGCGCGGGCTGTAATATCTGCAAAGGTGCCGGTTGGGTAGAGATTCTCGGCTGCGGAATGGTTGATCCTGCCGTCCTTGACAATTGCAAGATCGACAGCCAACAATACAGCGGCTTTGCTTTCGGAATGGGGATCGAGCGGATCACGATGCTGAAGTACCAGGTAAAGGACCTTCGCTTGTTCTTTGAGAACGATGTTCGCTTTCTGAAACAGTTTAAGCCGGTTATTTAGATTGTGGTGGTCGTCATTGCTTCGGCCGTCCCTCTCTCGCAATGACGATCTTAATAAAGCGCTGAATTCGTATGTCTGACCGCCTCGAACAACTCCATGAAATGCTCCGGGAAGAGCCCGATGATTCCTTCCTTAATTATGCATTGGCTTTAGAATACGGAAAATCCGGCGACATCAAAAAAGCGATAGAACTTATTGAAAATGTGCTTCAGCGCGATGCGAACTACCTAGGCGCTTATTACCAGCTTGGAAAATATTACGAAGCAGTCCGGCAGAATGAGAACGCTCTTCTTACCTATAAAAAAGGAGCGGTAATTGCCCAGGCGCAAAATAACAAAAAAGCCCTGGGAGAGCTGAATGAAGCGTTGTGGATGCTGGAAGACGACTAAGGAATTTGGGATAGATTCCATATTTATATGTCATTCCGGGCCTGCACAGGAATCTGCAAGTTGAAGCCGTTATAACATAATGATCGCAAGGTAAACCCCGGATCCGGATAACAGGTCCGATCGGTCATTTGCTATATCACTTCAGTGAATTCAGCACGTTAGCAATTCGCTCCCGCTGTGCTTTATCACGCTCGATCTGCGTTTCCAGCTCTGCGACCGGTGCATTGGAATTAGCGCTCTTCGCGTCCTTGATCTTTCCTGAATTAGCTGCAATACGATCGTCATACATCGTCACCAGATCCTTGATCGAGCGCTTTGCATAATAGGCCACGTATTTATTTACTCCCTCCTGTTTCGCAATTCCTGCCAGCAGATCCACGCCACTGTTCACGGTTTCATCCCGCTTCACCTTTTTCAGGAAAACGCCATACAGGTTTACATAGCCGATCACCGCAAACCCCGTGAACTTATCTTTAGCGTTTACAAAAAAGGCATTGTTATCATCCGAGCCATAATCTCCATATACCTCTGCCACTGCGTACAACAGGTCAACGTTCTTCTCGTTTTCGTTTTGCTTCGCATATTTCATTCCTTCTTCCGGATTCACCTTTGCAATAGCATTTATCGAGGAGCTGATCACATAATAGGACCGGCTGCTCATTCCGTTTTTGTAGATCGCTTCGAGCTCCGGATTTTTGTAATGAACGGACAAATAATCAATCGCCACGGACTGCACAGACGATTTTTCATCTTTCTCCGCGAGCCGCTTTACGATCTCAAGGATCTGGCTGTCATACCCGGCCGGAATATCTTTCAGCGCATCCAGTGCATCAAGACGGATGCTCCAGAATTTATCACTAAGCGCTGCAATAATTGTTTGTGCCGCGAGCGAATCTTTTGTTTTTTCCGCCAGCTTATGAACGGCCTCAGCACGGTCGAGATATAGCGGCGCATGTTTATACTGGTAAGCTAATTCGCTGATCGTTTTGTTTTCCGATTTTGTGCAGAGCAACATTTTCTGTGCATCCACATTGATCAGATCCGGTTTCGCGTCTGCATCGAACTCGAACGTTTCACTTGCCTTCGTAACGATAATACGGGTTCGAGTCGCTTTTCCGGCGACATATACATCCACATCCAGGGGGATCCGGAACAAACGTGTTTTCGAAAAATCCTGTACCTGCCTGATCTCTACAACTGCTTTTTTCTTTGCCGCATCATAATCTGTTTTGATCACGAGATCCGGATGACCGGCGCTCAGGAACCATTCATCAAAGAACCAGTTCAGATCTTCTCCTGTCACCTTCTCGAATGCAAGACGCAGATCGGTGATCTCCGCATTGCTGAATTTATTCGTCTCCAGGTATAGCTTCAGCGAAGCAAAAAAGGCATCGTCACCAACGTAGCAGCGAAGCATGTGAAGGACTTGTCCGCCTTTGTTATAGCTATGACCGTCAAACATGTCTTCCTTATCTTCATAATGATAACGGATCAGCGGAACCTGCTTTCTCTCTGCTTCTGCGAAGTATCCTGCACGGGATTCTGCACTGTGATTATCCGCGGCATCGCGGCCATATTTAAATTCCTGCCAGAGGTATTCTCCATAAGTAGCGAATGATTCATTCAACGGGAGGTTGCTCCATGATTCGCAGGTGACAAGGTCTCCGAACCACTGGTGGAACAGCTCATGAGAAACATAATCTTCATAGTCTTTATCGAGCAGCTCGCGGTCCGTACGCTGGAGATATTCGCTGTGCAGCGTAGCGGTCGTATTCTCCATGGCACCGGAAACATAGTCCCTGGCAACAATCTGCGAGTATTTGTTCCATACATAATCCACTCCCAGCTTGTTGGAAAAGAATTCCATCATCTCCGGTGTATTTCCGAAAATATTCCGTGCATAAGGCTCATATTCATGTTCAACATAATAACTCACTTCCTTACCTCTCCACTTATCTTTTACAACCGCAAAGTCCCCGACCGCCATCATAGCCAGGTAAGTTGAATGCGGAAGATCCATTCTCCAGTAATCGGTACGGGTTCCATCGCCATTGTCAAACGATGAACATAATTCACCATTGGAAAGCGTGACATATTTTTTGTCGACCGTCATGTAGATCTCCTGCGTCATCTTTTCATTCGGATGATCGATGGTCGGCATCCAAACAGATGTGGATTGTGTTTCTCCCTGTGTCCAGATCTCCATTGGTTTAGTCTTATCCGTTCCCAGCGGATTGATGAAGTAAAGACCTTTGTCATCGGTGATCGCTGCGCTTCCGCCGCCTTTTTTAAGCTCTTCCGGCTTTGCAACGTAGTCGATAAAAATTTCATATTCCTGGCTGCGGGTGTATTCTTTATCCAATTGGATCGTGATCAGATCATTTTCATATTTATAAGGGAGCTTGGTTCTGACCTCTGTTGTCACGGGAGCGAATTCCTTTGGTTTTTCGGGAGACAAAAGCGCTTTTGATACCAGGGAAATCTCGTTGATCTGCATTCCTTTTGCGTCAAGCACCAATGTGGATTGCGGGTAGAAATAGGGCTTTGCCTTGATCCATGCTTTTCCGTACATGTACTGCTTGCTCCAGTCGAAGCTCACCTCCAGCTTTGTATGGATAATGTCGCTGAGCCGCGTTACGGATGCCTGGTACACCTGTGGCTCTTCTGAAGCAGGGGACACGGAAGTGGTGTCCATATTAAAAACAAGAGGCTTATCCGTCTTTTGTGTTTTATGGGTAAGGTTGCAGGAAGAGAGAACTGCTGCAACAATGAGGAATCTGGATTTAGAGATCATCAGGGACTTTTTTGAGAAATCCAAAGGTGGTTAAAATAATGCTCTTTTCAAATAAAATGTGATAAACGGCGGGCGGATACGAACATTACCGTAGTATTGATCTGCTAACTATTGATCTTTACTAATCTACTAATTACAAAAAGATTCGTTATTCGTATATAGCCACAGATTTGTAACATTTGTAAAAATTCGTTATTCGTACTGAACTGATCCGCGTAAATCATAAAAATCCGTTTAATCCCTTGCTCCGCCGAAGCTTCGCAAAGGCGAGTGCGTTCCAATAACACACAGCACAGAAAACACAGATTTGTAGATTCGTAAAGATTCGTTATTTGTAACATTCGTATTTGTCCGATATCTGTATATTTGTAATATGCTGAAAGTAAAAGTAAACAACAAGGACGAACACACTGTAGTGCTCGAGAGTAATACAGGTGGAACCATTGATGGCAAAGCCTTTGAGTGGGACCTCATCGAAGTAAAGAGCGGAAGTTTTCATATCATCAAAGATGATCGCTCTTACAATGTGGAGGTGATCAAAGCGGACCGTTCCGAGAAGAGTTTTATCGTTAGCGTAAACGGCAACAAATATACCATTGGCGTAAAAGATAAATATGATGAGCTGTTAAAGAGCCTCGGATTCGACAATCTGAATGCCAGCAAAGTGAATGAGATTAAGGCGCCAATGCCGGGACTGGTTTTGGATATCCGTGTTGCTGAAGGTGAAGCTGTTAAAAAAGGCGATCCTGTTTTAGTGCTCGAAGCTATGAAGATGGAGAATATCATCAAATCTCCCACGGACGGAACCGTTAAAAAGATCAGCGTAAAAAAAGGACAGGCAGTAGAAAAGAACCAGGTAATGGTTAATTTCGGATAGTCCGGATTGAGTTGACAGGAATTACATTCAATGGATTTCCTGTCCGATAAACATACTCCCGATTTGGTTTGTTAACAGCATACATTCCTCTCTTATAAAACGTCATTGCAAGAGAGGAACGACTGAAGCAATCTCTTCGTCGCTTCATAGACGAGATTGCAATACCGTCGAAAATACCCGCTCGCAATGACGCAGCTAAAATAAATTCTCATGCAAGACCGAAGAGATTTCCTTAAAAAATCTGCAGCCCTTGTGCTTGGCAGTATCACAGCAAGTTCGATCCTCAGCAAGGCATTTGCCGGAACTCAGCCGTCCGGAGCGACCTTTCTGCCTCTTGAAGGCGGTAAATATACATTGCCTGCGCTTCCTTACGGATACGATGCATTGGAACCTCATATCGACAAAATGACGATGGAGATCCATCACAGCAAGCATCACCAGGCGTATGTCGACAATATGAACAAGGCGCTGCAATTGCCTGAAGTTGCGGGAGTGCTCGGGAGCCCTCAAACATTCGAGAACATTTTTGATAAAGTAGCGAAGCTGCCTGCAGCGCTGCGGAACAATGCGGGCGGACATTACAACCATATGTTGTTCTGGCAGATTATGCGCCCGGCGAAAGAGAGCAATGCTCCGTCCGGAAAATTAGCTGAGGCGATCACAAAGACATTCGGATCATTTGATGAATTCAAAAAGCAGTTTGCCGATGCAGCGATGAAGCGTTTCGGTTCCGGCTGGGCCTGGCTGGTAAAAACGAAGGAAGGCAAGCTCGTGATCAGCTCGACCGCCAATCAGGACAATCCATTGATGAACCTGGATTCTGTAGAAGTAAAAGGAGCACCGGTCCTGATGCTGGATGTATGGGAGCATGCTTATTATCTTAAAAACCAAAACCGCCGTGCGGATTATATTAATTCCTGGTGGAACGTGGTGAACTGGGATACTGCGGAAGGGTTGTACATAGGCTGAAGCTGCATCCAGTTGCTTCAAAAATAAAATGCCTGCTTATACGAATATCCCCGACGCGCTCTACAAATATCTTCCGCGCAATTTTGCAACAGCTCTTGTAACAGAAGGATTCGTGCAGGTCGGAACTCTTCATTACTATAAGAATATTGAACACAAAGCTATCGGAGACCGGGGCGAAGGAGATCGAACCTACACGACGATTCTTAATCAGGAAACAATCATAAAACCGGGGCGCAATGATCAGGTTCCGGGAGTCTTCCAAAGCATGTTTAATATAAAAGGCGGGCAACTCACGATTGCAAAGGGCGCCGAACTAAACTATGTCGAGCAGTCCCCCGATTCATATATTTTTTGTGCATCACGACTCAATAGTACGGATCTGATGCGTGAGTTCGACGCTGATACCTGTGTCGGGATCTATGACGTGCCCGCCTTTTACAATGCACTCCTGGAGAAAATGGTTAGGGAAAAACTCGTTTATGATTTCGCGCAATCTGACGATTGTAAATATGAGGGACGGAAGTTCGACTATTCTGTTCCCCGGGATAGCAGATGGCTGAAAGAGACTGATTTATCCTATCAGAAAGAATACCGTGTCGTCTTTCATCCTGTACTCCGGGATCATTTTGATCGTCCCGCAAAAAGATTGATTGTGCAAAATGAATTGGAAACAAAATTCATTGTCCCTGCCGCTCCAAGGTGTCCGCTTCCATTGCTATTTCCGGTACGATTGCAATGCCCGGAACTGACAAAATTCTGTAAGATTATTTACTAGTAGTCGCGGATTATACCAGCGCGATATCAAACTGCACCAGGTCAACGAACTCCTGAACGCGGCTGTCTACCTGCTCATTCGTTAGTCCGGTGAGATTTTCCGTTCCGAATTTTTCCACGCAGAACGATGCGGTTGCTGATCCAAAGATGATCGCGCGTTTCATATTCTCGAATGAAATATCCTGTGTTTCGGCGAGGTAGCCGATAAAACCGCCTGCAAAGCTGTCGCCTGCACCGGTTGGATCGAATACTTCCTCGAGTGGAAGAGCCGGTGCGAAGAAAACCTGTTCCTTATTGAACAACAGTGCTCCATGCTCCCCTTTTTTGATGATGAGGTATTTAGGTCCCATAGCAAGGATCTTCTGAGCCGCTTTCACCAGTGAATATTCTCCGCTTAGTTGGCGCGCCTCAGCATCGTTGATGGTAAGCACGTCCACTTCTTTAAGCGTTTCGAGAAGCTCAGGCATTGCAATGTCCATCCAGAAATTCATCGTATCCAGCACAACGAGCTTGGGGCGTTTCTTGAGCTGTGACATCACCTGTTGCTGAAGCTTCGGCATAAGATTTCCAAGCATGAGGAAATCACAATCCTGGAATTCTTCCGGAACAACCGGATCAAAGGTTTCAAGTACGTTCAGCTCGGTGGAGATGGTATCCCGGCTGTTCATGTCATTATGGTATTTTCCGGCCCAGAAGAAGGTTTTCTGGTCCTGGAGGACCTGGAGTCCTTTTGTATTGATATGGTGTTTTGCCAGCATATCGATGTGCTGCTGGGGGAAATCGCCGCCGACGACAGATACGAGATTGATCTTTTTAGTGAAATAGGAGGCAGCCAGGGAGATGTAGGTTGCGGCTCCGCCGAGGATCTTGTCGGTTTTCCCGAAAGGGGTTTCAATTGCATCGAATGCCACGGTACCAACTACTAATAAGCTCATTTTGTCGTTTTTTTGGAATATTTTGCGCAAATATATTGCATATTTGCCTCTAACGTGCTAATATTGCACTCCTTTTTCAAAAAGGATTTAATTTTCCCTCTTAGCTCAGCTGGTTAGAGCATCTGACTGTTAATCAGAGGGTCGCTGGTTCAAGTCCAGCAGAGGGAGCAAGCAAAGCCTTACAGACATTCGTTTGTAGGGCTTTTTGCTTTTAAGACGGCTTTACTCAAAAATGACCGTTTTTACCCTTAAAACTGCAAATTACATACAAATGAAATAGCGGTGTTTTAGCCATAAATCCACTAAAATGGCAACACTTAAACTGACCATTGATACAAGGCGCTTGTACAATGATGGCAGAGTTCCAGTCATCTTCAGACTGAGTCAAAATTCAAAAAGTACCAATGTATACACCTAGAGTAGATTTTGCCCGTTTTTCTTCGCTTATAGACAATCCTCTCTCCTTGAATGGAAGATTGCTCCAACAACACCAGATCTATGAAGAAATGCCTATTAGACTGTAAATTAAGAAGAAGAAATTCCGGCTGTGCCACATCTCTGAATTCTCTTCCAAATGCAGTGATTTGATCTTTTCAAGATCACCTTGCACCAATGCTCTGTTCGCTGTTTGCAAAAAGGATCTTCAGCATCTATAGGCAAGAAAACAGCAAATTCCTGATCCCCTACTTCCGGATGGATGGTATTCCAAAGCACAAAGAAAAGACTGAGATAGCTTTGCGGATTACAACCTGCAACAAATACCTGAAAAGAATAGGTGGACTATGTGAACTACCTATACCACTGACTTCCTATGTTGCCAGATACACCTGGGCTAATGTTGCCAAGACACTTGTATTTCCTAAAGATCAGATTGCAGAAGCATTAGGTCATGAGCTGGGAACAGGATTACTGGGATTTATTTGGACAACTATGGGAGTGAAATTATTGATAAAATAAATGAGAAAGTCACCGGGAATTAATCCCCGGAGACTTTTTATTTCAACTTAAAAGTAAACCACGTGTAAACCATAAGTAAGGCAATTAAAATGCTACAATTCTTAGCATTAAAGTACGATTGAATGTTGTAATTTGGTGGGAGAAAATAAAAGTAAATGAACCTAATTACACAAATAGTAGATGATTTAGTTAATGCCGGTGTTTCACTAGATTCCCCTTTGCTGAAAACAAAAGTGTTGGCAAAACGGTTAAAAAACGAAACCCTTTTAAATTGGGTTAATAATGAGCTAAATGGTTATTCACGGGAGATAACATTGCCCAAATACAGAAAACAAAAGGCTACCATTATGGGATCAATGGTAACAAACGGCGCTCATTTGTTTCAAGATACAACAATCCCTATTTTGTTTTTAAAGGAAGATGAAAGAGACTTACTTACAAAGTTTGATTTTGATCAAAGTGTTTCCGGACTACAGGCACTTAACGGAGGAAATACGGGAGGAAGTCTGAAACTACCATTACCACCCGAAATTTGCGCCCTTATCACTCAAGGACTACAAGCGCATGGCCAGGAAATAGAAATAATAACTGCCCGAAAGCAACTAAATGCAGGTGTTGTAGATCAAATATTGACCTGCGTTAGAAGTAGCCTGTTGGATCTAATGATGGAGTTGGAAGACGAAGAGGATCTTAAAATTGATATTATTCCAAATAAAAAAATTAACGACAAAATCACATACATAATGAATAATATAAATAACACGGGAGATGGCAATGTTGTCAACACTGGAAGCAACAATACTATTACCGTCAAAACGAAAATAACGAAGAATGACCTGAGCTCTTTAAAACGAGCACTAAAGGAAATTAAAATTCAAGATGGTGACATTGAGGAAATATGTGAAATAGTATCCGTTGAAAAACCAGTTTCCAAGACCCAACTGGGGCAAAAGGCTAACTCGTGGATTAGCAGAATGCTTGAAAAATCTCTGAACGGAACATGGCAAATTGGTGCAGGAGCAGCAGCTACTATTCTTGGAGAAGCAGTGATGAAATATTACGGATTATAGAAATGTAAAATAGCGTGGAATCGCCTCTTTCGGACCTTAAATAATTGTTATGATAACCAGAGAGACCGCTTTTATAATAGGTGCAGGGGGGAGCTTCCCCTACGGCTTTCCCTTGGGAGAAGAATTAGTGAGAAACATTATTGCCAATTTAAGTACAATAAAATATACTTCTGAATTAAAGGATTTAAGATTTCACCCAAGCACAATACAGAAATTTGGACAAAGACTTGCGGGCTCAAATTTGCGGTCAATAGATACCTTTTTAGAACACCAAAGCGATGATCTAAAACTCCTAGGGAAAACTGCAATAGCGCAGGAGCTGATTAAATATACTGCATATAATAAAGATCAAATAAGTGACAATTGGTATAAAGAGATTTGGAATAAAATGTATACCTCATTAGATCTCTTAAAAAAAAATAAAATCTACTTCATTACTTTTAATTATGACCTTTCATTAGAACATTTTCTATACAGATCAGTAAGCTCTTCTTTTGATACCTCTAGGGAAGAAATTGTTGATATTATGTCTTCCTTTACTTTTATACATGTGCATGGAAAAATAGGGCTTGCTCCTTGGGAAAAAGGGTATAATTCAGATATTTCTTTAAGTGAAGCAGCTAAAGGAATTAAAATTATTTCGGAGGACGTAGAAAAAAGTACGGAATTTACACAAGCTCAAGAGATCTTAAAAAAAGCAGAAAGAATATATATCCTCGGATTTGGCTATCATCCAATAAATATTCAAAGATTGAAACTGGCGGAATTGCCTCATACATCTAAAGAATATATTAAAGGAAATAGCTTCGGGTTTACGCAATTGCAATCCTTTGAAATTGAAAAATTGATTGGAAGACAAAATATTCTTGCTCATTCTAACGTATGGAATAACACGCAATTTATTAGAGAACAGGTTTCACTGAGTTAATTGAAGAGATATGGCATTTACACTCCCCGGGAATAGAATATATCACTACTGCAAACTCTCTACAGCAATAGAGCATATTTTGCCTAACAACCAACTGCTTTTAAGTCCAATTAAAAACACTAATGATCCTAGAGAAAATAAGAGCTTTGTTTTTGGTGCACAATGGTGGCAAGATGATTTTAATATTGGAAAGATGAATGAACTGAATCAGGAAATCAGTAATGCACTAAGAGATGATTGTAAATTAATGTGCTTCTCTGAAGACTACAAACACTTTTGGGGCTATGAATCCTCTAGAATGTGGGCTCATTATGGCGACAATCATAAAGGTTTGTGTATAGAACTTGACAAAGAAGAATTTCTCAAAGAAAACGCAGGAATAATTGATCCTAAATTGATGAGAAAAATAAATTACTATGAATTCAATATAAGAGAACCCATAATTCACAAAACCGTTGACCACACGTTATTGAAGAAAATGGGTATGCAGGAATATCTCAGAGAAGTGTTTCGTCCAGAGCATCTAGAGTATTTATATTTCACTAAAAATAAAGAATGGGAATCGGAACAAGAGCTCAGGTTACTTCATTTTAGTAAAAATAAAGCGAATGAATATTGTTCGATAAAAAAGAGTATCAGAAATATTTTTTTAGGGGTGGACTTTCATGATTCATACCTGCCAGCTATAACAGCTCTTTGCCCTTCAATTGATATTTCTAAATTAGAATACGGTGATGTGAGGTTAATTCCTTTAGAAGTCTACAAAGGGAAATAAAAACGTATAGAAAAGATGGCGACAAAAACCGATACTTTAATGATGGAGGTTGGCTATATAAGCTTGTTCTTTACTTATTTTGACCATTTAATTCATGAAATTAACTCAGAATTAATCAATATTGAAAACACTGCGATTGGCAATTTAATTTCTGGCAAACTACAAACCAACGCAAGAATAGAATTATACAGAGACTTGCTGAAAACAATTCCCTTCCAGAAGAAAACAATTGATCAAGCAACCTCTGTAATCAACCAGTTTGATGTCATAAGAAAGACAAGAAACCATTTTATTCATGGAATTTGGTACGTAGAAGGAGATGTTGAGGAATTTAATGAAGATGATTTTCATATTGGAAAATTGAGTAATTGGAAAGACGCAAAGAAAATTAATCTAAAAGAGCTAACTAAAATTAAAGAAGATATTCTGGCATTGAATCAAAAACAAAATCAGCTAAATAAAGACCTTGTGAAAGAGCATAAGAGAATTATCAAAGCGAAGAAAAAGAAACGGAGGCAGTTCAATGCGGTATGGAAAAGAGCAACAAAAAGCGTTGAGCTTGATTAGATACGGGATAATAGACCCCAGCAAAGATTAAAAGATACTCAGCTATTCCCAGATCTAGAGGCCTTTAAAAGGGTGTTAATTATCGGCTAATAAGTAATAGACACAAGACATTTTAACGAGTATAAAAACCATTATTTTTGACTAACAGAAAGCTATGACAAGACAATTGCAAACATTAGAAGAACCTCAGCTTAAGAATTCGGTAAGAAACAAATTAGGAAAATCTGATAGAGAATTTCATGATTGGTACAGATTTGTCCTTTCTTATCCCCCACACATTGTAAGACAGTATATCACAGAATTTGGATTAACAGCAAAGGACACCGTGTTAGATCCTTTTTGTGGAACAGGTACAACCATACTTGAAGCAAAACTTCAAAACGTAAAATCCATAGGAATTGAAGCGAATAGCTTTGCACATTTTGCTAGCTCTGTAAAAATCAATTGGGATGGAGATCCTGAGGCTCTATTGAAGCTTGCAAGGCAAATTAAAGCTAAGGCACTGAAGGAGTTGGGAAAACAAGGAATTTCTGATAATCCAGAAGTTGATCAGAAGTATAAAAAGAAAAGGAAGCTTCTCACCTTAAACCAGGAACAAGAGAAATTGATTTTAAAAAATTCAATAAGTCCGCTGCCATTGCATAAAGTTTTGGTGTTGCGTGAGTTTATTAATAAAAGTAAATCCAATCCTCTTCATAAGTACATGGCACTGGCCCTCGGGAATGCATTAGTGTTTCATATTAGCAATTTGCGATTTGGTCCAGAGGTGGGAGTAGGAAAGGTTAAGGAAGATGTTGTTGTGGTCGATGCTTGGTTTGATCAGATAAAAAAGATTACAGAGGATCTTAAGTTTCCTCAAAATACAAAAACAGCTAAATCAGAAGTTATATTTTCAGATTCAAGAAACCTAAAAGAGCTACTTAAAGGAAAACAAATATCAGCAGTGATTACTTCACCGCCATATCCTAACGAGAAAGACTACACTAGAGCTACAAGGTTGGAGTCTGTCATATTAGGGTTTATTAATACTAAGCAAGAGCTGAGAACAATCAAAAAATCATTGCTTAGGTCTAATACCAAAGGAGTTTACAAAGGCGATGATGATGATGAATTTGTAAAAGGGTTTCCTCAGATTCAGAGGATAGCTGATGAAATAGAAAAACGAAGAATTGAATTGGGAAAAACTTCTGGCTTTGAAAAATTGTATGCAAGAGTTACCAAACTTTATTTTGGTGGAATGGCAAAACACTTATTGGAATTACAGCCGTTTCTCAAGCCGAATGCACATTTAGCATACGTGGTAGGAGATCAGGCCTCATTTCTTAGGGTGTTTATACCAACAGGTCAAGTAATAGGAGATATTGCTGAATCATTGGGATATGAACTTGTAAGAATCGACTTATTTAGAACTAGATTTTCAACTGCAACAAAAACTAACCTGAATGAGGAAGTAGTAATTTTGCGTTGGAAAGGAAAACAATAAATTATGGCAAAAACAAACCGATATTCTCTCCTAATCGAGTCTATTTTCTTAAGTTCTTACAAAAAGGGTATCAAAGAGATACCGTTCTTAAGGCGTCATATTGAAGATACTGCCAAGAAATTAAAGATTGGTCTTCCAAAAAACATCGGTGATATTTTATACTCATTCCGCTACAGAGTACCATTGCCAGCTAGCATTCTAGCAACGGCACCAAAGGGTTTTGAATGGATTATAAGACCTGATGGCACAGCCAAGTATAAATTTGTTTTACTCAAGGAGACTCTCTTTGTACCAACCCCACATTTAGCAGAAACCAAGATATTAGAAGCTACCCCAGGAATAATTACCAAGTATGCAATGAGTGATGAACAAGCACTTTTAGCTAAAGTGCGTTATAATAGACTAATCGACATCTTTACAGGCTTGACTTGCTATTCATTACAAAACCATCTAAGAACAACTGTTCCGGGGATTGGTCAAGTTGAAACTGATGAGGTTTACATTGGAGTTGACAAAAGAGGGGTTCATTATTTTATTCCTGTGCAGGCAAAGGGAGGGAAAGACAAACTTGGAGTTGTTCAGATAGAGCAAGACTTTGCAATAGGGAATGAGAAATTTCCTAAGTTGATTTGCAAGCCTATTGCAGCTCAATTCATGGCTTCAGGTGCAATAGCACTGTTTGAATTTGAACAGAGTAAAGATGGCATCAGCATTACAACAGAGAAGCATTATCGGTTAGTAAGAACGGATGAACTGTCTGCATCAGAACTGGAAAAGTATAAGTCTAGGACTGTTTAATAAAAAACCAACAAGGAATTTCTTGTTGGCTTTTATATTTCTCCCCAGGCTTAAGATATACCCGAGCAGCAGTTGGTTTGTACCTGTATTTCCCATACGGGGTTGCATTTAGCATTTTTGCAGAAGCTTTACCCTACTACCTGGACACAATCCCGATTAACAACAAAACAAATAAATAATAAACCCGGCTGAAAAACTGCAAATCACATGCACAGGATATTTGCACTCTGGCGTTAGAGCATATCAACATTGGCTTTGCCGATTTTATGTAACTGACTGTTAATCAGAGGGTGGCTGGTTCGGTCCAGCAGGAGGGAGCAAGCCTCACAGAAATCTGGGGCTTTTTTATGTCCAAATCTGATCGTTATCTTCCGCCGTGGCTGAGAATCTTCAACTTCCAACAATATCCCCTCTCCCTTTCCGTTATCCCCACGAACTAAACCACGCTCTCTTGAAAACTGCTACAAAAACCTGGCTAATGGCAACTTTTTTGTCAACGGCTGTACTTACTATCAATGCTCAAACCAGCGTTAGCGGCGGGATCTACTCAAATACCACCTGGACCCTCGCCGGAAGTCCATATACCGCAACAGCGAATGTGATCGTCTTTCCCGGTGTAACACTCACGGTCGACCCGGGCGTTATCGTAAAATTTGATCCTGCTGTTCAATTAGAGCTCCGCCAGGCCAGACTTATTGCCAATGGCACTGCGGGAAGCCCCATCTCTTTCACCAGCAACGGCAGCACCACTCCCGGAAACTGGGATGCGATCTTCCTGAACGGCGGAACAATGAATGATCAATTCAACTATTGTAATTTCGAATATGCTTCCAAAGCGATCAATGGATCCGCAGGAGATTCGATTGTCATTCAAAACTGCAATTTCAGCTATAATCTTGTCGGGATCGAAGTAGGCGCCGCGTTTACATCTTACGGGATCCTCCAAAACTGTACTTTCCTCCACAACTCTTCGGTCGGAGCGAACAACCTTACCGGTTTCACGGTCAGCAATTGTAACTTTGCCTTGAATAATACCGGCTTGTTCAGCGAGTATTGCAGCATCGATAATTGCATGTTCAGCCAAAATCAAACGGGTTTCTACGGTGATAAGGACAATACGCTTACCAACTGCACCTCCACTCAGAATTACCAGACCGGCTTCTATTGCGGACGGGCATGTCACATGGAAAATTGCATTTCCACTAAAAACCAAAATGGTATCGTAGCAGGAAATACGATCCACGATGATTACGCATACATTAAAAATACCATCGTTGATTCAAATACTGTCGCCGGCATTACGATCGGAAACCGTAAGGACAGTATTTTCTATTGTCAGATCCGGTATAACGGAACCGGGTTTATCGATAACAATTCCGACTCCGCATGGCCGAATGTGATCACAAAAAATAATATCGAAAGCAATGCCACCGGAGTCCAGATCGCTAATAACACTTACGATAGCTTCACCTGTAACAAGATCTGCAGCAACACAGGTTATGATCTGAACTACGGAGGAACAAACAACTATACTTTCGCTAATAACTATTTCTGTACTGCGGATGCTGCGGTTCCCGCATTGATCTATGACGGATATGATAATCCAAGCTACGGCCTGATCACTTTCCTGCCAACAGACTCCAGCTGTTCTTCTTCAGTAGCTACAGGTATCCACGAGGAGCAAGGCACTCCTTTCAGCATTTTCCCGAATCCTGCGACAGATCATCTGACGCTCGAATTGTCGTCCATCGACTCCAGAACAGTGATCAGGATCTATAACATCCTGGGAGCACTGGAATATTCTTCGGGTATTACAGAGCCAAGAAATGATCTCGATATTTCATCTTTATCTAAAGGCATTTACTTTATCCAGGTGAACACGGAAAAAGGCAGCGTACGGCAAAAGTTCATTAAGCAATAGAGGCCTCCGGGGAAACGAATTAGAAATGTCTTTTCATTTTAATTGAATTCGCTTTCTTCTCTCGTTAGCTCTATTTTTTTTACCGGATGATACACCAAAGGGATCTGCTCCACGATCACATCGCTTTTATCAAGTCCGAAAGCCTTTTCATCGCTTTGCCCGAACCGCTTCAAAAAGAAATACGATTGCAGCAGCATTCCCTCCCTCAGCGAGAACTCGTTTTCAACGGAAAGGAATTTTTCAATCACAACAAATTTAAAGTCGGGTTCAAAGTTGTATTTCGTTGAGCCATCGGGCCGGATATGCAGGTCCAGCTCCTTTTTTGCAACCAGGTCCTGAACGATCTTTTTGAAATACAGCTCTGTCTTCGGCTGAATGCGAAATCCAACCTTTATGTTCACCTTGATCACTTTATCATCGATCAGCTCATTCACGTTATAGCTCAGGGTGTAAGGCGTTTCGGTCCTGTGAACATGTACAAACCAATATACGTCCGCACGTTTTGGCTTCTTGGAAAAAATGGAATGAATGATCTTCTCCTCGATTTCACTCCGGTTGTTTGCTTTGGTCAGATAGATCAGGTGCGTTGAGAACTTCGGGATCGCATCATCTTCACTCAGCTCCCGTATCTGCGGGGCGTACTTTCCAAGCTCCGTGAACTTCGTGAATTTGTTATTGATCTTCCGGGCATGATACCAGACATACATCGTCATAAAAATGAACAGCTCAAAGAACAGGAACATCCAGCGTTCCTTGATCTTCGCGACGTTCGCAACGAAAAAAGAAAGCTCCGTAACTGCAAATAACAAAAGAACCGCGAACACAAAAATCTTGTTCCATTTCAACCTGTAAATGAGAAAATAGCTGAGCAGAATGGTCGTCATCATCATTGCGATCGTTATGGAAAAGCCGTATGCAGCTTCCATGTGCGTCGACGTTTGAAAATAAAGTATCATCAGTATACAGCCGAACCAAAGAATTATGTTCACGCTTGGAATATAGATCTGCCCTTTCAGATCACTCGGTTGGCGAACAGTTACCCTCGGCCAGAAATTCAGGTTCATCGCTTCGCTGATCAGTGTATAAGATCCGCTGATCAAGGCCTGTGAGGCGATTATTGTCGCGAGCGTGGCAATTATGATCCCGGTTACGAGGAACCAGGAAGGCATCATTTCAAAGAACGGATTTCGTCCGTTCAAATTTCCTTGTCCCTGGTGCAGGATCCAGGCCGCCTGCCCCGCGTAATTCGCCATCAGGCATACCTTGACAAAGATCCAGCTGATGCGGATGTTCTTTCTCCCGCAATGTCCGAGATCGGAATATAAAGCCTCCGCACCTGTAGTAGCAAGGAATACAGCACCCAGCAACCAAAACCCTTTAGGGTATTTTGCGAGAAGCTCATACGCATAATAAGGATTAAAGGCTTTCAGAACCGAGGGGTAATGAACGATCTCCGATATGCCAAGTACAAACAGCATACTGAACCAGATGAGCATTACCGGACCGAACACGCTTCCCACTTTTTGTGTTCCGAAACGTTGAAAGAAGAACAAAAATGAAAGGATCACCACGACAATCGGAACTGTCGGAATTCCGGGAATGATCATGTCCAGCCCTTCTATCGCTGAGGCAACTGAGATCGGCGGTGTGATGATTCCATCTGCCAGTAAGGTGGTGGCGCCGAGAATAGTCGGGATCACCAGCTTCTTTCCATACCTTCTGACCAGCGCATACAAGGAGAATATTCCTCCTTCTCCTTCATTATCTGCTTTCAACGTCAGCCAGATGTATTTGACCGAGGTTTGGATCACCAAGGTCCAGAAGATACAGGAAACACCACCGAAGACAAGTGTTTCATCGATCGCCCGTTCGCCAACAATTGCTTTGAGCACATAAAGCGGTGAAGTTCCGATATCACCATAAATGATTCCCAATGCTACCAGCAATGAGGCAATAGTTATCCTGTTCGAATGAATTGAGTTCGATGCCATAATTAAAAATTATATGTGTTTGGATTATTCTTTTGCTACGAAACGATATCCGATCCCCGACTCTGTAACCAGGAGCGAAGGCCTGTTCGGATCATTCTCGATTTTTTTCCGCAGTTGCGCGATGAACACTCTTAAGTATTGTGACTGATTAATATAGCCCGGGCCCCATACCTCACGTAACAGATAGTGATGCGTCAATACCCTGCCCGGGTTTTTTGCAAACAGGATGAACAAATTATATTCAGTTGCCGTTAGCCTGATCAATTCATTTCCTTTCTTAACCACTCTCAGGGAAAGATCAAGCTGCAAATCATCATACTGAATGACAGCATCTTTATCCAGCTGGGATCCGCCTCTCAGTGCCGAACGGATCCTTGCCAGCAGCTCGCCAGTCCTGAACGGCTTCACCAGGTAGTCGTTTGCACCATTGTCGAGCGCCTTTATGATCTCCTCCTCGCTGCTCAATACCGAGATGATGATGACCGGCTTATTGTACCACTCCCGCAGCTTCTGCAGCACCGACTGGCCGCTTTCATCCGGCAAACCGAGGTCGAGAAGGATCAGGTCCGGAGGATGGTTCGCCGCCATGATCAAACCTTTCTGTGCCGTTTCTGCTTGTGCAACTTTGTAATCATTGCTCTGCAGCGTGATCTCCAGCAGCTTCCTGATCTGATCTTCATCGTCTATGATAAGTATTTCCGCACTATTCATTTTTCAGGTTTTTTATGTAAGATGTTTCAGCGGGAATCTCTATTGTAAATTTTGCTCCGCCTTCTTTCTTATTCTCCAGGCGAACGGAGCCATCATGCGCCTCTGCAAATCCTCTGACGATTGATAGTCCCAGCCCGGTCCCTCCCACTTTAGAATGTGTCAGACGATAGAATTTTTCAAAGACCTTTTCAATCTCCTCAGGCGGAAAGCCCTTTCCGTTATCTTCAACAATGATCTGTAATACATCGATGTGACAAGCTGCTGTGATCTCAATGATGCTATTTTCCGGCGTATAAAGGATCGCATTATATAGCAGGTTGTTCACGATCTGCCCGATCATCACTTTGTCGATTTTAAACAGCGGGATCTCGGGATCGATATTGATGCTGATTTGCTGAGCGACCTTACTATTTTCCTGCAGATTGTGCACCGCATCATAAACCAATTCGTTTACATCGGACCAATCCTTCTTTGGTTTGATCACACCGGATTCCAGCCGGGACATATTCAGCAGGTTCTCTACCTGCCGGTTCAATCTCAGTGATGCCTTGGAAATTTCGGATACCAGCTCTGCCTTGTGTTTTTCAGAAAGCTTAACACTGTTTTCCTGCAGATTGTCGGCCGCACCAATGATCGTCGATATGGGCGTTCTTAGTTCATGCGACAATGAGTTCAGCAATGTATTATAAAGCCTCAATGTGTTTTCCTTTTCCTGTCTCCTGCTCGCTTCTTTTTCCATCGTCCTGATCTTGTGCGTAAGCACAGCATTCACCATGGCGATAAAAAAATACATGATGAACATCAACGCATCTTCGGTGCTCCCGATGGTGAACGTAAATTTCGGCGGGATAAAAAAGAAGTTCCACACCAAAGCGCTCAGGAAGGCCGAGAGCAGAACCGGCAGGATGTCAAAGAACATCGCTATCAGCGAAACCACTACCAGTAATAAAAGAGCCACCACCCGGTACTCAATAAATGCGGAAAGGAGAGAACAGATTACAGCTGTGGCAATGATCACCGCAAAGCTGATGATGTATTGTTTCGCCTTGCCTGTTTTACTTAACCTGATCGTTTTCATGTACATCACGAATGATGACACAAAGGTAGCCGGTCCCTTATAAATAAAGTATCAAACTATCAGTACAGGATATAAAGATTTTATAAAGAATTACGGCCTTTTTGGCCCGGCGGACGTTTTACGTTGATTTATGCATCTTCTTACGGAATTTGGAACACAGTTTCTGTCATTCCATGTAAACACAAGCGTTATTTGTCGAATTTCCCGTACCCATATGGCTTATTTATTTGTAATTTTGCCTTCAACTAAAAGCACGACATTTTTTAGCTCCCAATGGGCAAAGATCATCATCATTACCACCGTTTATCCGCTGCCGGACTTCTTGTAACTTTAGGGATCATCTTCGGAGATATTGGTACATCTCCGCTTTACGTATTAAAGGCGATCGTCGGCGATAAACCGATCGACAGTGAAACAGTAATGGGCGGACTTTCCTGCATCTTCTGGACACTGACGCTTCAGACCACCTTAAAATATGTAGTACTAACACTCCGCGCCGATAACAAGGGTGAAGGCGGGATCTTCTCATTGTATGCGCTTGTAAGAAGAGCAAAGATCCGCTGGCTGCTGTTGCCTGCTATCATCGGAGGAAGTACGCTGCTTGCCGACGGGATCATCACTCCTCCTATCTCCGTAGCTTCAGCGGTAGAAGGGTTACGAGCCCTAAGTCCTACTATCCGTACCGTACCTATTGTTATCATCATCCTGATCGCGTTGTTCATGATCCAGCAGTTCGGAACAAAATTCATAGGCCGCTTCTTCGGTCCAGCGATGCTCGTCTGGTTCCTCATGCTCACCGTGCTTGGAATTGCCCAGCTTAGCCATCATTTCGCAGTGATGGAAGCGATCAATCCTTACCATGCGTATGTGCTTCTTTTTAATCATCCCGGGGGATTCGTAGTGCTCGGCGCCGTGTTTCTCTGTACTACCGGTGCGGAGGCATTGTATTCCGACCTCGGGCACTGCGGAAGGGCCAATATCAGGATCAGCTGGATCTTCGTTAAAACAGCGCTTGTTCTGAACTACTTCGGACAGGGTGCATGGCTCATCGCACATGAAGGCGAAAAGCTGGATGGCGCAAACCCATTTTACTCTATTATGCCGCAGTGGTTCGTCCCGATCGGTATCGCTATTGCAACTGTTGCGGCAATTGTTGCCAGCCAGGCGCTGATCAGCGGTTCCTTCACTCTTATCAACGAAGCCATCCGACTGAACTTCTGGCCGAAAGTAAAGGTTAAATATCCAACCATGCTCAAAGGACAACTTTACATTCCATCGGTAAACTGGATGCTGCTGGCGGGGTGTATCGGCGTTGTGCTGTATTTTGAAGAATCCTCCGGAATGGAAGCTGCTTACGGTCTTGCGATTGTCCTTACGATGATCATGACCACGACCCTGCTAACCTATTATATGATGATCAAGCGCTACAATCCGGTGTTTGCCGCGATGTGCTTTCTTGTATACATCACCATCGAGTCCTCTTTTCTTGTCGCGAACCTCAATAAATTTACCCATGGCGGCTGGATCACGCTTTTGATCGCATCAATCCTGATAACGGTAATGCTGGTGTGGTACTTTGCGCGAAAGATCCGCAACCGGTACGTGGAATTTGTGCGATTGGAGAGTTATTTACCTGTGCTCGAAGATCTCAGCCGGGATCTTTCGGTTCCCAAGTATGCAACGCACCTCGTTTACCTTACCAGTGCGGATAATCGCGAAGAGATCGAATCAAAGATCATTTATTCCATTATGCAAAAGCAGCCAAAACGGGCCGATATCTACTGGTTCGTGCATGTCGATGTAGTGGATGAACCTTACCGGATGGAATATAAAGTATGTGAATTCATTCACGACGATGTGATCCGGATCGATTTTCGACTGGGATTCCGCGTCGCACCGAAGATCAACCTGATGTTCCGCCGTGTGGTTGAAGATATGGTGCGCAACAAGGAAGTAGACATCACCAGCCGGTATAAATCCCTGATGAAGAACAATATTATCGGTGATTTCCGTTTCATCGTGATCGAAAAGTTCCTGTCGTATGAGAATGAATTACCTTTCTATGAAAAGCTGATCCTGGATATTTACGGATTGCTGAAACACATGAGCTTATCGGAAGAAAAAGCATTCGGGCTCGATACCAGCTCGGTAACAGTTGAAACCGTTCCGCTGATCATTGCTCCGCCAAAAGAGCTTCACCTCAAGCGGATAGAAGATGAGGTGAAGAAAGACGCATAGGAAGCAGGCATTACAATACGCTGCTCCGGCACCGGGCACTCAAAATGATCATGCTTATATCATAAAAAAAGCCATCCAAAAAGGATGGCTTTTTTATTTCAGCTTTATTACGTTATCTGTTTAGCACTTCAGTCCGCCGATCACCTTCTTCGCTTGTGCATTTGCAGGATCCAGGTCAAGGATCTTTTGCATATACATCTTTACATTCGGGCAATCCTTACGTGCAGCGTCCGCGTAGTATGCTGCCAGGTAATTATATGCGTCGATCAGATCTTTTTTATTCTTCTCGGTATCTTCCGGCTTTACTTTACTGAGGTAGGTCTCATACAATGGTTTTGCGAGCCACTTCTCGTTCTTCGGATCCATCTGCACTGCGATCTTCGCTTTCCAGAGATAACCGGTGGTCATATCAGGCTGCAAAGCGATAAAATGGGATGCGGAGGAATCGGCATTATTAAAATCTTTTGAATAATAATAGGCTCTCAGGATCCCGAACTCATCGTTTGCGCTTGGCTTGGTATTCTTCGCCATTTTAGCTTTATATGCATCGATCGCTTCCGGGTATTTCTTCATTTTAATGTATGCGTTTGCAAGATCTCCGAAGAGCTCTGTCCTGTCAGGCTGCAGCTCCATTGCCTTTTTGAAATCAAGGATCGCCAGTGAATCTTTACCTGTTTTAGATAATAGCTTTGCTCTGTATTCATAATCCAGGGGAATGATCTTATCAGAAGGAATATTCGTGAAGGCGTTCGTGATGTTTTCCATTCCTCCCGGGTAATCACCGGTTTCGTACATGCTGTAAGCAAGGTAACGATATGTAAATGGATTTACGGGAGCGCACTTTAACGCCTCTTTACCTTCTTCGATCGATTCTTTGTACATCCTGGCCTGGTTAAGCACTCCGGAATATTTGCTCTTTGCAGTGCAATCATTGTTGAGCTGAAGGTATTTTTTCATGTTGTAGGCAGCTTCACCGTATTTGCCTGCTTTGATATAGATGTCGGCTGCTTCACGGAATGCAGGAGCGAATGTTGAATCGATGCCTTTTGCTTTTCTGTAAACATCCAGTGCGAGATTATAGTTTTTCGCACGTGCCCAAAGCTGCCCGGTGCGGAGGATCCCGATGATATCCTTGGGATTCAGGGAGGTTGCTTTTTCGTATTGCTCGATTGCTTTGGTTCCGTTGTTCTGTTCCAGGAAAGCATCGCCTGTCAGAATGTATGCTTCGGGATCTTTCGGGTCAAGCTTGGAAGCCTGTGCCAGCAAAGTAAATGCGTCGGTGAGGTTTTTTGTGGGTGCGTCGATGTATACTTCCGCGATCCTTTTGAGAACCGCTGCATTCTTACCTGCGCCAAGTGTGGTTGCTTTAAAGAAGTTTGCTTTTGCTTCTGCAGTCTGTCCCTTGTACCATTGTATTTTTCCCAGGCCAACATAAGGAAGCGGATTGGTAGCATTAACTTCTGCACCTTTCTGGTACATCTGGCCGGCCATTTCCGTGTTATCATTCTTGAAATAGTTTTCTCCGGAATAGAAATAGATATCTCCATTATTCGGCTGCTGATTCACTAACGTCTTGAACATTGCTTCGGCAGATTCGAACTGTTCATTTGTGGTAAGCTTGATCGCATCCTGGAGTGTTTGTGCAACGACTGAAGAACCAGTCATCAATAACGCGATCATTAATTTAGTTGTCTTCATATTTATTTTATATTCTTTTTGTATTCGGAATACGCCACATGTTATCTTTTTTCGAACGACATGGCTATTTCATAATTTTGGATTATTCTATATTTACTTCTACCAGTCTTACGGGTGCCACTGCAGGAACCAGGCCAGATTTCAGGATTATGAGCTGTCCTTTATCTCCGGCCACGAAAGATACAAATCCCATACCAAGACCGGCTCTTGTCTGGCGGTTGATCATGTATACGTTGCGGGTAAATGGATACTCTTTTGTTTTAATGTAAGCCTGGTAAGGTTTGAACGCATCGGAAGCGCTATCCCGGGCGATCCCCACCATTTTTACTTTCTTCAGTGTGTTCGTCGTCAGGGAATCGTCAATATCGCTGATCCAGTTAACGCTGAGGAAGCCTATGGCATTCTTGTGCTCACTAACATACTGTACCACTTCCGGATTGGATTTAACCGCGAAAACGTTGGAGCTGAAATCTTTCCCTTTCAACAGCGTATCTTTCATGTACCGGGCATTTGCGGACCCGGCGTTATCAAATACAACTTTGATCCCGGCTTTGTCAGCTCCTTTGTTAATCTGCGACCAAAGAGAGTCTTTGCCTGTAAGAATGGACTTAACCTGGTCGATGGTGAGAACAGAATCAGTGTTTTCAGGGTTTACAAGCAATACAATCGCATCTTCCGCTATTTTCGTTGAGATCGGGAATATATTCTTGGCTTCGAAAGACTTTCGCTCCGATTCTGTAAGATCGCGGCACATCACTACCACCTTGCAGGAATCATTGATCATTTTTTCAAGACCTTCGTTTTCAGGAAGATAGGAGATGTGGATCTGGGCGTTCTTATAGATACTTTCAAATGTAAACTTCTGATTATCAAATAATTTTTTGAAGCTTTCGTCTACTACGACATTTACTTCCCCGGAGGTTGGAGTATCCGTTGGTTCCGGCTTTTCATTCCCGCAACGGTATAGGACGGTTGATGACGCGATGATCATAACCGGGAGCCATTTTCTGAAATTAAGATTCCGCATTTGCATTTTCTTCTTCTTTTGTTGACGGGGACGGATTCAGGCGGGCTAATTTATTAATATATCTCCGGTACGCAACAAAAAATCGGAGAATGCCAAATGCAACCAGCACGATACCGATCAGCGCGCGGCCTTTCGGAATAAGATCGCCCCAGGTGTTTGTAAAAAGGAACGTGCCGCCGATAAAAAGGTAGAAAGCTAAAAGCAAAAAACTAAGGTAAAACCTTAGTTTATTCCATGAATTCCGGAATGCTGTTCTGAAGCTCATTCTCCTTTTTCCCTTTTGTGTTTCCTGATCACCATAAACGTCCGGATCCCGGCGTAAACGATCATCGTGCAGCCCAATTCCTTTCTGTAATCCGGAAAGGTCTGTTCGGCGATATCAGTAAAAAAAAACAGTAATCCCAGGCTGAAATAAACGGCTATCATAAAAAAATTCGAATAATAGCGGATCTTATCCAAGCGAAATTACTGTTTTGATTCTATCGGCTGAAGCCGACCGTAATGTTATCGTAGCGTAAACTTGATCGGCAGGTTGAACTGTACACGTACCTCACGACCGTTCTGCTTTCCTGCTTTCCATGCCGGCATTGATTTTACGACACGGATCGCTTCTTTATCGCAACCCGGTCCGCCGGAAACACCTCTCAGCACTTTTACATCCGTGATACTTCCGTCCTTCTCAACAACGAAGGTAACGTAGCATGTCCCCTGGATCTGGCTTTCTTTTTCCATCTGCGGATAAGAAACGTTCTGCTGGATGAATTTCATCATGGCAGCTTCTCCGCCCGGGAATGTCGGCATCTGCTCAACGAAGGCAAGCGGTGCTTCAACGGTAGGCTCAACAACACCAGGACCGGTATCTTCGGGAACAACGATCTCTTCATCGCCGCTTCCTTCCTGCGTTACGGTACTGATCTGCGGAGTTTCCTCATCCTGCACTGGTGGCGGCTCGTCGTGGACTTCTTCGTTAGTAACTACCGGTGGAACGAATTTCACGGTCTCCATCACCGGTGGTGGTGGTGGCGGAGGTGGCGGTGGTTCGGTTTCATCGATTGGTGGCGGAGGTGTAAGGTCGATGGGCGTATTGTCCATCGGTACTTCTACATCCTGCGTGCGATTCTTGATCCAGTCAATGATCGCCGGAAGGCTCACAGCGAACAGAAACGTTGCGGCTGTGATCAGCAGTGCAAATGCAACACTGCGGTTATGGTTCCTGCGAAGCTCGTAGGCGCCATAGGACTTGTTACGGTCCTCAAAGACGATATCGTTGCGCACAGGCGCAACAACGCTGTCCCAGTTATTGAATAATGATGATTGTGCCATCTTTTTTTTATTTTTCCGGACATTCGCCCGGTGTAATTTTTTACTTAGCTGTTGCTTTTAGCAGATCCAGTTCTTTTTGCCCCATATCGACCACTGCATACTTTCCGATGTTGCAAATATTCAGCTCGTCAACGATATCGATCACATTCTTATAGATCGCACCATCATCAGCTTTGATCAAAACGGTAAGCGCTTTTTCATCACCTTTTACTTTAGTGACTTCCTTTTTGTAAACGCTGTCTACTATTTCCTTGCTTTTCAGCTTCGCTGTAAGATCATTGATCTGCTTAATTGTCGGATCATTTTTCTCCAACAGAAGCTTATGTAAACCCTCTGCTGAATAGTCTACTTTCTTGAGCACGGTATTCGGCTCTCCTTTGGGATTCGGAATCCCGTCTGCAAAGAACTCTCCCTCATAATAATATAAACCATCATCCTTGGTAAGCAGGAACGTGATCGCATTATTGATCTTTGGCGGCTTCATTGTCGGTGGCAACTTAGCCGGGTAATTGATCTCCATTGTTTTCGGTTTGGCAAATGTGGATGTCAAAACGAAAAATGTCAGGAGCAGGAACGCCAGGTCGACCATTGGCGTCATGTCTATTCTTGTCGATGATCTCTTGGCGCGCTTTTTTGCGTGTTTCCCGCCGCCACCATCACCGGTATTTACTTCTGCCATTTTATTTTCTTTTAAATGTTTTGTCCGGCAGAACCGGGTGTAAGATGCAGTGCATTACCCGATTCCATAACCGATTTTTAAATTTTTATTCCTTTTTTGCTTCCGGCCCTTGTTCAAGGTCGGTGATCAGGTTGAACCGGTAGATCTCCATATCGGTAAACACTTTGATAATGTCTTTTACCGCGATGTAGTTAGTTTGTGCATCTGCTTTGATCGCGAAGCGCAACGGTTCATATTTAAATTCTCTTCCAAGCTGTTCTGCTTTTGTCTGCTCAGCTCTTGCCTGCAGCGCCGCTTCCGTTCTTCCGAATTTGATCCAGTTCGCGAGTTCATTGTGTAATGAATCATGCGGAATTCCACCCGGATATTTTGTTACCAGGCGCTGCGGATCTTCCATTTCGATATACTTCTTGAGACCCGATATTGGTACACCGATACTGGTCATTCCACCGAAAGTCTGAATGTCTTTTTCAGTGAACTGGACATTGTACTGGGCCGCCATTCTCTGGAGGGTCTTGGTGCGAACATCGTAATTATTGATGTTAAAGAAGGCATTGCCGTCTTTATCGATGGAGACGAGGATCACATTCTTAGGCAATAACTTATCCGCCGTAGATGAAGGAGTATCCACAACCACCGGTTCCGTAACCCTGGAAGTAGCTGTAAGCATGAAGAAGGTAACCAGAAGGAAAGCAAGATCCACCATTGGGGTCATATCCAATGAAGGGCTGCCTTTGGATGATTGTACTTCAGCCATATTGTGTTTTTAAATTAAACTCTTATTAATACAAATATCGGATCGTAATAAATTACGAAACGAAATGATTAGTTCCCTGTCTTCAGTGTGTGCAGCAAGCTATATCCTGCTTCATCCATGCTGTGGGTGATTGCATCCACACGGCTGGAGAAATAGTTATACATGATGATACCCACCACCGAACCGATGATACCGATAGCTGTATTGATAAGCGCTTCAGAGATACCGGTTGCAAGAGCAGCTGTATCAGGAGAACCTGCAGCAGACATCGCGGCAAAGGAACGGATCATACCCAATACCGTTCCGATCAGTCCCCAAAGGGTAGCAATGGTAGCACAGGTAGAGATGATAGAAAGATTCTTAGACAGCATCGGTAACTCAAGAGAAGTCGCTTCTTCGAGCTCTTTCTGAACGGCTTCGATCTTATCTTCGCTGTTCATAGAACCGTCGTTCTTAACTCCCTGGAGCTTTTCGATCCCCGCACGAACTACGTTCGCAAGTGAACCTTTTTGTCTGTCGCAGGCTGCAATTGCTTCTTCATATTGTCCGGCAGACAGCATCGACTTGATATTGCGAAGAAACTCATCGGATTTTCCTTTTCCTTTTGCTTTAGAGATGGTAATCAGTCGCTCCAATGAAAATGTAACGATGATCATAAAGATCGCCATGAGGATCGGTACGATAAATCCACCGGCGTGCATCATACCAAGGTAATTTCCTTGCTTTGGATGTCCTTCTGCGTCGAAGTTTCCTGGTGCTCCCAGCACGAACATGTAAATAATGATCCCAATCGCAATAGCGATCACAATTGCTAAAAGTGCGGTCATAAAGGTAAATCCGCCCGATGTTGATTTTTGATTACTCATATTGTTTGATTTTGGTTTGTGATTTATTGTTTTTTTAGGTTAGATGTGGACACTTTGGACATATTTCTGTTGAACACATTTTGCTTCTCCGAAGCAAGTCAATGGTTATATTTTTAGTTAGATACTTTGAACACATTTTGCTTCTCCGAAGCAAGTCAATGGATATATTTTTAGTTAGATACTTTGAACACATTTTGCTTCTCCGAAGCAGGTCAATGGATTTGTTTTTAGTTAGATACTTTTGGACACTTTTTGCTTCTCCGAAGCAGGTCAATGGATTTTTTTACTTTAATAATCTAATACATGCAGATTTTGAAGAGTATTTTTTCCTGATGTCTGACAATTTTTGTTATCAGGGCACCAAACATACTAAATCTAATTGGAATGTAAAAATTTTTAACTTTAGGAAAACGTTGTTTTTGCATAGGTTCAGGGTCCTTTAAAAACCAGATGAATAACCGCGAATTACACTAAAAAATTGTTATGAAAAATGCCGTTTTATTAAATGGCTGAATTTATGCCTTAACAGGCGGAAAATCCCATTAAATGGCGAGGACCTTCAGTGGCGGGAAAAGACCTTAGCTTTCACCAGTATAGAGCTTACCGCTATGATTATCAATGCAATAATGGCTACTGCATAATTATCCTGGACCCAGGCATTGTCGCCAAAAAAATAGCCGGTACAAGCCAGCGAACTGCACCAGATAATGGCTCCGGCGATATTGTAAAAGACATATTTCCGATAATTCATCTGGATCATTCCCGCTATTATGGGCGCGAACGTCCGAGCAACCGGCAGAAAACGGGCGATGATAAGCGTTTTTCCACCGTGATCATCGTAAAAGCGGATCGTACCATCGACGTATTTTTTCTTAAAGAAGAAAACACGTGTATTTTCCTTGAGCCAGGCAGGACCGAGCTTTTTGTAGCCCCACCAGTAGCCAATAAAATAGCCAAACCAAGCTCCGAAGCTAAGGATGAGGATCAATTCCGGGAGACTTACCCCAAGCAAATCGGGCTGGAAGGCACAGGCAGCCCCGGCAATAAAGATCAGGGCGTTACCGGGCATGAAAACGCCGATCAGGAAAGAGCATTCGGCAAAAACGATGGCAGCCATGATGAGCACACTTCCCCAATGGAGAATATAGTTCTCGTTGGTCAGATGCCCCAGAAATTCCAATACGCTGCTAAACACCTCTGTGATTTTTCTGCAAACTTACGAATTAGGAGAGTTATCCACCGGGCTTTTGTCGTTTTTCCCTGATAAATGTTGTAATCACAGGGATTGCGGTGATCACGATCAGGGCGATCACAATATAGCCGATATGCTTCTGCACCCATTGATAAGTTCCGAGATAATAGCCGACGGAGCAGAGCGCTCCGATCCAGGCAAAAGCGCCGGCGATATTATAAACCATAAACTTCCAGGCATCGATGCGGATCACACCTGCAAGAATAGGCGCAAAGGTTCTGATGATGGGCAGAAAGCGGCCAACGATCAATGTTTTGCCGCCATTTTTATTATAGAACTCCCGGGTCACTTCCAGGTATTTCTTTTTAAAAATGAGCGAATCTTTTCTTTCAAAGAGCGGCGTGCCGACCTTCCTTCCAAACCAATAGCCTGTTATATTTCCCAAAATAGCTGCCGATGCCAGCAAAATAATAAGAACCGGAAGGCTAACGCTAAGAATATCGGGTTTTGAAACGCAGATCATCCCCGAAATAAAAACAAGGGAATCACCGGGAAGAAAAAAGCCGATCAACAATCCGGTTTCGGCAAAAATAACAAACAGCAGGAGGGCAAGTCCACCATAATTGATGATGGATTCAGGATCGGTAAGCTGTTTTAAGAATTCTATCACAAAAAAATACGAATTTGAACGAATTACGAATCGGAGCGATCGGATACACCGAAATTACAGATGCACTTTATCGCTGTCCGGCAGCGGTATACTCAATTCTCCTTCCCAGCGGGAAATTACTGCGGTTGCGACTGCGTTACCGACCACATTTGTAGCTGCGCGGCCCATGTCCAGCACCTGGTCGATCCCAAGCAAAAGCAGCATTCCTTCAGCGGGGATCTCAAAGTAAGCAAGCATTCCGGCGATCACAACCAGGGATGCACGCGGAATTCCGGCCATCCCCTTACTGGTGAGCAATAAAATAAGCAGCATGGTGATCTGTTTGCTAACAGACATTTCAATTCCGTAAGCCTGTGCGATAAACACTGTTCCGAAAGTCATGTACATCATTGAGCCATCCAGATTAAACGAGTATCCTAAGGGCAACACAAAACTCACAATTCTATTGCCACAACCAAAGCGTTCAAGGGATTCTATTGTTTTCGGCATGGCAGCTTCCGAGCTTGCAGTGTTGAATGCCAGGAGGACAGGTTCCTTTATATGTGCAAGCAGTGAAAAGAATTTTACGCGAATTACAGTGCAGATGACAAAGAGGATAACGAAAATAAACAGCAGCAATCCGAGATAAAATTCACCGATGAGATAGAGATATCCTTTCAGCACATCGATTCCCTGATTTGCAACGACGGCAGCAATAGCGCCGAATACGCCGAAAGGCGCAAAAGCCATCACATAATTGGTGACTTTGAACATGACATGTGAAACCGAATCAAAAAACTCGACAACGATCTTTCCTTTCTGACCGATCGCTGCAACAGCAACGCCGAAGAACATTGCGAAGATCACGATAGGAAGGATCTCATTTTTTGACATTGCATCGACAATGCTGGATGGGATCACATGCTCAACAAATGTTTTAGCGTCAAAGCCTTTGGCGGCTTCCATTCCGGTTTCGGCACCTGCCGGCGGCAAGGTCAGCACCATGTTTTTACCTGGCTGGAAGAGATCAACCAGAACAAGTCCTAATAACAAAGAAACCACTGCGAGCACGGTAAAATACAGGAGCGTTTTGATTCCAATCCGGCCAACGGACTTAAAATCACCTACTTTGGCAATACCAACTACCAGGACGCAAAAAACCAAAGGCGCAATCACCATCTTGATCAGCCGCATAAAGATATCGCTCAGGATGTGGAAACCCGGAGCGACGCCGGACCAGAAGTGCCCGACGAGAATACCGAGGAGCATGCCGGCAAAGATCTGGACGATGAGGGATGGAGCTTTGAATTTCATAGCATGAAAATAAAGTTTAACCACAGAGTTCACGGAGACATCGCAGAGAACACGGAGGTTTACGTACTGTTTAAAAATAAATTATAATCGCAGAGGCTTTCCCGAAAGCCACGGAGATCATTCTAACAAAGATAGTATTTAGAAAATAAGTTTAACCGCAGGGATTGCAGAGTTTGCCTGCTGAGGACAACTAAAATCTAACCGCAGAGATCGCGGAGGTCTCACAGAGAACCACGGAGATCATCATGGCAAGATTTAGAAAATGAAATTTAACCGCAAAGGTTGTAGCTTTTATGCTGAGCACAACTAAAAATCTAACCGCAGAGATCGCGGAGGCTTTCGCAGAGAATCATGGAGATCATCTTAGCAAAGATAGTATTTAGAAAATAAAAGCCCCGAAGCTGGTCCCCGGGGCTTGAATACGACTAATGAGTTTTACAGCAAACGGATGATGCAATCCGGGAAGAGGCCCATTGCAATGGTAACGATCGCGACGAAGATGAGCAGCATTTTGTGATTGCTCTCTACTTCAATAGCAGGTTCTGTGCTTTCGCGGAAATACATCGCAATGATGAGGCGGAAATAATAATACACACCGATCAATGAAGCGATGATCGCAATGCAAACCAGTCCCGGATTTCCCGCCATGAATGCGGAAGTAAAGATGTAATACTTTGCAAAGAAGCCGGCGGTTGGAGGAATACCAGCCAGTGAAAGCAATGCAACGGTCATCACAAATGCAAGCAGGGGATTGGTTTTGCCAAGTCCGTTGAAAGAATCCACGGAGTCGACTGTGCGTGCATTTGCAACAATGTTGATGATACAGAATGTTGCAATAGAGCCAACGGAATATGCAGCCGTATAAAAAAGGATGGCGCTGGATGAATAGGTGTTTCCGGCCAGCAGCGCCAGCAGCATATATCCCGCATGAGCAACCGATGAATAGGCCAGCATACGTTTGGTGCTCGTCTGCAGAACTGCCGTGATGTTTCCGACAAGCAGCGTTAATGCCGCCATCACCCAAACCACATGCATCCATTTTCCGCCGACCGGCATGAAGGTTCCGTAGAATAATCGCAGGAACGCTGCGAAGGCTGCGGTTTTCACGATAGTCGCCATGAAAGCGGTAATAACGGTAGGTGCGCCCTGGTATACGTCCGGAGCCCAGAAGTGGAACGGAACCGCGGATACTTTGAACGCCATCCCGACCAGCATCAATAATACCCCGACATAGAAGATCGGTTGCAACGCGCCGGCATTGGAAGCAACCATTGTTGAAATTTCAGTCAGGTCGAAAGAGCCGGTTGCCCCGTATATAAGAGCAATGCCGAACAGGAGAAAACCTGTTGCAAAAGCGCCCATGATGAGGTATTTGAATGCAGATTCATTGGAAGCAACATCGGTTTTGGCGCTTCCGGCAAGAATATACATCGGGATAGAAAGGATCTCGATGCCCAGGAAAAGCATTGCCATGTTCTTATAGGAAACCATCATCACCGCACCGGTGAGCGCAAATAAAACCAGTGCGAAATGGTCCGTGAGACTGGATTCTTCCTTGAAGAACCCTTCGGCCATGAGGAACCAGAGGAATGCGATAACGAGGATCACGCCGGTGAAAGCAACTGCATAGTTATCAAACTGCATCATTCCATAATAGGTGCGGTTTGTTCCCCAGTCGAAAACATTCAGGATGAATGTGGTGATGAGTCCAAGCAATACAAGTGGATAAAGCAACTTTTTGAAATTGAAAATTTCAGCGAGCAGTGCAATCACACCTAAAGAAGAAAGTAATATTAATGCCTTCATACCGTGTTAGCCTTCGTAAGCGAAGTGTTTGTTTGTGTAATCTCCCTGCTAAAGCTAAGGAGTGTAATCATAAATCTATTTTCCCAATGCTGCCTGTACGCTTTCCACCAATTGATCAGCAGCGGGTGCAACAATATCTGTAAGCGGTTTCGGGAACACACCGAAAATGATCACCGCAGCGCAAATGATCACCAATACCGCTTTTTCACTTCCGGTTAATGCAGCGAATGATGCCGTTACCGAATTTGTTTCTCCAAGCATGACCGACTGGTAGCTGCGCAGCATATACACCGCTCCGAGAATCACTGAAAGTCCGGCGAAACCTGCCATCCAGGCATTGTGCTGGTAAACTCCGTTCAGCAAAAGGAATTCACCGACAAAGCCATTTGTCAGCGGAAGCGCAACACTTCCCAGCAACACGATCAGGAACATGACCGCAAACTGCGGATTCACGTTGCGGATACCGCCTAATGAAGCAATGTCACGTGTATTCGTTCTTTTCTGAATAAGATCTGCGATGAAGAATAATCCAACCACATTTACGCCATGGCTGAGCATCTGGATCATCGAGCCCTGAACGCCCTGGATGTTCATCGCAAGAATTCCGGCAGCGATCAGTCCGACGTGCGCAATGGATGAATATGCAATGAGCCGCTTATAATCTTTTTGAACAATGGCGATACACGATGCGTACACGACACCGAATATCGATAAGGCGATTGCAAGATGCCCGAAGTGTGCAACACCAAGCGGTGCTATCGGAAGCAGCCAGCGGATCAATCCGAAGGTTCCCATTTTGAGCATGATCCCTGAAAGCATCATTGTTCCCTGTGCAGGAGCGGTGACATAGGTATCCGGCTGCCAGGTGTGGAAAGGGAAAACAGGCATTTTGATCGCGAAGGCGATAAACATGGCCCAGAATACATATCCCTGGTGAACCGCATCCATGCTTCTTCCCGCAGCGTATAAGGCGCTGATGTCAAATGTGTGACCTGCCGAGGAAGTGTGAAGATACAGATAGATCAGTCCGCCGAGCATAAATAAGCTTCCCGCGAGCGTGTATACGAAGAACTTGAAGGTGATGCGTGCGCTGTTCTCTCCGCCCCAGAGCAGACAGATAAAGTAAATCGGAATGAGCGCCAGTTCCCAGAATACATAGAATAGAAATCCGTCGAGTGAAACAAAGACGCCGACCAGCGCCATTTGCATTGCGAGGATCAGTGCATAGAAGACCGATGGGTTTTTGTATTCGTTCCGGTAAGAAGTAAGAATGATGACCGGCACAAGAAAGGTGGTCAGCAGCACCAGCAGCATGGAGATCCCATCAATTCCAACGTGGAAGCTGATCCCCAGGGATGCGATCCAGGAATGCTGCCATTCAAACTGTGTGGTGGCATCGTGATGGAACTGTGTTGCTGCAAAAACAGAGATCGCAAATTCGATGATCGCGGCACCGAGCGCAATGTTCTTTACCTGTGGTCCTTTTACAAATAGCAGCAGGAGTGCGGCCAGTAAGGGGAAAAATATCAGTAATAATGTGATCATATAGGTCTGAAAAATCTAAATTCCTTCTTTAAAATAACTGTGTGAACAGGATCAGCACGATGCTGATGACCATCACAAAAACATAAAACCCGATATTACCGGTTTGTGCAAGACGAACCACTCCCCCGGTCCAGTTTACAGCTGTTCCGACACCATTCACGATTCCATCCACGATCTGGTTATCGACCAGGTTATGGAAGAATTGCGAAAGCATATTCAATGGCTTGGTGAAAACATTTTCATATAATTCATCCACCCAATATTTGTTGTAGATGAGCTTGTGCATCGGCTTGAGCGGAGCTCCTTCTTCATCGGGCAGTGTTTTGTTCTTTACATAAGTGACATAAGCGAAGTAGCAGAATGCCGCCATCACCACTACCGCTCCTGTCATCAGCATGAGCTCGGTATTCTCCGAAAGATGGTGAACAAGGCGGAAGGATGAATCTTCGAATACCGGTGCAAGGAATCCTTCCAGCAGGTGATGCGTTCCGAATATCGCCGGCAGGCCCACAAAACCACCTACAACAGATAATACGGCAAGCACGATGAGCGGAATGGTCATTGATTTCGGTGATTCATGCAGGTGATGTTCCTGTTCGTGTGTACCGCGGAACGATCCTTTGAATGTAAGGAAATACAGCCGGAACATATAAAAAGTGGTCATTGCAGCTGTGGTAATTCCGATCGTCCACAACAGCGGGCTATGCTCAAATGCATTTGCCAGGATCTCATCTTTCGAGAAGAATCCGGAGAACGGGGGACAGCCTGCTATCGCGAGCGTTCCAAGCAGAAAGGTAATGTGTGTGACCGGAATATACTTTCCAAGTCCGCCCATTTTACGGATATCCTGCTCTCCGCCCATGGCGTGAATTACGCTTCCTGCACCGAGGAACAGCAACGCCTTGAAAAACGCATGCGTCATAACGTGGAACACAGCCCCCGTATATGCTCCCACACCCAAAGCGAGGAACATATATCCTAACTGCGATACGGTAGAATAGGCGAGTACTTTTTTGATATCATTTTGTGCAAGACCGATACTGGCTGCAAACAAAGCTGTACAGGCTCCGACCACTGCAACAATTTCCATCGATGTCGGCGAAAGCGTATAGAGAATGTTGGAGCGGGCTACCATGTAGATACCGGCGGTAACCATCGTTGCAGCATGGATGAGCGCAGATACCGGTGTAGGGCCTGCCATCGCATCAGGGAGCCAGGTGTAGAGCGGAAGCTGAGCACTTTTTCCCATTGCGCCGATGAACAATAACAACGTAATTGCGGTGATGGTAGGATTGCCACCTGCCATGTTTTTTGCCTGTTCAAAAACATCGTGATAGCCGATGCTTCCGAACGTTACAAAAATGAGGATGATTCCCATCAGGAAACCAAGGTCACCGATGCGGTTCATCACAAATGCTTTTTTTGCTGCGTTATTGTATGCAGTATTTTTGAACCAGAACCCGATCAGCAGGTAGGAACATAATCCAACACCTTCCCAGCCAACGAACATGATCAGGTAGTTCGAGCCGAGCACCAGCAGGAGCATGAAGAAAATAAAAAGGTTGAGGTAGGCGAAGAAACGGTGAAAGCCTTCATCGTGGCTCATATAGCCAGTCGAATACAGGTGGATCAGGAATCCGATGCCGGTGATGATCAGCAGGAACAATGAAGAAAGCGGATCAATGAGGAATGAGAAAGGAACGGAAAGCTTTCCTGCGGAGATCCAGGAAAAAAGATCAATGGTTACTGACTTCTGAGCCTGGCCGGATAATTCGAAGAAAATACCGAGTGCGATCGCAAATGCACCGAGCACCACTCCGCTTCCGATCGTTCCGACAATGCCTTTAGACAATTTTTTTCCGAATAGTCCGATGATCACAAATCCGATCAGGGGAAGAAGGGGAACAAGGGCAACTAATTTTATCATACTTTTCTAGTCTTGAGTCTGTAGTCGTTAGTCTTTAGTTGAGGTCCAACTGACAGTTTCTACCACTTTAGTTTATTTAATACATTAATGTCCGATGATTTTGTATTTCTGTACACCATCATCAGGATCGCGAGCCCAACGGCCACTTCAGCAGCAGCGACAGCCATAATGAAGAACACGAACACTTGTCCTTTGCTATCCGAAAGAAAGCTGGAGAATGCTACCAACAATAGGTTCACGGCATTCAGCATCAGCTCCACCGACATAAAAATGATGATGGCGTTCCTTCTGAAAAGCACTCCTAATACTCCGATCGTGAAGAGAACGGTACTCAGCATCAGGTACCACTGCATTGGAATTGTTTCGATTGCACTCATAATTATAGTTTAAAAGTTAAAAGTCAAAGGTTAAACGTTGCTCTCTGCAATTAACTCTGTTTTATTTAATACTCTTTTTGCCCAGCATTACTGCGCCTACCATTGCTGCGAGCAGCAGGATGGATGACACTTCGAACGGAAGCAGGAAATCACCAAATAAGGTTTTGCCGAGATTCTCGATCAGCCCGATATTTGAATTCACGTTGCTGGCGGTGCCCAGTGCATCAGCGCTTTTCAGCGAGCCTACAAGCACGATCAGCAGTGAGCCCGAAGCAACAGCAGCCATGCCTTTCAGCCAAATGCTTTTATGCGGTTCGGTTTCTTTATTCAAATTCAGCAACATGATCACAAAAAGGAAAAGCACCATGATCGCTCCGGCGTACACGATGATGTGAACAGCGGCAAGGAATTGCGCGTTGAGCAACACGTAATGTCCCGCAATTGCAAAAAATGTAAGCACCAGGTACAATACGCTGTGTACGGGATTCCTGGAAAACACCACCATCAGCGCGAACATGATCGCGAGGAAGGACAGCAGGTAGAATAAATATTGAGTAATGTGCATATCTGTGTATTGATCTTGCTAGTGGTGCGTAGTGGATTTCGCTTCGCCTGTCTGTATTTTGGTGTTGTTATCGTGTTTTTGATTGTGCTGATATTCATTGTGTTTTTTGAATTCCTTCACGCCCGGCGTCTGGCGTTTGGAAAGATCGATAGGGCTCTCCTTGGGCTCTACCAGAATGCTCTTACCGTAAACAAGCTCTTTTCGGGTGTACAGGCTATCCACTTTCCTGTCGGTAAGAAAGATCGCTTCCTTCGGGCAGGCTTCTTCACAGTCGCCACAGAAGATGCAGCGCAGCATATTGATCTCATATTTTGCCGCGTATTTTTCTTCGCGGTATAAATGCTCTTCTCCCGGCTTGCGCTCTGCTGCAATCATGGTGATCGCTTCAGCAGGACATGCAACTGCACAAAGTCCGCAGGCGGTGCATCGCTCTGCTCCGTTCTCATCACGTTTCAGGACATGCTGTCCGCGGTATACTCCGCTGAATTCGCGTTTCTGCTCCGGATATTTGATTGTTGCGGGTTTCCTGAAGAAGTGCTTGATGGTGATCATCATTCCGCTAAAGATAGCGGGCAGATACATCCTCTCGATGAAACTCATCTCCTTCTTTACAACAACTTTCGATCTGTTTGTTAATGACATTTTTTTTCAGTTGACAGCAGACAGTTCACAATAGAAAAACTGCACTGTGTGTTTAATAATTACATTCCAAAATATGCGGCGATCTCGTGGCGCATGCAAACAGCACCCGTGATCACCAGGTTCAAAATAGACAATGGGATCAGTATCTTCCATCCCAGGTTCATCAGCTGATCATAGCGGAAGCGTGGCAATGTCCAGCGGATCCACATGAAGAAGAAAATGAAACCGACAATCTTCATAAAAAGAAAAACAAATCCCCAGATCGCCAGCCAGTTCGGATCATGCACCCAGCGGCCGATGAATGGCATGTTGTAGCCGCCGAAGTAAAACGTAGAGATCACCGCAGAAGAGATAAACATGTTAATGTATTCTGCGAAGAGGAATAACCCAAGCTTCATAGAGCTGTATTCTGTGTGATACCCGCCTACCAATTCTGTTTCACATTCCGGAAGGTCAAAAGGAGCGCGGTTTGTTTCAGCGAAAGCGCAGATGACGAAAATGAGGCAGCCCAGCGGCTGATAAAATACGTTCCAGTTAATGCTTGGTGTATTAAAAACGCCCCAGAGCTTTCCCGCGCCCTGCTGTGCCGCAATTTCACCGAGACTAAGTGTTCCGGTCGTCATTACCAGCGCAATGATCGAAAGTCCCATTGCTACTTCATAGCTGATCATCTGGGAAGAAGCACGGATCGCACCGAGTAAAGAATATTTGTTATTGGAAGCCCAGCCTCCGATCATAATTCCATATACGCCGAGAGAAATAACACCGAAGAGATAAAGGATCCCGATATTTACGTCCGTTACCTGGAGTGAATAGCTTGTCCCGTTAATTGTAATTGCTTTCCCCCATGGAATGACGGCTCCGGTCATACAGGCGGTAAGCATACAGATCCCGGGTCCGATAATGAAAAGCGATTTGTTCGAAACGCTCGGGATCATTTCTTCTTTCATGAACATCTTCACAGCATCTGCGAGCGGCTGAAGAATTCCGAAAGGACCTGCACGATCCGGACCTACACGATCCTGGAGAAAAGCTGCGATCTTACGTTCAGCATACGTGCTGTAAGTAGCGACGAGGAGCGTGATCGAGAAAACGACCAGGACGAGGATGACTTTGTATATAATGAATGTTAATGTCATATTCTATTTTTTGCCAGCGATCTGCTTCTGTTGTTTACCGATATCTAATTTGAGTTGTGCCAGGGTTTCATAGTGATTCTGTGAGATCACGGAATGGCGGTCGATGTGTGTCGGCTTTTCGATCACCCAGTCTTTTGCATCTTTCTTTTCAAAACGGCATTCGTTGCAGATCCATTCGGTTGCTTCACCCCACTGATCTTTTCGTGCTGTTACTCTCAGCACATCATTCCCCTTCATCCAGATCGCAACTTTACCGCAGCATTTGGTGCAATTACGGTGTGCATCCATTGGCTTTGTGAACCACACACGGCTTTTGAAACGGAATGTTCTGTCGGTGAGGGCACCAACAGGGCAGACATCGATCACATTTCCGGAAAAGTCATTGTCGATCACTTTCTCGATATACGTGCTGATCTCGGAAGCATCGCCACGGAAGATCATTCCATGATGACGGAAGTTGGTGATCTGGTCGGCCACTTTTACACAACGGAAGCACATAATGCAGCGGGTCATGTGAAGCTTGATGTACGGACCGATATCGATCAGGTTGAATGTTCTGCGTTTGAAATCGTAGCGTGTTTTTGCGAGACCATGCTCATAGCCGAGGTCCTGTAAGTGGCATTCTCCCGCCTGGTCACAGATCGGGCAATCGAGCGGGTGATTGATGAGCAGGAATTCAACCACACCTTTTCTTGCTTCGAGTACCTCTGGAGAAGTGATGTTTACCACTTCCATTCCGTCCATTACATTCGTTCTGCAGGAAGCGACCGGCTTTGGCATCGGGCGGGGATCTTTTTCAGAGCCTTTCGTAACTTTTACGATGCAGGTGCGGCAATAGCCGCCGCTTGTTTTTAATTTGGAATAATAACACATGGTAGGCGGTGCGACTTTCGCATCCACCTCCGGATTTTTGTCGACAAGCATACGAGCAGCCTGAAGGATCGTTGTTCCGTCAGGTACTTCGATCATGTGTCCGTCTATTGTAACCTTCGCCATTTATCTTTTAAATTTTCTTAATTCACTTTTATCCAACCTGCGTGGCTCTTTTTATATCCAGGCCCTTCATACACTCTCACCACATATGTATTCGTATTTTCGTCATATAGCGAAAATGCAAAGTCCGCGTATCTGTTGTTCTTTTTCGTTTCCGGTTCTCCAAAAACATAATATTGTTTCATTTGTCCGTCGTCCGCAACTTCGACAGCGATTGCATTGCAATCTTCCAGGTTTTTTGCGACACCCGGTTTTTCATCCAGCGGCAGGTTGAAATTTTTCGAAAGATTATCCAGGAACAAAATTTTATTTTTAGAACCTTCACTCAATAAATAAGTAAAATCAGATCTATTGACGGAGGGCGAATAATCAAAAGAATAAGTAACTCCGACATTATTCGAGTTGTATGGGAATGCCGTTCCATAGATCTCTTTCCCGTTTGCATCAAAGCAGCTAATGCCAATTAACTCGGGATTTAATGAATACGTGTGACCTGAAAAATCGGAAGCGGTGGTCACATTTTTTATTTTAGTAACGAAGATGTTCCCCTTCTTATCCATTATGCATTTGTCGATCATTCCGCCTGCATAGCCATCTTTCTGCTTGCAATTCGCTTTTACAAACTCATCTAATTTTTCCGAAGGCAAATAGAACGGTTTCCCTGCTGAAAACTTATTGATGTCAATCGGCTGAAAAAAGATCTCATAGAAAACCTGCGCCTCACTTGCGATCCCGCCATTCTGATGACCGGTCTTCACTACAAAGCGCAAGTTAAAGATCGAGTTGTCCTCACTATGAAGGATCATGCAATTATCAAAGTCGACTCCGTCCTTAATGTCATATAATTCAAGATGGGTAAACTTGCCATCTGCCATGTTGTATTTAGTAAGGCAAACAACCCCTTCCTGGCCTTTGCCGTATGACGGAGCATCATAGGTTGCCCTGTCTTTCACAACAAACTCCTTGGAAACGTAATAGACAATGCCCTTATCAAAATAAGTCTTCAGCGACCGCACATCCTGGTATTTTTTATTTACAAAATCAAAAGGTGTTCTTTTTATCTCTTTTCCGGCTGAATTCCTGATCACAAAATCCATCGTGGTGATATCGCTGAAATCGGTCCTAGCCAATGCTTCCGCTTTATTGAGCTGTTTGTGATTGTAATCCGTTTCAAAGGTATTCCCGGTTGATTCGTCTATAACGCCTTTTTTCATGACTTCGAAATGGTGTTCCATCGACCGGCTGTTCGCCTGCGAATATCCCGAAACCGGCACTTTGTCTATATCAATATTTTCTTCGCTTAAAACGCTGCCTGTTTTAGGATCGACTGTCACAACAAACGGCTTGTATTCCGATTCCATGTGAATCAATGCTTTCCCGCTTTTTTCCTCCCAGTAAGAAACGTTGGTGGATTTCTGATACGAGAAATGGTAAACATATTGGATCTTGCTGAAACCGGGTTCTTTCCTGTTTACAATAACTGCGTGATTTTTATCGAAAACGGTGAGGTACATTTTCCGTTCCTTCTCGTCATCATACTGAAAGATCGTTGTCCCGTCTTTCATCAGCAATACAGGTTTGCCGATGTCGCCGTCAACCAGCTCGCTCATTTCGGACTTGAATGATTGTCCGGCTGAGAACTTTGCCAGAAGCGCAAATACAAATAAGACAGCAATCTTTTTCATTTTCTATGCTCCCGCTAATTGGTGTACACTATAATAATGTTTCACATCTTTGATCCGTTCCGGGTGATTGATGTATTCTTCAAATTCCGAACGGAAGTGACGAATTGCGCTGGCAACAGGCCATGCAGCGGCATCCCCTAACGGACAGATCGTATTTCCTTCAATTTTCTTCTGGATATCCCAAAGCAGATCGATGTCGGTCGGTTTCCCGTGACCTTCAACAATCCGATGCAGGATCTTTTCCATCCAGCCGGTTCCTTCGCGGCATGGAGAACATTGTCCGCAGCTTTCGTGATGATAGAAGCGTGCGAATGTGTAAAGATTCTTAACGATGCTGGTTGTTTCATCATACACGATGAACCCACCGGAACCCAGCATAGTTCCTGAAACAAAACCTCCTTCGCTGAGCGATTCATAGCTCATGAGACGAGGTTCACCTTTATCATTTTTAAGAATGAGGTGAGCAGGTAAAATAGGAACAGAAGAACCTCCGGCAACAACTGCTTTCATTTTTCTTCCGTTGATGATACCACCACAGTATTCATCTGAATATATAAATTCTTCTACAGGTAATCCAAGCTCGATCTCATAAACACCCGGCTTATTGATATGGCCGGAAGCCGAGATCAGCTTCGTTCCTGTGCTTCTTCCAATACCGATCTTCGCGTATTCGTCGCCACCCATCATTATGATGGGGCAAACGGCTGCAATCGTTTCAACGTTGTTCACTACGGTCGGACAACCATACAATCCTGCAACGGCAGGGAAAGGCGGTTTGATCCGCGGGTTTCCGCGTTTTCCTTCGAGCGATTCAAGCAACGCTGTTTCTTCTCCGCAGATGTATGCTCCGCCGCCGACCTGCACATAACAGTCGTGTGAGAAGTTGGTTCCTAAGATGTTTTGTCCGAGTAATCCGGCTGCGTATGCTTCTTCGATCGCTTTCTCGAGAATGCGTGCAACATAAAAGTATTCTCCGCGGATATAGATGTAAGAAGTTTTAGCGCCGAGTGCATAGCTGGAAGTGATCATTCCCTCGATGAGTGCATGAGGGATCTTTTCCATCAGGTAGCGATCCTTGAATGTTCCCGGCTCCGATTCATCCGCATTGCAAACGAGATAACGCGCAACGCCTTCCGGCTTTGCGAGGAAGCTCCATTTCATTCCTGTCGGGAAACCGGCGCCACCGCGGCCTCGGAGACCCGATTTCTTCACCTCTTCCACAACAGCTTCCGGAGTCATTTCTTTCAATGCTTTTTCAACAGAAGCATATCCGCCATGTTCGCGGTACACCGCAAGTGTTTCGATACCCGGAACTTTGTCGTTATGAATTAATAATTTTTTACCCACGATCTTTATAATGTGTTTTTGTAATCCATGTCCGTATAACTGCGCTGACGTCCGGCGGCTTTGTAATCATCCACGATCTTATCTACTTTTTCGAGGGTAAGGTTCTCATGAAATGAGGCTCCGCATTGCAGCATTGGCGCTGTCCCGCAGCTTCCGAGGCATTCCACGGTTTTGATCGTGAACATCCCGTCCTTTGTCGTTTCACCTTCTTTAATGCCGAGCTTCTTCTCGAGGTGTTTTACAATATCTTCTGCTCCGCGTGTCCAGCAGGAAGAAGTACGGCAAACCTCCAGGAGACATTTTCCAACCGGCTTGAGATTATACATCGAGTAAAATGATGCTACTTCATATACTTCGATCGGTTTGATGTTGAGGACAGAAGCAACATAATCCATTGTTTCCGGGCTCAGCCATCCGCCGAACTCCGCTTGTGCGATATGCAGGATCGGAAGCAGAGCAGATTTGTGCTTGCCTTCCGGGTAGCGTTTGATCATTCGCTGAACAAGCGCCATTGATTCGTCACTGAATTTAATTTCTTTTGACATCGATTACTGACCAAATGTTTTATTGTTCTTTATCTTATCCAAAGACTTTGAGTCAAAGCCTTTAGTTCCGCCCATGAAAAAGACCGCCCTGTTATCAGCTGCCGAATGCACGACAAACATATAAGCGCCCGCCTGATATTCTGCAGCCGCTACATAAACTATGTCCGCTCTTTTTTCAATGATGGCTTTCGCGATATCCTGTTTGCTTACAACTTTGTATTTATTAGGATTATATGCCGCTTTCATTTTCGCTTCATCGTCTTTTCCGCTCAGGTCGGTGTCTGCAATCCAAAGTTCTTTTCCTTTGATACCACCGGCGGTGAGGGTTGGAACTTTCCATTTCCCGATCTTGTCATCGGTGAGTCCCGGCATACCGAGCACTGCATTTATCTCTCCCACTTCCCGCATTAATTCGGCAGTAGCGCTCGCTTCACTCAACTCCCTGTCGATGAAACTATACGCCATTGCATCTGTTACTTTTAATTTCTTAACCTTTTTAACATTGTCCATCAGCATCAGGGCATCGCCAACCTGGAAAGTTCTGGTACTTCCCGACTTTTTATAGATGATCGTCTGATCGTTGTCGAGCATATACATCAGGATATGATTTTCCGGATTTGCCTTTACGAATGCTTCCAGTTCGGAAATCCTGATCACATTAAATTTGCTGACAGTCCAGGAGCCCGTCATAATATCGCTGATCTCCTTGTTTGAAGCATCGTCATCACTTAGCGCGACCGTCAGCGTACCTGCTTTTAATTTTGTAATGTCATCTACTTTGCAGTTGGTGAACTGTCCGAATGCAAGACCTGAACTAAAAAACAATGCAGCTACTATAATTGATTTCATTTTCATATTCTAAGCGTCTAATTCTCCGGCGATCACGTTCATACTGCTCATCGTGAGGATCGCATCTGACAGCATGCTTCCGCGGATCATTTCTGCGTAAGCCTGGTAATAAATAAAGCATGGACGGCGCATGTGCAAACGGTATGGTGTTCTGCCGCCATCGCTGATCAGGTAGTACCCAAGCTCGCCATTTCCGCCTTCTACTGCATGATATACTTCTCCTTTAGGAATTTCAGTTTCTCCCATCACAATTTTAAAGTGATAGATGAGCGCTTCCATGTTATTGTAAACTTCTTCTTTCGGAGGAAGGAAAAACTCAGGAACATCTGCGTGATAAATACCTGCCGGTTCTTTTTTGATCTTCGCAATCGCCTGCTCGATGATCTTGATGCTTTCCCACATCTCCTGCTCGCGCACCATAAAGCGATCGTAGGTATCGCCCTGAGTTCCGACAGGGATAATGAAGTCGAACTCTTCGTAAGAAGAATATGGATTCATTACACGCACATCATAGTCAACTCCTGCGGCGCGCAGATTGGGTCCGGAAAAACTATAGTTAAGCGCCCGCTCTGCTGAGATAGGTCCGCAGTTGATCGTGCGGTCCATGAAGATCCTGTTCCGCATGAGCAGGTTTTCAAATTCTTTTAATGCCGGGGTAAAATCTTTCAGAAACTTATCGAGCAAGTCCCAGGCTTTCGGAGAAAAGTCGCGCTCCAGTCCGCCGATACGGCCAATATTTGTTGTTAAGCGTGCACCGCAAAGCTCTTCGTAAATATCATAGATGCGTTCCCGCATCTGGAAAATGTAAAGGAATCCGGTCATTGCACCGGTATCAACACCGATCACGCTGTTACAGATCACGTGATCGGCGATGCGTGCGAGCTCCATGATGATCACCCGCATGTATTGTACGCGCTTAGGAATCTCAATTCCCATGAGCTTTTCAACGGTCATGTGCCAGCCCATGTTATTGATCGGAGAGGAGCAGTAGTTCAGCCGGTCGGTGATCGGTGTGATCTGGTAATAAGGACGACGCTCAGCGAGCTTTTCAAAAGCACGGTGGATGTATCCGACTGTTGGTTCGGAATCCATGATGATCTCTCCGTCCATTTTCAGGACATTCTGAAAGATCCCGTGTGTAGCGGGGTGCGTAGGCCCGAGGTTGAGCGTGGAATACTCTTTCTCTTCAACGACTTCCCTGTTGGTGTTTGTATTCTTATCTTGCTTTGCCATTATCTTCCAAACATTTTATCGTCCTTGTCTTCGCGGGTTCCATCTTCCAATGCATATTCTTTTCTCATCGGATAGTAGGTCATTTCATCCATATTCAGAATGCGTCTGAGGTCCGGATGTCCGCGGAAAATGATCCCGAAGAAATCGAATTCCTGTCGTTCCATCCAATTCGCTGCTGAGAATACCGGGGTGATCGAGGGAACATTAAGGTCGCCGCTGCTGAAGGAGATCTTGATCCGGATCCGCAGGTTCTTTGCGAGGTTATGGAGCTGGTACATCACTCCGAATTCCTGTCCGGCATGATCTGGAAAATGCAACCCGGCCATGGTTGTGAGGTATTGGAAAGAAAGCTCCTGGTCTTCGTAGAGGAACCTTACGATATCGAGGATATAATCTTTCTTAACAACAAAAACCGGGAAATCCACGTCGACAGAGGAGGAAACGAAAGCATCGGGAAACTGTGCTTTCAATTTTGTCTCAACAAGTGTCTGCAATGCCTTTACTTCCATATTATTCGATTCCGTATTTGTTCAACATTGCTTTGTATTCCGGAGAATCTCTTCTGCGGATCGATTCGGACCTCACCAGCTTCTGGATCTGGAGGATGCCATCGAGCACCTGTTCGGGGCGCGGAGGACAGCCGGGAATGTAAACATCAACCGGAATGATCCTGTCGATGCCCTGTAATACGCTGTATGTATCGAAAATCCCGCCGCTGCAAGCGCAGGCTCCCATGGAAAGTACCCATTTCGGCTCTGCCATTTGTTCATAGACCTGGCGGAGAACCGGTCCCATTTTTTTAGAGATCGTTCCCATTACCATGAGAAGATCAGCCTGGCGTGGCGAGAAGCTCAGGCGCTCTGCTCCGAAACGTCCGAGATCGTAGGTCGAAGCCATTGTTGCCATGAATTCTATCCCACAGCAGGAGGTCGCGAATGGCAATGGCCATAGTGAATTAGCACGTGCCATTCCCACTACCGCATCGATCCGGGTTGCAAAGAAACCGGGTCCTTCGATCCCCGGAGGTGCCTCTGCAGTCATATCAACCGTTGATTTTTCTTTTGTGCTCATTTTTACAGATAACGAATCGTTACGAATATTGCGAATTATAAATCTTTACAAATTATACTGCTGATTAATTTTTAAGAATCTGCTTTGCTAGTTAAGCGTGATGATCATTCCATTCACTTTTCTTGCTGCTTTGCCGCTTTGAACGACCTCCACATTACTGATTTCGATCGTATCACCCAGCTTTTTGTCCTTTTTCAGCTTATCGATCATTTCCAATGCTTCCTTCGGAAAGTTATTGGTTTTGGAAGTGTATTCCATGAACTCATAATCTTTCTTACCAAGCTTTTTTACCGTCACTACAAAAGCGCTTACGGACATTGCTTTATCCGTGGTGATGAGCGATTTTTTGCACTGGGTGAATTCATCCCAGGTCATGGTGCAATTGCCGGATTTACCGCAAATTGTGTAAACTGCGTTTTGCGCAACGGTTAGCTTAAGGGAAATGAAAAAAAAGAACGATACCAGTAAAAACCTCATGTTTACTCCCATTTCAGGGCGCCTTTTTTAAGGATATAGTAGAAGCCAACCAATAGAAAGCCGACAAACGTAAGCATTTCAACAAACCCGGTAAGTCCGAGGCTCTTGAAATTCACTGCCCACGGATACATGAAGATCACCTCCACATCGAAAAGCACAAAAAGGATAGCCACCAGAAAATACTTGATCGAAAACGGAATGCGGGCATTGCCCTGCACTTCAATACCACATTCAAAGGTATCCAGCTTAACCTTGGATTTTTTCTTCGGTCCAAGCTTATGCGTAAGAAATAACATGAACATGACAAAGCCTACGGCAACTACAAAAGTGATCGCGATAGGAACAAAATCAACCGGGGTACTTTGAACAGTAAGGAGCATAGGAGCAAAAATTACTTTTGTGTTGTGTTTTCGGCATCAATTTTAGGTAATTCTTTTGAATTATCCTTGAATTTCGACTACAAATTTACTCATTTAAGAAAGATTTGATTCCGCGCCGGAGCTTATTTAGACTGAGTCTAATTTATTGAGGATGAAGGCCGGGAACGCACAAATAAAAAGCCCTGCAAGCAACGCTTGCAGGGCTCGGATTTACGAAGTAACGTATCAATTGAGAACGATGCGTTCCGTCCGGAGCATGTTCTTACCTTTCAGCTTAAGGATATAAACGCCGCGGGGCAGCTGAGCCAGATCAAAGGCAGTTTTGTTGTTTCCGGCTTTATACTCATGCTGCTCCCGGAGCATGACCTGGCCGATCGCATTGGAGATCTCCAGCACAAGGCTCTCATCGGATGTCAACCCAAGCTCCAGGGTGAACGTGCCGCCGGTTGGATTCGGATACAATGATACTCCGGCAAGCTGCGTTGAGCTTCCCAATCCCGTTGGAACACAGGCTCCGTCAACATATACTGTTTGAGAAACACTGTTGCTGCAACCACCGCCATCTGTATAAGAATATGTGATCGGATGAGATCCTGTTCCTGCCGTTGCCGGATCAAAGGTGGTTCCTGAAACGCCCGCTCCGGAATAGGTTCCGCCGGAAGGACTTCCGCCCGTGAGTGTAAATGATGGATCCGTAACACATACTGAATCATACGATGCGGCTGAATAAGTGACTGACGGTCCGCCTACAGATGCAAGCACCGGTATTCTGGCACTGATGCATGGATCTGCCTGAAGATGCCAGTTATAGAGATAGTAATAATACGCAGAGCCTGCGGACGATCCCGTAATGTTTACCATGCCGCTTAATGTATACGGATATGCAGCACCGGTATTGTTCCTGTAAAGGTTCATCATTGTTCCGCCGATCCGGTAGCCGGTTCCGGGGTTCAGGTGAAGATTAAGTGTCACTGTCCCGGTTCCGCTTGGAAATGCGACGGGAATGGTCTGCAATAATGTTCCTGCATTGTCCCAGAGCATTACGTTACGCGTTCCGGCTGCACCGGAATTCACCAGCACCGTTTGTAATGTACAAGGCTGCAGCACATCAAAGATCAAATACTGCGTAGAGCTGTTGTTGTGATAGGCTCCGGTTCCAAAGGTTGTTGTGGCTGGTCCGACATTGCCCGAGGCGCCCGTGATCTGGCTCTCGACATAATACGTTGTGCTGCTGCTGAGGGAAGGTGTGGTATAGCTTGTTCCGGTTCCAACAGAACTGCCGCCGGTAGATGCTGTGTACCACGCCAGCGTTCCACTGCCGGAAGCGCCGAGCGTTAATGATGCCGGTGAAGCGCAGCTAAAAGCAGGAGTTCCGGAAGGAGAAGCAGGAAGCGTGATCGTGATATAGGATGAATGCAGCACAGAGTCTGTTCCGCAGGCGCTGCTTGCGACCAGCTTCACATTGTATGTTCCGGGAGCTGTATAGGTGTGGCCTGGATTCAGAGCGGTGCTTGTTCCGCCGTCGCCGAAGGTCCAGGATGCAGAACCGCCGTTCACACTCGTGTTCGTAAAGTTCACCGTGAAGGGCAAAGAGCAGGCGCTTACAGCGTTTGCGGTAAAAGATGCAACGGTAGGGGTTGGAGTAAATGCAGCGCCCACACCGACTGCATGCCACGCATTTGTGGTAGCGATCACCTCCGGCGAACAGCCGCCGAAAAGATCTACCGCCGCCTGGATGGTGTATGTACGGGCATTTGCGTAGTTCGTGCCCGGTGTAAAATAGTTTGTCAGTCCGCGGAACGCGATCAGCTGTGCCTCTGCCATTGTAATCCCGGTCACTGAATAACTTTGCCCGGCATCATTGGTTCCGCTGCCGCCCTGGCAGAGCAGATAATACCAGAAGATCGAAGGTCCGTTATTGGTATGCGGCTCTCCGCCGGCATCCCAATAGGTTCCCATGTAGGTGTCCGGCTGTCCGAAGGCATTTGGGTTGGACATATTCCGGATCCCGACATTATCCGCCACTCCGGCGGAAGTACAGGTAATGTCCGAACCGATCTTCCAATCCCAGTCTGAAGGTCGCGCATATGCTTCGATCGTCGTTCCGAAAATATCGCTGAATCCTTCGTTGAGCGCATCTGCTTCGCCGCCACCCAAGCCGGCTGTGAAGTTAGTGAGCCCATGCGTGATCTCATGTCCGCAAACATCGAGTGCGGTCATGATGAGAAATCCTGTGCTGACATTTCCGTCACCATAGGTCATTCTTGTTCCGTCCCAGAAAGCGTTGTCATAATTCACATCATAATGTACATAGCTGAGAAGGTTGTATCCGGCTCCGTCAATGCTATTTCTTCCGAAGGTGTTGTAATAATAATCGTAGGTTTTTTCTGCGCCCCAATGTGCATCTGTTGCAGCCTGGTTGGTGCCGGTTATGTTCCAGGTAGCGGAAGTGTTTGTAAAATCCGTGTTCGAATAGGTTGTAGAGGTTGCAAGATTGTATGTGTTTACGCCATTCCCCCGACCGGTTTCGCGTAAGCGGTATTGTGTGGGAGTTCCGTAGTTATCCGAAGTCATTGCTTGCGTTCCGCTGAATTTTGTGTTGGCGGTGCCGACGACATCTACCGTGTGGATAATATCCTGCGAAGAAATCACTTTGCCTGTCTGTGCATCGACATAGATATACGCGCGCGACAATGGCTTTTCAGCATAGATGTTGAACTTGTAAGCAAGACGCATATTGGATGCGCTGTAATCAGCATCCTGTTTATGCACGATTACGAGCTCGCCTTTCGGATAATACGAAAAATCCGGCTGAGCGAATGCCTCCTTCATTGCCTTTGTTTCTTCCGCATTCTCCCATTTGTATTTCACGGCGTTCACTTTCCCCAGTGCAGATGTCAGCGCACCGGCTTCCGAAACAGTTGCAGAAAATGACGTATTTACATTCAGAAAATAATCGCCGTTGATCATCATCATGCGGCCGTCTTTACTGTGAACGATGACCATGGATCCATCCACAGGAATGTTATTTACATATTCGCGGTAACGGGTATGTGTCATTCCCTGCTGATCTTTCTGAGAATCATAAGAGCGGAACGATACCTGCAGCGGCAGATGAAATGCGCTGGTGATCCAGGCGGGAAAATCAGATTCGGAAAGGTTCGCATCATCATTGAATTTAAAAAAATTCGGGAGTGATGTGTTTCCGCTGTAGCCTAAGATCTGTACGTTAGGAATTTGAAAGTTCTGCTGTGCATCCGCAGTTAGCGAAGACAGGCATGCAGCTATAGCAATAGCTACACCTGCCATGGTTGGGATTTTTTTCTTCATTAAATAATTAAGATCAGTTTAGAGAGATGATCTGTAACGAAATAAGAAAATTAATTTGTTAAATCCTAGGGAAAATCGGCAAACTGATGCTCCGGTCAGCAGCATTTATTAGGATTCGGACTGTGATTACGACACAAGTTTTGCAGGATCGGTGGGCTTTACGCAGACAAAGTTTCAATATCCGTTCTAATCAGTGCATTCTAACCCCGATCAACAAGACATCGTCTATCTGCTCGGATTTTGCCTTCCATTTGTCGAAGAACCGTTCCAGGTAAGTCTCATGTTCTTTCATCGATCTGTTCCTGAGTTCAAGCAGAATCTCTTTGAACTTTTTAGACGTGAGCTTCTTGTTGTTTTCTCCGAACTGGTCTGCGTAACCATCGGTGCAAATGAAGAATGAGTCGCCGGCGCTTAATTCCAGCTCGTGCTTTTGGAACTCCTGGTCATTTTCCGTCAGGCCGCCAATGGCCTTTTTTGTTGGCTTTATCTCTTCCAGCTCATTTTTCTCTTTTCTGATGATCCAGATCGGACGATTCGCACCGGCATACGTAATCCTTTTTGAGGTCAGATCGACTTTACACAAGGCTATATCCATTCCGTCTCTGGTGGATGTATCTTTGTCAGACTGTTTTAATGAAGCTCTGATTCCTTTATTAAGCAGCTTAAGGATGACAGAAACGTCGGAGCTCTGTTCAACTGCGTCGGTAAGCTTTTCCGAGCCAATGATACTCATAAAAGCGCCCGGCACACCATGCCCGGTGCAATCAACGGCTGCAATAAAAACCGTGTCATCGCTTTTCTGATGGAAAAAATAAAAATCACCACTTACGATGTCTTTGGGTTTAAACAAAACAAATGAATCGGGAAGGACCTTTAAAACGGCCGATCTCTCGGGAAGCCTGGCATTCTGTATTCGTTGGGCATATGTAATACTGTCTGTAATTTCCTGATTTTTCAGTCTGAGTTCATTGACGTTGTTTTTGATAACAATATTGCTTTTTTCCAGCTGCTTATTCGCTTTCCTTTTTGCGATCAAACTCGTGATCACAAGAATCACAGAAAACAATGCGACAGCGGAAATTGCAATGAAGGCGCCGAGAAAATTTCCCTGAGAATCAATAAACGCGGATTTCTGCTGTATATCATTATCAAGACTGTCGACCTGCGCTTTCCTTTGAGCAAGAATAATACTTGCTTCTTCCAGCATACTATCCTGCGAATCCAGAAGCTTCATCTTTCCTTCTGTTTCGGCGGTATATCGTATCATTTCCGATTCCAGCGAATCGAGTTTGGTTGCAATATTCATCACCTGGACAGATCCTTGCTGACCACAGACGAAGCTGCTGAAAAACAATAATGCAATGGAAATGAGTAGACAACGCCTGACCATACAACAAATATAACCAAGTTGTTTTCAAATACCAGAAAAAGAAAAGGCCCTCGTGAAAAAATCACGAGGGCCTTTTCAGGAGCTAATTCTAATATACAATGATCTTCTTCACCACTTCATTTTTATCGTTCATCAGCATCAGGTTATAAACGCCTTTACCGTATTCTGTCACGCTGAGCTTCTTGGTAAACTTACCACTGAAGTCACTAAGCTCTTCTTTATAGATCAGCTGACCCAGTGTGTTCGTCAGTTCCACTATATAGTTCGCTTTTACCGGAACATTGAAATGGATCTCAAAATTTCCATCGTTCGGGTTTGGATAAACCGATAGGCTGAACGCGTTGTTCGCATCTGCAAGACCAGTATTAACAACCACCTGTCCGCCGGATGCCGACGACGAGCATGAACCATTCGTTACAACGACTGTATAAGTTCCATTGGCTGTATAAATATAGTTCTGGCTGGTTGCGCCTGCGATCAGAACTCCATTCAGATACCATTGGTTTCCTGTAGCCGAGCTGGAGATCAGCGTATCACCCGCAACGGTGATCGTCGGCGTAGCCGGAGTCGGATTCACGGTCATCGTAATTCCCGGACTGGTGGCCGTAACCGGACTTGCACAAGCATCGCTTGATGTGACGATACAAGTGACCACATCTCCATTCGCAAGTGAGGTAAGTGTACAGCCAGGAGTAGTACAAGAGAAAGCTGAATTTACCATCCACTGATAGGTCGGAGATGTTCCGCCATTTACAACTGTTGAAGTAAATGCTACTGAATCGCCTGAACAAACCGTGTCATTTGGCATTACCATAATTGTAACCGATGGAAGAACAACCGAATTCACTGTCATTGTAATTCCGGCGGAGGTTGCCGTTGCCGGGCTTGCACAAGGAGCATTTGAGGTCAGGATACACGTTACGATATCACCGTTTGCAAGGGATGAAGACGTGTATGCTGTTCCACCTGTTCCCACGTTTGACCCATTCACCTGCCACTGATAGATTGGTGCTGCTCCGCCATTGGTTGGAGTCGCAGTGAATGTTACCGCTGTTCCGGCACAGATCGCGCCTGAAGGGCTCGCGCTTACGCTAACAGAAGGTGTGACCACCGGATTCACTGTCATTGTAATTCCCGCTGATGTTGCGGTAGCCGGACTTGCACAAGGTGAAGCAGAGGTCATAATCACCGTTACGATATCTCCGTTTGCAAGAGCAGAAGAGCTGTAGGTTGCTCCACCTGTTCCGACGTTAGAACCGTTCACCTGCCACTGATAGCTTGGTGTAGTTCCGCCGCCCGAAGGGGTTGCTGTAAATGTAACGTTTGTTCCCGCGCAGATCGGCCCGGTCGGACTTGCTGCCACGGTAACAGAAGGAGTTACTGAAGTATTAACCACTACAGCCGTTGTTCCTGCCGCACTGGTACAGCCGCTTACCGTAACGGTTACGCTGTACGTTCCGGACATTGCTAATGTTGCTGAAGGACGTGTCGGGTTCTGCAGTGCAGATGTAAATCCGCCCGGTCCTGTCCATGCATAAGTTGCACCCGCTACTGTCGGTGTTGACAATGAGATCGTTTGTCCCACACAATACGGACCGGTGTTGGAAGGGGCCGGTGTAGCCGGAATTGCGTTTACAATGATCGTCACAGTTCCAGCTGCGCTTGTACATCCTGCAGGACTTGTAACCGTTAATGAATATGTTCCGCTTGCTGCAGTAGTCACCGCGGTCAACGCCGGCGGGTTTCTTACTGCTGCTGCATAGCTGTTCGGACCGGTCCAGCTGTATGTGAAGCCACCACCCGCAGACGGAGTCGTAAGCGTGATTGTACCGCCTGCGCATATCGGTGCAGGTGTAGTACTCGCGTTAGCACTTGGTACCGGAGTGGCAGGAGTCGTATTGACTACAACTGCAGTGGTTCCGGCAGCACTTGTACATCCGCCAACGGTGATCGTTACACTGTATGTTCCGGCCATGGCTGTTGTCGCAGAAGGACGGGTTGGATTCTGAAGTGTCGAGCTGAATGCAGAAGGACCGGTCCAGCTATAGGTCGCGCCTGCAACTGTTGGTGTTGACAAGCTGATCGTTCCTCCGGTACAATATGGACCTGTATTCGATGCTGTTGGTGTTGCAGGTAATGCATTCACCACCACCGCTGTGGTTGCCGGGGCACTTGTACATCCGCCAACGGTAACCGTTACACTGTATGTGCCGGACATTGCTACAGTAGAAGCCGGACGTGTCGGGTTCTGCAATGCGGAAGTATATCCTCCCGGACCGCTCCATGCATAGGTTGCGCCTGCAACGGTCGGAGTTGAAAGAATAATAGTGGTACCGGCACAGTATGGTCCGGTGTTAGCAGCCGTAGGAGTTGCAGGAGTTGGATTCACAACAACTGTTGTTGTCGCCATCGGACTTGTACATGAACCTACGGTGATCGTAACACTGTATGTTCCTGCCATACCTGCGGTTGCACCGGAGATGATCGGATCTTCAATGGAAGAAGTAAATCCGCCCGGACCGGTCCAGCTGTAGGTTGCACCCGCAACCGTATTAGCAGTCAGGAGAATGTTATTCCCGGTACACACCGGCGTATTGCTTCCGGCAGTCGGAGTTGTAGGTGCCGGACTCACAATAACAGATGTTGTTCCTGCGATGCTCGTACATCCGCCAACGGTAACGGTAATACTATATGTTCCGGCCATCACAACAGTTGCAGATGGACGGGTTGGATTCTGAAGTGTTGAGCTGAATGCAGAAGGACCGGTCCAGCTATACGTTGCACCTGCTACTGTTGGTGTCGCGAGGCTGATCGTTTGTCCCACGCAATACGGACCGGTGTTCGATGCCGTCGGTGTTGCAGGCGTTGCATTTACGACTACTGCTGTGGTTCCGGCAGCGCTTGCACATCCGCCAACGGTAACAGTAACACTATATGTTCCTGCCATTGCTGTCGTTGAGCTTGCGATCGTCGGATTCTGCACGGCCGAAGTATATCCTGCCGGACCGCTCCAGGCGTATGTTGCACCTGCTACTGTTGGTGTCGATAAGCTGATCGTTGCACCGGAACAATACGGTCCCGTATTGGATGCAGCAGGTGTTGCGGGAACAGCACTTACAACAACTGCTGTTGTTCCCGCAGCGCTTGTGCATCCGCCGACAGTAACAGTAATACTATAAGTTCCGGACATTGCCACTGTGGCCGATGGGCGGGTCGGATTCTGCAATGCAGATGTAAATGCTCCCGGACCTGTCCAGCTGTAGGTTGCGCCGGCAACGGTCGGAGTCGATAAGCTGATCGTAGAACCAACACAGTATGGACCTGTGTTAGATGCAGTTGGTGTTGCAGGTGTTGCATTCACCACCACTGCAGTTGTTCCGGCAGCACTTGCACATCCGCCGACGATAACAGTAACACTATATGTTCCTGCCATTGCTGTCGTTGAGCTTGCGATCGTCGGATTCTGCAATGCGGAAGTATAAGCTCCCGGGCCGCTCCATGCATAGGTTGCACCGGCAACCGTTGGAGTCGACAAGCTGATCGTTGCACCGGAACAGTATGGTCCTGTATTGGATGCAGCAGGTGTCGCAGGAACCGCGTTCACAACTACAGCAGTTGTTCCTGCTGCACTTGCACATCCGCCAACGGAAACCGTTACGCTATACGTTCCGGCCATCGCTGTTGTAGCACTTGCAATTGTTGGATTTTGCAGGGTTGATGTATAACCGGCCGGACCGCTCCATGCATAAGTTGCACCGGCAACCGTTGGTGTCGTAAGGCTGATGGTTGCACCGGAACAATATGGTCCCGAGTTCGCAGCTGTAGGTGTGGCAGGCGTTGCATTTACTACAACGGCAGTTGTTCCGGCAGCGCTTGCGCATCCGCTAACGGTAACCGTTACACTATATGTTCCTGACATTGCAACCGTAGAAGTCGGACGTGTCGGATTCTGCAGTGTCGAGCTGAATGCAGACGGGCCGGTCCATGAGTAGGTTGCTCCGGCTACGGTCGGCGTTGACAACGTGATCGTCGCTCCCGCGCAATAAGGACCTGTGTTAGAAGCCGTAGGTGTTGCAGGCACAGCATTTACCACCACCGTGGTTGTTCCTGCCGCACTTGTACATCCGGCAGCGTTTGTTACGGTTACAGAATAAGTTCCGGCCATTGCAAGCGTTGCGCCGCTACGGGTCGGATTCTGCAATGTTGAAGTATATGCGCCCGGACCGGTCCAGCTGTAGGTTGCACCGGCAACAGTCGGTGTAGATAAGCTGATGGTTCCTCCTACGCAATATGGGCCCGTATTCGATGCCGTCGGTGTTGCAGGCGTTGGATTTACGGTCATTGTGATCGAGTTGGATGTTGCCGGACTTCCGACTACGCCGCCAAGAGAAGAAGTCATTATGCAGGTAACAACATCACCGTTGTTCAGCGTTGTTGTTGTGTACGTCGGACTATTTGTACCCACGTTAACGCCATTCACCTGCCATTGATAAACAGGTGTAGCACCACCGTTTGTTGGTGTTGCAGTGAATGTTGACGAGGCTCCCGAACACATCGGATTGGTTCCGGTAGTTTGCGCGATCGCGACGCTGGCGACCGGCGCCCCGGTTCCGGTGATATTGATGTTATCGAGGTAAAGCATCTGCCCCCAACCGGATTTGTTCTGGAACTTCACCATTACGTTCGCCATTCCGGCATACGGTGTTAAGCTCACCGTTTCTGTTCTCCACTGCGCCGCAGTCGGAACGAATACAGATGCGTTATTATCGGGAGCTGTCGCAAGACTTGTTCCTCCTTTCGCATACACGCGTGACCAGCTGATCCCGCAGTTTGTGGAAACATATACAATAAGCGAATCAAAGTAGGTTGCGTCATAGCGGCAATAAGCTACGTCGAATGTCATTGTTGAGGTTGCTACTCCTGTGAAGTTATATTTCGGGGTCCAGAGCTCATCTACTGTTCCTGCGATCGATGTTGCAGGAGTAAGATTGTCCATGACCGCACTCTGGGTACTTGTTCCGAAACCTCCGGCAGCGGTGGAAAGCGCCCAGGTCATATCGGCATCCGGATTATTAAGATACCATCCTCCTGTCGGCGGGAAAGTAGCTGTCTGAAATCCTTCCACCAATGGCAATGCGATCGGTGATGAAACAGTGATGTACGCTGTTTTTGTCATCGTATTGCTTCCGTTTGCATTGGTAGCGATCAGCTGCACCTGGTACGTTCCGGGTGTGTTGTAGCAAATCGTTGCAGGGTTCTGAAGCGTGGATGTAGAAGGTGTTCCGCCGGTAAAGGTCCATGCCCATGAGGTTGGAGCACCTGCCGAAAGATCGGTAAAATTGATACAATCGCCGGTACAGATATTTGTCCGGTTAGCTGTGAAATCAGCCACAGGCGGCGAAGTACCCGGAGTGTTCAGGTCGGTTTGCCAGATCCCTCTTCCGAAAGTTGCTGCTCTCAGCTTTAAAGCTGTGTACTGAATTTCGAGTTCCCGTACCGATACATTCGGTAAACCGGTATTGTAGGACGTCCAGGATCCTGACAGGTTATCGCGATAATAAACACCTACATCGGTTCCGACATACAGCGGATCATTCGATGCGCTTCCCTGGTAAACGATACAATTCGCAGGTAAATTCGGTAATCCTGTAGAATAGTTGCTCCAGGTAACTCCGGCGTCCGGCGAATACCAGACTTTATTTGCAGCTGAATATCCCGAGAAGGTTACCCAAACCCGGTTTGCATTCAGCGGATCAACGCAGATATAAGAGATCGCAGCTGAAGCGGTAGGAAGTCCGGCTGTTCTGTCTACAAAGGCAGCCCCGGTTGTACAGGCATAAAACTTATCGATCTTGGCTGCATACACATAATTGATATTTGATGCTGCATTTGCAAGCGCAATGACATTACCTGTTCCACCGGAGATGGTTCCTACCTGCGCCCAGGTGGTTCCGCTGTTCGTACTTTTATAAACCTGTGCCTTACCTACCCAGAGTGTTGCGGCGTTACTTGGTGCTTCAATATACGGTGTTACCCAATCACCATCTGCATTCACGCCGGTACCGCCGGATGCAACGATATTGGTTGTAAGATTTCCGCCGGTCGTTGTTTTGTTGATGGATCCATAATATAACTCACCGTATTGAATATTCGCATTGGACCAGTCGATGATCGCTTCCATACCGTCGCCACCCAAAGGCCTTGACCAGGTCGCCGTTCCGCTCCATCTGTTGGTTCCGTTATCCTGCCAGCCTGTGAGCAGCATATTCTGGTTGGTTGTAGAAAGTCCGAGGCGATACGCTTCTGAGATCTGCAATCCGTTGCTCAGATCACTCCATGCAGTTCCGGTATTGGATGTTTTGAAGAGGCCGCCATCGCAGCCGGCAAAATAAGTTGTCGTTGAAGCCGGCAAATATTCAAGCGCATGACAGTCCGCATGCACGTAGGGAGCACCGGTTCCGGTCCACTCTGCATTCAGTGTCCAGCTTGTTCCGCCGTTGATGGATCTCCAGATGTTAACTCCACCGACCATTACCTGGTCCTGGTTAGCAGGAGAAACTGCAAGGGCAAGATCATACCATCCTTGTCCGCCGGCCGTTGCACCGGTATTGGAATAACCAAGGATATTCGGAGTTGTGGAGCGCGCGGTGAACGTTACGCCGTTATCCGTTGAACGATACAAACCTTGTAAACCATAAGCCGTGTTGGCTGCGAGAACATATACATAGGTATTGTTTGCCGCAGTAACCGCAACCGATAGACGGGAACAGGAAGCTGCCGTAGGAAGACCTGTTGCAGTAGTCGTAAATGAAGTTCCGCCGTTTGTGGAGCGATAGAAAGTTGTGGTTGATGTCGCATACACAATGGTCGTATCACCGGGACGATATTCGATATCTTTCATGTTTGCAACTGCTGTTGCAATTTGTGTCCACGATGTGCCGGCGTTGAGTGTGCGGTAAACACCATTGCTCGTTGCGGCGAAAAGTGTATTCGGGTTTTGCGGATTGATCAGCAGGCGGCTGATCGTTCTTCCATTCGTTACCAGCCAGGATAATCCGGTTGGACTCCAGCTTGTGCCGCCATTTGTTGTTTTTAAAACTCCGATCGAATACGTATCCTGCGCTTCACCGTCGCCGGTTGCAAGATACTGGATCAGCGGGTTGGTCGGATGGATCGCCAGGTCAGTTGTTCCGATCACGGCGAGGTTATCGGTACCGGTGGTCCAGGTAACTCCGGCATTGGTACTTTTCCAGAGACCACCTCCGGGAGAACCGATGTAGATCGTATTGGTAGTAGTAGGATCAAACCGGATAAAATTCACACGGCCGGCTCCACCGCCCCCTGTGGGGATAGATGTTGTAGGACCGATCAATGTCCAGTTCGCTGCAGATGTTGTGGGAGTGCCTCCTGTGCTTGGTCCGCGCATCGGACCTGAGCTTGCATAGTAACTATCGAGGTAATCGTTCCAGGCATTGATCATCACCGAACGGTCTCCGCTCGGATATAAACGTGGTGCCATATAGGATTCCCAGCGCTTGAAGATCTCCCATCCTCCTGCAAGCTCTTCTTCTTCGTTTTCACCGGGAAGCAATAAGGATCCGCCTTTTACAGGAACAGCAGGCGTTTTCGTCTTCGCCATTTTCTTAGCACGCTCTTCCTGCTCTCTGCGTTCCTCACGTCTGTGCTCGGCTTCTTTGTATTTGTAATACTGGTTGAAAGATTTCTGAACATCATAGAAATTGATGTTGGGATCCTGCATCTTTTCCACCCAGGTGTTCTGGGAGAATACGGTACCTGCGGACATAAGAAATACAATTACCGCAAGGAGTGGTAGCTTTTTGTTCATTCAGAGAGATTTATATATTGTAACGAATATAGCTTTTATTTTTTTGAAAAACAAGCGTTTAGATAACAATTTAGATGAATGGCATTTTTTTTAAGCTAAAGAGGTATGCCGGGAGGGTCATCAGTAAATGTGAAAACTACTGTTTCTGGAAAAGTGCGCGGTGGGTCAACATCATGGAAATCCGGTCAGATACAAGGTGATGGCGCCTCTAACAACAGCATGTTCATTACTTTATGACATCCGGCTGAAAATGGCGTTTTGTTTTTATAGTTTTATGCCGAAACTAAACCGCTTTTCTTTTAGTATAACCGTTAGGTTGGTACCGAAAATGTTTAGCTTGTCAGAATATCAACCTGTAAACCGTTCTGTATATGGTGAAAGAGAAAAAAATTTTCGTTCTTGACACGTCTGTAATTATTTACGATCACATGGCTGCCAAGAGCTTCAAAGAGCACGATGTGGTGATTCCGATAACTGTGCTGGAGGAATTGGATAATTTCAAAAAGGGCAATGACACGAAGAATTTTGCCGCCCGGGAGTTTACAAGGTATATAGATAAGATCTCCAACGGAAATACGCTCCAGGACTGGATCAACATCAATGGCAAGGGCCATGGGATGATCAAGATCGAGATGCACCAGGATTCGAAGGTTGATGCCGAAAGAGTCTTTGGAGAACGGAAAGCCGACCACCGCATTTTAAACACCGCACTTTACGTTTCTGAAAAATATCCTAACCGCAAAGTGGTGATGGTTACCAAGGATATTAATCTCCGCATCAAGGCGAAATCACTTTCCCTGAACGCGGAAGATTATGAAACCGGTAAGATCAAAGATGTAAATGAGCAGCTGTATACCGGCCGCAGCGAGATCCAGAAAGTAGCAACAGAAGTGATCAATGAGATCTATGAAAAAGGCTTCTGCGAGCCTTCTAATCTTCTTAAAAAACAAAAACCGACTTCCAATCATTTCTATGTATTGAAGAATGGCACCAAGTCGGTGCTTGCTTCCTACAGCCCGAAAAAAGACACGCTCGAACGCGTTAAAAAAGTGACTGCCTTCGGAGTGAATCCGCGTAATGCCGAACAGGCCTTCGCGCTGGATGCGATCATGAACCCGGACATCAAACTGGTTTCTATCCAGGGCGTTGCCGGAACCGGAAAAACGCTGCTATCACTGGCAGGAGCGCTTGAGCAGCGGAGGACGTTTCACCAGATCTATCTTGCGCGTCCAATTGTTCCGCTTAGCAACAAAGACATCGGATATCTGCCCGGCGATATCAAGTCGAAGCTGAATCCATATATGGAGCCGCTTTGGGACAATCTCAAATTCATCAAGAACCAGTTCAACGAAAAAGACAAGGAATACAAGCAGATCACTGAAATGGTAGAGCATGAAAAGCTGATCGTTTGTCCGCTTGCCTATATTCGCGGAAGAAGCTTATCAGATGTATTTTTTATAGTGGATGAAGCGCAGAACTTAACTCCGCATGAAGTGAAAACGATCATTTCTCGTGCAGGAGAAAACACGAAAATGATCTTCACCGGTGATATTCACCAGATCGATACTCCTTATCTGGATGCGCAGTCAAACGGGCTCTCTTACCTGATCGATAAGCTGAAGAACCAATCACTTTATGCGCACATTACACTCGAAAAAGGCGAACGCTCCGAGCTGGCGAACCTGGCGAACGAATATTTATAGTGGTGAGGTGATAAAGAAAAAGAAAACCCCGGTCTTGAAGAAGGCCGGGGTTTTAAATTATGAGCCGGTATATTTAGTCTGCAATCACGATCTGCTTCGCAATGGATTTTTCTCCGTAACGAACAGTGAGCAGGTAATCTCCGGCACTGATCCCCGAACGATCAAGCACAACCAGGTGTTGACCTTTTGACTGCTGACCGTTCGCAATTTCTTTCACCAGCTTTCCGGTCATATCAAACAGCGTGATCTGTACGTTGCTGTCTTCCGTCAAATTGTACTTAAGCTCCGCGCTGATAACAAGAGGATTTGGCTTGATGATCAGATCCGATTCACCGGCACTTAAGTTATTGACTGATGTAGCGGAACCAAAATAATGATAGGTCACAATATTATCGGAACCGGAATGCGGCACCGCCAGTGTATCTGTAGTCGTGTAAAAAATATCTGCAGGAGAAGTTTGTGAGGTAAGCACATTCACCGGTGAAGTGAAGCTGCTGGTAAATTTTGTAACGCCGTTCAATCCCCAGGAGGAGATAAACCAGTTTCCTGCACCGTCCTTCGCAATCCCATCGAGGCTGGTCAGCCCCGAAGACGCCAATACAGTTGAAACTGTTGAATCACTTAACTGCACTGCTTTTACCGATCCTCCCCACTGAACAAATACACAGCGACCTGCCGGCTGATCATAAATAATTCCATTCGGACTGCTAAGACCTGTGCTGACAAATGCATTAAACGTGCGGGTAGACGTGTTGAAGCGGAAGATCTTGTTATTTGTATAATCGGTGATAAACAAATTCCCGCTATTGTCATGCGTGATCCCATTCAGAAAGCTTGCGCCGGTGATGGTGATCGTAAAAACAGGCGCAGCAGTATTAATATCATATCCTCTCAATTTCCCGCCGTCACAGGCATAGAGCGTGTCGTTAACAATTTCCAATCCGTGAGGACCGGTGGTGAGTCCGGATGCAAAAGACTGCAGCGGGCATGTGGCGCATTTCGCTTTAACGATCGTATGTCCGCCGGTACCGGATCCATGGTTCGCAATGAACCATTGCTGGTTGGCATAATCATACTCAACACTTTCAGGGCTCTTATATACCTGGGAAAACGCAAATGCTGCCGGAAGCAGGAGCACCGCTGTGAAAAAATTTTTCATGGGAATTTATTTGGTGTATTATTGTGTTTAGCTTTCTGATACTTTTTCCAGCTCCATCTCGCAAACCGGACATTTGCCGGGTTTATCGAAAAGCTCCTCCGAGCATTTCATCGGACATCGGTACTGCTCTTTTACTACCGCTCCCGGAGTGTTCTGCTTCTTTTCGCTGCTACCGCAACCGATTAATAATGTTGCACTTAAAGCAAGTGCGGAAAAGAAGAGGAAATAATTTTTCTTCATTTTAAAAGAAAATTGTTATTTACAGACTAAATTACATATATTTATGAACCGATAAAATAAAATTGAAACTAATAATTATATTTGTCGTTCACATAGATCCACTATTTCTTAGCATTCAATGAAAAAGATCCTCGCTCTGCTCCTCATTTGTTTTGGTTTTGCTACCGCAGGCTATTCCCAGGCTGCAGGTAAAGGCAGCGGAGAGAAGAATGGAACTTCCAAAGTAAAGCCGCATGCGCAGATGCGTCACTTCGAAAGACGGAGACGGGATCCGAAGATGAGACATAACGGAACTTCTTACAAGAAAAACAAGCAGGATTATAAAGTAGACGGAGACGGCTTTAGCAATACACCGGGCAGAAGAAAAAGAAGAAAGAAATAATTTGACAATTTGCTGATTTTTCAATGTGTTAATTGGAGAACAGTTTGAGAGAATAATAATAAAAATCCCTCATTGAAAAGATGAGGGATTTTTTATTTCTGATAGTTGGATCTCTGCTCTGAGACTCGGAAATCTTATTTTACGATCGTTACTGTTCCGATGTAGCTGTGGTTATTGTGCAGCAGATCCTTGGTAAAGATCTTGTACACATACACATCCTGCTGGACGATCTCACCTACTCCATGAACACGCCCGTTCCAGCCTTCATTCAGATCTGTCGTTTTGAAGATCTCATTTCCCCATCGATCGAAAATGCGCATTTCAAATTCAATTACACCAAAGAGCTTGGGTGCAAACTCATCATTCAATCCATTGTCGTTTGGTGTGAATGCATTCGGAATGAACACTGTCGTTTCACCGTGAATATAGACCGGATGCTGAGCTGTATCTGTGCATCCGTATGAATTCATCGCGATCAGCGTAACCGTATACTCTCCTGTGTCAGGATATATATGACCGGGGTTCTGAAGGATACTGTTCTCATTATCCCCGAGATCCCAATTCCAGATCGTTGCTCCCTGTGAAAGATCCGTGAACTGAATCTGCGGATCATAAATGGATGTTTCATTCGGAGAGGCACTGAATTCCGCAATCGGTCTTGGATAAACCACCACGGGAAAATTCATCGTATCGCTTAGCTGGCAACCGTATGATGTTGTTACGGTAAGTGAAGGATAATACGTTCCTTCCTCATCATACGTATGGATCGGGTTCTGCGTAAACGTATAATTACTATCTCCGAAATCCCAGAACCAATTGACGATCGTTCCGCCACTGACCGTTGAATTATCATTGAACTGCGTTGTGAATTCGTTACATCCGCTGGTTTGCTGAGGACCGTAACTGAATACCGGCAGCGGATAGGTTGTTACCATCTGAGTAACCGTATCAACGCATCCGTAGCTGGTAACAATCGCCATTGTAACGTTAAATGTATCCGCCTGAACTCCGAAAACGTGACCGGGACTCAATGCGGTTGAATTTGTTCCATCGCCAAAATCCCACCAGACACCTGCAATTGTGCCGTCAATAGTTGCTGAAGTATTGTTGAATGTTGTTGTATCTCCCCAGCAAACAACATTACTCGTGAATGATGCGGCCGGCTGCGAATAGATCGTTACGAACTGGCTCACTGTATCAGCACAGCCTGCAGCGGTATTTACAATGAGTGTGACATTGTATCCGCCTCCGACAGGATAGGTATGGGTAGGATCCTGCAAAGCACTGCTGGTTCCATCACCGAAATTCCAGCTCCAGGAACTAACGCCTCCCGTTGAATTATCGGTAAAGTTCCCGGGTTGGAACTGACAGGTATTCGCTGTGGTGTAGGCAGCAACCGGCAATGGATTTACGACGATCGTATCCAGCGCCGTGCTTGAACATCCTCCGTCGGAAGTAACAACGTGCGTTATAATATAAGTTCCTGCGACAGGGTAAACATGTGTTGTATTCAATGTATTCGCAAGCGGTGTTCCATCACCAAAATCCCAGGTATCGGATAAAATAAAGCCGGTTGTAACAACTGAAGCATCGTTGATCGCGACAAGCTCATTTACGCAAACGGAGTTCGGCGCCGAGATATCCGCCTGCACATCGCTTCTCACAACTACGATCTGGAACGCTACATCTGTACATCCCGCACCACTGGAAGCAGTAAGCTGGGTAACATAAGAACCGGCAGCCGGATAAACGTGTGTTGTCACCGGGCCCGTTGTGCTGCTTGTTCCATCACCGAAATTCCATGTCCAGGAAACAGGACTGCCTGTGGAAAGATCAGTAAACGTTGTCGGCGTTCCGATACAAACGGTGTCAACGGAATAGTTTGCTGTCGGGAAAACATTCACGTTCACCGGCAACGTATAGGTACTATCGCATCCATTGATATTTGTGACTGTCAGCGTTACATTGTATGTTCCTGCAGCAGCATATATATAATTTGGATTTTGCGAAACGGAATTATTTCCATCTGCAAAATCATAGAACCAGGTTGCGATGGGAACCGCGTCTGTCGACAGATCCGTAAAGGAAGTAATTGTTCCCTCGCAGCTTGCATTCGCCGTAAATAAAGGTGTCGGAACGGTATTCACAACTACCGGTTTTATGATCGTATCAGAACATCCTGCGGAATTTCCGACGATGAGCGTTACGTTATAATTACCTCCAAGCAAATACGTATGCGACGGATCCTGCAGACTGCTTTGCGGTGTTCCGTCTCCGAAATCCCAGTTCCAGCTGGTTACCGTAACTCCGGTTGTCGCATCCAGGAACTGAACAGCCTGCCGCGCACAAACCGTGCTGAAAGAAAAATCCGCTACCGGTTGCTGCAGCACAGTTACCGTTTGCACGGAAGTATTTGTGCATCCGAAAATGTTTGTCACAAGCAAGGTCACATTGTAATTTCCCGGATTAGCGAATACATGGGTCGGCGATTGAATGGTATCTGCCGGTGTGGTATCTCCAAAATCCCAGCTCCAGCCCACTGCTGCTGTTGAATTGTCGGTGAACACGGTTGGATAGGTATGACATGCAGTGCTTGCGGTGTACAGCGAAACCGGGTTAGGGTTTACTATGATCGAATGGGCAGTAGTATCCGTACAGCCAAAAATATTTGTGACGATCAGCGTTGAATTATATGTTCCGGCGGCCGGATAAATGTGTGCCGGGGAATTGGCCGCGCTGGTGGCGCCATCACCAAAATTCCAGTTCCAGGCAACTGCTGATGCCGACTGATCAGTAAATGAGCTTGCTGCATTCGCACAGATTGTATCGAATGCAAATGCCGCTACCGGCAACGGGTTCACAACGGATGTGATCGTTACAGAATCTGCGCAGCCGAAAATATTTTGTGTCACCAGCGTAACGGTATACGTCCCGGGTGCTCCGTAAGTATGAATTGGATTTTGTAATGTACTGTTTGCGCCATCGCCAAAATTCCAGCTCCACTGAACAGGGGAATTTGTGGTATGATCGGTAAAAGCGGTGGCGACATTCAGGCAAGGCGTTGTGCTTGTGAAAGCCGGAACGGTTAACGGGTAAGCTGTTACGGCCAGCGTAATACTATTGGTGCAGCCGGTTCCGGAATATCCTGCAGTAAGTGTTACATTGTATATTCCGGCAGTTGAATAGGTATGAGTTGGCGATGGATTGTTCGTGTTGTCGGAAAAACCATCACCGAAATTCCAACTATAAGTATCCGGCGCCCCCAACGATGTACTGTTAAAGTTCATCGCATCGTTGGTGCAGACATTTGCAAACGTAAAGTTAGCCGATGGTACCGGGTTCACCGTAACATTGTTGCTGATCGTATCCGAGCAGCCGCTTCCGCCAAAAGCAATCAGCGTAACATTATACGTTCCGGCGACGGCATATACATGAGACGGATTCTGAACAGTTCCCGCGGCCGATGCATCGCCGAAGTTCCAGTTCCAGGAGATCGGAGTACCGGAAGTCATGTCACTGAAAGCCGTTGCCTGGCCAAGACAAACAGTTGTCGCATTGAATGCTGCGACGGGAACAGCATTCACAATAACAGCGTGTGTGATTGAATTGCTGCAGCCGAACGAATTTGTGACGGTGAGTGTTGCATTGTATATTCCGTTTGCCGGATAATTGTGCGAAGGATTTGCAGTTGTCGCTACAGGCGATCCATCTCCGAAATTCCAGCTCCAGCTAACGATCCCGCCAAGCGAAGTGCTGGTAAAGTGTGTTGCGAAGCCGAAACATTCCGTTGTATTCGTGAATCCTGCTACCGGAACGGAATCAACAACAATAAGCTGGTATGCCGTATCCTTACATGCAAATGCGGATGTTGCGATCATCTGAACCGTATAGCTGTTCGGACCCGGATAAGTATGAGCGGGATTTACTGCCGTGCTTGTTGTCGCATCTCCAAAACTCCATTGATAAGTAGTTGCACCCGCAGAGGTATTAAAATAAGAGATCGCTGTTCCGGAACAAACGGTGTCATTTGAAACCGAAAATGCCGCTAATGGATTTGCATGCACAATTACCGTATGAGAAACACTGTCGCTGCAGCCATTTGCAGCTGTGATAAGCAGCTGGATCGTGTACGTGCTGTCGATTGTGGTTGCGGTATATGTTTGCGACGGAGGTGTAAATAACGTGGAAGTATTTCCATTATCGAGATCCCAGAAATAAGTATCACCCGCAGTTACACCGCTTGTATTGGTAAACGAGGAAGTCACCGGCGAACAGCCCGAAGCCGGAGTTACTGTAAACGCGGGCGTTGGAAGCGGGGCAATACTGATGTAAGTAGTGTCTCTCATCACACAGCCGGAGACACTCACCGTGATAAAAACCATGTTGTTTCCGGATGTGTTGAATGTAACCGGCGGCGGAGAATAAGCTGTTGAAGTTGAAGGGATAGCACCCGCGAACGACCAGTTGTATGTTCCTCCGAGCGTCGAGTTGTTGTTGAAATGGACAACAAGTCCGGCGCAACCGGCACTCACATCAGGAACGATATCTGCTACCGGAATTGGGTTCACTGTAACGGTCACTGCAGTCATTGGACTTGAACACCCTGCTATTGTTGTTTGAATATAGTAAGTTGTAGTAGCGCTGAGAACCGGAGTTGTGTAAGCAGCACCGGTCGACAGCAAGGTTCCGCCTGTAAGCGAATCATGCCATGTATAGGTTCCTCCGGGCGCAGTAGCAGTCAGTGTTGCCGTATTCCCGGTACATATTCCCGCCGGCGCAACTGTCGGAGCAGCCGGGATCGGGTTCACCGTAACCGTTACCGCTGTTCTCGGACTCGTGCAGCCGGCAACCGTAGTCTGAACATAGTATGTTGTCGTGACGATCAGAGGAGGTGTAGTATAGCTTGCACCCGTATTCAGAAGCGTTCCACCGGAGGCAGCATTATACCATTGGTAAATTCCTCCCGGTGCCGTAGCGGTAAGTGTAGCTGTGCTTCCCGCACAAATGGTTGTACCCGCAGCTGTGGGCGCGACCGGTGTCGGATTCACAGTTACTGTTACAATCGTTCTCGGGCTGGTACATCCGAGCGAGGTGGTCTGCACATAATAAGTTGTGGTTGCTGCGAGAACGGGGGTTACGAATGTAGCTCCCGTAAACAAAAGCGTTCCGCCGACCGGTGCATTGTACCATTGATAGGTTCCTCCCGGTGCGGTTGCTGTTAATGTTGCTGTGCTCCCTGCGCAAATGCTGACACTGGCTGCAGTCGGTGCAACCGGCATCGGGTTCACCACCACAATTGCCGAGGCGGTATCTGTTCCGCAGAATCCTGTTACTGTGAGCAGCACATTGTAAGTTCCCGGGGTTGCATATGTTTGTGCGGGAGGAGTTGGAGAGGTCGATGTATTTCCATTTCCGAAGGTCCAGCTGTAATTCAGCAACGTTCCGGTGGAGTTTTGTGTGAAGGTGACACTGCTTCCGGCACATATGGTTGATGAAAATGGCGTAACGTTCGCGACGACCGGCGGATGAACCACGATGTTTACGATCGTATCATCCACGCCGCAATGATTGGATGCACGAAGCCGGATCGTGTGCGTTACCGACACTGTTCCTGCGGGCGCTGTAAAAACCTGGTTCGGGATCGTCGCCGTGGTATACGTCAGCACTCCATCGATGAACCATTGATAGCTTAGCGCACCGCCTGTTGAACTGTTTGTGGTTGATACCGTAAGCGGCGAACAACCGATCAGCGGCGTTGCCGTTATCACAGCATGAGGGATCGTGTCAACCACGATGGTACGATACATCGTGTCTGTTCCGCAAGCATTTCCGGAAACGAGCATGATGGTCCAGGTTCCCTGGTAATAGGTTTGTGCCGGCGGGAACTTCACACCGGTGAGTGTATTTCCGTTTCCGAAATCCCAATAGTAATTATTCGTCGGAGAAGCGCCGGTTGTTGTATTTCCGAATGTCACCACTTGCGGTGAACAGCCCGGACTCGGTGTTGCTGTGAAATTGATGACCGGCGGGCCAACCACTGTGATCGGCCCGACTGTAGAAGTGGAAGAATTGCAGCTGTTCGAAGCGACCAAAGAAATCGTGTATGATCCGCCAACGGTGTAGGTGTGACTCGGTGCAACGAAACTTGTTGTTGTAACCGTCGGTGTTCCGTCACCGAAATTCCACACATACGTATCCGCATTCTGCGAAGCGTTCACCGGTGTTACAATGTGTGGGACGCAACCTGAAAACTCTGCAAGCGGGACGACAAATGACGCCGACACGAATTTATCGAAAATGACTGTGAGCGTAGTGGTTGTTGTACATCCGTTCGCACCGGTTGCCGTCATTGTAACGGTAAATGTTCCGTATGAAGTATACGTATGTGTGAAGCTGGCAAGTGATGCGGTATTGAAAACAGGGCTTCCATCACCGAAGCTCCAGCTGTAGGAAACGGCACCGGTTGTCAGATTAAAAAACGTAACAAGATCAGAAGTCGTATTATCGACGGGTGAAAGACAATACTGCGTATCTCCGTCGCCGTCATCACCGGCAATTGACGCAACCGGCCGTGGAAGAACAGTCACCGAGCTGCTGAAAGTACTGCTGCAACCGGCGCCATTCGTGATCGTGAGTGTGGCGCTGAATGTTCCGCCCGCGGCATATACATGTGTAGGGCTCACAGATGTTGAAGTTCCACCGTCGCCAAAATTCCATGCATACGTTGTAAATACGCCGGTACCGGTACTTGTATTCGTGAAATTAACGGTGGTCCCTGCACATTGGTTATTCGGAGTAAATGTAAAAGATGCATTCGGCAAAGGTCTTATGATGACCTGTACGATCGCGGTGTCACGACAGGGAATTGCCGCATCGAATGCAACCAGCATGTAATTGTATGTTCCCACCGCCGAAATGGTCGATGTGGTTGGCGCAACCAGGCCGCTGGTATTGTCGAATACAACTCCGTTCAGGTACCAGGTATATGCTGCACCGGCAGCGCCCGCACCGGTGCTGTTGTTCACAAAGCTAATGGCTGTAGCACCGGGACCACAGATAAGCGTTTGCGAAGGGGTAAAAGCAGAATTGATGCCGGCGCAGTTGGCATTCGCTTGCGTTGACAGCAATGCCGGGACAATGCCTGTCAGCAGTATTATCAGGCGTTTCAGCCGTTTGAGAGCGTTTGGAGCAGCAGAAGGAAACATGCTATATAATGATGCTTTTTACACGTTTTTAGTTGCATAAAAAGCACTGGTAAACAAGCTTTTATATGAGAGTCATTAAAGCTTTTCAAATATAGCAATAAATCCGGATTATTCCCGGTTTAGCCGGCCGCGATCACTGGATGGCGAACTCTGCGTTGATCGAATAGTTCAGCTTGATGGTTTTGCCGCCAATAGCAGTTTCCAGATCAGAGGATTCAAGCCCTCCTTTATCCTGCGACTGGTAAACACTGTATGAATTGTTGGAGTAGTTATTTTCAAACCGGTTATACGTTCCATCATCTACAGATACAAAACCGCTCAGCTCGGTCACATTGATCGCCTTTCCCGCAGTCTGCCCGATCGCCGTCATCAGGTATTCCGCCTTATCCCGTGCTGCTTTGATCGCATTGATCTTGATCTGCTTTTTGTACTCGTCCATTTTGGAATGCGAATATTTGCTTACATACGCTTTGCTGATCCCAAGCGAATCCATGACCGAGTATAACTCATACACCTGCTGGGAATTTTTGAATTTCACATCATAGCTTTTTGTGATCACTTCATCTTTTTTCTTCCGCTTCATTGCTATCACATAAGCATCCATGTTGTCCATTTTGATATCTTTCTTTTCTGTCATCGTGGTCTTTTCAAGAAAATTCACCAGGTTCTTTTCCAGTTCTTCAATGGTGAATTTCTTTTTGTCTTTGATGTATTCCCTTAATGTTACGGAAACATAGATCTCATCAGGAACAATTTCCATTTCGGCGGTACCTACCACCTTTATTGAGTGTTCTGCCGGACCAACCTGCGCTTTCCCAGTGAAAGGCAAAGTGAAGATCATTAGTAGAAGTAAGATCGTTCTGTTCATGTTTTTAGTTTTTTGAAAAGTGTTTATTTGAAATTCTGCCAGAGGTTAACGTTAATGTGAGATTCCAGATCGTTCTCCAGGTCGTCCGGAAGCGCCGGAAAAAAGTTAATATCTGTTAACCGTTCCACGGAATCGATGGTAACAGCATAATCAAAAACCGAATTTTTGCTGCCTTCATTCGGCATCACAAATGCGATCGCTTTCTTTTCCGGGCCTTTCACATCGAGTATCACTTTGTAGAAGTATTTTGGAACTGCCACTTTATCTTCCCCGATCGTCTCAAGGCTGTCTTTTAAAACCCCTCCCGCAACAATATACAATTCATCGAAGCGCCCTGCCCAGTCCCGGACATCCGATTCCAGTGTTTTCCAGATCCCGCGGTTGAATTTAGGCGCCTGCGGACTCATGTTGCTCATATAGAAAGATTCGCTCATGCTCCGTTCGCTCCAGGCCATGTCACCTGCCGGGCAAAGATGTCCGCGATCGTAACCGCTTTTTTTATAATCATCGGGAGATGCGGAGCCGGTAGGTACTTCTTTGTCCTCACGAAAATCATCGGTTCGTTCCTCGGCGCTTTTTTCAACCATGGCGGACGTAAGCCGGTAGGCAACCCACCTAGCCTGCTCATATTTTTCCTCATAGCAAAGCGCATAGGCCAAATGTCTGATGATCTGGTCCGTTTTTTTCGTTTCAGGATAAAAAACAGCTGCAAAATCTCTTATGCTATCCGAATTCCCGGGTTGGCAACCGCTTTGCTTCGGCGAAAAAAGAAGTCCGCCGGACAGAAAAAGACATACCGGAAAAATGATCCTCAGAAATAGCATATATTTAGATGTTCAATACATTAAAGATAGAAAAAAATGAAGACGATTTATCTCATCCGGCATGCAAAATCGGGTTGGGAAATTGAGGGGATCCCGGACATCGACCGGCCGCTGAATCAGCGGGGATATACGGACGCACACGAGATGAGTGAGCGGCTCAAAGAAAAAAAGATCAAACCGGATCTGGTTATTTGCAGTCCGGCGGTACGTACCACCACAACTGCACTGATCTTTTGCCGCAAGCTGGGTTACGACCCGTCAAAGATCTCATTCAAAGAAAAATTGTATCATACTAATTACCGCGATTACCTGAAAGTGATCCAGGAGATCGACGAGAAATACGAGGTCGCCTTTCTGTACGGACATAATCCTCTGATCTCCGAATGTGCCCAGGCTTTGGTTCCGTCCATTGTCGGCGAAATGAGCACCTGCGGAGTGATCGCTATTGAAAATAAAAAATGGGCGGATTTCAAACCCGGAAACGGAAATCTGGTTTTTGAGGACTTTCCCAAGAATGGTTAAGAAATCGTTAAGAATGTAAAAAAGAAGTCCGGCAGGATGAATATTTTTTTCATCTTTAACATCAATCTAAAATCCACATGAGCAAAAAAGAACTCCGTAAAGAACTCGAAAAGGTATTGAATGCATCCATTATCAGCGTTCTTAACAGTAAAAATAAAGAGGCCGCAAAAGAAAGCCGGAAAACGGTTTCTTCTTCTGCGAAAGCGATCTCTAAGAAATTCTTCAAATCCATAAAGACAAAAAAGCCGGCGGTGAAACCTGTAAAGGCAGCGAAAGGAAAGGCTTCAAAATCTGCCCCAAAAGAGAAAAGCCGCTCTAAAAGCAAAAAATAATTCTGTAAATTAGTGCTGAATTATTGTGCTGTATGAGTATGAAGAATATCGTACTGATCAACCGTGAGCTGAGCTGGCTGGCGTTCAATGACCGCGTTTTACAGGAAGCTGAGGATAAAACCGTTCCACTGATCGAACGGCTCAAATTCCTTGGGATCTACTCCAATAACCGGGATGAATTTTTCCGCGTTCGTGTGGCCACTATTCGCCGGGCCGTTAAGCACCAGAAAAAAGCACTTGGCGTGATGGGAGAAGATCCCGTGAGATTGCTGAACAAGATCCAAAAAGCTGTTATTGCCCAGCAGAATAAGTTCGAGAGTATCTACCAGGAGATCATCAAAGAACTGGAGAAGCAAAACATTTTCATCATTAATGAAAAGCAATTAAGTCCCTCACAGGGCGCTTTTGTCAAATATTACTTTCGCGAGAAAGTGAAGGCTTCCCTTTTTCCGATCATGCTGGATAACTCCTCCAGCTTTCCTTACCTGAAGGATAAGTCGGGCTATCTCCTCATCAAGCTGGGAAAAAACAACAAGGTAAAAAAGAATAAGTATGCATTGATCGAGGTTCCGACAGATGAGATCTCCCGTTTCCTCGTGCTTCCGAAAGACAAGGATAAAAACTATGTGATCCTGCTGGATGATGTGATCCGCTATTGCCTGGATGATATTTTTCAGAACTTTGAGAATGACCACATCGAATCCTACAATATCAAGCTGACGCGGGATGCGGAGCTGGACATCGATAATGATTTGAGTAAAAGCTTTGTCGAGAAAATCTCAAAGGGCCTGAAAGAAAGGAAAAAGGGCCAACCGGTGCGCCTCGTGTATGACAGCGAGATCACCCCGGATATGCTCGAGTTCGTAATGAAGAAGATCAAGCTTGGGAAAGAGGATAATCCGATCCCGGGGGGGCGATATCACAATTTTAAAGATTTTATTTCATTCCCGAATGTCGGTGGAACTGAGCTCTATTATAAAAAAAATAAGCCGCTAAAGCATCCTGCATTCAAAGATCAACCGAGTCTTCTTAAAGTGATCAGGGAAAAGGATGTGCTGATCACGTATCCGTATCAATCGTTTGAGCATATCATCGATCTTTTGCGTGAAGCTTCGATCGATCCGAAAGTACAAAGCATTAAGATCACGCTGTATCGCGTTGCCAAAAATTCCAGCATTGTAAAAGCATTGATCAACGCGCTGAAGAATGGAAAACAAGTTACCGCTGTGATCGAGCTGCAGGCCCGCTTCGACGAGGAAGCGAATATCTATTGGTCGAATAAGCTCCTTGAAGAGGGCGCAAAGATCATTTATGGCGTTCCGGGCTTAAAAGTGCATTCCAAAATGTTCCTTATCAGCCGGAAGGAAGGAAAGAAATTAAATCATTATGCTCACCTTGGAACCGGAAACTTTAACGGTGAAACGGCAAGGGTTTATACCGATCATACACTTCTGACCAGCAACAAGCACATCACGGAGGAAGTGGAAAAAGTATTTAACTTCTATTCGGATAATTTCAAGGGCGGCAATTACAAGCACCTGCTGGTTTCACCGTTCTTCATGAGGAAGGCGCTGGTACAACTTATCAACAAGGAGATCAAAAATGCAAAAGCCGGCCGCAATGCCTGGATCATTTTGAAAGTCAACAACCTCGTTGATGAACAAATGATCAGAAAGCTCTATGAGGCAAGTTCAGAGGGCGTACAGATAAAGCTGATCGTCCGCGGCATTTGCTCTCTTGTACCGGGAATAAAAGGCATGAGCGACAATATTGAAGCGATCAGCATTGTGGATAAATACCTTGAGCATTCAAGGGTGTTTATATTTTGTAATGGCGGTGAAGAAAAATACTATTTATCTTCGGCCGACTGGATGGCACGAAATTTAGATCACCGTTCCGAAGTTTCGGTTCCCGTCTATGATCCGGAGATCCAGCGTCAGATCCGGGTAATGACGGACACGCAGTGGGCGGACAATGTAAAGGCAAGAGTTATTACCAGTAAGCAGAATAATGAATACCGGGCTGCCGGAGAAAATAAACGAACACGCTCACAAGAAGAGATCTATAATCTTTTCAAGTCGAAAAAAATATAATTGAAATTCGCCGCAATAGATATCGGTTCCAATGCTGTACGGTTGCTGTTATGCAATGTATACGATGACAACGGAAAGGTCACGCTTAAAAAAGCCGAGCTTATCCGCGTGCCCATCCGGCTTGGCGATGATTCTTTTCTCCAGGGAAAGATCTCAGTAAAAAAAGCCGACAAGCTGGTGACAGCAATGAAAGCTTTTAAAAATCTCATGGATGTTTATGACGCTGTGGATTACCGTGCCTGTGCAACATCGGCAATGCGGGATGCGGAAAACGGATATGATATTGTGGCACGCGTAAAAAAAGAAGCGGGCATCAGGATCGAGATCATCAATGGTAAAACAGAAGCAGATATTATCTATTCCAACCAGATAGCTGAATATCTTGACAAAGACAACAACTATCTTTATATCGACATTGGCGGCGGAAGCACAGAGATCACGCTTTTTTCAAAAAGCAGGATCGTCGTTTCGCAATCTTTTAACGTCGGTACCATCCGGATGCTGCATGATACGATCGACAAAGAGTACTGGAGCTACTTCAAAAACTGGGTGCAGGAAATTGCTAAAGGTTACAAACCCTTGATAGCCATCGGTTCGGGAGGAAATATCAATAAGCTCTTTAAAATGTCGGGCAGAAAGCCGAATAAAGCAATGCCGGTGAGCAAGCTCAAAAGCCTGTGTGAGCTGGTAGAATCCTATTCATACGAGGACAGGGTGAAAGTGCTGGGAATGAACCCGGACAGGGCGGATGTTATTGTTCCGGCTTCCAGGATCCTGTTAACTGTTCTGAAAAAAGCCGATATCGAAAAGATCATTGCTCCGCAGATCGGATTAGCGGATGGAATTGTTCACCAGCTTTACGAGAAACATAAGGAAAAGCTGGCCGAGAAAGTGTGATCCACCGGTCAGCTTCCTGATTCCTTTTGTTGCCTTCCTTTTTTATGAGTATCCGGAATCTTCGCATAGCCTTGTGTATGCCTCCGAACGCATCCCGATAACGTAAGTATCCCGGTAATCACAACAAAAGCAACCGCCTTCAGCCTGAAGCGGATCAACTTCTCCTCAAGGATATTCAAAAAGAAATACAGCTTATTTCCTTTCATGGTATGTCTTTCATGGTAACGGCCGCAAACACGTTCACTATTTGCCAATGCTATTGCTTCGTTGATGGTTGTCCGGGAAGAGGTTGTAAAATCATGAACATCGAGTTTACAAACGGCGCAGTGACGTTTGCTAATTCCCGCATCTCTCATCGATGTCCAGCTTTCTGAACATTTTTCCGGAATGTGAATGGGGTTATTCATAAAACTAATTTAAGAACAATTACTCGACTTTAAAAGCGCTTTTTGAAATTATAAGATTGCCATGCTCTTTGTTAATATCGAAACAGAAAAACGCTTTTCCACTCATCTTATTTCCTCCATGATCGACGGGCGGAATCCAAGGCGCTGACTTCTCGCTCACTTTACGGGTGATCAGGTTCAGGGTTGTCATCGTCGCTGAATCCAGCAAACAATTATTTGAAATATCGAGATCATTTATTTTCCCGTTTGTATCTACCTGAGCAAAGATCATAATTCTTGCACCTGAAAAATTATCGCTCAACCGTTTCTTCGATGACTTCCGGTTAAATTCATGTTCTAAACTTGATATCAACGCTGTTTCATCGGAAGGCTTCCCCGGCTCCATCATATCCGTAACCTTTATTTTTTTTCCCTCAACGGTCGACCCGAGGGTATCCCAGGGAATTGTGTTTGTTTTTTCGATGCTGACCGTTGAAGGCGCTTCTTGTCCACACGCGGCCAAAACAATAAGCGGCAGGACACATAACAATTTTCTCATGCTGTAATTTTTATAAACTTCTTCCACTCTTCTGATTCTGCTGTCTGCTTCAGAATACGATTTCTTTCGTCGATGAATTTTTTCATATAAGCGGTCAGAACAAGCCGGTTGAAAATTTTACCGAATATTCCAAGCGGTGATTCGAAAACAAAAATATCGGTCATGATCGTTTGCCCGTCGGTAAATTCAAACGTGTGTAAATGACAAATGCTTTTGAATGCACCTTTCAGCATTTGATCTTCGAATACAAACGGACGCTCACATCGTGTAATTTTTGATGTAAGTGTCTGGCTGATCCCAAAATGTTTTGCCCTCCAGGTAACCTCCTCGCCTTCATTGATGAGCCCTTTCGTTATACCCGCAATCGCCTTCTCTCCTGTAGATGCACTGGTGAACTCATGAAAATCAATACTTCTGGCCAGATCGAAGCAGCGTTCGATCGGGGCATTTATAACCGTTTTAGCTTGGATCTCAGGCATTAGAAAGCTGTTTTATGGCTGAATCAGCGTCAGGATAGCGAAACTGAAAACCTTCCTTTAATAATCTCGCAGGAACGACTCTCCTGCTCTTAAGGATCAGTTCTGTTTCAGTGCCGATAAAAAATGCGCCGATCTCGAGCATCCATTTTGCTGCCGGCAGACCAAAACTCCGGTGAAGATATTTCCGCATGAGCGCCATGAACTTTTTATTCGGAACAGGATCGGGCGAAGCAATGTTATAAACTCCCTCCGCATGCTCGTTGACAACAAACCATTCCAGCGCATTCAGGATATCTTCCTCATGGATCCAGCTCACATATTGATTTCCTGTAGCCATCTTACCGCCTAATCCGTTTTTCACTAGCTTGCTCATCACCGGGAATACACCTCCGCCTTTCCCCATGACCATTGAGATCCGGAGAGCGATCTTCCTTGTACCCGGCAGATCAATTTCATTGAATGCCTTTTCCCAGGCCAGGCAAACCCCGACCGAAAACCCCGACCCGATCTCACCGGTGAATTCATCCATCGGGCGATCTTCCGCATTACGGTATATTGTTGCGGACGCGGCGTTCATCCACAATCCGGGTGGAACTGATGCTTTCCGGATCGCTTCACCGAGAATTTTAGTAGAATCAATTCTCGAAGAAATGATCTCTGCTTTGTTCTTTTCATTGTAACGGCAATCGACGCTTTTCCCGGTGAGATTGATGACCACATCCGCACCGCTGATCTCTTCGGCCCATTTTCCAAGCGTTTTTCCGTCCCAATTCAGGTAACGTACATTGTTATCTGTCCTTTCTTTTCCTCTTGAAAAAACGACAATATCGGAACACTTATCCCGGAAACGACCAATGATGGCGTTTCCAAGGAAACCGGTTCCGCCGGCGAGTATTAGTTTATTCATTTGCATCAGACAATAAATAAGAGAATTAAAAAACGGTAAAGTATCCATGTATAGGAAATATACCCAGGCAATGAAAGCGCTCTCACTCTGCGTTTATGTTCAAAGAACATGAAAATTACAATTCCGAAAAAGCTGACCAGGTCGGCAAGATGGCTCAGCAGGTGGATCCGGTTCACCAGCAGCAGCGGCCAAAGCAAAACGGATCCGATGAATGAAACCTGCAACATTTGGTAATAGTAATTTGCCTTTTCATTTAATGTCGCCCCTGAAATAAATGGCAGTTGAAAAAGCAATTGTCCGGTCACCACACCTAATTCGAATCTCAAATCGTAATTGATCTTCAGCAAAGGGAGAATCAACCCGGCAAATTGGTTAAGTGTAAAGGATGTTACCGCAATGAAAAAAATTGCAGCGAAGATCCTCACGATATTTTTATTCATTGAAAGCATCGGGAAATTGCTTAGGCTTCTGAGGAGTGAATGCAATGCGAATGGTGATGATAAAATAATAGATCGCGATGAGCCAGGCGGTAAAGAACCATACGATCGCAATATCCCCGACCGCGATCCCCAGTCCGGCAAGTATGATAAAGTAAACTCCGACTGCGATCCAGTAGATCCTCATCAGCAATGCACGTGAAGGATCGCCATGTTTTCGGTTAACCGATGTAACAATAGCGCTGATGATCTGCCACGCTCCCATAAAGAATTGGAGGAAGGCGATGAAGACAAGCCCCTCTTTGCCCATCAGCAGGCAGCATAATCCGAGAAGGAACATGAATGTTTGTCCGATGAAATCAACTATTCTCATGGCTTAGTGTTTTTGAGTTTATCATGCCCCTTTGATGATCATGTCCGCCGGAGGAATAAACGTTGTTTTTGGAGCCGGGCGGGAACCGCTTCTTAAAATTAATAAAAAGAACAGATTAATGAACAGCATTAGCCCGAGGATCAGAATAAATCCACCGAGCTTAAAGCTCAGCTCTTCGATCATGCTCTGCGTATCATTTACATACTGCGGAATATAACGGCTCAGCGCTTCATTGTATACGGATCCCGGTTTGATCTCCAGCTTGATCACGGCGTAGCCGAGGTTGATCAGGTAGAATCCAAGCTGCAGTAATTTATTCACTGAAATAGCCAGTTCCTGCTGTCCGTGAAAAATATCCACCAGGAATACTTTTCCGTTTTTGTGAAGGGTGCGTGCTACCCAGATGGTAAGCGCTACTGCCACTGGCAGGTAGATGCTGTAAGCGAGTACAATATAGTTCATGGTGTTTTGGTTTTAGAGCCTCGCCTGCGAAAGCTTGCGAAAGCAGGTTAGTAGTGTTTCTTTTTTCCTATGATGATCAGAAGTGCAATATTGAACAAATGCATGAATCCAAGTGTGAGCAGGATCGCGCCGACCTTAAAACAAACTGTTTCGAATACGCTTTGCATGGAAGCAACACGGTCCCAGACTTTCAGAGCAATTACGGTATAACCTATGTTCACGAGATAGTATCCTGCCAGCAGAAATCTATTGACCGAATCAGCGGTCAGCTCATTTCCTTTGAATGTATTTACCAGGAAAATTCTTCCGTTCCGGAACAAGCTGGAACCGACATACAGGACCACGATAAGCAGGACAGTGAAATAAACGGCATAGGTTACGATGTTGTAATTCATCTTTTCAGAACTTTCAGTAAATATTGAAACATATACACAAAAAATTTTACTTCATTAATTTCATAAAGGAACCGATCAGCCAGTTCTCGTCTGCCTTGATCATTGTCTCAAGTGTCCGGTCAGCCTTCTTTGTAAATCGCTCGATCTCTTCGATCGTATCTACAAATGCTTTTACATTCCGGTCGCGTTTGTCTCCATCCACCTGTTTCACCTCATCCAGCACCTTAAAGATCGGCTCCAGCTCGCGTTTTCTGCGCTCTTTCGCTACCTGCTTGAACACTTTGAAGATGTCCTTTTCCGCAACGAAAAACTCCTTCCGTTCGCCGGATCTCAATTCCCGGAATACCAGGCCCCAGTCGATGAGCTGGCGCACATTCATGTTTGCATTGCCACGCGAAATGTTCAGCTCATTCATAATATCTTCCGCGCTCAGGGCGTCGGCAGAAACCATCAATAACGCGTGCACCTGGGCCATGGTGCGGTTAATGCCCCAGCTGCTTCCCAGTGTTCCCCAGGCGTTGATGAATTTTGCTTTGCTTTCGGTGAGTTTCATGATCGGTATTCTGTACTCTTTAACGCCACAAATATACTAAATGTTTTAAACTTTCAAAACTTTCTGAAACTTAATTTCGTATTTTCTGCAAAAAAACCCCGCTACGCTATGCGTGACGGGGCTTTTTTTTATTCGTTCAGCACCTGTACATAGCCTTGTGCATCGTATTCCTTGCCATCCATTCCGGTGGCCTTGATAATATAGAAATAGGTGCCGTCCTGCGCTGCTTTTCCATTGATGTTCCCATCCCAGCCTGCATTTTGATCACCGCTCCATTCCGCTATTTTCTTACCCCAACGGTTATACATCGTTCCTTCCACTGTTTTCAGGCCGGTACCGATGACCCTGAACATATCGTTATGGCCGTCACCGTTTGGCGTGAATACGTTCGGTACGATCATAGACGCCGCGTCAAATACATTGATCTCCAGTGTTGCTGTATCAGCGCAAGCGGTCGTTCCATTGTAAGCGACCAGCATGATCGTATATGTTCCGTTTGCCCCGTACACAGCAGAAGGGTTGGTCAGAACAGATCCGGTTCCATTATCAAAATCCCAGATATACCCACTCGCCCCGCTGGACGAGTTCGACAGGTTAACCGTAAGCGGCGCAGTTCCGCTTGTCGGAGTTCCCGAAAACGATGCTGTGATACCAAGAACAGATCCCACTGTGATCGTTTCTGATGCCGTACATCCTCCGTTATCCGTGACCGTTACGGTATAGCTTCCTGCTGTCAGCCCGGTAAATGCAGGCGACGATTGTGTTGGTCCGCCCGAAATTGCATACGTATATGGCATTCCGCCGCCGGTGATCGTACCTGCGGTTGCTGTTCCGTCAATATTACCACAAGTTGCACTTGTGCTGGTTCCTGCTGCTATTGACATGCTGCTGTTCACGGTAACGACAACGACATCTGTGCTTGTACATGTTCCGCTTGTTACTGTTACAGTGTATGAGGTTGTTCCCGCAGGTGCCGCAGTCGGTGTTGCAGATGTAGTGCTGCTCAGGCCGGTTCCAGGACTCCAGGAATAAGTTCCGCCGCCGGTTGCTGAAAGCGTTGTTGAGCCTCCGTTGCAAATTGCAACATCGGTACCGGCATTTGCGACCGGTGCTGGTGTAACCGTAATCGTAACTGTTGCTGTAGCGGTACATCCGCTTCCATTCATTACAGTTACCGTATACGTTGTGGTTGAAGCCGGTGTCGCAACCGGGTTGGATATTGCAGAGCTGCTGAGCGTTCCGGCAGGCAGCCAGGAATAAGTTCCTCCGCCCGTCGCATTCAATGTTGTGCTCGTTCCGCCGCAGATAGAAGCAGGAGAGCCTGCACTTGCAACCGGAGCCGGTTCAACAATGACGCTTACGGTATCTGTCGCCGAACATCCCGCCTGTGTTCCTGTAACGGTATATAAAATTGTGCTTACCGGATTTGCCGTCGGATTTGCACTCGTTGAGCTGCTTAACCCTGATGATGGCGACCACACATAAGTAGTTGCACCGGTTGCTCCAAGCACCGTGCTGCTTCCGCTGCAGATCGTCGCAGTTGATCCCGCGTTTACCGATGGCAATGGCGTGACAGTAACAGTGACTGTTGCGCTATTCGTGCAGGAGCCTGATGATGCCACAACGGTATAGGTTGTTGTTGATGCCGGTGTAGCAACCGGATTAGAAACGGTTGTGCTGCTTAAACCGGTAGACGGAGACCAGTTAAAGCTGGTACCACCGGCTACGCTGAGGGTTGCAGAAGAACCGGCACAGATCGTCGATGCAGAGCTTGATGCAGTTACCAGCATGCCGCCTACAAAAATCGTAACGGTATCCGTTGAAGAACAGCCGCCGGCACCTGTTCCGGTAACGGTATAGGTTGTTGTTACAGATGGCGTTGCTGTTGGATTAGCTACTGTTGCGCTGCTCAGTGATGCGGCAGGTGCCCAAAGATATGTGGTTGCTCCCGATCCGTTCAGGGTTGTACCTGTTCCGGCACATACACTTGAACCTGTTCCGGCATCCACTACCGGTACCGGATTTACCGTCACAGTTACAACGTCGGTTGCTGTACATCCTCCCTGTGTTCCGGTGACCGTATATGTTGTTGTTGAAGCCGGAGACGCCGTTGGATTGGAAACGGTAGTGGAACTGAGGCCTGTTCCCGGCGACCAGGAATAGCTTGTTGCGCCCGAAGCATTTAACACCGTTGAACTACCGGCACAAATGTTCGTATTCAAACCTGCATCAACTGTTGGTGCAGGCGTAACTGTAATTGTTACAAATGCGGTATCGTTACAACCCGCTGCATTTGTTCCGACAACCGTGTAAGTGGTGGTGGCGACCGGAGTTGCAACCGGACTTGAAACGGTTGCATTACTGAGCGTTGCTGCAGGTGACCACACATAATTGGCGGCGCCGAATGCGCTGATCGTTGTGCTGCCGCCGGAGCAGATCGTTGCGGTGCCGGTAGTGAAAACGTTGATCGGGTTAATGCTGATCGTTACTACATCCGTTCCTGTACAACCGAAGGAGCTTGTGCCCGTTACGGTGTAGGTTGTAGTTGATGCCGGATGCGCAACCGGGTTAGAAATGGAAGGATTGCTAAGTGATCCGGCAGGTGTCCAGGAATAAGTTGAAGCTCCTGTTCCATTCAGTGTAATGCTCGCGCTTGGGCAGATGGTTGTATTGGCTCCCGCATCCACCACCGGATTTGGATTAACCGTTACTGTAACATTATCCGAAGCTGTACATCCGTTAAGATCTGTTCCGACAACAGTATAAGTTGTAGTTGACGCCGGGTTCGCGGTAGGATTTGAAGCAGTTGTCGAGCTTAATCCTGTTCCGGGTGACCACACGTATGAGTTTCCGCCGCTCGCGTTAAGCACTGTGCTTCCGCCGGTACAAATATTTACAGAGGCTCCTGCATCGATGGGCGGCGCAGGAATCACGGTGAGTGAAACAGATGAAGTGGCTGTACACCCGCCGGAGCCGGTCACAGTCACCGTATAAGTAATATCGGTAGAGGGTGTTGCAACAGGGTTTGCAATTGTAGTGCTGCTAAGGCCGGTTGCGGGCGACCAGCTGTATGTGCCGCCGCCGGTAGCCGTTAGAGACGAAGAGCTTCCCTGGCACATGATGGATGGACTGGCCGATGTTGTTGGCGCAGGGTTCGCCAGCGCAACGGTTACCGTATCGGAACCGGAGCACCCCATTGCATCCATTACAGTGAGCGTATAAGTTGTGGTTGCACCGGGTGTCGACACCGGATTGGAAATTGTTGAGCTGCTCAGACTACCCGCGGGTGACCAGGAAAAGCTGGTTGCAGTTGGAGCTGTTCCGTTCAGTGTTGTTGATGTGCCCGGACAGATCTGTGCATACGACCCTGCATCTACAGCCGGAGTTTGCGAAAGAACAACTACTGTATCCGTGTTGGTTCCCGCTGCTCCACCCGAACCTGTACATGCGTTAAGATCGACAACCTGCGCATAGTAAAATTGCGGCGATGCAGGAGGAGTAACTGTGATCGATGTTCCTGTTCCAACCAGTGTATTTGCAGGAAGGATATACCAGTTTACCTGGTAAAGTGATGTTCCGTTCGGTGTATATCTCCAGCCTTCATTCGCTGCGGTCCAGGCAGTGCTGTTCCTTCCCGGAACGGTAAATGCTACTGTTCCGGCTGCATTATGCAAGCCCTGAACTGCTGTTCCACCCGCCCATGAAAGGCAAGCCGGCTTCAACTGGATATAATTCTCGATGATATTTGTTGTTTCATAAATTGTGATCTGGAAAGTTCCATAGGTTGTTGTGCAGGAAAACATCGGCGATGCATTCCATGAAACAACGAGCCTTCTGAAAGGCGCTGAACCGTATACCTGATAGGTAACACAGCCGGCAGAAAGCCCCGGATACCAGTCCTGCCATGGTCCCATGATACAATTCTTCGGCACTGTCGCTCCGGTTGAAGGAATAGTCGCAGAAGTATAGGTGGTCGGCTGTGATGAGAATGCTACCCATCCGTTGGATCCGACAAAAAAGTTACTGTAGGTTGTTCCGAAGAAGCAAAAGTTAAATCCGATCGGCATCATCGGGCTCTGTGTGTCATCGCCCATTCCGCTCACAACCGTACTTCCGACATACGGATCCGGCGTATACGCTATCGAGCTGATCGTATAACTATTGGTGGGAGGTGTTCCTGCACCGGGTGTAACCACAGCGGTTAAATTCGCCGTTCCGCCGCCACAGATTGTTTGCGTCTCCGGACTTGCATCTACCGTTTGAGAATGAATCTGGGTTATTCCGGAAAATAGTGCGCTAAAAACTAGTATGATTTTCTTCATTTCCTGTCTAAGATAATATCTTTAATATTACAAAGTTACCATGTGTTTTTGTTCCTGTGAAACTTTTAGACGAAAGTGCAAAAAAAAGCCCCAAAAGAACTTCTGGGGCTTTTCTTTCTAGGTAATTTATCTTATTTGGCACCCAATCGCTGGACAAACCCCGTCGGATTATATTCTTTTCCTTTAATGTTCGTTGCATGAATAATGTAAAAATAGGTTCCATCTACTGCATTGCTTCCATCCCATCCTTTCGAAATGTCGTCTGATTCATATACCTTTCTGCCCCAGCGGTTGTAGATTACAATTGAGAACGTTTTAATGCCTGTCGAATTGATCAGGAAGAAATCATTGTTCCCGTCACCATTTGGTGTAAAAACGTTTGGCACTTCAATATCGCAGTCCTGCAATACATCTACCATTACCGTATCGATCGTTAAGATCCCGCATGCGTCCATTATCGCCACCTGGTAGAAATTTGTCCCCGCCGAGGTTGGCGTTACGGAACCGACCGGTGTATTGTAATTGTAGATCGAATCTGTTGAAGGCCCGGAAAGCAGGCTCCACATAAAAATATTGCCGCCATAACCGCCGCTTGAAGTTGAGTTAAGCATGAATTGCGTTCCGACACATGCTTCCTGATCGGCGCCGGCCGAAGCCGCAAGCGGAGACACTACCGGTATCGTGACCGTGACACTGTCCACTCCTGCTCCGGTTGCACACTGGCTTGTTCCGGAAACGGTATAGGTTGTAGTTGATGATGGTGCTGCATTCGGATTCGGAATGTTCGGGTTGGAAAGGGTTGCGCCGGGCGACCAGGTGTATTGCGATGCGCCGGTTGCATTCAATGTGGTTGAAGCACCCGGACAAATGGTCACATCGGGACCGGCATCCACTGTAAGTGTTGTTACGTTGGCTACCACGTCAATGTATGAAGTATCGTTACAACCGCTTGTGGTATCTGTTACAACTACGTAGTACTGCGTGTTCGCGGCGGGTATCGCTCCTGTTGTTTGTCCAGAGGTATTGAAAACTCCACCGGACGGAGCCCACATATAGCTGTATACGCTTGAATCGGGTGCTGCGCCGCAATAGTGGAAGCGGATATTCGGACGGTTGGTTGTTGTTGTTGCAAATCCAAGATCCGGGCACATCGGCATTGCATCGCTGTAGCTATACAAACAGGATGTGAACGGAGTTGTTGTATAGGGCGAAGTACAGCTTTGCGTATAATTCGGATAAGGAGGACCTTCCGTAAAACACACCTCCACTACCAGGTTGGAAATACCGTCCCATTCATAAGCCACGTCAAAAGGATGCGAGTTCCAGCCGACAACAACGTTGTATGTTTTAGGTGTATATACGTTGAACAGACCGGTTACCCAGGTACTGAGCGATGTGAGGTTCGTGCAGCCCATGTTAATCGTATACTGATGGTATGTTGAAGTACCAAAAATACCAATGACATCCCAATCGATCTGGTCGATCTTTCCGCCGGTAATACCTGCAGCGGTTAATTCAGATGCGCGGAACAGGAACTGGTGCTTCCCCGAAGTATACCAGTTCGCATAGGGCGCCGGCCATGTTGTGGAGCTATTCGTCGCTACCCCCGTTCCAACCTGCGCTGTGAGTGCAGCCGCGCAAACCACAGGAGTTGTTCCGCAAACAGAGGGAACACTGGCTCCGAATGTTACGCCAAGCTGAATGGTGTCGCCCACGCAGACAATACTGTCGGACGCATAGGAAACCGCATTCGGAGGATAGCTGGGGTTGATCGTGATCGTTGCGGTATCTACCTTTGTACAGCCAAGCGGACTCGTGATGTTCACATAGTATGTATAGGTTCCCGGCGAAGTGATCGTTGCTGTCGGGTTTCCGATGGCAGGATTATCGAGATACGTTGAAGGAGTCCAGAGGTACGTATAAGTTCCTGACGGAGATCCGGTCGCATTGAACTGGATCGGCTGCAGCAGGCAGGATGTGCTTGCACTTTGTGCAGTTACATAGCTGAAATCGGCAACAACGGTTACAGTGACGGTATCGCTGTTTACGCAAGTTCCGCTGAGATCGCTGGTTACTACATAGGTTGTTGTTGAAGCCGGAGATGCGATAGGGTTATCGCAGGGATTGCAGGAGAAGTTGGTTCCTACTACCATTGGAGGACCGCTCAATACGCTCCACGTAAATATATTTCCGCCCGTTCCCGTAAGCGTTGCGGTCTGTGTCCCGCAGATGATCTGATCGGGGCCACCGAGCGTTCGCGGGTTTACATTGATATCATACACAAATGTTTGCTGCCCGACAACGGGACAAGCGCCATCGCTCACCGTAACGGTAAAATTCGTATTGGTTCCGGCACTTCCGCCGGGAGCGGTCCAGCTGATCGTTACTGTCAGCGGATTGGTTCCTGTAACGGTAACCGTGGAGCCGGGAAGAACAGTTGCAATGTTGGAGACGATCGACAAGGAATCTCCGGGATTGGAATCTGTGTAAATTGCATTAAACGTGAAGTTAGCGCCTTCACACATTTCGATCGCATAAGGCCCCGATTGAACCGCAGTTCCACTCAGGCCACCAATACTTCCGGCTGTCGGCGCAGGATCGGGCACCACGTTCGAGCAGGTTTGCACAATGAATTCGATATCCCGCATAACGGTTCCGATAAGGTTTCCGGATGCATCGTATTCTTGCACGAGGACCACCACAACAAAGTTCCCGAGTGTCATCGGTGTGAAAGTAAGCTGGCCGGTGGTCGGATCGATCACGATCCCCGGAATGGGGGAAGTTGCTGAATAGCCCGCAGAATAAGTGAGAGGAGTTCCCGGAGGTCCTGGCGCATCAAGTGCGTTCATAAGCGAGAAGTACAATGAGTCCCCGTCGGACTCAACCACTCCGTAATTATAATTTACAAGCTGTCCCTGGCAGACGTATGGGATGGGCTGAGCGGTAAAATATGGAGAATTGTTGCAGGAATCGGTTGCGCTGTTAAGCGTTGCCTGGATATAAGAACCAAACGAGGACGGGGTCACAAGGTTGATGATGGCTGCGTTACGGCAACAAACATTCCAGCTCATGGTCCAGGTATCGCAGGGCGGAGCAAGGGTAACCGTGCCGGTAAAATGGAAGACCCACATTCCGGGGAGTGTTCCGCCATTACAGGTAGAGTTTCCGATCTGTGCCGCGCAAAGCTGTGAAATTTCAGTTCCGCCGGGATTGGTTACGTTAACACTGCACGTAACTGTTGCACCGCAGCTGCTCACGCAATTAACCGTTTGAGTCGCTCCCGGGTCGAATCCTAAACAGTCCACAAAAAGATTAAGGTTAACCTGGTATTGATTCCCGCCGAGGCAAACGTAGCTGATATCGCCGCCGGCGATATGTGATGCTTTGATATTTTGTGAGAAAAAGAGAGAGAGAGTGAAAAAGAATACAAACGTAATTTTCTTCATTTACCTGTTGGGTTTAATTTAAAAATTGATACATGTCAAAAATACAAAAAACAAAAATGGTATCAAAGATCATTTGCATGATTCTGATACCTTTCTGTTTTAATACCTATTGGAGTAGCAACAGGTTTCAAAATGCGGTTAAAAACAAAGCTTGAGACACCGGAAAAATCGTGTATGTAGTGGTGGTAGGGCTAAAACAGGATTCAATTTTTCGGAATTGATAAGGCCTGACGTTGGACCATGCCTCAGTAATTCCACCCCGATGCCTCTAAGCTTTTGTTTTTTTAACTTTATCGTTTCAAAGTGATCTTGCCACTTTGTTCATATTTCTTGCCGTCCTTACCTTCTGCTTTCTGAACGTAGAAGTACTCGCCGTCCTTAACCGGTTTCCCTCTCAGGTCGTTTCCGTCCCACTTCGGCGAAAGGCCGTCCGACTTGTATACAACGGTTTTGTTCTTGTCAAAAACCACTACGTTCTGAGCTGAAATATTCTTCGAGTCGAAGGTAAAATCGTCTTTTACACCATCACCGTTTGGTGAGAAGTCGCCTGGAACTCTTTTGTTTACTGAGTTTCTGACTACTTCAATCGTTACACTGTCGGAAGAAACCTTTCCTTCTGAGTTGGTCGAGGTGAGAATAACCGTGTAGATCCCCGGTTCGTCATACAGGTGAACAGGGTTTGTTCCTGCTTCTTTTGTACCATCGCCGAAATCCCACTTGTTGGTTTTTCCCGATCCATTGTTTGCAAGATCGATGATCAGCGGAGCCGCTCCTGCGATGGGACTTGCATAGATATTTGCCACAGCGTTGGATTCGTAATCGTTGATCACATCATTCATTTTGTCTTTCCTGATCGCAAGCGCAGATTCTTCCTTCGAAGGGATCTGGACTGCTGTTTCCTCTTCATTTTTCGAAGAGGATTCCTTCATTGAAGAGGCGTTTTTGCTATCCTTTGTATCGAGGAAATCTTTGATCTCGTTAACGCTTGGTTTCACAGCTTCTGCAACAACCTTAGCAGATGCTTCATCTTTTTTAGGTGCAGTACTCTCTGCTTTATGTCCGTTCATGACCAGCACTGTTCCAACAACTGTAGCCGCGGAAGAAACAATCGCGACAAGTGTATTCGTGCCGATCCTATTCAAAAGCATTTTCCCGAAGAAACCAAGACCGGCCCCTTTCATGGCGGTCTGAACATTCTTCCAGACGCCGGGGTTTACGTCTGCTTCGAAGTTCTCAAAGGATTCTTTAAATAAGTCTTCTAAATTATCTTTCTTCATAATCGTTTTATTCTCTTTCTATAGGTATTATTTTTTGTAAGTGTGCTTTTGCTCTTGAGTACTGGGATTTTGAGGTTCCTTCCGAGATCCCCAGCATGTCGCCGATCTCTTTGTGTGAATACCCTTCAATTGCATAAAGGTTAAACACGGTTTTGAAGCCAACCGGCAAGGTTTGTATGATCTTCAAAAGATCTTTTGCCGCAAAGCTGTCACCGTGGCCATTTGAAGGGAGCATAAACTCCACACTTTCAAGCTCAATATTCTGCTTCAGCTTTTTGTTCTTCCGGATATTGGTGAGCGCTGTGTTCACCATTATCTTTCTGACCCAGCCTTCCAAAGAACCTGTCCCTTTATAGGACTCAATATTCTCAAACACACTGATAAAACCGTTCTGAACTACATCTTCTGCTTCCTCATGATTGTCGGCGTACCTCAGGCAAACCCCCATCATTTTCCGGGCAAATTTTTCATATAAGTTCTTCTGAGCAATGGCATTTTTTTCAATGCATCCTTTTACTATTTGCTCATCGGTCATATCTGATTCTGCTCTATAGATGCAAAGGTCCATTATTTGGTTGCACGGGCGAGGTTTTTTTTAGTTTTTATTAACAAACCTTTATTTATCCATAAATCAATAGCATTTTTGGGCTATGGCCAGGAAGTTCAAACGTAAAAAAGAGGGTAAAAAAAAGAGTTATTTCTTTGAGGAAATCCTGAAAGTACTTTCGGCCAACCGAAATAAGGCTTTGAATTACAAGCAGATAGCTGCAGAGCTTCACATTACGGATTATGGCGAGCGCCAGATGATCAATGTGATCCTGGAGGAGCTTAAAAAGAACGACTCCATTACAGAGCCCGAACGGGGCAAATTCAAGATCAAATCAGCACAGGTTTTCATTACCGGACGTGTGGATATGACCGCTTCCGGTACAGCTTATATTATTTCCGAAGAGACTGAGGAAGACGTAATTATACCGGCCAGGAAGACCCTGAATGCCATGCATGGCGATACCGTGAAAGTCAGGATCGATCCAAAAGGAAAAGGCAAACAGGAAGGAGAGATCGTCGAGGTGATCCAGCGCGGGAAAACCGAATTTGTCGGCACCGTACAGGTTTCAGCCAAATTTGCCTTCCTGGTGCCCAGCAATGCTAAGATCCATACCGATATTTATATCCCGATCGAGAAGCTGAACGGCGCAAAAGACGGTCAAAAAGCCATTGCAAAGATCACACAATGGCCTGCAAACGGAGTAAATCCTATTGGCGAGATCACCGCAGTATTGGGGAACGTTGGGGAAAACAATACCGAAATGCACGCCATCCTGGCGGAATATGGTCTTCCATACGAATTTCCGAAGGATGTGGAACGTGCCGCTGACCTTATTCCTGTTAAGATCAGCAAAGAAGAAATTTCCAGGCGCCGCGATTTCCGCGATATCACTACGTTTACCATCGACCCGGTAGATGCAAAGGATTTTGACGATGCACTTTCTATCCAGAAGCTGAAGAATGGAAACTGGGAGATCGGTGTCCATATTGCCGATGTGAGCCATTATGTGAAACCGGGATCGATGATCGACAAAGAAGCGATCTCACGAGCTACCTCTGTATACCTTGTCGACAGGGTTGTTCCGATGCTTCCTGAAATCCTTTCCAATAATGTTTGCTCACTCCGCCCGAATGAAGAAAAACTCTGCTTCTCGGCGGTATTCGAAATGACCGAACAGGCGGAGGTGGTGAAAGAGTGGTTCGGACGTACGATCATCAACTCGGACCGCCGCTTTACCTACGAAGAAGCGCAGCAGGTAATCGAAACAGAAGAAGGAGATTTTGCAGAAGAGATCCTGAAACTCGACGAGCTTGCTAAGATCCTGCGTGCAAACCGCTTTAAGAAAGGAAGCATCGCTTTTGAAAAAATGGAAGTAAAATTCCACCTGGATGAATCCGGGAATCCGACCGGCGTATTCTTTAAGGTAGCAAAGGATTCCAATCAGCTGATCGAAGATTTCATGCTGCTCGCTAACCGGAAGGTAGCAGAATTCGTGGGAAAAAAGGTGCCGGACACAAAGCGCAAAACACAGGAACAAACGATCGACAAAGAATCCCGGAGACCTTTTGTCTACAGGGTTCACGACCGGCCTGATCCCGACAAGCTGAACAACTTTGCAGAGTTTGTCGGCAAGTTCGGTTACAAGCTGAACGTAAAGAATATCAATACTGTCGCTGATTCTATGAACAAGCTTCTCAAAGAAGTGAATCAGAAGAAAGAAAGCGGCATGATCGAAATGCTTGCGATCCGCACCATGGCCAAAGCGATCTACACAACCAAGAACATCGGCCATTATGGTTTAGGATTTGATTTCTACACGCACTTCACCTCTCCTATCCGCCGTTACCCGGATGTGATGGTACACCGCCTGCTTCAGCACTATCTCGACGGAGGAAAAAATCCGGATATCGAACAGCTGGAAGCGGATTGTATCCACTCCTCTGAAATGGAAAAGCTTGCTGCAGATGCAGAACGTGCTTCCATCAAGTACAAACAGGTGCAATACCTGACGGACAAGATCGGACAGGAATATGACGGCATTATTTCGGGCGTAACCGAATGGGGTGTTTTTGTAGAGATCATTGAAAACCATTGTGAAGGAATGATCCGGATCCGTGATCTGCGTGACGACCTTTACTTTTTTGATGAGGAAAATTATTGTCTGCGCGGCCGCAAAACAGGCAGGATCCTCACGTTGGGCGATAAGGTGCGCATCGAAGTTAAGCGCGCCGATCTCGTGAAAAAACAGCTGGACTTTGCTTTTGTGGAGATGGTGGAGGAGCGAAAAAAAACAGCCGCTCCAAACGACAGCAGCCATAAGTTTTCAAAGAGCCGGCAGCATAAACCCGAGAAGAATAAAAAGCGACGGGATTTTAAGGAGAAGATGAAAGCTGCGACGGAAAAGAATCGTCCCGTTTCCGAAACCGGGGAGGAAGAAAAAGCCTCTCCCGGCCAAAAAAGAGCTACTGAAGAAAGGAAAGAAAAACCCAAAACAGGCGACGACTTCTATGATGAGTGGGGGTTTAAGGTATAATTAAATAGCCGACAGTAGGCAATCGAACGCGACACTGCTCGCAATTTATTTTCTTAAAACATTTGTGAATGGGATATATTGCGGCGCTTTTTACTTACCTATTCTATCCCAGCGTAAAAATTCATGGAAATATCTTCGATCAGCAAAAACAGCCCATCTCTAGTGTAGTCGTGGTCGCAGAATACAGTGATTTTCAGGTGGACGGGTTTGGTCATGCAAAAAAGAAAACCAAATCGCGCAAAAGCGGCGCCTACCGTTTGCGGTTAAAACGAGGAAGCAACGAATATCCAATAAAGATCTCTGTACTTTCAGGAAAAGACACCATTATTGTTCAGGAAGTAAAAGAGATCAAACGGCGAACAACAGTTGATCTGTTAATGAAATAACAAAAGCCCCTTCGTGTTTTCTCCGTGCTCTTAGTGCCTCCGTGGTGAAAAAAATATAGAATAAAAAAGCCCCTTCGTTCTGAAGGGGCTTTACTTTTAGATCATATTCAATCTTTTTGCAAGGTCATCTTTATAAGATCCTCCGATCGGAATCAGCTTTTTGTCTTCTTCCAGGATCAGGTTCGGCTGCTCGATCGCAACAATTTTATCGATGCGTACAATGAAAGAACGGTGAACACGAATAAAATCGCTAGTCGGCAATTTCTTTTCGATATCCTTCATTGTGGAGTGGATCGTATAACGTGCGCTGTTGGTGTTGATCACGACATAATCTTTCAGCGCTTCCACGAAATAGATATCACTTGTTTTCACTTTTACAAGGCGTGAATTTGATTTCACAAAAATAATATCCTTTGATTCTTTGTTCTCAACGATCGAATAAAGAAAATCCCTTTCCTTTTTCACATCGGTTTCTTTTTCGTGCTTGTAGATCGCCATTTCAATTGAGGTATGGAGATCGATCTCCTTGAACGGCTTGATGATATATCCGTAAGGCTCAGAAACTTTTGCTTTGCTTAGTGTGCTTTCATCAGCATAAGCGGTAAGGTAAATGATCGGAATATTGAATTTATCACGGATCTGCCCGGCGGCCTCGATCCCGCTCATATCACCCTTCAGCATGATGTCCATCAGAACCAGGTCGGGCTTGGTCTCTTCTGCGGCTTTGATCGCATCTTCGCCTGTAGAGCACATTCCAACAACAGTATAGCCCAGCTTTTTTAAGCTGTGCTGAATATCTTTCGCAACGATGCTTTCATCTTCAACGATCAGGATATTGGTTTTTGACATTTCTATATGCGGTTTTTGGCTTGGTTTTGTTTAAATATGATAGTATAATTCGTCCCTTTCTCTAAATCGAGCTCGATATTTCCGCTCAATTGATCGGTCAAAGTTACAACTAATTGTAATCCCAGCGACTCCGTATTTCTATAATCGATATGTTTTGGCAATCCTTTTCCGTTATCCCCTATTCTCAGCACCAAATCATCACCTTCAATTTTCATGCTGATACTGATTTCCCCACCCATACTGTTTTCAGTAAAGGCGTATTTGAGCGCGTTAGAGACTATCTCATTGATGATGAGCCCACACGGAATCGCCAAGTCTAAATTAAGAAAAACATTCTGAATGTCAAGATTTAATTTGATCTCGTGATCAAAATTTGAATACGACTGGATCAGGTTCTGCGACAGGTTGATCACATATTCCGTAAAATTAATGCTCGAGAAATCCTTGGTCTGGTAAAGGCTTTCGTGAATAAACGCCATGGACTTGATCCTGTTCTGGCTTTCCTTCAGAATATTGAGTGTTCCTTCATCCTTAACATAAGAGCTCTGCAGGTTCAGAATGCTGGAAATCACCTGGAGGTTATTCTTTACGCGGTGATGAACTTCTTTTAACAATACTTCTTTCTCCTGGAGCTGCTGGCGAACCTTTTCCTCCGCTTTCTTCTTCTCCGTTATATCATGACCAATCCCCGAAACCTCATGTACAATGCCATCCTTGCCAATGATCGGGTTGAGATAGATCTCCCGCCAGGTTTCAGTGCCATCCTTATCAAAAAACTGGGTTTCAAAATATTGCGGATAGCCGGCAAATGCGCTTTCATATTTTTTGATCCAGAAATTGTTGTAATCAACGGTTGAGATCGCGGGGCCCTTCACCATGCATAAACCAACCTTCACCTCCAGCCCATATCGCTTCAGCTGCTGTTTCGCATAATTCTCATTAAAGGTAGTAAGGCAGATATCTTTGTCAACGGTCCAGATCACGTGGGAGCTGCTCTCGATGATCGCATTGAATTTTGCCGATTGCGCACGAAGTGCCTCACCGGCCTTTACTGATTCCGTAACATCCTGGAAGACGGCAATAAAATGCATTGGCTTTCCTTCCACATCTCTGACAACAGATACCGTAACATTCGCATTTACAATATTTCCGTTTTTATGAATGTACTTCCTTTCAAAATTTGCCCGGTCAATTTCCCCCGCGATGAGCTTACCGGCATAAACGAGATAATCCGTGTCGGGGGCAACTACGTCGCCATACGACTTACCAATGAGTTCCTCCCGGGTATATCCAAGCACATTGCAAAGATGCTCGTTCACCTCTTCAAACTTTGTGTCGATGCTCACTTTGGCAATACCAATAAACGCCTGCTCGTAGATCGCACGGTATTTTTCTTCACTTTCACGAAGTTCTTCTTCCGCTTGTTTCAATTCGGAAATATCGCGGGAAACCCCCATTGCTCCTACCACTTGCCCCTCCTCATTCTTTAGCACAGAAGCGGAGAGATATGCGACAAATCTTTCTCCTGATTTTTTTATGTTGGTCACCTCACCGCCGAAAACTCCTTTTGTATAAAGCTCATCTTCCGTGATGCGCTTTCTTTCATCCGGATCAGCATAAAGCACGCTCACGTGCTTACCGATCATCTCTTCCGCAGTGTAGCCGAAAGTGCGCTGCGCCGCGAGATTGAATTCTGTGATGTATCCGTTCCTGTCAGAAGCGCAGATCATATCCAGCGAACCATTGATCAGCAGGCGCGTGTACTTTTGTGATTCAAGAAGCTTCAGCTGTGTCACCTTTCTTTCGGTGATCTCCTGCTCCAGCAATTCATTTGTTTCTTCTGCGATCTGGGCTCTTGCCTGTTCCTTCAACAGCTGCTTTTGTGTAGAGATGTCATGAACTACGGTGAGGATCGCGTTGCGGCCGTTGAACTTGATCAGGATCGGCTTTGTTTCTACTTCTTTTATCTCCCCGGTGAGCGCGCGCATTTTTACTTCAATGAATCCCTGCGATTTTCCACCTGCCGCCTGTTTAATACGATCTACAACACTTTCATGGTACTCCGGAAGGAGAAAATCAAAAAGTGTGTAGGACGCGGCTGCTTCTATGTTTTTAATCTCTGCCAGCTTCAGCGCACTCGGATTTGCAAACACTACCTTTCCGTCAATATGGATGAAAACCCCGTCCGGCGAGTAATCCACGAGGCTCTTGTAATTTTCCCGGCTCTGGCGAAGTTCCAGCTCATATTGTTTTTTCTCATTCACATCCGTGATGAATCCTTCCAGGAAAAGCAGCTTTCCATCCTCGCTGAAAACTCCTTCTCCTTTTTCCCAAACCCATTTTGCTTCTCCGTTGGCATTCACGAGCCGGTATTCGATCTCGAAAGTGCTCTGGTTCTTTATCGCATTCTCGATCTCTTTTTTACCGAGGTTCCTGTCGTCAGGATGGATAATATCAGAGAATGCCCGTTTTTTGTTATTGATGATGTCCCTGGGATTATAGCCGGTGAGATCCTGGAAGCCTTTACTGACGAACCGCATGGTCCAGCGGTCATCATAATTGCAGCGATAGGCCATTCCGGGAAGGTTATTCATCAGCGTTGAAAGTGTCCGCTCGCTTTCGCGAAGATTACTTTCATATTGCTTGCGTTCCGTGATATTATAGATAACCGTTGCGCGGATATTCTTTCCGAAATACGGGATATTCTGATTCTTTGTTTCTACGGTGATGATGGTCCCGTCTTTTTTCCTGGTCTGCACTTCGTAAGGCTCCGGCTTCGCAAGCCGCACAAAACGCCGTGCAAGTGCCCGCTGCTCTTCCACCACAAAGTCATCGATGAGGCTTTTTCCGATGATCTCAGCGGATGAGTTGTATCCGAACATCTCCACGAACTGATCATTTGCATCAATGATAACGCCGTTCTCGGAAAAAACGATTCCTTCAAATGTCGCGTTGGATAATAACTTGAAGCGTTCCTCACTATCACGCAATGCATCTTCATTTTGTTTCTGAAGTGTGATGTCACGGGAAATCCCTTCGATCGCGATCAGTCGCTTATTCTCATCAAAGATCGGCTTGTTGCGGGTTTCCGTCCAGATCACAGAGCCGTCTTTTTTTATCCAGCGCAGAACAAGCTCCGGCCCTTTTACATTACTGAGCTTCGCTTTCTCACGAATAAGCTTTTCGGAATCTCCGAGGAGAGGCACATCATCCGGATGAATGAGCTTAAAGCTCAGCATCGGCTGTGCATAGAACTCTTCCGGCGAGTAGCCGGTCAGCTGCTTTGCGGAAGGGCTGACATATTCATACTTTACTTCCGGGTGCAAACGATAACGGTAGATCAGATCGGATGCATTCTCAGCAAGCATCCTGAATTTCTGCTCGCTATCGAGGATCTGATCTTCCTTCAGCTTTCGCTCGGTGATGTCGCGGGTGATCCCTTCAAATGCAATGACCCTGCCGGTATCATCATAAATTGGTTTGTTGATGGTCTCCGTCCAGATGATCCCTCCGTCCTTTTTTATCCATCTCAGCACAAAAGGCTTGCTTTCGGCGATCTGCTTTTTCCGGCCCTGGAAGTCCTTCTGCATTTCGGCAACCACGTGAACATCATCCGGATGAATGATCTTCACGCCGAGCTGGGGGTCCTTGTAAAACTGCTCCGGCTTATAGCCGCAAAACCGCTCAACTGAAGGGCTGATATATTCCTGCCTGTAATCCGGGCGTATGGAGTAGCGGAAAACCACATCGGCGGCATTCTGAGCGAGCATGCGGAAGCGCTCCTCGCTTTCGCGGATCTTTCTCTCGTATTCTTTGTTCTTGGTAACATCGCGGATTGCGGCAACCCGGGCCGGCTCATCATTGTGAACGATCTCGCTTGCCATAAGCTCCACCCAGAACTGCTTGTTCCCTTTTTTCAGCATGATCATCTCATACCGGTTCTCGTCTTTTTTGCGCAGCTTCTCTTTTGTGAGATCGTGATAATCGGGATGAATGTATTTGAAAATGCTCTGACCGATGATCTGGCTTTCTTTGTAGCCGAACATTTTGCAGATCGCCTTGTTCACTTCCACTACTTTGCCATGCTGGTGGATCACGATCCCCTCAAATGCCGAGTCAGAAAGCTTTTTAAACCGCTCCTCATTTTGTTTCAGCTGAAGCTGAGCAATGATCTCATTCGTGATCTCCGTTGCATCGATCACCGCCGCGACAACTTTTTTACCCTCCGTCACCGCAATCGCTTTGCTTTTGTAGTAGTGAGTCGGTCCGTTCTTATCGTGTCTCCAGCTATTGTATTCCTGTGTTTTTCCGGTAGCAAATACCCGGCTGATCGCGATCTTCGTTGCTTTAACTGCATCTTTATCCACAAAATCGAAAACGTATTTTCCGACAACCTGCTCTCTTTTCCGGCCTTTTGTCAGCCTGTTGATGTCAAGGATCACCCCTTTTCTATCAACGAGCACGATCGTACTGGCTGAATTTTTAAAAAAGGATTCCCACCTGGAGTCTTTCAAAGAAGCGGGAGAGGACAAAGCGGGCGAAGGGCCTTTTTTTATACGGGCGAGTTCTTTCTGCAGCTTTTTTAGCTCAGAAAGCAGCTGTTGTTTTGTTTTGCTCGAACTCGTCATGAACCGGGAGAGATCTACTTGATACTTGGCTCGGAGGTAACCGTTTCGGGAACAACCTTAATACCATCAAATTTTATTTCGATGTCATTCCTGAATAAAATTGTCAGAAAGAGAAAACCGCTTTCATCATAGAATTTCCAGTCGCCCTCTTTCATGCCGCCGACGAATTTTCCTGTCTGACGCTCCTTTCCATTCTCATAATAGAACGTATGAACGCCATCCGGTACTCCGTCAATGAACTTCCCGACGAAGCGAAGATTTCCATTGTTGGTATAATAGTGCTTCCATTCACCATCACGCTGGTCTGCTTTATAATTTCCTTCTTCCTTGTATTCGGACAGCTCCAGCATCCAGGGACCTTCTTTGAGCCCGTCGATATAATCTCCCTTGGTGATCACCTTCCCGGAGTCGCTGTACTCCGTCATTGTTCCGTCCAGCAGATCGTTCCTGTAGTTCTCTTCACGGAGGAGATTCCCGTCTTCATAATACCATTTCCAGGGGCCTTGTGCACGGCCTTTCTTATCATACTTTCCTTTTTGCTCTACTTTTTTGTTGGGATGATAGAAGACCCAATCTCCGATGCGTTTTCCGTTGAGGTATTCGCCTTGTGATTTCAGCTCTCCGTTCGGATGGTATTCTTTCCAGGGGCCTTGCTGACGGCCAGCGGTATCGAGAATGCCTTCGCCGGTAAGGTAGCCGTCAACATATACTTTTGCGGCAACAACCTGCCCCTGCTCATTGAATTCCCGGTGGATCCCCTCTGCGACTCCGTCCCGGTATGTCCCGGTAAACTTGACGCCTCCGTTAGGATAATAAGTCGATTTCACATCCAGCTTGGCGAGCTCCGGCGCATTTGTCTGGATCACACCGTTAATGTATTTCGTGGTATTTGAAAGGCTTCCGTTCGGGCTGTATTCCTTGAAATAACCGTTCATTTTGTCGTCGGAATAATTCACCTCGTTTTTTACGACGCCTGTCGGGTAGAATTCTTTCCACATTCCCTGCTTCATACCGTTCGCATCCCGGCGGTTTACCCTCTCTTCGCGCTGAATAAATCCCATCTTGTATTGGGTAAGCGTAATGATCGTACTATCCGGCGAAAGCTCATACCCCTGGCCCTCTTCCTTTCCGGCTACGAAGGGGATCACCTGCTTGATCTTACCGACGGCCGGCATCGTTGAATCCGCCTGTTTAACCGGCTTGTAGTAGATGATCGTATTCCCCTGCTTTACATCCGCTTCGTAATTTTCGGCAGTCAAGAGTGATCCATTCTTCGTATCGAAGCTCTTTTTCAGGCCGGTTTTTTTCCCGTCTTTATAGTTGAACTCGAAGGCCAGCTTTCCTTGCTCGCTATAGAATTTCCAGGTGCTGTCCAGCTGAAAGTTCTTCCGGTTTCCCTCGGATTTCAGCGTTCCGTTTTGAGAATACGTTTTCCAGTATCCGTCCGGTTTTCCGTCACGCATCGGACCTTCACTCGAAACTTTCCCATTATCGTAGTAAAACTTATTATACCCGTTCGGGTTAATGTCTTGTTTCGGCTGAGCAAACAAAACGGCAGGAACTAACAAAAAAATGATATTGAATAAACTACGCATACAATTCGTCTTCTCTTACAAAATTACACAATTTGAGGGACTTACAAAAGAGGAAAGTGCCTCTTAACATTGAATTAAAATCAATACCAGAACGAATAAAAACGATGGATATTTTATTTGCTCCCGGCAGAGAAGGTCGAGATCGCGATGATCTGGATCTTGCGTTCCAGGGCGGCGGCCGGATTGTAGATTGAGTTTTTTACATCATAGTAATCATCGCTCACATTGGGGCGGGCTTTTAATTCCCCGATATCGACATCGGTAAAGTGAATGCTGCCTTCAGCCGGGTTGGGATTATCGATGTATTTCAGAAAAATGCCATTCTCGTATTCGTTAAAATAATTCCGCAGGCTGGAGCAGCGGCGCTTTGCGAGGTTCACGTTATAGTCGGTGGAAGCGAGCGGGCTGCAGAATCCCTTGATCGTGATCTCCACCTTTTCGCTGTCGGCAAGCACCTTTTTTAACAGCTGCGCAAACTTTTCCAGATCCTGCATTCCGGCGTCAACGGAATCATCAAAGAGGTTATCGATCTCTCCGATCGCCCGGTCGACATCCGGACCCTGTGCACCTTTCGAGTATTCCTTTTTGTAGAGCTCCCGCATTGCGGAGTAATCTTCGTAAGTCTTTTTGTAATTCTTTGTTGTCGTAATTGCCAGTGTTTTCTTGTCCGGCTCATCATTGTGAAAATAGAGCGTAAGCGGCACGAGCAGCTTCATCTGGGTCACAAATACCTGGGTGCTGTCCACTTTTTTCGGTGGCTCATCGACCTTCGGAAGCTTCACCATATAGATATCGTTACAGCAGCTTTCCTTTTCTTCAAAGTAGGATCCGGTCCTGTTCGAGGACAGGAACGCTTCTGTCCGCTTTGAATTGATCGTAAAATAGATGTCGTTCAGGTTACTGTTAATCGGCATTCCGAGATTTTTCGGCTCACCGAGCTCGTCATTTTTATATTCGCTTTTAAAAATATCAAAGCCGCCGAGACCTTTGTGCCAGGTAGAACTGAAAAACAGTTCCTGGCAAGGCTTGCAATAAAACGGTGTGATCTCATCATCGATGGAATTCACTTTTTTTCCGGCATTGATTGCGGGACCGTAGCTTCCATCCTTACCAACTTTGCTGTACCAGATATCCATTTTCCCTTCACCGCCGGAACGATTGGAAGAGAAGAACAGCACTTCCTGGTCGCCCAGGAACCCGACAGCGGGCTGCGTGTTGGTAGATCCTTTCGCATTGATCTCCGGAGGCAGCTTCACCAGCGGCTCCCAATGACCGTTCTTATAGTCGGAGGAATAAATATCGCAGTTGAATTCCGCAGCATTCTTGGCTACACAGCGCGTGATAAATACCTTGGTGTAGTCGGCATTGAATGCCGTATTCGCATTGTGGATCCCCGAGTGATTGAACAGCGTGTCCAGTTCAACGGCTTTCTGCCAGCGAACGCTATCCTGGATCGAAGTATAGATCTTATTATAGCTTACATCATGCTTTTTATCGCGATCCTTCCTGTCGCGAAGGGAAGAGAAATACAGCAGGCTGTCAACCTGTACCGGTGCATATTCCGATACTTTACTGTTCACCATACTGTCGAGATGGACAATGCTTACGGATTTGTCCGGGCTGGCCATCAGCAACATCGCATAATCACAGGCGGCTACTTCCTGAACCGCCTTCTTTTCAAAATAGCTATCCTTCTTTTTCTTGTTCTTCTTTGCATATTTATCGAACAGCTTTTTTGCATCCTTGTATTTTCCCTGGCTTTTTTTGATCGATGCGAGCCAGAAATTACATTCAGGATAGAGCTTTCCCTGCGCGTCCTTTTTTGCCACTTTCGCATACCAGTGTTCCGCTATGGCAATATCGAAGTTGAGGCGACTGGCCTCCGCATATTTGTATTGGATGGCGATATCTGAGGAATCCTGCATGATCGCTCGGTTATAGTAACCCGCTGCGCTGAAAAAATCATTTTCCGCAAAGGCTTTGTCACCGGATTCGACCAGGGTTTTTGTCTTTTGCGCAAAGGCGGAACCAATATACAGCAGGCAAAAAGCGAGACAACAAAACTGCCTCAGCTTACCATAAAACGATGAAGTTGCGTTCGGATCAATGCACATAAACTACATGTAAATAGGACAAACGCGTTTCTTGGCGATAAACGGTTTAACGGTGCGGTGGATCCAGATCACGGAGATCTCAAATCCGCCGCGATGGTTGGTAGCCGCAATGAGCTTGGAAGTATTCACATCGTAGCTGAGGCCAACGTTAAAATTTTTGTAGTCCATTCCGATCGACATTACAAAAGCATCTTTCAGGCGATAGAATCCACCGAGGGAAACTGCGGTTGGCATTCCATCGATCGGCTTCAGTTGATATTTTCCGAAAAGACCCAGCACGGTTTCCTGGAATTTTCCCTGGCGCTGGTACATGAAGGTCGGCAATATGTCAACCGGGCCGCTCACCGGGATCGAAGCAATACCGCTCACACAGTGCTTTGCATCCAGACGGATTTCGTCGTTATTAAAAAACGATTGTTTCGGACGATTGAAATGAAGCAGGGAGTATCCGATGTTCGCATACACACGGTGATTCTTGTGATACAGATAAGCAAGACCCGCCCCCATATCGAAATAGGTCATTCTTGTTTTCGGAAAATTCTCTCCGCTGCCCAGGTTCGGATCATAGCTATCACCATTGTACTGGTTATCGAACGTCAAAGCGGATACATCAAAGCTCTTCGTGGTTATACCCGGCTGAATTCCAACTGAGAGGAAGTGCGTAGAGTCCTTGTTCAGCTTTTTTATATACGATCCCGAAAGAAGGATCTGCGTGGTGGTAAATTTCGAATCCCCGGATTTATCGGCATTGATGAGTGCTCCGACAGCAACTGCATCTTTCTCCATCTTTGTGTTCAGCCTGTCATCGCCGCCGATCGAGAACGTCCGGTAAGGAACCGGTATTACGGACCACTGGCTTCTGAAATTGGATGCCAATCGAAAATCCCCGTCGAACAATCCTGTTTGTGCAGGGTTCAGGTTGTACGGAGAGTTGTTAAATTGCGAATAATGAATATCCTGTCCGAGTGCCAACCCACCCGAAAGAACAAAAAATAATATGAGCCTGTTTCTTTTCATCACCTGATCAACGTAGTATTACCTTGCTTTTTCAGTTCATCTCCATTATAGCATTTTGCTCTGAGGTACCATGCAAAAACAGCAGGGTCCGCTTTCATTCCATTGTACGTTCCATCCCAACCAACATGTTGATCCGTTGTTTCAAACACGAGCTGTCCCCAACGGTTATACACCGCAAAATAAAGGTTGCTGATCATGTTTCCTCGGACATAAAGAATATCATTCTCGCCGTCATTGTTCGGTGTAAACGCATTCGGAACAAACACATCTGCAGGATTACATTTTGTGGATTTTACATAGATCGTGATCGTCGCGGTTCTCGGACAACCGGTCGAGTCAATAATAGTAACGGTGTAGGTTGTTGTTGCTGATGGAGATGCGGTAGGATTATATGAAGACGCATTGCTGAGCGTATTTGCCGGATTCCACAGGATCGTGAGCGTTGTGTCCGTGATGGCATGGATCACTGTTGACGATCCTTCAAAAATGCTATCCTGGTCCGCAGTTGCAGTAAGCGTGAGCGCGCCTGGCGAAATTACCGTAACCGTTGTTGTAAGAGCAATTATGCAGGTATCTCCCAGCGAGTTGACGGTGCTTACGTTAACAGTGTAAGTAGTAGTTACCGCCGGGCTTGCAGTCGGATTCGCGATCGATGAATTGTTCAGGCTCGGCGCCGGTGACCAGCTGTATGCAAATCCGCCGGATGCCGTGAGCGGAACGGAGCCACCCGGACAAACAATCCCGCCCGGACCGACGGTAACACCGCCGGAATTATCAAAGTTGACGATCGCTGTATCCGCGCAGCCGTTCGAAGTTGTGGCGATCAATGTTACATCGTAGTTACCGTTTGTCGGATAGGTATGAGAGGGATTCTGCAGCGTGCTGGTTCCGCCGTCTCCAAAATTCCACTGCCAGGCTGTTGGCGTAACAGCCGAAGAATCGGTGAGCGTAATGGTGTTGGAGCAAGGTGCGTTTGCCAAACCGAAGTTCGCAATTACACCCGGATATACATTGATGATGGTTGTCGCGGTGTCGGCAATCTTACATGCCGAATTATTCAGGATCAGTGTTACGGTGTAGGTTCCCGGCGTTGGAAAAGTATGGGTTGGGTTGTAGATCACGGAAGTTGTATCACCTCCGCCGAAATCCCAGAGGTAAGTTCCGAAAGAAGAACTGGTATTTGTAAAATCCACGGTGAATGGGGCACAGCCCGATGCCGTATCGATCGCGAAATCAGCGTTTACCGGTGGGACCTGGAAGTCGATCTTGAAAGTTCCGTTATTGCAATTTGTAGAGTGATTCACATTTGTACCCGTATTCGGCCACGAGCCGGGTGTAACCGGGAAATCATCGTGCCCGCCGCAGCCGGCACATACCGATTGGTAAATAATTCCTTTCTTGTCAAAGCGGCTTGTACCGCCATCCACGTGCTCCCAGCTGGAAGCGCCTCCAAAATAAGTAGCATAAAAAAGCGCGCTCGCGTTGGAAGAAAGAACGATCAGGTAAAAGTTGTGTCCATCCGTCGTTGGTTGTATCGCACCGGGTGTAATTGGCATGGCGGTAGTCGTAGTTGTCGGCGGAACGATCTTTCCGCCCCAGCCTGAAACATATATATTCTTGCAGTCGTCCACAAGAAATGCGGAAGGAGAGATATTCGGCGTCCCGCTTCCGTTTCCGAAAACCGTTGAAAAGCCCAGTGTATTAAGAGAATCATTCATCCGGGTGATAAACTGTCCGCTGTTCGGATTATTATAACAACCCGGAGTGACGGGCATCACACCTTCTGTTTGTCCGACCACATATACGTTGCTGTCCTTATCCAGCTGGATGAAATAGCACTGGTCATAGGATGCGGTTCCCCAGTAAGTTGCATGCATCAGCGCTGTTCCGTCCTTTTTGATCTTTGCAACATACCCGTCTGCTTTCCCTCCCTGGTAAGTTGTCCGGAGGGATCCCGGTGTTGCAGGAAAATTGTTGCTCCTGGTACCACCGGTGATGTAAACATTAGTTGAATCATCCAGGGCAAGTGCATAGCCGGCATCATTATCCGTTCCGCCCAGGTATGTACTCCACAGCAGCACGGAAAAATCAGGATTGAATTTGAATGCAACCGCGTCCTGCTTCCCTCCCAGCGTGTTGTCGAAACCATTTACGATCGGGAAGTCTCCTGATCGCGTAGAGCTTGCGATATAGGCATTTCCGGCGGCGTCAACATTAATTTCACCGCGGTACTGATCGCCGTAATTGTATTGAAGCGAATCTGCAGGGAACTCATACACTGCGGGTGGTCCTGCAGAAAACAGCGTGCTGTCGTTGTTCACATTAACACCGTCATTCATCCGTCCGCCGATGAAAGTACTTGCAAGAAGCGATGTTCCGGTTGAATTGAATTTCGCGACATAAATATCTGTTCCGTTGTCGAAATAACTTCCGTTATACACAAAACGCAGCAGGATCCCGCCGTTGAAGGTGGTGTCATAAGCGGTAGGCGTGACCGGAAAATCCGCAGAGCCGGTCGCTCCATACAGCAGCAGGTTGTTTGATCCATCCACCACCAGGCTCGTTACGATCTCGGTGCTCAGTGCACCGCCGATGTATGTTGAGTATTGCAGAAAAGTTCCGGATGAATCATATTTCGTTATCACAACATCCGTACGCCCGTATGCCGTTGCGCCGTTAAATGTAGTATCATACGCGCCCAGGGTGGTCGGGAATCCGATATCAAAGCAGGTTCCCCCGGAATACAAATTTCCATTCGCATCGTAGGTCGCAGTCATTCCGAAGTTATCGGCAGTCGAGCCCGAAGAGCAGGCAAATACAAGGACCGGATCGATGATCAGCTGCGCATTTTTATCATATCCTTTCGGAAAGCGGAATACAACCGTATTGTTTTTAAGAACAAACTCACATGGAACAGCAACTTCATAGCCGTCGATATACTGGTAAGCATACGGCTTTTCTTCCATCAGCTCATTTACGCTGGTCTTCATATGAAGCTCTCCTTTCTCAAGTGTAAGCTTGTCCAGCCCCTCATAGTATAAGGCAACCTGGTTAGGATCTGCGCCCGGCGCAACGATCAGGTTATACTTAACGCTGTTTTCCATTCCGAGTATCTGCAGATCGACGCCCTGATAAAGCGCGGTATAGTTTATTTCACGGTAATTTTTGACATTACCTGCCCATTGCGAGCTGTTTTTACCGATGTAGTAATTACAATAGTCCGGAGTTACCTGGCTTGCAGTTAGCCGGGGATCAGGCAAGGCATTAAGAAAGGACATACGGAATGCATGAGAACGGATCGGCGCGCCGGGATTCTGCTTGTTTTGACCGAGGTGATTCTTATGCAGCGTTTCCTTATCGTAGAAGTTGTAGGTAAATGCATTTTTTTGAAGAAACAGCGCGCCACCGTCCAGCTGTGCACGATAGAGCACGCTTTTGTCCCACTGGCTCTTGTTTTCGGTAAACTTTATTGCGCTTTGCGATTCTTCGTTTTTCTTTCCGTGCGCAAAATTTTTTGAAATGACAAGGCACAGCACCGACAGGAGAAAATATCTTTTAACTGCAAATGTCATTTAATGAGTAGGTTAAATACAAAAAAGCGTAAACCAAATATAAGAAAAATATCCGACAATTATTGCTGAGCCGGTAATACGGACATTCCCTGCTTAGCCTTTTCGTGATCGGGTTTAAGCTGCAGCGCGTGGGCCCATGCATCCCGCGCTTTCGGATAGTTCCGGATCATGTACGCTGCTTCGCCGAGATCGTACCATGTGTCGGCATTCTGCGGCGTGGCAAGCACAATACTGTCCAGTTTAGGCATCAGCGCCTTCATCCCGCGGGTAGTGGCGCTGTCATCATTTTTCAATGCCAGTGTCTGTACCCATGCGGTCCGCGCCCTCGGATAATCTCCGACCATGTAGCTCGCACCGCCCAGGTTGTACCAATAGAACGCTGTATCCGCGCGTGCCTGTACCGCTTTTTCCATCCACCGGATGGCTTCCTTTGGATTTTTCGGGCCGATGTTCATCCCTTTGTTGAAGTAGACACTTGCCAGCAATCCGAAATTACGCTTCAGGAAAGGATTATTCGGATAGATCTTTTTTACCGTATTCCAATCCTTTTCCGCGTCATCATAATCCTTCAGGTTAAAATAGGCAACTCCCCGGTTGAGATAACCGTTCACATAGCGGTTATGAACTCTCACTGAACGGGTCAGATGATAGATCGCCTTTCCCAGGAGCTCATCCCTTCTCGTTTTGTTTTCAGGCTTATCCGACATGTCCACATACGCTTTGCCTGCATTCCCATTCACCAGCGCGCTCTGGGGAACCTTGGCTGCATCCGCAATAAAAAGCGTCGCGTCGTTTTTCCATTCCACATTCCGCGGGATCGTTTTCGCTCCGCACCATATAACGATCAGGCTTCCCAAAGATACAGCGACGATCTGCTTTACGCGCTGTGCTGAAAAGAGCTGCAGGATCCGCTCCCCGGCAACGACCAGGATGATCAGGAAACCGAGGGAGGAATGATATACCATCCGCTCTCCCATGGTCGCTCCAACGTTGAATACCAGGTTGGAGATCAGGAGCAAATGCAAAAGGTAAAAGGCGAGCGCAAAGGAGATGATATTCCGTTTGAAGAAAAAATAAACCGCAGATGCTGCCATCGTAACATGAATTACAATTGAAGCCCAGACATTTGAATTGTGGAAATTGGTGTAGGGGATCGTGCTGAATGAATAATCCGATGAAAGTGTATTTGGAAAGAAAAGTAATTTCAGGTAACGGTTCAGCACTTCCAGCTTCGTCGCCAGCTTTTCAGCCGGTAAAGCAAACATATAGGGGTTATTAAGCACATCCGGATTTTCTTCGGTTGAACCTTTTCCTACAATTTTGAAGCGGATGATCATATAAATTGCGGCGACAGCTGCATATGGCAGCATAGCAAAAAATGCACTTCCGAATGTTTCTTTCCTCACAATGTAGAACAGCATCGGGATGAGGATGAGCAGCGTGATCCCGTATTCCTTCGAAAGCAGCGCAAGGAAATAGAATAAAAGTGCAAGGGCGATATTCTTTGTTGTTCTTTCTTCCCGGTAGCGGAATGCGTAAATGAATGTCAGAATGATGAACAGGAACGAAAGGATCTCGTCCCGGCTCTTGACGTTCGCAACCACTTCCGTATGCATCGGGTGTATGAGAAATAGCAGGCTCACTGCAAAAGCGATCCATTCCTTTTCTCTGAAAATAAAATTTCTTAAAAAATAAAGCAGGAAAACAACCGAAAGAATGTAGTAAACAACATTCATAAAATGTCTTATGAATGCTGCATCATCCGGTGGCTTAACCTTTTCGCTGCCGCCGAAGAATTGTTGTTCGATCGCAAAGGTAACAACTGATAACGGACGATACCGCCCGCCGGAAAGCTGCTGCCTGGCGCCCATCTGGCGGTAGAAGCTGTCGTATGCATCGGTGCTCAGGATCTTTGGAATGCCGCGGAGACCGCGTTGAACGTAATCGTTTTTCAGAATGACAATGCCGTCGTCAAGCGCATATTCGTTGGAAAATGAGCTGGCATAAAAAATAAATCCGATCAGGATCAGCAGAACAGATTGCATGCGAAAGCCCGTGATCGCCCATTTCTCCTTATTCTCAAGTGGAAGCGGGGGACTCTCCTTTTTTGCTTTCTGACGTGCCATTCTTTGGTATAATTTCTGTGGCTCTGCCGCCTGCTTGTTTATTTTACGACCTTTGTTGCAGAGCCCGCTCGTTTTCAGGAAAGTAAATGTACATTAATATTCAATTTTTTGAAACGGTTTTTCAAAAATAAATACATCCTTTTTGCCGCAGCTGCGATCCTTTACCTTGCTGGCGCCATTTTATACTCAACCGTTTCCGGGGGCGCCGAACCTGCCATCAGCGGCTTCGAATCGGTTCTCCATGCGAAGGAAAAAAGGCTGAATGAGGAGATGCTTGCACTGGCCAAGCGTGCGGAAACACAGAGCTACGAGGCGCTGTTCTCAGAAAAGCCAGCCTACTATAATTCTCTTCTTCAAAATGAAGGCATTGCACTTCTTATTTATGAAAACGATACGCTGAAGTTCTGGAGCGACAATTCCATTGCGGTTGAGAACTGGATAAAAGAAGTTTGTCTCGACTCCCGTATGGTAAAGCTCCATAACGGCTGGTTTGAAGTAGCAAGACCGCATACAAATGCGAATACCGCCAAAACAGTAGTCGGACTCGTGCTCGTTAAAAATGAATATCCTTACCAGAATAAATACCTCGTAAATGAATTCCAGAAAGATTTTGCTGTTCCGGCGGAAACAAAGCTGATCACCGACAATCCGAACGCAAGTAACGGAGTAAAAAATTACACCGGAGATTACCTGTTCTCGCTGGAGTTTAATCCTGCCAACAATTCGGTTTCATTTTATTCTTATGTCGCTGTTTGCCTCATTCTCCTGAGCTTTATCCTTTTCATTGCTTTCCTGAAAACCACCTGCAATGAGCTTCTTGGCCGTTTCGGGAAAAATTTCGCTGCGATCTCCTTTATTGTGCTCGTTGTCATTCTGCGCTTTTTTTCAATTCATTTTGGCTTTCCGGGCATCTTTTATTCGTTCGATCTGTTCAGTCCGAACGTGTTTGCCGATGCAAGCTCCGTGTGGCTTACGTCGCTCGGGGACCTGCTTATTAATGTCATTCTCTTCTTTTTTCTCACGTATATCTTTCTTTCCGACTGCGAGTTCAATTCCCTGGTGGATCGTCTCAGAAATGTTAACCGCGTGGTGCTCTCGTTCGGGTTTTTCCTTGTTTTCTTCTGGTTTTCCTGGGTGATCAATACGCTCTTTATCGGTTTGATCAAAAACTCGAATATTCCGTTTGGGATCAATAATCTTTTCACGCTCAACCAATACAGCTATATCGGGATCATTATCATCGGACTGCTGCTGTTTGTTTATTTCCTTTTTGCCGATCGCATGGTTTCCGTGCTTAAGCAGCTGAAGCTGAACAACAAGCAATATGTTATCGTCTTTATTCTTTCCGCGGGCGTCCACACCCTGATCTCGCATCTTCTCGGAACCCTTGATCTTATTGTGATCTTCTGGCCTTTTCTGCTCGTTTTGTCGATCGCGATCATTAAAAAGCGGCAAGCGATCTATCCTTTTTCAAGTATTATATTCCTGGTGTTCCTGTTCTCTTTGTATGCGGTACATATTTTCATCAAGCATTCCAATATTAAGGAGATCGAAAGCCGAAAGATCTATGCGCAAAAGCTGGCCGCAGAACAGGATCCTGTCGCAGAGCTGCTTTTCCAGGATGTGGAAGCAAAAATTCAAGCGGATACCGTGCTCATCTCACTGGTAAGTGGTATTGAAAAACAGCCGGAGGAATTTGAAAAAAGGATCAAACAGCAATATTTCAGCGGCTTCTGGGAAAAGTATGACGTGCACGTTGCGCTGTTCGATAGTGCCTGTGCTCCGGTGATCCGTTCGCAAAATCCTTTGTTCGATAATAATTTTTATTTCGATGAACTGATCGCGAAAAGCGGAAGAGCCACGAGCTGTGAGCACTTTAACTTCATCGACAATTCATCGGGAAAGATCAGCTACCTCGCCAAGCTGCCTTTGAACCGGAAGCCCGGTGTAAAATTCGGAACCGTTTACATTGAGCTCGATGCTAAATTTATCTCGGATGAGATCGGCTTTCCCGAATTGCTTCTCGATCGTAACATCGGACTTTCGCAGGAGCTGACCAATTATTCCTATGCTAAATACAAGCACAACCAGCTGATCAACCAGTATGGGAAATATTCCTACAGTCTGTCCGCCTGGGATTTTGGAATCCCGAATATCCCTGCCGACAGCTCGTTTGCGTTCGAAGACCATTTTGCAACACAAAACAGCGACGGCTTTAACCACCTGATGTACCGGCCGGATGCATCGACGCTGATCGTGCTGAGTAAGAAGAATGAGGGACTTGTCGGAAAGGTAACGACCTTCTCTTACCTCTTTGCATTCTTCAGTCTGCTTCTGCTGAGCATCCTGGTTCTCCGGCAGATCTCGCTGGGAAGAGTGCTGGAAAACTTCAGCTTTAAATACCGGATCCAGGTACTGCTCGTAATGATCGTGCTGGTTTCACTTGCTTTATTCGGAGGTGGAACTATTTATTATATCAAGCAGCAATTCGAAACCAAGAACAAGGAGAACATCAGCGAAAAGATCCATTCCGTCCAGATCGATATCGAAAGCAAGCTGTCGACTGAAACAACGCTTAACAAGGGGCTTACGGAGTACGTATCGTTCATTCTGAAACGCTCCTCTTCTGTTTTTTTCAGTGATGTCAACCTGTATGATACGCATGGAAACCTGTATGCTTCTTCCCGCTCGAAAGTTTTTGACGAAGGACTTACATCTAAGAAAATGAACCCGGAAGCGTATCTGCAAATCGCGATCCTGGGGAAAACGGAATTCATCCACGATGAGCGCATCGGGAAACTCGAATATCTTTCCGCTTATATTCCTTTTAAAAATAAGGACGGAAAGCTGCTGGCATACCTGAATCTCCCGTATTTCGCGAAGCAAAGTGAGCTTGAGAAAGAGATCTCGGGCTTTCTCGTTGCGCTGATCAATATCTATGTGCTGCTTTTCGCATTCAGTATCCTCATCGCGATCTTCATTTCGAATTATGTGACCAAGCCGCTGAAGCTGATCCAGGATAAGCTGAGTAATATAAAGCTGGGAAAAACGAATGAGCCTATCGAATGGAAGGAGAATGATGAGATCGGAAGCCTTGTAAGTGAATACAACCGCATGATCGCCGAGCTCTCAAAAAGTGCGGATCTGCTTGCTAAATCCGAAAGAGAAAGCGCTTGGCGTGAAATGGCGAAGCAGGTTGCGCATGAGATCAAAAACCCGCTGACGCCGATGAAGCTGAGCGTTCAGCATTTGCAGCGGACGTGGAAAGACAAATCACCGGACATCGAAGAAAAGATGAATCGCCTCACAAAAATGATCATCGAGCAGATCGATACGCTCTCGACGATCGCGACCGAGTTTTCCAACTTCGCTAAAATGCCGAAAGCCAGCCTGGAAAAAATAAATGTGCGGCAGACCTTGCAGAACGCGATCTCGCTGTTTCACGAATCGGAAAATGTGAACATTGAATTCCGCAATGAAAACGGTGAGGAAGCATATGTGCTTGCCGACAAAGAACAGCTGCTGCGGGTGTTCAATAATTTGCTGAAGAATGCTGTTCAGGCCATCCCTGAAAGCAAGGATGGAAAGATCGTGGTAAGACTGGAGCGCGAAAAAGATAAGTTTCTCATCTCGATCACCGACAATGGCAGCGGGATCCCGGATGATGTACTCGATAAGATCTTCGTACCGAATTTTACAACCAAAACCGGTGGTATGGGACTTGGCCTTGCAATGGTGAAAAGCATTGTGGAAACAGCCGGCGGAAGGATCTGGTTCGAAACAAAAACCGGTTCCGGCACAACATTCTATGTTGCGCTGCCATGCCACCAGGAGGAATAAAATCCCACATCTTAATCATTAGTTTTCGTATATTCGTGAAGTAAAATTTTATTGATTTTATGAACCGACCGATACGAGTTTTAGTGGCCAAAGTAGGCCTGGATGGTCACGACCGCGGCGCAAAAGTGATCGCCTCTTTTTTACGCGATGCAGGTATGGAGGTCATTTATACCGGTCTGCGTCAAACCCCGGAAATGGTTGTAAATGCCGCTCTGCAGGAAGATGTAGATGCGATCGGTGTGAGCATTCTTTCGGGAGCGCACAATACGGTTTTCCCCAAGATCATGAATCTCATGAAAGAAAAGGGGTTGAATGATGTGCTGCTGACCGGCGGCGGAATCATTCCTGATAAAGACATCCAAAAGCTTAATGAAATGGGCGTCGGGCGTTTGTTCCCTCCAGGAACCGACACCAGGGAGATCATTGAGTACATCACAAATTATGTTAAAGAACACAGAACCTTTTAATTATTCCGTTATGGCTTTTGAAAATATTTTAACCGCAATTGACAACAACGTATTAACGATCACGATCAATCGCCCGGATAAGCTGAATGCCCTGAATAAAAAAACCGTTGAAGAGATCGGGACCGCGGTCGGCGATGCTGAAAAAAACTCCGATGTAAAAGCGATCATCATCACCGGTTCCGGACCAAAGTCATTTGTCGCCGGAGCAGATATCGCCGAGTTTGTAGGACTTTCAGTGGAGCAGGGAAAAGCGCTTGCAAAAGCCGGGCAGGATGTTTTTAAAGCGATCGAGAATTGTTCAAAGCCTGTTATTGCTGCCGTTAACGGCTTTGCGCTGGGGGGAGGCTGTGAGCTATCGATGGCTTGTCACCTCCGCATTGCAAGTGACAATGCAAAGTTCGGACAGCCCGAAGTAAACCTCGGTTTGATCGCAGGATACGGAGGAACACAACGGCTGATCCAATATATCGGGAAAACAAAAGCTGCAGAGCTGCACATGACTGCTGATATGATCTCCGCGGAAGAAGCGCTGAGGCTTGGACTCGTAAATTATGTTGTTCCGCAGGATCAGCTGATGCAGAAATGCCTGGAGCTGATCGGCAAGATCCGCACAAAATCTCCGAAAGCAATTGCAGGAGTAATTAACTGTGTGAATGCCTATTTCGAAAGCGGCACAGATGGCTTCGCAAGAGAGATCGATGAGTTTGGAAAATGTTTTGCTACAGAAGATTTCAAGGAAGGAACAACCGCCTTTTTAGAGAAACGGAAAGCTAATTTTTCCGGTAAATAATTCAGTTCAAAGTTCAAAGCCGGAAAGTTCAAAGGCTTTCTTTTTAACCCGCTTTGAACTTCAAACTTTTAAACTTTAAGCTAACAATTGAATCCCTTAAGGAAACTCGCTTCGCAAACGGCCATTTACGGCTTACCTACCATCGTCGGGCGACTTCTGAACTATTTTCTTACTCCCCTGTATACATACATGTTCAGCACCTCCGAGTTCGGAGATGTTACTTCTGCGTATGCTTATGTCTCTTTTCTGCTCGTCTTTCTAACCTACGGAATGGAAACGACTTTGTTCCGCTTTTCACAAACGGAGCCTGAAAAAGAAAGAGTATTCTCTACTGCCCTGATCTCATTGCTGATCTCGTCGTTGATCTTCATCGCCATTGCCTGTTTGTTCTCTTTGCCGATCTCCGAAAAGCTTAAATTCAATGGCCACCCCGAATACATTGTCTGGTTTGCGATCATCCTCGGCTGCGATGCTTTCGCCGCCATTCCATTCGCTAAGCTTCGTGAACAGGGTAAAGCAAAGCGTTTTGCAGCGATCAAATCCCTCAATATCGCGATCAACATCGGGTTGAATGTTTTTTTCATCTGGTATTGCAAGGGAACCTATGACGATCCGGCGTTCAATCATACCGGGCTCGTGGAAAAGATCTACGACCCTTCCATCGGGATCGGCTATATCTTCATCGCCAACCTTTGGGCGAGCGCGATCACCCTGCTCCTGCTTACTCCCGAGATTTTCTCAGCAAGATGGAGCATTGACAAGGAACTCTGGATCCGCATGATGAAGTATGGCCTTCCTTTGCTGATCGCGGGACTGGCAGGAATGATCAATGAAACGCTGGACAGAACATTGATCCCCAATATGGTTCCGGGAGAGCTTGGAAAAAGCATGAATGGGATTTATGGTGCCTGTTATAAGATCGCGATCTTAATGACGATCTTTATACAGGCTTTTAAGTTTGCTGCAGAACCGTTTTTTTTCTCTCATTCCAAGGAGAAAGATGCCAAAGAAACGTATGCAACCATTATGAAATTTTTTGTGATCATTTGTTCCCTTATTTTCCTCGGAACGATGATGAACATGAGCTGGATCCAGTATTTTGTCGGAAAGCAGTTCCGCGTGGGGCTGCCGGTTGTGCCGATCCTGCTCATGGCGAACCTTTGTCTCGGTATCTTCTACAACCAGTCGATCTGGTATAAGCTCACCGGCCAAACGAGCTATGGCGCACTGTTAACCATTTTCGGAGCAGTGATCACGATCGCGCTGAACATTTATTGGATCCCAAAGATCGGCTATATGGGTTCTGCCTGGGCAACGCTGATCTGCTATGCCAGCATGATGATCGTGTCCTACTTCCTTGGTAATAAACATTACCCTGTTAATTACGACCTGAAACGGATCTTGGGTTACCTTGGATTATCCTTAACTTTGTATTTTATCAGCCTGTACGTTCATACCGGCTCCGCTGCTATTAATTTGTGTATCAATAATATACTCTTAGCCGGATTTGCATTTGTGGTATGGAAAACGGAAAAAGGCAATTTCAGGAAACTGGTATAATGCGGGGTAAAATGCGGCACATCCGTTCTGGCCTCAATTTTTTATAAATGCAGATGAAAATTAAGATCATCAACAAATCGAAACATGAGCTCCCGGGCTATGCAACAGGAGCTGCTGCAGGAATGGACCTTCGCGCGAACCTTGACGAGGCTGTTATTCTCAAGCCGCTGGAGCGGACACTAGTTGCGACTGGCTTATTCATGGAGATCCCGGTTGGCTACGAGGCGCAGATCCGGCCGAGAAGCGGCCTGGCATTCAAAAGCGGCATCACCGTCCTGAATTCGCCCGGTACGATCGATGCGGATTACCGCGGGGAGATCAAAGTGATCCTCGTTAATCTGTCGAACCAGGATTTTACCGTAAATGACGGAGAACGGATTGCGCAAATGGTTATCGCGAAGCACGAACAAGCGGAGTGGATCGAAGTTGAACAGTTGATCGAAACCGGGCGCGGCAGCGGCGGATTCGGACACACAGGAACTAAATAAACGTTACCTTCAGGTAGGAATAAACAAAGAATACAGTTATGAAGATCATTATTCCAATGGCAGGCATGGGCAAACGCATGCGTCCGCACACACTTACAACACCGAAACCGCTCATACCGATCGCAGGAAAACCGATGGTTCAGCGGATTGTAGAAGACATCACCAAAGTATGCGACGAAAAAGTAGATGAGATCGCCTTTGTTGTCGGACGATTTGGAAAAGAAGCGGAAGACAACCTGGTGAAAGTGGCGCAAAGCCTGGGCGCGAAAGGAAGCATCTTCTACCAGGACCAGCCCCTCGGAACAGCGCACGCCATCATGTGTGCAAAGGAGTGTGTAACCGGCAAAGTAGTGATTGCTTTCGCAGATACGCTTTTCAAAGCGGATTTTAAGATGGATTCTTCACAGGAAGGTATCATCTGGGTGCAGAAGGTGGATGATCCTAAACCTTTTGGCGTTGTGAAGCTGGATGCAAATAATGTGATCACCGATTTTGTGGAAAAACCCCAGGAATTCATCTCTGACCTGGCGATCATCGGCATCTATTATTTTAAAGACGGCGATTATCTGAAACGTGAGCTGCAATACCTGCTGGATAACGACATCAAAGAAAAAGGCGAATACCAGCTCACTAATGCGCTGGAAAACATGAAAGCAAAAGGAACGAGGTTTACACCGGGAAAAGTAACGGAATGGCTGGATTGCGGGAACAAAGATGCAACCGTTTATACTAACCAGCGCATCCTGGAATTTATCAAAGGAACCGGAATCGTTTCGAAAACACATAAAAATACCGATTCAAAAATCATCGAGCCTTGCTTCATCGGAGAAAATGTACAGCTTCTGAACAGCGTTGTCGGCCCGCATGTTTCCATCGGTGACAATACCATTGTTGAGAACTCTGTGATCAAAAACAGCATCGTACAAACGAACAGCAAGATCAGGGGCGCTGATATCGCGAACGCTATGATCGGGAACTACGCAGAATACACAGGAACATCGTCCGACCTCAGCATCGGCGATTACAGCACGATCAGATAAAACAGGCATTTTGACGGTAAATAAAATATCCTTCCGGGGCTCAGGCAAAAACAACATGATGATCGTGTTGTTTTTTGTGCTTTCATTTGCCGCCTGCAAAACCAAAGAAAAAGCGGCCAATACCGCAGGTACAACCAGCACCGCTCCTTCAAAAGGCATTACGGAAAAAGAGCAGGTTCTCTTCACAACGCTTTTTTTCGATGCAAATAAATCCTGGATCCTCGGAGATTATGATATGGCGGAAGCCAATTATTCCCGGGCGCTTAAGATCGATCCGGCGAGTGCAGCATGCATGTATGGATTGGCGAGGATCTATGATTTTCAGAACAACAAGAACCAGGCGCTGTTCTATGCTAAAAAAGCGGCCACAGCGGAACCGGGAAACACCTGGTATCAGCTCCTTTATGCTGATTGTCTCCGAAGCACCAAACAGCCCGAAGGCGTTGTAAGCGTGTATGAGCGCCTGGTGAAGGACAATCCGAACAACTTTGACTTTTATTATGAGCTGGCGATCGCTTATCTGTACGTTAATAAAACAAGCGATGCGCTCAAAACCTATAATAAGATCGAAGAGCAGATCGGTGTGACCGCGGAAGCTTCCGAGCAGAAGCTTAAGATCTATAAAGGAATGGGCAATCTCGATAAAGCCATCGAAGAAACAAAAAAGCTGATCCGCACTTTTCCGAAAGAATCAAAATACTACGGGATCCTGGGCGAGCTCTACCAGGACAAGGGACAAAATGAAAAGGCGCTTGAAGCTTACAATGATCTTTTGAAAATGGATCCCTCCAATGCTTATGTCCACCTTTCCCTTGCCGATTATTACCGCTCCCAAAAACAAAATGATAAAGCCTTCCAGGAAATCAAGATCGCGTTTCAAAGCAAGGATCTTGGCATCGATCCAAAAGTGAAGATCCTGCTTTCGTACTATGATATCACAGAAAACTATCCGGAGCTGAAACCGGATGCCGATGAGCTTTGCAGGATCCTCGTGGCCGTTCACCCGGATGAGGCAAAAGCTTTTGCCATGTACGGGGATTTTCTTTTCCGCGATAAAAAATATGAAGAGGCAAGAGTACAGTACCGGAAATCCATCGCGCTCGATAAGGAAAAATTCGCCATCTGGAACCAGCTGATGGAAATCGAGAATCAGTTGAATGACTTCGTTTCACTTGAAAAAGAAAGCAAAGAAGCGATGGATCTTTTTCCGAACCAGGCTGCTTCATTCTTTTACAATGGTGTTGCTAATTTTCAGCTGAAAAAATACAACGAGGCCCTTGAATCTCTTTCCGAAGGGAAGGAGTTTGTCTACGACAATAAGCCCCTGCTCTCCTATTTTTATGCTACCATCGGTGATGTTCAGAACCGCCTTAAGAATAACGATGCTTCCGATGAAGCATATGACAAGTGCCTGGAGCTCGATCCCTCCAATGTTTCTGTGCTGAACAACTATGCATACTATCTGAGCTTGCGCAACAAGGACCTTGAGAAAGCGGAGGAAATGTCGAAAAAAGCGAATACCATTGCTCCGAACAACAGCTCTTACCAGGATACCTACGGCTGGATCCTCTATAAGATGAAGAAATACGATGATGCCAAAACCTGGGTGCTGAAAGCGATTGAGAACGGCGGAGCGACAAACGGCGTGCTTCTTGAACATTATGGAGATGTCCTATACCAGCTGGGCGATATTGACGCAGCAGTGAAGTACTGGGCCGAAGCGAAAAGAAATGGCAACAGCTCTCCTGCTCTCGATAAAAAAATAAACGAACGGAAACTTTTTGAATAGCCGGCTTCAAATACCATTCCTGCGGCAAGCCCGCACCGCTCCATTGCTGCTGATCCTGTTTGCTGCGCTTTTTTTCAGCTCCTGCAAAAGCAATAAGAAGATCACATTGAACAATGGAAAATGTCTGCTTGACTTTAAAAATGCGCGGACGCTTTCCAATAATCTGAAAGCGAACGAATTCAAATTTGAACGCTTAAATGCGAAGATCAAAGTGGATGCTGAGATCGATAGCAGCTCCAGCTCATTCAACATTTCGGTGCGGATCCGCCGTGACAGCGTGATCTGGATGACGCTTTCAAAGCTGGGGATCGAAGGTGCCCGCTTGCTGATCACGCGCGATTCGGTAAAATTTTTCAAGCGTCCGCTTGGAGATGATAACGGGAAATTTTTCGTCGGGGACTATTCTTACCTCAGTAAAATAGCAAATACCGAGCTTGATTTCGATATGCTTCAATCACTACTGGTTGGCAACAGCGTCGAGTTCTATGATGAAGATGAGAAGCTGAAGCCCGGGATCACCGATTGCCAGTATTTCCTTGGCACTACCCGAAAGAAAAAGATGAAAAGGGTGATCGAAAAGGGAAAGGAGCTGAAAGAGCCCGCTCAAAGTATCTACATGGTGCCCGAAACGTTCAAGATCGCACGCATATTGTTCTATGATTTTAATCCCGACAGAAGTTTCGACGCAGTATACTATGATTACCAGACCGAGGGCACAGGTCAGCTTTTCCCGATGAAAATGAATTATACTATTAAGGCGACAAAGACCGTTAAAGTAGACCTGGAATATACCAAGGTAGCCCTGAACGAAGAGCAATCGTTCCCGTTTAAGATCCCGGATAATTATGAACGCATCACTCTCAAAGAGAAAAAGTAAGTACATTATTCTCCTCCTGTTTATTTGTTCGGCACTGCTGAACACCGCTCCGCTGTCGGCTCAAAAACAAACCAAAAAAGACCTCGAAAGAAAGAAGCAACAGCTGCAAAAAGAGATCGACGACACCAACCAGTTGCTTGCGGAAACCAAAAAGAATAAAAAGCTTTCTCTTAATCAGCTGGTAATGCTCAACAAAAAGATCAGCGCCCGCGAAGAGCTGATCGCTACCATCAATAACGAGATCGGTGTTCTTAACAAGCAGATCCGTGATAACAATGAATCCATCAAAGGTCTTCAAAGTGATCTTGCAAAGCTGAAAGCAGAGTATGCTAAAATGATCTACTACGCATACAAAAACCAGGACTCGTACAGCCGCCTCATGTTCATTTTTGCTTCCCAGGATTTTGAGCAGGCCTACATGCGCCTCAAATACCTCCAGCAATACAGCGATTACCGCCACAAGCAGGCAGAGCGCATCATTGGCACAAGGCAAAAGCTGAATGAAAAGGTACAGGAGCTGGAGAGCAAAAAAACCGATCAGCGCGTTTTGCTTGGCAGTCAGGAAGCAGAAAAGCAAAACCTGACCTCCGAAAAAACCGAGAAGGAACAGGTGTTCTCGGAGCTGCAGCAACAGGAAAGTAAATTAAAGAAGGATCTTGAAAAGAAAAAGCAGGATGCACAAAAGTTACAGCAGGCGATCCAGCGCGTAATTGAAAAAGAATTGGAAAAAGCGCAGGCCCAGGCGGTAAAAGAAAATAAGCCGAAACCTCAGAAGCTTGTGCTGACTCCCGAATCACAGCAGCTCAGCAACTCCTTTTCAGCGAACAAAAGCAAGCTTCCGTGGCCCGTTGCCAAAGGTGTGATCAGCGAACATTTTGGAGTCCACCCGCATCCGCTGATGAAAGACATCGACATCAATAATAATGGCATCGATATCAGCACCAATACCGGTGCTTTGGCACGCGCTGTATTCGACGGAGAAGTAAAGGCAGTTGTCAATATGCCTGGCTCAGGACAATTCATTCTGCTTCGCCATGGTGAATTCCTGACAATCTACTCCAACCTGAAAGATGTGTATGTAAAAGTTGGCGATAAGGTCACCACGAAACAGAACATCGGATCCGTTCTTCTGGATGATGACGACAACAAGACGGTGATGCACTTTGAGGTATGGAAAGGCCAAAGCAAAATGGATCCCGAAGACTGGCTGTATAAGAGCAATTAAAACTTCGGACAGCTCACATAGATCCGCTTCTTTTTACTCTTCTTGGCGATCTCGTAAATGATCGAAAGCTCCGCTGCCCCGAACGATTTTGTGGCCAGGCGGGAAAGCGTCACATCATAGCTGATCCCGATCTTCAGGTCAGAATCCTTGATATCCATTCCAATAAGGAACGCCATGGCATCCGCATTCGGATATCCCGGTTCATAATGCTTCAGCGGCAGCCCGCGATACCATACACCCAAACTAAACGGCGCGTAGAAATAATACGCCCCGATATCCAGCTGATCAAACTTCTGCTGGTGGTGATAATGCAGCGCCGGAGCAAAATATTTTTCCAGGTAATTTCCTTTTTTTGAAACAACAAACTTATATCCACCGTGTACCGACCATGTTCTTGGTAGCGGATTAAAGCCGTCAACCAGCGAGCTGTTCGGTGTACCGAGATTATGGACAGCCGCGCCTATCCAGAGATACGGAGTAGTGTATAATCCGCCGGCATTCACATTCACGTAATTGATCCTGCTCGTCGCTTCCTGGTCGGTAGACGTGGAAGAACCCGTATACAGCTGGTCATTAAAAACAAGCTTGCTGTAATCATAATACTGATTGATATACCCCAGCTGCAGACCGAGCCTGATATCACGGAACTTCCGGATGGAATAATAATACGCGTAAGACAAATTGAACCCGGTGGTTGTCAGCTGCGAAGTTCCTGCACGATCACGCAGCAGCTGAATTCCCACACCGCTGTGGATCTCCGTCATGTTATAATCGTAAGAAACAGCGAATGTTTTATAGGTCTCCTTGATGCCCGGCCACTGATCGCGGTAGTTCAGCACAAAGCGATGCTGGAACGTCGCCCCGGTAAATGCAGGATTGGTGTAGATCGGGTTCGCATAGAACTGCGTAAAATGCGGATCCTGCGCCTTTGCCGGCATGAGCGACACCGCAAGCAGAAAGATCAGAATAGGATGACGGCGTTTTCTCATTGCTTTTTGAATTCTATGATCAACAGATCTGTGTCTGCTTCATAATCTTCCTGCTCTACAAGCGGCGCAAAATCGAGACTTATCGGTGCGTAACCTTTTGCTTCCGCGACAATGCGGTAACGATCATACGGGTTCACAGTGAAAATAAAGCTTCCGTCACGTGCATTCGGTTTATATGTACCTGTTGACTTTTTTGTGGACTCGTCATAAACCTGGATCTGAACAGGGACTTGTGCGTCCGCCGGATCCAGCTTGCAGACCGCCTTTTTTACGCAGATCTCGTCAGCATCGTATCGCATGTCCACCAGGTAAATATCATCGCTGAGATAGGCTGAATCGTTTTTGTCTTCATTCAGTGATGAAAAATAGCCGTGTTTGCCATCCGCAGTCACGACAAAGAAAATATCATCTCCGACCGTATTGGTGGGATAACCAAGATTCTTCGGTTCACCGAACGAATTGTCCTCATAAAAATCTGCCCTGAAAATATCATATCCGCCCATCGTATTGTAACCATTGGAGCTGAAATACAGGAATTGCCCGTTGGGAGAAATAAACGGCGCATCCTCATCGTATTTAGTGTTGATCTTATCGCCGAGATTCTGAGGGGCGCTCCATTTACCGTTCGGCAATTTAACCACACGGTAAAGATCTTTTCCTCCGAATCCGCCGGGGCGATCCGAAGTAAAAATGATCATCGTATTGTCGTTGTTGACGCAGGCGCTCAGCTCCCGGGATGGTGAATTCACCTCTGTACCCAGAAGCGCGGGCTCTCCCCAATTCTTTCCATTCCAGTAGGTGGAATACAGATCCCCGCTGGCAAGATCGCGACTCGTCCGGAAGATCAGCATCTGCTGAGCATCCGGCGACAGGCTTACACAGGCGTCATGCTGTTCGGTGTTCACCGGCGCACCCACATTTTCAGGCCTGGTCCAGCTTCCGTTCACTTTATGCGAAACATAAATGTCCTCATAATAATTGCCGACATTGTCCGTCTGGTTGCCGGTACTCCCCGGTCTCCGTGAAGTAAAAAACAAAATACTCTCATCCGCAGAAACCAGTGGAACATAGTCCGGATATTTGCTGTTGATCGTCGGTCCGAGGTTTTTTATGTACGCTTTATGTGGCTGCTCCATTTCACTCTTCGCCTTGATGCTCATTGCCAGGTATCGATCCACCTCCGCGTCATTAAGCTCCCGGTCCTTTTCGGGAAATGATTTGTAATTGTTATAGTACGCGATCGCCTTGTCGAATTCACAAGCGATATGCGACACTTTCGCAAGATAAAGCTGGGCCGCCGGAAGCCGGCTCTTTTCAGCTTTCGTGAGGTACCGCATGATCTGTCCCGGAAATTGTTTTTGCTTGTATTTACAGATCCCGAGATTCAGATTGATCTCTTCGTTCAGAGAATCCTGCGGCCAGATGCTCAGGTAAAGTGCTTCTGCGCTTTTGTAATCATCCATTTCAAAAAACTCATTGGCCTCCTTCAGCTTTTGCCTGAATTTGAAATCATGCTGCGGATATGGCTGCGCTGTCACAAGAGAACAGAAAATGCTGAGCAGCAATACGGAGCTCAGCAATAAACCATATGTTCTTTTTCTGTCCATTTTATCGCAGCAATGTTACATCGCCTGTTTTTGTGATCAGCTCACCGGTATTCGAGGTTGCTTTGATCTTCCACACGTAAATGTCCTGCTGGCAAAGCTCCTCCCGATAATAACCGTCCCAGCCGATCTTCGGATCCAGGCTTTCAAATATCAATTCTCCCCAGCGGTTATAAATACTCAGCTGATATTTCTTTACCCCTTTTACGATCGGATGAAATACGTCATTGGACAGATCATCATAAGCGTATTCTCCGCCGTTGCCGCCTCCGGTATTCGGTGTAAAAGCATTCGGAACAACGATCTCTGTATTTGCTTCCACGGTGATGGTTGACGGCAAATTGAATGTGTCGCGACACCCGAACGAGCTGATCGCGATCAGCGTGATCTGGTAATTTCCTTGTGAAGGATATATATGGGATGGCGCGATATCGGTGGTTGTAGAGCCGTCACCAAAATTCCAGATATAGCTTGTTGCGCCGATACTTGCATTGATGCAGTTCACCGGCTCTGTGAGCGCGCTAACGACGACCGGACTTGCCGCGAATGCCGCAATGGGAATATCGTGTACGATTGCGCTGTCGACACCAACAAACGTATTTGTTCCTCCCGGACCGGTTACGACAAGCGTAATATCATAGGTGCCGGGATTATAATACGTGTATGTCGGGTTCATTGCAGTTGACGTTCCTCCGTCGCCGAAATTCCAGGAATACGATGTACCGAACTGCGATGCATTCACCGGTGAAATGGTCAGCGGCCTGCAGCCTTCATAGCTTCCATAGAAAGAAGCGATCGGTACCGGTGGAACGATCGTAATGGTTTGCGTGGAAGTATCGCTGCAGAAGCCATTTGTAACGATCAGGGTTACCGGGTAGGATCCCCAGCTTCCATACGAATACGGCCCGGGCGATATCACCGTTGATCCGTTGCCATCGCCATAATTCCAGGTATTGGTATAGCTGGATGCATTTGTGGTCGTGTTCGTCAGCGTCACGGTCGTGGCCGGATACGTCTGCACAAGCGGCGTTGCAGTAAACGATGCGACCGGTGTCGGATACACGGTATAAGGTGCAGTCATTGTGTCCGCGCAGCCGAAAGAGGAAGTAACGATCAGCGAGATCGTATACGACACCGGCGCCGGACCCGGATTGATGTATGCATTGGTTGGTGAAAACAGGTTACTGGAATTTCCATCACCGAAGTTCCAGCTATAGTTTGTTGCGCCGGCCGAAAGATTATTGAATGTTGCAGCGCTCGGAGAGCAGATCGGTGTATTCGCCGTAAAACCGGAAATAACATCCGGATACACAATGATCGTATGTATGACCGTATCGCTGCAGCCATAACCGCTTGTTGAGATCAGCTGTACATGAAATGTATCCGCGGCTGTTGTTGAAGTGTTCACAAAAACATGCGTCGGTGCATAGGAGGTATCGACCGGCGAACCGTCATCAAAATTCCATTGATAAGAAACCGACCCGGTAGAGGTATTCGTGAAGCTGACAGAAAAATTTGGACACCCCTGTGTTACCGGCGCGCTGAACCCTGCAACCGGCTGCGGATAAATCAATACATCGCCATAGGTTGTATCCTTGCAGGTAAAGGCATTCGTCGCAATCAGCTGTATTGTATAAGTTACCGGAAGTGCAGTTGAATTTACAAAAGTATGAATTGGGTTTGCGCCGGTGGACGTTGCGCCGTCTCCAAAATTCCATTGATAAAGCACCGCTCCGAGCACTGAAGGAAAGTTAACAGTAAGCGCAGTACAGCCGGTGTCGGGCACCATCTGGAATCCGAAGATCGGTTCTGGATATGCCTGCACGACCAGGGTTGCGGTATCGGTACATCCGCCCGCATTTGTAGCGATCAGCGTGGTGGTGTAATTCTGAATGAAGAGCGTAGTGTCCTGGAAAAGATGTGAAGGACTTGCCGCTGTTGATGTCGCTGAGCCATCACCAAAGTCCCACAAATAGCTCACCGCAGCGGTTGATGTATTGGTGAAGGTGACGTTGAGCGGCGCACAGGCAGCTACTGCATTCGAAGTAAACGAAGCGAGCGGCTTCCCGAAAATGCGGACACTGTCGGAAAGCGAGTCCATACAGCCCAAAGCGGTTGTTGCCACCAGGCTGATGTAATAGACCGTATCGGTTGTCCCCGGGTTGGTATAGATCTCGGAGGGATTTGTAAGTGCAGATGTTCCTCCGTTACCGAAGCTCCAGGCATACGTAGCAGCACCGGTAGATGTGTTGTTAAATCCGACATTCAGCGGGCCGCAGCCGCTCGACGGAGCCAGCGAGAATATAGCATTGGGAACCGGGTTCACCGTAAGCGCTATAGTATCCGCTCCTGAGCAATTGGCGGTGCTTACATTCAGAATGATCGTATACGTTCCTGCAGCAGCATAGCTGTGTGAAGGATTTTGAAGCGTGCTGGCCGGTGATCCGTCTCCAAAATTCCAGGACCAGCCGGTAAGCGGATCTCCGGGTGAGCTGGTAGATGCATCCGTAAAGTTCACCGGGGAGCCCTGGCATGCGGGACCAGTTGTGAAAGCAGCCGCAGGACTTGGATATACGTTTACGACCTGCTGACTTGTATTCGGACAGCCGTTTGAAGACAGCACCTGTAATGAAACCGTATAAGTTCCCGCAGTGTAATGCTGATTCGGCGGGTTCTGAAGCGCTGATATGTTGCCGTTACCGAAGCTCCACGACCAGGATATTGCCGCTACGGACGCATCCGTAAATACGGTTGTAAGTGAATCGCAGCCGACAAGCGGAGCAGCATTAAAAGAGGATACAGGACTTGGGAAAACGGTCACCGGTACGGTTGCAGTATCCCGGCAGGTACCCCCGGCGCCGGGAACAAACGCCACCACGCTCACCGTGTAATTTCCTGCAACAGCATACGTATGACTTACCGGGCCAAAAGGAAAATTGGTATAACCCGGCGTATCGCCGAAGTTCCAGGAATAGCTGTATCCCGGGGTGCTGGTGTTATTGAATGTGAATGAAACGCCGACACAACCCGAATCAACCGGGGCGGTCACTCCGGCTGTCGGCGGGTTGACAATGCTTACGGTCACAAACGCGGTATCCAGCCCGCAGAAGCTGCTGTCCACCAGCATAACCGTGTAAGAGCCTACGCCGGGAAAGGTTAGCGTGTGAGGGAACGTAGGAGGCCATGGCGTCCAGTTAATGATCGAATCGTGGCCGGTACCCCAGTAATTGCCGAAGTTCCAGTATTCATAACGTTGCGCCATGTTGCCCTGTGCGAGACAATTCCGCGCGGTTGTATTGTTGAAAGTGAACGAATTGTCGGGAAAGCACTTGAGCAATGCATCCGGTGTGATCGCGGCATTATCGATATCATAGATCTGTATCGGATTGAAGGAGGCGAGCGTAGGACTTCCGAAGCTGCAGTAATTCATTGCGCTCAGCGTAACGGCCGTCTGGCAGTTCACAGTTCCCTGGAGATACGTGTGACTGACCGTTTGCCCGCCGTTTGTGTAATCAAAGGAAACAGTCGGTGAGCCATCGCCGAAGTCCCATACAAAATGGGTCGTCGGGGAAACATCCGTGCTGGAGTTGGTGAACTGCAGTGTTGCCGGCGCACAGGCAGTCGTTACACCGCCTACGGGGATCTGGATCGAGGCATTAACGGGCTTTTCCATAACCACAACGCCGTTTGTGACGCAAACGACTCCTGTGTTCGTTGTGATCATCACGTTAAACGTGTCTATCGTTGCGGCATAATTGTGCACAATGGGCGTATTTGCCGGCTGGGGACCGCCGGATGCCACAGGGCTTCCATCGCCCCAGTCAATGGAATAGGTATTAAGAACGGTCGGACTGGAAACATTGAGAGTAAATGAACCGCCGGAACAGCTGATCCAGTAAGGACTGTTGGTGAGCGTCCCGGTTCCGTCATAGAATTGCGGACACTGGGCGAACAGCGGGGAAGACAATAAAAACAGTAAGATACCCAGGTACAGTTGTCTCATGCTTTCCTTTGAGAATTCAATGCGATACGATAAAACATCAACGTGGTTGTCGCCTTTCGGGTTTCCGCTTTGCTGTTTTCTGGGAGTAAAATGTCGTATTTGCCGGTGAAGCTAATAATATTTTAGTATCTTTGCAACGTATTTTAAAATTGAACAACATGTTAGATAGTGTATTTCTCTTATTCGGGATGGGAACTTCGGAAATGGTCATTGTTTTAGTGATCGTATTGCTGTTGTTCGGCGGGAAAAAGATCCCTGAACTGATGAAGGGTTTGGGAAAAGGTGTGAAAGAGTTCAAAGACGCATCGAAGGGCGAGGGCGAAAGCTCTTCCGACAAAAAAGACTAAATCCATCATTGTTTTTAATAATGCGCTCCTCTTCCCTCCGGGAGAGGATTTTGCATTTTTAATATTCCCTGAACTTGAAAATTTATAATTCCTTTTCCGAGATCCGATCTGAGCTAAAAGCAGGCTCCACAACCTGTACGGCGTTAGTAGAGGGATATATTAAAAATATCCGCTCCGGAGCGGACCTGAATATCTTCCTGGAAGTTTTTGATGCTTCCGCGCTGGAAAAAGCAAAACACGTTGATGAAAAACTGAAGACAGGGAGCGCGGGAAAGCTTGCGGGAATGGTAATCGCGCTGAAAGATAATCTTTGCTACAAAGGACACAACGTTTCTGCATCTTCAAAAATTCTTAGCGGTTTTGAATCACTTTATAATGCGACGGTCGTAGAACGACTGCTTGCTGAAGATGCAATTATTATTGGCCGCACCAACTGCGATGAATTTGCAATGGGAAGCTCCAATGAAAATTCTGCTTTCGGACAAGTAAAGAATCCGTTGGACCCGAAGCGTGTACCGGGCGGCTCTTCCGGCGGCTCCGTTGCTGCTGTTGCTGCAAATATGTGTGCCGCCGCGCTTGGAACGGATACAGGAGGATCGATCCGCCAGCCTGCTTCATTCTGCGGTGTGGTTGGCTACAAGCCAACTTATGGGAGAGTTTCTCGCTACGGCGCGATCGCGTATGCTTCTTCTTTTGATCAGATCGGACCGATCACAAAAACTGTTGAAGATTGTGCGCTCCTCATGGAAGTAATGGCTGGAAAAGACGGATATGACAGCACCGCATCTTCCAGACCGGTTCCTGAATATTCAAAACTGCTTGGCAAAAAACCGGAAAAGATGAAGATCGCGTACCTGCGGGATTGCATCGAACACTCCGGTTTGAACCCAGAGATCAGGACTCGTATCGAAGGTATTATCTCTAAATTGAAAGCCGAAGGACATACCGTAGAACCAGTCGATTTTCCTTACCTGGAATATCTTGTTCCAACTTATTATGTGTTAACAACCGCAGAAGCGTCTTCAAATCTCGCACGTTTCGACGGGATCAACTTCGGATACAGAAGCCCGAATGCGACGGATCTGGAATCCACTTATAAAAAATCGCGAAGCGAAGGTTTTGGTACCGAAGTAAAGCGGCGCATCATGCTCGGCACATTTGTCCTGAGCTCCGGGTATTATGATGCCTACTATTCCAAGGGACAGAAGGTCCGCAAGGTGCTGCAAAACAAAACAAATGAGATCCTGGAGAATTATGATTTCATTCTTCTTCCAACAACACCCGGAACGGCATTCGAACTCGGGCAAAAAAGCGCGGATCCGATCGCGATGTACCTCGAAGATATTTTTACCGTGCAGGCTAATATCACCGGACTTCCTGCTATTTCTATCCCCATGGGCAAACATTCCGGCGGACTTCCATTCGGAGTGCAGCTGATCGGTAAGAGTTTTGCCGATGCGGATGTAATGAACGTCTCCGATTATCTTTTGAAGAATTATTGATCTTCATTCTCTAACAGACCCTGGGGTCTATCATCTTATTTTAACAATTTTTAGTGGATAACTCCGCTGTCTGTGAATCATTCGTGCTTGTTATTATAAACAATGATCACGATATTTGTGATGGTGGTAAATTTTCTTTCAATATCAAAAAGAACGGTTGCATCCGTTTTAGCTTTGCTTTTCCTTTCGTTCGGAAAAAGCCTGCCGGCGCAGGAGCCGATGGTTCCCTATGCACCGGAGAGCATTATCGATGATCCGATCGCGGCAGCGCTTGACAGTTTATATAAGCTCAACCTTTTCGAAAAAGGGTACGGACATATCGCCTATCCGAAAAATTCCAAATACAATTTTCCTCATGATTCCGTTCCCCGTTATGACGAAATGGTTTATGAGTCGCGCCTTGCAAAGCTGGATGCTGCGTCCCCTTTTGATCTGCAGTATAACAATGTTGTAAAAGGATACATCGAGATGTACACCGTCCGCAAACGGGAGCTGGTTTCAAGAATGATGGCGCTTTCGCAGTTTTATTTCCCGATGTTCGAAGAACAATTGGATAAGTACAATCTTCCTCTCGAGCTGAAATACCTCGCTATTTGCGAGTCGGCGCTGAACCCGATGGCAAAAAGTCATTCCGGCGCAATGGGGCTATGGCAATTCATGTATCCGACCGGAAAAATCTATGGCCTGAAAGTTTCCTCTTACGTCGACGAGCGCTGCGACCCATACAAATCAACAGCGGCAGCATGCGAGTATTTTCAATATCTGTATAGCCTTTTTGGCGACTGGCAAATGGTGCTTGCCGCATACAACGGCGGACCGGGAACAGTGAACAAAGCGATCCGCAGAAGCGGCGGCAAAAAGACGTATTGGGAGATCCGCCCCTTCCTGCCGCGTGAAACACAAGGCTATGTTCCGGCTTTTATTGCCGTAAACTACGTGATGAACTATACTTCAGAGCACAACCTTTATTCTGCCATTCCGAAAAAAACTTTTCTTCAGGTCGATACCATCGCGATCAAACAGCAGCTCTCCTTTTCGCAGATCTCCGCCGCACTGGATATTCCCGAAGACGAGCTCATGTACCTCAATCCGAGCTATAAAAAGATGGTGATCCCTTATATCCCCGACGAAGTGAATGTACTTACACTTCCTTCTGCGAAGATGGGTCTGTTTGTGAGTAATGAAGAGGCGATTTACAACGCGAACAAGGACACGATTCACAGCCAGGATGTACTCGCATCACAGGAAACAACAAAGATCCACACGGTAATGAAGGGAGAGCACCTGAGCACAATTGCGAGACGATACGGGTGTACTGTGTCCGATCTTAAAGCGTGGAACGGGATCACATCTTCCACGGTGAAGCCTGGTAAAAAATTAACGATCTACGTTTACGGAAAAAAACCGGTGGAAAAGCCGATACCACCTTCCAACGTGAAAAAACTAGATCCAAAAACACCGGCAACAGCAGATAATGCAGCAAATTCAAACGCTTCCGGAAAATACCGTTTTTACACCGTTCAGAAAGGCGATTCCCTTTACAAGATCGCACAAAAGAACAAAACCACTGTTGACGAGCTCAAAAAGCTTAACAATATGGGCGCTAAGTTTTCGTTACTACCAGGTAAAAAGATTAAGGTCGGAGTCCTGTGAGCATGAAAATCGACGCGCATTTGCGTCTCCCTGCTTAACATCCCTGTTATTTCATTTGAAGATCATGCGCTATCTCCTGGTTGTTCTCATTTTTTCAGTTTCCTTTGCTGCAAAGGCCCAAACCAAAACCGTTCAGCAAAAAATTGTCGCCTTCTGCGATGCCAGCAAAGACAAAAAGGTTGGTAAAGGAGAATGCTGGGACCTCGCAAAAGAGGCATTGGACACCGCCGGCGCGAAGTGGGAAGCGCCTTTTGGTTTTGGAACCGAGCTGAAGAAAAAAAACAAAGTACAACCGGGCGATATCATTCAATTCGAAAATGTCCGGATTGAATATCCTGACGGCTCCTGGAAAGAATTACCTCACCATACAGCAATTGTTTACAAAATCATCTCGCCCGGGAAGTTCACCGTTGCGGAGCAAAACGTAAACGGAAAGCGCTACGTGGTTTTTTCAGAGCTTGACCTGAACTACATCAAAAAGGGAAAGTATACCATTTATCGGCCGGCCTAGCGCCGTCGCGGGGGAACCGAAGCGATCTGTTCTGTGCCAAGTTTTTTTAATTATTTGCGCCTGAAAAGATCTCATTTTCATCGTTTGTGAGATTGCTTCATCCGGAAAAAAGCACCCGCGATCACGCAAAATACAAGCCTCTTTTCTTTTTTGCTTTGCATGAAATTTGTTATAAATTAGCAAAAAACTCTGCCATGCAAAAACTCTTACGCTGCCTGTTCTTTTCACTTGTCGCTTTTTCCTCCGGTGCATTCGCCCAGGACTTTTCGTATTCCAATATCAGCCTCGTCAGCGTCACCTTCAGCGGCGGAAACCTGAACATCCGCAAAGATGACGGTACCGGGATCTACGCCGTTCCGCAGTATACAGCCTCCGTTCAGAATCCGGTTGCTTACGTCAGCGGAAATGCTCCAACCGTTGCTGCGGCACTTACTATTGATTGCGGCACCGTTCCGGATTCGATTTACGTTCGCGGAACCTGTTCCGATGCCATCAGCCTCGCGGCGAAGCACGTCCCCGTTGCTGCTTCTGCCAGCACGGTCCACAATTTCAGTTATCCCGCTACCGCCGGCTCGCATGTATTCACATCCTCCATCGTCCGGTTCTTCAAGCCTTTTACGATCACCTGGGAGATCTCTTTTGACGGAACTACCTGGAAAACCATCGGCGCCAGCAATAATACGCTGTATGTGACACGAAGCACACCACAGGCAGAAGGGACTGACTACAAGTGGTATCATACCGTCTTTGACCTGAGCTGCAGAAATGCGCAGGGAATGAGCCTGGATACGGCCATTATCAGCCACGTATGGAATGAGTTTGTCGATCATACCGTCCTTAACTGGAATGGCGACAGCTTGTTTTACTACAAGGTGATGAATTCTCCGAACGTTACCCTCGGCGCTCTGCTGAAGTATCGCGATGCGGAATGCTACACCTTTGCACAGCTCTTTCTTTCATCGATCAAGATCCAGGGTGTGATCAGAACCAACAACTATGTGTACATAACACCGATCAATAACATTGTCTGCGGAAACACGGTGAACCGTTTTATCGTAAAGAACTGGACCTTCGGAACGCCGACAGGAACAAGCTATTGTTCGAGCTTTCCCTGGAAAAACACATATAACACGGCTACCGGATCCCTTCCTCCTCCTTATGACCATTATGTGTTCCTGACATCCGATGTGACGGATCAGAATGGAATCCCGGGCTCCTGCAACATTCGTCCGGCTTCTTATTTTAATAACCACCAGATCGCGAAGGTGGACGGCGTATATTATGATGCCTGCTATGGCGTGACTTTTCCGGCGCTTTCTGCGATCAAGACGACGGCCTTTGACGGCTGGAGCTTCCGCTTTTCGAGCGGCGGAACAACCAATTGCTATTTTACAAATGATATGTCGCTTTCGGATCTTTCTGAAACCATCACTACATTCTGAGGTTGAAACGTTTTTGCTCCATATCCGTTTTTGCTTTGCTGGCCCAGATCTGCGGCGCGCAGGAGATCGAGCGCAAAATTGTAATCGATCACGGGAACTATTATTTCACCACAATAGATCCTGAGTTCCAGGTTGCAACACTGAATAAAGGTAAAACATCCGAACCGCTGAAAGATGCGATAAAACTGGCATTACCGGCAGGCAGAAACTACGATGCGCCGGTTATCCCCTTCTCCTGGGATGTCCGCGACACCAATGTATACGCGATCAATTTTTTGAAGCACCCGCTGAATGACAGGAATGAAGCGCTCAAGCGGATGAATATACATTCCCTGAAAGCATGGGGCAAAGAAGTGACCCCAATGAGCATGATCATGACCGGCACCGATCTGAGCCCTTTCGCTTATTTTGAGCCGTATGCATTCGTGATCCGCCGCTCCAGCACGCTGGACAATTTCTTTTTTGACGGGATCGCCCTGAACGACACCTCCTACTGTGTTGCGATCTCCAACAATGGAGAGCTTTCTTTCTGGAACTATAATGGAAAAAGCTGGAAGCACACAGATGTTTTCAAGTTCACCGTAAAAGATTATTTCAGCATTATTCAGCACAATAAAAAAGTGTATCTCCTGATGAATAACGGCTCCGTGTACGAAGCAACGGCAAAATCAATACTGCCGGTTGATATGAAACTGCCGGGAACATTGGCAGACGGTTTTCTGCTGGCAGATAAAGACAAGAATGCCGTGTATTATGTAAAGAACAAGGACATCGGCCAGAATACAACACTTGATGAAGTGATCCAGAAAAAATCGAAGAAAATATTCTAAAACAAAATAGATGAAAAAAATTTTACTTTCCATTTCACTGCTGATGCTGACCGGCATTGCGTTCGCCCAGGATCTGACCTATACGGTTGTGAACACCGCAACCGGTGGAAGCACCGGCTCCATCGATCTGAGTGTTTCGGGCGGCGTTGCACCATTCACATATAGCTGGAGCGGGCCTTCGGGGTACACCAACAATACGGAAGATCTTTCGGGCCTGGCATATGGAACCTACACCGTTACTGTAACCGACAAATACTGCGGAATTGCAACCATAGCTGTTTTTGTAGACAATGATCTCGCCAGCAATGTAAATGAACGGGAAGGAAATACCCTTTCCATTTTCCCGAATCCATCCACCGGCTTGGTAAATGTGAACTGTGGTAAGGCGCTGGACGGCGCACTGTTACGCATGATGAACATTGCAGGAGAAACCGTTTTGCTTCAGAACGGAGTGAGCGGAAACGCTTTCCGCTTTGATGCTTCTTCACAGCCTGCGGGAATTTATTTTATCGAAATTTGGAATGACAACGTGGTTTCCCGCGCTCGTTTCGTGAAGCAATAACTCGTTCCCGCCGAACAAAAAACGATTTTTATTTACGCGCAACCAAAACACAATTGCGTCGTAGAAGGAAGCACTTGATTCCCATTTATGCTGCAAAAACTCCTCGCTACCGCGGTTTTGTTCGCGGCTTTTCCTCTCTATTCACAGGACGTATATCAGATTCATATTGGCGCTTACTCCAGTGGTGACACGATCCCGGATGACGCCGTCAAAGACCTTGCTTCTTTCTTTCTTTGCAGGAATGGAACTCCGCTGGCCGGTGATGCGCTGCAATCGTGGGAGCTGCTTGTATTCAACAATGGCAAAGTGTTGGCTTTTCCCGGAAGCGATTGGCCGTATACGATCTCGGCGTCCCAGACCGATGCGATACTGGGAAACGGCGGTTCGCCACAAAAACTAGTGATCCAGGGCATTACGATCAGTGTTGAGAGTGCGGACGGCTACAAAACGATCAAGCCGCCGCCCGAAACATTTTACCGCGCTAAAACAGCATGGAAACAGCCGGTTGCTTTAAAATCTGTTCTGCTGGAAGGGAAGCTGCTGACCGGCGCGAAAACAAAAGTGCCTGTTGCCAATCAAAAAGTTATCCTCAAAAACGAAAAAGATGTGGAGGTAAAATCCGCCTTGACAGATAAATACGGCGACTTTACATTTCCCGATCTCGTAAACACCTCTAAGTACAAAATTGAGGTTCCCCTGAGCGATAAGATCAAGGACGGAGTTGTATACCTGTCCAAACAAAGCGGGGAGATCGTTGAGGCATTTGTAAAATCCGATAACTCATTCACTTATGAGCTGATTCCGCCGCAATGGAGCTCTCTTGTGCAGGAACACGAGGAAGACCCGGCTCTCGCGATACAAAAACTGGCGGGCTCCAACGCTTCAAAGCTTACCGTGGTTGAAAATATTTATTTTGCAGAAAACTCCTCCGATGTAAAACCGGAATCTTTTCCAAAGCTCGATAAAATGGTTTCCTCCCTCACCGCTAACAATAACCTGAAGGTGCTGATCACCGGCTATACCGATTCGAAAGGAGACGATGGAACAAATCTCATCCTTTCCACAAAGCGGGCACAAAAAGTCATGGATTATCTTGTTTCAAAAGGCGTTCCGAAGGAGCGCATCAAAGCGGAAGGGAAGGGCGAAACAAAGATCCTTAACCGCTGTGTGAACGGTGTCGATTGCTCCGAAAGAGAGCATCAATACAACCGGAGAACGGAATTTACCTTTTTGAAATAAACCCGCGCTCCGCATGTGCGCGACGAAAGATTTGATCATTCAGCAAGAAACCCTATTTTAGTTCTGTCGTAACAAACCAAAAAACGAAGCTATGAAAAAACTCTACTCTGCTACACTTGCCCTCGCCTTTTCTGTTGTGTCTTACGCACAGATCTGCAACCCTACCGGAAACCTGATCCTCTTCTCCAACTATGACGGAGGAGTTCTGAACATCAATCTCGATGCGCCGATGAGTAATATCAAGATCGGTGTTTGCAGCTATGAAGGCGTAACCATTAACATCAGCGGGATCGGCGCAAGCGCGGTGACCGGCGTGGCTTATGCCGGCTATAATGCGAGCAACGCACATTGCGGCTCTGTCATAAATACAAGCATCACCGGCGCTCCCGGAAGCGCAACCACAACAATTACGCTGAATCCGCCATCGCCGCTGGCAAATCCAAACGGCAACGGAACCATCGATTGCGCCTACTCCTGCTCTACTACAACCAACCAGGGCGGCTGTAACACGATCGATCAGGTGGAGGCATACTTTCTGAACTTTTTTCCCGGAAGCACGATCTTTTCCCACAAGGTTCAATATGGCTGCTGGACCGCCACACAGAATGTCTCTGCCGGAGGAACTTGCTGCTCTGTCGCTACGGGTATTACGAATATTGAAATTGAAGGATTTATCCTTTCGCCGAACCCTGCACAGAACGAGCTGCACATCGCTGCGCTGAATGGCTACAACACCGCAACCTTCCGTGTTTTCAGCATTGACGGAAAGCTGGTGAAAGGCAAAACCGCCCTCACCGAAACGATCGATCTCTCTGCTTTTGAAACGGGAACATACATCATAGAATTAACGGATGGTGATTATGTGACGCATAAGCGATTCGTAAAGAATTAAGCTTTATGCGCTTCGAACACAGCACCGCTGCTGATATTGAAAAGCTCTTCGAATTATACGAAATCGCGATTGATTTCCAGAAAAAAGTCAGCGAGCAGCATTGGCTGCCTTTTGAAAAAGGTCTCGTAGAAAAGGAAATCTCAGAGAAAAGGCAATACAAGATCATTATCGATCAGCAAGTTGCCTGCATTTTTTGCATTGCCTGGAATGACCCGCTGATATGGGGTGAGAGAGACAAAGAGCCTTCGGTTTACGTTCACCGGATCGTGACGGACCCCGCTTTCCGCGGACGAAATTTTGTGAACGAAATCGTCAGATGGGCGCTGAACTTTTGTCGTGAAAATGATAGAAAATATCTCCGGATGGACACATGGGGAGACAATGATAAGCTTCGGGATTACTATAGCAAATGCGGTTTTGAGCTCCTGGGCGTTGTGAAGCCCGCAAGCCCTCACCTGCTTCCTGCACATTACTCGTCGATTAGCTTGAGCTTGTTCCAGATCACTGTGTGAAGACAAGGCAACGTGCTAATCCCCCGGGGTGCCCGGTTCATTAAAACCGGACAAATAGTAATTCTAATTCGTCGATAGCAGTAACTTTAAGGCGATCACAAACAGACAATTATAACATGGGAGTATTCGCTTATCCTTTTGGAATCGACATCGAGAAGACAGAATTAATTTTTGGCAGCAAAGACATAGAGTTATTTGAAAAAATAAAAAAGGACCCCTACTTCCAAAACTATGATGAACAAAGCGGTATTGAGGAAGAGCTTAGACAAATTATTTTCGACTATGTTTCTAAAAACAATCGACAACCCACAAAATCCAGGCTGTTTGGATTAATAAAAGCAAAAGACGAAAGCGGATTAGACGGCGAATGGCACAACTATTTTTATGTTTTATTAAGCATCTGCAGCACTACAGGCAAAGACCTTTCAAGGGGAGACGTTTTTAAATGGGGAAACGAATGGGAACAGATAAACGAACTTTTAAAAAAGAGTGGCTCGCGATTCGACCTCGACAGAATGGTTAGGTACAGGAAATTGTTCGACACGCCGTTTGAAGAGCATGAAGGTTGTACCAATATTTATGAAAAAAGTGAAGTGGAAGATTTCTACACCGACTTTTTAAAAATTGAAAAGGATATTGAAACCGATAGTAAAGACACGCTAGAATTCTACTCTGATTTTAAAAATGTCATAAAGTACTGTAAAGACAACCGACTCGACTTAGTGACATTTACAATATAAAGCTAGCGCTAACACCGGCCAATTAACTTCAAACGAAAGCCGGAATATCCGAGTGTTTTTCCGCGGCCTCCGGATCAAACCTTCGCCAGAGCCTGCTCCAAATCCGCGATGAGCAGATCCGCATCTTCCAGCCCGACGTACAGACGCACCATGTTCCAGGGCAAGGGATTTTCAAAGCTTTTGCTGGCAGCGAGTGCGCAAAGAGGAAATAAGAGCGATTCATACCCTCCCCAGGAAGTCGCCATGATAAAGCGCTTCAGACTATCGCAAAAACGCTCCACACCGGCGAGGTCTTTCGCATCGATCACAATGGACAGCAGTCCTCCCCCTTGTTTCATCTGCTTTTTAGCAAGATCGAGCTGAGGATTTTTTGCAGAGAACGGATAGTTCAGCTGTTTTATTTTCGGATGCTTTTCGAGAAAATCAGCGATCTTTTTTGCGGAGGCTGCACTCTGGTTCACCCTTAGCTCGATCGTTCTCAAGCCGCGCAAAATCAGCCCTGCATCATGCGGTGAAATGCAGCTTCCGATGGTCATATACTCCTCCGCCATCATTTTCATGATCCGCTCTTTTGATCCGCAGACTACTCCGCAAACCACGTCGCTATGGCCATTCAGGTATTTGCTTCCGCTGTGCACCACCAGGTCCACGCCCATCTGGATCGGATTCTGATTGATCGGAGAGCTGTAGCTGTTGTCGATGATCGTCGTGATCCCTTTGCTTTTTGCAAGCGCCGTGATCTCCTCTATATTCTGCAGCTCAAACGTCAGTGAATTCGGGCTTTCCAGGTAGATCAGCTTCGTGTCCGGCTGGAGCGCCTTTTCAAAATCTGCAGCCTCTCCCCCGCTCACAAAAGTGTGCGTAACCCCATATTTTGCAAGGTATTTAGAGATCAGCGTGCCGGTCCAGCTATACGGTTTCTGAACACAAACAACATGGTCTCCTCCTTTAACGACGCTCATTACAGCGGCGGCAACAGCGGCACTTCCGCTCGAAAAAACGAGTGCATCTTCCGCTCGCTCAAGCGCTGCAATTTTCGCTCTAAGCATTGCCACCGTTGGATTGTAGCCTCTCGTATAAAAGGGCGTTTCGAGTTCCCGGGTAAGCTTTTCACGCATTTCCGCAACCGTTTTGAAGCAGAAATTTGTGCTCTGAAAAATGGGTGGTGCCACGGAACCATAGTATTCGTCGCGGTTTTCACCAAGATGATTGAGGATGAAAGAGGTATCCATTTTTGATTGATTAAGTGATCGTTAAAGCCATTGGTTTATTTCCGGAAAATAAAATACACTGCCAGCACGAGAAAAACGAAGCCCACCAAGTGATTCCAGCGGAGGACCTCATTCCTGAAAAACAGCAATGTGAACACGGTGAACACAACTAATGTGATCACTTCCTGGATAACTTTGAGCTCTACCAGGCTAAAAGGGCCGCCGTTTTCCCTATACCCGATACGATTTGCGGGAACCTGGAAAAAATACTCAAACAGGGCGATCCCCCAGCTGATCAGCACGACGGAGATGAGCCCGAGGTTCTCAAACCAGCGCATTTCGCGGAATTTCAGATGACCATACCATGCGAAGGTCATGAAGGTGTTGGATAAAACCAAAAGAACAATTGTCCAAAGCGCTCTCATCAGATCTATTTTTCACAAAAATAATGATCGTCTACGAAATTTTGAACAAAACTGCCCCTGAAACATTAAAAATGGCTACAGAACTCTGTCTACAGGGCTTTCAGAGACCCCGTTTTTGTTTGATTTAAGCGCACTTCTCCGCCTAGCCGAGACAATTGCCCTCAGAAGGGCTTTCGTTCGCCAGATCGCCTTAAAACTCGTTTGTAAGCATGTTTTGCGACTCTAAGCGGTTTCTTCCCGATTTCCAGTATTAATTTAATGCATTAAAAAATATTAAATTAAAATGTCTAATCTATCCATGAGTTTTGAAATGATCCTTTTTGAAGGCAGAGGCATCCTGACAAAAATCATTTCGGATGAAGAAATTGTGGGGAAAACGAGGTTGTTTCACGTGGAACTTTTTTGTCGTGCCCGAGTGTTTGGGTGTTTAAGTGTTAAGGTATTTAAGTGTTAAGGTGTTTGGGTTAGCCGTGGACCGGAAATCCCGGGGGTGGTCAAGGCCGCGGACGTCTTATGGGACTGAGCCGTTGCGGGTAGAGTTTTGGGTGAGGCAGACTTCCCGGACGTGGATTTCTCCTGCCTGCTTTTTTACTTTCCAGGTGTCCTGCTAATCAGTGTTCCGGATTTTGGAACGACGGCCGGTTCAGATCTGACTTTGTCAGATACATCAGCAAACAGAAAAGCCCGGGAATCAGGAAAGGAAATAGCAGAAAAGGAAGTATCAGGGGATGGCGTATCAGAAACTATTTTCTGATCAGATAGATCTGGCTTGAATAGGTCTTGCCATTTTTTATGGCGGCGCTGAGGTTAGATCGGAAACCGTTCCACGTGGAACGAATGATATTCGTTTTGCCCGTTTTTATCCTTTCTGAGAGCATGGAAACGTAGAAGGAATCAAACACCATCGGTAAGACAGAAGAGACCCTTAGTCCATGCTTTTTAAAGGCCGAATCAATATCTTTTGGTGTGAAGTGATAAAGATGTCGCGGTACATCATATGCCGCCCAGCTCTCCTTATAAATTTTTGCATCCAGGGAGCTGCAGTTCGGAACAGCGATAATGATAATTCCATTCGGCTTGATCAACCGCTTCAATTCTTCAATTCGTTCGTTCAGCCTTGGAACATGTTCAAGTACATGCCACATTGAAATGATATCGAATGTCCCGGATTCAAGCTTTTTAAGATCTTCCTCTCCCCTTACATCCAAACCAAAATTATCGATCGCCATTTTTCTGGCGTCCGGATCCGGTTCAACTCCGATCGTGTTCCACTTTGCCTGCTTGCAGGTATTTAAAAACTCTCCGGTTCCACATCCGATGTCGAGGATATTTCCAGTCTTGAAATATTTGGAAATGAGCTGAAGCTTTTTGAGAAGGGTATACTTCCGGACCGTCTGGTAAGTCGAATTTATAAAGCCCTTTTTGGTATTTGAATGAGAGACGTATTCTTCAGATTTGTAGTAGTTCCCCAAAACGGATTCCTCGGGCCGGGGATTTGTGAACCTGAATTCGCAAGAATCACATCGAACAATATGGAATGTTTCACGTGAAACAGTGTGATCAACACAAGTCAAAAAGAGACTCATTTGAGATGAATCGCAAATCGGACAGTTGGTTAATTTCTCCATACGCTGATCAATGTTCCACGTGGAACTTATACTGCTTTAATGTATTCTGAGATGAACAAGTAGTGCTCGTTGTAATAAAGATCTTTATCGAGTTTTGAATAAATGTAATGAGATAGCTTCCCTAGCGGAATTTTTTTAGATCCATGCTTTTCCATTAATTTATCATATATATCCGAGCGGACCGCTTCGCCACTTTTTCGAACGAAGAGGGTCGGTCGGGTACCTGCTGTCCACCAAAAGTCGAATTCGGTTTCAGCCCTGGAATAGATAATATGATTCTCACTATCCCGAATCATCTTGATATCGAATCCCTGCTTCAATAGCAGATCACTAAACCGCTCGGTTATGTCTTTTGCGCTTCCGCTGATCCTAAAATATATGTTACTTGCGAATGTCATGTTCCACGTGAAACAGTGAGTAATATTATGTTAATCTGTTCTTGTCCGGATATATTTGATAATATCACTTACGTCCTTTATAGTTAATTCCGTTTTAAACTGATGATTCACATCTAAGCCGTCCTGACGATAATGATCTCCTCGAACAGGTAACATGAAATTAAATTCATCCAGAGTATAGCTTATAACCCAATCATCATCTTTGTCCCTAACAATATTGTATAACGAAGCTCCAACAAGTTTCTGATCTTTTTTATATGAATGACAAACAGCACAATTCCTTTTAAACTGTTTCTCACCATTGCTAACACTGTCCGCAATAAAACCATCCCAAGTAATCGTTCCCCGGTTCTTAAAGCCCGCTAACAAAGTTAAAGTGCTAACCAAAAATATAATTACAACTACCCTCATGTTCCACGTGAAACTATCTTCCGAGATAAACCATCAAAATAGAAATGTCGGAAGGAGTAATTCCGGAAATCCGGGACGCCTGACCGATCGTTCTCGGACGAACTTTTGTCAGCTTTTCTCTCGCTTCCGCTGACAGGGAAGTGAGTCTCTTATAATCAAAATCATCGTGGAGGATCAAATCTTCTAACCGGGTTTGCTTATCGGCGAGCTCATGCTCCTTGGAAATATATCCTTCATACTTCATCAGGATCTCCGCTTGTTCGATGCTCTCCATATCGTATTGGGATATGAATTCTTTCACCCTCGGAGATGCTAATGCAAAATCCAAAAGCGTGATTGTCGGACGCGTCAACACCCCGAACATTTTTACTTTTTGATTGACAGGAGCAGAGCCAATTGTTTCCAAAACCGGGTTGATCTCCGATGGCTCTATACTTTCCTTCTTAAAATAATTGATGATCTCCTGGCTATTTTTCTGCTTCTGAATTACCCTGTCGAGGCGTTCTTTTTTTGCAAGTCCCAATTCAAATGATTTCGGAGTAAGGCGAATATCCGCATTATCCTGTCTCAACAGAATTCTATATTCAGCTCTTGAAGTAAACATGCGGTAAGGTTCATCTGTCCCTTTTGTCACCAGGTCATCAATCAAAACGCCAATGTAAGCTTCCGAACGCTGAAGAATAAACGGATCTCTGCCATTCACTTTAAGGTGAGCATTTATTCCGGCCATTAATCCCTGGCAGGCTGCTTCCTCATAACCGGTTGTTCCATTAATCTGCCCGGCGAAATATAAACTCTTTATGAGCTTTGTTTCCAAAGTAAGATTCAATTGCTGAGGAGGAAAGTAGTCGTACTCGATCGCATAACCCGGACGGAACATTTTTACATTTTCGAATCCCGGAATTTTTTTCAATGCTGCATATTGAACATCTTCCGGAAGAGATGTCGAGAATCCATTTACATAGATCTCCACAGTGTTCCAGCCTTCCGGTTCCACAAAGATCTGATGGCGTTCGCGTTCTGCAAAACGTGTGATCTTATCCTCAATGCTCGGACAATATCTCGGACCACGTCCCTGGATCCTGCCGGTAAACATCGGTGACTTTTCAAAACCGGTCTTCAGGATCTCATGAACCTCGTCATTTGTATAGGTAATATAGCAAGGAATCTGTCCCTCGGGACCATTCTTAAACGCGTCCTTTCGCTCGGTCCTAAAACCGAATTGATCCACATCCAGGTAAGAAAATTTATTTGGTTGCTCATCTCCGTGCTGCACTTCCATTTTGGAATAATCCAATGAACGGCCATCGATGCGGGGAGGAGTACCCGTTTTCATTCGTCCGGCTTCAAATCCCAGCCCGATCAACTGCTCGGTTATACCAGTACTCGCTTTTTCACCTGCTCTTCCTCCGCCATATTGCTTTTCACCCAAATGGATCAAGCCGTTGAGGAAAGTGCCGTTGGTAAGGATCACCGATTTTGCACGGATCTCTATATCCATCCCGGTGATCACACCTTTTACTTCTCCATCTTGAACGATAATCCCTTTCACCATATCCTGCCAGAAATCCAAATTTGGCGTGGCTTCCAGCATAAGTCTCCATTCCTCAGCAAATTTCCAGCGATCGCTTTGTGCTCTTGGACTCCACATTGCCGGACCTTTTGAGCGGTTCAGCATCCGGAATTGAACAGCTGTTTTATCCGTTACAATTCCCGAATAACCGCCCAAAGCATCTATTTCACGTACGATCTGTCCTTTTGCGATTCCGCCCATAGCCGGATTACAGCTCATCTGCGCGATCGTCTGCATGTTCATAGTGATCATCAACGTGGATGATCCCATGTTAGCAGCAGCAGCAGCAGCTTCACATCCGGCGTGGCCAGCACCGACAACTATAACATCGTATTCCTTGAACATTTTTTCTGTTTCCCTTTTCCTTTGAAGTATCTGATCCCGGCTAAAATCCGGACCTGTCTGACTCAAAAGCCTGCAAAACTAGTGAATTTAAAGGGATTTTACACAAGTGATAATTATAATTAATTAGTAATCAACAATTTACAATTATTATAGTCCGAATTGTGCTGATAGTTCAAGCATTTTAACAATCGGGCGTTTCGCTTTTTCGATGAGATCTGCAGGAAGGATGATCTCAGGCTGCTCGTATTTAAGACAGTTATAAAGCTTTTCAAGCGTGTTGAGCTTCATATGAGGACAATCATTGCAGGCGCAGGAATTGGTTGGCGGAGCAGGAATAAAAGTCTTTCCAGGATTAGCTAATTGCATCTGGTGAATAATTCCTGACTCTGTTGCAACGATAAATTCTGTTGCTGAGGACTTCGTTGCGAAGTTTAATATGCCCGTTGTGCTTCCGATATAATCAGCCAGCTCCAGGAGATTGGCTTCACATTCAGGATGTGCAAGGAGTAAAGCACCGGGATGTTCATTTTTCAACCGGACGATCTTCTCCAGGGAGAAAATCTCGTGAACCATACAGGCACCGTCCCAGAGGATCATATTTTTTCGGCCTGTTTTCTTTTTTATGTAAGCTCCCAGGTTTTTATCCGGAGCAAAAATAATCTTCTGATCCTCCGGTAAACTTTCCACGATCTGAACAGCATTTGTTGAAGTACAAACAATATCCGTGAGCGTCTTGAGATCTGCGGTGCAATTGATGTAAGAGATCACCAGGTGATCGGGATGCTGCTTTTTGAATTCCGCGAATTTATCTGCCGGACAAGAATCGGCGAGGGAGCAGCCTGCACGAAGATCCGGGAGAAGAACTTTTTTTCCGGGAGAAAGGATCTTTGCTGTCTCCGCCATGAAATGAACACCGGCAAACACGATGATATCGGCATCTGTTTTCGCAGCTTCCTGTGAAAGTCCAAGGCTGTCGCCAATGTAATCAGCGATATCCTGTATATCAGCGTCCTGGTAGTAATGGGCAAGGATGATGGCATTTTTTTCCTTTTTCAGTTTTTTAATTTCCGCGAACAAATCTACGGAAACATCCACCGGAATATCAAGAAAACCTTTTTCTGAAATGTCATTCACCATTATTAATAATATATTTTTTATTTCTTAAATTTAAAAAAATGTTGTTGTTGTTGGTCTGTTCATTCCCTGTAAAAAAAGTTGGCAAAAGTGTTGCGCAAAAGAGATGTGAGTGTTCATCAACAACAAACCAGAAGTTATAATGTTGTAATGTGCTGAAAGCTTGGAAAGTTGGTGTTTATCAACAGGCTGTTAGCAGAGTTATTACCTGATAACTTCTCCGCAAATTTACAGTTAATTCTGTTATGAAACTGTTGGTTCTTGGTGTAAAGTTCTTGCAAGAATCTGCTTGTGCTTTCGAAAAAAAGCGCATGCGTTTTCCTTTTGGGGAAAAACAAGGAAAATCTTCCACACTTTATGGACAAAGGAAGTTCTTATCAACAGATTTTCTGTTGAAAAATAAAACTTCATGCCACTAATTATCAGGCTATTATTATTGACCTTTACAAACCTGTTAAAAAGGCCGAAAACCTGTTAATTACGCTGCGCGGGAAACGGCATCCCTTTTTTATTTGAGACCAGAGGTCTGCCAGGTAAAATTAAAACGCACAGCTTCAACAGAATAAGAATAAAACCTCGTGCCAACCCCAAAATTCCACAACCGATGAAGATCGCTATTGGCTGCGACCATGCAGCATTTAAGCTCAAAGAAGCGCTGAAACCCTACCTGGAAGCGAAAGGCTACCAGATTAAAGATTTCGGGTGTTATTCAGAAGAGCGGGCAGACTACCCCGACTATGCACATCCTGTTGCTAATGGTGTTGAAAAGGGCGAATTCGATTACGGCTTGCTGATGTGCGGAAGCGGAAACGGAATCAATATGACCGCGAATAAGCACAAAGGGATCCGCTCGGCATTATGCTGGAATGCGGAGATAGCAGAGCTGGCAAGACAGCACAATGATGCAAACATCCTGACATTGCCGGCACGCTATATAAGTGAAGAGGAAGCGAAAAAGTGCATCGATGTATTTTATACAACGGCATTTGAAGGAGGAAGACATGAGGACCGCGTCAAAAAGATCTCGCAAAACTGCTAAGCATACGGATCATTGCGAATTTTACGAATATGTGCTGTATGTTATTGGAACGCGGATTTGTTCAGAGTACAAATAACGAATCTTCCTTAATTGTCATTTCGATCCGCCGGCTGGCGGAGAGAAATCTCACCTTAACAAGCAGATTAGGGATTCGAAATGATAGTTACTGAAATAGACGGATAACGAATCTACAAATCTGTGGCTTATATACAAATAACGATTCCCCGGAATTTTGTCGGAATGAGCTTTTTCCCCAGCAGAGGAAAGCTTGTTTCTTTTTGTTTGCTGCTCTCGCTTTCGACGTCCGCACAAAAGGATACCATTGCTATGCGGTACTCCAATCTCATTAAAGCGGACGAGATGAAAACAAACCTGTCCGTTTTAGCATCCGATGAATACGAAGGGAGAGAAACCGGCAAAGAAGGTCAGAAGAAAGCAGCAAATTACATCCGGAATTACTTCCTTAATATAGGAATTCCACCTTATCGCGATAATACCTATTATCAGACCTATCCGCTGAATATGATCATGCCTGTCCCGGCGGAAGTTTCCATTAACGGAAAACAATACCAGGGAAACAAAGATTACTATAATTTCCCGGGGTTCAACGAACAGCAAATAGATATTGATAATGTTATTTTCCTTGGATATGGGATCGAAGAGGAGAAGTACAATGACTATGAAGGTAAAAACGTAAAGGATAAAGTGGTGATGATCCTTGCCGGCGAGCCATTCAAAGACGGGCTGTCGCTCATTAGCGGAAGCAGTCAGCCCTCCTTGTGGACCAGCTATAATAAAGTAAAGACGGAAAAAGCGCGGGGAAGCGGAATAAAGGCGCTGCTGATCATTGTCGATGATGTGGCGAAAGGAGTGGAGGATAACCGTCACCGCCTGGAAACACCTTCACTCAAGCTGGAAGCGGGGGGACAGGACATGCCGGTCATTTATATTTCGAGAGAGATGGCGAACAGCATTCTGAAAAAAACAACTGTCGATAAGCTGGCGGAAAAGATCAGTAAAAGCGGGAAACCATATGGAAGAAAGCTGAAGGCCAGCGTTCAGATCGCGGTGAAAAATGACGTAAAAAAAATAGAGGCGGAAAATGTGCTGGGATATGTAGAGGGCTCGGATCTGAAAAACGAGCTGGTTGTGATCACGGCTCATTATGATCACCTGGGGAAGGAGGGCAATGTTGTTTTTAATGGTGCCGATGACGATGGCTCTGGAACGGTTGCGGTAATGCAGCTGGCGAAAACGTTCATGCAGGCAAAAAAAGACGGACATGGTCCAAGGAGAAGCATGCTTTTTATGACGGTGTCGGGAGAGGAAAAGGGGCTGCTCGGTTCTTCCTATTATACCTCACACCCGGTTTATCCCCTGGAGAATACCGTTTGTGATCTGAACATCGATATGATCGGGCGGGTGGATGAGAAGCACAGCAACAACCCCAATTATATTTACCTGATCGGATCCGATAAGCTGAGCTCGGAGCTTCACAACATCAGCGAAAAAGCGAATAAAACGTATTCGGGACTGGCGCTGGACTATACTTATAATGATGAAAAAGACAAGAACCGCTATTACTACCGGAGCGATCATTATAATTTTGCTAAGAATGGAATTCCGGTGATCTTCTATTTCAATGGTGTTCATGCAGATTATCATAAAGAGACGGATGAAGTGGATAAGATCGATTTTATGAAAATGGAAAAGATCGCGAAGCTGGTGTTTTATACGGCGTGGGAAGTGGCCAACCGGAAAGACCGGCTGAAAGTGGATAGCAATAAGAAATAAAAAAATGGAACGCAGCTCGTCATTAAAAGTAATGTACTTTGGAGCGTCACTGCGAGCGAAGGGTGGCAATCTTGTGTTGTCAAGTAGGGATTGCTGCGCTTCGCTCGCAATGACGAGGCAATAATGGCGGGCTAACGGAATAGACAAAAACAATCACTCCTGAATAATGGCAGACGAACTAGAACTTTTTCTTGAAGCAGCTGAAGCGAAGTCCTTTGACAAGGAGCACCGCAAAACGATCCAGCATAATATTTCCATGTACGATAAAAAAGTAGTGGAAGGAAAAGAGCAATTCAGCAACCTGGAGCTGGCAAGAACCCGGGCAGCTGCGATCAAGCAGCGGGCGATTGAAAAGCTGGAAAAAAACCTGATCGAATTCGAAGCAAATTTTATCCGCCGCGGCGGAAAGGTGATCTGGGCGCAGGATGAAGAAGAGGCGCTTAAGGAAGCGCTGCAGATCATGAAAAAAGCCAAAGCGAAGACTGTGGTGAAGGCGAAGTCCATGGTAACGGAAGAGATCCGGTTCAATGAAGCGCTTGAAGAAGAAGGGATAGAAAGCATAGAAACAGATCTGGGTGAATACATTGTCCAGCTGCGCGAAGAAGCTCCCTATCACATCGTGACGCCGGCAATGCATCTTTCTAAGGAGGATGTGGCGAAAACATTTCATGAGAAAAAACGAACACCGGAAAATCTGACTCCGGAGCAGATCACTGAATTTGTGAGAAGGGAGCTCCGCCAACGATACAATAAAGCAGAAGTGGGCGTAACCGGCGCCAATTTTCTGATTGCGGACATCGGCGCCATCGCAGTAAATGAAAATGAAGGGAACGGGATGATGTCGAATTCATTCCCTCGCGTGCAGATCGCGATCGTTGGACTGGAGAAGATCATTCCATCATTAACAGACCTGGATCTTTTCTGGCCGCTGCTTTCTACCTATGGAACAGGTCAGCAAATGACGGTTTATAACACCATTTACACCGGCCCTAAGCAACAAGGTGAAAATGACGGTCCGGAAGAAATGTATGTGATCCTTCTTGACAATGGCCGCAGCACATTGCTTGCAGAGACAGAACAGCGCCGCGCCCTATCCTGTATCCGATGCGGATCTTGTCTGAATGCGTGCCCGGTTTATCAGACCGTCGGCGGACACGCTTACGGAACTACTTATTCCGGTCCGATCGGAAGCATTATCACTCCATTTTTTAAAGGGATGGACGAATTCAAGCACCTGAGCTATGCATCGACACTCTGCGGAAAATGCACGGAGGTATGCCCGGTCAAGATCGATATTCACAAGCTTTTATTGCTTAACAGAAAAGAGGCAATCGATCAGAAGCTCTCATCAAAGACAGAAAACTGGGTTTGGCATTTCTGGAAGAAAGCGATGCTGAAGCGCGCTAAAATGGACAAGGGCGGAGCGAAGCTGAAGAACTTTATGCTGAAGCAGTTCTTCAAAAAACAATGGGGTGAAAGGAGAGATCTGCCGCAGGTGGGAATGAAATCATTTAATCAGATCTGGAGAGAACGGAAGGGGATCAAATGAGGCATCCGCTTCGCAAATTTTCACCATAGCGGCGCGAAGGACATGAGCAGAGCATAAAGTATCAGGAAGGTAGTTAACGGGTGAGTTAGGTTATTTGCGATATTTCACCGTGGCCCAGAAGCCGACTCCAAAATCTTTCCTCACCCAGTCCGACTGGCTGGTAGTCCGCAGGAAACTATCTGCTCTTAGAAAAGCGGCATTGAACCAGATCTTACAATAGTCCTTTTCTTTTTCGGGGAAATCACCTGCAAAATCAATCCATTCCACGCTCAGGAAACAATCACTTGTAATGAAGATGTTTTTATCAGAAACATCAATAGAAAGATTGCCGCCTTTGCTTTTCGAATGAAGATAGATCGGCTCTGAAAGTATCGATTTACCGGGCGCTCCGTCCTTAAATTCATAAATGTTCACACGGACAAAAATGCTGTCGAAAAGTGTTCCATTGAGACAAAAATTCAGGTTCGTGATTTGGCCTTGTTGCTTATGACGGTATTTAAGAACAGTGCCGACTTCTGTACCGAGGTCGTTGGTACTGAAACCAACAACGACTGTTCCGCTCCGTATTCTGTTACCAACGATGTCCGTTTTAATCTTGCCGGGCCGTATCTCTACCGGCTTAAGTTTTTCAAGTGAAGCGTCCAGTTCAAAAGTTTGATTTTCCAGGTACAGATCTTCATTTAATGTGTGCAGCGGAAGCACAAAAGCCGCATAACCCACACAAGAGATCTTCAGCGTGTCGTCGGGATTTCTTGTTGTTGAGGGCAGTTTAAAAACACCGTTATGATCACTAACGGTTCCGGTATTTTTGTGCAGGATGCCGACATTTACATAGGGAATAGGTTTCTTTGTTTCCGAGTCGATGATCACGCCGCTAATGGTTTGAGAGAATAAGGACGAGGACCATAAAATGAACAAAAGAGATATTCTCATCTGCTTGAGACGGTTGAAATAAAGAAATGTTACAAACAGAGCTCGCACAGATCTGCGTTCCATTTACAGAGTTATCAAAATTACATTTTATCTTCTTATCTTTGAATTACTCCCGCATTAAGAAATCTTACCATGAGCCAGAACTTAAAGGACAACGAGCGGGAGCTCATCAAGCAGGTCAACTATTTTAAAAAACGCGCCGAGAAGTTTATTACAGAAGAAGGAGCAGAGGGAGAGCATAGCAAGCTGGTTGCTTCCTGTGAAAAGCTGGTTGAAACCATCCATCTGCATGCAGCGAAGCGAAATGAGATCCTGGTGCAGCGAAAGGCTTTGCAGGAAATGATCAAAGACAATGCTGCTTGTCCGAAATGCAATACCAATGGTCATTTAAAGCATATCGGGGTCGATACCAGCGACAATGGCTGGAAGTGCAATAAATACCGCTGTCGCAAATGCAACATTGAATTCGTTTGGGTCAAGCCGAACAATCCCTGGGACCTTGTTCCCTGCCTGGAGCGTATGATTGCGAATATTGAAGAGAAATTCGCAAGGGGAGAGGCAAACGTTATTTCACGCGAGGATGCAGACAAGATGATCGCCCAGGTCCAGGAAAGCTTATCAAAGCTGCGCCCTGTGATCGAAGCTTCCGATCTCGACTGGCAGGAGCTGACAGAGCGCGATGCGGACATGGACAAGATCGTGAATGAATTCAAAATGCATCTTCAGATCGAAAGGATCAAGATGGATGCGATGGAGAATTAGTGGGTCAGTTTGTATTCCAGGTTTTTCCAGCCGCCACCGTTATACACATTCGGATATCCACCGGAATTTAATGTGCTCTTCGCTGTCGCGCTTCGCATCCCTGAAGCACAACACGTGATGATCACCCGGTTTTTGTCTTTCAGCTGATCCAGATTTTTTGCGAGCTCGCCGACCGGAATGTTAATAGAGCCAGCAATGTGGCCGCCGGCGAATTCACTTTTGCTGCGGACATCCAGGACAATGGCACCTTCCTTCACCAGCTGTGCGTAATCAGTATCGTCTTTCTTTCCGAAAAGGCTGCTAAATATTCCCATTGTTATTGATTTTGAGCGTTTATCGCTTTTGCCTCCCGGAAACCGTCGATGGCAAAGCTGATCTGTAATAATACAATTCCTATGAACATGGTTAGCCACTTGTCGAAAACCAGGCCGGTAAGATAGATCGGGATTTCCCCGGCGCGGAACAGGGCCCAGCCAACGACGAGCATCACACCCATGAATACCCGTTTTCCGTTGTAAATATATCCGCCGCCAAAGAACAAGAGGTTCAGCAGCGCAGCGATCCAGGGATTTTTTTTCATGTTAAATTTTTAATACAAAGAGAAGATTTAGTGCTTCATTATTTTCAGCTGGTCGTTGTACCAGGGATCGGTTACCCGGACCACTTTATGGATATAATCAAAAAGCGGTTTCGGCTGATCAGCCAGTTCGCCATTTACACAATGCTCAATCACAACGACCTCCTGCGAAGCTGTTGCCAGGGTAATTTTCACACGGCAATAGTGACCGGTCGTGTCACAGGTTCCTTTCTCCGTATAGAGCTGTAAAACTTCTCCGGGAGCGTTATCGGCAAGCGTGTCGAAGTACTTTTCTTTTGTGATCCCCATGAAAAAGACATGGTCAGAGGTATCACAAGCAAGATCGCCCTTCCGGTTGATTGTCCCGTCCCCGGCCAAAAGAACCGACAAGCAGTTTTGACCGTCCTGGTCGACGGTGATCGTTTCCAGCTGCAGCATTTCCTTGTCAACGTTTTCTTCTTTCATCCGCGGTGCGCATGAATAAAGGGAAACGACAAAAAGAAAAATGAGCAGCGCTCGGGAATGAGAAATCATAAGGCCGGGTTGGTCAGATTCAAATGTAATCCAAATTCCTATCTTTGGCAAATGATCAGTTTTCACAACGAAGACGTAAAATTCCGTCTGAAAAACAAGGCGGCGTTAAAGAGCTGGATAGAAGCCGTTATTAAAAAGCACAAACGTAAAACAGGGGAGATCTCCTTTGTTTTTTGTTCCGATAGCTTTCTGCTCGAGATGAATCAGCAATACCTGGATCACGATACTTATACCGATATCATCACGTTCGATTATTCCAAAGAAAATGTGAATCAGCCCGTCAGCGGCGAGATCTTCATCAGCATCGACCGCGTTGCAGAAAATGCGGACGCATTCGGAAAAACGCGGGAGAATGAGCTGCACCGGGTGATAATACATGGTGTGCTGCACCTGCTTGGTTTCGGCGATAAAACAAAAAAGGCAAAAGAAGAAATGCGCAAACAGGAAGATCTTTGCCTGAAAACACTCAAAACAAAGTGAACGCCCTGAAAAAAATATCTTTTCATTACTGGATGCTGCTGGGAATTATTGTTGTTGCCGCAGTATTGCGTTTATGGAAGTTCGGGGAAATGCAGTTCATGCACGATGAGATCAGCGCGATCCTGCGTTCAACAGCCGGAAGTCTTTCCGAGGTTATCTATAAGCAAGCTACTACCGATGTTCACCCGATCGGAATTCCTGTTTTTCTGCATTACTGGGTGATGCTTGTTGGCAGCGGGGAGCTGATGGTTCGTCTTCCATTCATTGTCTGCGGACTGCTTTCTATTTATTTTTCCTTTAAGATCGCGGAAAAGTGGTTCAATCCAACAGTTGGATTAATGACTGCCTTGTTCCTGGCAACACTCCAGTGTCCGACCATGTACGGGCAGCTCGCCAGGCCTTATGCAACGGGAATGCTTTTTTCGGCAATGATGTGCTGGTGCTGGACCTTGTTCTTTTTCGGCGAAGAGAAAAAGCAGAACCGGGCAATGATTGGATTTATTATTTCGGCGGCACTGTGCTGCTATGACCATTATTTCTGCCTGCTCTTTGCGATCATCGTTTGCGCGACCGGCTTCTTTTTTATCAATAAAGAGAACTGGAAAAAATACCTGGTCAGCTGCGTGGTGATCCTCCTTTTGTTTGTTCCGCATCTTCGGATTCTGATGATCCACTTGTCGGTGGGCAACGGGGGAGAGGACAGCTGGCTCGGAAAGCCGCAGCCGGATTGGCTGATCACCTTTCTGAAATACCTGTTCCATTACTCTTCGATTACCGGAATGGTCGTATTGGCTGCCGTGGGAACAGGATTTTATATTCGTACGCCGGGTATCAAAGCGGGAAATAAATTCCGGCTTATTGCGCTGGTTTGGTTCCTGCTGGGTCCGGTGATGGCCTATTTTTTCTCCATTCTTAAAACACCGGTACTGCAATTCTCCTCGTTCACATTCGCATTGCCCTTCCTGTTCATTTTCCTGTTCTCGTTTTATGGAGAGATGAAAAACGGCCTTATGATTGCGGCCGGAGCCTTCATCATTATTGCGAACGTCTATTCTCTTTTTAAGGAGCGAAAACATTATCCATTGTTCTATCAGCAGCCTTATGGGCAGATGGCACAAATCAGCAGCAAAACAATTGCAGAGCAGGGCAAAAAAAACGTTGCTGTAGCGCTGAATGTCCTGCCGGGATTTGTTGATTTTTACTTCGGGAAAAAAGTAGAAAAGTTCGATTATCTGCGTGTCGATCTTGCGGATATGAAAGGTTTTATTGACTACCTGAATGACCAGCAAGGAGAGTATTTTATCGCCGGGAACCTTACTCAGGACCAGCATGAGCTGATCCGGGAAAAATATCCGTATCTCGTAAATAAAGCGGAAGGCTTTACCTATTCTGTTTTTACGTTTTCAAAAAAGAAGCCCGCAGTTGAGATCCCGGAGAGCAGGATCTTTTATGAAAAGACAGACCTGGGAAGGCCATCTTATCGCTGGAGCAGACCGGCAAAAGTGGTGAATGACAGCGCCGGCGCGAGGGTAATCATGGAGCCCACCGAGGAATACGGCATGACGTATACCGTGCAGCTTTCTGATGTGATCACCAGCCGCCATAACATTCTCGTTGTGAGCGCAACGCTTTCATCGCCGGACAGTGCAGCAGATCCCGTGCTTGTGCTGGATATCCATGATAGCAAGGGGCCGATCTCCTGGAGGGGCACAGACTATATCAATTATAACAGCCATCCGAATACAAGCCGCACGATCTATGTTGCAGAGCTGTTATCGGGATTTGATTTCCGGAAGCATCCGTATGGGGAGACGAAAATCTACGTGTGGAATCGCGGAAAGCAACGGGTAAATGTGGAAGGGCTTAGTGTTAAGCTGATCCAAAGCAATCCGTTCGTTTACGGGCTTTACGAGGATTTTTGAATCGGAGAAAATTGAGAAAAAAGGAGGGCCGCAGAATGAACCTTCGTGTTTCTCCGTGTCCTTAATGCCTTCCTTGCTCTGCCGAAGCGACTACGCATGGGAGAGCGATGAAACTATTTCTCTACCGCTTCAACTCCCGGCAAGCTTCCGCTTTCAATGTATTCGAGCAGCGCTCCGCCGCCGGTGGAAACATAAGAAACATCATTTCCCATATTGTATTTATTGATAGCGGCAACGGAATCTCCGCCACCGATCAGGGAATAGGCTCCGCTTTTTGTTGCCTTCACAATCGCTTCTGCCGCCGCTTTTGTGCCGCTTTCGAAGCTGCTCATTTCAAAAACACCCATTGGCCCGTTCCACAGGATCGTTTTTGAACCAGCGATCACATCTCCATTGATTTTTTCTGTTTTCGGCCCGATGTCGAGTCCCATCCATCCATCCGGAATCGCATTGATATCAACGGTTTGTTTATTGGCGTCGTTGGAAAAATTATCGGCGACAACCGCATCAACCGGGATATAGATGTTCACGCCTTTTTCTTTTGCTGTCTTCAGGATGTTCAGTGCTGTCTCCAGCTTATCTTCCTCCACCAGCGATTTGCCGATCTGTCCGCCCTGCGCTTTCACAAATGTAAATGCCATTCCTCCGCCGATGATAATGTTGTCTGCCTTGTTGATCAGCTGTTCCAGGATCAGAATCTTATCGGAAACCTTCGCACCGCCCATAATTGCGGTGAATGGCTTTACGGCGCCGTTCAATACTTTATCGATGCTGGCGATCTCACCGCTCATTACATAGCCGAAACATTTTTTATCCGGGAAGAACTGCGCGATCACAGCGGTAGAGGCATGTGCGCGATGTGCGGTTCCGAAAGCATCGTTCACGTAAAACGTTCCGAGAGCAGCTAATTTCTTCGCGAATTCTATATCACCCTTTTCTTCTTCTTTATAAAACCGCAGGTTTTCCAGTAAAAGAACCTCTCCGTTCTTCAGATTAGATGCGGCATGTGCTGCCGATGCGCCAATGCAGTCATCTGCAAAAGTAACAGAGGTATCCAGCAGCTTGCTGAGGTGAGCGACAATATGCTTCAGCGAATATTTCTCAGCCGGGCCCTCTTTCGGTCGGCCAAGGTGCGACATCAGAATCACTGCTCCTCCGTCCGTCAGAATTTTCCTGATGGTTGGCAGCGCCGCTTTAATTCGGGTATCATCGGTGATATTATATTGCGCATCCAGCGGAACGTTGAAGTCAACGCGGATAAGGACCTTATGGCCATTGAAGTTATAGTTGTCGACGGTTTTCATAAAGCGATAAAGATTATTGGGCAAAAATAAGGTTTCTGCTGAAAAGAAGAAATGATTTGCATGTTGCTGAAAAGAGGACTAAATTTATAATATGAAGCTGCGACTCCTTATACTGTTTCTTTTATTTTTTAAAGCCGGATTTTCCCAGCTTTATCAGCCTTTTCCAACTGACAGTGCGGAATGGAGGCAGCACAGCGGAACATACTATTATCCCTGGATCAATTACCGCGATTACATTTACTACATTCCCGGAGACACCATTATTGCCTCGAACAGCTATCATAAGATCTATCGCACACAAATAGTGACGGGTGAATACTATTATTCTCCTTCCGGCCCCTTTTCCATCGTGGACGGCCCGCGGATGACGGATACAAACCTGTATGTTGGTGCGTTTCGCGAGGACACGCTAAAACACATCTATTATTATCCAGATACTGCGACCGTAACGGGCGAACAGCTGCTTTATGATTTTAACCTGACAGTGGGAGATACGTTACCCTCCTATAACAGCGGTTACTTTGCAGGAACGAATTACGTTTCAGCACTCGATTCGATTTTAATCGGCGGAGCATATCATAAACGATATCACATCAGTAACCCTTCCGGATATATTGATTTTGTTCAGATTGTTGAAGGGGTGGGAAGCACCTTCGGGCTGCTGGAAAATCTGATCGACCCGTTCGAATGGTCGGACAACCTCATTTGCTTTAGCAGGCGAGGTGTTAAAGTCTATTCACCGGATACAACGACGACCGATTGTTCCCTTCCGGTACCACTGGGAATTTCTGAAGCTCAGACAAAACCGGAGATCAGGATCTTTCCGAATCCGACAAGCGGACAAATTGAAATTGAGGCGTCCGGCTTCTATGGAAAAACACTCCGGATAACAAATATGCTCGGCGAGGTTGTGTATGTTACGAAAATGGAGAACCGGGTCAGCCTGGATCTCACGTCGCTTCCCAAAGGCGTCTACTTCCTGAAAGCCATATCCGACGAGGGCCAAACCAGCACCCAGAAGATCATTTTGCAATAATTGCAATTAATTTCCTAAACAATGTTGCTCTTGTTTCGTTAGGTATTTAGATGTTTGTCTAAATATATAATTATTTAATTATTCCGGAATGAATCTTTTATTCAAAGCATTGGGAGATCCGACAAGGCGGCAGATCATAGAGCTGCTGCGGAAGCGGGACATGAACGCGGGGGAGATCGCGGACCGGTTTGACATGAGTAAGCCCAGCATCTCTCATCACCTGGATCTGCTCCGGCAGGCAAAGATCGTGATCTCGATCAAGGAAGGGCAATTCATCACCTATTCACTCAATACCACCGTTTTTGATGAAATGGTTAAATGGGTAATGGATCTGTCAGATAAGAAAAAATCCTCCGATTCAAAAACTCCGGACCAGAAGCAAAAATCCAAAAAGAAATAAAAATGAAGACCCTGAAAAAAGACTGGCTGATCTGGCTGATGCTCCTGATCCCGTTTGCGCTTATTACTTTCACCTGGAACCGTTTGCCGGATCAGATCGCGACACACTTCGACATGGAAGGAAAACCGAATGATTACAGCGGCAAATTCTTCGGAACATTTTTCCTTCCGCTGCTTAACATCGCAATGTACTTCCTGTTGCTGCTGTTGCCGAAGATCGATCCGAGGAAAAAGAATTATCAGCTCTTCGACGACAAATACCGCATAATCAGGCTGGTGCTGCACTCATTCATGACGTTTACATTTTTTGTAAGCATCCTTTATGCACTTGGTTATCCCGTGAACATTGCGCTCCTGATCGTATACGGCACACTTACACTTTTCCTGATCCTTGGGAATTATATGGGAAATGTGCGTCCGAATTTTTTCGTGGGAGTCCGCACACCCTGGACGCTTTCCAATGAGCAGGTGTGGATGAAGACACATCGTTTTACCGGAAAGCTTTGGGTTGTATCTACTATACTCGCAATGGTGATTATTCCTTTTATCCCTTCAGCGGATATCGTTTTCGGGATCTACCTCGCGGTAATCATCATCGCTCCGATCGCTTATTCCTACATCGAGTATAAGAAAGAGCAAAGGAACGGATAGGAAACCGGTTCGGTTTTTACTGTTCGGAAATTTCCTGCTGACAGAACAGATCAATAGGTCCAATACAAGCGGTAGATCTTATCATCTCCGGCCAGAGGCGGAGGCGACGTTGTTCCGATGTTGGAGGAGGAAAAAAGCAGTGAACCATCAGGAGCCTGGATAATATTACGAAGCCGCTGAAAAGTTCCGATCAGCGTATCCTGCCTGTTCGCGGCGATGGTTCCATCCGCGCTGATATCGAAATGGACAAGCCGCTGTTCCTTAAGCGCACCGAAAATAAAATCGTTTTCCCATGATCCCCATTCTTTCCCTTTGATGAAGGTGCATCCGGAAGGAGCCCAGGTTTCATAGCCGGTCTGATAAATCGCCGGTGTCAGCGAGTCGCTCTCGGTGCCTCCGATCGCGATCGGCCAGCCGTAGTTTTTTCCCGGCTCGATCAGGTTGATCTCATCGTGACAGCACCATCCGAATTCAATGGTTGGACCATGTTCCGTTGCGATCATTTTTCCGTTTTTATTCCAGTCGAAGCCTTGTACATTCCGGTGGCCCCAGGTCCAGATGCGGCTATTGAAAGGATTTCCGGGTGCAGCATTTCCGTAGCGATCGATGCGGAGGATCTTACCGGCCAGCGAAGAAGTATCCTGCGCCAGCGAGGGAACCTGGGCATCGCCGGTTCCCAGGTACAGATAGCCGTCCGGACCGAAGCGAAGCGCTCCGCCGTCGTGATTGTTTGCTGCCGGGATACCGGTGAGGATGATCTGATCCTGCGTCAGCACATCGTTTTCCATCTTCAGCCGGACCACCTGATTATATCCGACAACGGTTTCGTAGATATATACAAAATGATTGGCTTCAAAATCCGGATCAATGGCTAGTCCGAGCAAACCGCCTTCTGCAACCTGCACAGAGCGGAACATGATAAGATTATAATCGCCTTCTCCCGCCTTTTTCAGATTGATCTGACCGGTCCGTTCGCAAAAAAGAAAATCACCGTTCGGAAGGAACTCCATCCCCCAGGGGTTTTGAAGGTTTTTCACAAAGACTTCAATTGCAAGATGTTTGGCTTGCAGATCAGGGTCTTTTTTACAGGTAGCAAAAAGTATGCAGGCGACCGGAACAAGTAAAATGGAGTATCGTTTTTTCATGCGGACAGTAAACGATTAAAACTAAGAAAAATTGTTCCGGTTATCAAGGTTCAACTGTTTAAAAATGATGTAGAACCCGTATTTCGTGCAGAGGGATTTGCTATCTTTGAAAGCGTCAAAATGCTTTTCAAAGAGATCATAGGACAGTTTTCGGTAAAGGAGCGACTCATCCGTTCGGTAAAGGAAGGGAGGATCAGCCATGCCCAGCTTTTCCTGGGTCCGGAGGGTTCAGGAAGCCTTGCGCTGGCGGTTGCTTACGCTCAGTATATTTCATGCAGGAATAAGACCGGTGAGGACTCCTGCGGGACCTGCTCTTCCTGTATAAAATACAATAAGCTTGTCCACCCGGATCTGCATTTTGTATACCCTGTTGCTTTGTCGAAGGACATTCGCACCAGCACTGATGTTGCTGCCGAGTGGCGAAGCGCATTCCTGGACAATCCATACATTACGCTGTACAGCTGGTTCGAATCATTGAATGCGGAAAATAAGCAGGCAGTGATCGGAGTGGAAGAAAGCGGTGAGATCCTCAGAAAGCTGAGCCTTACCACGTATGAATCGGAATATAAGATCATGGTCCTTTGGCAGGCTGAAAAGATGAACCAGCAGAGCGCAAACAAGCTACTGAAGATCCTGGAGGAACCGCCCGATAAAACCTTGTTTTTGCTTGTCTGTGAAAACGAGGATCAGCTGCTCAGAACCATTGTTTCAAGAACACAGCTGATCAAGATCAACAAGCTCGGCGATGAGGAGCTGATTGCGGCGATCACATCGCGGCATGGAGTCTCCGCTGCTGATGCAGAGAAAATTGCGCATCTTTGCGACGGAAGCTATGCGGAAGCGCTGGTGCTGCTGAGCGAGAATGAAAATGCCGGCCAGAATCTGGCAAGCTTTCAAAAGCTCATGCGTTCCAGTCTGCGCTTTGATGCAAAAGGGGTCATGTCCTGGATCGACGATATCAGCTCAGCCGGGAGAGAACGGCAAAAGAATTTTCTGAACTATGCACTGCATATTATGCGGGAAAGCCTGATGCTTAGCTATGCGGATCCGAGCCTTGTGAAGCTGAGTGCGGACGAGCAGGACTTCGTAAAAAAGTTTTCACCGTTCATTCATGGAAACAATGTAGAGCGTTTTATGGAAGAGCTGAACCGGGCGCACTATCATATGGAGCGGAATGCGAATCCGAAAATATTATTCATGGACCTGGCTTTCAAGTTCAATGAGCTGTTGAATGTGCCGAAGCCGGAGCTGGTGAGTGAAAAGTGAATATAACAAGAGCGTGATCATGTTGGCGGGACAGGAGGGATGCTGGTTTGGAAGGCCCGGTCAATTAATTTCATAATTAAAAAATAACCAAAAAATGGGATGTAGTGGATGTTCGTCAGGCAGAGGTTGCAGCACAGCCAGCAACGGTTTGCCCGGAGGGTGTAGAAATAACGGTTCCTGCGGGACCGGTGGATGCAACAAGCTGAATGTATTCGATTGGCTCGCCAATATGGAGCTTCCGGGAGGATTATCCGTATGTGATATTGTTGAGGTCCGGTTCAAGAACAGCCGAAAAGGCTTCTTCCGCAATGTTAACAGTCTTCAGCTTAATGTCGGCGATGTGGTTGCGGTTGAAGCGACCGGCGGTCACGATATCGGTGTGATCTCCATCTCCGGGGAGCTTGTTCGCCTGCAAATGCGCAAGCGGAACATAAAAGATGACTCCGAGGAGATCAAAAAAGTATATCGTAAGGCAAAGCCTGCGGACATAGAGAAATGGCAGGAGGCGCAAGGCCTTGAGCAGGCAACGATGTATCGTGCGAGAACCTGTGCCGTACGCCTGAACCTTCAGATGAAGATCAGCGATGTGGAATACCAGGGCGACCGGACAAAAGCGATTTTCTACTATACGGCAGATGATCGCGTTGATTTCCGTGAGCTGATTAAAGTGCTTGCTGACGAGTTCAAGGTGCGGATCGAGATGCGCCAGATCGGTGCAAGACAGGAAGCAGGGCGTCTCGGCGCAATCGGTTCCTGCGGAAGAGAGCTATGCTGCTCCACGTGGCTCACGGATTTCCGTTCCGTGTCTACCAGCGCAGCCCGCTACCAGCAGCTTTCGCTGAACCCGCTCAAGCTTGCGGGTCAATGCGGTAAGCTGAAATGCTGCCTCAACTATGAGCTCGACAGCTACATGGATGCGCTTCATGATTTCCCAGAGGTAAACAATGTGAAGCTTGAAACTGAAAGAGGAAGAGCCTTTCACCAGAAGACTGATATTTTCAGGAGAACGATGTTCTTTTCATACACGGATGAACCGGATAAATTTATTCCCCTTCCCGTCGATCGTGTAAAAGAGATCATGGAAATGAACAAGAACAGTGTGAAGCCCGAAGATCTACAGATCAAGGCGGTTGCACCGAAAATTGTGGAGAGAAAGCTCGATTACGAAAATGTGGTTGGACAAGATAGCTTAACACGTTTCGACAAAAGCAAGAAGTCGAAAAATCGCAATAAGAAGCGTAGCGGCGGTCCGAACAAGCCGGGCGCAAACCCCCAGAACAAGCAGCAGGGGCAAAGCGGACAGAATAAACCGGCGACCGATTCCACCCGCGGCGACGGAAAGAGCAAGCCGAATACTAATAACCGGGGGAACAATCGTAACCGGAACAACAATCGTCCGCGACCGAATAATAACAGCAACCCAAAGCCTCCGGAAGGGAACTCCTGATGAATCGCTTTTTCGAAAGAACCGGTATTGATAAGGCAATCAGCTTCGCGCTGATTGTTTTGGTTTTGTCATCTTGTGACAGCAAGCGGATCTTTGAACAAAATCAGCCAATGCCGGAAAGCGGCTGGGATGTGACAAATGTTGTGAAGTACGATGTGAATATTACCGATCCGGCGACACCGGCAAATTTTTATATTAACGTGAGACAGGCCGACGGCTACCCGTACGACAATATTTTTATGTTCATTAAAACCGTTTTTCCCAACGGAAAGCAATCGAATGATACACTCGACTGTCAGTTGGCCGACGAAAAAGGAAAATGGCTGGGAAGCGGTGCCGGAGATATTTATGACAACCAGATACCATTCAAGCGAAATGTGCGTTTTCCAATGCCGGGGACCTATCATTTCGAGATCCAGCAGGGAATGAGAACAGAAAATGTTCCGCTGATCATGGATGTCGGATTAAGGATCGAAAAGGCAGGCGAGTAAAATCAATGTGCGGGATGTACAATGTGCAGATAAGCAGATTGAAATAGTATGGCAGAAACAAAGAAACCAAAGAAAAACGAAAAAGAAGATCACCGGAAATTTGTGATCTGGTTCTGGATCGTATTCGGCTCCCCGGTAGTGGGGATCACGATTTTTGTTTTCCTGCTGAGTATTTTCGGCGACTTGCCGGATACAAAGGAGCTTCAGAACCCTAAAACCTTTCTCGCTACTGAAATTTATTCGGCCGACATGAAAGTGCTCGGTAAATATTACGCGGAGAACCGGACAAATGTGAAGTTCAACGAGATCTCTCCGAATGTTGTGAATGCATTAGTTGCCACGGAAGACGCCCGGTTCTTCGATCATAGCGGTGTTGATATCCGTGCGCTGGGAAGAGCGATCACAGGCGCACTCACCGGCAGATCAGCGTCCGGCGGAGGAAGCACGATCTCGCAGCAGCTGGCCAAAATGCTTTTTCCGAGGGAGGACCTGCGCGGATTTCAACTGGTGATCAGGAAGTTCAAGGAGTGGATCATCGCTGTCCGCCTGGAGCGCGAATACACCAAGCAGGAGATCATCGCGATGTATCTTAATAAATTCGATTATGTAAATAACGCGGTAGGGATCAAATCTGCAGCCCAGATCTACTTCGGCACCACACCGGATTCACTGCACATTGAGCAGGCTGCAACGCTGGTAGGAATGGCGAAGAATCCGGCCTATTTCAACCCGAACCGCTTTCATGAGCGCTCCGAAGGCAGAAGAAATACGGTTCTGCAGCAGATGGAGAAATACGGTTACCTGACAAAAGCACAGTCCGACTCGCTGCAAAAAATTCCACTACAGCTCCACTTTCATCCGGAGGATCACAACGAAGGTCTTGCTCCTTATTTGCGTGAATACATCCGCGATGTGTTTATGAAAAAATGGTGCGCAGAACATTTGAAGCCGGATGGAAAACCTTATGATGTTTACCGGGATGGATTGAAAATTTATACGACGATCGACTCACGTATGCAGCGCTATGCCGAAGAAGCGGTTTCGGAGCACCTGAAAGAGCTTCAGGCGACCTTCGACAAGGAGCTGATCAAAAAGAAGAATAAGCCTTTTGCCTGGAACGTAAACAAGGAGGAGATCGCCAGCATCATGAACCAGGGCATGAAGCGATCGGAGCGCTACCGTATGATGAAGAAGGCGGGGATCAGTGAAGACCAGATCGAAAAAGCATTTGAAACGCCTATCAAAATGACGATCTTCAGCTGGAAGGGAGAGATCGACACAACGATGTCGCCGAAAGATTCCATTCGCTATTATAAGGGCTTTTTGCAGACCGGGTTCATGTCGATGGAGCCGCAGACGGGCTACATCAAAGCATGGGTCGGCGGGATCAATCACAAATTTTTTCAATACGATCACGTGCAGATCGGTCATGCGCGGCAGGTCGGTTCTACATTCAAAACCTTCGTATACGCGCTCGCGATCCAGGAAGGCTATTCTCCCTGCTATCGTTTGCCGAATGTCCGCACCTGCATCGATATGCCCGCCGGACAACCGCAATACTGCCCGGATAATGCAGCAGGAGAAGAAAAGCTGAATGGAAGGATATTAACACTTCAGCAAGCGCTTGCCTATTCGATCAATTATGTTTCTGCTTACCTGATCAAGCAGTTCGGCCCGCAGGCAGTCGCTGATCTTGCCCACCGCATGGGTGTTGTCAGCAAGATCGATCCGACTCCGTCCATTTGTCTCGGAACGCCGGAGATCTCCGTATTTGAAATGGTGGGTGCCCAGGGAACTTTTGCAAACAAAGGAACCTGGATCGAGCCGACGTTTGTAACACGGATTGAAGATAAGAACGGAAAAGTGCTTGCTGATTTCGCGCCCCGCACCGAAGAGGTGATGAATGAGGAAAAAGCCTATGTAATGCTGCAGCTCATGAAAGGTGTTGTGAACATCGGCACGGGGGTGCGCCTGCATTATCGTTATAAATTAATGCAGCCAATGGCGGGGAAAACCGGAACGACACAGAACAACTCCGACGGATGGTTCATGGGGATCACTCCGGATCTTGTTTCGGGATGCTGGGTAGGAGCGGAAGATCGCTCTGTTCATTTTGATCATGGCGACCAGGGACAAGGCGCACAAATGGCTTTACCTGTGTTTGCAAAATATATGCAGAAGGTATATGCCGATAAAACGATCAAGATCTCACAGAAAGATTTTGAAAAGCCGGCTAAGAAAGTGGACATAGAAATGGATTGCAGCAAGTATGATAAAGAGCTGGAATCCGGTGTTGAAGATTTCGGAGAAGGCGGCGACGATCCATTCTAAATTGTTCATCCGTTCACTTGTTCATTAGTAACAGTGGTAATTAGTATATTGGTACCTATTAGTAGTTCGTATTATGAATAAAACAGTAAAAAATGCCGAAGAGGCGATCCTGGACATCGGCGATAATTCAGTGCTGATGCTCGGTGGGTTCGGATTGTGCGGAATCCCGGAAAACAGCATTGCGGCGCTTGTGAAAAAAGGCGTAAAGGGATTGACCTGTATCTCTAACAATGCCGGTGTTGATGATTTTGGGATCGGATTGCTGCTCAAAACGAGACAGGTGAAAAAAATGATCTCCTCGTATGTGGGAGAAAATGCGGAATTCGAGCGGCAGCTGTTGAGCGGCGAGCTTGAAGTGGAACTGATCCCGCAGGGAACATTGGCCACACGCTGCCTCGCGGCGGGGTATGGAATGCCGGCTATTTATACACCGGCCGGAGTGGGGACAGAAGTGGCGGCCGGAAAAGAAACGAGGAAATTCATGGTGGATGGAAAAGAAAAAGAATTCCTGATGGAGATGGCTTTTGACGCAGATTTCGCAATCGTGAAAGCATGGAAAGGCGATACGCATGGAAATCTTATCTACCGTGAAACAGCACGAAATTTCAACCCGATGATGGCGATGGCCGGGAAAATTACGATCGCTGAGGTGGAGGAGCTGGTCCCTGCAGGAGCGCTTGATCCGGACCAGATTCATACACCGGGAATTTACATTCACCGGATCTTCCAGGGAGTCAATTATGAGAAGAGAATTGAACAAAGAACGGTAAGGAAAAGATAACAATTAACAACGCGTCATTGCGATCCGCTTTCCGGCGGAGAAGCAATCTGCTGTTGACAGGGATTGCCGCGCTTCGCTCGCAATAACGGTAATAAAGCACATTATGTTAGATAAAGTAGGAATCGCGAAACGTATCGCAAAAGAGATAAAAGACGGTTATTATGTGAACCTTGGGATCGGTATTCCGACGCTGGTGGCGAATTACATTCCGAAAGGGATGAACGTTGTTCTGCAGTCGGAAAATGGCCTGCTTGGCATGGGACCATTTCCTTTTGAAGGAGAAGAGGATCCTGATCTGATCAATGCCGGGAAGCAAACCATCACAACGGTGCCGGGATCTGCGTTCTTTGATTCTGCCATGAGCTTTGGGATGATCCGTTCACGAAAAGTGGATCTTACGATCCTTGGTGCGATGGAGGTTTCCGATAACGGCGATATCGCAAACTGGAAGATCCCCGGGAAAATGGTAAAGGGGATGGGTGGCGCAATGGATCTTGTTGCGTCTGCAAAAAATATTATCGTTGCAATGCAGCATGTTAATAAAGCAGGAGAGTCGAAGCTTCTCAGCAAATGTGAGCTGCCGTTGACCGGTGTTAATTGTGTGAAAAAGATCGTTACGGAGCTTGCCGTACTCGATGTGACACCTGAAGGATTTAAGCTGCTGGAGCGTGCTCCGGGTGTTAGTGCTGAGGACATCAGGAATGCAACGCAGGGGAAATTGATCATTGAAGGTGATGTGCCGGAAATGGTGATCGACTGAAGAAAAAAATTTAACCGCAGAGAAAAGGAGAAAAATGAGAACCACAGAGGTTTTGACGACAAGCTCCGCGGTTCTCTGCGAAAACTCTCCGTGTTCTTTGCGGTAAAAAAGATCAACAGTGAGCAAGAAAACAAACGTCACTCTTTTCGTCCTTGCTCTTTTTCTTTTAACGTATACTGCTCTTCGCGCCGTTCTTCTTTCTTTTACCTGGGATGAAGCGTATTCCTTTCTTGAGTTTGTTCGTAACGGAGTTATTATTCCGGAGAAGTTCGAGCAAATGTCCGCCAACAACCACCTTCTGAATACAGCCCTGGATGTATTACTTTTCAAGTGTTTCGGTAACAGCGAAATTGTCCTTCGTATCCCGGCGCTTATTGCACACCTGCTTTTTTTGTATTTCACTTATCGGCTGGTCCGGAATTTTTCTCCGCCACTGCTGGCAATAGCTTCTTTTGTCATCCTGAATTTCAACCCCTACCTGCTGGACTTCTTTTCATTGTCCCGCGGATACGCGCTTTCGATCGCGCTGATGACGGGAAGTGTTTTCTTTCTGGATCAGTATATCCACAGCAAAGAAGAGAAACACGTTAAATGGATCATCTTGTTTTCTGCGTTAGCAACGCTTGCAAATTTTGTCCTGCTGAATTTTATGGTGGTGATGCTTGGCTTGACGCTCTTGCTGCTGATGAGAGGGAAAAATACCCGCGAGTTCATTCGTGCTGCAGCTGTTCCGTTTGCCATTGCCGCAATTTCACTTTGCTTTCTTGTTCCCGTCATCCTGAAGCTGAAAGAAGCGGGCGCATTATTTTACGGAGGGAAAACCGGTTTCTGGACGGACACGTTCTCTACCATTACCGACCGGTATTTTTATGAGTTAGGATACAACTACTGGATCCAGCGTTTGGCAAAAGGATTTGTGATCCTTATTGTTTCAGTCGCCGGAATAGCGTCCGTGAGAATGATCATCCGGCGAACGGAAAAACCGAATGACCTTTTCCTGATCAGCCTTTTTTGCCTGCTTTTTTTCAGTGCGTTGTCAACGATCATTCAGCATTATTTATTCGGAACATTGTATTTACAGGATCGGACAGCATTGTACCTTGTTATTTTATTTTGCCTTTTGCTGATTTTTTTTGCCGACCGCGTTTCATCAGGAAAAAAGATCGTTTTGTTCCTCTATTGTGCTTTCGGAGGATTTTCGATCTTTCATTTTGCGCATGCTGCAAATTTGCACTATGTATTAGAATGGAAATGGGATGCTGACATTCGGGAAATGATCACCGACCTGGAAAAAATAAAAAGCATCCCGCCGGGAAAGCAGAATATAAGCATTGGCATTCCGCTGGAAATGGACCAGGGAATTAATTATTACAAGGCAAAAGATCACCTGGACTGGCTCAATCCGGTTGAACGTTCGGACCTCAGGGACCGGCGATATAATTATCTGTTTTTCGGACCGGAAGAGGAGCGATCGCTCAACAAGGATTCGATGGTGATCCTGAAGCGATATCCCGGAACAAATAATGTGCTTGCACGGCCGAAATTTCCGCTTGTTCCGAACGGTGAAAATCAATACGCTCATAGCGAAAAGTTCAACCCTTTCATTTTTGATGAAAATGTAGAATACGGCCCGGCGATCACTTATGGTGTGAATGACAGTATTACGCCGGATAAAAATGCGGAGCTGATTTATTGTGTGTCAGGCGCTTCGAAACAGCCGGATAAGGATGTTTTCATCGTTGTCAGTATTGAGAACGCAGAGGGGCCGTATCTATGGAAGCGGGCAAGCTTAAAAGATGTGATAAAAGCAGAGGGCGATTGGACGGGGAGCTTTTCCGTTTTGGTTCCCCGGGAGGCGACCCGCGGAGATGTGGTAAAAGCGTATATTTGGAATCCTAACAAACAGCATTTGCAATTGCGAATGCACAGTTTAAGCTGGTTGACCGACAAATAAAAATGGAGCTCAGGAAATTATCGATCGTTATTCCCGCCTACAATGAGGCGGCAACCATTCATCTTATCCTGAATAAGGTGCTTGCGGTAAAGCTGATCAATGATATTCAGAAAGAAATCATTATCGTGAACGATTGTTCCAAAGATGCTACGAAGGAAACCATAGAGAAATATATCTCGGAGCATCCGGGACATGATATCCGTCTTTTCAACCAGGAATACAATCAGGGGAAGGGAGCGGCGCTTCATAAAGGAATTTCGCTTGCAACCGGTGAATACCTGATCATCCAGGATGCCGACCTTGAATATGACCCGGAGGAGTATAATGTTCTTCTCAAGCCGGTGATCAGTGGCTTTGCTGACGTTGTTTACGGATCCAGGTTTGCCGGAGGGCGCCCCCACCGCATTCTTTTTTTCTGGCACACGATCGGGAATAAGTTCCTTACTTCGCTTTCGAATATGTTCACGAACCTCAACCTGTCCGACATGGAAACATGTTACAAGCTCTTCCGGACAGATATCATCCAGGGAATAAAGCTGAAAGAGAAGCGATTTGGCTTTGAACCGGAGGTAACCGCGAAGATCTCGCGTGTTGAGAAGATCCGGATCTACGAGGTTGGTATTTCGTATTATGGCCGGACTTACGAAGAGGGAAAGAAGATCGGCTGGAAAGATGGCTTCCGGGCGATCTGGTGTATTCTGAAATACAATATTTTTTCGCTGTAAGCCAGTTCAGTTCCAGGATTTATTTCTTTTCAAATGCTTCGATCCTGATGTCGTCCACAAGAAGCGCTTGCTTTCCGGTATGCCATATATAAGCGTGGAGCTCGTCGCTATCGGAAAATGGCGCAGGAGTCAGGTAGTCTACGGAAACATAATTCCATTTGCCCGTAACAAGTGCGCTGTCTGCAAGATGATATCCCATGTATTCATAAGGTTTGTCGCGATGCTGGAAATGAAGGACGATGTCCGCGTTGCAATCCTTAATATCCGTAGTCGGATAAACCCAGGCGGAATAACGGATCCAGGCGTGATCCTTTTTTGTGATCAGAGCATAAGGAATTGTTTCTGATGGCGAAAAAGCGGCATCCGGCGATGAGCGGAAAGAATATCTTCCGCTGTGAGCGATGGTATCCAGCGGGTATCCATCGATAAAATTCGTGTTAAGATCATCCATGTTGAAAAAGGCGATGGTATGGCTCCGGTATTCCGAGTCGGGATCGCTGAACTTTTGCCCCATTACATAGCTTCGCTGAAATTCAAGCAAATTGCTTTCTGCGCTTGTCAGCGGTTGTGTTCTGAAAAGCGTTGCAAAATAAAAGTCTTTGGTCATACCATCTCCCGGAAGGATCCATCTTACAAACTGCCACGTTTGAAAAAGATTCAGGAACACCAGCGCTCCGGAAATAATGCTTACGGAAAGCGTCAGCAGGAAACGTCTTTGAAAGAGCAGACCGATCATATAGCCCATCGGGATTGCCAGCACGGCATAGGATTGTACCATGAACCGCTGCCCGAAGCTGCCGGCGTTCCACCAGATCGGAACATGACAAAGAATAAAAATGTTCAGAATGATAAATACAATAATCGGGGTGCGGACCTTTTCAGCTTCCTTCCGGAAAAGCAATAGGAGTCCAAGCAGCGCAAATGCAATCAACGGAGAATAAACAAGCCAGCCTTTTCTGAAGCTGAAGAATACCTGCATAAAATGGGATTCTGTGATATCAAAAGATACCTGGTTCCAATAGCTGTTATACAGGAATGAACCGGTGAGCACTTTCCAATAGATCAGCTGCGGTAAACCGACAAGGATAACACAAGCGACCATCATCAGCAGATGCAATTTATTTTTTCTGATCAGCGTTATCTTAGCAAAAAAAGAAGAGCGATCATGGATGCTCCAGAGCAAAGGAATGACGATGCAGATAAGCTCGGTTGGCCGGATCAGCGTTAGAAAACCAACGCAGATCCCGATCATGGCTGCAGATCTGAGCCGGGGCTGCTCATGCCAGCGGATCGTATAAAGGAGAAGAATTGCATAAAGTGAAAATAAGATCGCATGCGGCCCCATATTGTAGTCAGTCGCCTCGCGGAAATAATTGGTTCCGAGAAGCAGAAGAATGAGAACGACGGAAACGATCCGCTCGCGGAAAAAGTGCAGCAGAACCTTTCGTAAGGTAAAAATGCCGATGACGACATAGATCATCGTGCCGCTTGATAAGCAAAACTGGTAAGGAAAGGAGAATCCGTCGGTTGGATATCCTCCGAGCGTTGCCCACAGATGCCCGATCGCGAAAAAAGGAGAATACAGCAGCGCCATTCCCATCGTATAGATCATCACATAATTACCGTTTTCAGCTTGTGCAGCCTGGTAAAAGCCCGGAGAAAAATGGTATTGATCAAAAAGATGCTGTATGTAGGAGTAGTCATGAATAGCCAGATCATGCTTCAGAAAGGTCAGCGGCAAATACAGATAATAGGAAAGGATATCCCAATTTGCTTCGGTGGTGTAGCTATAGGAATACTTCGGCAGTGTAAAATGGAAATAAAGAATGACCAGGCAGATCAGGAATGCGATGAGCTTTGATTCAACCGGTTTATTTTTGTTCAGCAGCACGTTTGGGATCTAATGTAAATAATTTGCAGACAGCCTGTCGCTTTCTTCAGGCGTTATTCTCCCCGCTTCCTTGAGCGACCAGATCGCATCGAGTCCCACCTGGTCTTCGAACGGCACATGCTTCTCATCCGCCTTTTTTCTGATGGCCGCGGCCCAATCGGAATTGCCTTCGATCTCCATGATTTTTGTGCGGACCATGCGCTCGGTTTGACCGACCGCATAGGCTTCTTTCGACATAACGCGGATCAGGTATTTAAAGTAATCCTCATGAAAAATAGTATCAAATGCAAAAGTAGTGTCAGCCGGCGGATACATGGCCGGTTCACAGGTCATGAACGTATCGTTCTCGGTAAAGCGATAGGAGCGTGGAACCACCACAACCTTATCCTTATATTTTTTCTGGAACGTGTAAAAGAGCAAGTGAGGATTATAATCTTCGGAAACGATGAAAAGCTTTTTTTGCCGGGGATAATTCCCGAATACAGAAGAAATAAAATCACCATAAAATTGCTCGGGAAACGAGGTTTCTTTTTTGGCAGAGACCGAAACTTTTTCTCCGAACAGGTTAGTGACGGGAATAATGAAAAGGGCAGCACAAGCGATGGCAAAAACGCAATTCCTGATCAGCGAAGGCGAGTTTTTAATAAGCTTCTCTGTTTCCGCTAACAGCTGAGCGACTCCGAGCCCAATGATCATTGCAAAGAATGCATAGAAGGGTGCATCGTACCAGGGGAGCTTCGTTTTCGATACGGTTAGTACAACATAATACATCAGCACCTGGATAACCAGGAACAGCATGATCCGCTTCAGCTCAACAGCACCACGCAGGAAAACGATCAGCATCGAAGGGATCAGCCACCAGATCCAGAACCGGTAACGGAGATCCAGCCAGAGGTCGAGATAATAGCTGATCCCTCCCGAATGACCCTCATTGGTAGCAGAGTACCTTCCGGTAAATTCATTTTCTATGACAGCATGGATGTAACCGGGATTGAGGCGTTCGCGGATCAGATAATACGAAACACCCAGTGCGATCCCTGCTAAAGGAACAGCATAAAACGACCAGCGCCTGAGCGCAGAAAAGTATTGTTTCCGGGTGCACATGAACAGGAATATTCCCGGAAGAAAAAGGCATCCTGCGATTCCTTTCGTCAGGATCGCGAGCCCCAGGAAAAGAGAGGCCCGCCACAAGTGTTTTTGTTTTCCGTATTCGAAATACAAAAAGAATTGTGTCGCATACAAAAAGATCCACATCGAAAGCATTGCATCAAAATCACCATTCCTGGCGACATGGTAGTTCATGAAACCGATCGAAGTGACCAATACAAATCCGGTCAGCATCCCCGGGATGAGGAGACCATAATTCCTGCGAAAGAACCAGAACGCATAAATAACGATGACAAGGCAGGAAAGCGCGGAAGGAAGCCGCAGTGCAAGAACAGTGGTGCCGAGAAATTTCATGCAGAGTGCTGCGGACCAGATAAAGAGCGGAGGTTTGGTGTTCCACATGTCGGGAACCCCATTAAACTGCGTTACAAAATAATTATGATCGGAAAGCATCTCCATGGCGTTGATGCCATTCCGCGATTCATCCCATTTTCTTGCGCTGAGATCACCGAGGTTTACAAAAACAGGGTATGCACATAAGCAGATGAAAAGCAAAAAAAGAATTCCGATAATAAGCTTGTCTTTTTTCATAATATTCGGGCTCAGCAAATTTACTAAAAAAGGCTGTTTCGGTGAATTTCAGTCCTGGATCACTTTCTTCCGGTCAGCGTAATGCTGACATCGTCCAGGAAAAAATCTTTCTTCGCTTTGTTCCACACATAAATATTGAGGATCGGTCCCGGAGTGATCGCAACGGGAACATCGTAATGAAAGGACAAGGGCTCCCATTCGGCATGATCCGTTTTTAGCATCGGACCCAGCGCGGCGCCGGACCAGTACAGATTCTTTTTTGTTCCCGGATCGTCCACAGAAACGACGATCATAGCGTCTTTCAACTCTTCGCGGTTTCCCCGGAAGCGGGCAGTAACACAGATATTCTTAAGGGAGCTGCCGTTGATCGAGGTCAATGCCCTGGGGAAACCAATGCTGTATTCATCGTTTGGACTCAGGTGGATGCTGTGCGTTCCCGAAAAAGCTTTCCCGGATGAAATCGTCTGGCGGTCTTTTGAGAGTGCTTCTGTTGTTTCAAGATCGTAAAATATAGAATCCATCTGTTGCACCCGCTTTCCCGATTTGCGGAGAACAAGCACCTCGAACGGATCACCTGCGAATGTTGTAAATGGTATTTCCGGCTTAAAGGATTCCAAAAGCTCTGTGTAATCAAAAATGAGCAGAGAATCCTTCGGCAGGCGACATTCATTAGGCCCGAAATGCGCGTCCCAGAATATGATGGTGCTATCAGGAAGATATTTTTCACCGAATTTTGTAAACCCGGCCTGCAGTTTCCCGAGCTCAGTTTTTGTATCCGAGCTGAATGGGTCCTGGTCCAGCTCCATTCCGATAAGAGGATGAGCATACACAACTTTTTTACCGGCGTAAGGCGAGTTCTTGTACCAATTGCAGGCTTCTTTTAAAGTCTTTTCCGCCGGGTCCATCGAAAAAGGGAAGTAGGGCTGGGTAAAAGGATTCCATATAACAAGCGCGGCTACAATAATAACAAGAGCAGATTCCACAGCCTTTCTTTTTTTCGCCGACTCCGTCAGGAAAAGGTTCAGGCCCCGCAGACAGACGAGCGCGGAACAGGGTGCCACAGCAGCCAGAACGCGAAGCAGCCCGAGGGAATTAGCGAGACCTTTCCACCACATCAGGGAGTGAGCAACAAAATAGATCAGGAATGGCGCAAGAACAAGAAAACATTCTTCGATAAAAAAGTCTTCTTTCAGTTTTTTTGTTCTGTTGAACAAAGGCGCTACTGCTGCAATTGTACCTGCACAAAAAAGAACGGCAAGAACCGGTCCCCAGATTAACGCGTAGCTCTTAACAAAATGGAACAGCTCTCCCTTTCCGTAATATGCGCTGTTGGCTCCGTTGTAAGGATTCTGATGAATGATCCAAAGAAAATCGTCGTAATAAAGGTAGCCGATGAAGCTATACACAAGCGTGCCTGTCGCCAGGAGAGGAATAAGAAAGGCTTTTTTCCGAAATGTCAGCACGATCATAAACGCCGGCAGGATCAGGTTTCCCTCAGTTCGAACGAACGGTAAAAAAGAAACAAGAAGACAAGCCAGCCAATACTTCTCAGTAAATACCAGGTATACCGAGGTGATCAGCACGAGTCCGAAGAAAGGCTCAGTGAGGCCGCTGTTCATGGTAGGGAAATAGACCGGCATGAAAAAAAGAAATGGAAAGACGAGAAAAGAGTAACGGAGCTTCAGCTTTTCAGCAATGCGATAACAGAGCCATGCGGAAAGACAACCACAGGAAATATTGAATAGATATATTCCTGTCAGTCCGAATTGCGAAAAGGGAGAGCTGATCAGCGAGAAAAATGGCTTTCCCCAGCTGTACATCAGCAAGCCCGGATGTTTCCATGAATATTCAGAAACCAGGAAGTGCCGGATCCCATCACCTACGTCGTAAGTGATTTCCGACAAAAGGCAAAGGCAAATGAAAAAAATAAAGGAAGCGCTGATCAGCAGGAGCGTGAGAGTTCTTTTTTGCATGTGCAATTAGTGCGTATTTTTATTTTCCTGATCGAAAAGCCATTCCGCGTCCATGCGGATCATTTCGCCGGTACTGACACCGCGATCTTTCGCTTTCCCTACGATCAATGCCATATAAGCAGGGTCTTTCCGGATCCGGTCCGCAATTGCCGCAACACGTTCGGCAGCGATCCTGCTTTCTTTCTCCGCTTCTTTTTCATACTCCAGCGCAGCGGCGACGCTGACCGCACTGTCTAAAGTAATATTTTTATTCATAGCGCTGGCGGCAATCTCGCTTTTCCACTGTTTATCCTCCAGGATCAGCTTGCGGTAAAAGGCGGTCTTTTCCTGTTTGGTCTTTGGGGCATAAAGTGCGTAAGCATCGTCGATGAAGCCGTATGATAAGCGGAAGAGCGTTGCTTCAGTTGCGAGGATCATAATAACGTCGCTCTTCTCAAGTTCCGTTTTGACATCAAGATTTTCCATCATTCCATTCAGGGTCATGCTGTCCGAATAAACATATTTATTGTATTGCCAGTATTGTGAATCGCGGAATAATCTTTTTGGAATTTTAGTATAGATCAGGCCTTCATAATAGCTGTCGCCGATCGTAATAACGCGGGGCCTGGTTTTTCCCGGACCATCTGTGAAAACAAGATCCGGCTCTTCCATAGACGGATTTTCAGGAGGGGAAAACAAGTTAATAAGCTCAGTGATATCATCATCTAAATAGTTGGGTCCTTTGTATTTCATTCCTTTCATTGCCAGGTCAGGCAAGTCGATCGCGCGTACTTTTTCAATGTACTTTACAATCGTATCGGCCATTACTTCGCTTCCATACTTGCTGAGGTGTGTTCCGCATCGCGGATAATAAAGGTATTTTGTCTTCGCATTTTTTTTCAGCGAGCAGAAATACGCATTCATATCCAGGTAATGAATTCCAAGGTCGTCACATTTCTTACGGGTGTATTGATAATTTGTCGGGGTTTTCGCTGTGGCAAGGAATTCATCGGGAATGTCCTCGGGATAGAAGCTTGCTTTTCCGGGAGCAAGAACCAGCACAAATGTTTTTCCGTTTTTTTCCCATTCGTCCTGAAGAAAGCGAAGCTTATGCATCCGCTCATCACTTGCGTCCTTTCCTGCAAAATCATTTCCCGTATAAGCGTCAATGTATGTACGGATAAAAAAATTGCCGTTCTTTCCGGGAGTTACTCCGTCGCCGGCGGGCTTATTGAAGAAGCTGTAATTAACCTGGTTATTGATCCGGATCAGTACATTTCTCAGGCCTGTATGTTCTTCCACAAATTGAGCTGCGGTTGGCTGATAGGTTCCGCTCATCCAATGCTCCCATGTTAGCTCAGGTAAATCAACGGGACGAAAATATCCGTTCAGGGAATCGATTGTAAATACTCCGGTAAGATTCTGCAGAATAGGCAGAAGTAAAAGACAGAGGATCGTCCCAAAGATCATTCTCTTGAGTCGTCTCATGTTTTCAGAAACGGTAATAAATGAAAGGGTTGAATCCCGATGAGGTGATCGCTGCTTCCGACAAGATGAATAATATCACGGAGGCAATACTCATTGTTACCAATCGCGGAATACCATATTCCGAGAAGTAAATAGCGTCCTGCATGCTGCGGATCCGCTTTGAAGCGCCCCAGAAGGAAAACACCGCTGCAAGCATCATCATCACCGGGAAGTTAAGCTCAAAATGGATCTGATACTTCGAAAAATCAAAAGCAAACATTTTCCGGAGGTAATGCAGCGCATTTATGAGATTTTCCGAGCGAAAGAAAACCCAGCCGCAAACCACAATAACGAAAGTAATGATGGCGCTTGGAATGCGGCCGATCTTACTATAAAACTTAAGGAGGAATATCCTGTCGGCGATCAGGAATAAACCATGGAAGCAGCCCCAGACTACAAACGTCCAGGATGCGCCGTGCCAGAGACCGGAAAGAAAGAAGACAAGTACAAGGTTAAAATAGAGCCGGCCTTTGCCGACCTTATTTCCTCCCAGCGGGATATAAAGATAATCACGCATCCACCTTCCAAGCGTGATGTGCCATCTTCTCCAGAATTCAGTAATGCTTTGTGAGATGTAGGGGTTATCGAAATTTTCGGGGAATTTAAATCCAATCATCTTTGCAATTCCGATGGCCATGTCGGAGTATCCGGAGAAATCGAAGTAGATCTGGAATGTATAAGCAAGGATCCCGATCCAGGCAACCGGCGTATTGAGCGTGGTGGGTTCCAACGCAAAGATCTTATCCGCTTCCGCTCCGAGCACATTGGCGATGAGCACCTTTTTTGAAAGACCGATCACAAAACGAAATAATCCCAGCAACTTATTGTCGATGGTTTCCTGGTCCCTCCGGTCGATGATCTGGTCTGCGATTTCATTAAAGCGAACAATCGGACCCGCGATCAGCTCCGGGAAAAGCATGATGAACAAAGCATAATCCCTGATCTTCACGAATGCTTTGTGCGTGCCGCGGTATACATCGATGCAATAGCTGAGTTTCTTAAAAGTAAAAAAGGAGATCCCAATCGGCAGCGCAACCCTGGTCCATGCAATTCCATGTGCTCCCCAGGTTCCGACAAGGTTATTGATATTCTCTACAAAAAAATTGCTGTATTTGAAATAGGCCAGCAGTCCGACGTTCAGGATTACCGATACGACCAGGAAACGTTTTCTCCGTTTTCCCTCGGAACGTTCTATTTTCAGAACGATAAAATAATCAAGAAGAATAGAGGCGGCTACAACAAAAACAAACAGCGGAGCTCCCCAGCTGAAAAAGATAAAGCTGGCAGCCAACGCAAATCCGTTTTTATAACGCGGATCGCAGAGGTAGTAAAGTACCAGGAATAGCGGGAAAAAGTAAAGAAGAAAGATGCTGCTGCTAAAGATCATTTTCCGGATATTTTTTTCTGTTTCTCCCGATAGATCTCATTCAATTTATCAATGAATGATTCCATCGGGGATATTCCTTTTTCCTTTGCGTTCCATTCAAGGGCAGCCTTCCAATCAGGATTCTGATCGATGTGTCGGAGACCTTCGTATATATCTATGCTGTATTCCTGATTTTTCAATGAAGAATAAGCACTGTCCTTTGGCGCATATAATTCGTATGCCGCATCTGCAAATCCAAAAGGGAATACTCCGAGCGATGCATCCGTGCAAAGGATACAAACAATGTCCTGCTTTTCAAGTTCTTTCTTTATGTTAAGATCTGCAACATGTTTTTCATCTAAGTAGCTTTCCGGAAATACACGATCGAAATATAGCCAGTTATGGTAGTCGGAAAAAACGTTGGAAGGAATACCGGTGTTGCTGATGCCTGCAAAATAGCTGTCTGAGATGCAGAGGAAACGAGGCCGGATGCTATTCTTTGTACTTGTATAAGAAAGTTCCGGCAGTGCTGCAGGAGCATGACCGACAGTGCCGTATATATTCATCAGGCTGGCCGCATCATAGTCTGTGCTCTTGTTTCCCGACATTAAAACTTTTTTAACACCTTTAAGCTCGATTTTCGGGAGCTCGATTTTTCTTAATGATCCTATATAGGCGACCAGCTTTTCACCGGCTTTGTAACAGCCATATTCGGACCAATGCACACCTGTCTTTGAGAAGAGAGGATATTTTTCCTGCTTCTTGAGCTCAGCAAAATAGCTTCTCAGGTCAAGATAGTTGATCCTGCTTTGTTCAAAATACTTCTTCCACTGATCGTAATTTGTGGTGTCAGAATGCGGGCGGGCTTTCAGATCATCCGGAATATATTCAGAGTAGAAGCTTCCTTTGCCCGGCGCGAGTACGACAAAAAAATCAATTCCTCTTTTTTTCAATTGTGCCTGGATGACTTTTAGCTTTTCCGTTTGCAAACGAATCGTATTCGTCCCGATAAATTGATCACCTGTTAACGCCTGGACATAGGGTTTGAGATAAATATAGCCGTCTTTCCCGATCACCACATCACCTGCATCACTGTAACTGAACAGGCTGTAATTAATCTGGTTGTGGATTCTCACAAATGCAGGATGAAACCCGATCCGCTGCTCAAGCACAGAAGCAAAGCTTTTTTGATACTGTTCATTATACCAGGACTCGACGGAAAATTTTGGAAGGTCAGGTGCAGGAGCAACGCCGAGCAACTGCGCTTCTTTTATAAAAGGAAAGGTAAGTTGAAAAAGCGGGAGAGATAAAAGCACTGTGAGCAATGCAAATATCCTGCGTTTGATACTAAGAGCTTTGTTCTGTGTGATTGATAAGGGCAAAGTTCTATTGCTTAATGAATTTGCAGCTGCTGGACCTGCCGGAATCGCTCATTATACGAATGAAATAGATTCCGGGTAACAGATCGCCGACAGGGATTGTTGTGCATGTGCTCCCGAAAAGCTTCTGGCCCAAAGAGGAATAGATCTCCGCATTTTTAAATTCCCCTCCCGATATGAGTATTCTGTCGCATGCAGGGTTAGGATAAACAGAGTAGTGAGGCGTCGGACTTCCATATTCATCGATGCCAACATCCGGAACATAAAAAAAGTTAATGTGGTAATCGATAGAGTCTAAAGGGCTGTTGGATACAAAAATGTTCAGAGAATCAATGCCGCATAACGAGTTTGTGTAGAGCGTGTCGGTTTTGTAGATATCCGTCGTTACACTATCGTCATTGATGAAATGGGCGTCCGGATAAAAGTCGGAATGTTTAGCAATATACATGTAGGGATGCAAAGCACCATTGGGTGCACAAACGGAATACACCAGCGAGGCGCTTACCACATACATGCCTTTATATCCGGCGATATTCAAAGGACTCATATTCGTCCAGGAATTGCCATACGTTGTTGTTCTGACCACTCTTGTGGCCATGTTTGCACAGTTCACAACAATAAATCCTGTGGAATCGTTGATAAAGAGCATATCGATAACGCTTTCCGATAAACTCATGCTTCCTCCGGGATAATAATATACTTCCAGGCCGTTCCGGTATATTTTATATCCATTTAGTGCGCTGCTGCCTGATCCGGTGGTATAGTTCATATAGGTATACGTGTATGAAACCGGGGAGCTGCATATTGGCTGATCAAAGCCGGTAAGGTCCGCCTGAGCCGCAACGCCAAGCGAGAGCATAAAGAAAAAAACGAAAAGGATTTTTTTCATGACAAATGGTGAAGGTGGCTCTAAGATAATCAGAATAACTCAAAGAAATAGCCTTTCTGCAAAATCACCCGGTTAACCATATTTACTCCACCGTCAGCTCATAGATCTCTCCCGGAATATCGTTCAGCGGAAACGGGAGATTATCCTGTGAATAAGGAGCGCCCGGCCACCATTTGGTATTGTGATATTCCTGTGTGATGATCAGCAGCATCTGGTTGTTGGGGATGGATGTAACCTTGTCGTTCATATAGCCAACCACTCTCATTTTGTCAGGCTCCGGGCCGATGCGCCAGATTATTTCTGTCGGCCTCCAGTCGATCTCGAAATAATAATACTTCGAGCCGAACAGCTCATCATCGCTTTCCTGTTTTTTTTCTGTGAGCGCACGGTAGTTGTTATCCCAGCGATGCGCTTCAAACGTCTGATCCATGTATGGAACAGGATTACAGCCTACACCGAAGTTCACCGGATCATGGCTCGCCATGTCCCAGTTGGTACAGGCTACCGTGATGTTTCCATTATCAGCATTTAGTTCCTCCGGCAACGGAATGTTCCAGCTGTCGATGTTACTCCTGTTATCGCCGGGATTTTTGTATACCGGCGGAAAAAGGTTGTCCGGGCAATAAGGAACCGTTTTCAGGATCTCAAAATCGATCTCGGTATAATCCACCTGCGGAACACGCTTGTCGTTTGGCCCGCCCCAGTAAGTTGCCATGTAACCGCCATCTTTGCTGGCTTTTCTGCGGAAGTTCCATTCACCGCCGCCTTGCGTGATCATCCAGATCGCATTGGTGAGACCGTTCCAGACGCCATTTTTATTCAGGAGCTCTGTGAGCTTTACCTTTACACGGTATTTGCCGTACGTAAGGCCGTGACGGGTGATAATGCCGACACTTTCTTTTTTCCATTCACCGTAAGCTGTTTTGGGATTCTTTATCGTGATCTTTTTTTCCTTTGGATCGGAGGACACGGTGGAGCAGGGCTGCCGCGATGTCTGAAGGATCGTTGGGATCAATTCATCCTTTGGATAAAATGCCCGGTTCCAGTTGTAGTCAAGGTTTGAATAATTGTCTTTGAGAATATCCGCGACCACCGGTATGTTGTCCATCTTTGTGCTGAGATCGACGTAGTTGATGAACTGCTGGATCGGCGCGTTGTAATATAAATTGCTGTCCTGTCCGCAGGTTTCGCAGAAATGCGATTTATCTACTTCACCCGTAAAACGGCCGTCGTCCACGTAAATTCCATTACCCAGATTTGGCTGCGCAACCACTTTGACTCCATTTTCAGCAACAACGGAAATCGTGCTTTTCAGTTCTTTTCCGCCACCGTGAAAGTAAAATCCATAAGGATCTGAAAAGTGATCATTGTTCATCTGGGAGATGTCCTGAATATATGCGGGAATATTTTTCAGGTCCGGTTGCGTGGTAACCACCAGCAGAAATGAATAATTTCCGACTCTTGGGTTTCGCTGCCAGCGGTTATTCTTTCCATTGCTGATATAGCGGCTTTCATTCCGCGGATTGCCGGTGATCCTCAATGCATCGGCGACACGATGATATTCGCCGTCGTTCGCTACCGTTATTTTTTTGAATGCAACGGAAGCGTTCTCCCAGCTGCCGTAAAAATTCTCCGAGGAGAGTAATTCTTCCTTCTGAGCAAGAGAATCATAATCCGGAAATTTGTAGCTTTCATTCCTATAGTAGATCTTGTAATAGAGATCTCCGGAAGTATTGTTTTTCAGCTCGAAGTCAAATGTAAAGCCCTCTTTATTTTGTTTCACTGATGGAACAACGAAGCCTTCATTTGCATGATCGTAATCCAGGAAGATCCGTTTGGATCCCGTGCTGTCAGCAGAAAAGTTAGCGGCCGGCGAAAAATTCCGAATTGAAAAATCAGTGCAGGAAGATAATACGTCATTCTTTTTTTCATTGTTGCAGGAGAAAAAAAGCACGGTACATGCAAAGAAAAGAAACGATATTTTAAAATGCTTTGTCATTCTGCAAATTGATATAATTGAGTGCAGTTAGGCAAATACTGCAAGTTATCGAGCGTTTTGCATTTGTCTCCCTTGAAATCATTATCAGCGCAATTAGCCATCACCACAATCACGGAATTACGTTTGGCATCGGTAAAATGTCCGTTGATGAGTGTTACAAATTCATAATACTTCGGATTATGATCAGCGGGAAATCCTTTGAAATCGACACTTCCGAGAATATGACCATTTTCCTTTAATTTAAGATCGAAGCGCCAGCTGCGGTCAAGCTCGAGGAACTGATCACCGTCCGTATTAAAATGTCCGGGATAGAAAGCGACCGCTCCGGCAAATACAGCAGGTACGCACATGGTCGTTTCTTTTGGCCCATCGATCCACTCCTTGCCGTTAAACACCAGGTAACGCACAAACCCCGTATTTTCTACCACCAGTTTTTTCCGGGAGCCATCATTGACAACAATATAGCTGTTAGCAGGAGTCCACAATGTCTGATCTTTGTTCGTATTCTCCCAGAGCTTTTTGAATTGTTTTGCTTCGGGGTCATAAGCGTAAAGCGCCTGGCGTTTCCCGCTGATACAAAGCAACTCATCAAGCCCGTTTTTATCTTCCGCAAAATTCCCCGCTATATACGTGTCGCCTGGGTTGAATTGCTCCAGATCGCTGTTATTTCCGGTTTCCTGCTTCTCCAGCCAGAGCGTTCTGAAAGGAGGTTTGTTGTCGCGCGCCTGGAATGTTTTATCATAGATCGATTTTGCATCGACCGTAGATGGTTCTCCTCTGCGCTCGGGTCCTTCGCCGTAAACAATCTCCAGGTCATCAACGATCACATCACTTTTTCCTTTGTTCCAGATATTGACGGTGAGAACATCATCCGGGTGCATTTTTTCCGTCGGCAGAACAAAGGAAGTATTGAGCTTTGTCCATGTGTTTTTAGGAAAGGTTCTCTTGTCGGTGCTTTCTCCATCCCAGGATATGGATTCATTTTTTGAGCTGGTAACCGCTACGGTCAGCACGGTGTTCGACTGATCGGTCAAAGGATAGACCCACATGCTCATCGTGATCCTTTTCGGGACCGTACCAAATTCACGGATCTTTTTTGAGACCGAGGGCCCGTATTCTTTTCCACCTGAAAGATCACAGGCTTTTTTTCCGGAGTGTGCCGTGGTTGTGATAATAGCATCCGTTCCGCTCATCCCTTCGTTACTTTCCATATCGGAGAAAAAATTTGTGGTCCCCGGATCGGTGTGCATTCCTTTTTTTGCGACTGCGCCATCGTATGCAATACGGATATCATCAATAAAAAAAGTTTTCTTTTTCTTGTTCCAGGGATACAGGCTGATTTTGTTATCGGGATTCAGAAGTTCAGGTGCAACAGTGAATATGGCTTCTTCCCGGGTCCACTGGCCCGACTTCTGCATGGTGATGGAATCGGCAGCCCAATGCAGGTTTTTCCCGTTGGGATCATCTATTGATAAAACAAATAAAGCACCGGGATCATCCTGCATAAAGCAGCTGTACTGAACAGTGATCTTATTCAGAGAAGTGTACGATGGAATGTCGCGGACAAAATGCTGTGCGGAAATACCGTATTCAATTTTTTCACTGAGCTTGCAGCTTTTTTTTCCGGAAAGAGCTTTTTCAGTGGTGACAAAATCGCCGGCAGATTCCATGTCGTTAACTTCCGACAATAAAGTAGTTTCTTCGAGTGGGATTTCTTGCTTCGGCGCCGGGGGCGGGGTTAGTTCCGGTCCGCTTTTCGGCAGAAAGATCCTGGCAAAAAGAAAGCCGGCGGCAATTATGAACGCATAAACAGCAAGGTGTTTTATTTTGGGTCTCATCAAGAGCCTGATTTGAGCACTACACGCATACCGGATTTTTTCTCCATAGAAGATTTTATATCTTCCAGCTGGCCTTTGGGAATGGCATTGATCAGGTTCCTGGTGTATTCTGTTTTGGGATAGCTATAGATCTCATCTGCATCACCCATTTCCTCGATTTTGCCTTTGTTCATCACAACCATACGGTCGCTCATGAATTTAACAACGGAAAGATCGTGCGATATGAAGATGTAGGTAAATCCAAATTCCCGTTTCAGCTCATTGAGCAGGTTCAGCACTTGTGCCTGTACAGACACATCCAGGGCGGAAACAGACTCGTCACAGATTATAAATTTGGGGTTCAGCGCGAGTGCGCGGGCAATACAGATCCGCTGACGCTGTCCGCCGGAAAATTCATGCGGATAGCGATAGAAATGTGATTCATTCATGTTCACGCGCTTCAGCAGCTCGATTACGCGATCCTTTCTTTCCTTGTCGCTGCCAAGGATGCCATGTACCTGCATCGGCTCCATGATCGCCTGGCCAATCGTAATGCGGGGGTTAAGCGAAGAATAAGGATCCTGGAAAATGATCTGGATATCCTTACGAAGATCCCGCATGGATTTTGGATCCAGGCTGGTAATATTCTTCCCGTCAAAGATCACTTCTCCGCCACTCGGCTCGATAAGGCGCAAAACCGTTCTTCCTAATGTCGTTTTACCGCAGCCGGATTCTCCTACCAATCCAAGGGTTTCGCCGGGATAAACATCGAAGCTCACGTCGTCGACAGCCTTGACAAACTCTTTCGCTTTACCAAAAACACCTTTCTTGATCGGGAAATATGTTTTCAGGTTTTTGATCTTCAGGATCGGTTCCTTTGCATATAGCTTCTGATGCGCTTCTTCCCGTTCCTTTTTGGAAACGACCAGCTTTTCCGTTACCTCTTCGACCGAAGCTTTGCTTTCGATCATCTCGCCGTATTCGCTTGTCTGCATAAAATCTGAAACGGTCGGAAGCCAGTGAAGGCGCTTGTTCAGCGGCGGGCGACAGGCAAGAAGTCCTTTGGTATATGGGTGGCGCGGATTGGCAAAGATGTCCATCACGCTTCCCTGCTCCACAATCTTCCCTTTGTACATCACCACCACCTTGTCGGCGAGCTCGGCAATAACACCGAGGTCATGTGTGATGAACATAATACCCATATCATGTTCCCGCTGGAGCTTCAGCATCAGGTCAAGAATGGTTGCCTGCACAGTAACATCCAGTGCGGTTGTAGGCTCATCTGCAATAAGAATTGCCGGCTGACAGCTCATCGCCATTGCGATCATTACACGCTGCTTCTGTCCGCCGGAGATCTGGTGCGGATAGCTGTCGAAAATATCGTCGGGACGGGGGAGCTGTACCTCTTTGAACAGACTGATCGTTTTCTCTCTCGCTTCTTTTTTACTTACTTTCTGGTGAAGTATGATCGCTTCCATTACCTGGTCGCCGCAGGTATAAACAGGGTTAAGCGAGGTCATTGGCTCCTGGAAGATCATTGCGATCTCATTTCCGCGAAGGGTCCGCATTTCCTTTTCGGAAAGCTTTACAATGTCAATAGGTCCTTTTGATTTGGAGTGATAGATGATCTCTCCGCCGGTGATCTTCCCCGGAGGATTAGGGATCAGGCGCATTACGGAAAGCGAGGTGACCGACTTTCCTGATCCGGACTCACCTACGATCCCGATCGTTTCACCTTTGGAAAGAGTAAATGAGATGTCGTTCACCGCTTTCACGGTTTCATCATCGGACCGGAATTCCGTGACCAGGTTCTTTACTTCCAGCAAGGTTTCGTTCGCCATAGGAGTTATTTCCAAAGAAGGCTAAAAGTACGTTTTGTTGCCGAAATATGCAAGAAGATAAGCGTGGAAGCCGATTTTGACCGATAAAGTGGTAAAACGGCTCGTTTTATTCCTCGTTGGGATAGATCCAGATGGACAGTTTTCCGGGACTATTGGGTACGGTAAGATCGAGGCTTTCATCACTGAGGTTGATCTTCACATCTCCGAATTTTTCGGAACGGACGCTCCAAACGGTATAACCTCCGTGTGTTTCGCTGGGTCCGAAATGATCATCGAAATATTTTTTGAAGGCATTGAATATACGATCGGTATTCGCAGGATTTTTTACGTAAACATCGGAGCGGATCTCATTCAGTCCATTCTCATCGAAGTTATAGGAAACATTATAGGAATTCGAATCCAGCTTGAATTCGTAATACAGATAACCGGAATCAGCTTCCGTAGCTGCTACCGCCTCTCTCTTCTGAACGGAATCCAGCTTGTCGCCAAGATTAACACCCCTGAATGCGCCTGAATCCGTTCGCATTACGGCTTCTACTTCCGGTCCGTATTTCGCGAGCTTTGATTCCGGCTTTGTACAGGAGGTGATCATAAGCGCTGCCATTGCTGCAATAGCGAGGGACCTGCTGTGGTTTTTAAAAGCGGAAGAAATACGGGCGGAATTCATGTGACAAAGATAGGAACAAACCATGCAAAAACGGTTTGCCGGAACGGAGTTTTATCGGGCGTTTTTATCGAAAAAGCTGCAAACTGCGTGACAGGATCTGTTTTCAGGTAAAGACCACCTTTTTTGGCTCGATCAGCGGCTGGCCCATAAAACGCAGGATCAGCTGGGCGATCGTAAGCACATCCTTCTGGCAGTAAGTGACGATACGCTTCATATTCTTTTCCTCCCAGTAAACCCTTGCTACATCGGAACCATCTATGTCGTCCTTGGGTGTTGGGATATTGAATATCGCAGCCAGGAGATTAAGTGAGGTGAAGCTCTTGTAGTCACCGAATTTCCACAGCTCCATCGTATCCAGGTGGTTTACTTCCCAGGGCTTTTTGCCGGAAAGGTTCAGTGCTTTCGGAAGCTTGATGCCATTGATCAGCATCCGGCGGCAAAGAACAGGGAAGTCGAATTCCTTGCCATTGTGTGCACAAAGCATGTGCTCTTTCCGGTTGAAATGCTTATTCAGCAACACAGCAAACTCTTCCAGCAGTCTTTTTTCATCGCTGTAATAGAATGATTTGATCCGGAACTCGCCTTCATTGAAGAAGCCCACTGAAATGCAGATCACTTTTGAAAATTCGGCATAGATCCCGGCCCTTTTATAAAGCGATTCAGGTGTTTCATTAATGTTATACCGGAATTTTGAGTCCCACAGCGGGCGGATACGCTCATCGAGATCTTTGTATTGGTATACGACCGGTGCAGTTTCTACGTCCAGGAAAAGAACATTCTGCAGCTTCAGGTTCTCCAGCATAAATGGTTATTTGATCAAAACTCCTTTTTTATTGATATACGGGACAAGAATAAAATTTTCTTCATTGATGCTCTCCGGGAGAAAAATATATTTCTTGTCGTACATCACGTTATCGAGAAAGAAGCTAACCCAATATTCGTTATTCAGGCCGAAAAGATTTTCCTGGATCGGTTCAAATTTTACAAACGATTTCGGTTCAACCTCGTCAAGAAAATGCCTGAGAGTAGAGGTTTTCACTTCTTCATTGTTATGCATTCCGTAACCGTGTGAGCTCACCAGCACGCCTTCAATCTTTTGCTTTTTGAGGTTCAGCAGGTAAACGTTCCATTCGGTTTCATTCAGCTCATTCAGCTCTTTTATAATTGCCACCGCTATATCTTCAACTTCCGGTGGTTGAATATCTTTCTTCATCTTAACTACTAACTACTGATCAATACTAATTTACAAATCTGTGTTTATACTGTGTATTATTGGAACGCTGATCTTCATGATTCTTATGATAAGTCAGGATCTGATACTGCGGCGATAATAATTGTCATTACCAACAACAAATCTTTAACGCTTACGCCATAGCTTCAGTTCTTCTCCGTAGTCGTTACTACGAAGGGTGAAGCGCAGACGCTACAAATATTACAAATCTGTGAATCTGTGGCTATATATACAAATAACGAATCTGTGTTTGCTGTGCTGTACCGCTCTCATCCCGCATTTATTTCCCGTACATTTCCATCGCAGCATCCAGGTAATTGAACACGTCTTTCGGATGGTCTTCACCAGCTTCCGGTTTCACACGTTTTCTTCCCAACCGGACGATAACCATTTTCTTATCAGGAATACAAAGAATGTACTGCCCCAGAATTCCTCTTGCGTAGTAAACATAATGTCCTTTGTAATCCGGGATCACCCACCATGCATAACCATATTGGTCGTTCTTTTTCCCTTCGGCATCCAGCAGATCAGCAACCTTAACCGAGTTCATCATGTAATTTTGTGATACGATCTGTGTTCCATTCCATTTCCCGCTATCGAGAAAAAGTTGTCCGATCCTTGCAAAGTCCGGTGCGTTGGAATTAAAGCAGCAATATGCTTTTTCCGTTCCTCCCTCATGGTCAAGGCTCCAGAATGCGCTGTTCTTGGCACCAAGCGGCTTCCACAATTTTTCAGAAGCGTAGTCCGCAAGTTTTTTACCGGTTGCCTTCTCAAGGATGAACGCCAGTAAAACAGAGTTCCCGCTCAGGTATTTGAAGGTCTTTCCGGGTTCATCCGTTACGGAATATTTATCTGTCAATGCTTTCAGGTCTTTTCCATAGTAAGCGGCTGCCGGATAAGCGAGCGGGTTCACGTAATTTTCGTCAAAGTTGATACCCGATGACATGGTAAGCAAGTGCTTCACCGTGAGCTTGGCGCCTTCACCGTTTTTGAATTCAGGAAGAAAATCACTCACCGGTTCATCCGCACTTTTGATCTTTCCTTCATCGATAGCGATCCCAACAAGAATAGAAGTAAATGTTTTTGCCATGGAAAATGAATTGGTGTAAGAATCTTCACCATAGCCGTCCCAATACTGTTCATGAATAATAGAATCATCTTTCACGATCACGTATGCGATCGTCTGCAGCTCGTCGAAATTCTTCTGCAGCTCAGCCGGGATCTGTTTCGAGTTGCACATTTTTGAGCGCTTCCAGGGCTGATAGGTTCCTGCAGCTACTTCCCGGTTATCGAAGATCCGATATTCATCAATGCTTGGGCCTGAACGGCCTTTGAAATAAGTGTTCCATACACCTTTATAGATATACGTTTTTCCCGTTACCAGTATGGCAATGTTCAGGATCACCAGGATGATCAGGAGCCATTTCCCTATTTTTTTTAATATCTTCATAGTTGGAGCAATTACCGGGTTCAAAAATACACCATTCCCACAAAATAAGGCGCGTTAAAACGGGTATATTCGTTTACAAACGGATAAAAACTGCATAGCTTTGCGATGCGTATATCTCACAGATGAACAATCAACGGATTATTTTTTCTCTTTTCCTTCTGCTGGCTGGCTTTTCATTGCGCTCACAGACCGACAGCCTTCCTAAGGACCGCTTCTACAGGCATACCTACGAAAATGATTTTTTTGTTGCCACCGACCGCTATTATACGCAAGGTGTTTACCTGGAGTTTATTTTCCCCGTCTTTAAAAAGCTTATTCTGTCCCATGCACTCATTCCGCTTCGCCCTTCCCGTTCAGGGAATGCCGGAACAAAGATCATTAACTATTATGGCGTTTCCACGGAGCGGCAGGGTTTTACACCCACGAGCATCCGCCACTTTGGTCTGCCGGAGCCGGGTGAAAGACCCTACGCAGCATTGGTTTATCTCACACACTCGCTGGTTTCACTGGATCCTGAACGCAAGCTGAGATTAACTACGCGATTGAACCTCGGACTTATGGGACCAAATCTTTTCGGCGAAGAAGAGCAGGTATACATTCATACAAAGCTTCACAATCTCCTTCCGATAGGATGGGAATACCAGATCGAAAATGATTACGTGGTGAATTATGATCTGTTCATTGAAAAAGGCCTCATCGATTCAAAATACCTGACTCTTACCGGTTTAGCCGAAGCCAGAGCGGGAACACTCTACGATGATCTTTCGGGAGGCGGAATGATCCGCGTTGGATATATGCAGCCGTATTTCAATAACCTTGGAATCACCCGGCAAAAGAATACACAGAAATTTCAGTGCTATTTATACCTGAGGGCAAAAGCGATGATTGTCGGTTACAACGCAACCATGCAGGGAGGAATGATCAATCACAACAGCACATACATTGTTCCGGAATCAAATATCGATCGTTTTGTTGCGACAGGACGCTGCGGGATCGCAATCTCCTATAAGCGGCTGCAGCTGGAATATGCGCTGGCTTACATCACCCGTGAATATGGTAAAGGCCTTGATCACGGCTGGGGCAGAATAGGGATCAATGTTTGCTTTTAGACCGCCACCCCGATAATACAGACGTCGTCGATCTGCTCAAAGCCGGTTTTCCAGGCCTCGAAGAATTCATTGATCTTTTCCTTCTGTTCCTCCATCGGCAGCTTATGATTGTCGAGCAAGAGCTGGCGGAAATAATTGTATTTGAGTTTTTTTCCGGCTGGTCCGCCGAACTGATCCACAAAGCCGTCGGAGAAAATATAAATGCGATCATCCGCCAACAGATCGATCTCATTGTTCGTAAAGACAAAATCTTCTGTTCCCACAAAATTCCCGATCGGATGCTTGTCGCCTTTGAACTTTAAAACTTCATTGTTCCTGAGAATGAACAGCGGGCTGAAGGCGCCGGCAAATTCAAGTCTGTTATTTTCCAGATCGATTGAGCAGATCGCAACATCCATTCCATCGCGGATCTTGGAATCTTCCACGCGCTGCTTCAGCGTATTGCTGATGCTTTTGTTGAGGTGAGTTAAGATATCGGAAGGCCGGGTATAATTATATTCATTCACGATCTGGTTCAGGCCGTTGAATCCGATAATACTCATGAAAGCCCCCGGAACACCATGTCCTGTACAATCCACTACTGCAAACAGGATCTTGTTCTCTTTGCGTTCGATCCAGTAAAAATCTCCGCTTACAATATCTTTTGGCTTGTAAAGAATGAATGCATTTTTGAGATGCTCGGAAATACTGTTCTCACTGGGCAGAAATGCTTCCTGGATGCGTTTTGCATATTTGATGCTATCGGTGATGTGCTTATTCGTTTCCTCGATGATCTCTTTCTGCTTTACTACTTCCGAGGTCCGCTCTCTTACTTTGTCCTCCAGGTTTTCCACAAGGTTAGCATTCTCCAGCGCGATCGCGGTATAGCTTCCCAGCGTCTTCAGGATATCCATGTGCATCGGCACATACGCGTGCTTTTCGAAGCTCTGAACAGTGATCACGCCTACGATCCGCTCACCGATCGTCATCGGGCAGAACAGCAGTGAGTGCGGCATCTCCCCTCGTGGCACAACGATCTTGGAAGTATAGCGCTGGTATTCGTTCAGGTTATCGTTGATGAAGATCTCCTGCTTGTTGCGGACGCACCACACAGAAAAATTATCATGGTTTTCCATCGACACGATCACCCGTTCGCTCAGCTGTCCCTTTTCCATTCCATACCGGTAATCGATCTCCTGCTTTTCTTCATCGTAGGTGCGGATGCTGAAGCAGTCCGCATTCATCAGCTTGCTTACGTTCTGGTGAAGCTTCTGGAAGATCGAATCAAAGTTGGTGGAGGAGATGATCTGCTGACCGATCTCGCTCAGCAACCGTGTGTTCTCATGCGATTTCTCGATCTCTGCGGTTCTTTCTTTCACACGTTCCTCCATCTTTTCATACGAAGTTGCATTCTCGATCGCGATCGCAGAATACACGGCAAGGTTCTTCACAAGGTTCACCTGGTAATCGCTGAACGCGTTTTTGCTGAAGCTCTGCACGGTGAGCACACCGATCTTTTTATCAGCAAGCTTCAGCGGCAGGTAAATGATCGATTGTACATCTTCTCCTGCACTTGGTGCGCGGCGCTTCTTCACATAGTTCTCGATCTCCGCGTCAAAATCGGAGATGATGATCTCACGGTCCTGCTTAAAGCAGATTGCCGATAACCGATGGTCTTCATCGAGGTCATCATCCGCTGCAGGCAGCACTTCTCCATTTTCGATGTATCCGGGAAAATTAAGCTGGGTGCCGTCTTCCGACAGCACGCCGATGCCGAATCCCTGCGCATCCATCAGGTTGCTGATGATGGTGTAAACCGTTGTGTTAATACTTTCAATGGATAGCTGCGAAATGATCTCCTTTCCAAGATCACTCAGTACAACCAGGTCCTTTGATTTTTGCTCCAGCTGCCTGTTCTTCTCGCTCAACAGCGCTTTCTCTTTCTCCATTTGGGAAATGCTGATCTGCATCTCCACACCTTTGAGCTTTTGCTTGTTCTTTTCACTGAAGAATTCTTCCTTCAGGGAGTAATATTTTTTAAAATGCTCGATGAACTTATCTGTATCCTTTTGTTTTTCGTAATACCTCGAAAGCGCTTCATGCGTTTTGTACATCACCTCTTTGGTGCTCGTCTCCGTTGACACAGCCAACGCTGCATTCAGGTGCCTGAGCGCTTTATCATAAGTTTCCGTTTTGATGAACAGGTCACCCAGGTGAAGATTGGTTTCCGCGATCCCCGACTTGAAGTTGATGCTCTCTCGGATGGATAAACAATCAAGGAATAATTTTTCAGCGATCTTAAAAGCGTTCGCTGCCATGTAGATCCTTGCCAATCCGTCGAGCGCATAGGATTCGACATTCCTGAGACCGATCGGTCTGGCCGTTTCCAGGCTTCTTTCCTTGAAGTCGATGGCACGTTCGATGTCATTGATATTGAAATGGGCAGAACCCAGTCCATCCAGGATCCGCGCCAGCAGGTGTTTGTCTTCCAGGGTTTCCGCAACCTGCAAGCCTTTTGAAAGCGCATCGATCGCTTTCTGGTTTTCGCCGGAAGTGTAGTAGACAGAGCCGATTCCGTTCAGTGCATTTGCCTGCGCGTTCGTATCACCGCTTTTTTCAGAGCGGGCAAGCATTTCATACGCATATTTCAGCGCATTATCATAATCAGCAAGAAAATAAAAAGCGCAGAAGACGTGATACAGCGCATGTGCCTCGAATGTATGATCATCCAGTCCTTCCAGCTGTCCGAGCGAATCAAAAAGATTCTTCAGAGAGGTTTCATAATCGCCAAGCCATACCTGGCAGGCGCCTTTGCAGACAAGCGCTTGTGCAGAAGTAGCAGGAGAAGCGGCAGCAGCAAGGGCCTCTTCAGCCAGTTCGATTCCTTTCCCCGGGTTGGTTCTGCACATCCCGATCGATTGCTCGATCAGCTTGCTCACCTCCTTTAAATCCTTAGTAGTAGTAGCGTGTTCGGTGTTCATTTTTGCGTCAGGCACTCTCAATTAAGAGGTCAAGATAATAAAAAAATACGATTAACAAAAATGCAAAAAAACCCCGCCTGTCCGCGGGGTTTTTCATTGGATCCAACCGTACTGAATTTAAATGAACTTGGATTTTGAGGAAGTACGCTTTCCGAAAGCGCCCGGTGAAATGAAATGCAGTGAGATCTCAAATCCGCCGCGGGTTTTACTTACCGTTCTGAGCTTGGAAAGATTCACATCATAGCTGAAACCGATCGCATAATTGGAGTATTCAAATTTTGCCACCGCGATAAATGCATCTTCCACGCGATAATATCCTCCGATCGAAAATGCTGCCGGTTTTTTGTTGCGTGTATATTTCGATGCTTCCTGGAGTATATACTGGAAGGTCATTCCCGGATTTATTTCTTTTACACCGCCCTGGATGAATACAATATACGAAGGCCGGATCACCAGGTTCGTGTTCTTCACTCCGATCGCCGCGTTTCCATGGAACACCCATTTCGTATGAAGCACCTCATTGCTTTGTCCGTAAAATGTATACGACGGCGTATGCGGATGAAATACGGATACGCCGATATTCACTGCCCGCGCATTATTTGCCGAAATATACATTTCACTGTTACTATAGTGATATTGTATGCCTGCACCGAGATCAACGTAGTTAAAAGGTGTTGCATTCATGGTCTCGCCGGTTGGCAATGCGGAATTATAATTCATTCCGTCGTATTGATTTCCCCATTCCAGCCCGTCGAGCTCGATGCTGCGCTGCGCAAGGCCGGTCATCAGGCCCGCCGAAACAATGCTGTGCTCATTTGCATTGATGATCCCGGATAAGGAAAGATTCACCTGGTTGGATTTCAGGTGAGCATCGCCTGCATTATCCGAAAAGAAATCAAGCCCGAGGCCGAGATGATGCTTCTTTTCACGCAGGAGCCTGGTGTCGGCAGAAAAAGCGAACGTCTTATAAGGCGAACCCACTGTTTGCCACTGGTTCTTGTAATTCAGAACCGCTCTTACATCGTGCTGAACTCCGGCATCTGCTGGCTCCAGCTGGAGCTGTGTTTCATCGAATTGCGAAAAATGGATGTCCTGCGCGATCGAAGGAGTGCTTATCAGAACTCCAAAAGCGCCGGCCAGCAAAGCTTTTCGAATGGAGGATGCAGAAATATTTTTCCTTTTCATGTTATTGAGGGGGCTTAACATTCTATTTTACTAATGTAATATTACCATGCTTGTTCACTTCCACGCCTTTCACAGTTGCTTTCAGGTAATACACGAATACCGCGACATCCAGCATATTGCCTTTGTACCGTCCGTCCCAGGTGATAGAAGGATCGGTGGTCTCGAACACCTTTTCACCCCAGCGGTCATAGATCGCGAAGTCAAGATCGGTGATGCAATTGCCATAAACCTGCAGCACATCATTTGCGCCGTCACCGTTCGGAGAGAAAACATTCGGAACGAACAGTTCTCCGCATTCGATCTCGACAAATACCGTTACGGTGTCGGAGGAAGTACAGCCTCCTACGTTCACCGTTAATGTATAAGTGGTTGTTTGCGTCGGTGATGTTGTTGTGGTTGCACAAGTAGCACAGCTCACCGAGCCAGAAGGAGACCAGCTATAGGTTGCACCCGCGCTGCTCGTTCCGCTTAGCGTAGCGGTTTCTCCCGATGTGATTGTAACATCGGCTCCGGCATTTACCGGTGGCCCCCCAACAGAGCCAACGGCGCCGGAAGCCGATTGTGTACAACCAGATGAGTCCGTGATCACCACGGTATATCCTCCGGCCGGAAGGCCGGTAATGCTTGATGTTGTTGCTCCTCCCGGGCTCCAGGAATAGGTGAGCGATCCTGTTCCGCCGCTCGCGTTCGCCGTTGCAGTTCCAGTACTTGATCCACAGGTAGTGCTGGTAGTGCTGACAGATCCCGTGATCGCAGCCGGCTGCGTGATATTAACGAATGCTGTGCTTGAGCATCCGGCGCCATCGGTTACCGTTACGGTATATGTTCCGGCAGAAAGACCGCTTGCTGTAGCACTGCTACCCGCGCCTCCGCTCCATGAATACGTGTATGATCCTGTTCCGCCGGATCCGGAAACGGTTGCTGTTCCGTTGCCGTTCCCGTTACACAGCACATTTGTTTGCGATGTTACCGAGAGTCCCGGTCCGCCGGTATTCGTAATGGTTACCGTGGAAGTGGATGAAGGACAAGGAGCATTGGAGATGGTCCACATAAAGACATTCGCGCCTACGCCCAGGCCGGTTACAGTGGATGAAGGGGAACCCGGACTTGTGATCGTTCCTGATCCGCTTACCAGCGTCCATGTTCCTGTTCCAACGGTAGGTGTATTTCCGGCAAGCGTTGCAGAACTGCTGCAGATACTTTGACTGGCTCCCGCATTTGCAGTTGTAGGAGGTGCAACGCCGGTGATCGTTACTGTTGAAGCAGATGGAGCACATGGCGGACTGCTGATCGTCCAGGTAAATACATTCGGGCCGGCTCCCAGGCCGGTCACTCCGGATGTCGGAGAAGAAGGCGTAGTGATAGTACCCGATCCGCTTGTGAGTGTCCATGTTCCAGTTCCAACGGTCGGCGTGTTTCCTGCAAGTGTTGCAGTTGTTCCGCAAACAGTTTGTGCCGGACCGGCATTCGCTGTTGTTGGTCCGCCGGTATTGAAGATCGTTACCGTATCAGTGGAAGCGGTACAAGGCGGACTTGAGATCGTCCACATAAATACGTTCGCACCTGCACCAAGTCCGGTGATCGTTGTCGTCGGAGATCCGGATGAGGTGATCGCTCCGGCACCGCTCACCAGTGTCCATGTTCCTGTTCCCACAACGGGCGTATTCGCTGCCATCGTTACACTGGTGCTGCATCCCGACTGTGTGGGACCGGCGCTTGCAACTGTAGGAGGCGGGGACCGGAAGATCGTTACCGTATCTGTTGTTGGAGAACAAGGCGGATTGGAGATGGTCCACATGAATACATTGGCACCGGTGCTGAGACCTGTAACTCCCGATGTCGGCGATGAAGGAGTTGTGATACTTCCTGTCCCGCTTACCACTGTCCAGGTACCTGTACCAACGGTTGGTGTATTTCCGGCAAGCGTTGCTGTCGTTCCGCAGATGGTCTGTGTTGCTCCGGCGTTTGCAGTTGTCGGACCTCCTGTGTCAAAGATCGTCATCGTATCGGTAGAAGCTGCACATGGCGCGTTCGAGATCGTCCACATAAAAACGTTTGCTCCGGCACCAAGTCCTGTGATCGTTGTTGTCGGGGAGGACGGCGTTGTGATCGTTCCGGCTCCGCTGACTAGCGTCCAGGTTCCTGTTCCTGTTGCCGGAGTATTTCCGGCCATCGTTGCCGATGAGCTGCAGCCAGAGATCGTCGGTCCTGCATTCGCTGTAGTCGGCGGATTTACGCCGGTGATCGTCACGGTAGATGTAGAAGCAGTGCACGGAGGATTGGAAATGGTCCACATGAAAACATTGGCTCCTGCTCCAAGACCTGTAATACCTGATGTTGGCGAAGCTGGTGTTGTGATCGTTCCCGATCCGCTTACCAGTGTCCAGGTTCCTGTTCCTGTTGCCGGCGTATTTCCGGCAAGCGTGGCGGTAGAGCCACAAACGGTTTGCGGAGATCCGGCATTGGATGTTGTAGGTCCGCCGGTATTAAAGATCGTAACAGTATCAGTTGAAGAAGGACAAGGTGGATTCGCGATCGTCCACATGAATATATTTGCTCCTACGCCAAGCGCAGTGACGGTGGAAGATGGCGAAGAAGGCGTTGTAATGGTTCCGGCGCCGCTCACCAGTGTCCAGGTTCCTGTTCCGACTGTCGGCGTATTTCCCGCAAGTGTTGCGGAGCTGCTGCAAAGTGTTTGTCCCGGTCCGGCATTAGAAGTAGTTGTCGGTCCGGAAGGCTGTGTGATCGTAATTGTTGTTGTTCCCGGGCAGCCGTTGTTATCCAGCACATTCAGTGTGTAAGTACCTGCAGGTAATCCCGTGAAGGCCTGTGTTCCCGGAACGTTGGTAAAAGATGCGACAGTTGCCGCACCATTCATCAGTGTATAATCCCATGGACTTGCTCCACCCGTAGTAGATGCATTGAAGCTTCCTGTAGAAGCTCCGAAGCAGGTTACATTCACTTGTCCGGAAATATTCACCGTAAGCGGCGGACAGCTGGTGCAGGAAGGTAAAGCGGCATAGGCAGCTGCGTTTGCGATCGTAGCGATGGTACCGCCTGCATCAACAACCTGGATCGGGTATGTCCCCGGCATCGTCGCTGTAGTACCCGTTGTAAAAGTGGTCCATGTTGTTACAGGCGGACCGGTAACGGTGAATGGTCCTGAACAAAATCCGATACCGGAAACACATGAAGTAGTAGTGGTGGAGCTCTGCCAGTTGTAAGGTCCGGTACCGCCGGAAACGGAAGCAGTATTTCCGGCGCCCTGGCATAATACCAGTGCAGTACATGGAGATACTGTAATGCTCACGGCATCTGTACCGCAGGCAAGTGTATAGGTGATCGTGAATGTTCCTACGCCGGAAACTGCGGGATTAAAAACACCGCCCGCCGTAACGCCTGTGCCGCTCCAGGTTCCGCCTGGTGTGGCCGCCTGGAGTGTTACCGGTGAAGCAGATGCGCAAATGGTTGCTGGTGCACAGATGGTCGCATCACAGCAGGTAAGCGTAAGAATACCGCAGGCGCCGGCAGGGATCGACTGGATATAACCGGTTCTCACGGCAGTGCCCGATGTTCCGGTGGAACCGCAGGCAATAATATCTCCGCCGGTTGAAACATGAACATCATACACATTGAATGATACAGGATAAGTTGCAAGCAAAGTCAGGTTAGCATCATACTTTACAACAGAGTTCTGCGAGCCGACATAAACGTTACCGCATGCATCGATATCGATACCGCTGTTCTTGACCTGGCCGCTGGCAAATCCTCCGCCGGCAATGGCAGCAGTGGTGATAATGTTTGCGGTTGTCAGAGAGCGCTTATCAACCGCGCTGCCTTTGTGGGTATAAACGAAGTTTGTATTGGCGCGGATCGCGTTGATCCCCGTGTTATCGTAGCGCCAGTTCTCACACTTGTAGCTGAATGAGTAGGAATTGCTCCGATGATAGCGCGCGGACGCGCTGCCTGTCGGGCAGAACGAAAAATTCTGGTTGAAGAATCCGATGGAGTCGTGCGAGAGCCAGTAAAATTTTCCGTTTCCACAGGCGGTGATCGAACGGACCTCCTGGGTGGGAAATAGTGCTCCTCCTGTTACCTGCAGGCTGGCCGTCATATTTCCGGTGGCAACGTCCACATTGTATACGTATGGCAGCGGCGGAATAAATCCTCCCGTTCCACCGATCACCAGCTCTGTCTGATCACAGTTGAATGCAATGTTCCAGAATTCCGTGCTTCCGAATAATCCGCCGGGGCTGGTATTGCTCCATACAAGTCCGCCTGCGGTGTTCACTTTCAGGATCTCTGCAATCGATCCCTGCGTTACGTAGGAGTTCCCGACGTTGTCGGTAGCAAAGGTTCCGAGCCAGCTGCTGGTATCATAAGGAGTGTTGTAGGTCCACTGAAGAGCCCCGGCTGCATTGTATTTAAGAAGCTGCAAAGGAGTAACTCCGCCAATGATGTAAACATTTCCGGCGCCATCTTTCTCGCATTCCCAAACACAGTCCCAGTTGGTTGCGAAGCTCGGCATAACGGTCCAGGGATCGATCACGACTGTCTGATTCTTGTCGTAAGCATCCAGCTTGAAATGAACTTCACTTCCTTCGCGAATGAATTGTGAAGGAATGATGGCTTCCTTTCCGCTTTCATAAAATGTGATCGGTGCATGATCGATGATCTTGCCCAGCTTGGTTGAGATGCTGAGATTGCCGTCATGGATAGAAAGTCCGTCTGCATCTGTATATTTCATCCGGATCACGGAAGGATCGGCACCCGGATGTAAAATGATGGAATACTTTATTCCGTCCGAAGGATGAAAGGTATATTCAACATCGATGTTCGGGTAGATATTCTTGTAGGTGATCTTTTCATATCCTTTCAGATAATTCTCATTGAGCATTTTCCCGTCCTTGTCGCGGAACGAATAGCTGAAATAGTTTGGCAAAGGAGATTCAGCAACAATCTCGGCATTCGGATCCGCACCAACCCATTCGAGATTCACATAATCTGCAATGTAATGCGCCTTGTGCTCTTCTTCTTCTTTTTTCTTCCATTGCTCAAGTGTTTTTACATCCTGAAAGCTTTCTTTGTGTGTATCTTTTTCTTTTTCCCCTTCTTCTTCTTCCTTTTTCCAAACTTTGAGCAGGCTGTAAGTGAGGCCGGTTTTTGTAAAATAGATCCTCACAGAACCTTTATCATAGGCATATTCCACGGCGTCATTGGAGCCGGGCAGCTTGAACTGGCCCTTATTCTCGATAAAGCATTTCGGGTGATCGTATTTCGCGGTCCAGGTCGGACCGCCGGCAGCAGCACTAATAGAAACAGTTACAGAGCAAAGTAACAGCACCACTCGGAGTAAGAAGTCGTTTCGTTTCATTGGGGGGCGTTTAATAATTATAGAGTTGCGCATGATTCATGCGTAACCCGGACAAAAAATAATAATCGGGTCTTTCTTTATATATCCTGGATCAGCCGGTTCAGAAGATCAGGATGCAGACGTTTTCTTTTGTTTTCATGCTATTTATTTAAATTTGTTATTCAAAAATACCCCCTCGTTCGTCCCGAAGCAATTATAAAATCCCAACATTATTGGAAGTCTGATTTGCTGCTCTGAAAATTAAAAACTACATTTATTAGCCTTTTCAGACCTGTAATTTCATTTCATTATTAAATATCCGACGCTATGAAACCCTCGAATGAGCTTCATCAACTGATCAAAAATCTGAGCATGTCGGAGAAGAGATACTTTAAGATCTTTTCCTCAAGGCATGTGATCGCCGGTGAGAATAATTATATCCGTCTTTTTGACGCGATCGAAAAGCAGCCGGAATATAATGAAGAAAAGATCAAGGACCTTTTCAGGAAGGAGACATTTATTTCCCACCTTCCTTCTGAAAAGCATTACCTGTATCAGCATGTGATCGACAGTCTCAACGCCTTTCATAAGGACCGGACTTTTCTCACCCGTTATTGCAACATATTGATGACGATCGAAACGCTTTACAATAAGGGTTTGTTCGATCAGTGCAAGCGGATCATCAGGAAGGCAAAGGACGAAGCCTATTCAGCGGAAAAATTTTCCATTTTGAAGCTGATCGTACGGTGGGAGATCCTGCTTTACATCCGGGATGAAGACGTGAAGAATCTTTTCCGGACCTTTGATGAGGAGGTCAGGATCCTGGAGGTGATCAGGCTCACATCGATCCTTATGCGGATCGCATTCAAGATCCAGATCGAGATGTACAGAGGAAAAGTTTCCGGCGCATTTATCAGGGAAGTGGAAGCGGAGCTGAGAAAGCATTATCCGCCAAAAAAAGAGATCAACAGTTTCTGGGCACGCTATTACTATTACTCTTCGCTTGGACTTATCTATTCCATTCAGCATAAAGCAAAGGAACGTATGGAATGTTATCGTGAGATCAATTCGCTGATGCAGGGCTCAAAGCAGTTCATTGTCGATCTCCCTCATATTTACAGCACGAATATTAATAACCTGGTGAACCTGATGATCGCCACCGGAAAGTATGAAGAGGTAATGCCACTGGTAAATGAGCAGCGCAGCTTCATGCAGACCTATAAGATCAAGAACCCTGCGCTGTCAAAAAAGATCTTTATCAATACTGCAGAAAGTGAGCTTTTTCTTTTGTACAAGAAAGGAGTGCCCGAAGTCGGCTCTTCGGTGATCAAGCGAATGGAACCGGAACTCAGGAAAATTCCGCTTCAGTTCAGTCCGTCCATGTTCGATCTTCTGTTCATTATGGCTTCGATCTGTTTTAGCGACGATGATCACCGCGGTGCGATCAAATGGCTGAATAAAATTTTGAACACGGAGAGAGAAATGAATATCCGGATCGAGTTGCGGATCAACACCCGGCTGCTGTATCTCATTGTGCTGCATGAAAAAGAAGACCTCTTTTTTGATAACCAGTTCCAGTCGGTAAAACGATTCATCAGCCAGGAAAAAAAACATCAGAGCTCTATGCGGATCCTGGAGATCATTCGTCTCATTTCTGACGGAAAACCAACAGAGCAGAAGCGTAAGCGGATCAGACAGCTGTACAAGCAGATTAAAGCGGATGACAAAAAAATTCCGGCGGATTCAATCGACCGGCAATTTGATTTTATCGAGTGGATCGGGAGTAAGCTATAAAACAAAAATCCCGGCCTGGTGGGTCGGGTTTTCTGTTTTTGATCTGGCGGACCTGTCGTTCCTTGCCAAGACCGACCTTACGGGGTCGATACCTTTCTGAAAGAGGACAACCTTACGGGGTTGCAAACACTCTTCTTCAAAATTGCTGCGCAGAGGCAGACAGGCTTTTAAAGACGACCTTACGGGGTCGCTTCAATTGTTGTGAAGGCATACAACCTTACGGGGTTGCTCCTCCTGTTCCTTTACAACCGTACTTCGCTTCGCCGAAGCTGACCTTACGGGGTCAGCAGCTTTTTTGAAAGCTGACAGCCTTACGGGGCTGGTTCTTCTCTTTTTGTTGCCCAAAACACTTGCTCTGATGCTAAGCGAACATAGGTTGTTATAATTCGTACTCCGGGTTTACGCACCGGTACCTGATGAATTACAGGTAGAACATCCCGAGCCTGAGCTGGGAAGGACTGCGCTTCTATAGTAATTTAAAGAACTCTTCCAGCCTTACGGGACTGGATCATTATATTCTCCAACAGCACAGTGAACCATTTAATTCTGCAACAAATGTATTGCAGCATCCCATCCGGGGCAATCCATAGAAAATCGTGTTTAATCTAAGTTATATTACTTAGCATGATCCCGGTTCCTGCTGCTACTGGGGATTACACTCCTGCAATACCATTAAAAAGCCTGTGCCAGTCTTCCGCAGAGCTGTTTATAACAAAAGCTATTAACTTTTTTTCCTCTCAGGCACAATGGTTTCCGGGGTTTCACACAGGTGATGAACAGCTTTTGCACAAGTGAGGAATTGACCTATATCAATTGGCGCTTTGTGTAATTCTCCCTTCAATTGGGCAATTTTTTTATCTCAGTATAATTTTTTAACTTTATTAAAACTGATACTCATGAAAAAGCTAACTACTCTCCTTTTTATCTTTTCGTTCACAGCCTCCTTTGCACAAAAAGAATGCAACAGGTGGTATTTCGGATTTGGCGCAGGACTGGACTTTACCAGTGGTTCGCCCGTTGTGGTTTCAGGCCCGATGCCCTATACCAGCGAAGGCTGCACCAGCGTTTGCGACGCTTCAGGAAAACTTCGCTTCTTCACCAATGGGGTAGATGTTTATGATTCAACCAAAACAGTAATGCCGAACGGCTCCGGTCTTACCGGCGATATTTCATCAACGCAATCAGCGCTGGTTGTTCCGAATCCGAGCTCGGGAAGTAAATACTATATTTTTACTACAGGAGCCGACGGCGCAGGAACCTTCGGATTTTCGGAGGTCGATATGACACTGAACGGCGGACTGGGCGATGTGATCACCGCTACCAAGAATACAGTGAAGATGGATAGCGCTACCGAGAAGATCGCTGCGATCCGTGATTTATCAAACGGAACCTGGATCGTGACACACAAATGGGGAACCAACGAGTTTTATTCTTATCACCTCACTACCGCCGGACTTTCGGCGCCGGTGATCAGCGCGGTTGGCTCGGTGCACAACACAACGCAGATCCAGAATACCTATGGGCAAATGAAATTCAATAATTGCGGAACACGCATGGCTTGCGCGATCGGCAGACAGGACATCGTAGAGCTGTTTGATTTCGATTTGTCGTCCGGAACTGTTTCCAACCCGATCCAGATCCCGATGGGAGATCATGTTTACGGCGTCGAATTCTCACCGAATGGAAATTTACTTTATGCAACAAGCTACAATGTTTCCTGCACACTTGCACAATATAACATTTCGCTGGCCACTACACCGCTGATCATCGCGTCAAAAACACCTTTGAGCGTAACATCCGATCTTTACGGGATGCAGATGGGTCCCGACGGAAAGATCTACGTCTCCATGTCGTATTCCTCGTCCTATCTCGCAGCGATCAGCAATCCGAATGTACTCGGCAGCGGATGTAATTATGCGGACAATGTGATCAGCCTCGATCCTTCTTTTATGGGTGTGAGCGGTGCGCTTTCATTGCCCGGCTTTATGCAAACCTATTTGAAACTGGCGACAGGAGCTACATGCCTCACTACTGACATTGCTGATGTGAATGCAGAGGAGGAGCTGCCGGTGTATCCGAATCCTTCTGCAAGCGGATTTAACATGGAACTGAAAACACTCTCAATGATTACTATTTATGACTACACCGGTCGCCTCATCGAAACACATAACATGGCGGGCGTGTTAAAATTCGGAGAGGATTTTACAGCCGGAATATACTTTGTGAATGTGATCACCGGCACAAAAACGCAAACGATAAAGATCGTAAAGCAATAAATTTTTTAATGTTAAAGTAAAGCCCGGAAACTCTCCGGGCTTTTTTGTTTAAAAAAAACCACCCTGCCGGTGTTCAGACAGAGTGGCCATTTAAACTAAACCAAAACATTAAATTGAATCTTATGGTACGAGTTCAGCGTCACCTTTGTAGGATCTTCGCCATCCCGGAGATTGGTCTTTTTCTTCGCCATGATTTTCTTCCAATTCTCCCGCGGGGTCTTTTTCTCGTTTCTCTTCTTTCGATTTTCCTGATCTGATTTCAAATTCTTTTTTTACATCTTCCTGGTCAGATCTTCCGGTTGAATCGTTCTTGATTGAAGCACCTTCGGCTTCCGTTTTTTCTTCACCTTTCGTTTTATAGGTTTCTTCCCTTCCGTCACTGGAATTTCTACCTTGCAGCTTTGATGTTTCTCTCATCTGGTCATGATTTACAGTGTGAACGCTGTCTTCACGACTATTGCCGCCTTTATCTGTTTTCATTTTTTCCTCCCGTTTTTTAAGTGTCAATTTAATAAATTGGAGTATATTAATAAAACGCCTGGAAGCAGCGTAAATTGCCATATTTGCTATGGAATAGCCGAACATTGGGAATACTTGTGCGGGCCCCGGAAAAATGCGGCTCAGTGTTGAAAACATTTTATAACCCCGAACGATTATTGGGTATTTTTATCGCAAAACTACCCCGGATATGGACTCAAAAAACTGGATCAAATTCGATGAATCATCAATCGCTGTATTAAAGTCGATGGGAATGCAATATCTTGCATTTATAGGAGACGAGGACGAAGATGTCGTGAATATTTATCCGTTCAAGACCAGGGACCGGGCGGAGCTTTTTATGATCGCAAGCGGTTGTGATGCTTCTGAAAAAAATAACCTCGTTCAGATGTCGGAAAAAGTAATGGAGCTTACCGAAGAGATCGAGCCATTCAAGGTAAGGGTTTTATTTTCCTGATCCGCCCGCGCCCGGACAGCCACGCCGCAGGGCGCATACAATGTCAAAAATAGTTTCAATTATCCGCCAGTCCCTTAACGGGGAACAAGTAGACTATACGCAGGGGAGCATTCCCCGCGCAGTTCTTTTGCTGGCCATCCCGATGATCCTTGAGCTTAGCCTGGAAAGTGTATTCGCGGTCGTGGACATGTTTTTCGTGGGGAAGCTCGGAAGAAATGCAATTGCAACAGTGGGACTTACCGAGTCGGTGGCCACCGTTGTTTATTCGATAGGGATCGGCCTGAGCACCGGTGCAACAGCCGTTGTAGCAAGACGGATCGGCGAGAAGGATAAAGTGGGCGCCGCACGCGCAGGTGCACAATCCTTGTTGCTGGCATTGTTTACATCGGTTATTCTGAGCATTCTCGGGATTGCATTTGCTCCTGACATTCTTCACCTGATGGGTGCGAGTGAAGAGGTGGTAAGAGAAGGTGCTGTTTTCACACGCATCCTTATCGGCGGAAGTCTTTCCATTATTTTACTTTTCCTGATCAACGGTATTTTCCGCGGAGCTGGCGATGCAGCCATGGCGATGCGCAGCCTCTGGATCGCCAGCCTGATCAATATTATTCTTTGTCCGTTCTTCATACACCTGTTCGGACTCAAGGGAGCCGCAATTGCTACCGTGATCGGCAGAACCTCGGGAGTAGCTTATCAGTGCTATCATCTTTTCAGGGGAAGCGGGATCCTGCAGTTTTACAGGGAATATTTCCGGTATAACAAAGCACTGTCGGGCACGATCATCGGCGTTGCGTGGCCTGCAACACTTCAATTCATCATCGCCAGCGGAAGCTGGATCATCATGGCAAAGCTGGTTGCCGATACCGGAGGCACGATAGCATCGGCGGGTTACCAGATCGCGGTGAGGAATGTTGTGTTCTTCATTCTTCCGGCCTGGGGACTCAGCAATGCAGCGGCAACACTGGTCGGGCAAAACCTCGGCGCGAAGCAACCGGAACGCGCATCACAAAGTGTTCTGATCACCACAAAATACAACATATTCTTTATGGGCGGCGTGATGTTACTTTTCCTTTTCTGCTCGGGCCCCATCATACGGATCTTTACAAAGGATGAGGCAATTGCTGCATATGGCGCGCAGGCACTGCAGATCATTGGCGCGGGTTATATCTTCTATGGAATAGCGATGGTGATGTCGCAGGCATTGAACGGTGCGGGAGATACAAAAACTCCTACCATTATTAACTTCGTTTGCTTCTGGCTCTTCCAGGTTCCGTTTGCCTACCTGCTTGCATACACGTTTCACCTAGGCTGTGCGGGGGCGTTTATTGCTGTGCCGGTGGCAGAAGCGGCAATCGCCGTTGTGTCTTTTTATTACTTCAGGAAGGGAAATTGGAAGGATGTAAAGGTCTGAAAATTGAAGAGTCCCTCTCAATTGCTTGAGAAAGGACTCCTTTTGTGGCCGGCACTCCCAGATATCCGGACACATTGCTTTCAGTAGGTTAGTCTCTCCCGAAAAACGGGAAGAGACTTTTTTTGTAGCCGGCACTCCCAGAAACCGGAAACAAAAATTTTAAATAAGGTAAGTCTCTCCCGAAAAATCGGGAGGAGACTTATACTGTGACTGGCACTCCCAGATAACCAGACACAATTTCAATAAAGTAAGTCCTCCCCGAAGGTTCGGGAGAGGACTTGAATGTGGCCGGCACTCCCAGATATCCGGACACAATATGATTTATGAGTGTTACCTCATAATGAACTTTTCTCTTCTCGGCGCCCAGACACTTTCTGACCAGTCGGTAGCGAATACCTTGCGGATGATCTTCTTCAGCTCATTGCAGGTGCTCGGCTTGATCACATACAGATTAGCGCCATTATTATATGCATTTTCAATATCTTTGATGTACGATGATGTTGAATAAATGATCACCGGGATATGCTGAAATTTTCCGCTGCCTTTTAGTTCCGAAAGACATTCCTTGCCATCCTTGAAAGGCATGTTCAGGTCCAGGAAAATAATATCAGGCAGTGTCGTTTCAAAGCTGTTCATGTGATCCATCAGAGAAGCTCCGTCACCAACTGCATGGATTGTCGACTTTGGTGCGATCTCCGAAATGGTTTCACGCAAAAACTCGCGATCATCATCATCATCGTCGGCAAGCAGAATGCTGAAGCTCTTTTTTGTCTTCATTTGTCTGCGGCTTCTGAACTCGGTGCTTAACTGGTCCGACAATTCATAGTACACCCGGGTGAAATTTAAGATCCCGCTGTAAGCCTCCTGTGCAAATACTCCCATGGTGTTTTTTAATTATCTGGTGTAAAAGTATCTCAGCCGCTTTCCCTGCGCAAACCATAGTTTTTTAATTATCCTATTCCCTTTTTTATTAACTTTGTCCATAAGTTACATCAATTGATTGGTTATCAGGTGTAAATGATACAAAAGCACTCCCTAAAAATACTCAACCCATGGATGAATTGGCCAAATTGATCCTTTCACTTTCCAACTCTGAAAAGAGATATTTTAAGCTGTTCACGGATATGCAAAGCGGGGAAAAAGGGTATATAAAATTGTTCGATGCGATCCGGAAGCTCGAAGATTATGATGAGGAAAAGATCCGCGAGATGCTGAAAGGGGAAGATTTCCTGAAAAGACTCCCCGCGGTAAAAAGCTATCTTCATGCGCAGCTCCTGAAAAGCCTTCGTGTATTGTACTCCGGGAACACCATCAATTCCCAGCTGCGCGAAATGCTGGAGGACATCGCTATCCTTTATGAAAAGCGCTTATACAAGCAGTGTGCAAAAATCCTTAATAAAGCACGCGATCTTGCTAAATCAAATGAAGCGATGTGGGCGATCCTCGAGATCAATAACTGGCAGGAAAAAGTGAACGGAGAGCTGCTTTCCGTGGATCGTTTCGAGAAAATGCTGGAGGAAACTGCGATTGAAGATCTGGCCACCGCAGCTATCCAGGAAAATGCGATCCGTTACCGCCACCTGTATAACAAGATCAAGCTTATCAACAGGAGGATCAAAGAGGCCAGGAGCGCAGAGGAAATGAAACAATTCCAGCTGATCCTGAACGATCCCCTGCTTAGCAATATTGACAATGCGCTGAGCTTTGAAGCGAAGCAATATTTCTATCATATCCATCTCATTTATAATCATGCGAAAGGAGATAATGTGGCCTGCTATCATATTTCCGATGCACAAATGCGTCTCATCGAATCATTTCCCGACAAGATCAATGAAACGCCTAAGCTCTATGTTACCGCGCTTAACAACGTACTGATGTGTCAGGTGCTGCTGCACAGTTATGATAATTTCGACAGCACCTTGCATAAGCTGAGAACATTCCCGGCGAGATCAACCGACATGGAGGTTCATCGTTTTGTGAACTCCTCGATCTTCGAAATGGTCATGTACCTGGATAGGGGTGAGTTCAGAGAAAGCGCATCGCTGCGAAATGAGATCACTGAAGGAATTCAAAAATATCACGACAAGATCAATGTGATCGAAGAGATCACGTTGCTTTATAACCTGTTCTATTCTTATTTCGGCACAGAAGAATATTCCAGCGCGCTGTCGATCATCAACAAGCTGCTCAACGAATACAGCAAAGAATTGCGTTACGATATCCAGAGCGCCGTGCGGATCCTCAATCTCATTCTTCATTATGAGCTGGGAAATACGTCATTGCTGGAGTATAACGCCGTATCGACTTACCGTTTCCTCTACAAGAGTAAACGCTTGTACAAGCTGGAGAATATCGTATTGAATTTCATTCGGAAGAAAATGCCAGCCATCTACAATGAAAAACAGCAGAAAGATGCATTTGTCGAGTTGAGAGATGAGGTGAGCCAGATCGCCAGTCATCCCTATGAGAGCAAAGCTTTTGAATATTTCGATTACATTTCCTGGCTCGACTCCAAAATTGAAAAGCAGTCTTTTGAGAAAGTGGTGCAGGAGAAATTCAGGAAACGTAAACCGACAAAAGACGAGGCATAAAAAAAGAGAGCGGATGATCGCTCTCTTTTCTTTTCATATTATAATATCATACTGCTATTTAAAGATCACTTTACCTTTCTGGATGTTTCCTGTGTTCAGGTTTTTAACCTCGTAGTAATATAATCCTGCGGGGATTCCGGCTCTTTCAATTTTAAGGTCATCTCCTTTGAGAACAACGGTGCGCAGCTTTCTACCGGTAACATCACTGAGCGTAAAGCTAAATGGATCTTCGCGCATTTTATCTGCTTCCGGATAAAGATTCATGTGCAGGTTATCGATCACCGGGTTAGGATAAAGCCGGAACATTTGTTTTTCAGGTTGTTGTGCCTGTGTAAGAACCGTCATCATTTTGCCGCCTCCGCAGGCCCATGTCCCGAGGTAATTGATCTGGGTGGCAGAGCCGACGCCGCGGAAATCACCGCCGATAAGGAGAGCATCGTTCACGGATGCCATCGCCTGGATCGGTTTGTTCGTTTCACCATCCAGAACTGTCCAGTTTATTCCGTCCCAGCTTTGAAGCTCATACACGATCTTGTTATCGCCGATCCGTTTGTAAGACCCGGAAACGATCAGGCTCTTGTTCACTTCTGCGATGGAGATAGTGCTGACCGTGATCGCGCCCGTGTATTGAAGTCCGCCTCCCAATGACGACCACGTGCTGTCAGAATCGTTCCACCGTGCAATGTTAGAAATGCTGTCGGCTCCGGCCATTGTGAAATTTCCGCCGACATATAGCTCATCCTGGAAAACGCTGAGCGTGCTGACGGTAATTCCGCCCGTGTAGGAATTTACACCCCCGTTCACATTTGTCCAGGAGGTTCCGTCCCAGGCTGCAATGTTATTTACGGAAACGCCGCCGGCAGTATTGAATGTTCCCGCAGCATATAGTTTTCCGTCATAAGAGCAAAGCGCATTAACGGTTCCATTGATTCCGCTTCCGAGCGGGACCCAGGTAGATCCGTTCCATTTAGCGATGTGATTCAGTGCGGTACTGCCCGAGGAAATGAAGTTCCCGGCAGCATACAGATCGCCATTGTGCACAACCAGTGTACTGACGGTGATCCCGCCGGTATAGTTCAGTCCGCTTCCGAGCGGGTACCATTCAACTCCGTCATAATACCCGATATTATTGCAATAGACGGAATCGATCATGCTGAATGTTCCGCCGGCAACATAACCGTTTCCATAAGCAACCAGTGAGTGGACCTCGGTGCCGTAGATTCCGGATCCGGCGATAGCGGTCCAGGTTCCCCCGTCCCATTGTGCGATCCCTGCAATGCTGTATGAACCGATTTTTGTAAATGTTCCGCCTGCCAGGAAGGTGCCGTTGTCACTATCGAGAAGGCTTTTGACAGAAAAATTGACGGTGTCTCCTACGGTATGCCACGTGCATTGTGCAGAGGTGCCAAAGCTTAAAAGGAGAACGGAGAGCAAAATAAGAGTAGATCTTTTCATGGGTGATGGGGTTTTGTAATGTTAAAAGTATCTAAGATCGTCCTTTCGCTTCAAATCAAAATTCATTGTTTATACGAATCCCACACATGGAGAGGAGAAACTTTATTAACAGTGCAGCTATTGGAATCGGAATTGGGAGTCTTCCGTAATCATCTGTATTTACGATAGTTCTATCGCTTAGGATTCAAAAATAACAGAAAAAAGCGAATGAATCTGAGAAAAATATGCCAACAAACCCATAAAGTGTAGAAACTATTCCCCACGAGATTATCAATCTCATGGTTAAATATATGGGCATAAATATTTTTTCTCCCGCTAATAAAGCATTTCCCGTATGTCTTTTATCGTAATCGAGGGCGAAGCCTATATTCTGAAGATCCATGATGATAATTTCCTTGAATTTATTGTCAAAGAGGATGCCTTGATGGATACTTCCGTAGCAAATGAAGTAAGCCGGATCCTGTCGGAGTACCGTCCGGGAGTGAAGTATTTTGTTCTCGCAGAAGGACAGGGAGTATTTAAGGTTACAAAAGAGCTCCGGGAACTTTGCGCAAGTGAAGTGTTTTCAGCCGGCACTTATGCAGTTGCATTTCACACTACCAATCCTTCGATGAAATTGCTCGGAGAGCTCTATATCAATATTAATAAGCCGGTTGTGCCGACCCGCATATTTTACTCCCGTCAATCAGCATGGGAATGGCTCCAGGAGAAAATGGCTGAGGCGATGGTTCAGGTGCGAAAAGCACAGGGATGATCATTTTAGTTTTTCTGCTGCGCTGTTCATTGCGCTAATCAGTCTGCTTACTGCTTTTTTTCTGCTTCCGCTCCGATCGGAGCAAGTGCTGTTCCTAAAGCTTTCGCAAAGAAGGGATCATTGAGGTCCCGGGCGGATTTAGAAAATCCTGTGCTCAACAGGCTTGCTGCAACGATCCCGGCTGCCGCTGCGCGTCAGTGGTCTTTTTTATTTCTCCGCACCTTCAAGCCTTTGGCTTGGGCGCTAAGAAATAAAAAATCCCCTCTTTGCTTTCGCAAAGAAGGGATCGTTGAGGTCCCGGGCGGATTTAGAGAATCCCGTGCTCGACAGGCTTGCTGCAACAATCCCTGCTGCCGCTGCGCGTCAGTGGTCTTTTTTATTTCTGTGCACCTTCAAGCCTCCGGCTTGGGCGCTAAGAAATAAAAAATCCCCTCTTTGCTTTCGCAAAGAAGGGATCGTTGAGGTCCCGAGCGGATTTATAGAATCCCGTGCTCGACAGGCTTGCTGCAACAATCCCTGCTGCCGCTGCGCGTCAGTGGTCTTTTTTATTTCTTTGCACCTTCAAGCCTCCGGCTTGGGCGCTAAGAAATAAAAAATCCCCTCTTTGCTTTCGCAAAGAAGGGATCGTTGAGGTCCCGAGCGGATTTGAACCGCTGTACAAGGTTTTGCAGACCTCTGCCTAACCGCTCGGCCACAGGACCCTATTTTAGGTCCACAAATGTAAACAATATTCTCAACAAATAAAACCGGTATTTCCGATTCCTAAACCAGCGCGGAATGTGGCAGCAGATGTTTGGAAAACCAGCCCGAAGCCAGTTCTGCTACTTCCTCCAGTTTTCCCGGTTCTTCAAAGAGATGCGTAGCCTCCTTTATAATTTCAATTGATTTCAAACAGGAAAGTTTCTTGTAGGCGCGCTCATTCAGATCAATGATCTCCGTATCGAGGCTGCCGACGATCAGCAATGTTGGAGCCGTTAGCTTTTCAAGAACGTCGGACGCAAGATCGGCCCGCCCGCCCCTGGAAACAACGGCCCGGATATGATCTTCCAAAGCTACCGCTGCACGTAATGCAGAAGCGGCCCCTGTGCTTGCACCGAAATACCCTGCCGGGAGGTTTTCAGTGCTGCGTAACCGCCGTGTATATTCAGTGACCGCGATCAGTCTCTTCGTGAGGAGATCGATGTTAAAGCGATTTTCATAAACATTGTCTTCTTCCGGAGTCAGAAGATCCGCAAGTAACGTAGCCATGTTCTTTTTATTCAGGGCTTCCGCCACGGCCTTATTCCGCGAGCTGAAACGACTGCTTCCGCTTCCATGGGAAAATATTACGAGCGATCTTGCATTTTCAGGAACGGAGAGGTCCGCCTGGACAGAATGGGTCCGGTCAACCGGAATATCTAATTCAATTGTTTTCATTTTTTTCCAAGATTATTTTTTATACAAACCGATCAGCTCGCCCGACGCAATAATGTGATCTTCCATTTTCTTCAGCAGCGCTTTTTTATCCGTGCTGAGCGGCAAATCGAGCTGCGTGTCGAGGGCATATACTTTGAAATGATAATGGTGCGTGCCGGACGGAGGACAGGGTCCCATGTATTTATTCTCATTCTTTCCGTTTTTACCTTGCGTTCCCGGTGCGCTGTCCTCATCGATTCTGTCTTTCACGGGAATGTTCCACATGATCCAGTGATCGAAGGTTCCGCTTGGTGCGTCAGGATCATCGATGATCAATGCAAGCGATTTTGCCTCGGGGGGAATTTTGTTTATCGTTATTTCCGGGTTAACATTGCTGCCGCTGCAGGTGTATTTGGCGGGGATAAATCCGTTGTCGGCGAAGGCCGGACTTTTTATTGTGAGCGTGTTATTTGCTACTAATGACATAAGAATTAAGATTAAGATTTTCATTTGTAAATGGACCCGATCAGGTGTATCCCTGAACTGAAAAATCATGCCCAAGAGGGATCAATCCAGACCCGAATGACTACGGGCATGGGAGAATTCGGTGGGGGAATATGTTGCTCTTAATGTAGAAAAGCGTCGGCGAAACGATCCGGTATGCCAGTTTTTTTTATTCCGGGAATGCCGTAATGATAAAAGTGGACCAGAAGCTCATAATCAGAAAGCAATAAGCATACGAAAGGCTTCAACACTTGCTGAAGCCTTTTGCTTTCCTTCTATCTTTACCGAAAGCACTTTGCTACCGGATCAAAACAGCTTACTTCTTTACTACTTCATTTTCTTTGGCCATTTTTTTAGCTGCTTTCTGGTCAGTTGTGATTGCCGCCTGCTTCGTCTGGATCTTATTTTTTAATCCGGAAACAATCATATCCTTCCCGCTCATTAATGCATCATAACCGTCCTTCGCAACATCAGCCGGGTCAGCCATATCATCCTTACTTAACGATACATTTTCATATTCGGTGCCCGCCTTCCGGAAGAAGTCTGTATCAGTAGCGCCCGGAAGCAGGGCTGTGACCACAACTCCTTTATCTTTCAGTTCGTAGTGCAGCGCTTCGGAAAAAGACTGCACAAATGCTTTTGTGCCATGGTAGATCGCGTCATTCGGTCCGGGCAGCCGGCTCGCAATTGATGAAAGATTGAGTATTTTCCCATCGCCGCGGTCAGCCATTTCCTTTCCGAATAATTTACTGAGTACTACCAGGCTGGTGATATTCAGCTGAATGATATCAAGGTCGCGGTCAATATCCGTTTCAACAAAAGGACCAAAGTGTCCCTGTCCTGCATCATTAACAAGAATATCGATCACCAGATTTTTTTCTCTCAGCTCGCGGTAAAGCTCAAATGCATTTTCCGGGTTGAAAAGATCTTTCGCAACAGTTGTAACCTTGCAGCTTTCATAGCTCTTAAGATTTGTTGCAGCTTCCTGCAGCTCCTTTTCTTTTCTCGCAACGATTACGAGATCATAACCTTCTTTTGCGAACTTCTTTGCAAGTTCATATCCAATTCCGCTGGTCCCGCCAGTGATCAATACAGTTTTTTTTTCAGCCATTTGTTTTTGATTTTTTTAAGTTTAACAATGGATCCGGATATGAAAAATCAAAGCCAGACATGACAAATCACTCAATATCCTGAATCTGCTATCTTTACGCTGAGAACCAAAGATGTCGAATTTCCACAATAACCTCTGGTGGGGTCCGCCACGGACTTTTTCCGCTAAAATTGCTGAACGGAAGATCAGCTGGTTGGAGCTGTTTTATGATCTCGTTTATGTGATCGTAATTTCAAAGATCACACATTTCCTTGCTGCGCATCCGGAAGGAACCGGCCTGCTGGATTATGTTTATTTATTTGCGATGACTTTCTGGGGCTGGTATAATGGAAGCATGTATCATGATCTCCATGCGACTCCGGGAATCCGAAACCGCTTTATGACACTCTGGCAAATGATGGCCGTTGGAGCGCTCGCGGTTACACTTGATAGTCCGCCGGAAAGCCTTGTATTCCGCGCAACATTCGCGCTGCTGTTTTTGCAGCTCTTCATTACTTATCTCTGGTGGAGCGTCGGGATCTATGATAAAACGCACCGCAAGCTCAATCGTCCGTACACCGTTTGTTATCTCGTTGCGTTTATGTTGTTGCTGACCACTATTTACGCGCCGCCGTCATTTCAGCGATTTATTTTCTGGTCCGCACTGGTATTGAATTATACACCCTACGTGCTCACTGCCTTCCGCTTAAGGAAAGCGGGCGTCGATCTTTCGTTATCATCAAATATGACAGAGCGGCTGGGCTTGTTTGTTATTATTGTTTTTGGCGAAGCAATTCTGGGTGTGGTGAATAGCGCAAGTCGCAGCGCTCATCCCGACTTCGCATTATGGATGCGTTTCGGAATGGGGATCCTGATCGTATTTGCATTGTGGTGGATCTTTTTTGCGATCATTGCCGATCGTGAATGCAAAAAGGGAATGCTTACCGGTACAATGTTTTCGATGATCTATATTCCTGCTTTGGCCTCACTTGGCATGGTGGGAGCCGCATTTCCCGCATTGCTCGGAGGATATGATTCCGATTCCGCCGGCTACATAAGATCATTACAGCTGATCTACGGCGTAAGCATTATGTTATTTCTTTGCAGTGTGACCATGCTCAGCCGTTTCCTGCATTATCCGCCGGAATATGAAAAGCAGAAAGGTTTTTTTCAGGCCTTCCTGGCTGGCATCGGTGCGATCAATATCATCCTGGTGCTCCTTTTGCCAATGATGCCTGTTTTTTTATACCTGGTGCTCGTCTTCGGCTCTCTTCTTATTGTCATCATTATGATCACCCGCAGCTGGTTCCGGATCGAGCTGAACAAGCTTGTTTCAGAAGATAAAAGTTAAAATAAAAAGGGCTGGCATCCTCTGCCAGCCCTGATATTTGAAAAACAATTTAATTCTTACTGAAAAATTCAGCAACGCCGTCGTGTGTTGCGACCATCGCAGACTCTCCTTCGCGCCAGTTTGCGGGACAAACCTCACCGTTCTCTTCAAAGAACCGGAGTGCATCAACCATTCTCAGCGCTTCATCAACGTTCCGTCCCAGAGGAAGATCGTTGATAAGCAGATGCCTGATCACACCTTGCTTGTCGATCAGGAATAAACCGCGGTATGCGATCATTTCTGCATCAGCAGTCAGTGTGTCGTTGTCCACAGCATAGCTTCCGTTCAGCACACCATAATTTGCGGAAATGGTTTTATTGGTGTCCGCGATGATCGGATAAGTGACACCCCGGATCCCGCCTTTATTCTTGTCGAGCTGCAGCCAGCCCCAGTGCGATTGTTCGGTATCTGTTGAACAGGCAACAACAGCCGTTTCTCTCTTTTCAAAATCGGCAAGTCTTGCCTGGAAAGCATGTAATTCCGTCGGGCAGACGAAAGTAAAATCTTTTGGATAAAAGAAGAGGATCACATTTTTTTTACCGATAAACTGATCCAGGCTGTAATCGTGTACGATCTCAATTCCGTTAATAACTGCGTTTGCTTTGAAAGAGGGGGCTTTCTTCCCGATAAGTGCTATCATAAATACTTTTGTTTTGATGTTTTTCTGCAAAATTTCAATTAATTCCCGAATTTCCCAAAATTCCGGATATGATTTAGATCAGTTCCGGTCCGGCGGAGATCAATATTGCTTTGGATCGGAGCAGTATTTCAACGCCTTAAATCCGATTTGCTGTCATTTGCGTTTATAGAATAAAAAATTAAATTTGTTTCTGTGAAACGCTTCGGATCTAAATTTTTGGTTTCGGTTACACTTGATGTAGCTGCTATCGCATTACTTCTGGCTCACCTTCCTCTTTATGCTGCAATTGCATCTGCGGTTGCATTCTTTCCCAATACATTGGAGATCAAACAATATGCATCGGTCTGGCAGTTCGGTAATTTTTATGTACATACGCTTTTGCTGGGCTTCTGCATTGATCTTCTTACAGCACCCGGAACGCACTGTTTTACTTTAAGCATGTTCTGTATGCAGCTTATGGGACTTACACGGCTTCAGCTGTTCGACAAGGTCCATACGAATCAGCTGCCCTGGCTGGAAATATTTGGAACCGGGCTCACGTATGGTTTGTATGTTTTTGCAAATCTTCAGCATCCCTCCGATTGGCGAGGCTGGGCGATTCCTATCGGACCGATGCTGCTGATGCTTTGGATCGGAGGAAATGTAACGCGTCAGTCCATCAAAGATCGCAATCCAAGGGTAAGCGCTAAAAAAGAGCCGACAGAGCTGGGAAAGAAAGCACCACAGTTTTCACTTGATGATATAGAAGGAAAAAACGTGAGCCTTTCGGATTTCCAGGATAAAAATCATGTGCTTCTCATTTTCGTCCGCGGTGATTGGTGTCCGTCTTGCCATATTATGATCCGGGCTTATGAAAAGAGCCGCGAGCGATTTGCGGAAAAGAATGTGATCCCCATTGGAATAAGCCCCGATTCATCCGAAGTAAATAAAGCGATGATGGAGCGCCTTGGCTGGAAGAATATGCTGCTATCGGATCCTTTGCAGGAGATTGCCGGAAAATATGGGATTCTTTTTACGGATAATAACCCCGAAACAAAATATCAGCAAGGTGTTGCATTGCCGGCTTCTTTTCTGGTCGACAAAAATGGAGTGCTTCGCTACATGTCCCGCTCCGACAGGGCGGGAGAATTCCTGAGTCCTTCACTGATCTTCCCGATCGTCGATGATCTGAACTGATCCGGGATCGTAAACAGTTTTCCCGCAGCAATTCCTGACTATTTTTTCAAGCGTGTCAAATTCTTTTGAATTGCAGCTTCAGTCGGCATATGTGCTTTCTGAATCCGCTTCGCATAGTTGATACTATCGATGATCTCCCGGTTCTTTTCTTCAACAGTTCGTTTCTGCTGCTCAATGATCAGCCGTTGCTTCTGGCTTATCCGGAATCGATTGTAAATTAATCCGGAAAACAAAAGTACAAGCGCAAGTCCGCCATACAAGCTGATCCGTTGTGTCCGCTCTTGCTTCAGCTGGAGCTTTTGCGTTTCGATCTCAGCATCCTTTACTTTTTGGACTCCAATATTCCGGATGCTATCGGCAGCGGTCTTTTTTTCGTAATCGTACTGAAATTGTTTCTTCAAAGACGCTTTGCGTGTTTCCTGGTTAAAAACACTGTCGCGCATTTGCGTGTAGAGCTTGTACATTTTCAGCGCTTCACCCGGCTTTCCCTGGTGTTCCGCGATATCGGCAGCGAGCTCCGAAGCGTTCCGGATGTTAGCGGGATATTTTAGCTCCAGCGAAAGCGCCATAAGCGGGCGGACATATTTCTCAGCGAGATCCCACTGTTTCATCTTTCCATATAACCTCGCAATGTGTGTTAAGGCATAGATCCTGCCCTGAATATCATTCAGCGCTTCATAGGATGATAAAGTCTGCTGGTAGTTATGAAGTGCGCCGTTAAAATCATTTTTCAGTTCATAGAGGTAGCCGATATTATTGATAGCAGCATTAAGAACGGCATCATTGTGAAGCTCCTCCGCTATTTTTGTAGCTCTCTGAAAATAATCCAGCGCTTTGGGATAATTTTCGCCGGCCTGATATATTAAACCGGTATTGATAAGTGAGCGCGCCATGCTTTCTTTATCACCGATCTCGGCCAGCAGATCATAACACTTGTGATGGTATTCAAGTGCTTTATCGGGACTTCCCTGGTTCTGATAGATGTAACCGATATTGTTCAGTGTGGCTGCAATGCCCTGCTTGTCTCCGAGTTCTTCGAACAGCTTACAGCTCTTGTCATAATAATCGAGGGCCTTTCCAATGTAACCAAGCTGCTCGTATGCGTATCCTATGTTATTTGTTGCATTCGCCTTGACCTTCAAAAGACAATGCTTTTCCGCAGCCCCGGCGACAGACATTTTTTTATTCACGATCTCCAAAGCTTTGTTTGCGAGAGGAATTAAGGTATCCGGTTGTGAAGTATAAAGGATTTCAGCCAGCGCGATGTATGCATTTGCAACGGCAGTGTCAGGCTGACCTCTGCGGATGACTCCATTGAGCGAGTCCAATTGCCTTTGCTGTGAAAAGCAGATTGCGGAATATCCCAGCAAGATCAACAGGCAAAATTCTTTTTTCATGCGTCAGAGGATGAAACAGAATTAAATATACTCCAAAGGAATGGAAACTCAGTTGCTATCGGCAGAAATATATTCTCTGAGGCATTCGGAGCAAAGACAATTGTCAAATTCCTTTTTGAGATCCCGGAGTGTATCGATATCGATGTAAAGATCTTCACACCAGCAACCGGCTTTGTCGTTGCAGCAATCAAATTCCTTATCGCATTTCGAGCAATTTTTTTTCATCCTGAAATGACCACGCTTACCTGGCGGACATCACCATTCATGGGAGGATTGATCTTGGTGACTTTTACCTCTGCATGCAATAAGGCAGGAAATTTGCTTTTCAGCTCGTCTACGATGCGTTGAGCAGGCTGTTCGATAAGGTTTGCACGGATCGCCATTTGCTTTTTCACAATTTCATACACCGTTACATAATCGATCGTTTTGCTCAGGTCGTCGGTTTTTGCTGCTTCCGAAAGATCGGTTTCCATTGTTACATCCACCATGTAATTCGCACCGATCCTTGCTTCCTGCGGAAGGCAGCCGTGATAGCAATAGAGTTTAATTCCTTCGATGACGATCTTGCTCATTCCGGTCCTGGATCTTGAATATTAAATTATAGACGGTAACTTCGATATTGGAATTATTTTATTTTTTCCAACGCAGTTTCCAAACGTTTCACCACTTCATCTTTTCCAAGCAGCGCAACCATTTCAAAAAGAATCGGACCGCCGCCCGCGCCACTGATACACACACGGAACAGCTGCATTACCTGTCCGGCACCAATCCCCATTTTTTCAGCCGTGGCTTTAAATGCTGCCTCTGTTTCTGCAGCGGTGAACGAACTTAATTCTTTGTATACGGAAGCCAGCTCTTTGATGAACCCTGCCGACTGTTCATTCCAGCGTTTTTTGATCACATCCGCATCATAAGAAGTTGGCGCAATAAAAAAATAGGAAGAGTTGTTCCAGAATTCAGAAACGAAATGCGCCTTCTCTTTAATAAGCCGGCAAACACTTTCGACAAATTTTTTATCAGCGGAAATATTTTTTTCCTGTAAGACAGGCATGAACATATCTGCGAGCTCCGAATCGCTTTTCATGCGCAGGTATTGCTGGTTGAACCATTTCGTTTTTTCAGGATCGAACTTCGCTCCGGATTTATTCACCCGTTCAAAAGAAAAGGCTTGTACCAGCTCATCCAGCGTAAAAATTTCCTGTGTTGTTCCCGGGTTCCAGCCCAGCATTGCAAGCATATTGATAAATGCATCCGGGAAAAAGCCCATCTCACGATAGCCTTGGTAAGTTTCGCCGGTACGTTCATCATACCAGTTCAGCGGGAACATCGGAATTCCGGATTTATCACGTTTGGAAAGCTTTCCGTTACCGTCGGTTTTCAGGATCAGCGGCAAATGTGCCAGCAGCGGCATTTTCTCTTCCATTCCGAGGAAACGATAGATCAGGATATGCGCCGGAGCGGATGGCAGCCATTCCTCCGCACGCACACAGTGAGATACCTGCATTTCTATATCATCAACAATATGTGCGAGGTGATAGGTCGGCATACCGTCACTTTTCAGGAGTACCTTGTCATCAACCTGTGATGAATTCACAACGACCCATCCACGAATAATATCATGAAAGCGGATCTCTTCATTTCTCGGTACTTTCAGACGGATCACATGCGGAGTTCCCGCATCGATCAATTTTTTCACTTCATCCTCCGAAAGCGTCAATGAGTTCCGCATATTCTGGCGGCTTACTGAATTGTATTGCGGCGCGGCTACTTTAGCTGCTTCCAGCCGTTTGCGCATTGCATCGAGCTCTTCAGCCGTGTCAAAAGCATAATAGGCATTTCCGCTGTCGATCAGCTGCTGCGCATATTTCGCATAGATGCCAAGCTCTTTACGCTCGCTCTGGCGATAAGGCGCATAAGGTCCGTCGCCGAAGCCGACGCCCTCATTCGGCTCGATACCGCACCATTTCAATGATTCGATAATATACTCTTCCGCACCCTTTACATAGCGCGTTTGATCGGTATCTTCGATACGGAGAATGAAATCTCCTCCATGCTTCTTTGCGAATAAATAGCTGAACAGCGCAGTGCGCACTCCTCCCATGTGCAAACCACCCGTGGGACTTGGTGCAAAACGCAGCCGGACTCTCCTGTTTTCCATAGTTTTTTCTAGTTTTGCAAAGATAATGGTATATTTAAATTCTGATCAAAGAAATCAGTTCCCCTTGTGAAAAAATCAGGCCTGTATTGTATACTGTTTTTGCTGTTGAGCCTGAAATTAAGCGCCCAGGATGATTCTCTTGTTTTTTACTATAACCAGCAGCCGTCCAATCTTCCGGCAGGCAAACGCCTTCTTTCAAAGTTCACTGTTGCCGATTCCGCCCGTACGCATAAGATCGCTTCACGATTGAATCGCAAAGAAAGCAAAGTAGCATTCTATGCTTCGCTTGGAGATCGCTTTTACCATGATGATGATTACGAAGCGGCCCGCTTTTATTATGCTGCTGCGCTTGATTTTGCCCGTCTCACGCTGGATAAAAAGCTTATTGCTGATCAGCTTTCCTCGCTGGGTGACATGTTCCGCCTCCAGGACCAGAATACGGTTGCCATGGATTACCTCTTTCAGGCCATGTACATCTATAAGGAGATCGGCGAGAAAAAGCAGCTTGCGCACACGCTCGGACTCATCGGCGACCTGGAGCGCTGCATCGATCAGCATGAAGATGCGCTTCGCTACCTGGAAGAAGGACTGGACATTGCCCTTGCCAATAATTATTTTGAGGACCAGACCTTCTGCTATAGCTCTATCGGCGGGACATACCAGCTCATGGGAGAATACGACAAGGCCCATGCATCGCTTGGGAAGGGACTTGCCATTGCAAACAAATTGAAGGATACCATGCGGATCATCGATTTTGAGTATTCGATCGGGGATCTTCTGGTGGACAAGAATGAGCCGGATGAGGCGATCAGCTATTTTGAGAAGGGGATAAACCTGTGTGAGCTTCACCAAGACAAATACTATCTTGCTTTTTGTCACATGGGCCTATCGCGGGCCTATTTAAAAAAAAGAGACTATGACCGCTCACTGAAAGACGGAATGATAGCTTATGATCTTGGCGAACAGCTGAAAGCATATGGCTTCAGCTCAGAAGCGTCGGAAGTGTTGTTCCAGGTGTATGCAGCGAAAAAAGATTATCAGAATGCATATAAGTTCCTGAAGATCGTCAAGGACAATAATGACAGCACAATGAGCAGTGCAAGGATAAAGCAGCAAGCGGAGCTGGAGATCAATTTCAAAAATTCTTACCAGGAAAAGCAGGATAGTATTGTTCGTTATGCTCAGCAAAAGGAAAAGGATCTGCAGCACGCATCTGAGCTCCAGGAGCAGCGCATCTTCGCGATTGCCGGTATCGCCGGATTGATCATTGCACTGGTTATTGTTTTCATGGTGTATCGTTCCTATAAAAAGGAAAAGCGTTCTGCAGAGATCATTACGCAGCAGAAATACACTGTCGATATCAAAAACAAAGAGATCCTCGACAGCATCAACTATGCAAAGAAGATCCAGCAAGCCATTATTCCAACGCATACCGAAGTGAAGAATGTATTTCCGGAAAGTTTCGTGCTCCTGACACCGAAGGATATCGTAAGCGGCGATTTTTACTGGATGACAAAGAACGGCCAGCAGATCTTCTTCGCAGTGGCAGATTGTACCGGTCATGGTGTTCCCGGCGGATTTATGAGCATGCTTGGCACTTCTCTTCTTAATGAGATCATCAACGAGAAGAATATATACGAGCCGGCGGATATCCTGGATATGCTGAAGCTTAAGATCATTATGGCGCTGCGCCAATCTGAAAATGCAAGTGAGAATAAGGACGGAATGGATATCGCATTGGTCCAGATCAACCTCAACACGGAAGAGCTTACGTTTGCCGGAGCGTATAATTCCATGTATCTCCTGCGCGACCGGCGAATGAAGGAATTCAAAGGCGATAAGTTCCCGATCGGCTTTACCGATATCAGCGGTCAGCAATTTACACAGCAGAAGGTAAAGCTTCTTCCGGGTGATGCGATCTATATGTTTACGGATGGTTATCCCGATCAGTTCGGCGGACCAAACGGAAAGAAATTCAAGTACAGGAGACTGGAGCAGGTGCTTCAGCAAAATGGCAGCGAGCCGATGGAGCAGCAAAGAGAATTACTTGTTGCAGAGTTCGAATCCTGGAAGGGTGAACTGGAGCAGGTGGATGATATTTGCGTAGCGGGGATCCGGTTCAGCTGATAATATGCTGATCTTAGCGCCATATTTTAAATTACTTTACTTTTAAATTAACTATGCAATTACTTACACCGCAAAAATTTACAGATTACGAACTGATCGACGTAGGAGGCTTCGAGAAGCTGGAGCGCTTCGGTCAGTATATCACGATTCGTCCGGAACCCCAGGCAGTGTGGGACAAAACACTCAGCAGCCAGGAATGGGAGAAACGTGCCCATATTAAGTTTGAACCGCGTTCAAGCTCTTCCGGCGAATGGAGAAAGTTGAAACAAATGCCGGATCAATGGCAGGTCAAATACAAGATCAATAACTCGGATGCATTCATTAAGTTCCGGTTGGGACTCACTTCATTTAAGCACGTCGGAATTTTTCCCGAGCAGGCTTCCAACTGGGATTATATTTTCGAAACAGTACAAATGATGAGTGTTCAGCAGCCGAAAGTGTTGAATCTTTTTGCGTACACCGGTGGAGCTTCACTGGCCGCAAAAGCAGCAGGCGCAGATGTTGTCCATGTGGATTCGATCAAGCAGGTGGTGACCTGGAGCAAAGAGAATATGGAGCTGAGCGGACTGGATAACATCCGCTGGGTAGTGGAAGATGCGCTCAAATTTGTGAAGCGCGAGGAAAAACGCGGCAATAAATACAATGGGATCATTCTCGATCCGCCTGCATTTGGCCATGGCCCCAATGGAGAAAAATGGAAACTGGAAGATAACATCAATGAGATGATGAAAGGTGTGCTCGGACTTTTAGATGAAGAACATTTTCTCATTCTGAATGCATACTCGCTTGGCTTTTCATCACTGATCATTGAGAATCTTCTCAGGGAAAAAGCGGGAAAAAACCTCAATATCGGAGAGCTTTACCTCCAGGCGACCGCAGGGAATAAGCTGCCGCTTGGAGTTTTTGGCCGTTTCAGGACTGTCTGAATGGGTTAATTTTACTCAGTTTTTCTGTTTTCCACCCCAATTTCCATGTCAGAAACGGCAAAAACTGTCCCTTGCTTTTGTCGTTTTCTTTTCTATATTTGTTTGGCTCCCGAACGATTTGTATAAACTGTTATTTAACAGTATCAAATCATACCAAATGAATATATCAGAAGACATTGAATGTATCGGAGCTGAGCTCGAATGGCTGTCAAGTCGTATAGACAATCTTCTTAACAGGAATGTTTCTGAATATCTTCCTTTGCCGCCGCTGAGAGCGGGCACTGCCTACGAAAAAATTGTCGCCGCAAACGAATTATCCGAAAGCGATCGTGTTGCGTTAAACCTCGCTTTTGCAAGTGTGTTTAAGCCGTCGCTTCTCGATCCGTTTGTAACAATGTTGAGCGAGTTCTCGAAGCGCTCCGTTTTTGGAGGCGTCTTCCATCAGGATTCAGGAAAATTTTACCCGACCTTAAGAACAGCCTTGTTCCTCCTGACAGGGGGAGATGACGAACAGATGAGCTATTATGTTTCAAAGTTTGATAATCGCAGCAAACTATTTACTTCAGGGTTGTTGCAAACCTCCATTCCGGAAGGAACCAGGAATTTCCTGGATCATCAGCTGGTATTTAATGATCAGTTCCTGCCCGCTATTCTGCATGGGTTGCCGCCCGGACTCGACGGCGACGCTGGCTTTCCGGCACGCCGCAGCAAGCGAACGCACACGATGAAAGATGTGGTACTTGATGAAAAAACGTTGGCGGAGCTGGAGAAATTGCGGCGCTTTGCAAGGAACATGAAAAAGCTCTGGGATCTGCCGAACGGGAGCAAATACCGCCAGAACTTCATCGGAATTTTTAGCGGTGATCCCGGCACAGGAAAGAGTCATACTGCTGAAGCCATCGGAAATGAATTGAGTTTGCCGGTCTATAAAGTGAACTTCGCTCAGCTCGTTTCGAAATACATCGGTGAAACAGAAAAGAACCTGGAAAAGATCTTCGATCGTTTCAGCGGTCATCCGACAATTCTTTTTTTCGATGAAGCGGAATCGATATTCAGCAAACGGATCGAAGTAAAAGATTCCCACGACAAACATTCGAACAATGAGCAATCTTTTCTATTACAGAAAATAGAAGAGTACAACGGGATTGTAATTCTGGCGACAAACGTGCAGAACCTTTCACAGTATTTTGATAAGGCCTTTCAGCGAAGGATCCGGCAGATCGTTACCTTCTCGTTTCCGGAAAGCCAGGAACGATTGCTTCTTTGGAAAAATGCACTGGCGGCGCCATTCCGGTATGAGGAAGGGCTCCCGGAAACGCTTGCTAAAAGTTACCAGCTTTCCGGCGGCGGGATCTATAACGTGATTTCGGAAGCAGTCATCGAAGCGCTGGACAGAGATACACAGCTCATTACATTCGAGTTGCTGGAGCAGGCGATGATGGATGAATTTAAAAAGACCGGCAGGAAATATGAGATCTGGCCGGATGAAAAAGTAGCACATGATCCGGTGAAACGATTTGGCCCGGGATACGAACAACGAAAAAATTTCTGATCGAATGAGAACTTATGATCACGGTTTTTCAGGAGATAAAAAAGTCCGTCGGAAGAAGAAAAATAACTCCGGCTTGGAGGGCGTGCAGCGATATATAGCTTCACTCAGCAAGGAGCAGATCTCAAGAATGATCTCTGATGCCGGAAAACCTTATGTACCCAAGGGAGCCGATGTTACCGGTCGGGCCATTTATGAAAATGAATTGCGACAGAACGGTCTGATCCAACCCAAGCTGGAGATCTCAAATCCACAGGACAAAGCAGAGCAGCAGGCGGATAAGGTTGCTGAAGGAGTGATGAAAGGCGATGCAACTGTATCTCAAAAAGCACTTTCGGAAAAAACGACATCGGAGATCAGCACAAAAGGCGATGGCGATGTAACACAAACTACGGATGGTTTCGACGTCAAGCTCCAGGGAACAAAAGGGCAGGGACAAAAGCTGGATACGATCCAGCGAAAGGAACTGGAAAATCATACCGGAACGGATCTGAGCAGTGTGAACATTCACACGAATTCCAATGCAAGTGAAATGTCAGAGAGCATCAATGCAAAGGCGTTCACACATGGACAGGATATTTATTTCAAGGAAGGACAATACAATCCTTCGAGCAATGAAGGAAAATCATTGCTGGCACATGAGGTGGCGCATACGGTGCAGCAACAAGGAGCAGTTCAGCGGACGATTCAGCGGCAGACAACGAAGAAAAAACCTAAAGAAAAAAATGCACAGCAAAACACAAAGCAGACGGTAAAAAAGGTGAAACCGTATATTATAGAAAAAGACGTTTCAGTAAATGTGTATGCTGTTGTAATAGCTGATATGGAAAAGAATTTAGATCCTGTTTACTCGTTGACCTTTCCCGAGCTGAAACAAGATCAGGAAGTCAATGTGACGGAAGCAGTTGGAAAGGACAAGAAAGGTACTTATATAATCGTTTTCTACGATGACAAGAAGAAAGCCATTACCGGATCAGAGCAAATTCTGCATCCGGAAAAAGGAAAAGAGATCATTGTTAAAACGATTGGAGAAGTAACGAGGATGAGGGCGAAGTACAAGAACTACGATGCAATAAAAGCCAAGATGGATGACTGGGAAATCAAGGAACCAGGCTTAAAGGGCAAGATGTATATTGAGGTCATAAAAAGCCATGACACGATAGATGGATTTGCAAAAAAAACAGTGGGTGATAATGAAACAAATTATGGAAATTTATCTGAAAAACTTCAGCAAATTAATTCTGGACTCGATCTTTCGCAAGTCGGGAATGGTCTGATATTATTGACGAAGTGGAAGGATCCGCATATCGGCACCGTTCCTGCTAAACCGGACCCTAAAAAATTAACAGAAGATCAAAAGGCGCTAATTGCTACGATATATGGAGAGGTTTCCTCTGGTGCGAATGCTGCAGAACAGAGAGAGTATATATGGTATTCTATGGTTTTAAGGGTCAAAAGCCCAGCGTATGCAGCAGATTTATATGATGTATTGAAATCCGGCGCATATCAAGCATTTGGTGCAGATCAGTACAATAACGCCAAAAAACAGCTGGATGAAAACAAACCGGATTCAAATGTTCAAAATGTTATAAATACAGTACTTTCGGTTTGGAATAGTACACCACCATCAGACGCTGGTATTCAGTATTCACATTTTAGCTCGTTGTCGAAAGACGCAACTAAAATAAGCGATTACTATACTGGGTCAAAAACAAACATAGATGAAATAGCGGAAAACGAAGCAGTTTATAAGTTCCTTACCAAAAAGGAGTGGAATAAAGCCGGTTTTACCAAGGAAAAAGCGTGGAAGAAGCGAATGAGACTAAATCCGGGAACAATTCAGTATACGATGTACGTGTTTAATTAATTATATGGAAGTATACACATGATAGCTAATTTATATAAGTACGGGCTATTTATTTTACTGTTGTTGCTATTAGGCTGTATGCAGCAGAATGGGGTAGATAATCCACCACCTATTATCAAGGAAGGTGATTCGATTACTGTAAATGCAGACTGGCTCGAGAAGGTAATTACTGTCGCAGACAGTGATAATATGAGTTTAACTCTCGTAAGTATTCATGAGTTGTTTAAAGGACTGTCCGAAAATTTACCGTCGGGGAAATTTGATATTGCAGAGTTCATAGATAGCTCATTCGGTTCAACTTCTGCTTACCTAAGGTGTTACAAAAAAAACTTCGATAGCGATCCTGAACTGGAATACGTTGTCATTGCAGGAGGACTTTCCGATAATAGTTTACTCTTATTATTAGATCCTGAAAAGGATAAAATAAAGATCAGCGACATTTCGAATGTAAGTTCATACGGTGGAATATCAGAGATAAAGCTGCAACCTAATGGTAGCTATGATCTATTTGAAGTAATTTCATTTGGAGGAGGGTCGACAGATTTTCGGGCAGACGCGCATATGCTTTATAAATGGGTCAATGGAAAAGCCCATAAGGTCCTTGAAGTGCATGAAGGAAAGGATATTTCCGGAACATTAAAAGTGGCAACCTCAGTTACTATGCAAATGTGGGACACTACGGGGAAAGAAGATGCTGTTCTGGTACACTATAACACTGAATACTGGCTTTGCAATGCCTATGATATACATGACAGTGATCCTTCAAAAGCAAATTGGGATTTGTTCAAAGCGGGTTCCTGCGATCCTCCAGATGGAATAATCTTAATTAAGGAAAAATATCCTTTATTGCTGCGATGGTCAAATGACAGCTTAAAATATGTTCCTGATCATTCAAGAGGCCTTACAGCGGAACAGTGGAATTTACTGGAAAACATTAATTCCAGTGGACAGTATGCAGGTGAAGTGTTCAATGCTTTCAAAAATGATATTTACGCGAGAATTGACAAAAGTAAAAACACTGTTGTTTGGCTGGAGGATTATTTTGGTGGCAGAACAGGGAATTTAAAAGAAAAATATGGAATCAAATAATTATGCAAATTATCTTAAAGATTTGGTTTTCTTATTAATTGAAAACTTAGCGAAGTTGCACGATGAAATTAAAACCGCATCAGATCCTGATAAAGAATACCTGAGAGGCCAGCCAACGGCTTATTATGATTCTCTAACAATTATGCGATCACAGGCCGGGTTATTTAACATTCCGTTGAATGATATCGGATTGGCTGATCTTCATCTTGAGAAATACTTGCAGCGATAGATTATCCGCTATTGTGCTTTGATTTATGAATCGTCTGTTCGCTGCTTGTTCAACTGATCGACATTTGACGTAGTTTTCGTTAAGAAAAATGTTAGTGATCCTAAAAAAAAGAAAGAATAAATTCTTTATCCTGTTTTTTTTGCTGACTTCCTGCGTTGTCCGGGTCAACAGAACGGCATTCTATTATAAAGACAATAAGGCTATGGTCTTAAGGCTACAGGAAAATTACATAAAGCTGATGCGAATATTTCCTGACGGCCAGTTTGAGCCCCGGGGCACCGCCGGAGACGATAAAGAGGTTTCGTTTTATTATCGCTCGGGAGAACAAAGTAAATCCTCCCGTTGCACGAGGGACGGAAAATATGTTGAAGGCAATAAGGACTATATTGCTATTTCTCTAGCAGATAGTGTTGCATTTAATACATTCGTCTCTGATTTTGCGAAAAGCCGTTTTCTTTCCGCGTCTTTTCACCCAGGCTGGGGTGATGATGCGGTTTTCTTCGCCTTGGGGACAGCCGTACATAACAGCCGGGATTACCTGGGGATTCTGATCACGTCGAAACCTCTGCCGGACAAGCCTATACGAAAGCTGGATGAAAATACGTATATCTATGAAATGACTGTTCAATAGATGGGCAACGACCGCGGCTCGTTTCCCTCATGGCTTCAGAACACTTGCTTTTAAATGTAAGCGATCGGATTAATTCATCTACGCGTTAACTTGAAAAAAAAGGAGGATGTCTTCTACTTTTTCTTTACGGGAGGTTTCTTGGCAGTTGGAGTTTTTTTTGCAGCAGTACCTGTTCCCGCAATTACCGTGTACTTAAGATTCATCCGGATGAAATTGGTGAATTGTGCCTTATCTGCATGAGCCGAGATCTCCGTTCCTTTGCTTTTGTCTACGGAAAGGATCTTTGCAAACTGTGGTATTTCCTGGAGCGAACGTGCATGGAACTTGAAATACACCACTTTTTTTGTTTTGAAAAGCTTGTTTACCTCGGTTTGCTGAGGAGGAGTAAGCTGTTGCGCTTTGGATATGTTGCTCCACATCAACGATGCGGCTGCAATGAGCAGAACGAGAATTTTTTTCATGGCGATGGATTTCAATGATAATGTTACTACGGCATCCTTTCAGCGAAAGTTACACTAAATCCAGGCGTCCTCAGAGTTGTTTGGAAAGAAGAGCTTTCAGCGGGCTGTCGTCGGAAATTTCCCGAACGGGTCTGGAAAAGAGTATCGTGTCACGGTCGTAATTGTAGATCGTTACCTGCGTCAAGCCAAGTCCGCCTTTATCCTCATGATTGATACGATAGAAAATGTCTTTGCTCCAGAGAACTGCTTTATTGGGTTCAGGAGAGAGATCGATATCCGTAATTTGTTTTTCCCAGGTATTTTTTTCGATGGCTCTCTCTACGGAAATTACAAATACACGTCCGTTACCCGCTGCCGCAAGATCCCGGCTCATGTCTTTGAAGCCGTTGATGCAATTAAGACAGTCATTCGGGTTGATTGTATAAATGAGGACGTTCTTTTTCTTATCGATGTTTAGTGTGTCGATCACCTGGTGTATAAAGGAAGAAGCAGGAGTAGTGCTTCGTTCCTGGCAGGCAGAGAGTGCCGAAAGCGCAGTAAATATCAGAATGAACCTACTTTTCACGACAAAGTGATTTCAGATAATAATGCTCTTTGTCCTTTACGATCCAGACTATTTTTTCTGCATTTACATCGATCGGCGACAAGCCGGAGGGTGCCAGAACTTTTTCGGTAATATCGGTTCCGGAATCGGGACCCATAACACGGATCCGGAAATTGGCAATGCTGTCGACTCCGTATGCAATGTCGGTATCGCTTGGATGCTTCTTCTTATAAGTCATATAGGTTGCCAAAAGAATGCGGTGATCATTCCAACTGAAATCGGAGATCCATTCGTTGGCTTTGAGCGCTGACTCAGGCAAGGCGGATTTTCCGGTCTCAACAGTATAAATTCCTTTTCCGTTGGAGAAAAAGGTGTTTTTTTCATTCACCTTAAGACGGAAAAGAGAAGAGAAGAAATGGTGTAAATTGTAGTTCTTCATGTTCATATTTTCGAATGGCAGCAAATACGTTAGTTGGTCAGGATGATCAAGATCGACCTTTGCCAGTGCGCAGCAGTTGTTACAGCTGTTTAAGGTAGTTTCCGCTCCTTTTGTCACCAGGTCGTCTTTGATAATTGAAAATATGATCGCATTATTGCTTACCATAAAACCTCTTTGATAAAGTGGTGAATATCCGTCCTTTTTCAGAAGCTCATTTTCATAAAGCGGAATGATCTGCAGAAGCTTGAATTCTTCGTCCGTTACAAAAAGATATTCTAGATATTCTTGTACTATGAGATTGAATTCGCCGGTTTTTTCACGGATCGCTTTTATCTGCGGATCGTTTTCATATTTTTTCAGTTGAGCGGTATCCTTGTCGTAATTAACATCAACCGTCGTGTTCACATAAATATAGTATCGCTTATCCGAGTGAATAAAATCCAGCATCTGGGAATTTCCATTTGAAAGCCCACCGGCTGTGAGAGCATCATAATGATAGCTGCGTTCCTTATAATGTTGCTGATAAGTGGTTTTCGTCAGCGAATCGAAATTAATATTTCTTGTATTAAAGTTCCGGATGTTTTTTCCTGTCCGGAGTTCGTACAGTGAAACCTGTTGTCCGGCTATGATTGCTCCTGCGACGCTATCGTTGATCTGGCGGATGCTCCATGGTTCACGTGTAATAACTACTTTGGATTCGTCAAGCGCTACAGAGTCTGCGGCTTTATAGTTAAAGCCGGAATTTACTTCCCGGGAACAACTTCCCAGAAAGTAAATTACAGCAATACAACAGATCAGTTTTTTCATAAAATATTATTCTTTGAAACTCGACCATTCAATGGACGAATTTTCAACGGTATCTCTGTCGAAAACAATGTCTACCGATTTCAGATTGTTTACAACGATGGGATCAGGGGAAGCGTTTAAGATAAGCTCGCCGTCACCCGATTTTGCAAATGACCGGCTGAAATCAGTTGTTAAATAGGTCGTATCCGGAACGAGAGAACCTATAAGCGCCGGCCATGTAATTGTAATGTGGCAGATAGATGAATAAGGCGGAATGCAATAGCCGCTTTCCGGACCTCCTATCGGAGGGATATGGAATGTGCCGTGGGTAATTTTTACGTCCGGTTTAGGACCACGCCCATGGAGACGTGCATACAGATCCGGATCGGCTTTTTGAATCAGCGCATTCATCTGATCATTAATTGATACTGATTTTTCGGTGTTAACCGGTTGGGGAGTTTGTTTTTCACAGCTCGCAAAAATCAATGCGAACACTGCGAAAGGTAAAATGAATTTTTTCATGTTTTGAAATGTGTTAGAATTTATAGTACACATTGTACTCTCGACAATATGTTTGCAGAACAGCTAGCATGAACCGCGGTGCAAACCTAAATTCATCGCCGGCCATTTTTTGACCACGGTCATTATTCTGAATCTTTTGTGTAGGATCCCAGTTTTCGGCAGAATTTTATCGACTGATCCTTCAGCTTCAGATGTTCGATCAATCGACGTAATGTACGCTCGGAAATATTTAAACGCCGCGCCAGTTCAGAAGGAGAGCCCGTACTGGAATTTGAAATAAGCTTGGATAATTGATCCAGCTTTTCCTGATATTCGAGAAATTTCATGCAGAGGATTATAAGGTTTTATAATCCCTGTGGAGCAGCCAGGGTTGTATTAGATTATAATACAAATGTAATACAAAAATAATACATCTCCAAAAAATGTATGATAAAATGTTACATAATTGTACTGTTTTATGATACGAAGCCTGAAAAGAACTTACTAGGCGCGAGCCTATCTTTGGATATGGCTATTCACATCGGTAAAAAGATCAAAGAAGAACTCTATAGACAGGATATGTCTATAAGTACTTTTGCCAGAAAGATCAACCGAAGCCGTAATGTAGTGTATGATATTTTTGAAAGAGAGAGTATCGATACCGCTTTGTTGAATAAGATCGGACTCATTCTGCACGTCGATTTTTTTTCGCTCTACTCCGATCAAAAAGAATACAGAAAAGAAGGCTTGAGCTTTCTTGAGCAGATCCGTAGTCTTGAAAAGCAAAACGAAATATTGATCAACGAAGTAAACTATCTGAAAAAGATCCTGAATCTTATGGAGAAAAAACCCAAAAAGTAAAATCACCCAAAGGTACCACCAGCTCCAGCGGAGCTTGCTGTTTCCAACCTAAAAAATAAATCGCCCAACGGGTACCACCAGCTCCAGCGGAGCTAGCTATCTCCAACCAAAAAAATAAATCACCCAAAGGGTACCACCAGCTCCAGCGGAGCTTGCTGTCTCCAACCAAAAAAATAAATCGCCCAACGGGTATCACCAGCTCCAGCGGAGCTTGCTGTTTCCAACCCAAAAAGTAAAATCACCCAAAGGTACCACCAGCTCCAGCGGAGCTTGCTGTTTCCAACCAAAAAAATAAATCGCTCAACGGGTGCCATCAGCTCCAGCGGAGCTTGCTGTTTCCAAAAAATCACCCGAAGGATACATCGGCTCCGAACGAGTTTGCTGTCTGCAACCTACACCAAAAGGATACCATCAGCTCCGTAGGAGCTTACATGTCATCACTCTCTCAGCAGTTTTTCGACAAAGTTTGTGGTATCCTCAACATACTTTGTGTAAGCATGACCGGTAGCCGGACCACTGAATCCGGTATAGACCTTTCTCACTACTCCTTTTTTGTCGATATAAATGGTAGTCGGAAAAGCCATGATTCCATTCAGCATCGGTAGAGCATCCGACGCCTGCTGCGCTCCTGTTTTCATCGTAATGAGGAAATCGTAATTCGCATTGAACCTTGTTTTCAACCGCGAAACATTCGCCACTGCTTTGTTAAAATCATCCGTCCGCTCAAAAGCCAAACCGATCACTTCAAGTCCTTGTCTGTTATATTTATCATAAAACGGAGCAAGGAATTTTGTTTCGTCCATGCAATTCGGACACCAGCTGCCCATGATCTGAATCAGCACAACTTTATTTTTATATTTTTCATCGCTGAGCGAAACAGTTTTTCCTTCCAGATTTTTAAAGCTGAAATCTACTTTCGTAAATCCCGGCTTCATATAGGTCAGAGAATCCGGATCTCGCAATTCAAATGTATCATTGCGTTTTGCAACCCAGGGCTCATGCCAGTGAGCGCCGGAATAGAAATGCCCTTCAACAATGCTATCACCTTTTACTTTGCCCGTGAACAGAAAAGCATGAGAGCCATCGAAGCACGACATTGAGAAATTGTCTCCCGATCTCGTTCCCGACAAATAACGATAATCACCAGTCTCTGTAAGAAAGGTGCCGCTGGTATATGAAAAGTTCCATTCTCTGAAAACTCCTTTTGCCTTGTAGCTGTCTTTCGAATTTTCGCTGAAGGTCACTTCATAGGCGCTGTTTGCATGAAAGATCGAATCAGTTTTTTTAGTGTAAACTCCATCCGGCTGCACTTTTATTGCCCTGAAGGGAATTACATTCTTGTCTTTTCGCGCGTGGTTGATCCATAATCCGGTCATTGCGTTACCTTCTTCCATCCGGATTTTGAATTCAGAATCGAACACGGGCATACGTATAAAAACAGAATCCTTCCGAACCGCTATTTCACTCGTGGAAATGCGTTCCTCGCCGTTAATAAATGTTACTGTATACGTCTCGGCATCGTATTTTACTTCGAAGGAAAATGGAAGCACGGTAGAATCGTTGAGCTGCAATTGTGCCTTATAGAACCCTTGGGGAATCACATTTGCAGTAGCGTTCAGAAAAAACAAAAGCGAAACAAGTAGTATTGCTCCGCTTCTGAATATGTGGTCCGATTTTAACATGAATCGGTAATAAAGATAAGTTTTTTCAGATGAAATTACGAATGATCAAATGTTAAAGTTGATCCCTTGCGCCAGCGGGAGATTCGTACCATAATTGATCGTGTTCGTTTGCCTGCGCATGTATGCTTTCCAGCAATCCGATCCCGATTCACGTCCGCCGCCTGTTTCTTTTTCACCTCCAAATGCCCCGCCGATCTCTGCGCCGCTTGTTCCGATGTTCACGTTGGCAATTCCGCAATCCGATCCGGCGTGGGAAAGGAATAATTCCATTTCACGCATATTGGTTGTAAAGATCGAAGAAGATAATCCTTGTGGAACGCCGTTCTGCATAGCGATCGCTTCGTCTATTGTTTTATATTTCATTACGTACAGGATCGGAGCAAACGTTTCTTCCTGCACAATGTGATATTCGTTTTTCGCTTCGATCACGCAAGGTTTCACATAGCATCCGCTTTCATATCCGTCACCGGAGAGTACGCCGCCTTCAACGATCACTTTTCCGCCTTCCTGTTTTGCTTTTTCAATTGCGTTCAGGTAATCAACGGTCGCATTTTTATCGATCAGCGGACCCACGTGATTCTTCGGATCCAACGGATTTCCGATCTTCAGCTGTCCGTATGCATTTTTGATCACCTCCACGGTTTTATCGTAAACGCTTTCGTGGATGATGAGGCGACGGGTGGATGTACAACGCTGTCCGGCTGTTCCAACTGCACCAAATACGGATCCTACGAGCACCATGTTCAGGTCAGAGTGTTGCGACACAATGATCGCGTTGTTTCCTCCCAATTCCAGGATCGTGTTTCCGAAACGCTCTGCTACCGATTTTGATACGTGTCTTCCGATACGCGTTGAACCGGTAAAGGATACCAATGGAATGCGTTTGTCGTTATTGATCAGGTCGCCGCTTTCATTGCCGACAACCAGGCAGCTTACGCCTTCAGGAATATTATTATTCTTAAGAACCGTACCGATAATATTCTGGCAGGCGATCGCGCACAGCGGAGTTTTTGAGCTCGGCTTCCAGATGCAGACATCTCCGCATACCCATGCTAATGCAGCATTCCAGCTCCATACCGCTACAGGGAAGTTGAAAGCGGAAATGATCCCGACAACGCCGAAAGGATGCCACTGCTCATACATTCTGTGCATCGGACGCTCGCTGTGCATGGTCAGTCCATAAAGCTGGCGTGATAATCCAACTGCAAAATCGCAGATGTCGATCATCTCCTGAACCTCGCCAAGTCCTTCCTGCAGACTCTTTCCCATCTCATAGGAAACAAGTTTTCCGAGAGGATCTTTGTATTTTCTCAATTCATCCCCGATCTGGCGGACGATCTCTCCACGCTTGGGCGCGGGCATCAGCCGCCAGCTTTTAAAAGCTTCGTCGGCAACTTTCATCACCGCTGCGTAGTCATCCGCAGTAGCCGCATTCACGCTGCCAATGAGTTGCCCGTCCACCGGTGAAAAAGAGTCGATCTTCTTTCCCTTCGTCTGGATATGTTTTAATCCGGTGGAAGCACCGTAGTTATTTTCTTTAATGCCTAATTCTTTCAGGACCGTTTCGATCCCGAAGCTTTTTGAGGTCAATGTTTCAGCCATAATGTTTTTGAAATTATTTTGTTGGGATAGCAAATTTATGAAAATTCGGGTGGGAGGGAGCCTGTTTTTAGACGAAAATCAAAAAGCCCTTGCCGGGGCTGATTTTTGGACGGTTCTATTTCGCTTTATTTTATTACCGGGATCAAAAGACGCAGCATTTTTGGATAGTTGCCCGGATCTGAACTTTATTTTTCAGTTTGCAATTTTCTGAAAACCACGGCCGTTGTATGGCATCACCAACAAATCCAAAAATGAAACTAAAACTTATTCTTTTGCTAATTGTGTCGGCGACGGCGGCGGCACTGCTCGCGCAAAATCCTCACACCGATTATCATTTCGGGATCAAGCTGTACAACATAGCTACGTATGATCACTATGAAGACCTCCGGCCGGTATTCCCGGTCGGTATGAATTTCAATAAAGTTACCACGGAGGATGTCCGTTTGCTGCATCCGACGATCGCTTTTCAGTGGAAGTCGAAACGTAATAATTTTCATGAGATCGAGCTCACCGAGTTGAAGTGGGATAACACGGGAACATTCTCCTCGATTGAAAATGATTCCGTCAAATCATCGCAGGTGATTGCCGGTGACCAGGTACAGCGCACATCGGCTGCGATCCGCTATGAGTATATCCTTGTGCTCGCCAAGAAGAAAACAGGAAGCCTTGTTCCTGCAGTCGGGTTTGCATTGAGTCCTTTCTATGACAACTATCATTATCAGCCGAGGGTTGAGACAGCGTTCCCGGAGTCGAGAATGGACGCTGGCATCAGGGCGTTTGTTGTTCCGCGTTTAACGTGGTATGTCGGGAACCGGTTCTTCCTGGATATGAACCTGCCGGTATGTGTATCGGACGTGATGTTCTACCGCGAAAAGAAAGAAGACCCTTCGATTCCTGCTTCCTACCGGAACCTTGAACGTTTCGATGTGAAGATGTTCCCGCAATATTTTTCAGCGAGGATCGGAATCGGAATTAAGATATAGAATGTTTTGAAGCGTCATTGCGAGCGCGTGCGCTAAAGCTATAGCGGTGGCGCAGGTAGCTTCAGTCATGACGGGTTGAAGCTTATTTCTTCGGAGGCTCCGGGGTCACCGGCTTAACAACAGCGTTAAATTTCCCGGCAATATATGCCGCGATGGGAGTAAAGCACTGTGCAATTATTTTTTTGGGATTGTTCTCTTTCGAAGAGAAGCGGGAAGTCGCAATACCGGCATTGATCGTTTTACCATTCCTGTCGAGAATAGAATAGTGAACCGTTATTTCACGCTGATAGGAGTCCGAGTTGATATCGTAGGAGTTCAGATCGTTCTTAATATCCAGCTCATTAACGAAAACAAAATATTCCGGTCCGTATTTTTTATTCAGATACGTAAGCACCTCCGTGTTCGTCAGCTTGGTATTCATGAACTTCTGATCATTGTTCTGCTCCACCATCACCTGGCCGTTCTTGATCCCGGTTTGTGTATGAGTGGTTTTTGTTGCCTGTGACGGATCACTGACAAGATCGTAAGAAATGTTCGTCGACTTGTACGTGTATTCCAGGTCCTTCGCCATTTTTGCAGAGTCCGCATAAAACGAAACAACAGGCATTGTACTTTGAAGCTTCAGCTTTAGCTGTGTATCCAGCTGCCTCCTGAAATTCTCACGAATACTTTCCCAATCCCATTTTGTCTGTTCATTGATCTTTTTGTCGATCTCGCTCATGTAAAGCTTAGGCTCGAAAGGGATGATGCAGATCTTCCCGCTGATCACTTTGCCTTTCGGATCGGTTGTCCGCGTTCCTTCCTGTGCCAGGATATTACCGGCGAACAGCAGCACGGAAAAAAATAAAAAACAATATTTGGAGAAGGCTTTCATCTTAATTATTTGAAGAAGTGCCGGATCACGTCGTTGCCGTTGGCGTACAACAACAATGCCACGAGCAGGAACATTCCGGCGTACTGTGCATATTCCATCAGCTTTTCATTCGGTTTGCGCCGCGTGATAATTTCGTAGAGCAAGAACATCACATGTCCGCCATCCAGTGCCGGGATCGGTAAAATATTCATGATCGCGAGCACAATGCTCAGGAACGCAGTAAAGCCCCAGAAATTTTCCCAATCCCAGTAAGTAGTGTATGCTCCGGCGATCGTTCCAAAGCCACCCAGCTGCTTGTGCGCATCTTTTACGGTAAAGATGACGGCAAATTGCTTGACATAGCTTTTGATGGTATTCTTCGCCTTCCGGATTCCCGCAGGGATCGATTGTGCAAATGTGTAGTTGATCGTATCGAATTTTAAATACTTTGAAGGAGGTACCGGGTAGAATCCGATCGTGCCATCACCGTTTACCGGAACAAACAATTTGACCGGGCTGTTTCCACGGAGGACCGTCAGACGGGCAACTGTAAAAGGATGGGATTCAATTTCCATCTGAACACTATGAAAATAGTCCGTCGGTTTTCCGTTAATAGCAATGATCCGGTCTCCTTTCATCAGGCCCATCGAATCAGCCGGCAGTCCTTTGATCAGTGAATCGACCACGGCAGGAAACCGCACAGCAATAAACGGGCTCTTGAAATTCTTAACCAGCTGGCTGATGTTATCGTCAGTTACCGGGATATCCACACGCTTGTTGTCTCTCAGCACTTGTATCGACTTCGCTCCGTCCAGGACGATGGTCGGTTGTATCGCATTGAAATTCTGAACTTCTTTATTATCGATGCCCATGATCCTGTCACCGTCTTTCAGGCCCATTTTCATTGCAAGTGAATCACAGGCGATACCGTAAGGAAGATTCTGATTTGGAAGCGATACGTCGCCCCACTTGAAAAGCACAAAAGCATAGATCAGCATGCCGAGGATCACATTCACCGTAACACCGCCGATCATAATGATCAATCGCTGCCAGGCCGGTTTCGAGCGGAACTCCCATTCCTGCGGAGGAAGCTTCATTTGCTCTTTATCCATCGATTCATCGATCATTCCTGAGATCTTTACGTATCCGCCCAGCGGCAGCCACCCGATCCCGTATTCCGTGTCACCTTTCTTCACTTTGAAAAGTGAGAACCACGGATCAAAGAACAGGTAGAACTTTTCTACCCTTGTTTTGAAAAGCCTTGCCGGAATGAAATGCCCAAGCTCATGCAGGACAATAAGAATGGAAAGGCTTAAAATGAATTGTGTTATCTGGACTAAAATTCCCATTTACGAAATACTGTTTTTACTAATTTACAAAATCTGTGTATGGAACGCGGATGTAGCAGTTCAACGTGCATTTATTGTCAATTCGTTTATTTATTTTTCTCTGCGCTCTCAGTGCCTCTGCGTGAATTATTTTTTACGCGATTCAATGTTGAATCTTCAATTTTAAACTTTGAACTTTTCCTTCTGCAACCTTTCTCGTTTCCTGATCGGTAATGACGTAATCTTCGTATGTCGGCTTCTGAATATGGGCAATGGCTTGCAAAGCATCTTCCACTACGTCGCTCATTTGCAGGAATCCGATCCTGTCATTCAAAAACGCTGCCACTGCAACCTCATTCGCGGCGTTCAGGATACAGGCCGCGTTTCCGCCTTTGTTCATCGCTTCAAAAGCCAATGCAAGGTTACGAAATGTTTTGATATCTGCTTTTTCAAATGTAAGCTGGGGATAGTTCATAAAATCGAAGCGCGGAAAATCCGATTTGATCCTGTTCGGATAACCGAGCGCATACTGGATCGGCAATTTCATATCGGGCAATCCCATTTGTGCTTTCATGCTGCCGTCGCGGAATTGAACGATGGAATGGATAATGCTTTGCGGATGTACAATCACGTCGATCTGCTCTGCTTTCAGTCCGAAGAGCCATTTTGCCTCGATCACTTCCAACCCTTTATTCATCAATGATGCAGAATCAATAGTGATCTTCGCGCCCATCTCCCAGTTCGGATGTTTCAGTGCCTGCTCTTTCTTTACTGTTTCCAGAAAAATGCGGTCCTTGCCACGGAACGGCCCGCCCGATGCAGTCAGGTAGATCTTTTCAATCGGGTTGTGAAACTCACCCGCGAGGCATTGGAAAATAGCTGAATGTTCGGAATCAACAGGATAAAGATTGACGCCTTTTTCTTTTGCCAGCGCTGTGACAATATCTCCGGCAACCACGAGCGTTTCCTTGTTTGCAAGTGCAATTTGTTTTCCCGCCCTGATCGCGGAAAGTGTAGATTCCAGTCCGGCATAGCCGACGATCGCTGCGAGAACGATGTCGATGCTCTCCATTGTTACCGTGTCGGCAATGGCCTTATTTCCTGCGAAAACTTTTATGTCGGCAGATGCGAGTGCATCCTTAACGTATTTGTACTTGCTTTCATCCGCGATCACAACCGTGTTCGGATCGAACTCCAATGCTTGTTTTATCAGAAGATCCGCATTCCCGTTCCCGGTAAGCACCTCTACGCTAAAAGCATCAGGATGGGCACGTACCACATCCAGCGCCTGTGTTCCGATGGAACCGGTGGAACCTAAAATTGCTACGTTGGTTTTTTCTTTCATTTGCACATCTGCACATCAACTAATTTGCACATTAAAATACCATATACCCTTGCGGATCGATCGCTGTTCCGTTATACCACAATTCAAAATGTAAATGCGGTCCGGTGGTTTGCTCGCCCGAGTTCCCGATGATCGCAATGGCTTCCCCGGCTTTCACAAAATCACCTGCTTTTTTGAGAAGCACGGAATTGTGCTTGTAAACGGATACGAGATTATTCGAGTGCTGAACGCTTATCGTATAGCCGGTTTCCGACGACCAGGTGGAGAGGATCACCGTTCCATCCAATGCCACTTTGATCGGTTCATTTTCAGGACCAACAATATCTACCCCGTAGTGCCTTTCCTTTGCATTGAACTGATCGGAAACAATACCTTTCAGCGGGGTAAAGAAAAAGAAATTGCTGATCCCGCTTTTGCTGCTTTCCGTTCCATATGCCAGGCTGTACTGATCCTGTGATTCGATCTGCTGCTTGAGTGCGGCTTCGCTCGCGGAAGCGCCGAGTTTGACCTTTTCGTAATCTTTGTTCTTATTCGGCTTGCTTCCTGTGCTGTCCGCCCTGATGTTGCCTTTCAACACATTTGTGATATTTTGGTTGAAAAGGTTCTGCTCGACGAGCGCCTGCTCCAGCGAGTCGGAACGCATCGCCATATTGATCAGCTCACGGCGCATTCCCACATCTGCATAGCCGGGAATATACTCCCGGATGGGTGTAAAGGCGATGAGAGAGGTGACAAGTATGGTCATGATAATGGTGATGCTTCCAAGAAGTATGAGGAATCCAAGCGGAGTGAGACGAAGCGAAAAATTCTCCTCGAACGTATCGTCATTCATCACTACCAGCCGGTAGCGGTGACGCAAACGCTGGAGCAGGTTTCGCTTATTTTCCTTTTGTTCGGCCATCTGTTTGCCCTTCTATCTGGAGTCACCCGCAAATATCGCAATTTATTTTGGTTGTAGAGGCCACCAATTAAGACCTGCAACGACTGAATATTGAATATTTATGCGGTTTTTTAACAAAAATGAAATATTTTTGTCTTTCCGCTGTTATTTAGTGTTAGGCCGAAGTGCGTAACGAATAACGAGGAAATTTTTGTGAATGGGATATAAGAACAGATACTATTTTTCACTGTGTACGATTGCTGCGGGTTTATTATTCCTCTCTGCCTGTAAAACCAATAAGAACACATTCCTTCATCGCGGCTGGCATAATATGACCGCCCGCTATAACGGCTATTATTATTCCAACGAGAACATCAAGGAAACCGTTAAGAAGATCGAGAAAGCAAATAAGGACGATTTCTCGAAGCTCATTCCATTATTTATCTACACTGACAATTCCAACGCGAAAAACTATTACGGGGATCTCGATAAAACCATCAAGAAATCCTCGGTGGTAATTCAACGCCACACCATCACTGAGAAAAAATCAAAAAAGGAAATTCCGAATGCCTGCAAATGGATCGATGAGAACTACGTTTTGATCGGGAAGGCGCATTTTTACAAGCGCGATCTCTTTTCTGCATTGGAAGCATTCGAATACGTAGCGAAGATCTATCCGAACCCCAAAGCGAAATATACAGGCATGCTTTGGGCGATCCGTACCGATAATGAGATCGGCAGCTTCTCGCTGTCGGAAGAAAAGCTGGACGAGATCCGCAATGCCACTGATTTTCCTACCGACCGTGTATTTCAGCGGGAGCTGAATGCCGTAACGGCAGATTATTACATTAAGCGGGAAGACTACTCTCCTTCCATAAAATACCTTGTGAAGGCGATCGCACTTACAAAAAATAAGCCGACGAAAGCCCGCTATACGTATGTCCTGGCGCAGATCTATGAGAAGCTCGGCGACAAGCAAAAAGCGTCGCAGTATTATGGGATGGTACCGGGACTTCACCCTTCATACGACATGGCATTCAATGCCCAGATCAATCGTGCGAAGCTCTATGATATCAGCTCCGGCGGAAGCAAAGCGATCAAGAAACAGCTGATGCGCATGCTGAGGGACGACAAGAATATCGAGTTCCAGGATCAGATCTACTACGCACTGGCTGATATCGAGCAGCGCGAAAAGAATATTCCGCAGGCATTGGTCTACCTCGACAAGTCGATCAAAGCGAGCGCGGGCAACAATACACAGAAGGCACTTTCCTATCTGAAAAGAGCCGATATTTATTTCGATCGCCCGGATTACCCGAATGCACAGGCGAATTACGACAGCACCATGAGCGTTCTTCCGAAGGACTATCCGAATTACAACGAGATCAACGAGAAGAAAAAAAGCCTTACGGCATTGGTCACCAATCTCAATATCATCGCACTCGAAGATAGCCTGCAGAACCTCGGCCACATGACAGAAAGAGATCGTTTTAACGCGATCGATAAAATGATCTCGAAGATCGAGGAAGAAGACAAACGGAAGGAAGAAGAAAAGCTTCAGCAGCAGCAGAATTTCGCAAATAATCCTCAGACACCAACAACCACTGTTACCGGAGCTTCCAGCGCATGGTATTTTTATAACCCCTCAACCGTGAGTTTCGGTGTAGGCGAGTTCACCAAGAAATGGGGAACAAGGAAGCTGGAAGATAACTGGAGAAGAAGTGAAAAAGATGCGGTGATCGCAAATGAGAATGCAGAGGAGAGCACTGAAGCCCAGGGTGATTCAACGGTGCTTGCGTCAGACGGAAAAAAGCCGGTCAAGGGATCGACCAACAAAAAGGACAGGAACTATTATCTCAAAAGTATTCCTTCTACGCCCGACGATTTTGCAAAATCCAATATCAGGATCGTCGATGCTTATTACAATGTAGGTTCCATCTATAAAGAGCAATTACAAAACAATCAGAAGTCCGTAGAAACATTTGAGGAACTTCTGAGGCGTTTCCCGGAAAACAAATATAAGCAGACGTCCTACTACCAGCTGTACCGGATCTACCTTGCAATGAATAACATTCCGAAATCGGATTACTATAAGGACATTCTGTTCCGGGAATATCCCGAGTCGGATTACGTAAAGATCATCAAGAATCCTGATGCGGCAGGCGATATCGCAGCAAGCAAGAGCCAGGTGGAGCAATTCTATACGGAAACCTACGATCTGTTCTCACAGGGCAGGTATGATGAAACATATGCGAATTGTAAACGCGCAGATTCATTGTATTCCAAGAGCAAGCTGATGCCGCAGTTCGCGTTCCTTAAAGCGCTGTGTGTAGGTCACACGCAGGATATCAACGCATTTGAAAGCGCGCTTCAGCAGGTTGTGATCAAATATCCGAAAGAGCCGGTAAAGGATAAGGCTCAGGAAATGCTGGATGCGATCAAGAAGCAAAGGAATCCGACGATAGCGACAGCGGCGGATACTGCTGCAGCCGTTGCAGCGAAAAAGGCTAAATTCGTTTTCAGAGAAGACGGAGAATATTATTGCCTGATCATTGTCGAAAATGGCAAAGGCGACCTGAACAAGTTCAAGACAAAGCTTTCGGACTTTAACGCGGAGTCCTTCAGCACTGCGGATATCTCGATCACCAGTCTTTTCCTCGATGCCGGCCACCAGATGATCAATGTGAAGAGTTTCGACGGAAAGGACAAAGCAATGGCCTATTTCAATGCAATGAGTCCGAAAAAAGACCTGTTTACCGACCTTGTGCCGGGTACATATCACATGTTTGTAATCTCGTCAGAAAACTATTCGATCTTTTATAAAGACAAAAATATCAGCGATTATGAGCAGTTTTTCACTCAAAACTACTGATTTTCTATGCTTTTTGTCAGAATTTGATTAGTTTTACCCCAAAACAGCTTAAATTTCAGTCAAAATGTTCAATAATTCCATGGCAAAAAACGCAGCTTCGGACAGCCAGTCAGTTAACCTGATCGGTGCCGGCACCACAATTGAAGGAGATATCACCACCAACGGCGACATGAGGATCGACGGATCGCTTACCGGGACCATCAATGTGAAGGGCAAGCTGGTGATCGGCGCTTCCGGAAGCGTGGAAGGGGAGATCATTTGCCAGAACGCGGATATTTCGGGGACGCTGAAAGGAAAGATCGGGGTGGCAGAACTATTGTCGTTAAAAGCCTCCGCGAAGCTGATCGGGGATATTATCACCAACAAGATTGCAGTTGAGCCGGGTGCTACCTTTTCCGGATCCTGCAGCATGGGAGGAGTAATTAAAGACATCAAAGGTGAGCGAACAGAAGCCGCACTTTCCGAAAAAACAGCCTAACAGCTATTTGAAGTATTCCGGGATGGGCATTACCATGGTGGTGATCATCGGAGGCGGAACATACGGAGGCGTGCTGCTCGACAGGCATTTGGGCCTGAAATTCCCGGTTTTTACTATCGTACTTTCCCTGGCTTCGGTTTTCCTGGCCATCTGGTATTTCATCAAGGATTTTCTTAAAAAATAATGGCGCATAAATTCGGTCCCTTTTTCCTGAAACTGGCGGTCTTTTCCCTTTTTACACTGGGCGTCCTGCTGCTCTGGCAGCACGTTGCTTCGGTGCATTTTCAAACGGACCTGTGGTGGGCGATCTGGCTTTTTTTTATCGTCACTTCCGCGCTGATCCATGTAATTCTTGTCCGGGCTTCTGCCAGAGATCCGAGGAAGTTCGTGACTAATTTTATGGGGATGACCGCGATGAAATTATTCGGTTACCTGCTGATCATCATTGCATATGGATTAGCTTCCCGCGACACTGCACAGGGTTTTATCATCTGCTTCCTCATCAGTTATTTTTTATACAGTGGATTTGAAGTAGTTACGTTGATCCGCCATTTCAAAAAGTAAGCATTTGTCGGCTATAACCCGCCCTTTATAATTCGCATTTTCAGATTGATAGAATTGCTCAAAAAAAAGGCCTGTTTTATTTCCAATTTAGGGTATCATTACATACATTTGCACCCGAATTTGAAAAACAGTGTAACGTATTTTGTGCAATGGCGAATAGAACCAATATTTTCAAGCATTTTTCGATCCTTTTTGTACTGATTTTTACCAGCCTTTCTGCGGCAGCATACGATCCGGATAATAAAGTTGAAAACAAGCGTCCTGTTACGCAGGGAACTGCATCGGAAGAAAAAAGTGAAAAGTTCAATGCCGGTGAGCTCATCATCGGTCACATCACAGATGCACATGACTGGCACATCGCCGGTGACGAAAAAAATCCAATCTCTGTTCCGCTTCCTGTAATTGTTTATTCGAAAGCCCGCGGACTATCCGTGTTCATGTCAAGCAGATTTCACCACGGTGAAAAAACCTACAATGGATATAAGCTGGAAGAAAACCACATTGTTGCAGTAGATGAAATGGATGAGGTGGATGCCGCATCAGCAACCGTAAACGAAGAAGTGACCAAAGGTCTTTATGATATTTCGATCACTAAAAATGTTCTTTCGATCCTGTTCACATTCGGGCTGATGCTCTGGATGTTTATTTCCGCGGCGAAGTCGTATAAGCGTAATCCGGGCAAAGCGCCGAAAGGAATGCAGAGCCTTCTGGAGCCATTGATCATTTTTGTCCGAGACGATATCGCAAAATCGGCGATCGGCGACAAACGCTATCAGAAATTTCTGCCTTTTCTGCTGACAGTGTTCTTCTTTATCTTCATCAGCAACCTGCTTGGATTGATCCCATTCATGCCGGGAGGAGCGAATGTAACCGGGAACATTTCCGTGGCACTTACGCTTGCTGCAATCGTATTTGTGATCACGGTGCTGAGTGCAAACTGGAATTATTGGAAACACATTCTTGCAATGCCGGGAGTTCCTGTCGGAGTATTGGTACTGCTTACACCAATTGAAATCTTCGGAATGTTCCTGAAGCCATTTGTACTGATGATCCGACTTTTTGCGAATATCATGGCGGGTCACATCATTGCATTATCTTTCTTCAGTCTGATCTTCATATTTGCCGAGATGAATACAGGACTGGGATATGGTGTTGGAGTTTTCTCCGTTGCGTTTACGATCTTTATGGGCATGCTGGAATTGCTGGTCGCATTTCTGCAGGCATATGTGTTCACGCTGCTTGCTGCGATGTACTTCGGAGCAGCGAAAGATGAAGGACATGATGTGCATAACCATGTTGACGATCACGACAGCCATAGAAATTTCTAATTGACATTACTGCTGTAACTTCCGGCAGCAGAATTATACCGGGAGAAAATTAAAACACAATACTATGTTATCATCTATTTTATTGACTTCAGCTGAAACATTTGGACCAAACATCGGTATCGGTTACGGTATCGCTGGCTTAGGTGCAGGTTTAGCTGCAGTTGGTGCAGGTATCGGTATCGGCCGCATCGGCGGATCAGCGTTAGAATCTATCGCTCGTCAGCCGGAGGCAATCAATGACATCCGTTCGAACATGATTCTTACGGCTGCTCTTGTTGAAGGTGCTGCATTCTTCGCAATGGTAATCGGACTTCTCGTAATCTTCCTGAAGTAATCCGAAAACAAATTTCAGTGCTGCAACGGTTGGTTGCAGCACTGATCTTAAAACAATTGAAACTCGTAATTCACAACTTATAACTCAATAAAAATGCAATTAGTACAACCCGCGTTTGGTCTTATTTTCTGGATGCTTCTTTCTTTTGGTATCATTTTCTGGATCCTTAAGAAGTTTGCCTGGAAACCGATTCTTAACATGTTGAATGAAAGAGAGACTTCCATTCAGAACGCATTGGATTCAGCTGAAAAAGCAAAAGAAGAGATGAAAGCGCTGCAGTCCAACAACGAGCGGATCCTGAATGAAGCAAGAGCAGAACGTGATCAGATGCTGAAAGATGCCCGCGATATCCGCGAGAAAATGATCGCAGAAGCAAAGGGGTTAGCAACAAAAGAAGGAGATCGCTTGCTTGCGATTGCACGTGAGAACATCCAGAATGAAAAAATGGCTGCGATCACTGATCTGAAGAACCAGGTTGCAACACTATCGATCGAGATCGCTGAAAAGATCCTGAAATCGGAGCTTTCTTCTGACGAAAAGCAGAAGACACTGGTAAATACATTATTGAAGGACGTTAACCTGAACTAGTTGTTAGTTACTAATCGTTTGTTGTAAGGGCAAACAACTGACAACAGACAACCAACAACAATATAAAATGCAAGGAACAAGAGCAGCATCACGTTACGCGAAATCATTCATCGATCTGGCAACAGAGCAGGGAGTGCTGGAGCAGGCGTATGCAGATATGAAGCTGATCGCAGGTGTATGTAATGAGAATCATGATTTTGTCACTTTCCTGAAGAGCCCGATCATCAAAACGGACAAGAAGCAGGCAGTGCTGAAGGAAGTATTTGCAGGAAAGCTGAATAAGGTAACCGATGCCTTCGTGCGCCTGATCACCGACAAAAAAAGAGAGATCTACCTGGCGGAGATCACAAGCGAGTTCATCAACCAGTATAAAGAGAAAAAGAAGATCCTTACTGCGGTGGTGACCACGGCAAACGGAATTGATGAAACTACCCGTAAAAAAGTGATGGAGCTTGTGAAAGGAAGCGGGCAGAACGAAGTGGTGCTGGAAGAAAAGATCGATAAAGATATCATCGGCGGATTTATACTACGCGTAGGCGACAAGCAGGTAGATGCAAGTATCGCCCGCAAGCTGAAGATGATGAAGAGGACGTTCAACGAGAATCCATTCATTAAAGAATTTTAAAATAGTTCATTGGTAAACTGGTTCACTTGTACATTGGTAAAGGAACTGAGTGGCCAACGAGTGAACAAATTAACAAGTGAACAAATAAACTAACAGAAGATGGCAGAAGTAAAACCGGCAGAAGTATCTGCAATTTTAAGACAACAATTATCCGGGTTCAAATCCGAGCAGGAATTGGAAGAAGTAGGTACCGTACTGCAAGTAGGTGATGGTATTGCACGGATCTATGGACTTTCTAAAGTACAGTCGGGAGAGCTGATCGAGTTCGCGAACGGATTGAAAGGGATCGTACTGAACCTGGAAGAAGATAACGTAGGTGCTGTAACGCTCGGTTCATCAAATGATATTAAAGAAGGTGATGTTGTAAAACGTACCGGAAAGATCGCTTCCCTGAATGTAGGAGAAGGTCTTCTTGGCCGCGTAGTGGACACGATGGGTAACCCGATCGACGGGAAAGGTGCGATCACCGGGAAAACATACGAGATGCCGCTGGAGCGTAAAGCACCGGGGGTAATTTACCGTCAGCCGGTTAACGAGCCGTTGCAGACCGGCTTGAAGTCGGTGGATGCAATGATCCCTATCGGCCGCGGTCAGCGGGAGTTGATCATCGGCGACCGCCAGACAGGTAAAACGGCGGTAGCGATCGATACCATTATCAACCAGAAAGAATTCTATGAAGCAGGTCAGCCTGTTTTCTGTATCTATGTGGCAATCGGACAAAAAGGTTCCACTGTTGCGAATATCCAGCGTGTACTGGAAGAGAAAGGTGCAATGGCATATACGGTCATCGTTTCTGCAACAGCATCGGATCCTGCTCCAATGCAGTTTTACGCTCCTTTCGCAGGTGCTGCGATCGGTGAATTTTTCCGTGATACCGGCCGTCCGGCTCTGATCATTTATGATGATCTGTCAAAACAAGCGGTTGCTTACCGCGAGGTTTCCCTGCTTCTTCGCCGCCCTCCGGGACGTGAGGCATATCCTGGTGACGTATTCTACCTGCACAGCCGTTTGCTCGAGCGTGCAGCGAAGATCAACGCGAACGATGCGATCGCAAAGAACATGAATGACCTTCCTGATTCCATCAAGGATATCGTAAAAGGAGGAGGATCACTGACAGCGCTTCCTATTATTGAAACACAGGCAGGCGACGTTTCTGCATACATTCCTACAAACGTGATCTCCATCACTGACGGACAGATCTTCCTTGAGTCGAACCTGTTCAACGCCGGTATCCGTCCTGCGATCAACGTGGGTATCTCCGTATCACGCGTAGGAGGTAACGCTCAGATCAAGTCGATGAAGAAAGTTGCCGGAACATTGAAGCTTGACCAGGCGCAATACCGCGAGCTGGAAGCATTCTCCAAGTTCGGTTCCGACCTCGATGCTGCAACCAAATCGGTGCTCGATAAAGGTGCACGTAACGTGGAAATCCTTAAGCAGGCGCAGTTCGCACCTTTCCGTGTAGAACAGCAGATCGCGATCATCTATTGTGGTACAAAAGGATTATTGAGAAATGTTCCGATCAATAAAGTGAAAGAATTTGAGACAGAATACATTTCTTTCCTGGAATCAAAGCACAAAAATATATTGAACGACCTGAAAGCAGGAAAATTCACTGACGAGATCACCAATGTGCTCGAAGCAGTTGCGAAGGACCTTTCAGCAAACTATAAATAAATTAGAGAATTGGAGATTTTGTGAATGGAAAGAATTAGCTCTCCGATTCACAAAATCGTCAACTCAACAATTGTAGAAGATGGCAAATTTAAAAGAGGTTCGTAACCGTATCGTATCGGTAGGCTCTACACAGCAGATCACCAGCGCGATGAAGATGGTGAGCGCTGCGAAGTTGCGCCGTGCACAGGATGCGATCACGCAAATGCGTCCTTATGCAAGCAAGCTGAAAGAGATCCTGGAGAACCTGAGCGCAAGTCTTGGCAGCTCGGAAGGAGTTTATTCGAATCAGCGCTCGGTGAAAACTGTATTACTTGTGGTGATCACCTCCAATCGTGGTTTATGCGGCGGATTCAACGCAAACGTTCTGAAGATGGCAGGCCGCAAGGCACGTGAAGAATACAAAGGCGCAAAAGTAAGTGTGCTTTGCATCGGAAAAAAAGCCGGAGATTTTTTCAAAAGAACAGAATACGGCATCGTGGGCTCGGATCTTCCGCGCGGATTGAACGAGCTGTTCGATCACCTTACTTTTGCAAACGTAGCGCCTGTCGCAGATAAGATCATGCAGGGATTTGCAAACGGGGAATTTGACAAGGTAGAGCTGATCTACAATCAGTTTAAGAATGCAGCCGTACAGGAAGTAGTTGCAGAGCAGTTTCTACCGGTGATGCCTCCTGCAGAAGGAAAAAAAGGAAAAACGACCGAGTATATCTTTGAACCGAACAAAGAATTCATTGTGCAGGATCTGATTCCCCGCTCATTGAAGACCCAGTTATTTAAAGCTTTGCTGGATTCCTACGCTGCAGAGCATGGAGCAAGGATGACCGCAATGCATAAAGCGACAGATAATGCATCGGCGTTGATCAAAGAATTGAAATTGACCTACAACAAAGCCCGCCAGGCTGCAATTACAAACGAGATCCTCGAGATCGTGGGTGGTGCAGAAGCATTGGCCGGATAGTGATCAGGAACAATTGATATTTAGAAAGACCTGCAGAAATGCGGGTCTTTTATTTTTTGTCTTTCACCTTCACCTTCACTTCCGGTTTTTTCAGATCGGCTGGGTCGATCCGGATGTCGATCGTCTCTTCAGGCTTAGGAAGCAGTTCTGCCACTTTACTCTTATTGAGGGCGGGAATGAGCGTCGGTGCAATCTTTCCAACAGGGCGATACAAAAGCGATTCTTCTTTTGTTTTAAATGAGATCATCGGATAACTCTCTTCAACCGCATCGATCATAAAGATCACAACGCTCATGATCAAAGCAAATTTCAATGCTCCGAAAATTGCTCCGCCGATCTTATTGATCACGCTGAGAGCCATCCCATCCGCCATCCGCTGAACCATCTTCGCAATAAAATAAACGAGAATAATGATAGACAGAAAAGTAAGCGCGAATGATACGATCGGCAGATAAGGAGAATCCCAGCCGAAACCGTCCTTGATCTTCAGCGCGATATAGTCCGAAAAATGGATCCCTCCCCAGACGCCGAAACTAAAAGCCACCAGCGTTGCGGCTTCAATGATCAGTCCTTTGGTAAAGCCTTTGTAGAGGCCCCAGACAAGCGGGATACAGAGCAAAATATCAATATAGTTCATTGTGCAGAAGTCTTTTTTGGTGCTGGAGTGCAACCAAAGCAGACGTAAAAACATCTTGACACAAAGAAAGACCAAAACTCCTTTCTCCGAACCTACCCAAACGAAACTTATTAAAAGATAAGTCTTAATTACTCAGCGCTCTCTCCCATGAAAAAACTAATTATTTCCGCAGCAATCCTGATAGCTGGAAGCCTGCACGCATTTGCAAGCGGGCATGTTGCCACTGCAACAGCTACAAATGTATCCTGCAACGGACTTTGTAACGGAAGCGCGACCGGTTACGCTTCGGGAGGTATCGGACCTTATGGATATTCCTGGGCCGGTCCGTCAGGTTATACTGCTTCTACACAAAGTATTTCCGGCTTGTGTGCCGGTTCATATACGGTTACGGCGGTTGACAGCGCGGATATGAGCACTGCAGCTTACACGATCAGCATCACTCAGCCGACGTTATTAACGGTCAGTATTACAGGCGGAGGAACCTTTTGCTCGGGAGCGCTGTTCTTTTTAAATGCCGTTCCCAGCGGTGGAACAGCGCCCTATGCCTATAGCTGGACGCCTTCTGCTTCTTTGAGCTGTCCAACCTGTGCCGGCACATCAGGACCTGCGCTTGGAACAACTACTTATATGGTCGTTGTCACGGATTCTCACGGCTGCACAGCATCAGCATTTAGCACCGTTACAGTTACTCCGAGCCCGGTTGTTACGGTAAATTCAGCGACGATCTGCTCCGGTCAAACCGCAGTTCTCACAGCTGCAGGAGCAATGACCTATACCTGGAGTCCCGGAGGCGCTACGAACCCTTTAAATGTCACTCCTGCAACCACAACAAGCTATACGGTTACAGGTAATACCGGAGGCTGCGTTGGAACAGCTCTCGCAACTGTAACGGTCAATGTTTCTCCCGCCATAGTAGTTACTCCTAATCCCGCAAGCTGTGGCGCATGTAACGGAAGTATCAGCAATACCACTACCGGTGCGATGAGCTATAGCTGGACCGGTCCGGCAGCGTATACTTCCACGATTGCATCACCTTCGGCGCTTTGTCCCGGAACATATACCGTTACGGCGACAAGTGGTGCAGGCTGTGCAGGAAATCAATCCGTTAATGTCGGGTACGTTACCGTGCCCTCCGTAACCGTAAGCACAACGAATGCATCCTGCGGTGCATGCGACGGAAGCGCAACAGCTACCGCAACCGGAGGTGCACCACCTTATAGTTATTCGTGGTCACCGATGAGCGCTACAACACCTACCCTCAGCGGATTATGTGCGGGCACATACAGCGTAACGGTTACCGATGCATTTGGCTGTCCGGCAAACAGTTTTGCGGTTGTCAGCAATAATTCGGGACCGGTATCGGCCGCGGTTTCCGTAACAAATACAAGCTGTTCCGCAAGCACCGGAGCGATCAATATTGGGACAGTAACCGGTGGCGTTCCACCGTATCAGTATTCTCTGAACGGCGGAGCTTTTACTTCAGCAACCAGCTATACAGGATTGGGCACCGGTATTTTTACGGTCGGGATCAAAGATGTAAATGGCTGTATCATTAACCTGCTGGACACAGTAGGTTATCTCAACCCTCCTGTGATCGCGCTCGATAGCCTGAATGGCATCAGCTGTATTGCCGGAACCAGTGGATACATCTATGTTTCTGTTACCGGCGGAACTCCGGCGTTTTCTTATTCCTGGAGCAACGGAGCAACATCAGAAGATCTTCCTTCGGTTACAACTTATGGCAATTACACGCTTACGGTCTCCGATGCTGCTGGCTGTAATGTAAGTCATACCTATTTCCTTAGCAGTTCCATCAGTGTATACGGAATTGCGGCATCTACGCCCGTTCATTGCTCGTCGATGGGAACTGCGACCGCTACAGGCTTAGGCGGAGCAATGCCTTTTTCATATCTCTGGAATACCTTACCGGTGCAAACAACGCCAACTGCCACCGGATTAACTGCCGGGACATACACCTGTATCGTAACTGATGCAACGGGATGTACCGGAAATGTGGTGACAGGAGTGTCGGATCTTGGATGCGACAATGTAGTGAAGGGGCGGGTATACAGAGATCTTAACGGAAACTGTATCCAGGACGCCGGGGAGAATGGATTTGGCGGCGTCATCGTGAGCGCTTCCGGTTATTCAGTAGGAGTCACGGACGTGCTTGGAGATTATACACTCACAACTCCCTCCATGACACCAACGATCAGCTTATCTGCAGCTGCGGCTGCAGGCGTCACATTCACTTGTCCGGCTTCAGGCAGCATCCCGGTTACATTTGCGACAGCGGGCGACACGTCGTCAAACAATAATTTTGGCTTGCTGACGCCTCCGGGAACATTTAACCTGGGGATCCACCCCGGCTGGTCTTCGGCAAGTCCGGGGTTTTCAAAACAATACTGGATCTATCCGATCAATAACAGCTTAAGTTCTCAGCTGGTAACCATGCGTTTTGTTTATGACTCCAATTTAGTATATACAGCATGCACAGCCGGCGGAGTTCATGATCCGGCAACAAGGACGATCACCTGGAACAGAACGCTTGCTCCCGGCGGATACTCGCTGCTTTGGGGAGACCGGGTTGACGCTTTTTTCAGCGTACCTGCTACAATGAGCATTACCTCAACACTTTCTTCGTATTTTGAGATCCTTCCCATGACCGGAGACACGTATCCTATCGACAACACCCTGATGCAGACAGAGCCGGTGACCGGCAGCCGTGATCCGAACTCAAAATCTGTTATCCCGGCAGGAACAGGACCCATGGGCGATATCTATCAAACAGATTCTGTTTTATTCTATACGATCCATTTTCAGAACAACGGAAATGACACGGCTCATTTTGTAGTGGTGACGGATACGTTGTCACCTTATCTGGACCCATCAACTGTTGTACCCGGAGCAGCAGATCATCCGTATACATTTGATATCAGCGGAGAGGGGATCATGACCTTCCGCTTCGATAACATTATGCTGCCGGACAGTACTACCGATGAACCCGCCAGCAATGGATATTTTAATTACACGGTGCATCAGCGCGCTGGAAATCCGATCGGGTCCGTGATCACGAACACCGCGAATATCTATTTTGATTTCAACGATGCAGTTGTTACGAATACAACGTCTAACCGGTTGATCGCATTGACAACGGAAGTTACAGCGAGCAGCATCAATAACGAAGTAAAGGTATTCCCGAATCCATTTGCGAATACAACTCATTTTGAAATCAGCAACAGATCATTGGCACCCTACCGCTTTGAGCTGATCGATGTACTCGGTAAGAAAGTAAAACAGATCGGCAACATCACGTCCCAGAACTTTGATCTTTCGCGTGAAGGGTTGCAGAACGGGATCTACTTCTATAAGATCTTCAGCAATGAAGAAGTGATCGGGATCGGAAAAGTGATCATTAAATAATATGAAAATGAAAAATCTTATTTTGTCAGTTGCTTTTGCATTGACGGCGATCGCAGGATTTGCAAGCGGGCATACTGCGATCATTACTGTGAACCAGATGGTGACCTGTAACGGAATGTGTGATGCAAGCCTCACCGCATCCGCAAGCGGAGGTGTCGGCCCGTTTTCCTATCAGTGGTCGAATGGATCTACAACACCGGCACAAACCGCTTTATGTGCCGGAAGCTATACTGTTGAGGTGACAGACAACAGCGATCTTTCCACGGCAACCGCTTCTGTTGTTGTGACGGAGCCGCTGCCGATTTCGATTTTTGTTTCCGGTGATACAGTATGTTCTGGCTCGTGTACGACATTGAATCCAATTGTAACCGGCGGAACACCCGGATACAGCTTTAACTGGACCGGTGGCGTGATGACATCTGCATTTACCGCATGTCCGTCAGGAGCTTCAACCTACACAGTGTTGGTAACCGACGTGAATGGATGTACTGCAAGCGCCGTAGCAGCCGTCGAGGTGAACATGGCCGCCTTCTCCTATCCTTCGTCGACTTATTGTATCACGGCTCCGCCCGTAACACCGGTTATCACCGGCATGCCCGGGGGCGTATTCTCCGGAACCGGGATCACCAACGCTACAACCGGTCAGCTTGATCCTGCCGTAGCGGGCCCCGGAACTTTTACTATCAGCTATGCGGTAAGCGGCGCTTGTACGGATACAGCCTATGCAACCCTAACTATAGTACCCTTACCGGCGATAACCTTGCCTTCGTCCTACGACATGTGTGCCGGTTCGGCGGTTTGTTTTTCGGCTTCCGTATCGGGATCCGGGCCATTCACCTATAGCTGGGTTCCCATAATGGGCTTGTCATCTTCCTCGATCATCAATCCTTGTGCTACACCTCTGGCATCCACTTCTTACTCGGTTTTGGTTTCTGATGGACTGTGCAGCAGCACGGCTACAACGTTTGTAAATGTGGATGTGATCACCGCTACGGTAACATCTACCAATGCAAGCGCTTGTAATACCAGCGACGGTTCCATTACGATTGTTCCGGTCGGTGGAATTCCTTCGTATTACTATACAATATTGCCGGGCGGCGGGAGCACGCCAACCGCAGTTGGATTGCCAATCGGAACGTATATGGTTAGCGTAACGGATGCTATTGGCTGTACCGACTCGACTCTTGCCACAATAGGTGCAGACAACGCCCCGGCAGCAAACTTTACGGTGGTACCCGACTCTTCAAACGCATTTAATTTCTTTATTTTCAATTCGTCTACAGGACCTGATCTCCGGTATTCGTGGGATTGGGGCGATGCAACGCCATTGGATACGACTGCAAATCCGTCGCATTTTTATTCAGGTACGGGAATGATGAACGTTTGCCTGAATTTAACTTCCTCGACCTGTCCGTTCACCGATATGCTTTGCCGTTCTGTTGCCGTTACAGGAACATCGGGCAGCTGCCTGGCTTTATTTAACATCGCTGATGATACAACAACCGCTGATCCGAATGCGCTGTATGTGTATAATCTTTCCTATGGAGCCACATTGAGCTATCTGTGGGATTTTGGGGATGGAACCACTTCCACATTAATGACACCTTCGCATACGTATAGCTCAACCGGTCCGTTTACACTTTGCCTTTCAGTTGATAATGGCAGCGGCTGTACCGATATGTTCTGCGATACACTCACAACGGTTGATTCTCTGAACCGTTCCGCCGGCCTCACGATTCAGGTATTTGATGTGCCACAGCTTTCCGCCGGGATCGCCGAAAGCAGCGCAATGGAGCAGGTGAGCATTTCTCCGAACCCTTTCAGAGAAAGCACTGCGTTTACGATGCATTCAAAGCGGAATGAAACTTATTTATTTGAACTGACGGATGTGCTCGGTAAGAAAGTGAAAAAAATGAATAATATAACGACGAAGCAGTTCAGTATTTCGCGCGAGGATCTGGAAAACGGAATTTATTTCTATAAGATCAGCTCACCGGAAGGCGTCGTGAATACAGGAAAATTGATCATTCAATAATTTTTACTGGCTTACCGTTCGCAGCTTTGAGATATCATATCCGCTTACACGGCATTGCGCTTTTACCCTGGCGAGGAGCTCTTCGTTCATGGTTTTATTGCGCGACATGATATATAGGAATTTCTTTTTAGGATGGCCGATCACCACCCAGGAATAATCATCCGCGATCTCTTCCACAACATAGTTCACCTTGAACGGCCAGATAAACTGCACCTTCCACCAAACACCTTTTTCTTCTTCCACGGGAAAGCCCTTTGAACGCACCTCTTGTTCTTCCGGTTTTCCTTTCTTACGATAGCGCGTCCGGATATCGACGTTGCCATCCTTAAGAAGCGTATATGTTTCCGTAATATAGTTCCAGTCATCGTCAAAGCGCGTAGGGATGCAGGCGATCACGAACCACTTTCCTGAATAGCGCTTCAGATCAATAGAAACAGGTCTTTCAAGCGGAGAGAAAGAAGCGACAATGGAACAAATAACCGGAGATATTTTAAATGTTTGCATGCGACTCAGGATAAAAAAGCGGTGCCATCCACTCCATAAAATAAAGAAAAATAAATTTTTTTTTCGCCGGACAATCCTTGCCGGGAAAGGGATCCTGGCGGGACAAGTACAGCGAAACAAAAATAAATTTGGATTTATAGAAAATACCGTCCTATATTTGCAGCGCAATAAAGAAACAATGAACAGCAACTTTACATATACGATCACAAGCAACGGCAATCGCAAGATGTGCTGTATGATGTGTTTTTGATATATGGAAAGCCTGTTGTAACAACATATTTTGAATTTTCAAAAAGGGCTTTCTACACGGAGAGCCCTTTTGTTTTTTAGTTAATACAAGTAATACGATCAGAATGACAACTTTTACATTTTCACTTTTCACTTTTTATTTTATGATGTGCATGTGCTGTATGTATCTGCGAATGCGGAAGCGATATGTCATGTGCTATTGTAAAAGATAGAGCCAGAAATGAACAGAAGCCCTTCCGCGAAAGCAGAAGGGCTTTTTTAATGCCGTTCAGCAAAGCATAGCGGCACTTTTCCTGGCTTTTACCGGGATCGAACCAACGAAAACAAACCTTTAAAAAAATAAATCCCTCCTTCGCAAAAGCTCCGGAGGGTAACAACATGGAAAAAGTATATATCAGTGATTCAGGACCGGAAGTATCGGCTGCAATTTATGGATTCTGGAGATGGAATACAGCTTCGCTTGTATCTGAAAAGAAGATCAGCGACATTATCAATTATAACCTTGAGCTGGGAGTTAACACGTTTGATCACAGTGATCAGTACGGCGACGGCAGAGTGCAGGAGCTTTTCGGAAAGGCACTCAAGTCCGGGAGTGTTAAACGCGATGAGGTTGTTTTGTCGACAAAGACCGGAATCCGCGATGCAGGCAAGGGAAATCTCATTACCGATCACAGCGCGAAACACATCCTGTCGTCGGTTGATGCGTCGCTGAAAAAGCTGAAGACAGATCATATCGACATCTTCCTGCTGGAAGGAAATGATCCTTTATTTAATGTGGAAGAAACAGCATCGGCATTGTCCCGGCTCATACTGAGCGGGAAGATAAAATTCATTGGTGTTTCCAATGTAAACGCATCGCAGCATCGCTTGCTTGCGTCGCATCTTTCACATCCCATTATCACGAATCATATCGAATTGAGCCTTCTGCAAACCAGTGCCATCGATGACGGGAGATTGGATTTCATCAAGGAGCAATACAGCAAGCCGCTCGCCTGGGCGCCCTTAGCCGGAGGAAGGATCCTTGCAGGAAAAGACAAAAAAGCATTGAAGGTCCGGAAGGCACTTACTGAAGTTGCGAAGGAGCATGATGCAAATATCGAGCAGGTTGCTGTTGCGTGGCTTTATACATTGGGCGCGCTGCCGATCATCGGAAGTCCCGATAAAAAGCGGATCAGGAATGCGGCAAGCGCATATTCGATCAGGCTGAGCCGCGAAGAGTGGTACAAGCTCTACAACGCTTCGAAATAACTCATTATTTATAACTTATTACTCATAACTGACATGCTTAGTTTTCAAACAGAAATAGAAGATCCATTGGTGCAAAAGGACATCATTGAACTGGAGCAAAAGATCCGCGCTTTCCGCGAAGGAACATTGAATGAAGAAAAATTCCGCTCCCTCCGTTTGGCAAGAGGTGTGTACGGACAACGTCAGCAAGGCGTTCAGATGATCCGCATCAAATTGCCTTTCGGAAAGGTAACCTCCGGACAATTGCTTCGCATCGCGGACATCTCCGATGAATACTCGAACGGGAATCTCCACCTTACCACGCGGCAGGATATTCAGATCCATTATGTAAGCCTTGATAAAACTCCCGAGCTATGGGCAAAGCTGGAACAGGACGATATCACGCTGAGAGAAGCTTGCGGTAATACGGTCCGGAACATTACCGCTTCCGCGGAAGCAGGCATCGATCCGAAAGAGCCATTCGATGTATCGCCGTATGCACAGGAGCTGTTTAAGTACTTGCTCAGGAAACCATTCGGGCAGGAGCTGGGAAGGAAATTCAAGATCGCATTTTCTTCGAATGACAATGACACGGCTTACACATTCATGCACGACCTGGGATTTATTCCGAAAGTGAAGATCATTGATGGAAAGATCGTAAGAGGATTCAAGGTGCTGGTGGGAGGAGGATTAGGCGCGCAGCCTATTCTGGCGGAAGTTGCATCCGAATTTCTCGAAGAGCACCAGATCATTCCTTTTACAGAAGCGCTGATCCGCGTGTTTGACCGTTACGGTGAACGCAGCAGCCGTCACAAAGCAAGGATCAAATACCTTGTGAGTAAGATCGGGATCGAACAGGTGTTAAAATATGTTGAAGAAGAACGCTTAGCGCTGAATGTAAAAAGTTATGAGATCAATTATGATGCGGTTCCACTGAAATACAGTTCTTCAACGGCATCATATACTACTTTCAAGGTGAGCGACGACCCGAAATATGGCGATTGGCTGAGAACAAATGTATTCGAGCAGAAGCAGCAGGGCTTCTATGGTGTGCATATAAGAGTTTTGCTGGGTAATATCAGTTCGCACACCGCACGGAAGCTAGCCGAATTAGTTAATACCTATGCAGCAGATGATGTCCGTGTTACGATCAACCAGGGCTTGCTGCTGAAGTTTGTTTCGAAAGAGGCCCTGCCTGCTTTGTTCAGATCGCTTGATAAGCTCGGACTCGCGGAGCCCGGTTTCGACAGTGTCGCGGATATCACGGCATGTCCCGGAACCGATACGTGTAATTTGGGGATCTCCAGCAGCACGGGAATAGCAAAGGAGCTTGAAAGAGTGGTAAAGGAAGAATTTCCGGAGCTGATCTTCAACAATGACATTAAGATCAAGATCAGCGGATGTATGAATTCCTGCGGACAGCATAGCCTGGCGCAGATCGGATTTCACGGGAGCTCGTTTAAAAACGGCGCTGCAGTAGTACCGGCGCTCCAGCTTGTTTTGGGCGGCGGCGTTGTTGGAAATGGGGAAGGACGTATTTCTGAAAAGGTCATCAAGTTTCCCAGCAAGCGCGGTCCGGCAGTCCTGAGAACCTTATTGAACGATTTTGAAAAGAATGCAGTGGAGGGAGAATATTTCAACAGCTATTATGACCGGCAGGGAAAAGATTATTTCTACCGTTTGCTGAAGCCGCATGCGGATAACAGCACCCTTCAACCGGAAGAATATATTGACTGGGGACATACCGATGCATTTAAAACCGAGATCGGAGTGGGGGAATGTGCGGGAGTGATGATCGACCTGGTAGCGACACTGATCTTTGAAGCGGAAGAGAAATTGAGCTGGGCCGAAACTGCTTTCGTTGATGGATTGTTTGCAGATAGTATTTATCATAGTTATGCGACCATCATCGCCGGAGCGAAAGCCCTTCTTTTGGGAAGCGGTTTGAAAACGAATACGCAAAATGATATTATCAATGATTTTGAAAAGCACTTTGTGGATACGGGAAAGATCCGGCTGGTAGGCAGTTTCAGGGAGTTCGTTTTGCAGATCAATAAGAATGAACCTTCTGAGGAGTTTGCTGCAAGCTATCTGACGGAGGCAAAAGAGTTCATAAGAAATATTTCAGCGATACGTGAGGAGCAAATATCCTCCTTCGCTAAGGCTACGGAGGACAAGGAATGAAAACACAATTCAAACATCATATAAAGTTCGGAAGTTGTTGGTATGATCGCTTTTTCAAAATAAACACAAGAAACAGGTATCAATCAATTAATCCATCCGCGGAGAACGCGGATCCAAAACTTAAAAACAATGTCAATAAGAAATAATATAATACCGAAATTAACTTTAGTAGGAGCTGGTCCCGGCGACGTCGACCTGATCACGATCAAAGGAGTGGAAGCAATTGCATCAGCTGACGTAGTGCTGTACGATGCACTTGTGAATCCGGAGCTGCTGAACTATGCACCAGCCAAAGCAAGAAAGATCTATGTTGGAAAACGGAATAGCAATCACGCATATACGCAAGAGCAGATCAATTCACTGATCATCGATTCAGCGTACACGTACGGGCACGTTGTCCGCTTAAAAGGCGGAGATCCTTTTGTATTCGGAAGAGGTTACGAAGAGATCGCACATGCGCAGCTGTTCAACATCGAAACCAAGGTGGTTCCGGGAATTTCCAGCTCCATTGCTGTGCCCGAGCTGCAGGGAATCCCGGTAACGAACCGGGGAACAAGTGAAAGCTTCTGGGTGATCACGGGGACAAAGAGCAACGGACAATTATCTGCGGATGTGAAGCTGGCTGCGCAATCAACCGCAACGGTCGTGATCCTCATGGGATTAAACAAGCTGAAGGAGATCACGGAAGTATTTCGCTCGAAAGGAAAGCAAGATACTGCTATCGCGATCATTCAGAACGGCTCGCTGCCGGATGAGAAAATAGCGCTGGGAACGATCGATACGATACTGGATATTGCATCTGCAGAGAAAGTGCAGGCGCCTGCAGTGATCGTGATCGGAGATGTGGTGAAGCTGCATCAGCAGTTCCCGCTGAGTTTAACCGATTGGAAATACCTGCTGAACTGATGAGAAAGACACTTATTTCAATATTGATCGTATTGCCCTTTCTTGCGCCGGCTCAGCCACAGCGGAAAACCAGCTACAACGACCAGGTCTGGTTCGGCGATTTCAGCAAGCTGCGCCTGAATGAAAAATGGAGCATCTATTTCGATTTCGGATTGAGAAGGACGGAATGGCTGGACAAGTGGAGTCAGACCCTGGTCCGGCCTGGAATTACCAGGCAGCTAAGTCCGAACGTTAGCGTAACTGCAGGAGCGGCCTGGTTCAATCATTATACGACAAGTGTGATCCGACCGGAATACAGGGGCTGGGAACAGCTCCTGTTCTCTGAAGTTTACGGAAGAGTGAAGGTCAGTCACCGGCTGCGTGCGGAGCAGCGGTTCAATCAACAGGTGGTGAAAGATGAGCTGATCGATAATTACAACTACAACAGCCGCTATCGTTATCAGCTGGCCTTGCAGGTGGCGCTTAATAAGCCGTCGATCGGGGACAACACGATTTATTTTCTCGTTTCGGATGAAGTAATGATGAACAGCGGAAAGGAGATCACTTATAACTATTTTGATCAAAACCGTCTTGCGGCAGGATTCGGATATAAGCTGAATAGTGCATTCGGTGTAACGCTTTCCTACATGAATGTATTTATCCAAAAGAACGCGATCGCTACGTATGAAAAGAACAATGTTCTGGTAATCAATCTTTTCCATGAATTTAGCCGGAAGGACAAAAAGAATGATTAAGCATTATTTATACAGGCTAAATCGATATATAAACAATAGTTAAACACTATTTTAAAGCAAATTTTACAGATTTCAACCGGTCATGAACATACTATTAACAGAAAATCCTGCTTTGAGCTCTCAGATAGACAAGAACGCCGCAAGGAACAATTTATTTCCCGTCTTCCTGAAGCTGGAGCAGCTGAATGTGCTTATTGTGGGTGGAGGAAAGATAGGACTGGAGAAGATTTCAGCGGTTCTGAACAATAGTCCGGCCACAAAAGTAACCCTTGTTGCCCGTAGTATACTTCCCGAGATTGCTGCTTTCCGCGAAAAGTCAGGGCAGCTGCAGATCCTGGAAAAGGAATTTGAGCTGAGGGACCTCAATGGAAAAGATCTTGTGATCGCTGCAACCGGCGACAGGCTTGTGAGCGAGCAGATCCGCGAAGAAGCGACGAAGCGGAAGATCCTGATCAACGTCGCCGATACGCCCGATCTGTGCGACTTTTATCTCGGTTCTATTGTTCAGAAAGGGGATCTGAAGATCGCGATCTCCACCAATGGAAAATCCCCTACGCTTGCTAAAAGGCTGAAGGAAGTATTCCAGGAAGCCTTGCCGGATACGCAGCAAAGCATCGACAGCCTGAATGCGTTCCGGGAACAGCTGAAAGGTGATTTCACACATAAAGTAGCTGCGCTTAACAAAGCGACTGCGATCCTGATCGATAAGAAAAAAGACGAAAAAGTACTTAAGAAGCGCGTGCTTTTTGCCGGTCTCTACGCCTTGTCGGTGATCGCGCTGATGCTTGCCGGACATTTGTTCTTTACATTGGTGCCATTATCGGCAATCGGAGGACTTTTCACTTCACTTGGAGAGCACATCGATTCGTCGATCCTCCTTTACATAGCAGGCGGCTTTGTTGCACAAATGATCGACGGTGCGCTGGGAATGGCGTATGGCGTGAGCGTTACCACCTTCCTCATGAGCCTCGGAATCCCGGCGATCACGCCTGCCGTTGCAAGCGCCAGCATGCATGCAGCCGAGATCTTTACTACCGGAACATCGTCGCTGGTATACATGCGTTACAAAAATGTGAACAACAAGCTATTCAAAACGCTTTTGATTCCCGGCGCCATTGGTGCGATCCTCGGAGCGATCAGCATTTCCTTTATCAGCAAAAGCTCGATAGGCATGGTAAAGCCGCTGGTGGCGATCTATACCGGGATTCTCGGTGTGATCATCATCCGAAAGGCGCTGAACCTGCATATCAAAACCCGGCGAAAGATAAAAAAGCTGAAGCCGGTGGCATTTTTCGGCGGCTACCTGGATTCCGTTGGTGGCGGCGGCTGGGGTCCGATCGTAACCACAACACTGATCGCAGGTGGCAGAGATCTTCGGTATGCCGTTGGGTCATCGCATGTCGCAAAGTTTTTTGTTGCCATCATCAGCACAGCTACATTCATCGCAGTGATTGGATTGAGCCATTGGTATATTATCTTTGGACTGGTGACCGGATCGATGATCGCTGCACCGATCTCCATTTATATTTCCAATAAGATCTCAAAAAAGTGGGGATTGATACTTGTCGGACTGCTTGTGATCATTGTCAGCCTGAGAAACATTATTTTTGCATTCATTAAATGAACCTCGAGGAGTTAAATAAAAAATATCTTGCGCTTGACCCGGAGAGCCGGATCCGGGAGCTTTACAAAGATTTCGGAAAGGTTCTGTTCACTTCGTCCTTTGGAACAACGTCCGGTGTGCTGCTGCATTTATTTCATAAAGTGAGGCCGCAGGAAACGGTGTACTTCCTTGATACCACTTATCATTTCAATGAAACACTGTCATACAAAGAAGAGCTTACCGCAAAGCTGAAGCTGAATGTGGTGGATGTAAAAGCGGAGGAATGGAAAAATAAATTCACACTTCAGGATAAAACATGGAACACCGATCCTGACCTGTGCTGCTCTATCAACAAAGTAGAACCGATCGATAAGATCAAAATCAAGTATGATGTCTGGGTCTCCGGGCTGATGGCATCACAGAATACGTTTCGCGAAAATCTGAGAATACTTGAGCAGAAGGAGGGCATTATCAAATTCTATCCGCTTATCGATAAGAATGAAGCGTACGTGAGAGCCTACATGAAGGAAAATGAGCTTCCGGAACATCCGCTCTTATCACAAGGATACAACTCCGTTGGCTGCTTTCATTGCACGGTCGCAGGAAAAGGAAGAAGCGGACGCTGGGTCAATAAATCGAAAACAGAATGCGGACTGCATCTTTAAATCGGAAATTTGGAGAATAGAGATTTAGAGTGGACCCAGGAGAATGCATCCATTGCTAAAGAAAGCAGAAATTTAAAATAAACAGAGCTTATCGATATCATATCTTCGCAATCGTCATTACTGCAGTGTGCTCGCGATGACATCTACGATCAAATCACTAACTAACATTATGGGAAACAAGGACATTACAATTGGATTATTTGGCTTCGGATGCGTCGGACAAGGTTTGTATGATGTATTGAATCATTCACAGGGCCTGAAAGCAACCATCGAAAAGATCTGCGTAAAGGACAAAAACAAAAAAAGAAAGATCGAGGCGAAGTATTTTACATATGATCGTGAGGAGATCCTGAAAAAGGACAACCTGAATGTGATCGTAGAGCTGATCGACAATGCGGACGAAGCATTTGCGATCGTGAAAGATGCAATGAATAATGGTGTGAGCGTTGTTACGGCGAATAAAAAAATGCTGGCTGAAAATTTCAGTGACCTGTACCATCTGCAGGAAAAGAACAATGTCGCATTGATATATGAAGGATCAGCCGGCGGGAGCATTCCGATCATCCGTAACCTGGAGGAATACTATGACAATGAGCTGCTGAGCAGCGTGAAAGGGATTCTGAACGGAACCTGCAATTACATCCTTACGCGCATGGAGCTTGAAAATAAGGATTATGCGGAAGTATTGAAGGATGCACAATTGAACGGTTTTGCGGAAAGCGATCCGTGGCTCGACGTGGCTGGTTTTGATACGAAGTTCAAAACACTGCTTCTCACTGTTCATGCGTTTGGGATCGTTCTCAAGCCGGACGATATTTTTAATACCGGGATTCAAAATGTAAGCTACGATGATATCCTTTATGCAAAGCAGCGCGGACTGAGGATCAAGATGCTCGCAGTTTCGGCGAAAGTAGGAGATAAATTCCGTGTGTATACGCTTCCGCATTTTGTGGACCGGCAGAGTGATCTTTATAATGTGCTGTATGAGTACAATGCAGTGGAAGTGGAAGGCGCATTTTCCTGCAAGCAGACATTCGTGGGCAAAGGTGCGGGAAGCCATCCAACGGGAAGTGCCGTGCTTTCGGACATTTCGGCGCTGACCTATGATTACAAATATGCTTATAAAAAGCTGAAAAAAGCGATCAATGGAAGCGGGATCATCCAGGATGGTGCGAAGCAAGTGGAATACGATTTCCCCGTAAAGGTATACATCCGTTATGCGGATCGTGAGCAGCTGAAGGACCTGGAAATACTGTCAGTGGAGGAAGAATATAAGTCTTCAAACACGAACTACATCATCGCGAATGTGAATTTCAATTCGTTGTTCAATATCTACGACAAACGGGATAACAAGCTTTTTGTCTGCGCAATATAAGTCATGAGCGACAAGCCTTCTTATTCGCTCGGCGAGCTCGCCGGGTATTTTCTTAAGCTGGGAACAATCGGCTTTGGGGGCCCGGTTGCATTGATAGGATACATGCATCGTGATCTTGTCGAGAAACAAAAATGGATCTCCGAAGATGATTACAAAGAAGGCGTCGCGCTTTCGCAGCTTTCGCCCGGACCGCTTGCAGCGCAGCTTTCCATCTATATCGGCTACGTTCACTATCGTATTCTCGGAGCAACCATCGCCGGGTTGGCGTTTGTCCTGCCGTCTTTTCTGATGGTTCTTACGATCGGTTTTTTTTACGTGAGATATGGAGGTCTTCCATGGATGCAGTCAGTCTTTTATGGCGTAGGAGCCGCGGTGATCGGTATTATTTCTATCAGCAGCTATAAGCTGACGGTAAAAAGCAATGGAAAGGACCTGCTGCTTTGGGGGATCTTTCTTGTTTTAGCAGCCGCTACTTTTACCTGGGAAACAGAGAATCTCTGGCTGATCTTATCCGGCGGCTTTCTTTATTGGCTTGTAAAGACACCGCCGAAGCTCGGAAGAACCGGGAACTCCATTTTTCTTCCTTTCGTCTTAATGCTCGGAACGTTTGAATCCTATTCGCCGGGAAAGCTCACGCGGATCGCGATATTCTTCGGAAAAGCCGGTGCATTTGTATTCGGTAGCGGCTTAGCGATCGTTCCCTTCCTTTATGGAGGCGTTGTAAAAGAAAACCACTGGCTGAATGAGCAGCAATTTCTGGATGCGGTAGCGGTAGCGATGATCACGCCGGGGCCGGTTGTTATTACTGTGGGATTCATCGGTTATCTGGTTGCCGGACTCCCCGGTGCAGCCGTAGCGGCCGGTGCGACATTCCTGCCTTGTTATCTTTTTACCGTCCTGCCGGCACCTTATTTTAAAAGGTTCGGGAAACATCCTGCCATCAAGGCATTTGTAGATGGCATCACTGCTGCTGCTATCGGCGCGATTGCAGGAGCTGTGATCATCATCGCGAAAAGGCAATTCACGGACATACCATCAGTTGCCATCGCTGCAGTTGTTCTGCTGCTTTTGATTCGTTTCAAAAAGTTGAAGGAACCACTTATTATTATAGCGGCTGCCCTGATCGGACTTATTCTTAAGAACTGGGTTTAATTCGGTGAACGCATTTTAAACCCTTCTTTCTGTTAACGGTCGAAGTCCGGCGTCTGCAGTATGATATTTTCGTATTTTTGCAGGCAAATTCATTGGACGTGCCGATCATTAAACGCATACTATTCCTTTTATTTCTCCTGCCTGCATTTTTGTACGCACAGAACCGTCCTTATGCTCAGGGTGGCGGAGATATGCCGTCCATCGGAAAGATCAAAGGGATCATCCTCGATAATAAATCCGGCGCTCCCGTTGAGTTTGCCACGGTTGCGCTATATAAGATACGGGATTCCTCGCTTACCACCGGTGTTGTCGCCGGCGAGAAAGGAGATTTCTCGATGCAGGAGCTTCCTTTCGGGAGGTATTTCATGAAGATCAACTTTATCGGCTATAAGCAACTCATTATTGACACGATCACGATCCGTCCGCGTGCGCCGGAAGTCAACCTGGGGATGATAAAATTGAAAACCTCTGCCGAAGAGCTGGGAACGGTTGAAGTCACTTCTGAAAAGAGTACACTTCAGCTCGCGATCGATAAAAAAGTGTTCAACGTTGAGAAAAATATTGTAAGTGAAGGCGGATCAGCAACCGATGTTCTTCAAAGCATTCCAAGTGTAGCGGTCGACATCGACGGGAACATCAGCCTGAGAGGAAGCGGTAATGTGACCGTGCTGGTGGACGGAAAACCCTCCGGGATCACCGGCTCCAGCCGTGCTGCGATTTTACAGCAGATCCCGGCCAGCAGCATCGAGAGCATCGAGCTGATCACAAATCCCTCTGCAAAATATGATCCCGATGGAATGTCGGGGATCATCAACATCGTCACGAAAAAGAATAAGCTCAGCGGTTTTAACGGAAGTGTTTCGGTCGGTGCCGGAACCGGCGACAAATACAATGCAGCTGCAAATATCAGCTACCGTAATTCGAAGATCAATGTGTATGCAAATTATGGCTTCCGCTCGAACAACCGGACAGGAAGCGGATTCAGCTATCGTCATAATATTTTTGCCGATACTAATTATTATCTGAACCAGGAGAGCCATCAGCTGAACAAAAATAGTTCTCACAACCTCAAAGCCGGGATCGATTATTATATAAACGATAAAAATACCATTGGCGCTTCCGTGCTGTATAACCTCGGAACAGAAGCCAGCAATGCGTATTCGACTTATACAGAGAATGACGAAAGCAATGCACAAGCGGCGCATTATATGCGTGACGAAACTTCAGGCAATCTCAATACCAGCATCGATTATAATCTTAATTACCGCAAAACATTTGCAAAGCCCAAGCAGGAGCTGACCTTCGATGCGACCTATTCCACGGCGATGAGCGACGAGGAAGAGGATTACCTGGAGCACGATTACCGCCTGAAGTACGCATCAAAGAATGCTTTTCCGCTGAAGCAAAATACGACCACGAAGGGAGCGAACGGAGTCACCACGATCCAGCTGGATTATACGCAGCCCCTGAAAAAGCAGATGACCTGGGAGCTCGGCGCCAAGTCGATCATGCGGAACATCAACAGCGATTTCAAATCCGAAAGTTTCAATTATACATTGTCTGATTTCAGGCCGGACACAAGCCTGAATAACAACTTTCAGTATTCGGAGAACATCTACGCGGCTTACAGTACTTTGTCGGGCAATATTAAAAAATTCGGCTACCAGCTCGGGCTGCGCGCTGAGCAGGCAATGACAGAGAGTTACCTGGTCACCACGGACACCAAATACCATAAGGATTATTTCAGCTTATTTCCTTCCGTGCATTTATCACAAAAGCTGAAGAAGGACCAGGAGGCACAACTGAGCTACAGCCGGCGGATCAACCGTCCGAATACCCGCTCATTAAATCCTTTCGTGGATTACGGCGATCCATATAACCTGCGTTATGGAAATCCCTATCTCAAACCGGAGTATATCGATTCCTATGAGCTGGCATATATAAAGTATTGGGAAAAAGCAGTGCTGACCGGAACTGCCTATTACCGGATCACGCACGGCATTATCCAGCGGATCAAAACGCTAGGTGATTCAACGGTTTCAATCACCAGCTTCGTAAATCTTAATTCTTCTACTTCCTATGGTTTTGAGTTGATCGCGAAGAATGATCTGACCAAGTGGTGGAACACGACACTAAGCGCGAATATTTTTGAGACAAAGATCGACGGCGAAAACGTGGACGCGGATCTTCAGAATAATAACTTCTCCTACATCTTTAAGCTGATGTCGAATATGCGGATCTGGAAGAACATGGACATACAATTCACCGCAAATTACATGGGGCCGACAGCTACAGCCCAGGGTGAAGTGAAACCGATATTCAGCATGGACCTTGGTTTGAAAAAAGAGATCTTCCGGAATGCGACACTTTCGTTGAATGTAACGGATCTTACCAACGCAAGAAAAATGTACATCACGGCAAGCGGTGCGAATTTTACAACAGAAATGGAAAGAAGAAGAGAATCCCGTATCGCAACGTTAACATTCTCTTACCGCTTCGGAAAACTTTCTGAAACCAAACGTAGTAATCGTCAAAAACCAGCCGGCGGCGGCGAATTCGAAGGCGGCGGCGGTGATATGGGAATGTGACAATGGCTGACCAGCCGTGGTCATCCGGGGCAACGCGAAGGATCTACTTTGAATGCGCTGAGTCCGGCTTCAGAATTTCCTGGAAATGCATCGTTTTTATGGTATCCAGAGATGCTTTTGCCAGGCTTAACTGATACAGGTCGGTGAATAATGTATCTTGTTTCGTGGGATCTTCTACAGCCCATTCACTCGTTCTTTTTACAGAAAGCTGAAGAACGCTATCGCTCGGAAATTTGAACCGCCTCTCGTAAATGCCATAAGAATTATCGGTAGCCCTGATGGAAATGGGTTGAGAAACAATACCCTGTTTCGTTACAACGTAGAAATAATAGGCATCCCACGGCCTGTCGCATTCTATTGTTTTTGAATAGCCGATTACTCCAAGATTGCCGTCCGGTGTGATAAAATGAACCAGCAGCAATTCATCTTTTGATACAAAATCATTCTCTCCATGAAGCGCGCTGTAAAGAGATTCACTTTGCTTCAGCTTTTTTGTCGCATTACTGATCCGGATCTTTTCGAAAGTAATTGCAGTTGGCTTCAGCAATTGAGTACCGGCAATGATCTCATTACGCAGTTCAATTGTGATTTTTCCATTGCTATCGGGAGCCAGGGAAAAACAACTCAAAGAAATAATAAATATAAAAAGCAGCCGCATCTCTAGAATTTCACCCCGATCACCAGCATATCATCCACCTGCTGTAGCACGCCTCTCCATTCCTCAATGGATCTTTCCAACGCGATCGCCTGCTGCTCCATTGGCATATTGTTCATGTTCAGCAGCATTGTCTTGAACTGGTTCAGCTTGAATTTTTTTCCTTCCGGTCCGCCGAACTGATCGGCATAACCATCGGAAAAGATGTAGATCGTATCACCTTTTTCGAGCTTGATCACATGGTTGTTGAACAACATTTGCTGGGAGTCCGTGTAGCTTCCGATCGCAATGTTATCCGCTTTAACTTCTGTGAGCTCTTTGTTGCGCACAAGGAACAACGGATTATATGCTCCGGCATACTGCAATTCCATTGTTTTGAAATTGATCGTGCAGAGGGCAATATCCATTCCATCGCGCAGGCGGGAATCAACCGAAGAAGTCTGATTCAGCGTTTCGCTTACACCTTTGTTCAGCCTGTCAAGCAGCTTGGCAGCGTTGATCACCGGACCGTCATTGGCCGCCTGGTGAAGGATGTTATATCCTACGATACTCATAAAAGCTCCGGGAACTCCATGGCCGGTACAATCTACGGCTGCAATGATGATCTCATCGCCTTTTTTATTCACCCAGTAGAAATCGCCGCTTACAATATCTTTCGGTTTTGAGAATACAAATGAATCAGGCAGGTAGCGCTTGATCACTTTATCCGGAGGCAGGATCGCTTCCTGGATCCGTTTCGCATACCGGATGCTGTCAGTAATATCCTTGTTCTTCTCTGCAAGCTCGGCATTCTTGATCGCAAGCTCCTCGGTTCTTTCATCCACTTTTTCCTGCAGCAGCTTTTTCGCAGCCAGGAGCTTTCTTGTTCTCATTTTGTCGAATACATACAATCCGAAAATTGCGAACAATACAACAAGCACATAGAAAATTGCAGTTTGCCAGAACGGCGGGGCAATGTAAAATTTATATTCCGTCGCACGGATATTTCCGGTTCCGTCGTTGTTGAATGCGCGGACCATGAACGTATACGTTCCCGGAGGAAGATTCGTGTACACCGCTTCTGTCGCGGATGTCAGGCCGGGAAGCCAATCCTTGTCGAAGCCTTCCAGCTTGTATTGGTACAGCACTTTTTCCGGGTTGCTCAGGCTCACGCCTACATATTTGAATGTGATGTGATTCTGATCGTAGCTGAAACGTGCATCATCAGGAAATTCATGATCTTTCATGAACAGCTTTATGCCGGTAATAAAAGTCTGGGGTTCAACCGAATTGGGTTTATCTTCCTTCGGACAATAGCGTACAGCGCCCATGATGCTGCCATACCAGAGGTTGCCTTCTTTGTCGACGCAAACGGCATTCGGGTTTGTTTCAACGCCAAGGAATCCTTCCGACTTTCCGTAGTGAACAAATTTGCCGGTTTTTTCTTCAAAACGATCGATTCCCCTGCTGCTTCCGATCCAGATGTGATTTTCATTATCGGCGATGATGGAATAAGGTGAATCGGTCGTCAAGCCTTCTCTCATCGTAAAATTGGTGAACGCTTTTCCATCGTATTTATACAATCCCCCGCCATACGCCCCGAACCAGAGGTTATGCTGTTTATCTTCGTTGATGCAGAGAATAAAGCGATGGTGCATTCCGTCTTCTTCATCGAATGTTTTGAAGCTGGCGCCGTCGAACATCGACAGGCTTCCACCTAATGCACCGAACCAAAGATTTCCCTTTGAATCTTTGAAGATCCGGTATACGTTGTTTCCGCCAAGGCCATCAGCTACCGAATAATTCCTGAACTGTTTTGTCGTCGGGTCGAATTTGGAAGCTCCTTCTTTTGTTCCGAACCATAAGTTTCCTTTTTTATCGTCGCTGATCGCGTAAACCACATCGCCGGCTAAACCGTTTTCCTTGCTGTAGCATTCAAATTTTCCGTTCGTTCCCAGCTTGCAAACGCCGCCGAATCCTGTTCCGAACCAAAGGTTACCATCCTTGTCTTCAAAAGATGAAAGGACCACATTGCTGGAAAGTCCGTCTTTGGTGGTGTAGCTGGTCACGGTATGATTCTGCTTGCGGTTAAGCTCGGAATAGTTAAAGGTGATCTTGGAGATCCCGTCATTGGTTCCGAGCCAGATATTTCCTTCCCTGTCACACAAAGTGGTCCACACGAGGTTATTCACCAGGGCATCGGCCTGGTCATAAAGCTGAAATCTTTCGCCGCGGTATTGGTTAAGGCCGATGTCGGTTCCGATCCAGACGGACCCTTCGCGGTCCTGGAAGATCGCATTTGCATTGAAATAGTTGAGCCCCTGTTTAGTGTTGTAATTGTATATGATCGCTTTTGAGATCGCTTCCCGTCGGTCGTTCACCGGGAAAGGCGTTACTTTCGTTGCTCCGCCTCCGGTTGTTCCGATCCACACATTATGTGTTTTGTCTTCGATGATGCAATTAATAAAATCGGCGCCCATGCCGTTTGCTGTACTGATCCGTTCGCCGGCACCTTCAATTGCTTTTGTCGGGATCTTTACACTGAAATCGTCCTTTACCCGGAGCACCATTACACCGGCGTCGGCGCTTCCCACCCAGACCTCATTGTAATTGATAAGCGCAAGCGTTGTAATGCGGTTGCTCAGTAAGCCATTTCCTGTATTCAGAATGCTGTATGATCCGCTGCTTCCGGGATCCGCTTTTGTATCAAAAATGGTGATCCCGATATCCGTGGCGGCCCAGAGGTTCCCTTTCTGATCAAGACAAACATCGTAAACATTATCGCTGCTGAGCCCGTCTTTTTTATTCAGCGTGATCATCTTTTTCTTTGCCGGATCATAAACAAAAATTCCCGCACCTTCCGTTGCGATCCAGAAACGTTCATCGGCATCCTGGACAATGGCAGTTACTGTTTTAAAGCGGGTGTATTCTTCAAGGTTGAGGTTCTCGATCTTTTTCGATTTATAATTGTACATGGATACTCCTCCCGCCCAGTGACCGATCCAGATGTTCCCGTTCTTATCCTTGCACATTGCGGTGATCCAGTCTTCGGCAAGAGAATCAACCCGTGAATAGGTCTTGAATTCTTTTCCGTTATAGCAGGTAAGGCCGGAAAGTGTTCCGATCCACAAGTTCCCGTCATCATCCTGGCAGATGTCCTGAACCTGTGATTGAGAAAGCCCCTGTTCCACTCCATAATAAATAAAGCTGGTCGTTTGCGAATGCAGCGGATGCAGCCACAGCACCAGTCCGGCCAGGAACAGGACAAAGGATAACCGTTGGGAATTTTTATTCATGGATTTGATTTTTTAATGTCATGAATGCTTCGCATTTCATTTTCTTCATTATTTATTTTGATAACCGGAGTAAAAAGCAATTTCACGATCGTATTGAGCTTCGGTGATCTCGATGTTATTTTTATAGCAGTACACAGAACCCCAGAAGTAAATTTCCTTACGATACGTATCCATGTGCTTTCCAAATGAAATGACGGTTGTTCGCGTTGTTTTCAGAATACCATCATCAACGGTCACTGCAAAATTCGGAGTTTCTTTTCTTACATATCCGTTTACGTCCGGCAGCTCTTTCTGATTGCTGATCTTCACGGAGCGTTCTGCAAAGGCAGCAGCTTCAACCAGCTTTCGCATTTCGCTGTTTTTCACCTGTTTGTTTTCGAGCAGCATCTGCTTCTTCAGCTTTTCCTGTTCCCGGAGGTCATTTGATTTTGCTTTTACATCCGCTTCTTTGCGCATTTGGGTGATCACCGTATTGCTGCGGGCTTCCGCCTTCTGTTTGCTATATGCTTTTTGCTTTGCGATGCGTTCGTTTTCAGCCACCATCTTCAGGAGATCATTTTCATAATTGGTTTTGATCTCTTTATTTTTCTTCGCGATCTGATCCTTGGCCTCTTTATCACGCTGCAAGCGGATCGCTTCCGTCTCCATCGTTTCTTCGGTATGATCCGGTTCCTTTTCTTTTGATGCTTCTGCTTTCATGCGGGCAAGCTCTGCTTCCTTTTCACGGGCTTCGGCGGCGAGCCGGGCTTCAGCGGCTGCTTTTGCTTCTGCATCCAGCCGCGCTTTTTCTTCAGCATCGGCCTTCGCTTTTTCTGCGGCAGCGATCTTATCACGCTCCGCTTTTTCTTTCGCTTCTTTATCCGCAAGCGCTTTTGCGGCTTCTTCAGGATCGATCAGGAGATCCTTGGTGAACTGCGCGAGGTATGCTTCATCATCCATGAACGCTTTTTTGCCGTCATAGATCACCTTTGTGAATGGATTTTTATACTTGCTGATCCGTACCGTTGTGCTGGTCAGATCAAAAAAGGGAACCTCCGTTTCATACAAAGGGAAAATGTTATTCTTTTCCTTTGGTAGTTTCCCGGTGTAGACCATCATGTACATGTCTACACAGCCCGGGTAGGAGAAGGAAACCTTATAATCGGTGCCGAAAGGCAGTGAGAGCTCGAACTTTCCGTTTTTCCCGGTTTTGATCTTTACCATTTCTGTTGTTCCTCCGCGGTAAACAGTAATGGTTGCACCGGAAAGCGCTTTTCCGTCTTTTGTGGTACGTCCGTCCAGTTCGAGAAGTCCGGGAGCCTGGGCAAAGGAAGAGGAAGAAATGAGCAGGAAAAGAAGGCAGAACCCCGATAAGAGCCTGATCTTCAATGGGAAAAGAGAGTAGGAGTTGCTGCCGCGCATGCGTTTTCCTTAATAGCCTAGCGAAAGTAATGAAAAAATTGACAGTTTCGACGAGCAGATCCGGCTATTCGGTGATGTGGAGCTTTTTGTAGACGGCCTCCTTCTTAAGCTCTCTTACTTCGGAAGGCTGCATGTTTTCAAGACGGATCTCTTCGATGGCGATCCTGATCAGGCGCAGGCACGGAAAGCCAACACCGGCAGTCATCTTGCGTACCTGGTGATATTTACCTTCCGTAAGCGTCAGCTCGATCCAGGATGTAGGAAGCTGTTCGCTGATCGGATGCGCACGGGGAGCAAGGTTTTCCGGCTTTTTCACTTGTTTCGCTTTCGCAGGACGCGTGAGATACGGACCGGAATCCAGCGCGATGGTGACTCCCGCTTCAAGCTGTTTCAATGCCTCAGCAGTAACTATGCCCTGCAGCTGTACAAGATAGATCCGCTTATGCTCGAATTCCGGCTTCAGCAAACGGTAGTTCAGATTTTTATCGTTCGTAAGCATCAGCAATCCTTCGCTGTTATCGTCCAGTCTTCCCAGCGGATAAACATCCTTCGGAAAATCAAAACCGATCTCACCCAGGCAGCGTTTCTTCTTGTGCGAAGAAGTGAACTGGGAGATCATTTTATAAGGCTTGTAAATGATGTAGTATTTCACTTTTTGAAAATGCTGTCGGGAATTCCTTTGTTGACCTGGTAGCCGGTGAGCGTGATGAAGATCTTGCCGGTTTTTTTCTTCGCTTCTTCTTTTTTGTCTGCTCCGTTGTTATTCATATCGGCAGAAACGCTCTTCGGGATCTTAAACTTCTTTATGTCGACGGAAAATATCATCTTGTCCGGAAGGCCATATGCTACTTGTGTTCCATAAGTATATTCCGTAAGGATCGTACCATTCGATTTGGTAGTCAGCTGCGATTTCAAAACGACGCTTTGTTTCGGATCGATCCATAATTTTCCGAGAATGAGATCACTGGTATCCGAAAGCGGAATGATATTAATGATGACCGTATTCACTCCGTTCAATAGCTCATTGCCCTGGATAACGGCAGTAAACGAATTGGTATCGGCGATCATTTTCGAGCTTTGGTCAAATCCCTGCCGCGGGACAATCGCAATGCCTTTTGAATCTACTTTAAATTTATCCTTCTGCTTGTAATAGATCTTCGCATCAATAGGGAGCATGCGGATAAAAGGCATGTCGACCTTGATGTTCGCCTGTACCGAATAATCCTTTGCTTTCTGTAATTTTGTGTAAACGGTGCGCAACACCTGGTTTGCGTTCGTCTGAGCTACCGCTCCAATGCTTAAGGTCGTGAGAAAAAGAATGATCAATCGCTTCATGACAAAATATCCTTTCTGTTGAATTTGTACACTGCGATTGAAAGCAGCACAACGATATGTGCCAGGAGTATTCCGGCTGAATGCAGGATCTTGCCCACCGGCAGCGGATCTTCAAAGAAGTTTCTCCACACGGCCATGTGGTTGGTGAAAAGATAAGGCTGGATCACTTGCAGGGCCGGACTTTCAATCGCACCGATGATGGTAAAGACAATGATCACTGCCATTGTTGAAACGATCGGTCCGATGGAATTTTCAGAAAAGCAGGAGAAAGTCAGCGAAAGCGTGGCGATCATCACCAGAGAAAGATAAGCAGTTCCAAGACCGCATAAAAAACGCCAACCCAATTCGTGTTCCTGGAAAATGATCAGTCCGTCGCTGTTCAGCACAATGAGGTCCCCGGAACCAAAGATCCATTTTCCGACAACCAGCGCAAGGAAGGCCAGCCACATCAGCATCACAAATGTATAGGCGCAGCCTGCCAGGTATTTTGAAAACAGGATCTGTGTGCGTGAGATCGGCTTTGTCAGTAATAAGCGGATCGTTCCCATGGCGCTTTCGCCGGATACAAGATCTCCGGTGACAAGTGCTACCAGGAGCGGCACATGAATGATCAGCATCTGAAGAATGATGAAAGCGATGAGGTTCCCGTTCAGAATATTTCCTTCGAATGATAAGGCTTGCTCAAAAGGCTGGGTGAGCCAGGAGATCATCGACATTCCTTCGGCATGCAAAGCAAACAAAATGATCGCAACGATCACAGTGATGGCGCCGATGCCGATATAGCTCCTCGGCTTTGCCGCGATCTTGATAAATTCATTGTATGTGCTTTTCCAGAACATCAGGAGTTGATCAGTTTGAGGAAGTAATCTTCCAGCTTTCGTTTTGATTCGATCGAGTATACATTCACGCCGTTGTCGCAAAACAATTTGTTTACGACCGGAATTTTTTCCTGTGAGATGTGCAGCAGAAAACTATTTCCTTCCGGCTTCTCCACCTGTTGTTTCAGGGAAGCGCCTTCCAGCAGCAGCATCGCTTTTTCCATGTTGTCCACAGTAAATGAAACGATCAGCTCCTGGGCGTTCAGGAGGTCGTTTACCGAACCCTGTACAATGGATTTCCCTTTGTTGATGATCACCATTCGTGTTGCGATCAGCTCGATCTCCGAAAGAATGTGAGAAGAAAGAAGGATCGTTTTATTGCGTTCATTCTTCAGCTGAAGAATGAGATTCCGGATATCGATAATGCCTTGCGGATCGAGACCAGTGGTCGGCTCATCGAGAATGATCAGCTCCGGATCGTGGATGAGCGTTTGTGCAATTCCAAGCCGTTGCTTCATTCCATGCGAAAATCCGCCAAGCTTATCTTTTTCACGTCCCTTTAATCCGACAAATTCAATGATCTCATGCACTTTGCTTTTTGTCACGGCAATGCCGGAAAGCCTTGCGAAAATTTCGATGTTCTTTTCCGCGCTGAGGTATTTGTAAAAATCCGGTTTCTCAACGATGCATCCGATGCGTGCGAGAATATAATTCCTTTCAGCTGAAAGATCCTTTCCGAACATCCGGACCTCGCCGCCGGTCGGGCGGATCAGCGAAAGCATTGTCCGGATAGTGGTGCTTTTGCCTGCACCGTTCGGCCCGAGAAAACCAAAAACGTCACCGCGATGAACATCGAAGCTCACATCTTCTACAGCTTTGAATTTGCCGTAGTGCTTGACAAGATTTTTGATTTCGACTATTTTTTCGGTATCCGCCATCAGGAAGGAATTGCGCTGCAAAGTTAGACCTTATATGTCAGTCCTCTTTATTTCCGAGCGCTTTTTTATAAGTATTTAACACGCGCTCCCGGGCAAATTTGTGGTCAACAATAGGAGCCGGATAATCGGGCTCATCGAATCCAGGGACCCATTTCCGGATGTACTTTAATTCCGGATCGAACCGCTTGGTTTGTTCGGCAGGATTAAAAACCCTGAAGTAGGGTGCTGCATCACAGCCGGAGCCGGCCGCCCATTGCCAGCCGCCGTTGTTGGCTGCGAGGTCGTAATCGAGAAGCTTTTCAGCAAAATACGCTTCACCCCATCTCCAGTCGATCAGCAGGTGTTTAACAAGAAAGCCCGCGGTGATCATACGCACCCGGTTATGCATAAAGCCGGTTGCATTCAGCTCCTTCATTCCTGCATCAACGATCGGGTAGCCGGTTTCACCTTTGCACCAGCGGTCGAATTGTTCCTCATTATTGATCCAGGGGATCCGGTCGTATTGTTTTTTAAAAGCGCCTGAAGCAGAGTGTGGAAAATGAAACAGGATCATCATATAGAACTCCCGCCAGATCAACTCATTCAGGAATTGTTCATTCCGCGCCCGGGCTTTTCCGGCAAGCGCGCGAATGCTGATCGTCCCGAAACGAAGGTGGACGCTTAACCGGCTTGTTCCCGGAATAGAAGGGATGTCGCGCGTTTTATCGTAATGAAGAAGAAGTTTTTCATCTACTTCCGGCGGAGAAAATATTAGCCCGGTATTTTTAAAGCCGAGCTCTTCTATTGATGGAACCGGGAAAGGATCGGTTTTATAAAACGAAGCGATGTTTTTTTTTATATCGTGGCTCGACAGGTCTTTCTGATCCAGTTTCGCTTTCCACTTCTTCATGTAGGGAGTAAAAATGGTGTATGGTGAGCCATCCTCTTTTATCACTTCATTTTTTTCGAAGATGACCTGGTCCTTGAAAGTAGAAAAGGCAATTCCTTTTGCTTTCAATAATGAAGCAATGCTCGCATCTCTTGCTATTGCGGCGGGCTCATAATCATGATTAGCGTATACTTTCCGGATCGGATATTCGGAAATGAGCTGGCGGAATATTTTGTCCGGACTTCCATGCTTTATGATGATGGAGCTGTTCAGCTTCGCCAGTGCGGAATGGAGTGCGTGAACGGCACGATGAATAAATTCAACACGGCGGTCGGCTTTGTTACTTAAACGATCGAGAATGTCTGTATCAAAAATAAAAAGCGGGATCACGTTTTGGTTTTCGCGGAGTGCGTGAAACAGGCCGGTGTTGTCATATAAACGAAGGTCCCTGCGAAACCAAAAAACACAGAGACCTTCGTTTACTTCCATAAAAAATGTTTAAAAAATCTGTTCGAAAATTAAACAACTAGTTTTTGTGTGCGAACTCCTTCAGGTCTTCCATCAGCTTCTTGCGCGCGAGGAAAATACGGCTTTTGACGGTCCCGATCGGCAGGTCCAGCTCTTCCGCGATTTCCTTGTATTTAAAACCATCGTAATAACGGGTGAACGGAACTTTATAATCATCCGCCAGCGCGTCGATCGCTTTGGTGATCTCTTTGTGATTGATCTGCGACTGTGCATCCGGACCGTTGCTTCCTGCAGCAGGTCTTACCAGGCTCATGTCATCTGTTTGAGTAATGATCTGGCGGGTTTTAACGGATCTGCGATACGAGTTGATGAATGTATTTTTCATGATCGTATACAACCAGGCTTTCAGGTTGGTGGCATCAGCAAACTTATCACGGTACTTTAATGCTTTCAGGAATGTCTCCTGTACGAGGTCCTGTGCTTCCTCGCTGTTCATGGTCAGACTGTATGCAAAGTTCCGGAGCGGTGTCCTTTGGTTGACCAGTTGCTGATTGAATTCTATTGCTGTCATTTATTTGGAGGTATTTAGGTTCTTATTTTGTTTAACAAAAGTACAAATAAGTTAAACAAGAATATAGAAATTCGTCAAAAATCAATTAATTGTTGACGAATGATCTAAATACGTAAACAAAGTCATACCGGATGACCCTGGGAATTCAATAAAATGGAGAAAGAGTTCAGGCAACGAGCTCCAGGAGTCCTTTCGGATCGCGGAACATCGCCATATTGGCGGGTGTTTTCAGCTCTTTGCTTTCCAGCTGGCAGCCGGAAAAGAGCAGTTTCGCCTTTGGAAAACTGGTGGAAAGCGTATTTGCAAATGCTTCCGGGCAAGCGGTTGTCCGGGTAAACACGGTCAGTAGATAATGCGGCTCCCGGATTTCGTAAACTCTCAGTAAATCAATAAGTTGTACGGATTGGCCGAGGTAGATCACGGAATGCCCTTTTGATTTCAGTATATAATGGTAATAAAGTAAGCGAAGCTCCTGGAATTCCGCATCCGGCAGAAAAAGAATAAATTTTTTTGCATTCGGGTTTTCGGGTGAATGCAGGCCATCGATCGCCGAAACCAGCTTCTGCCTGATCAGGTTGGTGATGAAATGATCCTGCGCTGAATTGATGCTTCCGGTTTGCCACATAAGCGCGATCCGTTTCAGGAAAGGATAAACGATTTCTTCCATCGTATGTGTAAAACCCTTACGCAATACCTGTGTTGAAATGATCTTTTCAAAACGTGTTTCATCCATTTCCACCATTGCGATTACGAGGCCGCTGATCTGCTCGCAGTCCTGGATCTCGCAGCTGGTGATCTTATTTACTTCTGCAGCTCTTTCTTCTTTGCTGAGCGCCGCGATCCTGGAAATTTTATAACCGTGGTTATTCAGCACGCAGACGTTCAGGATATTCTTCAGCTCATCATTACAGTACCAGCGGATATTGGTGTCAGTACGGCGGGGATTGAGAATGCCGTAGCGTTGCTCCCAGATTCTGAGCGTGTGCGCCTTAACTCCGGAGAGCTTTTCAAGGTCCTTTATGGAAAAACGGCAGATCATTTTTTTCTTTAAGTATACCTTAAACGTATGTTCAGCGGTTTTTGTTTAGATAAGCTCACAAACAAACAATTCGGAAAAGTATTTTTTAAGCTTTTGCTTTACCTCTTCTTCATCTATTTTTCGTCCCAGTTCTTTGTCAAGTGAAGTTACGGCTTTATCCGCAATACCGCAAGGCACGATGTTACTAAAATAGTTGAGATCGGTATTCACGTTCATCGCAAATCCGTGCATGGTCACCCATCTGCTTGCGCGAACACCCATTGCGCAGATCTTTCTCGCTTTTTTCGGATCGCCTGCATCGAGCCACACGCCTGTTTCTCCCTGGCTCCGGCCGGAATCAATTCCGTATTCCGCCAATGTGCGGATCACCATTTCTTCGAGGAAACGAAGGTACTTATGAATATCGGTAAAGAAGTTATCGAGATCGAGGATCGGGTAGCCGACGATCTGTCCGGGCCCATGGTATGTAATATCTCCTCCGCGGTTGATCTTATAATACGTTGCTTTTTTTTCTTCCAGCTGACGCTCATTGATCAGCAGGTGGGCGCTATCGCCGCTGGTCCCCAAAGTATACACATGGGGATGCTCACAAAAAAGAAGATAGTTGCTGGTCGTTTTCTGTTCGGCATCCGGAGATTTCCGGTTGTTCATTTTCAGCTGTACAATATCATTGAACAGGTTTTCCTGGTAATCCCATCCCTTTTTATAGTCGATGGCTCCGAGATCGATGAACTTAACCTTTTGCATTTTAATTATGGATGTTACGGATAACGAATCGCTGCGAATTTACGAATCTGTGTTTTCTGTGCTGTGTGTGAATGGAACGCGTTCGCCTTTGCGAAGCTTCAGCGGAACAAGGGATCAAACGAATCTATACGAATTTTGCGAATCTGTGTTTATACTGTGTTTGTTGGAACGCTGATTATCATGATAAATCAGGATCAGATTCTGCTGCGACAATAGTTGTCATTTACAAACAACGAATCTCCTTATTTGTCATTTCGGCCGCAGGGAAAAATCTCATCCTTACAAGCGGATTTCTGGCAACTACAACAGCCTAGATCTCTGAAAGTTTAGATTTGAGGTGATTGATCACATTTACTTCCATCAGGTCAACTCCGCGGGATTCGCCAAGTACAACGGAGATCCAGTCGCCGAGGTGAATAAAGTAGATCGCACGCTCAATTGCCGAATTTCCTTTTGACCAGATCTCAGTGATGGATGATGCATACTTTTTAATGATCTCTTTGTTGATGTCGACCCTCGCAAGATTCCGGCTGTAATCACCTTTATCAAGAAAGAACAATACACTGATGTTGTCGTGCTTTTCGGTCCAGCCGACCAGTTCATTGTGATTCATTTCCGGAACTACCTGGTGCCAGCAGAGAATTTTGGAGTTCTCATTGAGCTGCTGACGAAAGCGGATCGCAATTCCCTCATTGTAGGTCGTTGCATAAATAACCGGGATCTTGCCTTTTATTTTTGCGGCGACTTCGGTTGCTTCTGCAATGATGTTCCACTCTTCCGAATCAATAAGTTTAATGGCAGCCTCAAGCTCGGCTTTATAATTATTGCTGATGATCCTGTGATAACCGAGGATAAAGAATAATTGTGTAAGAGAATATCCCAGGCAGGAGCGGGGAGGCATTCCGCCGGGAACCACGATACAATCGAATCCCTTTGTTTTTGACGCTTCCAGCACTTTCCCCCCTGAGGTGATCCCGACAACTTTTGCTCCTTTTGCAAGCGCAAGCTCCATGCAATTAAGTGTTTCTTCCGTATTACCCGAATAGGAAGAAATGATCACGAGCGTATTTACATCAACATAAGCGGGGATAAAATACCCCTTTGTGACATTTACCGGGACAGTCGCATTTCCTGCGATCAGCTCCGTAACAATACTTCCTCCGATCCCGGATCCGCCGAGTCCGCAGATCAGCACATTCCCGATCTTATTGTCTGCCGGTGTCAGCTTCGCATCAGTTCCGATCCGGATCGCTTCTGTCAGCTGCTTCGAAAAATTCTGAACAAGTGTTTTCATCTCAATAGGGTTAAAAGGGCAATAAAAATACGACTTTTAGTGAAATTAACGTTCAAAAAATAGTAAATAAACGTGCCAGGAAAAGAGCTATTGCCCGTATATTTGCACATTATAAAAAATTAACGTTTCTGAATACATGAGCATTGAATTAAGCGAACAGGAAATCCTCCGAAGGAATAAGCTGCTGGAAATCACGAAAATGGGTATCGACGCCTATCCGGCGCCGTTAGTGGAGATCAATGCGACGGCAAAGGGAATCCTTGAGAATTTCACACCTGAAAAATCGGAAGAATTTAAAAATATCCGCATTGCAGGCCGCGTAATGAGCAACCGCGATATGGGGAAAGCTTGTTTTGTAAGCTTGCAGGATTCCACAGGCCGCATCCAGGTATACATCCGCCGTGATGATATCTGTCCGGGTGAAGATAAAGCGCTGTTTGATGTGCTTTTTAAAAAGAATACGGACCTTGGAGATATTATCGAGATCCATGGTCATGTTTTCAAAACGCAGGTTGGGGAAACGTCTATTCATGCGACTTTTTTCAAAATGCTGAGCAAATCGCTCCGGCCGCTTCCCGCAGTTAAGCGGGATGACCAGGGAAATGTATTCGATGAGGTAACCGATCCTGAGTTCCGCTATCGTCAGCGTTATGTGGATCTGATCATCAATCCCACTGTAAAAGATACATTCATCAAGCGCACGAAAATGGTGAACACCATTCGCGATTTTTATAACGCAAAAGGATATCTTGAAGTAGACACTCCTGTTTTGCAGGCCATTCCCGGCGGAGCATCCGCGCGCCCCTTCGTGACGCATCACAACACCCTGGACATTCCCATGTACATGCGGATCGCGAATGAACTTTACCTGAAGCGATTAATCGTTGGCGGATTTGATGGTGTGTATGAATTTTCCAGGAACTTCCGTAACGAAGGAATGGACCGTACGCATAATCCGGAATTTACTGTGATGGAATTGTATGTGGCTTACAAGGATTACAACTGGATGATGGATATCACCGAAGAGCTGATCGAACGGATCGCTCTTGATCTGAATGGAACCACAAAGGTCCAGGTTGGAAATAATGTGATCGACTTCAAGCGTCCTTTCAAACGCATCACGATGTTTGATTCTATCAAAGAATTTACCGGCATCGATATCAGCGCAATGAATGAAAATCAGCTGCGCGATACTTGTAAGCAATTGAAAATTGACGTTGCACCGAGCATGGGCAAAGGAAAACTCATCGACGAGATCTTCGGTGCGAAGTGTGAGGGAAATTATATCCAACCGACATTCATTACGGATTACCCGGTTGAAATGAGTCCGCTTACAAAAAAGCACCGCAGCAAACCGGGATTGGTAGAGCGGTTTGAGCTGATGGTAAACGGAAAGGAACTGGCAAATGCGTATTCCGAGCTGAACGATCCTATCGATCAGCGGGAACGTTTTGAAGAACAGGCGAAACTGATGGAGCGCGGCGATGATGAAGCAATGTTCATCGATTACGATTTTCTTCGTGCGCTGGAATATGGAATGCCGCCGACATCCGGGATCGGAATTGGAATCGATCGCCTCGCGATGATCATGACGAATAATGTGTCTATTCAGGATGTCCTGTTTTTTCCTCAAATGAGGCCGGAAGGACACGCAGGTGCAGCCGAGATCCCGAACACCGATAAGAAAAATGAGAATGTAAGCGGAGAAGAGGTGAAGGACGCTGTGGTGAACTTAAGTCCGGATGAGCAGAAAGTATTGGAGGAGGTAAAAAAGCAGGGACAGGCAACCATTCAGAGCGTGAGCGAATCGACAGGGATCTCCAAAAATCAGCTTAACAAAATATTTACATCACTGGAAGAAAAGAATATGGTGAAGCGGGAAGGACCTGTATTTCAATCTGCATGATGGAGCAGCAAAAGATAGCAGTAATCGGCGGCGGCAGCTGGGCAACAGCGATCGTGAAGATGCTTTGCAATAATGCAAAAGAGATCCGCTGGTGGATCCGCAGCCAAACGGTGGTTGACCATATTCAGAAATTCAAGCACAACCCGAATTATCTTACTTCCGTTGAATTTGAAACTTCCCGTCTGATCCTCAGCTCGGATCTGAAGTCCCTTATCGCTCAATCGGATATCCTTATTATGGCTGTTCCGTCTGCCTTCCTTAACGATGCGCTCAAAGAGATCACCGTAAACGACCTGAAGGGAAAAAAAGTAATTTCGGCGATCAAGGGGATTGTCCCGGAAAATAATCTGATCGTCGGTGAATTCTTCAATACACAGTTCGGGATCCCGATGACGAACATCGGTGTGATCACAGGTCCTTGTCATGCGGAAGAAGTCGCGATGGAAAAGCTATCCTATCTCACAATCGCTTCCCAGGATACTGAGATGGCTGCTTACGTGGCTTCACAGCTGAATTGCCGCTATATCAAAACAACGGTTTCCGATGATATTTTCGGAACGGAGTATTCTGCCGTTCTGAAAAATGTATTTGCGCTGGCCAGCGGGATCTGTCATGGTCTCGGTTATGGCGATAACTTTCAGTCGGTACTGATCTCGAATGCGATCCAGGAGATCAAGCGCTTCGTTGATTCTGTTCACCCGATCGACCGTGATATCAAGAGCTCTGCTTACCTCGGTGACCTGCTGGTAACGGCCTATTCCCAATTCAGCCGGAATCGGATGTTCGGGAATATGATCGGGAAAGGATATTCCGTTCGTTATGCGCAGCTGGAAATGAACATGGTGGCGGAGGGATACTACGGCGTGAAATGCATTTACGAGATCAATAAAAAATACAAAGTGGATATGCCGATCACAAATGCGGTTTACGCTATCGTTTACGAAAACAGTTCTCCGTCCACGGAAATGCGATTGCTTACCGATAAATTATCCTGAGCATGATGAACCGCTCCGGCAAAATTTCAATACTGCTGCTTGTATTGTTATTGTTCGGCGCCGGTGTTTTGATTTATGGTCCCACTCTTCAGCTGTTCCCTTCCTTTATTCATGCCTGGACACAAAGCGACCGCTATGCTATCGCATTGCGTTTTCTCGATAATGGTTTTGATCTTTTTCATCCGGCAACGTTCAATTACCAGACTGTAAACGGGATCACCCGCGTTGATTTTCCTATCAACGAATATCTTGTCGCAGTTATTATGAAGATCTCCGGAAGCACCTCTCCCGCAATTTTCCGGATCTATACTTTTTGCGTGAGCATTTTCGGATTAGTTTTTCTTTTCCTTCTTTCGGAGAAGCTGACCGGATCGAAGCTGCGCTCATTGATCGTTGTGGTGTTTGTATTTTTTTCGCCGGTCTATTTTTACTACCAGGCCGGCTTCCTTCCGAGCATTCCGGCGATCTCCTGTTTATTTGCAGCCTATTATTATTTTGTTTGCTACAGGGAGTCTCTGAGCCGGAAAAAGTTCAATATGTCCGTCTTCTTTTTTTTGCTCGCCGCATTGATGCGTTTCCCGTTCATCATTTTCCTTTTTGCATTGGCGCTCGAACAGCTATGGATAGTTGTAAAGAGTAAAAAGTTAATCTCGTGGAAGTGGTCGGCGTTCTTCTTCGCATTTGTCATTTTCGGCGCGTATTATTTGTACAATGTTCATCTTGGCAGACTGTATGGAAATATGTTCCTGGATACGGTCATGCCTGCCCGGAAGCCGGGAGAGATGAAAGCGGTTCTTTCAGAGATGTACGACCATTGGCGCTTCCATTATTTCACAACGGCACATTATATTTTCATTCTGGGTTTGATCTTCGTTGCTTCAATTCAATTGATCCGGACAAAAAGGATGACTTCACAGTTGAAGGAATACGGGATGCACTTTGGGATAGCCGGTTTGGGTGCATTTTTCTATTTTCTCCTGATGGCCCGGCAATTTGTGGCCCATGATTATTATTTCCTGGATTCATTGTTTGTCCCGGTTGTTCTTCTTTTTATATTACTTCTGCATGCTGCATCTGAAAATGCTATTTTCAATAAAGTGAGCTGGTGTGTGGTGGCAGTTGCTTTTACCGTGGTAGCTGGGATTTCCTGCCGGAACATACAAAACGAACGATATACGACCGGCCCCTGGGACCGGACAGAAATTACAAGACGCAATTTCACAGGAACAGCCGCCTTCCTGGATGAAAAGGGGATTTCAAAAGAGGCGAAGATCCTCGTGATCGATGCGTATACTACGAATGCACCGCTGATCCTGATGAATCGTAAAGGATACACGGTGATGGGCACAACAGCGAAAAATATTTCGCAAACGCTGGCCTGGGCGCAATGGGATTATGTAGCGATCCAGGATGATTATATTATTTCCGATGTTGTGCGTTCGTATCCGGTCATCACGAGTATGCTGACACGCGTCTGCGGAAACGGTAAAGTTTCCTTTTACCGGCGGAGCAAAAATTATCAGCCGAAATCGATGGAAGAATTTCTTGGGATCGAGCCGCAGAATATCCGACGCTCGGAATGGTCCGGTGAAGAGGTGCAGCTCAATGCGGATATGGAGTTCGGTAAGGCAACCACTGCTGATTCCACCTATCACTTATTTAAGGAGAAAGGATTAAGAGCGTTAGCGGATTTTTATTTCCAGGGAAAAGATCTTTCGGGTATGAAGGTCGTAGCATCATACGGAGGCGATTATTACCAGGACTTCCGGCTCACAGATTATTTCAAGGCATCCGGTCAATGGCAGCACGCGATCTTCCAGTTCGCATTACCGGATTCTGTTGCTCCGTCCTCGGAGCTGAAGATCTATTTATGGAATTCCGAGAAGAAGGAGCTGAGCTATAAATACTGGAACGTGACGGTTTACAAGTAGGGTTATTTATTCTTATAAAATTCAGCAACTATTTTCCCTTTTGCTTTTCCGATCACTGTTGATAGCTCTTCCTCATCAGCTTCTTTCACGCGTTTCACAGACTTGAAATGAGAAAGCAGCTTTTGCGCGCTTCCGGTGCTGATGCCGGGGATCTCCGTGAGCTCTGTCTTTAAGGTTCCTTTGTCGCGCTTGCTGCGATGATGAGTAATACCAAAGCGGTGCGCTTCATCCCTGATCTGCTGAATGATCTTCAGTGTTTCACTTCGTTTGTCGAGATACATAGGGATAGAATCGCCGGGGAAATAAATTTCTTCAAGCCGCTTTGCGATGCCGATGATCGCGATCTTTCCACGCAATCCAAGTTTTTCGAGGCTTGCCAGGGCTGCGCTCAATTGCCCCTTTCCTCCGTCGATCACAATGAGCTGCGGCAGACTTTGATTTTCCTCGAGTACGCGCTTATATCTTCGGTAGATGATCTCTTCCATCGATGCAAAATCATCAGGTCCTTCCACGGTTTTGATATTGAAGTGGCGATAGTCTTTTTTGCTCGGCTTACAGTCTTTGAAAACGGTCATTGCCGCAACGGGGTAAGCGCCCTGGAAATTAGAGTTATCGAAACATTCAATGTGACGCGGCTCTTCGGTAAGATGGAGATCTTTTTTCATTGTTTCGAGGATCCGCTTCGTGTGACGCTCCGGATCGACAAGGCTTTCCTGCTTGTGTTTTTCGCGGCGGTAATAATCGACATTCCGCTCGGAAAGATCCAGCAGGTGTTTTTTATCGCCGCGCTGCGGAACGAGGAATTCGATCCCCGGAAATTCAGTGGAGATCTCAAAAGGAACGATGATCTCTTTCGCTTCACTGTGAAAGCGCTCCCGCAGCTCGGCAATGGCAAGCGTTAGCAGCTCTTCATTGCTTTCATCCAGCTTCTTTTTCATTTCAACGGTATGCCCCTGGATAATTGAACCGTTTACGACCTTCAGAAAATTCACGTACGCATTCTTTTCATCACTCAGGATCGAATAGACATCCACGTCAGTGATCGTCGGACTGACCACGGTTGATTTGCTTTGGAATTTTTCAAGGGCATCAATTTTCTCTTTGATGATCTGGGCCTTCTCAAATTCCATCTTTTCCACATGCTGCTGCAGCAGGCTTTTCAAATGACGTGCAACTGCTCCGATATTGCCCTTGATGATATCGCGGATCTGTGAAATAGTTTCATTGTATTCCGCTTCGGATTCATTTCCGACACAAGGACCTTTGCAGTTCCCGATGTGGTATTCAAGACAGACTTTGAATTTTTCCGCCTTGATATTTTCTTCGGTGAGATTCAAGCTGCAATTACGAAGCTTGAAAAGCTGCCGGATCAGGTCGAGTACGGTATGCATCACTTTAACGGATGCATAAGGGCCGAAGTAGGCGGAGCCGTCACGGATCACATTGCGTGTTGGAAATACCCGGGGAAAATGTTCATTTTTAATACAGATCCAGGGATACGTTTTGTCGTCTTTCAGCATCACATTATAGCGGGGCTGATACTTTTTTATGAGGTTGTTCTCCAGTAAAAGGGCATCCAGCTCAGTATTGACGAGGATGTATTTGATATCGGCAATTTTCCGGACGAGTACGGCTGTCTTTCCATTCTCATGCTGATCTTTGAAGTAAGAGGAAACGCGTTTTTTCAGGCTTTTCGCTTTTCCGACATACAGGATCTTTCCTTCCATGTCGTAATACTGATAAACTCCCGGCGAATCCGGAAGGCCGCGTATGATCCCGGAAATATGTTCGGAGCGTTCCATTAGGAGCACAAAGATAAGGACAATTCGCCACGGAGACACAGAGCACAGAGAGCCACATAAATTATCCTTCGCTTTCCGGACGGTAGAATAAACGGCAAATAAAAAAGTCCCGCAGAAAATGCGGGACTTTCAAACAGGTAGGATAGAATCAGTTGTTGATAATGATCTTTCTCGTAGTTGTTCCGGCTGCATTTTTCACGTTCATGAAATAGCTGCCATTTGCTTCACCGGAAAGGTCGATGCTCATTTTGCCGTTAGCGGAAACTTCTTTTGAATAGATCACTTTTCCAAGGATATTGTATACCTGGATCTCTGATTTCCCATTGGTGTTTCCAAGATCAGCGGTGAAAATTCCGTTGGAGGGATTTGGATAAACGGACAAAGATACCGGATTCTTTTCGGACACTCCTGTCGCAAGTGTTGAGCTTCCGACGAAATTCACATTGTCGATACTGAATGTTCCGGAGGTTCCTGTGCCTTCCGCATTCCATCCATAAAAGCGGAATGTAACCGGAGCAGAGAGGTTTGCGAAGCTTGGACCAAGCACAATGACATTTCTGTTTTGTGTGGTCACAACATCTTTTTTCAGGAAGAACACATTCGGAGGCTGGACATTCACGTTTGTAGTCGGCGGGAGATAAACTGCCGTAAGGTTGGTTGTGAAACCGTCCAGGCTTGAGCGGACAGCGTAGCTTCTCACACCAGTGCTGGAACGTTCAAAGCTGAATTTGATAGAATCGCCGGTAATGGTGTAGCCGGCCTGCGGAGTTAATGTTACTTCATAATAGATGCCGGTATTGAGCATGCCGGTCATGGTTGCATAAATGGTATCACCCAGACCTCCTGTCGATCCGTTCGGCTGATGATCGAAGTCGAAACGGGCAGCGGCTTGTGAGTTGGCAGCAGAGCCGACAGCGGTGAAGCTGCCGCAGGTAGCGCCGGTTACAACAGGGACCGGGCTCGGATCAGTGGTGCCGGAAGTGATCTTTACACTGTCAAACGTATACAGCAGCTGAGCGCTGGCATACGCCGAAGTGATCATCAATGCGAGTAGTAGAGTAATTTTTCTTTTCATGTTGGTTTGTTTTATAATAAAGTGATTTGATCTGCGCTATCTTTTTATTACGAAGCGACCTCTGATCTGCTTCATCGGTTTATAGTGAAGTGATCTCCGATCTGCTTCACTATTTGTTATTGTATGCGGTCATTGTCCGTTGTAAGCCAATCGAAGCAAAACCTTGTACCATTTCTGCTGCAAGCTTCACACGGTCGTTAAGCGTTTTCATTTCTTCCTCGCTCCATTTTCCCAGCACATAATCAACCTGTTTTCCCTTTGCAAATTCATTGCCGACGCCGAACCGGAGCCGGGCATATTCGCCAGTGCCCAACGTTTCCTGGACGCTTTTCAATCCATTGTGTCCGCCATCACTTCCTTTGCCCTTCATGCGGAGCGATCCGAACGGAAGAGCCAGGTCATCAGTGACCACCAGCAGATTTTCACGCTGGATCTTTTCGGCCTGGAGCCAGTAATTTACAGCCTTTCCGCTAAGATTCATATAGGTGGAAGGCTTTATAAGAACGAGGATCCTGCCTTTGAACTTGTAATGTGCAACAGCAGCTAACTTGTCGGTGCTGAATCCGAACCCATTCTCTTTTGCGATGTGATCAAGTACCGTGAACCCGATATTATGGCGCGTGCCTTCGTATTCTTCACCAATATTTCCCAGGCCTGCGATCAGGAATTTGCTCATGTTTTTATCGCTGTTCAGCGAAAGCAAAAATACGAAAATTTGCTGAAATGATTGCTGACCACTGTCTGTTGAATTGTCATCGCGGAGCGATTGCGACTGATGTGGCTGTCCCGTTCTCCTGAGAGGCCGCACCCGTTTCTCGCTGTGCCACCGCTAAAGCTAAGCGGCACACGGAGGAACGACGGTGGCTGGCGCCGATAAAAACAAAAGCCCTCCCGGTATCGGAAGGGCTTTTGTCGATATTAAGAAATTATTATTATTTCTTGTCAGCCGGTTTTGCATCTTTCGCAGCCGGAGTTGCAGCGGCCGGAGTTGCAGCAGCGGCAGCAGCCGGAGTGTCATCAACTACTGCACGTGTTACCTGCACAGATACTACGGTTACATTCTCTGCATTCAGGAATGTAAGTCCGTCAATTTTGATATCACCAACGCGAACGCTGTTTCCGATCTCCAGTTTGTCGATCGCGATATCAATAGAGTCAGGCATTTTTTCAACGAGGCCTTTCACACGAAGGCTCTTGAGTTTTTTGTTAAGCTTACCACCGTTACGAACGCCTGGAGAAGTTCCGGTTGTTCTTACAGGGATGTTCATCGTTACAGGTTTGCCGGCAATGATTTCCAGGAAATCCACGTGTAACAGATGATCTTTTACGGTGTGGAATTGTGCTTCCTGAACGATTGCTTTGAATTTTTTGCCTTCGATGTCGAGGTCAACTGTATTCATGTTCGGAGTGTAGATCAGGTCCTTGAACTGAGGCTCTGCCACTGCGAAGTGAATTTGTTCCTTGCCTCCGTAAAGTACACATGGCACTTTACCTGAATTTCTCAGGGCAACCGCATCCTTTTTCCCTACGTTCACACGAGATGAACCGCTAATAGATACTGATTTCATTTTAATTTTGTTTTTTGTTCGACCGTTGCGCCTGTTCAGCCGGGTTTATAATTTTAGTTTGGCGCAATATGTTTTAAATCATGAAGCGATCTGTGATCTGCTTCATGGTCAGCTTACAATAAAATTGGAAGCGATGCTTTCATAGCTGTGAACGCTGTGCAATACTTTTGCGAACAGGTCGGCAACCGATAATACTTTGATCTTGCTGATCTCTTTTGTGAGCGGAATGGTATCTGTTACCACCAGCTCGAGGATCTTCGATTTTTCAATGTTCTCATAGGCTTTTCCGGAAAGAACGGCATGTGTACAAACCGCTCTCACGCTATTCGCGCCTCTTTCCAGCATCATATCGGCAGCTTTTGTAAGTGTTCCGCCGGTATCGATCAGATCATCCACAAGGATAATGTCTTTCCCTTCCACGTCCCCGATCACGGTCATGCTATCCACTACATTTGCTTTTGAGCGCTGCTTGTAGCAGATCACGATATCGGATTTGAGATATTTTGCGTAGGCATTCGCTCTTTTAGAGCCACCCATATCGGGAGCTGCCATCGTTAAATTAGGAAGGTTAAGTCCCTGGATATACGGTAAAAAGATCGAAGAAGCGTAAAGGTGGTCAACCGGGAAGTCAAAGAATCCCTGGATCTGATCGGCATGAAGGTCCATTGTAACAATGCGGGTTGCGCCGGCTGCAGAAAGCAGGTTGGCAACCATTTTGGCACCGATGGCAACACGGGGCTGATCCTTTCGGTCCTGGCGGGCATAGCCGAAATACGGCAAAACCGCGATGATCTGGTTGGCAGATGCACGTTTCGCTGCATCGATCATGAGTAAAAGCTCGAAAAGATTATCGGTAGGAGGGAACGTCGACTGGATGATGAACACGTCGCTTCCGCGCACGGTTTCTTCATAGGAAGTCTGGAATTCCCCATCGCTGAAGCGAAGCAGTGCCACTTTGCCCAGTTCGGTTCCATAGCTCTTGGCGATCTTTTCAGCCAGGTAGCGGGAAGATGAACCCGAGAATATCTTAACGTTATTGCTCATAATTTTTACAAGGGTTGCAAATGTAGTAAAATTTGAGGTTTTGACAAAGAAATAACCCTATTTTTCCGCCGGTTAGGCCATGTTATCGAAACGGATACGGTTCGTAACAAAAAAACCTTCAAAAATGAAGGTTTTGGAAAATTCTATGGTCTGCCGGATCTATTTGCCGGCTTCTTTGGTGTCCCCCAGGAACATACTGCGGTCACTGAGATAAACGGAGATCCATACGATCGCCAGGAATACAGATGCGCCCGGAAACTGGCCGCTGGCAAGCTCAATGCTGATCGCTCCTCCCAGGTAGGCACACAAAAGGAGAAACCCCAGCTTTGCTGTTTTGGGGATCCAGAAAAGGATCACCGAAGTCAGTTCAATAAGTCCGATGAGGGTAATGTAGTTGACCAGGTTCGATTTGCTGAAACCTTCTACAATTGCCTGCGCATGTGTCAGTTTCATGACCGCACTCATTACAAGCATAAGTGAGGGAATTGCTTTTAAGACGATCGCAGTTATTCGTGTTGCTTTTGACATAGTTTGTTTTTTTAAGATTTGAGACAAAAATAGGGAAACCTGCTATCGGTTTGTAACTGCTTTCCCGAAGGATACCGGTTACCTTTAGGAAACCGGTATAAAAAAGAAAGCGATACGCCGTATATTTGTCGTATGAAAGTTGCCGAACACGATAAACGGATGTGCCCTTCTCACTTCTCGGAAGAAGAATGCACAAAGATGCTGCTTCCCGTAAAAGATGCGCTGGATGTTCTGAACGGAAAATGGAAGCTGCAGATCATCTTATCCATGTCTTTCGGAAAAAAGAGATTTAAGCAGATCCAGCGTGAAATTCCCGGACTGACGCCAAAAGTGTTGTCGAAGGAGCTGAAAGACCTCGAGATGAACGACCTCATTGCACGTCATGTTTATGATACCGTGCCTGTGAGCGTTGAATATGAGCTGACACAATATGGCGATACGCTTAAGCCGCTCATAGGAGAGCTGCATAAATGGGGCTCCAGGCACCGGAAAAAGATCATCGCGAAGAACCGGAAAGGCTAAGGTCGGACGACGGTAAAGAGCGAAGAAAGAATCAAAATTTTTCGAAACCGCTCCATTTTTTTATATCCAGGTATTTATTTTTCTATCGGGATCTGCACCGCGGATTCCAACATTCCATTCTCTGCAACTAGTTCGCCAGTGACGATCTTGTAATGGATTGCCTGTCCCGAGTCAGAAATAAACGAACGGGAAGTTCTCAGAGGTATAATTTTTTAGAGAGAGCAGGTGCTGAAAAAGCAGGAAGTAAAAAAAATTAACCAATAGAAAGGAGAAGATGAAAACAGAATTGAGAAAGAGCGAGAGGCTGGCATGGTCATCGCAGCCGGAAAAAATAGAGCTCGTCAATGCAGAGGGAAGCTTCCTGTATGATTCGAATGGAAAGCGATACATCGACCTGGTAATGGGATGGTGCGTGGGAAATTTCGGATGGAAAAATGAAAAGATAATGGATGCCATAAGAGAATTTTCGGGACCCACTTATGTTTATCCGGAGTTCGAATACAGATCCTGGGCGGAGCTCGCCGATCTGCTTTGCAGGATCACACCGGGCAGGATGGGAAAGTGCTTTCGTACGACAGGCGGGACCGATGCAGTGGAAACCGCTATTAAAGTTTCTGCGTTATACACCGGAAGAAAGAAATTCCTTTCCGTTGAAAATAGTTACCACGGCAATTCCCTTGCTGCATTGAGCATCGGAGCCGCCTCTTCAAAAGATACTTATCCGAAGCTTACAGGTTGTGATAAGATCGCTCATCCGCCGGAAGAAGGTACGCTTGAAAAAACAGAGTCTTACCTCAAAACAAAAGACTATGCAGCCTTTATCCTTGAGCCGGTAATGACGCATCCGCGGATCGTGGATCTGCCTGCAGACTATCTGCGTGCCGTGCGCGAGCTTTGCAGTAAATATGGTACACTGCTGGTAGCGGATGAAGTGGCAGTCGGCTTTGGGCGAACCGGAAAGTTATTTGCATGCGAGCACTCCGGAATCGAACCGGATATTATCTGCCTGGCGAAAGCTCTTTCGGGAGGTCACGCTGCGATCGGTGCAGCGCTTACTACGGAAGAGATCGGAGCAAAAGTGGAAGAAGAGATCAGCGCGTATCCAACTTACGGGTGGCATCCTTTGAGTACACAGGTATCGCTGGCGGCAATGAACTATTTGCTGGACAATGAAAAGGAGCTGCTGAAGAACGCAAATAGCCTCAGCGATTTTTTCCGCACCCGGCTGAAAGACATGAAGTTCAGGAACAAGCAGGAGCTAAGTATCAAAGGATTGGCGGTTTCGGTAGATGTAAAGGAAAAGGATTATGCGAAGGAGATCGTGGAGTGTGCACTGGAAAAAGGGTTGGTCTTGGAGCATCATGGAAGCAGCCTTGTGATGTTTCCCGCATTAACGTTGAAGAGAGAAACAGCTGTTGAGGCAATGGATATCCTGATGACCTGTATCTGAACAGCAGGAACAACGTTTAAAAAGAACGCAGAAATTAAAGCTCTGTTATGAGCTTGGATCTTGCAGGTGTGATCAATGTAAAATACAGAATTTCCTGGTCTGTACCGGCATATCGGAACAATGCAGTACAGCCAGGTACACGCCTTTTCGGAGATCCCTGGTATCAACGGTCGAAGATGCCGTTTGACCAGCGATCTCCGATTCCATAACGATCTTCCCGAGAAGATCCGAAATGACCAGCTTTCCGCCTGATCTTTGTGATTGCCCGAAGCGGACGGTAATATTCTCGTTCGCCGGATTCGGAAACAGCTCAAAGGATACGGGATTTTCATTTTCAGCGATACTTGTCAGAGCGCTTGTCGCCATCCGGAACACGAACATCCTTTTTGTACCATACACCTGCTCGCCAAGAAAGCTCAGTGAATCATAAAAAACGCCGGCAAAGTACATGCTGCTGGTCCCGCTTGCCGAGCTCATATCATCATCCTGAAAAGCGGCAGGCAGACGTGCAGTATCGCGGCTGATAAATGTTCCGTTGAGATCATAATGATGCAGCTCAAAATTATTTGCTGAGGAATCTATGGAATACGAAAGCGGGCGATGCGAGATCCCGAAAGCCCAGAAGCTGTTCGGATCAATGGATGCAATATGGTGAAACAAAAAGTCGGTTCCGTACTCCGAGACGCCGGCGTAATATCCATTTGACCGCCATTGTGATGCCAGCGAAGGGTTGAGCCGCTGGTAGCTTACGTCGCAGCCATGATTCCAGGGAGCCGGCGAAGTGAGAATGACATCCTCTCCGAAATGAAGCGCTTGTGTGGGCTGCAATATTCCGGGCACCGGAGAAATAGAGCTGCTGATAATGTTGCCTGCCGAGTCGACTTTCATGACAAATTGATCAGTACCCCAGGCTCCATTGGCAAGTGCGGGATAATGGGAGCTTCCGAAAAAAAGTGTGTCCGTGAATGTTCCGAACAAAAGACCTGCTCCGTCCGGGCCGGGGGAGACAAGCTTCGGGTACACATTTCCCGAGAGCTGCTTGCTCCACAACAGGTTATTCGAGGGTGAGATCTTACAGAGCACCATGTCGTGGTAACCCGAAGGCGGCCAGCTGATCCCGAAGGCACTCATTACCGAATAAGAATATAATGCGAGCCATGTATTTCCGTCCCGGTCGGAGGCGAGACTCTCGAGTCCCGCACCGATACTTATCAAAGAGCTTAATGTTCCTGCGTTGTAGCGTGCAATGAATGCGCCGTTAGGTGAACTTTCTGAAACGGTGATCCCGGAACCGGTGATGGTTCCTGCGAATTCGCCGCCGAAAACGATCTCCCCGGAAGGGGAAACACTGATTCCTTTCAGCAGGTAAAGCTCGGAAGAGGATCCGATGGTTTCAATGGAATCGCGCCATAGTTCGTTTCCGCTGGAGTCGATCTCCATAATGAATATGGCAGACCAGGGATCCCAGCTGCGCTGCTGCCAGCCGGCGATGACAAGGTGCTCGCCGGGTGTTACCGCAGCGTATTGAGGACAGAGCGTTTCGCCCGGCGGAGCGCTGAACGCTTTGAGCCAGCGCATTTGCGGAGCCTGGGAGTAGCTGAGAAGATGAAGGAGGAGTGCGGCAAAGAAGAAGGAGCGCTTTTTCATGTTGAGGCTTTACATGAAAGAATAAAATAAAAGTGCCGTTCTTCTCTTATTTCTTTACTGCCATCATGCGGAGGATTTTCATGTTCCGTTTGTCTGCATCATTCTCCTTCGAGGTTTCCGTTACTTTTGGAATGTGCGGAAAGTTCCGCATGATGTATTCGAATGGAACCGGTCCCAGGAGTCCTTCGCCAATGTGTGCGTGGCGATCCAGCTTACTGCCCAATCCACCTTTTGAGTCGTTGAGGTGAAAGCAAAGCAATTTCTTTGTTCCGATCAGCTGATCGACCAGCTTCAAAAAGGATCGTATACCATTCAGTGTCCGGATATCGTAGCCGGCGGCGAAAGCGTGACAGGTATCGATGCAAAGGCCTACCCGTGGTGAACGGATGTAGCGGATGAGTGCGGCAATGTTCTCGATCTTCCCGCCGATGCTCGTACCTTGTCCGGCTGTATTTTCCAACAATATTTTCACAGGATTTCCTTTCGTAGCTTTCAGCACCGCTTTTATCCGGTCGCCAATGCGCTTTACGGCCGCGTCCGGATCGAGCAGGCCGGCGGTGCCGGGATGGAGCACGGTATGTGTCAGACCAAGGACGCGGCAGCGTTCCAGCTCCATGGTAAGAGCGAAGATGGATTTTTCCGCAAGAGTTTCATCTTCGGAGCCCATGCTGATAAGGTAAATTGAATGTGAGAATACTTGTTTGATCCCGTTATTTTTGCAGGCATCACGGAACATTTTTCCTTCTTTTTCCGACACTTTTTTCTCTTGCCAGTAGCGTTGGTTCTTTGTGAAGATCTGCATGGTATCGATACCGATGCGTTTCGCTTCAGTAACGGCATTAAGATAGCCGCCTGCAACAGAGACGTGTGTTCCTAAAAGCATGAAGCTGTCGGGAAAAAAGGAATGCCAGTGTGATCTGGTTGCTTTGGATGGGTATGGATTTTTACGGGGAAAGGCTGCAACTTCCGGAGATCCGGTTTATTAAAATGATCGATGAATAAAATTGTACTGGCAGGCATCTGGGGATTGGTGGGCGGATCCGCATTGATCATCGGCTCCCTGGTAGGGTATTTCAGCAAGATCTCGCAGCGGGTCGTTGCTGCTGTGATGGCTTTCGGAAGTGGCGTGCTCATTTCCGCGCTTTCTTTCAACCTAATGGAAGAAGCTTTCAAGGCAGGTGGCTTTTTTTCCACGGCGGCCGGATTTATCATCGGTTCAGTGCTTTTTACCCTGGCGAATATACTGATCGAAAAAAACGGCGGAAAGCACCGGAAGAGATCGGGCACGCAGCAGCAATCGGAAGCCGAGAACTCGGGGAGCGGACTTGCGATCGCGATCGGCTCGCTGCTGGATGGCATCCCGGAATCCATCGTGATCGGCACGAGTCTTATCAGCAGCCGTGTGGTGAGCATTGTGGCTGTGGTGGCGATCTTTCTTTCCAACATCCCGGAAGGCTTGTCCAGCTCTGCCGGAATGAAAAAAGCGGGACGGTCCGCGAGCTATATATTTACGGTATGGAGCGTGATCGCGGTGATTTGCGGAATAGCTTCGCTTGCAGGATATGCGGTGTTCTCCAATTTCAGCAGTGGTGTGATCGCGGCCACTACGGCGGTTGCGGCAGGTGCGATCCTCACGATGCTTGCGGATACGATGATCCCGGAAGCTTTTGAATTCGCTCACCGGTATGCAGGATTGATCACTGTATTCGGCTTTCTCACCGCTTACATCATTAACAAGCTTAGCTTATAGGCTCGTGCGATTGATTTAGATCCTTACTTTTTTGCTATTCAGAAACAATTCGGTAGTTTTGCGTCCCGTAACAGACTGCTGGTCTTAAAACAGCAATAACAATATTCTGCCCGGGTGGCGGAATTGGTAGACGCGCTGGTCTCAAACACCTGTGGGAAACCGTACCGGTTCGACTCCGGTCCCGGGTACAGTGAAGCAGAAAGGCTATGATAATTTCGTAGCCTTTTTGCATTTTTTTCCTGCCTTTTTCCCCTCACTGTCCTGAAGTGAATGAGGTACGAGTTCTACTTCAGGGACAACTATTCGATTTCAATTTATAGTATACAAGATCAAGCGAAAACGATCCGTCGGAGCTCTGACTTTTTTCTTCATTTCTCGCTCCCTTTTCCATTTAAAGAAACACTATATAATCAATTAGAAGATCACTTTTAAAATCCATTAGTTGACGACAATGCTTCTGGTCTGAGAGTAGTTTTCTTTTGACACCCTAATAAAATATATTCCCGGACTTCTCCCTTTAAGAACAGCGTTTACCATAGGTTCATCAGAATTGAAATTGCCACGATATAAAATTTTCCGATCTTGTCCCAGCACCTCATACTTGTAACTTTCCTTAGCTGCCCCAGAGAGATATAATTTGAAAATTCCATTGCAAGGGTTTGGATAAACAGAAATACTGAAACGCGAAGAATTTTCCGACAAATCCGTCAACAGGGAATCCGGAGCAAATTCATAGAGCATTTTGTTGCTTCCCGTTTCAAAATAGCCACAGTTACCCAATTCAAAGCAAGCAGCGCCAGACCAATATGAATATAAACCGGGAAGGTCCGCCATTCTTGTCCATTGATCCAATGCGGGATCCCAAGCCCAAAGATCACGGTAAACTGTTGTATAAAAACTTCCGCAGCCGAGATAACCTTTGCCTGAAATGGAAAAGCTATTCGCCTGTCCTCTTGCCCCTCCAGGAAAATCGGACTTCCGGGTCCAGGTGTCCGTCGCCTGATCCCATTCCCAAAAATCCTGTCGGGCGGTGTATGGCGTGCTGTCTGTCCCTGTACCAATATATCCTTTGTTTCCTATGCTGAAACCGGTAGCCACGCAAACCGCTCCGCCGCCATAGTCTGCTTTCCTGCTCCAGGTGTCGGTCAACTGGTCCCATTCCCACAAGTCAGCGAAATGTATACCTGCCGGCTCATCGGTTCCGGTTGCGATATATCCGCAAGTTCCTATTGAAAAAGACACCGCCCGTGTTCTTACCGGTGCCGGAAAATCACTCTTTCGGGTCCATGAATTGGAGGCCTGATCCCATTCCCACAGTTCTGGTTTTGGAACGCCGCCATAAGCGATCCCCAATGCAACATATCCCTTGGTGCCAATCGAAAATCCCTTGGCATAGCACCTTCCCGGGCCGGGAAGCGACGCTTTTTGTGTCCATGTATCGGTGGCGCGATCCCATTCCCACATTTCATATCTGTATGGATTCACTGAGCTGATCCCATATCCCGTTGCAATATAACCTTTGGTCCCGATTGAAAATGAAGCCGATCCATCCAGCAACGCCACGAAATCGGCTTTCCGGGTCCACACGCCTTGGGCTGACAGAACAATGTCTACGGACAAACAGAATGCAAGCAAAACGGATTTCAGTGACATTTTTTATCATCTATCTATATAATACGATAAATTATAATGCCTGTCGCTTGTTATTGTGAGTTCTTCATCAAATAATCCAAATAGTACTTTTATTTATTGTTTGCTAAATAGTTGACGCTATTTATTTTCGCGAAAGTCGAACGAAAGGTTTGATAATGCAGGTATCTCCGGTACAGTAAAGCAGAAAAGGCTATGATGATTCTTAGCCTTTATGCGCACACAACGTATTTTTTTAAGAATAAACGGTTCAAATCCGTTAAGAATGTACCCCCAAAACCTATATTTATTAAAACTATTTGTAAGTTAGCTACAATGCACCAATGAAACGGCTATGAACAAAGACCTTTCACACATACAGACAATCAATGAAGTAGCGTTGCAAATTAACTCTTCATTACACATTTCAGATGTGATGAATTTGATATATCGAAGTATAAGGAAGGAAATGCCGATTTCTTTTTTCCTTATCAGTTCATACACAGAAAGTGACGACACGATCAAAGTCGAGTTTTGTGTAAAAAAAGATGATGCGGTCAAGGAGGAATTTTTAACTAAATCAAATAATCCAAACAGTCTCACTGCATTCACGATAAGAAGCAGGAAAGAAATAATTATTAATGATCTATCACTGGATTACCACTCCTATCTTTCCGGTGAGCCTCAGCTTCATGGTAAGGAGGACTTATGGTGCGAATCGGTTTTAGTGTTTCCATTAATAGTGCAAAACAAGATTATCGGATTGTTTTCAGTTCAAAACGAATTAAAGAACTCCTACACAAAAGATAACATTGATTTTCTGCGTGTTTTATGTCCGTTTATTGGAATCGCGTTGAACAATGCTTATTTGCATACTACACTTGCTGAAAAGAGCCACGTAATTGAAAATCAGAATAAGGATATTCTGGATAGTATCCGTTACGCCAGGCGCATTCAAACTTCCCTGCTGCCAACGGAAAAGTATATTGATAAAACTCTTACAAAGCTCCAAAAAAGGACATGAGATCGTGATCACTTGCGATTCCGCATCCGCTTAGTGTTTCTCCATGCCCTCCGCGCCTTAGTGGTAAATCCTATTTTACCGGAATTCTTTTTTTCAATTTAGTTGATCCCCAATTATTTTTATCCTAAATTTACTTCATAAACTAAAAATGAATGAAAAACACGCTACTCCTTTTTGCAGTGATCTTCTCTTCCGGTTTTTGTTTCTCGCAGTCGTTGGTCCCAACGGTTGTCGGAAGCGCAGGCGCCTCGGGAACTTCGGCATCCGGCAATATTGACTGGACCGTCGGAGAGATCATGACTGAGACTTTTTCCAGCGGCAACATTATTACGCAAGGGTTTCACCAACCCTGGACGAACCTGACAACCTCTGTCAGTAATCTTCCCGCTGTACCGGCATTCGATGTGTATCCGAATCCGGTTTCTGACTACCTGAAGATCCATTTTTCGGGAGCAGGGTCTTATTCACTTAACCTTTATGATGCACAGGGCCGAATTGTCTTTTCTGGATCTGCGGAAGACCTCCCGCTTACAGTGATCCCGGTGGCGGACCTGGATGCAGGGCTTTATTTCCTGAGTGTCTATGATACCGGAAGTAATACCCGGGAATCCTTTACGATAAGTAAAACAAAATAATCTCAGCACAAATCATAAACAACCGGTGGAGTAGATTAGAGACTGCTTCATCATAAATTAAAAACATGAAACGCATAAGCGCTCATGAATGCCTTTAAAACCCAAAAACATGAACAAAAATTTTAAATTACTCATTTTTACCAGTCTTTTTCTGCTTTGCACAGCCGGCATATTTGCACAGGCGCCACAGGCATTTAAGTACCAGGGGATCGCCCGCGATGCAGCAGGAAACCCAATGGCCAGCGCATCACTTTCTGTGAGGATCACGATCCACGATGCATCTGCAACCGGAACAACTCTTTACCAGGAAACACAATCAACAACGACTAACTCATTCGGACTCATGACCCTTGATATCGGAAGCGGAACTCCCGTAACCGGTACTTTCGCGGCGATCAGCTGGGGCAGTGCCGCCAAGTGGATGGAAGTCGAAGTAGACTTCGGCACTGGATATCTTCCGATGGGAACAGCACAACTTTTAAGCGTTCCTTATGCGCTTTACGCAGCGAGCGGAACAGCTGGTCCTGCAGGCCCTACAGGTGCTACCGGCGCAATGGGCGCGACTGGTGCTGCTGGTACTGCTGGCGCAACAGGCGCAGCAGGTCCAACCGGAGCTGCAGGAGCTGCCGGTGCTACCGGAGCCGTTGGAGCTACAGGCGCAGCAGGTGCAACAGGTGCTACCGGTTCAGCGGGTGCAACAGGAGCGACAGGCGCAACCGGACCAAGCGGAACAACCGGACAGAATTCGACCTCTTATTTTACCACCGCAGGGATTACACTGAACAGTACAGTTACCGGACTGACTTATGTTACCGGTTTTCCGGTAACCATTACAGTGCCACCGGGAGCTATAACCTACATTTCAGCGGATATCGGACTTGCCGGAACAAGTGTAGCAATCACAACAGCAGATGTAGTGCTGACTGTTGACGGTGCCGCTCCGGCCAACGGAGGATACCAGCGCCTGTCAGCTAACAGCGCTGCTCCAAATGGTTTTGCGGTCTATTCTTTCAGCCAGGCGTTTGCATTACCTGCTGGAACTCATACCGTGGGAATTGCGGGAGCATGGGTAAGTACAGGTGCTTCTACAGCCACACTGGGTGGAGATAACACTTCTGTATTGCAGGGAGAGCTGACCGTAACATTTATCAATCAGTAATAAGAAATCAATCTGATGAAAAAAATATTCACATTAGGAATCTTTCTGTCGGTTGCTTCGATCGCGTTTGCTCAAAGCGGCAACAGTTCCGGTAAAGCAAAAGCCGGACAGGCGATCGCTCCTGCGCCGGCAATGATTGCTCCTACGCCGGTAACTGCTGTAAAGAACACTACGGCGATCCGCATGCCTTCTCCTTCAGAAATTGTGAGAGTTACCGATCCTGCTTTTAAAAAGAAGACAGTAACAGCCATTTCACCTGCGAAGAAAAAAGAATAAGCACTTTTCAGGCAATTTTTGAATTGGAATTGCAAACCATTTAAAAGCCGCGGGATATACTCTCGCGGCTTTTTTAATGACAAGAATCTTAATGGTATTTATAGGTTCAGATCCTGAGAGAATGAAATGGCACCTTGTCCGGAAACACACTGTTCATATACGGTAGTTTTAAGTCGCGTCATTGTCCTTTCTCCCGCGCTGTTTTTTCTTCCTTTTTACTTAACGTAGGATAAGCATTCATTTCTTTTTGTGGATCCACAGTCTTGTTTATTTTACCATGGCCCTCTTTATTTATTCTTCCGGTCTCAATGTGACCGTGGTCCTTATCCAGCAGGCTTCCTGTTTTTGTGTACGGGTAAACCTTCTCCAGGGAATAAACGGTTTGATGATCGATCCGTTTATAGATATATGACCGGTTGAGATTATCGAAGCTGTCAAGGCCTGCAGCTGTCAGCATCGCCAGGGCGCTCTTCACGGTTTCTTTATGATAATTCGCTACCCTGATCGCTTTGTTTCCGGGGACAAGGCCTTTCTGCAAATCCAGATCCTGTGTGGCAACTCCTACCGGGCACTCATTGGTGTTGCATTTCAGAGCTTGTATGCAACCCAGCGCGAACATCATTCCACGAGCTGAGTTGCAGGCATCAGCGCCTATCGCAAGATATTTCACGAGATCAAAGCCGGTGATCACTTTGCAGCTCGCAATAACACGGATGTATTTTTTCAGATCATATCCTTCCAGTGTATCGCATACAAAAACCAATGCGTCTTCCAGCGGCATTCCAACATTGTCGGAAAATTCCATCGGTGCCGCTCCGGTTCCTCCTTCTCCGCCATCAACGGTGATAAAATCCGGATACTCTCCTGTTTTTACCATCGTTTCGCAGATCTTTATAAACTCCGAACGGCTGCCGATACAAAGCTTAAAGCCGACAGGCTTGCCTCCGCTTAATTTGCGCAGCCGGTCAACAAATTTCAGTAGCCCTTCGGCATTGGAAAAAGTCTGATGAGCCGGCGGACTGTGAATTAATTTATGAGGGACAAGCTTCCGGATCTTCGCAATTTCTTTTGTGTTTTTCAATGCCGGAAGCAAGCCTCCCAATCCCGGTTTTGCGCCCTGCGAGATTTTTATCTCGATCATTTTAACCGAGGGTAATACCGCGCCTTCTCTAAAATATTGCTCCGAAAAATTTCCTTCTTCATCGCGGCAACCGAAATAAGCGGTTCCTAACTGCCACACCAGGTCGCCTCCGTGTTTCAAATGGTAGGGAGAAATGCCTCCTTCGCCGGTGTTATGATAGAAGCTCCCGATTTTTGCACCTTCATTCAATGCCAGGATAGCATTCATTCCAAGCGCTCCGAAGCTCATGGCTGAGATATTAAATATACTGGCATCATATGGCTGTGAACATTTTGGACCCCCGAATCTCACTCTGGGAATTTCAGAAAGCTCCTGTTTCGGGTAGATGGAATGTGCAAGCCAGTAATAGCCCGGTTCATAGGTGTTCAGCTCGGTTCCGAAAGGCTGAGTTTGCAGCTGCTGCTTTGCATGTTTATAAACATAGTTGCGCTGGAGCCGCGAGAAGGGCCGCCCGTTCACATCTGATTCAACAAGGTACTGGTGCAATTCGGGTGCGATGAACTCCAGGGCATACCGGAGATGCCCGACGACGGGGAAGTTTCGCAAAACAGCGTGCGATGGCTGGACCATATCGGCTATTCCTAAAATAACAATGGGAAGGATGATGACAAGCAATAAAAACCACCAGGGCGAATATAAGCCCAGCAGTGTAACTACTAAAAGCAGGATCACCGACGAGTAAATAAATATTTTTTTCATACCACGAATGTTTTTGTTGACTTCAGCTCCTGCCGGACTTTTTTCGGACGGATCATCATTTGGTCCGGGAGACCGCTACTACTGAAACAGATTCATGCCAGGTGTATTTTCTCAGTGAAGGGGACCGTAGAAAAGACTGTTTTTAAAAAAACAGCAGAATGTTGTAACCGGTTCATGGGTCAGTCACTCTAATCAGTAAACCAATCCATTTACAATATGATCTATTCAGCAATCGCTTTATTCGCACTTTCGGCAGTACTAGGACTCGCGATCCTTATCAGGTGGCTCAACAAAAAGGATGCTTCGCGCGGAGTTGTTTATTCACATGGGATCGTCGCGGCGATTGGGCTTGTGCTGCTCGTTATCTATGCTGTTCAAAACCCTTCGAATTTCCCGAAGGCCAGTCTTATTCTTTTTACAGTGGCTGCATTGGGCGGATTTTACCTGTTCTTTAACGATCTCAGGAAAAAACCCGGCCCGCTTGCTGTAGCATTCATTCACGCCTTACTCGCGGTTGGCGGATTTCTGGGCCTGCTTTTTTTTGTATTTGCTTAACGTGAAAATTTTCGGACATCCGGTTCATATCATGCTGATCCATTTTCCGTCGGCGCTTTTCCCGATGGATGTTGTCTGTTCATTGCTGGCAATCTATACGGGGAAGCAAAGCTTTTCGGAAGCCGCAGGCTATGCGCTGATAGCAGGATCCGTTTTAGGCTGGGCAGCGGTGATCACGGGGACCCTTGACTTGCTTATGGTCATGAAAAAGAAGCCTGCTGCTTTAAAGACCGCGCTGATCCATGGAGGAATAAATTCAACACTATTGATGGTTTTCAGCACAATGGCATATATCGATTACACAAAAGGAACAAAATTCCCCCCTGATCTGTTTATAGTGATCATTAAGGGGATATTGGTACTGCTGATGTTTTTTGGCAATTACTTTGGCGGAAAGCTGATCCTTAAAGATAAGGTTCTGGATGAATAAAAGAAGAGTTGTAACTTTTTGAGAAGATGCTCACTCTAAATAATAATAAACGATATATGAAAAAAGCCACCTTCGTTATCCTGATCTTCGTTGCCGCCATGGCTGCGTGTAAAACGAAAAAAGAAACAGCCGGAACTGCTTCCAAAGAACATGTAACGGATGCTCAGTTGACAGCCGTTCAAAGCCGGTTTCCGGATGCAACAAAAGCAGAGCTGGAAAAAGGATATGCTGTGTATACCGGACCGTGCACCAGGTGCCATGGAACCAAGGATATTAACGGGTATACCGAGCCGAGATTGCTGGAGATCGTTGATGTAATGGCAAAAAAAGCTCAAATTACTCCGGAAGAAAAGCAGGCGCTTATCAGATTTGCGGTCGGTGAAAGAGCAGCCAAATAGATTATGAGCACAGCAACTCAAATTGCAGAATTCGATCATTTTACGGATCCGGAAATTATCCAGCGGGTATTGTCCGGCGACACCCGGCTTTATGAGCTGATCATCCGGAGGAATAACCCGGATCTGTATAAGATCGGCAGAGCTTACGGATACAATCATCATGATGTTGAAGATCTGATGCAGGAAACCTATGTGAGTGCATACAGGAGTTTGGCCGGCTTCAAAAATAACTCGGGTCTTAAAACATGGCTGACACGGATCATGCTGAACCACTGTTACCAGAAAAAGCAGAAACACAGTTATGTGAAAGAAGTACTGATGGAGAATAATCATGAAATACAACAGCCGATGTTCCAGCAGCAAGCAGGAACCGGGAAAACGGTCTTGAACCGGGAGCTTGGTCATGTCATCGAGAATGCTCTGAACGGAATCCCCGAAGAATACAGATTGGTCTTTACGCTGCGCGAGCTGAACGGATTGAATGTTGCTGAAACTGCTGAACTGACACAGCTTTCGGCGTCTAATGTTAAAGTAAGACTGAACCGTGCGAAGACCATGCTGCGGGAAAAAATTGAGGAGATGTATTCAACCGATGAGATCTACGAATTCAACCTGGTATACTGCAATAAAATGGTTGAGCGGGTAATGGCTGAAATAAATAAGAGCTTAATTTAAGAACGCTGTCCGTCTGTATTCCCATTCGGTAACGGAGAAGCGCCGTCGCTATAGATCTTCCGCCTATAACTTCATTGTCTTTTTTACGTGATTCAGAAATTCTTTATCGGCATGAGAATATTTGATCCCGAAAAGTCCTATCGATTCCAGAACGGGCTTTAAATCCTGTCCCTTTTTGGTAAGCGCATATTTTTTTCGTTTCGCAGTTCCGCTGTAAGTGATGAACCCGTCTTCGGTCAACCGGATCAGCCGGTCATTAAGGATATTGGTGGCAATGCCTTCCTTTGAGTTCAAAAACTCGTTATAGGCAACTTTCCCAAGATAAAGCATATCCCTGATGATCAGCAGGGACCATTTATCTCCTACCAGATCAAGCGTGCAGGAAATAGGACATTCCGAGCGACCTGCTGCAGTTTGTTTAGCCGGCTTTTTCATTTTTACCTTACAAAGATAAAAAAATAAATGCAACTAAACTTGTATTTTGCAAGTTTAATCGTTTACCTTTGCCTCATAACTTAAAATCACAAAAAATGGAAGCGCAAAAACAACTCGTTGTAAGATCAGTTTTAGATGCCTGGAATTCAAGGATCGAAGCTGCAGACAAAATATTCAATGGCCTCACGGATGAACAATTGGAACAAGAGATCGCTCCCGGCAGAAACCGGGGAGTTTATCTGCTGGGACACTTAACCGCAGTGCATGATAAAATGCTACCGCTTTTGAACTTTGAGCCGCAAGTATATTCTCATTTGGATGAGCCGTTTTTGACCAAACCGGATAAAACAGTTTCAGCTATTCCTTCAACAAAAGAGCTGAGAGCGAACTGGAATACCGTTAACGCTAAACTGGCGGCGCATTTCAGTAAGCTAAGCACAGATGAATGGTTTCAAAAACACAGCGCCGTATCCGATGAGGATTTTGCGAAAGAGCCTCACAGGAACAGGATCAATGTTCTCGTTGGACGCACCAATCACATGCAATATCATATCGGACAAGTTGCGCTCTTAAAAAAATAGATGCGATAACTCAGGTCGAAACGGGTTTAAAAATAAAAAAACAATATGCAGAACAACAGCTTCACGTATACATTCAAAACTTCAAAAGAAGCGGAGAAACTTTATTCGCTGCTCCTGGAGGTCGATCAATGGTGGTCGGGCTTATTCGGCGAGAACATTACAGGAGAAAGCCGGAAAGCGGGTGATGAGTTTGTTTTTAAAGCGGGTGGTGGCTTACACGACACAAAACAAAAGCTCATTGAATTGATCCCGGGAAAAAAAGTTACCTGGGAAGTTGTAGACAGCCACCTCTCTTTCTTAAAAGATACCGGCGAATGGACAGGAACAAAAATTTCATTTGAATTAGCGCGCGCCGGAAACGAAACGCTCGTTACGTTCTCACACGACGGTCTTACGCCCGGGATGGAATGCTATGAAGCATGCTCGGGTGCCTGGAACAGCTACCTGGATAATCTGAAAAAGAAATTAAGTTAACTCTGAAGAATGATCCGGACGCTTACAGGGAATCGAGGAGCTCCGTTCTGTATTTGCTGAGAATGCTTGATTTAGACAAAAAGCCGATATAAACGCCGTCATCTGTTACCGGGAGATTCCACTGTCCGGACTCGTCGAATTTTTTCATCACAGAAAAAATATCTTCCTTCAGATCAATTTTTTCCGGTGGCTTGTTCATGAGCTGCATCACCGAAACTTCTGTGTACAGTTTCTGGTCGAAGATCTCTTCCCGGATCTCATCCAGGTAAATGATCCCCTGCAGGATACCGTTCTTTCCGACAACCGGGAACGTGTTGCGGCGTGATTGCTTGATCGCATTTACGATGTCGCCCAGCAGTGCATTGGGGCGTACCGTAGTAAAATCCCTTTCAATCAGGTCTTTCAGCTCGATCTTGCCGAGGATGCTGATGTCCTTATCTTCGGAAACCACCGTGCCTCTTTTTTTCAATTTGTGTACATCCAATGACTCCGGGTGAAAATATTTCACAACAACATAGCTGATCGCTGAAACCAGCATAAGCGGGATCATCAGCTCATATCCCTGGGTGATCTCGGCGATCAGGAAAATTCCTGTGAGCGGCGCATGGAAGACACCCGTAAGGACTCCGGCCATCGCAACGAGCGTGATATTCACAACCGGAACATGCTCAAACCCCATGAGCGACAGGCAGGAGGCGAATATAAATCCGAGGTATGCGCCGACGAATAGCGAAGGTGCAAAATTACCGCCGTTACCACCGCTTCCCAGCGTTATTCCAACCGCAAATACTTTCAGAATCATGGTACCCAATAAGAACAGAAGGATCAGGAACGGTCCTTTGATCACTTCATGAAAAATACTATCCTTATACAAATATTGCAGTTCATTATCCGCAAGGTGTTTAATGTTATCATATCCTTCTCCGAACAGTGGAGGAAAAACAGCGATCAGAGTGATCAGCATCAATCCGCCGAGCAGCCATCGGCGATACAGGGATTTCCATTTTTTTACCCGCCGCTCGATCTTATCGAAGAGGGTCACATAATAAAGTGAGATCACGCCGGTGATCAAGCCGAGGGTGACATAGAACGGAACATTGTGATAATCGAAAGGTTGTTTCAGCCGGAAGTTGAGGAGTATTTGTTCACCGAGCAATATTTTCGAGATCAATGCTCCCGAGGCGGACGCGATCAGCAAAGGAATGAACGCGGTAATATTCACGTCCACCAGCAATACCTCAAGTGCAAAGAGGATGCCGGCGACAGGAGCATTGAATGCTCCGGCAATCCCGCCTGCAGCGCCAGCAGCCAGTAACAGAGTTCTGTCCTTATAAGAAAGTTTATACCGTTGTGCATAATTGGATCCGATCGCGGAACCGGTACTCACGATTGGAGACTCCAATCCCGCAGAACCTCCGAATCCTACTGTTGTTCCGCTTGTAACAATGTGAGAATAGATCCCGCGGAAAGGAAGAATGCTGCTTTTTCTTACGATCGAAAAAAGGATATTCGATGTTCCCCGGTTTAATTTTCCTTTAAAAAAGCGCTGCGTTATGAGAATAGTTATGCCAATACCTATCAAGGGGAGCAGAAGGTAAATGTATTTGAAATTCAGCTGGAGGAGGAAATCTTCGATCAGGTAACGGCGGATCGCAAACACAAACAATTTAAGAACTACTGCGGCAAGTCCGGCACTCAGGCCCACTAAAATACTGGAAAGGATCAGAAATTGCTTGCCGTTGAGCAGATTGTGCAGCTCATCGACCCCTCTTTCCAGAAGACGAATCAATCGTAATCGTTTAATGGCAGGAGTATGTGCATTTCTTTTCGCAGAATCTTTCATTCGATATTTCCGGATACGTGTCCTACAATAAAGAACAAAGATAACACTCAGGAATAAGGCATCAAAGAATATCCCGCATTTGTTTGCGCTTAAGCTCCCTTGATCCGGCCTTTCTCATCATCTGCACCGGTGTTTCTCCGCATTCTGCCGGATTTTCCTTTTCCGAATTTGTAGGCGAAGCTGACATTCAGTACACGCGTATCTCTTTTTGCGGTCCAGTCTTCCCGTACATGGTCGAGCTCTGTTATCCCGCTCGGGTATGCTTTCCAGAGGATGTCGGACATGTTCACGGTGATCGTTCCTTTCTTGTGCAAAACGGTTTTCTGAATACCTGCCGTTAGATTGTATGTGGTGAGATCCGTGGTAATTCCGTTCAGCGCTTTGTAATTGTAGCGGAAGCTGATCTCTGCAGACAAGCCATCGGTGATAAAAATGCTGTTACTGGTATTAAGATAAAAGGAAGGCGTTCCCTGGTTGATCGTGCTGTGATTAATTGTTCCGGAGTAAACGCCGTAATACGACAAAATGCTGCTGTTGGTCGTCCACCATTTCGTCAGCTTTTTTGAATAGGTGAGGTTAACGCTGTAAAAATTCAATTGATTCAGGTTGACCACTGTTTGCGAAGTTGTCTGCGTCTGCGAGTCCTGGATCAATACGTCCGTAATATTATCGGTAGTGAAGCTATACGCAAGGCTGATGAAGAATGCATTGTTATAAGAATACGATAGCTCTGTATTATAGGTCAGCTGCGGCAGGAGATAAGGATTTCCTTCGCTGTAGGTCGTTGCATTGATGAGGCTCCTGTATGGGTTCATCTGTTCATACGCGGGGCGGTCGATCCTTCTTCCGAGGCTGATATTAATATCCTGTTTTTCCGAAGGCTTAAAATCGAAGAAGGCCGTTGGAAACACCTGGATATAGTTCCGGTCAAATGTCCTGGAATTCATCAATTGCTTTCCTTTTGCGATCGTCTGCTCCGAGCGAAGTCCAAGCTGGTAAGAAAACTTCTTGTAATTTTTCTTCAGGTTGACATATGCAGCATTGATATTCTCGGAATATAAAAAGTGACTGCTTCTTGCGCTGTCGTATATTTCCTCGTTATTCAGAACATCGTATCCGCTTATATCATTATCGGATGCTACATAGCTGGATTTGAGTCCGGCATCAAAGCTGTACTCTTTTTTTAGCGGCTTGGTATAATCTGCTTTTACCGAATACAGGTACAAGTTGCTTTTCTGGTCATTGTGAAGGTCATCCCGGCTCAGAAAGCTTCCGTCGCTATTGTGATAAGTGGTCAGAAATGATTCGTCCGTTGCGTTCCAGTATCTCGCGTAATCAAGATCCACGGTAAGCTCTTGTCCCGTGCTGTCAAATTGATGACGCAGTTCCGCATTGCCGGAATAATTATACCAGTTGTCTTTTGAATGGCTTTCAAAATCATAGCTGCGAAGTATCTGCTCTTTTCCGTTCAGGATATTGGTATGATCCAATCCCTGCGGGCTGAAAAGGGTTTGACCGCCGCTGCCGAGCAGCGATAGTGTTGTTTTGGGGGAGAGATAAAAATCAATTCCGACACGCGGAGTATGATTCTCTGAAGGGAACAGAATGTAATTCTCGGTCCTGAAGATCGTATTGATCGTATCTCCGCCATAAAATTTCCGATCGATCGTAAGATTATTAAACCCGAGCCGGTGCGCATAGCTGTAATTTAAAAAAAGATTATAATTTTTGTTTTTGTAATTAAGATTCACGCTGCCGTTGTATTTGGAGTAACGGCCCTGTCCGTATCCTGCGCTTACACTTCCGTTGAAGCCTTCCCGTTTATTTTTTTTCATTATGATATTGATGATGCCTGCATTTCCCGCAGCGTCATATTTTGCAGAAGGGTTCGTGATCAGCTCGATCTTCTGAATGTTCGCGGATGGGGTTCCTTTGAGCATGTTAGCAAGGTCTTGTCCGGTCATGCCGGTCGGCCGCCCGTCGATCATGATGATAACGCCTTGTTTGCCGCGCAGGCTGATCCGGTCATTCTGATCGACGATCACGCCCGGAAGCTTTTCCATTACTTCCATAATCGAAGAGCCATTCTGAATGATGCTGTTCTCCACATTAACTACGGTTTTATCCACCTGCTGTTCGATGAATGGCTTATCCGCCAGAACATTAACAGCAGACAGCTCTTTAGCGGCAGCCGCCAGCTGAATGGTGCCGAGATCCACAGTCGGATCGGCGGAGGAGATCAGGATGGGGCTGACCGTCTTTTTTTCAAATCCAACGACCTGGATCTGCAAATAGTAATTTCCGTCCTTCACATTCTCAAAAAGAAATATCCCTTTGTCGTCGGTGATCTCTCCTTTGTAAAGAGATGAATCGACGGCGGATTTCAGGAGAACAGTGGCGAATGGCTGTGGATTATTATCCGGTGTGGTGACCAGTCCGCGGAGGAGCCCGCCTTCAAAGGCAGAGCAAGCTAACGTTTGTAAAGCGAAAAGCGCTACAAGAAGTAATGATTTTTTCATAATATTATTTTATTGGTTTAAAAAGGAAAGGAATGCTACGACCTTTCCTTTTTGAGCTGCCGGATTTCTGTAGCGGGTCCATCTGGCAGGCTCAATTTTATTTTTATTCGGTTTCGTTATGTATGCCGGCAATTCTTTGTGATCCGGTTGAGCACTTTTTTTGTTGTTTCGAGATCGCTTTTTGAGATCCCTTCCAGTGCAACAGCCCGGTTCTTCAAAACGATCCGCTGCACTTCAGCAATGGTCTGTTTTCCTTTGGCCGTCACCTCAAGGCCGCTTCTTCTGCGGTCGTCTTCATGATCGCTGCGTTTGAGGTGTTTTGCTTTTACAAGAAGTGCGATGATCCGCGTCACGGAAGCATTGTCCTTGAATATCCTTTCTCCAAGGTCCTGCTGTTTAATGTCAGGATTCTCCAGGATCGTTTTGATCACAAGCCATTGGTCGATCGTGATGGAGTACCCTCCTTTTTTTAATTGCCTTTGCGCATACTGCCGGTAAGTCCTTATCGACTTATCGATGGCATAAAAGATGATGTCGTTTAATTGTTCCATGTAGCATTTTTTACAAAGATAATAATGATTTATCAATTATTGATATATCAAGTAAATTATTGAATTTTTAACATTTCGGACGTTTTCGGTAAAAGGAGCCATCTGGCATGGATATTACATATATTACTGAAAACGACAAAAATGAAGAAGATCAGACCTGCCGTATTTTTTATCTCCGTTTTTTTTCTTTTACCCAACCTATTTCAGGGACAAAACTGGTTTCATACTTATTCAGGAGGAGGTAACTATTACGGTTGGAGCGTTCAGCCGATAGCGGATTCAGGCTATGTAATTACAGGCGGAGGCTCAGAAAGCTTTGGCTCATTTGACAATATTGCAGTTACGGGGGTTGATCTTCTGGGGAATAAGAAATGGTGCCGCTTTTTACAAACCACGTGCGACGGAGCGGGAACCTCGCTCGAAAAGACCGCAGATGGAAATCTCATTCTTACAGGTTATCAAACTTCAGGCGGCGCTACAAAGGTCTATCTTGCAAAGATCACCTATACGGCAGATACGATATGGACAAAAAGTTATTCGGTCGACCCTTTTCCGATCGTAATGGGAACATCGGTAAAACAGCTTTCTGACGGAGGATATGCAGTCTGCGCTTATTCGGAAACCCTGGTAAGCTCCTATTATTTTCAAAGAATGGTGCTCTTTCGAATGAACAGCTCCGGTGATACGCTTTGGTCAAAGGTGTTCGATCATGGAACCGAATCCTGCAGGACCGGTTCAGTAATTCAGGCGGACAATGGAGATCTCCTCATCTGTGGTTATAGCGGCTCACATTGTTATATATCGCGCGTAGATACAAGCGGAAATGCAGTTTGGGAAAGATCCTTTCCCGGATATGCCGCCAGTGAAATAATTCATGCGGGCGCACACAACATAGTAGCTGCAGGATGGACGGGTTCCAATGCGATGCTGATGAAGCTGAATGAATATGGCGATACGCTGTGGACAAAAAAATGCATCAATTCCTATTCATTTGCCTGTTCGGTAAAAATGACTCCCGACAGCGGGTATATCGTAACGGGTTGGAGCGATACACCGGCAAAAATTTTCCTGGCAAAAGTGGACAGCTCCGGCTTCGTTCAGTGGACCCAGTTTTATAGCAGCCCCGATTATTTATTTGCTAACTCGGTGGAAAATACCCCCGATGGCGGATTTGTTGTGACCGGAGATGGAGCGAATGAGACTCAGCTGATCCTGCTCAAGACAGATAACGAAGGTAAGCTTACAAATACATCGGCTGAAGAAATTCAAATCGAAGATCGTGGTCATGATCTTGTTTCGCCGACGATCGTTTCTTCCGGTGAAAACCTGATCTTTCATTCCTCTGAAAAGAACAGGAAAACGATTCTCTTTTATGACACAAGCGGCAGGATCGTCAGCCGATACGATGACGCGAGTCCCGGATTTGAAATGAAGCTAAACGTTGAATCCGGGTTATACGCCTACCTGGTTCTGCGCGGAGATCTTCTTATCGATCGCGGGAAAATAATCGTAGTCGGGAATTAGCGCCCGATGCGATCATGGTCGTTCGGGATTAAAAATCCACTTTCACATAAAACAAGGGCAAAAATCCTAGCTGGTAATTTTTCACCAATGGATCCGCGCTGAGATTTGCAGGATCGGGAGAATAGCTTAATGCAAGAATATTCTTTGTGTTCAGTACGTTCACAAGATCCAGTGCGATTTCAATACCGGTACGCTTCCTGTTGATCTTGTATGCGATCCGGATATCCAAACGGTTATACGGTGCAAACTGCAACGTGTTTACCTTGTCATTCTCAGGAACTACATCCATGATCGCGTTGCTGGCTGCGATGTCAACCGGTGAATAACGCTTTCCTCCGCCATAGGTGAATTTCCCTCCAAAGCTGATCGTGTTCTTTTTGCTTTTGCCTAGGCCGTATTCAAGTCCGCCCAACAGGTTCATCATGTAATTCCCATTGAAATCGGTATTGTGCTCAACTCCATCACTTCCCTTGTATTTGCTTTCAAACACACTGGCACTGTACATAAAATAATAGTGCTTGTGAAATAATTTTTCGACCGTAAACTCAAGGCCATAGTTGTATCCCGTTCCCTTATTCACCATTGTATAAGAAGGGAAAAAACGGCTGAACGTTGCGCCGCGGTTCAAAGCGGAAACACTGGAAGGAACTATGTAAACCGGAACATTCCAGATATTCTGGTAGTATGCTTCAAGTTTGAACTTCAGATATTTTGTCGCGAAATAATCATAGCCGATCACAAAATGCTGAGCTTTGGTGAAATCAAGATCCTTATTAGTGAGCTCACGCTTTGAATTATAAGCAAGCGTGTCGCCGCTCCTGATCGTATCCGGAATCGCATAATACAAATAGGTTTGCTGCATCTGGCTGTGAAGTCCGTATGCAAGGCTCAGGGCCTGGTTCGGACGCACCTGGTATTTAATGCTTGCCCTCGGCTCAACGGTATATTTTCCATTCAGGCTGAGGTACTGCGCCATCACTCCGCCATTGAAGCTGAATTTTTCATTGAACTGATGAACATAATTGACATAGGGTTGAATAAGGTAGAAATTATCTACGGCACTTAACCTGGTCTTGTATGGTTTATTCTCGATGGTCAACGCAACCGTATCGAACAGCGAGTTCAGCTTCACGCTGTCCTGAAAATTCACATCCGTTCTGTTTATAAAGAAACCGGCTTTTACACTGTTTTTCGCGTTGACCTTACTTTTAATGAACCAGGCCAGTGTCGATTTCCCTTCGTAAAAATCGTAATGCATAATGTGAGGCAAGGTGTCATTCGGAATAAAATCTTTGTCGCGAAGGATCAGGTAGTGATCCGTGTTCACGGTCTGAACACCATACGCCAGGCTGGTCTTCATGATCGTGTGTTCATTCAGGCTGATCGTGTGGCTCAGAATTCCTGTTCCCATGTTCGTTGCGAAATACTGGTCGCGGTTCAAGTCACCATATAATTCTTTCGGACGTTCATGTGTTGTGCTGAGGATAAGCTTGATGGTGCTCAGTCCGCCGATCCCGCTGAAGCTGACCACTCCCGCTTTTTTTGTCGGGAAATTCAAGCGCACTCCCATATCCTGGTAACCCGGCACGGCGCTGGAGCCGATATTGAAATGAACGCTGCTGAACAGGGCAAGCGTCGAATAACGATAGGTCAGCAAATAGCTCGCGCCGGTTTTTTTACTGATCGGTCCTTCCAAAGCCAGCTCTGTTCCCAGGAATCCGAATTGAAAAGTTCGTTCATGTTTTTCATTGTTCCCGTTCCTCATTTTCAGATCGAACACTCCGCCCAGCGCATTGCCATAAGTGGAAGGGAATGCTCCGGTGTAGAACTCGCTGTTCGCAAGGTATTTGTTATTGATGATGGTTGTCGGCCCGCCTGCAGATCCCGGAACAGCAAAGTGATTAGGATTCGGAATGTCGATGTCTTCCAGGCGCCATAACAATCCCGAAGGGCTGTTGCCCCTGATCACGATATCGTTCCGGGAATCATTGGTTCCGGAGATACCGGCGAAGTTTGCCGCCATGCGTGCCGGATCGCTTCTTGAACCGGCATAGCGTTCGGTCTCCTCGATGCTGAATGCTTTCATGTTCACCGATTGCATCGTGTTCACCATATTGGTATCATCTGATGCTTTTACCTCTACCTCATTCATCTCGATGGCGCGCTCTTCCATGTCGACGTTCAGGATCACTTCCTTTCCGGAGGTAACAATAACATCATTCAGCAAAACAGGATTATAACCTGTGAAAGAAAAACGAAATGACTGCCTTCCGGTGGGAACATTCAACAGCTTGTAATTCCCGTTTGCATCCGTTGTAGTGGCGATATTTGTGCCGGCCGCTTCCAGATGTACAATAACGCCCGGCAAGCCTGTGCCGATCTCCTTGTCTGCAATTCTTCCCCTGACAGTCTGCGTGATCTGCCCGGATGCGAGTTCGGAAATGAGAAGAAGAAGGAAGAAGTATTTTTTAATTGCCATTTTTGAGAGCGTGTTGATTCTGATCAGAAAGGTAATTTATGATTTACTCTTTCCGCGCAATTTATTTAATGTTTTTTCAATATACTTTTCAGTAGGCAGCAACGACATTTGAATGCGGCGGGCATAGTTGATGCTGGCAGTAATATTTTTGTTCTGCTCCTCGATCGCTTCTTTCTTCAGCTCGATCTCCCTTCGCTGGATCTCGGTCATCTGCTGGAGCCGTTCAACTTTGGCGAATTGCAGGGAGAACCTTGCCCCGAGGATAAGCGACATCATGAAAATAAAAATGATATCCACAGTCGTTATCAATACGTGGATCAGCGGGATCATTGATGCATACACCAGTACTTTCAGCACCAGACTGATCAGCAAAACGATAATTCCAAGTCCGGCATAATTGGCTCCTTCCACTTTCGCCTTCACGGCCTTAATGATCGTGATGGCAAGAATGATCACGCCAAATGGAATAATGATCAGCAATGGCGGAATGAGCCAGGAAAATACCGATGGCGGAAAGATCACCGTTATAGCGACCATCACTATGAACACCCACTTGAAAAATTTTACAAAAAAGGAAGAAAGCTGCTCCGGGAAAAGCTGCTTGATAAAAAGTACCATGAACAAGCATGGGAATAATACAGACGAATATTCTATCTTCAGCAGCAGGCTCCAGCTCATATCCGGGAAAACCGTTCCCAGGAAATAATTAACGGCTGTGACCGGGCGTGGACTCAGGCTGATGCAGAAAAGCGAGAAATAGAGAATGGAAAGATCCTTCCTCCTGAAAACATAAAGTGCAAAAAGAAAGGAGCCGAGGATCAGCAAAACGGAGGATTCACTGACGCTGAGTAAATAATAGAGGACATGATGATTAACGACCGGCTGTGCAAGTCCGATCTCGAATGGATGAACGAAACCGCCTTTGCGGTGATGAAAGTTTGCAATCTGGACGATCACCTGCACATTTCGCGAATTGGCAGGAAGATGCACCATTCCGTCATGTGTCATCGGAGAAGTGTTTTCTTTTGTTGTCCCCGGTTTTCCGATCTCCAGCATCAGGCTGTCATTTATGAAGATCCTGCAGGAGGTCTGGACGCTGTACACATCGAGTATCAGGTCCGCTGCAGGCAGGTTCTTTAGCTGTAAACGATACGTAACAAAGCCCTTTCCGCCCATTGCCTGTCCGTTTATTTTCAAATCGTTCCAGGCAGATGGCTTTACCAATGCATCGGGAGCTAAAGCGCTGTCTTTTTTGAAATCAGCAGGAGTGAGGAGGTTATTTGCATAGATCTCCCATTGCTGGTCGAGCTGGATGATCGCATTTTCCGCAGTGTTCCAGCGTGAAAGATCAAGCACAGCATACTTATCTGCAGTTTGCGAAAACAGGCAGGTATGTAAAAAAAGTAAACAGAAAGCAATCGCTGCTCTTTTCATGAATTCGGGAAGCGGATAATCGTGTTTGTGTGTGTTTTATCGTGCCGGGACAAATATACTAAACATCCTGTTTTTTACGCCTGATCTTTGTTCTCATTAGGCATCCGGAAGACATTTTTTTCTATCTTTCAAAATTATAAATCACGCATGAGATCCCTGAATAGATCATTCCTGATATTGCTGCTGCTGATCGCAGTGCAGCTGCAATTTTCCTGCGGATCGGATTCGCCGCCACGCAAAGCCGGCTATGGTCCGAAAACACTGGAGCTGATGGACATTGTGGACAAGAATCCGGAGATCAGGGCACTTCTCATCAAATCAATTGAGCAGGCAAAAAGGATAAATCCCGACAAGCTTTCGAACCCTGCACAGAATCTCGGAGAATATTATGATTTTATTGCTTTTGCTGAGAAAGCGATGCCCTGGGATTTAATGCCGCAGATGAATTATTCGACTTTGTATTCAAAGCTCGATCAGGGATTGACCTACTATTATTTTATCAATGATCAGAAGCTTCCCGAGCTGGAGGGGAGAGGATATTATAACAATTCCCTGCAATATGTCGAGCCGTATGCCTCATGGCTTACCAGCTTCAATAGCGGGTGGGGAAGCTTGCTGGCGACAGAGGCTTCATGGAATGATAACTATTATCAGCTTGCACAGAAGGATAATAAATTCGGCTTGAGCAACGATTGGTATGAAGATCATTCACACTGGAAAACATTCAACCAGTTTTTTTCAAGGTATCTGAAATCGCCGGACAAGCGGCCGGTTGCGGAGCCGGGAAATGATTCGGTGGTTGACTCACCGGCCGATGCTGTTCCGCAAGGGATCTGGCAGATCGATGAACATTCCGGGATCGTGCAGAAAGAAGGGGTGGCGATAAAATCGGGAACATTGAATTCCATAGAAAAGCTGATCGGTGAGGAAAGTAGCTATGAAAAGGAATTTGCAAAGGGGATCTTTACGCATACTTATCTCGATGTGAACGACTATCATCGTTATCATTTTCCGGTCAGCGGAACGATCAGGGAAATTCGCATCATTCCGGGGGAAAATGCCGCAGGTTGTATTGTTACCTGGGATTCCGTCAATAAACGTTATGCCTACGATGCTTCTGTTCCGGGCTGGCAGTCGATTGAGGCGAGAGGCTGCGTGATTGTGGAAAACGAAACATTCGGGCTGGTTGCGCTGTTGCCGATCGGGATGTCGCAGGTGTGCTCCGTGAATTTTGAGAAAGGCCTCAAAGTAGGCGACAAGGTGAAAAAAGGAGATATGCTGGGTTATTTTCTCTTCGGCGGCTCCGATTTCATGATGGTATTCCAGGAAAAAGCTGGCTTTACCATGAATACAGCAGTTCAAATGCGCGAGGGATCTTATGCAAAGGTGCTGATGGGAGAGCGTTACGGAAAACTCTGCGGACGGAGGTAAACAACGTAATTGTTGCTGAAGTCCCTGCTACGAAAGGAAACCGGGGACCATCGCTCCGAATTAGCATTATTTTTAGCGGTTGTGGCTTATATAGTCTATATTTGTGTTAACATCCTGAGAAACTCTGTATTTCTATTTCTGTTGTTATTTTCGATACAACAAGATTCATCTCCACTTTTTTTGGTTGTCTGCAGCAAAAGGCTTGTTGTAAATACGCATTTATCTATAATCATCCGCAGCAACATGCTAAGCGGAAAAAACAATCAGATCATGAGAACAGGAACAGTAAAATTTTTCAATGAAACAAAAGGGTTTGGATTCATACAGGACGATAATGGACAAGAGATCTTCGTTCATTCAACCGGGCTCACAACGAACATCCGCGAGAACGACAAAGTAAAGTTCGATACGGCACAAGGTAAAAAAGGACTGAATGCTGTGAATGTAACACTTGCATAAAAAAGAAGCAGGAAGCGGTTCATCTGCTTCCTGCTTTTTTTTGTGAATTCAAAAAATGGAAATTACCATCCAGCCTCCACCGATCGGTGGATCGAAGGGCCTCAGCGATTACGTGAATAAAGAGCTGACCGCTTTCGCGAAACTGGCACCCGGTGCAAGCCGTGTGGAAGTTCGTTTGCGCCAGGATAAAGGGTATGCAGGTGAAAATAAGATCTGTGAAATTTACCTCTCCACAGCACAGAAGAATATTTTTGCCGTACAGAAAGGACGTACCTACGAAGAGTCAACAGCCAAAGCGATACAAAAGCTTCAAAAGCAACTCGGAGATCCGGTAAAATGATCCGTGATGTAAAATGATTAACCTATCGCTTCATTCAGCGAAGGTAATTCCCCAAGATTCCGCAGCGTTCTGAAATGACTTCCAAGCGCGGAAAATAAAGTCTCATTTTCAAGGTAAGGAACTCCGAACTCTTCGGCAGTCTGCTTCACGATCGGTGCAAGATCAAAGTAATGCACATGACAGATGGCAGGGAACAAATGATGCTCCACCTGGAAATTCAATCCGCCGACGAACCAGGAGATCGGCCGGCTCTTCGTAGAAAAATTCACTGTAGTTGCCATCTGGTGTAAAGCCCAGGCATTATCAACAGTGCCGTTTTCACATGCAAGGGGATAATCCGTTCCTTCCACGGAGTGTGCGAGCTGAAATACCAGTGTCAGGATCACGCCCGCAATAAAATGCATCAGCAGAAACCCGCTGAAAATATACCAGAACGGAATTCCCAGTATAACAACAGGAAGGACCATAAATACAAAGTAGTAACCGAGCTTGCCGGCAGTGATCCGGAGAAACATAATAACACTTTCCATCGGGGTGTAATTACTTGCTTTCTCTTTTCTGTATTTAAAGAACTGGACATAATCTTTCAGCAAGGTCCAGTACAAGGTGAGAATTCCGTAAAAAGGGATCGCGTACAAAAACTGAAGCTTATGATACCACTTCACTTTCGTGTGCGGGGAAAACCGTAAAACCGCTTTATCCTGTACGTCGTAATCGTGGCTCGCGATATTCGTATATGTATGATGCATTACATTGTGCTGGATCTTCCAGTTGAAAACAGATCCGCCTAAAAGGTTCAGTGTAAGTCCCAGGATACGATTTACCGTTGCATTGGATGAATACGCGCTGTGATTCGCATCGTGCATCACACACATCCCAACACCTGCCACAGAAACTCCCATTAATGACCATAAAAGAAGATTGGCGATCATAGCGGGTTGAAAAACAAGAATGCATACAAAAGGGATCAGGTATCCGGACATCAGCACGATCGTTTTGATCAGCATCTGGCGGTTCCAGTGTTTTGACAGCTTGTTTTCAGTAAAATACGCGTCTACCCTTTTCCGCAACACGGAAAAGAACTCGGCACCGTTTGTATTTCGGCCGGTGAACCGAATGGGAGCTGATTGCATAAGTGTGTGTTATAGCGGAAGATGTTACCGCCGTGTTAGTTCCGTTGAGATCATTGGTGACAATGTCAAAAGAATTAACGTAAATATACACTTAAGAACCCGATATTACAAGTTTTTCAGCCGAAATGATTTTTTTAAAAGCCCCATGGATATGTTTCCGGCATCTGTGATTTTTCTGTCCGGAGGTGAAGCGGATGAAGCGCCCATGTGCGATCAAGAAAAATAAAAGCTTCATAGCGTTCCGGAATATTACTCATTACATAATTGCCCGCCTCAAAGTCGGGGTCGTATACAACACCTACTGCACGATGCCCGATCTTTTCCCGGAGATGATCTTTCAGGTCTTTTGTCAGCAGCAACTTATCCTTCGCGCCGCTGCGGTGAAGCAAATGCTCCCAGCTTCCGAAACGAGCCTTCGGCAGATCCATCTCCTGCATTTCTCCGCCCCACTGATGTGAAGCCATCACCGATCCTTCATAGGAACCGAACCCTACACGGAATACGCCTTTTTCATCATGCTCCTGCTTAACAAGCTGTCCGACATTTACGAGACCAGAGCTTGTCATATCTGTGGCGCGCGCATCGCCGATATGTGTATTATGCTCCCACACGATGACCTTGGCATTCGGCTCATGAAATTTCATCAATCGGTTAAGTGTTTCATTCATATGCCGGTCGCGGATATTCCAGGACGCATCACCGCCGTTAAGCATAACTTCATAATAACGCTCTGCATTTACGGTGATCAGCGCATTCTGCTCCGCTGAAAGTGCAGCTTCATTATCACCGTGAAAGCGTTCAGTACTTTCCCGTACGCTGTGGAGCAGGCGGTTTACAGCAGCTTTACAGGAGCCGGCAAATCCACCATATGCATGGCTCGCATAGGAGAAGCCTTCTCTCACCTGGTAAGGCTCAAAGCAATCCATCGTTTTTTTTACGATCTCCACGGCAGAGGGATCGTTTTTTTCGAGATACTCCTTAATTGCTTCCATGGATTCCCAGAGACTGTATACATCAAGGCCATAGAACCCGATTTTCTTTTCGGCAGTTGTATTGTATTCTTTTAACCATTCCGCTAATGCGACGGTTTCCCAGTTACCCCACATCCAGGTAGGCCAGCGATTGAACGAATGGAGAACATCCGACGCCGCTGTTCCGGAATCGGGATATCCTTTGATATAACGGTTAACACGATAGCAGTCCGGCCAGTCGCCTTCCACGGCAATGAACGAAAATCCTTTTTCCTTGATCAGCCTTTTGGTGATGGCGGTTCTCCAGGTATAATATTCATGAGTACCATGGCTCGCTTCTCCGAGCAGCACGTAATGAGAATTCCCGATCGCTTCCATAAGAGTGTCAAGGCTTTTGCCGTCTCTTAGCGGAGATGCTATTTTTTCAATCTGATCTAAAGCCCCGTTTTCTTCGGGATGAAAAGTTTTACGCATGATGTTAGCTTTTTTCGTTTATGTTGCAATCTTTTAGCAGTCGTTCAGCTTCGGCATCGCTTACCTGTGTGAAATCGTAATAGTGGAGTCCGACCCCGTAAAAGTCAACCGGCGTATAAGTACAAATGAACTCATCTGCAATACCTTTGAAAAGATCTTTTGCTTCTTTCGGTGCAACCGGAGTAGCGACAACAATTTTTTCGGGCTGACTTTTCTTCAGCATCGGGATCGAACTGAGTATTGTTTTTCCGGTAGCGATCCCATCGTCGACAATGATCACCGTTTTATCTTTTATTTCCGGCGGGGCATGATCGCCCATTAGATGGCGATAGCGCTTTTCAAGGCTGTCGCGGATCGTGCGGACCGTATCATCCAGCCATTGCTTCGATATATTATAGTTTGCATCGGTCGAATAATCATTCAGGCTTACCGCCCCGATCGCATATTCAGGATAGAGCGGATGACCGATCTTTTTTGTCATCAGCAAGCCCACGGGCTTTTGTAGTTGTCTTGCAACATAGCAGGCAACTGGAATTCCGCCTCTCGGCACTGCGAGAACCACGGCATCTGCATCACGGAATTTCTCCAGTGCCGCTGCAAGTATTTTGCCAGCTTCAGTTCGATTTTGATAATACATGTACTAATTTCCGCTGCTGTTTTGTGTAGCGGTTTCATACAAAATCAATGCTCAGAAAAACGGGCTGGAACAAAAATTTAAGACCAGTATTGAAACCGCTTATTATGAAAACGATCAAACCCAAAGGAATTCTCGTACCGATCGGAGGAGGAGCCGGAGGTAATGACATTCTTGAAAGGATCTGCAAAGAAACACACAAGCGTAAGCCGCTTGTATGTTATATCACTGTCGCTACGTCGGATCATGACGAAGTAAAGCAGATGCAGAAGAACTTTGCTGCGGATATAAAAACGGATGTTGAATATATTCATTTTGATGTCAGAAGTGACGCGGATCAGAAAGAGAACCTCGAGAAGATCAACCGCTGCAACTGTGTTTTTATCGGCGGGGGAAACCAGCTGCGCCTCACCAGTCTTTTAGGAGGAACAAAGTTAATGCAGACGATTGCGGACCGGTATTATGAGGAAGATAAGTTCGTTGTTGCCGGCAGCAGCGCCGGTGCTGCTGCAATGTCGAATACGATGGTTGTAGCCGGAAGCAGCCAGGATGCGCTGGTAAAAGGTGAGCTCAAGCTCACGAACGGGCTCGATCTCATCAACAATGTTTTTATCGATACACATTTTACGGAGCGTGGCAGGTTCGGCCGACTGATCCAGGCAGTGGCGTACAATCCGGGGATATTAGGATTGGGCCTCAGTACGGATACGGGAGCGGTTATCTACAAGGGAGAGGAAATGGAGATCGTAGGATACGGTTTGGCAATTGTGGTAGATGGAACGGAGATCGATTATTCCAATATCACAGAAGTTTCGGATGGTGATCCGCTGACTGTGCAGGGGTTAAAAATGCATGTGCTCGGTCCTGGACGGGCTTTTTCCATCCGGCATAGAAAGCTGATGGATCTGATCAAGACATAGCTTATTCTGTTCTGCAGGTTCTCATCGTTCCCCGGTTTTATGCAGAGCTGATTCCGGCACTGTTTTTTTTTAACATCCCTGATGTGTTTTTCCCCCTCGGTAAGCTTTATCGCCAGCGGAGTTTTACTTACGGCTGGAATAGCTTCACTGAAGCAGGTGAGAGAGCGTTCTCAAATTCCGCTTGCTTGTATCCCCCTGATCTTCTCTGCTCAGCAATTTTGTGAAGGGATGATCTGGATCAGCTTTCCCGGCAGACAAAATACTTCCACGATCTTCATGTATGCGTTTCTTGTCTTTGCACAGGTGATCTGGCCGTTCTGGGTTCCCTTGTCTGTTTTTACGGTTGAACGTGTGGAGAAAAGAAGGAAGCTGCTGAAAGTGATCTTAGGCATTGGTGTTTTGCTTTCACTTTTCTTGTTGATCAGTCTTCTTATTTTTCCAGCTGGCATGAGCATTTCCGAACATCACATTCATTATGAATTGGGGAGACGGGCAAGTATCATTTCGCTTTTTTACCTGGTTGTAACGGTGGTCCCGCTTTTTATTTCAGGCAGCAAAGGAATGAACCGGGTTGGTGCTGTGGTCCTGATCTCTATGATTGCCACTTACATCTTCTTCAGGGGACATTTTATTTCGGTATGGTGCTTATTTGCGGCGGTGATCAGCTTCATGATCTTTTTTGTTGTGAAGGACAAGAATAGTTCAATTCCAGACGGATCCGTTTAAATCTTTGGCTATTCATAGATAGCCACAGATTCACAGATTTATATATTCGTAGCGATTCGTTACTTGTAAACGACAGCTATTATCGTAGCAGAATCAGATCCTAATCTATCATAAAAATCATGATAATCAGCGTTCTAATAATACACAGTAAACACAGATTCACAGATTTGTAAAGTCCGTTAGATCCCTTGCTCCGATGAAGCTTCGCAAAGGCGAGCGCGTTCCAATAATACACAGCACAGCAAACACAGATTTGTAAATTCGTACAGATTCGTCATTTGTACTCTAAACAGATCCGCGTAAATCATAAAAATCCGTTAAATCCCTTGCTCCGCCGAAGCTTCGCAAAGGCGAGTGCGTTCCATTCACACACAGCATAAACACAGATTTGTAATATTTGTATAGATTCGTTATTTGTACTCTAACCAGATCCGCGTAAATCATAAAAATCCGTTAAATCTGCGTTCCATTCATACACAGCATAGAAAACACAGATTCGTT
>JBJMLR010000010.1:0-338476 GCA_045805205.1 Bacteroidia bacterium | reverse complement strand
GACCGCTGGGGACTGGAGATGTTTCAAACCACTGATAAAGATGTAAAGTGGGATGGAACAAATGCTTCCAGCGGAACAAAATGCACCGACGGAGTTTATTTCTATGTCTGCACCGTCAACGAGATCCGCATTTCCGGCATTCGTCCCCGTGTGATCAAAGGATTTGTCCAAATCATCCGGGAAGGACGAAATGCGGATAAATAATGCATTTGCAATTATCCTCTGAAACTTGACGTGAATTCAAAACGTATTCGTTGTTCGTATTTAGCCACCGATTCACAGATTTGCAAACGTAATCAACAAATCCGCGTAAATCATAAAAATCCGTTTGATCCCTTGCTCCGCCGAAGCTTCGCAAAGGCGAGCGTGTTCCAATAATACACAGTATACGCCCAGATTCGTTATTCGCTATAATTCGTTATCCATAAAAAATCAAAATCGCAGCAGGATCAGATCTTAACTTATCATAAGAAATCATGACGATCTGCGTTCCAATAATACACAGCATGAACACAGATTAATATATTCCCAAAAATTCGTTATCTGTAAAAATCAATATCGCAGCAGGACAGATCTTAACTTATCATAAGAAATCATGACGATCTGCGTTCCAATAATACACACAGCATAAACACAGATTAATATATTCCCAAAAATTCGTTATCAGTAAAATATCAAAATCGCAGCAGGATCAGATCTTAATTTATCATAAGAAAATCATGAGGATCAGCGTTCCAATAAAACACTGCATGCGCTCAGATTCGTATATTCGCAAAAATTCGTTATCCGCAGATCATGTTTTCAGGAATTATTGAAGCTTCCGGCAAAGTAGTCGCTCTCCAAAAAGAGCAGAGCAACCTTCACATTACACTTTCTTCTCCTTTTACATCAGAGCTAAAGATCGACCAAAGCATTGCGCACAATGGCGTTTGCCTCACGGTTGTAAAGATCAGCGGCAACGACTACATCGTAACCGCGATCGATGAAACACTGAAAAAAAGTAATCTCGGCCAGCTCAGAGAAGGAGATGCAGTAAACCTCGAACGCTGCATGAAGCTCGGTGATCGGCTGGATGGACATATTGTGCAGGGACATGTGGACCAGACTGCAATTTGCAGATCGGTAAAAGAGCTGAATGGAAGCTGGATATTCACCTTTCAATACGATGCCTCAAAAGGAAATGTAACCGTGGAAAAGGGTTCGGTTTGTGTGAATGGGGTCAGTCTTACCGTCGTTGATTCAAAGGACGATTCTTTTTCTGTCTGCATCATTCCATATACCTACGAACACACCAATTTCCATTCGATCGGGATCGGCTCTATCGTGAACCTGGAGTTCGATATCCTGGGCAAGTATATTGCGCGGCTGATGAAGAAATAGCTGTCTGCGATGCTTGCCGGATACCAAAGCCTTGTTCCCCGGCATCCTCTTATCAGTAAATATCCCGGCTGACGGCATTTTCCCTTTGCCTACCGATTATTTTTCTCAATTTCAACAAATTATCTTAAATTAGCTATCTGTTTGGCGGATCTGCCTGATCATATAATTATTCCGCTTTTTATCACAGAGTTACAGAGGATCTAAAATCGATAAGCACATGAAAAAAACTACTATTGCATTATTTTCCGGATTGATGTTGCAAGCTGCTTTTGTTTCGGCTCAAACCTATACAAAGGTTTACAACATTTTCCAGGCGCATTGCACCACCTGCCACGATAACACCAGTCCTGCCGGCGGTATGGATCTCTCCGCAGCACCGTCAACCGTGTATACGACGATCATGGCTAATCCAAATAACCCTGCTGCAGTAATGCATAAGGATAAGCGTGTTAAGCCGGGCGACCCGCATCACAGCTTCCTGCTCCGTAAATGCCAGAATGGCCTGGATGCAGATAACGGTTTGAATACGGGCGAAGGCAATGCAATGCCCGGAAGTCCAAGCCTGCCTTTATCAAATAATGATATTGAACTGATCCGCCAATGGATCTATGCAGGTGCTCCTCAAACCGGCAACGTAGTCGACACTGCACTTATTAATAAATATTACAGCGGATTGGGAATCGACGGGAAGCCAGCGTCTCATCCTTTACCGACGGATCCGGGATCTTTCCAGGTTCACGTTGGCAAGGTCTTCCTGGATACCCTTTCAGAAGTAGAGTATTTCCTGAAGTACGACCTTCAGCTTCCTGATACCCTGGAAGTGAATCGTATTGAGCTTTTCCTGCCGACACAGTCGCATCATTATATCATTTACAAGTTCCTTCCCGGAGCAGCATCCGGTTTCGCCGATGGGATCCGGATTCAGAATCCTTCCACCGGTGCAGGCTCTTCAGGCGGCTATAACACGCTCGTGAGTGCGTTCCAGTCTTCACGCAATGATGTGCTTCCGACCGCAACTGCCTATCAGTGGGAAACAAGCACAGTGCTCGATCTGAACCATCACTTCTTCAACGTGGATCCTGATTCTGTTTTAGGTGCCGATGTTTATTTCAACGTATACACCCAGCCGAAAGGAACGGCAGCAAGCATTATGTATTGTAATCTTGTCTCCAACACTTCGATCTATATTCCGAATGACGGAGCGAATCATACCTTCACGCATGCAGACTTCAATACAACAGAAACACGCATGTGGAACATCTGGCTGCTTTCATCACATACGCATAAATACGGAATCGATTTCGATATTTTCCTGCGTAACCCCGGAGGCACTACGGGAACACAGGTCTTCGAAGGATTTTATAACAACGATTATTCATTCAACCAGGGATATTACGATTGGGAGCATCCACCGGTAGAGCTGTTCAGCCCGCTGCTGACCATGAATCCTCGCGACGGATTGATCCAGAAGGCTACGTTCAATAACAACGGGCCGAACAGTGTATTTTTCGGGCTTACCACACACGATGAGATGATGCTGTATTTTATCCAGTATACACTCGGCGCTCCGATCCCGGCAGGTATTGAAGAGGATCCTGCCAATGCGATCAGGCTGAATGCATTCCCGAATCCATTCGGCAGCAGCACCCAGATCTCCTATGAGCTTTCGGGCGCTGCGAATGTCAGCGTTGCTGTATTTGATGTTCTTGGAAATAAAGTAGCAACACTGCTTGATAGCGAAATGCAAAGCAGCGGAACGCACCAGGTGGAATTTAATGCAGCGAACAACGCAAAAGGAATTTACCTGGTGACTGTTACTATGAACGGACAAACTTTTACAAAAAGAATTGTATTGGCGGAGTAATTTTTTCGCGGGAACAAAGTCTATTGATAACACAAACCCCTACGGTTATAAAAACCGTAGGGGTTTCGCTTTATAAAAACTTAAAACACCTTACTGGCTACCCGGCGCGTTACTTCCGAAGTTCCCATCGTGTAATAATGCAAGCAGGGAACATCCGCTTTCACCAGCTCCTGCGACTGACTGATGCACCATTCGATTCCGGCTTCCTTCACTTCTGCATCTGTTTTACATTTTTCAATTGATTCCAGCAATCCCTGCGGCACATCGATCTTAAAGATCTTCGGAAGCAATGTCGCCTGCTTTTTGCTGGTCAGTATTTTCAACCCGGGGATGATCGGAACATTGATCTCCATTTCACGGCATTTTCTTACGAAATCAAAATACTGGGCATTATCAAAGAACATCTGCGTGACGATGTACTCTGATCCTGCATCGATCTTCGCTTTCAGGTATTTCATATCGGAGATCATGTTCGGAGCTTCAAAGTGTTTCTCCGGGTAACCGGCTACACCAATACAAAAATTCGTCGGTGCAACATCCGCCAGATCCTCATCCATATATTTTCCTTTATTCATGCCGACCACCTGTTTCACCAGATCGATCGCATATGCATGTCCGCCCGGTTCAGGAACAAATTCAGGTTCGCTTTTGATAGAATCCCCGCGTAAAGCAAGAACATTATCGATCCCGAGAAAGTGAAGATCGATGAGCGCATTTTCCGTTTCTTCTTTGGTGAAACCGCCACAGATGATATGCGGCACGGCATCCACATGATATTTATTCATGATGGCAGCACAGATCCCGACCGTTCCGGGACGCTTGCGGATGCTCACTTTTTCAAGATAGCCGCCTTCCCGTTTTTTATAGAGATACTCTTCACGATGGTACGTCACATCCACAAAAGAAGGCTTGAACTCCATCAACGGATCGATCCCGTCAAAGATCGATTGAATGCTCTTCCCTTTTAAAGGAGGAAGGATCTCGATGGAGAACAAGGTCGATTTCGCCTGCCTGATGTGTTCTGTTACTTTCATAGTCGGGCGCAAAGTAACGGCATGATCAGGGAAAAAACAAATTAATGCCAGGCAAAGGTTAAAGGCCGGAGCTTTCGATTGTGTATATTTATAGCATGCTGAAAAAGATCATTACGCTCATCTATGTTATCGCGGCTCTGGCCTGGTCCTTCTATGCGATCACGGCGGAACTGCAGCCCGCTCTGTTCTGGATCGATCTCTTCGCGCCGGAGCAGGGAGACACCTACCCGGTTACGCTCGTATTTCTTCTTACATTCCTGATGTTCCTGTTTCCGCTGATACTGTTGATGATCATTTCCCGGCGCATCCGTAAAAAACAAGACAGTAAACAGGCAGCAGACGGTCCCGGCATCTGGATCACACGAAAAAAGCAACTCCAAAGCGCCTTGGTGGCGGTTCCGGTTTACATCAACGGCGTTAAAGCCGGAACGATCGACTCCGGGACGATAAAGTTTTTCCCGGCTCCGGAAGGCAGCAACACGATCAGTATCGGAAAGGGCATGTCGGCATCCGAAAAACAGGAATTTACCTGCAGTGCAGCCGAACAGCCCTATTTCACGCTGGAGATCGTTCAGAGCGGGCTGATCGTGAAATACGTGCTATCTCCTTTAATTGCAGGTTAGTATCGTTCTTCCTGTTCTATTCCCGCCATTTATTCGTCGAAATTTGCTAAATTCGCACTCCTTTTCGGAGGAAAAGTGAAACCGGGACCGTAAAAGGAGCAAACGTTTCACGATTTACATTATACATTTTACTGTTTCATGGAAAACATCAGGAATTTTTGCATTATCGCTCATATTGATCACGGGAAAAGTACGCTTGCCGACCGCCTGCTTGAATATACCAATACCATCAGCAAACGCGATATGCAGGCACAGGTGCTGGATGACATGGACCTGGAGAAAGAACGCGGGATCACCATTAAAAGTCACGCGATCCAGATGGATTATGTGAAGGATGGCAAAAAATATGTCTTCAACCTGATCGATACTCCCGGGCACGTAGATTTTTCCTATGAAGTTTCCCGTTCCATTGCAGCTTGTGAAGGTGCACTGCTCATTGTTGATGCAGCACAGGGCATCCAGGCACAAACCATTTCCAATTTATACCTGGCTCTGGAAAACGACCTCGAGATCATTCCGATCCTGAATAAGATCGATCTTCCTTCCGCAGAACCGGAAGTAGTAAAAGATCAGATCGTTGACCTTCTTGGCTGCAGAAGAGAAGAGATCATGGCTGCTTCGGGGAAAACCGGCGCAGGTGTTCATGAGATCCTTGCGGCGATCGTCGAACGTATTCCCGCGCCAAAAGGTAATCCGGATGCTCCGCTCCAGGCATTGATCTTCGACTCTGTTTTTAATTCTTTCCGCGGCATCATTGCTTATTTCAAGATCGTGAACGGAAGCATAAAAAAAGGTGAACGTGTAAAATTTGTTAATACCGGCGCCGAATATAATGCTGATGAAATTGGAGTACTGAGATTAAAGCAGGAGCCAAGAAATGAGCTGAGAACCGGTGATGTAGGCTATATCATTTCGGGGATCAAATCCGCGAAAGAAGTAAAAGTAGGCGATACGATCACCACAACTGCAAATCCCTGCGAGGAAGGCATTCAGGGATTCGAAGATGTAAAACCGATGGTCTTTGCGGGAATTTATCCCGTAGACACGGAAGATTTTGAAGAGCTCCGCTATTCTATGGAAAAGCTCCAGCTCAATGATGCTTCACTCACCTGGGAACCTGAATCTTCCGCTGCACTAGGCTTTGGGTTTCGCTGCGGATTCCTTGGAATGCTGCACATGGAGATCATCCAGGAGCGATTGGAACGCGAGTTCAACATGACGGTGATCACGACGGTTCCTAACGTGTCCTACTATGCATACACTACAAAAGGCGATAAGCTCACTGTAAACAATCCATCCGATCTGCCGGACCCAAGTACGCTCGACCGCGTGGAAGAGCCATACATCAAAGCGCAGGTGATCACGAAAGCGGAATTTGTGGGTGCGATCATGGGCCTTTGCATCAATAAGCGAGGCATCATCATCAACCAGAATTACCTTACCACGGATCGTGTGGAGCTTATTTTTGAAATGCCTTTGGGTGAGATCGTGTTCGACTTTTACGATCGCCTGAAAACCATTTCCAAAGGCTACGCTTCATTCGACTATTCTCCGCTGGATTACCGTGCTTCTTTATTGGTAAAGATGGATATCCTCCTTAATGCGGAACCGGTTGATGCATTATCATCACTCATTCACCGTGATAACGCATATGATTTCGGAAAGAAGATGTGCGAAAAGCTGAAAGAGCTTATTCCGCGCCAGCAGTTCGAAATTCCCATCCAGGCTGCGATCGGCGCGAAGATCATTGCCCGCGAAACCATCAAAGCGATGCGCAAGGACGTTACCGCAAAATGTTACGGCGGTGATATCTCGCGTAAGCGAAAGCTTCTTGAAAAGCAGAAAGAAGGAAAGAAGCGTATGCGTTCTGTTGGAAGCGTAGAGATCCCTCAGAGTGCGTTTATGGCGGTGCTGAAGCTGAACGACTAATTTTTTTTGAACGGACTGCTGAATTCCGGATCGCCGGTGAATGCTGAATCTGTCAGCATATTCAAAAATGCAATGATGTCTTTTTTTTCCTGTCCGCTCAGCCTGATTCCTCCCTGGTAAGCATACTCCATTTTGGAATCGATATTGGCGCACATGTGCACACCTGTGCTGTAAAAATCCAGCACTTCTTCGAGCGTTTTAAATCGTCCGTCGTGCATGTACGGAGCCGTTAGTGCAATATTTCTCAGTGAAGGAATCTTGAACTTGCCATTGTCACTACTCTTTCCGGTAATCGCTCCGCGTCCCTTATCTGCATATAAATTCGCATCCGTCACCGAATCCAGGCCGTTATTACTGAAGCTGAAGGTCGTCATCAGCGCATTTCCATCAACAGGATGACAGTGCAGGCAATCGCCGCGCGTTTGATTCATCACCAGGCGGAAGCCCCGGAACTCTTCATCTGTGAGCTTTACCTTGTGTTCGAATAATTTGTCAAACTTCGAGCGGTGCGACAATAGCGTAAAAAGAAATTGCGATAGCGCATTTTTTACCATCGTACTGTCGGGAGAGGACGAGCCAAAGGCTTCACGGAATTTTTTCCGGTACATTTTATTTTTCGAAAGTCGCGTCAGCAGCAATTCCCAATCCATGTTCATTTCATTCCGCGACCGGATCGGATGAGAAACCTGATCTGTCAAGTGCTGAGCGCGTCCATCATAAAAATAATACGGCTGCCAGGCCAGGTTAAAAAGCGCGGGTGTGTTTCTGACTTGTTTTCTACCGCCGATTCCGCTGCTGAATGTATTTCCCGGATCACTGAATGCATTCTGCTGGTGATGGCAGCTGGAACAGGAAATAGTACTGTCGCGGCTGAGAACAGGATCATAAAATAAATAACGGCCGAGTTCGGCTCCTTCATTCGTGACACCTGCTTTTACTTCGGGCGGCACGGGCGGAAAAAGAGACAGCTCCGGAAAGGGATAGGGAGATCCCGTCCCGGTTCCGCAAAACATGATCGCAGCAGCCGCGAAAATAAAAATAACAGCTACCCGCTTATACATTTATCGCTGAATGGAAACAGGGAGTGTTTGCGAATGCAGATTCGACCGGATCTTCAGGTAATACATTCCGGACGGATACTGACTCACATCGAACCAGAACCGCGTGGGGATCTTACTCCATTTCTGCAAGGTTTTCCCATCGGCACTGATAAATTCCATTTCTTCAATAATGTGATATCCGTTTGCCTGCGCGAGCTCCACGTGAACAGTATTATCCGCAGGGTTTGGAGAAATATTGAAATAGTCCTTCTTCGGATTCTCCTTTACCGGATGCATCACAGTAATATGCGTTTGCAGATTGTCGATCATCCAGCCCTCACGGTTATTATTCACCGCATCTGATTTGAAGGTGAACCGGATCTTGATACTGTCCGTACTTGCTGCTACAAAGTCCAGCTGGTAACACAGCCAGACATCCTTCCAGGTTGAATCTGTTCCGCTGAAAGCGTATTCACCGGTTGATAATGTGTCTTTGTTCTGCGGATCGAAACCAAAGAAATTCCATACATACGGATTATTAAAAGCATTCAGCCAGGTAGCTCCATAATCAAATGAGAACTCCACAAGTCCGCCATCTGTTCCTTTGTCCATGTCGAGCTTTTGCTTCCACTGGATAGCAAGGATCTCATGCGACATATAATGATTCGCATAGTCAAAATAAAAGCTCGACGTATTTCCGACCGGGTAAGGGTTTACAGTATCCGTTACAATTGCGTTCCGGTACGTCGCAGCACTATCAAAAATTACCTTCTGAGGCTTTCCGACCTGCCAGATATTTCCCGGAGTTCCGTCTTTGTATATGTAGATTGATCCGTTCGACCAGGGACCCACAAAAAACGTGGAGTCTGCCCCGTCAAAATACTGGGAACCGTTGAATTGCGCAAATGCAGATGAAGCCAATGCAAATGCAAAGAGGACGAGTAAGAGTTTTTTCATGGGTTTATTGTTTAGAATTTTTAGAGCTATTTATTTATCGTTATTACCGGCAATACGCATAGCATCGCAGCACCGCAAAGAGATATACCTTGTCGGAGCCGGATGTAATAAAAAACTAAAAAAAACAGGGAAAGTAAGTTCTTATCAAATAGTCTGTTTTGGTTAATATAGGAGCAATTTAGGGCAATTCTTGACTAAAGTCAACTAAAGGCGGGGAATTCTTAAAGGAACCGCCTTACTGTTTTTTTCAAAATACCCTGTAACTTTGCTGAAACTTGCCCGTCTTATACCCGAAACGCACTCTAAAAAGCTACAATGACTGTCGAAGAATTCAACAAAACCGTTGATTTACACGCAGATAACCTTTACCGGTTTATCCTTAAGAACATTAAGGATAAGGAAAAGGCACGCGACATTGTACAGGATACCTATGAAAAGCTGTGGATGAAGGTATCGGAAATGGAAAGCACCAATGCAAAATCCTACATGTTCACCACGGCTTATCGGACCATGATCGACCGGATCCGGCGGGACAAGAAGCAGGGCGATATGAGCGAGGCAAACATGTATAGCCTGAGCACCAGCCGCCAATACAGCGACCTGAAGGAGATATTGAATGAAGCATTGAATAAGCTGCCGGAAATACAACGTTCCGTCATCCTGTTGAGAGATTACGAAGGATACAATTATGCTGAGATCGGTGAGATCACCGGTTTGAGCGAATCACAGGTGAAAGTCTATATTTTCAGAGCAAGAGGTTTCTTAAAGAACTACATCGGGGCGATCGAAAACGTCGCCTGAAACTGCACCATTTGGCACCAGAGCACTAAAATGAACATAAATAAAAATAACTACGAAGCTTTTTTCCTCGATTACCACGAGGGAAACCTTTCTCCACAGGAGGTAGCTGAATTGTTATTGTTCCTTGAGCAGCATCCGGAGCTGAAAGAAGATTTTGAAAGCTTTGAGAATATAACACTGTATGATCTCAACCCGATCTCGTTCGAAGATAAATCCGGGTTGAAACGAGAGATCAATGAAGAAAACCGCGAAGATTGGTTTATCCGATCCGTTGAAGGAAAGCTGGATGAAAAAGAAGAAAAGCTCCTTTCTGAGTTTCTCATAAACTATCCCCGGTATTCCGTTGAGCTTGAACTTTTCAAAAAAACGATCCTGCCAATCGATACAGGAATCATTTTTGAGAATAAACAATCACTGAAAAAAACGGCAATCATTACCGGCACCGATGAACTGCTGATCTCCGCGGTGGAAGGAATTCTTTCCAGGGAAGAGCATGCAATGCTGATGCAGCAGTTATCCGTCGACGCAGAAATGCAGCATGAATTGAACCTTTACAAACAAACGATTCTTGCCTCGGATCCAGCTGTTGTTTATGAAAACAAAGACGATCTGAAACGCAAAGAAAGAAAAGCGGTTCCGATCTTCTGGTACGTTTCAGGTATTGCAGCTGCGATCCTGATCCTGTTCGGATTGTTCTTTCTTTTCAATACCGGTAAAAAACAACCGGAGTCCCAAATGGCCAATGGAATCAGGGTTGAGAAAAACCCGGGAACCGCGATCCAGGGAAGCGAAAATAAAAAGCAGGCGATTCCCCGTAATGAAGTTGCTGTAAACAATAAGAATTCTCAGGATCTCCGTTTTCCTGCTGTAAGCAAAAAGAAACAAAGATCAGCTTCTGTCAGCAACCAGGTTGCGAATAATCAGCAGCCTTCAACGAATAATGAGGTCGCTGACAACCATCAACCGAAAACAAACAACCGGATCGATGAGCAAGCGCCTGTAGTTGCTGAGAATAAACAGCCTCTAACAAACAGCGATCCGCCGGCGCTCAATAACCAGCAACCTGCTATCGCTTTCAACGACCCGGGAGCTTCCAGAAATGACGCTGGAGGATACCTGACACTCCGCGAATTTGCTGCTGAAAAAATCAAGGAGAAAACGCTGGACGAAAATTCCGTCGCGCAGCAAAAGCAAAATGGACGCCTGAAACGCTTCAATGGTTGGGACGTTGTCCAGATCGTGAGCCGCGGTGTAAGCAAAGTGATCGGACGTGACCTGGAAGTAAAGCCGAAGTACAACGACGATGGTGTGGTGACTGCTTATGCGCTGGGAAATGCTTTTGAAGTATCACGCGGGAAATAATACGAATAGTTAATCTCGTGATTTGTAATATTCGTAACGATCTGTTATCCGTACTATGAACAGATCCGCGTAAATCATAAAAATCCGTTCAATCCCCTGCTTCACAAAGGCGAGCGCGTTCCATTCATACGCAGCACAGAAAACACAGATTCGTAAAATTCGTTTGATTTTTATCCCTATATCAGTAATTCACCATGTAATGCAATCCCCTGCTTTCTTTCCTCTTCCTTGCATGCTTGATAATGATGTACGCTACATTGATCAGGTTGCGCAACTCGCACAATTTAGGTGAAATGGTTGTCTTAAGATACAAGGCTTCATTCTCTTTGTAAAGGATCTCCAGCCGGTCAAACGCACGCTGTAAGCGCAATTCAGAACGTACGATCCCGACATAATTACTCATGATCGCCTGCACTTCACGGAGCGTTTGGATCAGCAGGATCATTTCTTCCGGGTGAGCGGTTCCTTCCGCATTCCAGTCAGGTATGGATTCACAGTAACCAATGGCGCTTACCTTTCCGATCGCATCCATTGCTGCGTGATGGGAATACACAATGGCTTCCAGGAGCGAATTCGATGCAAGGCGGTTTGCTCCATGCAGGCCGGTTGAAGAACATTCCCCGATCGCATACAAGCGGCCGATCGAGCTCCTTCCCTCCCGGTCTACCTTGATCCCGCCGCACATGTAATGCGCTGCCGGAACTACGGGAATACAATCTTTTGTAATATCGATCCCGATGCTCATACATTTTTTGTGAATGTTCGGAAAGTGCTTGACCAGTTCTTCTTTATCAAGGTGACGACAATCCAGCAAAACATAATCCTCTCCGCGGATCTTCATTTCATTGTCGATGGCACGCGCAACAATATCGCGCGGCGCCAGTGATTTCCGCGCATCATATTTATGCATGAACTCTTCGCCATCGAGTGTTTTCAGAACGCCGCCAAAACCTCTGACGGCTTCTGAAATAAGAAAGGACGGACTGTCCGCCGGATTATACAATGATGTCGGGTGGAATTGGTAGAACTCCATTCCTTCCACCTGTCCCTTCGCACGATACACCATTGCAACACCATCGCCGGTAGCGATCGTCGGATTGGTGGTTGTACTGTATACATGTCCCGCGCCGCCGGTTGCCATCAGGATCGTTTTCGCAAGAACCGTTTCAATTTTATTGCTTCTTAAGTTCAGCACATAAGCGCCGTAACATTCTATATCCGGAGTACGGCTGTTTACTTCCTTTCCGAGATGGTGCTGCGTAAGAATATCGATCGCGAAATGATGATCGAGAATTTCGATGTCAGGATGCTTATGGACCGCTGAAAGCAAAGCTCGTTCAATTTCAAAGCCGGTATTGTCCTTATGATGCAGGATCCTGTGCTCCGAATGCCCGCCCTCCCTGGCAAGGTCAAATTCACCATTCTCCGTTTTATCGAATTTTGCACCCCAGGCGATCAGCTCATTCACCCGCTCCGTTGATTCGGTTATCACCATCCTCACGACCTCTTCATCGCAGATCCCATCTCCTGCGATCAGCGTATCCTCGATGTGCTTCTGATAGCTATCCGGGCTGTACATCACCGCTGCGATCCCGCCTTGCGCGTATTTGGTATTGCTTTCGTCCTCACTCGCTTTGGTGATCATACACACTTTGCCATGCTGCGCCACCTTGAGCGCATAACTCAGTCCGGCGATCCCGGAACCGATGATCAGGAAGTCAACTTTTCTTTTCAAATTTTGTTGTATCATGCAGAGACGAAGAAAGCGCAGAGCAGGCGCTTCTTAATCTGTATGCGTTATTTCTCGCAGAGGCGCGGAGAGCGCAGAGAAAAAAATCCAGGCTAACAGACTCTGCGCCTCTGCGGGAAAAAAGATCTGAATTATTTTTTAAGTACCTTTGCAATTCAAAATTACAGAAAAAGATGGACACACTTGTAAAAAAGCCAATCATCATATACGCAGAAAGTACGCCTAATCCCGCTTCTATGAAATTCGTTGCAAACCAACTGATGGTTCACGAAGGAGCAACTGCACAATACTTGTCGAAAGCGGAGACCAAAGGATCACCGCTTGCTGCACAGCTGTTTGAATTCCCTTTCGTGAAAGCCGTTTTTATGGCAGCGAATTTCGTTACCATCACGAAGACGGATAGCGTTCAGTGGGATGAAATAACGCTGGAGATCCGCAATTTTATCCGGATCTGGCTTACGGAAGGCAAACCGGTGATCACTGAGCTGCCAAAAACAGAGGTAGCAGTTGATAACACATTTTCAAAAACAAAGGAAGTGTTTACAGAGCATAAAGCTCCTGCAAATGAGATCGAAGTGAAGATTATCGAGATCCTTGAACAATACATTCGTCCGGCCGTTGAAGGCGACGGAGGAAGCATCACTTTCCGGGGCTATAACGATGGAATTGTAACCGTACAATTGCGCGGAGCCTGCAGCGGATGTCCTTCATCAACTGTTACATTGAAGGCGGGAATTGAAGGATTGCTGAAGCGGATGATCCCCGATGTGAAGGAAGTTATTTCCGAGGCAGTATAACCTTCGGAGGTTCGGAAAGAACCGCCATCGCAGCGATCAGCATTTTCTTGATCGCAGCTGTCCGCTTAAGAATGTCTTCATACATTTCCGCAGATTGCCTGATCATTTCGAATGCCTTTTGCTTATTTCCGGCCATGTCATCCGGCTGCAGGAAATATTCCTCTGCCCTGTGCAAGATATGATCAACTGAATCACAGCTGAGTACAACCGTATCGATCGCCGGGTAAAGCTTATTGATTATTGAACCCGGCCGTTGATCACCGCTTCTTTTCGAAACGAATTTTTCAGCCTTCTTCAGGCGGGCTTTGTAGTAATCTTCGATCCTGTAAACATTCGATATCTGGGCGACATATTCAACCATCTTTTTATCGAGAATTATTTTTGTATCCGTTACAGCAAGGCCTAACCAATATTCCGCTGCAATGACCTTTTCCTGCGCAATTGCAAGTGAGTCGACCGGATCTGTTATGCTCTTTTCCACGAGCAGCTCATCCTGAGCAAAAGCACAGCATCTGCACAAAAGAAAACCGATAATGAACTTTTTTTTCACTGAATAAATAATCCGGCGGTTTAATTAAAACGAGAAAGGAGCCATCGGCTCCTCTCATTGTTTGTTTTAAAGATCTGTTTGAACTATTGTTTTACGATCTTCCTGCTGATGCTTTCGTCGTTGCTGATCACGCGCAGGTAATACATTCCGTCGGCGAAACCGCTGAGATCGATCTGCTTCTTATTATTTCCTGCAGCTGCGGCAATTTCTTCGGACCAGATCACCTGTCCGGAAATATTCATAATGCTCAGCTTCATCTCAACAGGCGCTTTCATATCAAGATCAAGTGTAAGATCTCCGGAAGAAGGATTCGGATATACATTCATCCGGGAGCCATTGCTGAATTCTGAAATTCCGACGTCGTTCACAACAACGCTTGCAGAAGATGATGAACATCCAAGAGCGTTGAATACCTGGACATAATACGTTCCATTCGTTGTATAGTTATAATATGATCCGTTGGCGCCGGCAATTGGCGATCCGCCGAGATACCACTGGTAAGATGTATATGTTGCAGGTGTGCAATAAAGCGTGTCACCGCCTTTTACAATCGTTGGAAGAGATGGATTACCGAGAACGGTGATCGTTACCGTATCGGTATTCGAGCAGCCACCCGATGCAGTTCCCACGACCCAATAAGTAGTTGTGGAAGTCGGGCCCGCAACAGGATTTGCGATGGTTGAATCGCTAAGTGTTGCGCCCGGGTGCCAAATGTAAGAAATACCTCCGCTCGCCATCAGGTTGGCATTTATGCTGAGACAAGTGCTGTCATCAGGCCCCGCGTTGATCGGAGGCAAGCTGACGATCGTGACCACCTGTGAAGCGGTTGCAGTGCAGCCGGCGCCATTGTCAACAGTAACAGTATATGTCCCTGCAGCTGAAACCGTGATCGACTGCAGTGTATCCGTTGGTGAAGAGCTCCACTGGTAAGAAGCGGCAGCGGCAGATGTAAGTGTTACAGAGCCGCCGATGCAGAAAGAGGTCGGACCGCTGGCGGTGATTCCCGGTGAAGGCAGCGGTAATACAGTAACTACAACGGTATCTGCATCAACACAGCCGGAACCGTTGGTGATATTGACAACATAGGTTGTGGTTGTCGTTGGACTTGCGATCGGGTTAGCGATGGTCGGAGAGCTCAATCCTGTTGAAGGGGTCCAGGCATAGCTGACAGCTCCGGGTGCAGAAGCATTCAGCTGGAAAGATGCACCGTTACAGATGGTCGTATCGTTGCCCGCATTGGAAGTAAGCTGACAATACTTGATCGTTTCATAATCTTCCAGCGAACCGGCTCCCTTGCTGAGCCCTGTGATGAACACGTTCCCGATCCCGTCAACTGCGATCGCTGCAGCCTGGTCAGCATTGTTACCTGTGCCGTTGTAGCTGGTGAGCCACTGCTGCGCTCCGGCAGCGTTATACTTGATCGTGAGATAGTCATTGTTTGCGCCGGTCACAAAGCTGTAACCGGTAATGTATATATTTCCGCCGGCGTCGGTGGTCACCGCTTTTCCTTCGTCATATCCGTTGGCCGGGCCGTTGTAGCGGGCTTCCCACTGGAACGTACCGGAGTTATTGTATTCCAGTGTCACTGCATCTTCGGCTGCGGCTCCGGCTCCAACGCTTCTTCCTGTTACGATCACATTTCCGGAGCCATCCAGCGTGATGGCATTAGCGCGGTCGTAATCGTTACCGGCTCCGTTGTATCGCATTGCCCATTGCTGTACGCCGGTTGAGTTATATTTCACCGTTGCATAGTCATAATTCGTTAATACTGCTCTCTGGCTGATGCCTGTTACGTAAACGTTTCCGGATGCATCAACGGTGATCGCATGTGCTTCATCGTATTTTGAATCGGTGCTGTTATATTCGGTTGCCCACTGCTGTGCGCCGGCAAGATTGTATTTGATCGTAATGAAATTAAAATCCTGTGCAGTACTGCGATATGTGTAGCCGGTCACGTAAGAGATCCCGGTTGCAGGATCCACCCAGATGCCATAGCCTGCATCGATATCACCGCCGGCGCCGTCAAAGCGCATGGCCCATTGCTGAACTCCGGCAGAATTATAACGTACAGTTGTCGCCGCGCTGTTTGTTCCTGCTCCGTCACTGCTTCCGGTCACAAAAACATCGCCTGCATTATCGACACTTATATCCCACGCTTCATCGGTTCCCCCTGCAACGTTAGTGTAGCGGGATGCCCACTGCTGAACGCCGGCTGAATTGTATTTTACGGTGGCATAATCATACCCAGTACCTGATCCGCCGTAGCTCCAGCCGGTTACGTAAACGTTTCCGGATCCATCGACAGTGATGGCGTGCGCTTCATCGAGACTGCTACCGGGACCATTATATTCGGAGCGCCAAACCTGTACTCCGGCCGGGTCATATTTGATCGTAACATAATCGAAATTTCCGCTTGCACCGCGCCCCAAACCTGTGACGTAGGTATTTCCGGCAGCATCGAGAAAAAGATCCTCGGCGCGGTCAACATTGGCTCCGGCACTGGAATAGCGGGTTTGCCATTGGATGTTCACCTGGGAGTAAACGGTAAAAAGAGAGAAAGAGAGGGTAGAAAAAGTAAGTAGTAGTCTTTTCATGTGTTCTTTATTTCAATAAATTCAAGGTCACATGGGATACGCCATATGACCATTTATTCCGGAGCAAGGGCATATGGCTTTCTCATGCCTGATTGCAAATAAGTTTAGTCAAAACTAAGCTTTTTTATCATTAATAAGACATTTTCGAAGATAAAAATTTGAGAAACGAATTTTTTTCATATTTTTACAATTCATTAAAGACTTACTAATGCTAAACAATTAAACTGAATGAAGAATAGATTTTTACTCCTGATCATTTTATTCTCTCTTCTGCCTTTCATTTCAAAAGCATCGCACATCGTAGGGGGCTCTCTTACTTACGAACAGCTCGGCGGCTCGACCTATCGCGTAACGCTGCATTTGTACCGCGATTGCAAGCCGAGCAGCGTTGCATTCCCCGCCAGTGTTACTATCCTGGTAAGACGCAGTTGCGGATCCGTTTCCATGCCGAATATTGTCATCCCTTTCCCGGGTGCTCTTTCCGTGCCTCCCAACATCGATACCTGCGCCGTAAACCCGGGGATCTGCCTGGAAGAAGCTACGTACACGAAGGTGGTAAGCGGGCTTCCGCCGACACCGGGTGGTTATGACCTGTATTTCCAGTATTGCTGCAGAAACAGCTCGATTCTTAATATCACAGCACCCGCATCAGCCGGAGATTGCTGGTATGCACACATTCCGGATAACGGGGTGGTGATCGCAAACAGCAGTCCGAAATGGGTTAAGCCACCGCCTGTGTTCGTTTGCCAGGGCCTCAACATGACCGTTGATCACAGCGCAACCGATTCGGACGGTGACTCGCTTGTTTATTCATTGTACACGCCATATACGGATGTTCCGGCGGTAAGCTGGCCGGGATGCGTATTCACCGCTCCCACGGTAACATGGTCCAGCACCTACGGAGCAAACAACCCGCTCGATCCTGCTATTCCCGGATCACTCACCATCACCTCCGCGGGGATCCTTCATGGTATCCCGCCTACGATCGGGCAGTTTGTTGCCGGCGTCCGATGCGAAGAATTCCGTAACGGTACAAAGATCGGCGAGATCCTGCGCGACTTCCAGTTCAACGTGGTAAACTGTCCGCCGCTTGCTGTTGCGAGCTTCGGTTATGGCGGCGCCTGCAGCGGTACAACGATCAACTTCTCAAACACAACCACACCTGCAGCCAATACCTATCTGTGGAACTTTGGTGACGGATCACCGACAACAACGGTAACCAGCCCATCGCATACTTACCCTGCTCTGGGAACTTACGTGGTAACGCTCATCATCAACAGCGGAACTCCCTGTGCCGATACAGCGATCCAGACCCTGAATATTTCAACGCTGACCGCGGATTTTCTGAACGATGCTCCTCAATGTAAAGGCATCCCGGTAAACTTCACTGATACTTCTACGGTTGCATCCAGCGATATGATCACCGGCTGGAACTGGAATTTCGGCGATGGATTTACCTCAACGCTTCAAAACCCTTCGCATACCTATGGAGCGGGAGGTGCATTCAACGTTCAGCTGATCATCACTTCAGCCGGCGGTTGTAAAGATACTACGGTCTACACGGTCAACATACAGGGATTGCCGATCGCAAATGCCGGCAACGATACGATCAGCTGTACCAACAATCCGACGATCACACTCGGAGGAACAGTACTGAATGCGGGTGGAGGACAATGGATCGGAAGTGCCGGATCACTCTTCTCACCGGGAAGCACTACACTTAATGCCACGTACACACCTTCCGCCGGAGCTGTTGCTGCCGGGGCTGATACACTGATACTTTATACGACCAGCAATGCATTGTGCCCTGCTGATACCGACCAGGTAGTCATCTCCTTCTATTCCGGACCAACGGCGAATGCGGGCTCGGATATTTTTGTCTGCAAGGACACTGCAAGCGTTCCTGTCTGTGCTTCGGTGACGGTTGCATCGGGCGGACAATGGTACACGACCGGAACAGGAACTTTTGTGAGCCCTACATCGCTTTGCACGAACTATATTCCGAGCTCTGCGGATACTTCAGCGGGAACCGTAATGCTTTACCTGAGCACCACCGGTAACGGAAGCTGTCTCGCATCGAACGACACCACGGTTGTTACGTTTACTTCTACACCGGTGGCAGTGATCACTTCGGGCAACAGCGCCTGTGCCAGCAATCCTGTTGCGATCAACTCGATGAGCACTACCGGCGACGGGATCTGGACAACCTCCGGAAGCGGAACATTCTCTCCTTCTGACACTACGCTCAGCGGATCCTATCTGCCGAGTCCGGGAGATGATGCTGCCGGAAACGTAATGCTGATATTTACCTCTACCAACAACGGCGGATGCCGCTCCAATGCGGATACGATCAACATCACACTTATTCCATCCCCTGTTGCTGTTTTCTCCGCTGTGAGCGCTTGCCCGCAGGACACCGTTGCATTCACCGATGCCTCTACAACCTCAGTAGGAACAGTTGTTTCCTGGAATTGGAACTTCGGCGACAGCGGAACCAGCTCACTGCAGGATCCGGATCACGTTTATGGAACCGGCGGACCGTATAATGTCCAGCTGATCGTTACATCCAGCAATGGCTGTGTGGATACGCTCAACCAGACCGTCAACGTATTCGACAAGCCGGTTGCAAACTTCAATGCGAACGGGATCTGCCTGGACGACGGAACGATCTACACGGATATGTCTACCGTAGGCGGAGGCGCTACCATTTCAACCTGGAGCTGGACCTTCGGCGACGGAAGCTCGAATTCATCTATCCAGAACCCGGTTCACAACTTCCCTGCAGCCGGAACATATAATTCGATGCTGATCGTTACATCATCACAAGGCTGTATCGATACGATCACACAGGCTGTAAGCGTATTGCCCGGTCCAACCGCCGCATTCGCTGTCGACAAGCCGATCGGCAACGTGAACCAGCAGATCAATTTTACAGATCAGTCAACGAACGCACCTGTTTCCTGGTTCTGGGATTTTGGCGATAGCTCCGCTGACTCAACATCGACCGTACAAAATCCTTCGCACGTTTATGGCGCAGGAGGCTTCTATGATGTTTGTCTTTACATTACCGATGTGAACGGATGTACGGACACGATCTGCAGAACGGAGATCATCTCTATGCCTCCGACCGTGCCGAGCGGTTTCTCACCAAACGGTGACGGAGAGAACGACATGTTCTACGTTTACGGAGGTCCTTTCAAAAAGCTTGAGTTCCGGATCTATAACAACTGGGGCGAGCTGATCTTCGAAACCGACGATGCAACGGACTGCGGAGGCCATACCTGCGCAGGATGGGACGGTAAGCGCAAAGGTGTCGAACAGGCGATCGGTGTATATGTATACACGGTTGTTGGTGTGACACAAGATGATAAAGAGACGAAATTATCCGGCGATGTTACTTTGTTACGTTAAACCAGAAAAGAACTGTGAAGAAAATATTTGATATGAAACACGCTCCTACTTCAGTTATACGCTCATCGTTCCGATCACTGCTTCTGCTGACCATTTTCCTGTCGGCAAAAGTAATGACGGCGCAGGATTTTCACCTGTCGCAATACGATGCTCCACCCATGTTCCTCAATCCGGCAATGACCGGAATGTTCGATGGGAAATTCAGGATCCATGCACACTATCGTACGCAGTGGATGGCTGTCGCAACCAAGCCTTTCACCACCACCGGAATTTCATTTGATATGCCGGTGAAGAAATTCGGGATCGGCTTGCAGGTTTTCAATTACCGTGCAGGTGTCGGAAGCTACAATGCATTCAGCGCATTGTTGTCCGTTGGCTACGATATCGTTTTTGATAAAAAGCAGAATCATCACCTTGCGCTTGGTGTGCAAGGCGGGATCGTTCAGAAAAGCGTGAATGTGAATAAGCTCACCTTTGGCAATCAATATACTACCGCCGACGGAGGAGGATTTGATACCGGGCTTCCGACAGGCGAAACATTTTCAAATACGAGCTTTGTCATTCATGACATCAATGCCGGCGCTTTATATTATTATGCGAAAGATAATGTAAGGCTGAATCCATTTATCGGATTCTCTGCCTTCCACCTGACACAGCCGACCGAAACATTCTTCAACACCGATAACAAATTACCGCTGCGTTATTATGTGCACGGAGGTGTGAAGGTGAACGTTAATGAAAAGATCCAGCTGCTCCCTAAGTTCATCTATATGCACCAGGTGAACGACCAGGAATTCACAGCAACCTTATTGCTTCATTATTTCCTGAAAAGCTCAGATACTTACCTGATCTTCGGACCGACGTACCGGAGCAAAGATGCGGCGATCATAGAAGCCGGCATCAAGAAAGGAAACTATACGGCACGTGTGAGCTATGATATCAATACGTCTTCATTGGAGACAGTTTCGGATCACCGCGGAGGCTTTGAAATTTCCCTGACGTATATCGCGCACAGAAGTAAACCAAACCCAATAGCAAACTGTCCTAGATTATAGTTATGAAGAACACGAAAAATATTTTCACTTTATTATTCCTGTTTGTAACTATCTCCGCTTTTGCTCAAAGTAAAAGGGAATGGATGGAATATGGCGATGCCGCTTACAAGAACGAAGATTACAAAACGGCGCTCACTTTTTATCTGAAGGTGATCGACAAAGGAACTGCGATCGATTATACGCGTCCTTATGAAACCAAGCCGTATGTAAAACAAAAGAAAGCTGCCAAGGATAGCCTTGCTGCAAAAGACTCCTCAAAAAACATTACTGCTGATCCGATGGAGCAATACATCGTTCACCAGATCGCAGATTGTTACCGGCTGAATCACGATTACCCGAATGCGGAGATCTGGTTCAAGCGCTCGGCAGATAATAAGCCGGCGGATTATCCTTTTGAAAAATTCTGGTACGGTGATGCATTGATGAAGAATCAGCGTTATCCCGGTGCTGCTTACCAGTTCGAGCAGGTGATGACCGATGCGGAAGGAAAAGATTCCATCATGTTCAAGCAGGCGAAATTAAGGATCGCAGGGTGCTACCTGGCAACAGATACTTCAAATAACAAATCAGGAGTTAAAATCTATAAGCTGGATTCGATCTTCAATGCCGGGACCGCAAGTTTCGCTGTCAATTATTATGGCGACCCGAACACGATCCAGTTTACATCCGCAAGAGAAGGCGGCACGGTAACCGATCCGAAGAAGCAGGATTCCAAATTCATTTGTGACATCTATACGCTCAAGAAAACGAATACCGGCTGGAATGATCTGCAGAAGGTAGAAGGACCGGTGGATACGGATACGCATGAAGGCGCCGGGTTCCTGACGCTGGACCGCAGCAACTATTTCTTCACACGCTGGTCCACGACAAACAAAAATGAGTGCTCGATCTATTTATCGAAAATGATGAACGATAAATGGCTTTCTGCTGAGAAGCTGAATGACAACATCAACCTTGCCGGTTACAAAACCATGCAGCCGACCTTGTCGCCGGATGGAAGCGTACTTTATTTTTCGTCAAACCGTCCGGGTGGTTTCGGAAAAATGGACCTCTGGTATGTGAACCTCGATGATGACAGTCGTCCGACCGGACCACCGATCAACATGGGACCGCTGTTCAACACACCGGAAGATGAAGTAACACCATTTTTCCACTATTATACTTCTACCTTATATTTCAGCTCGAACGGACATCCCGGTTTCGGAGGATTGGATATTTTCAAATCTTCTTACAACAGTGATTCCTTGTGGTCGGCACCGAAAAACCTTGGCGCACCGTTCAACTCCAGTAAAGATGATGCTTATTTTGTTCTTGAGCGCAGCCAGCGTGCGGGTTTCCTGACATCGGACCGGGACGAGTGTAAAGATTGCACAGGCGGTTCCTGCTATAAATTATACGCAATTGAAAAAGATCCGCTGGTATTCGACTTACATGGTACGGTTTATAATTCAGAGAATAACCAGGTGATCCCGAACGCGCTCATTACGTTCAAAGATATTCGCGGCGACAAAGAACCTTTCTTCCTCATCACAGATTCTGTGGGTAGTTATTTCACTCCGCTTGATGAAGGAATGGAACTCTATATCAAAGCTCAGAAAAACAAATTCTTCGGGGATGCCGGGAACATTACAACATTAGGCTTGACCGAATCCGCTCACCTTGAAAAAGATTTCTTCCTTTCATTGATCCCACAAGGTGATATCGTGATCCCGGGAATCGAGTACGATTTGGATAAAGCGACTTTACGTCCTGCTTCGAAAAAGATCCTCGACGATCTTGCAGACTTCCTGACGCTGAACAACAACTTAACGGTTGAGATCAATTCTCACACCGATGAGCGCGGAAGTGATTCCTATAACATGAAGCTTTCGCAGGAAAGAGCGAAATCCTGTGTGGATTACCTGATCGGGAAAGGAATTGCTGCGGACCGTTTATTACCGCAGGGATATGGTGAAACAAAGCTGCTGATCCAGCATGCGAAAACAGAGGAAGAGCATCAGAAGAATCGCCGTACAGCTTTCCGTCCGATCAAAGAAGGAGATATCAGAACGACGAAGTAGGTGATTGGGTGACTAGGTGACTAGGTGATTAGGTGAAAAGGGAACTGGGTGAAAAGGAAAAGGGGAAAGGAAAAGGTGGGAAAGTGAAAGGTGAAAAGGGATAAAGGATAAATACAAAAAATCCCGGGAGAAATTCTTCCGGGATTTTTTATTGCGGTTAAATGAAATCCGATTGTTCTGCTTTCGTCAGGCGGATCATTGCCATGGTCGGCGCGAATTTATGCACTCTCCTTTTTCGTCTCCGGTGATCGCGTTTGTTTCCGCAAGCCGCTTTGGGTGCACAGCCGCTGTCGGCAACGATGATCACACCTGCGGTAAGCAGCAGCGCCAATGAAATGACAGATACTTTTGGGAGAAACAGTTTCATATTTTATTGCGGTGTTCCCGGGACATTTCCTCCCGGAGGTTTTGGAAGCCAGCAGCCTTCGTATTTAAAGCTGAGCTTGGAATAATAATCCGAGCTGTAAAATGCGACACGATCAAGTGTAGCATCTATCTCACTCTGATCAAGTCCGGCCGCTTCTCTTAAGCTGAGGACATATACCCAGTTATCTTTTTTACACATCCAGGATCCGTACATTTTATAATTGATCTCCAGGAGATCCCATCCGAATTCATCTTTCTTTTTATCGGGAACCGCACACAACGGGCTCATTACCTGGAGATAAAATTTCCCGGGTGTGGTTGAAAAATCAAATACGTCGATCCATACGGTGGCGTCCTTCACTTTGATGGACCATTGACCAGGCTTTGCACCCCGGCTCGCTGCAACATCCAGTTTCAGTCCTGTGATGCTGTTCTCTATCAGTTTTCCTGCTTCTTCTAAGTTCATGCTTTTTGTGAGTGTTAAGTATATTGTATTCTAACAACTAAAATTACGAAATTATTGTTTATTAAAAAAGACGTGAAACTGCGCTCGCGGCCATCTTTTTCCGGGAAAATATTTGGTTCCTGACTGAATTATTCTAAATTAGCTTACATGGTAATAAAAGAAGTTAGTTTAATTACGTTTACTTTCATTTTTCTCAAACTGGAATTGTACTCGAAAGAATTTCCGGATACGATCCCGAGGTCTAAATCAGTATTTTCAATTGAATATAGCCAGTCACTCTTTTCAGTCATGAGATATTCATTTCCTGACTACCGCAATCTGAATCCTGCTAATGCCGGATGTACAAAATGTGCTGAAGATAAAAAGCACGATTACTTAAGTTATACTTATTTTGATAAATCAGACCTTACAGTCAGATACACCCTATCTGACCATTTTTCAGTCGAGCTTGGTTTTCGGCATACACATGAAGAAATTCCAACAGGCAATTATAATTATGATTATCGCGGCGATACTTTAATAATAAACAGTATTGGCTTGCTAAAAAATCGATATCTGGGTTTCCCGATCTCTTTCGGCATCAAAATACCTAACTCTCTTGAGAAGCGATGTTATACATCCTTTGAGGGAGGGCTAAACTTTGATTTTGTGTATTACGAACAACAATCAAACGGTAGTGTGTATGTTGGCTATCTGGCTAATCCAAGTTCGGGTTCGAGCTACTATCAAAAAGTTGACGGGCACAGCCATGAGATAAACCCGAGATCAGGGAGATTTAGCTTCAATAGATTAATTCCATTTTTGAAATTGAATTTGGAATGGTATAGTAAGTCACAAAAATCGTCATTCATTTTAGGCTCAAGCGTTGAGTTTAAATCCCCATTGCAGCAGCATAATACAGCTGAGTTTTATAAATACTATCGAATCACACCTGTCTATTTAGGTTTAACACGAAAGTTTTAGGAAACCAAGAGAAAAAAATTCAGCTTCTAGTTGAGTAGTCTACCTTTTTATTAAAAAAAACAACATATAAGCTTTTACGCCACCTTTTTGCAATCACTACGTCTACTTCATAACGCTAACCAAGTAAAACATGAAACCACAAACCAAACACTCCTCCGCCCTTCAAATCGGTCTTACCTTTTTGTTAGCTTTTTGTATTAATTCATCTTTTTCCCAGGCATTATTCTGGGGAACAAGCGGAAACACAGCTTCATCGTCAAATTTCATCGGAACTACTAATAACGAGGACTTTGTGATCAAAACCAATGGCAACACTGCGGTAAAAGTGAAAGCGAACGGTAATTTTATTCTGAAATCACTGGAAGGGACGGGAAATGGTCTTGTCTTGTTTGATAATAACGGAAAATTAAATCCGCTTGTTTTTTCAGGAGATGCCTCCCAGGTATTGCTTGGTGACGGGACTTTTGGTTCAGTTCCCGCCGGGCTTTGGAGCACCGGAAGCGGAGGTAAAATTTACTATAATGGTGGGAAAGTGGGGATTGGGACAGCAACGCCGAATTTCAAATTAGATGTGGACGGAGATGTAAGAATCACTCAGAATTTATATTTACAAGGAGAACTCGTTATCAGTGACAAAATTCAGACTCCAAAGCAAATGAAAGCGCAAACGGTAATAGCAGATTCGATAATTATGGATAGCACGAGAGCAATATATGGATTGGCCACCTTCCAAGGTGATGTAAAGCTTGCAAATAAATTGTCAGTGAATGGAAACGCCACCATTAACGGAACCACTACCGTAAATGGTGATCTTAAGACAATGGGGACCATGATATTTTCGGGAGATAAAACCTTGTCATATATATCTGGCATTCCGGGACGCGCGCCCGCATTCGTACTTGGCGCTGTTGGTACTGCAACACCGATACCTATTGTGCCCTGTATTACTCCAACCTTAACAACCTTTGCGCACACTGGTTTTTTTCAGTCCCTAAGTGTACCTTCCATTGGAAATACAATGTTTATGGGATGTGAAGGAGCTGATGGCATAATAGACGTTGATGCAAGTATTCCCGGGAACAATCCAAGATTGCTTATTAATAATTCTTGCGGAAAAGACGTGGAAGTTTGTACCGGAACGAATGGCGGGATGATTACTTTAAGTGGAGGACCTAACGGAGGCAACGTTAATATCTGCGCCGGAACTGCTGGTTATGCGGTTCTCGCACCGGGTCTTGGAACCCGCGCAGGAGTTGCCACTACAAGTCCGCTTGCCAAGTTTGACGTTCAGAATAATGATTCTTCAATCCCGACTATGTCGGTTTCTAAAATTGATGCTGGCGGGGCGAGAAGAATTATTGTTGAACCGAAATTAAATACCGGTGATTACAACTACCTTACACAAGCGGGAGATCTCGGGATGTTCTGGACAGACGGAACACCGGAAACACCATCACCAGGCAACGGTTTTGTAATCGGGCGATGGGGTGGGACGGGCACGCAATATCCATTCTGTGGTATGCGAATGACAAAAGAAGGTTTCCTGGGTATCGGAACAGCGCTTCCCAATGCAATGGTTGATATCAATAACGGAGAATATGGAGGTGGTCCAGGAGTAAGAAATCCGATAGGCTTAAAAATAACGAGCACGTATTCAGTCAATCCGGACATTGCGGTTGGTGTTTTATGTCAAATGGCGGATGATAAGAACAAAACTATTAGTACCGGTAAAACGGACGGAACTACTTACACAGAAAATTTCTCAGTGTTTGCTGATGGACATGTTTTTGCACGCGATATCAAAGTTACAATGCAAAGCCCTTTCATACATCCGGACTATGTTTTCGATAAAGGACATAAGACCATGACAATTGAGGAGCTAGATGCTTTTGTAAAACAAAATAAGCACCTCCCAAATGTCCCGAGTGCAGCTGAAGTAGAAAAGAATAACGGAATTAATCTGGGTGAAATGAGTGAGAAACAATTGGAAAAGATCGAAGAACTTACTTTGTATATCATCGACCTCAATAAAAAGGTTAATGAGCTGCAGAGTGTTATCCAGGAGCAGAATAAAAAAATTGAAACGTTAGATAAGAAATAAAATGGTGAATAAATTACGGATCGCAATTTTCTTTGGTCTTGCTTTTATCGGATGCAAAAAGTATGAAGATGACCCTGTCACTTCAAGACTTCTGACTGTAAAAGCTCGAATTACAGCACATTCATGGGATCACGCTGGGGTCTATAATTATAAAACCGGGCACGTTATTCAGACTACTGCCGCAGACGCGTATTATACCAGGTTTTCAAGACCAGACAATGTGTCTTCCAAAGCACCTTATCTTTTTGGGTGCTCTGGATGGGAGCTTGTTGACAAAAAGAACGTCTTGAGAATTTCATTTCCAAATGGTGACAAAAAGGACTTTCGAATCAAAACTTTAACCTGGGATGTTTTTGAACTGGAGAATGACTCCATCAGATTATCATTACAAACTCATCCATAGAAGACACCACTCATGAAAACAAAACGTTTCGTTCTATATGTCTTTGCACTCTTGTGCTATCTTCCGTTAATCAGTCAAACGGATCAAGAACATCAGAACTTAGAAAAATACTGGCGATACAGAGAGCGGCTGAAGAACTTTGTCGTTGTTGGTGATTGCCAAGGATGTTCTCTACCCTCAAAAGGAAGAGGGGTTGCGGAAGATGGAGCCGACTTTAACGGCACCGCTGGAGATCCTAATGATGAAGGAGATTTGGATTTTCCCGATCAAACGATCAGACTTGAACATTATATCGCTGTCCTGGCAACTGAGTATAAGCTCCTTCCCAGTATGGTTTGAATACAGACAACACTTTAAGGGAGCTCTATTATGCCATGGAAGCGTTTAATAGATTGGATAACACGGCGGAGGGATGGTGGCGATATTATTATACCCCTGGGGCATCCTCTGCCCCGTATTCGGATTTATCTGATCTGAACGGTTTTTACATTCGGGACGATGTTCCAAAGGATTTTGGTGATCAGATCGTTAACGGTGATGATGATTCGAAAATTAAGATAACCTATAAGCGCAACCCGGCCTATTCAAAGGTCTGGACAATCAAACAAATGGATAAAAAGCAGCTTGTTATTTACTGTGATAGCATTCAATATACATTAAACTAATAACCAATGAAATGATAAATATTTACCTTTCTCCGAGCGCCCCTTCCGGAATATTTAAACCCACAAGTTTCCTGATCTACAAAACAGTGGTAAAATGTTAAATAGAATTATAGGATTGTTGGTTATTGTACTTCTTTACGGAGGATGTAAAAAATATCCTGATGATACATCAAGCTCCATTTGGCGGACTGCGAAGGCGAGATTAACGGAAAAAAAATGGTTTACCAATGGTGCAAAAAACGAGCTGACTGGCGTCGACTATTCTGGTTCTCCGGGTAACGACTATATTCAATTTTTTAAAAGTGGCGAGTTTAATGGTGAATGTTCACAGCTTTTTAAATTCAACGGCAATTGGCGTTTTCAGGATAGCAAAAACAGTATCCAGGTATACAACAGCGTAAGGTCTTTGACTTTCACCATTCAGGAACTCGATAGCAAAACCCTCAAACTTCGCAACGATTCGCTTGCAAGTAGCTATCACAGATCACAATTCTAATGACTACAAAACCGTAATTAAAATGCCGAATAAAATTATAGGATTGTTGGTTATTGTATTACTGTACGGCGGTTGTAAAAAATATCCTGATGGACCCTTATTGAGCCTGCGAACAAAAAAGCACAGGCTGGTTGGGGAATGGAATGTCGACTATTTCGGTATAAATGGCAATGACTCGACAAACTATGTCAAATCGTCGCAATATTTCGGAAAATATAGATTCTATAAGACCGAAGATTCGCATGGAAGATGTACGTTTGAGTATGTTTCAAATGCGCATGATTATTCGACTTTTGGCTATTGGGAATTCAGAGATCAAAAAGGAGTTCTGTACATACACCAGGCAAGTCTGAACCCACCGATCAACTTCTCGATTGGACCTTATGGAGCTGGAGACATTATTTGGGAAATCCGACGATTGACACAAGATGAACTTTGGCTAAAAACCACTTTCTCCGGTAAGGAATATCTCATAAAGTTTAAACACTGACCGCCACGGCAAGAGATAGAAGTCTATTAACACTCCCATCTGCAAAAACCGCAAAAAAATAATTTGTTAAATTATTTGGTTTATAATATAAACTGGTTTATGTTTGCTCCATATTTATGAAATCAGGCATCCGTATGAAACAGCTTTTTACTCTCTTTACCTTAATTTTACTGAGCATCCAGGGTATTTTTGCCCAGACAAAGATCTCCGGGAAGATCAGCGATCAGAAAAAGCAACCCATCCCCGGAGTGAATATCTATATCAAGGACAGCTATGACGGAACATCTACCGGCGCCGATGGAACCTACTCCTTTACTGCCTCCGACACCGGAACCGTTACCATCGTTTGTACCTTCATCGGCTTTGATCCCCTCGAAAAACAGGTTCATCTCACAGGTAAAGATCTTAGCTACAACCCCACCCTGAAAGAATCTCTTAATGAGCTGAAAGTAGTAACGATCTCCGCCGGTACCATTGAAGCAAGCGACGAGAAGAAAAGTACCGTATTAAAACCTTTGGACATCGTCACCACCGCCGGAGCACAAGGCGATATCGTCGGCGCTCTGAAAACGCTTCCCGGTGCACAGCAGGTCGGCGAATCGGAAGGTCTGTTTGTCCGCGGAGGCGACGGAACCGAAACAAAAACCATCATCGACGGGATGGTTGTGAATAAACCTTACTTCAGCTCCGCTCCCGACCTGGCATCCCGCGGACGCTTCTCCCCTTTCCTGTTTAAAGGAACTGTGTTCAGCACAGGAGGTTATTCCGCGCAATACGGACAAGGAATGTCTTCCGTGATCGCGCTGGAAACACAGGACCTCCCTGACCGCACTTCCTCTACACTTGCTTTATCATCTGTCGGATTAAGCGGAGGCTACAACAAACTCTGGAAAGAAAAGAAAATGAGCGCCGGCTTCGATGTAAACTATGCTAACCTGCTTCCTTATTTTCAGCTGGTAAAGCAAACCCCCGAATATACCCGCGCTCCGCAGTTCTCCGGAGGCTCGGTAAATTTCCGGAAGAAAACTTCCGAAACCGGGATCATCAAATTTTACGGATATGTGAATTTGTCGGACCTCGGGATCAAAACACTGAGCATCGACAGTACAAACGGTTTCAAAAATCTTTTTGAACTCCATAACAATGACGTATATACAAATCTCTCCTACAAAGAACGGCTCGGTGAAAAATGGCTGATGAATCTGGGCGCATCGTACAGCACCAACACCGATCACATCCGGACCTGGTTCGACACGATCACCTCACAAAGCGATATGACCCAGGGACGGCTGGCATTCAGCAGGGCGATGGGAAAGCTTTCCATACTTCGCATCGGTGCGGAATATCAATATACCTATGACGGCGTTCAGATCGATGGAGCGAAATTCGGATACGGCTATCATATAGACAGAAAAGCCTTCGACAACTATTCCGCCGAATTTGTGGAAGCCGATATTTACCTGACGCCAAAGCTGGTTTGGCGCGCAGGCGGACGGGGCGAATATTCTTCACTGGAAAAAGAATACGTTATCTCACCGAGAACATCGGTCGCATACAAGCTCGGCGAGTTCAGCCAGATCTCGTTGGCCTACGGACAATTTTACCAGAAACCGGATCGCGATTATCTCTTTTACTCAAAGCTCCCCGGATACAGCAAAGCGACACATTACATTGCGAACATTCAGCGTGTAGATGATCTTCACACGCTTCGTGCGGAAGTATACTACAAGAGCTATGATAACCTAACCAATGCGCTTGACTCTACTAACAGCGGGAATGGCTATGCGCAGGGCCTCGATATTTTCTGGAGAGATAAAAAAACCATTAAAGGAGTCGACTACTGGATCTCTTATACTTACCTGGAAACAAAGCGAAAATATCTGTACTACCCGGAGAAAGTAACACCATCATTTGCAGCAACGCATACGGCATCTCTTGTTTTCAAAAAATTTTTCGACAAGCTGAACATCAGCACGGGGCTTACCTATACTTACGCGACAGGACGTCCTTATGATGATCCGAGAACACCGGCATTTATGTCGGAACACACCATCGACTATCATTCGCTGGGGATCAACGGAGCTTATCTCCGCCAGATCGGAAATTGCTTCGCAGTACTCGCTGTTTCTGTCACTAATGTGATCGGCAATGACCAGATCTTCGGATACCGCTATTCATACGACTACCAAAGGAGCATGGCAGTAACGCCGCCCGCAAAACGTTTTTATTTTGTCGGCTTGTTCCTCTCCTTCGGACAAAACAGATCTAAGGAGGTTATCGATAATAACAACTGATGTGCAGATTTAATGATCTGCGGATGTGCAGATCAATGAAATTGACTTACAGAATTGGACAATGAAAACATATTTAACTAAAACAAATAAAATGAAAAAGCTATTTACAATTTTCCTGATGACCGCGGCCTTTGCTGCATCCGCGCAAAATAAAAAATACATGGAAACCATGGAAAAGAATGTCGCTGCGCTTGACACTACCTACAAAACCGAACAGTTCCAGCCCCTGGCCAATACGTTCGAACGCATTGCGGGCGCCGAAAAATCCGAATGGCTCCCGAATTATTATGCGGCCTACTGCAATGTGAATATGTCGTACAATACAAAAGGCGATATGATCGATACCTACTGCGACAAGGCGGATAAATATCTTCACATCGCGGATTCCCTCAGCCCCAATAATTCGGAGATCTATACGCTCATGGCGCAGGTCGCTTCTGCACGGATCAGCGTGAACCCGATGAGCCGCGGACAAAAATACGGAACAATGGCTGCTGAGCTGAGAGACAAGGCGAAAGAGCTGGACAAGACAAATCCACGTCCTTATTATCTTGAAGGAACATCATTCTTCTTTACGCCTCCAATGTTCGGTGGCGGAAAAGACAAAGCCAAGCCTGTTTTTCAAAAAGCGCTGGAAATGTACAATGCGTTTAAACCTGTGAGCAGCATTGCACCTCGCTGGGGCAAAAGCTCTACGGAGTATTTTCTCAAGAAATGTGATGAGAAATAATACAGATTATAATTCATGCGGATCTTACAAGCCGCTGCTAAACAAAGAACCATAAAATGGAAACACAGGAAAAACCAATGACACAGGAGGACAGTCTCCGCATCATTCATGAAATGATCGCTGCCGCGAAAAACGATGTAAAAGCAGATGCATTCATCTTCCTCCTCTGGGGATGGCTGGTGTTCATTGCAAGCATCGCCCAGTTCATCCTGGCGGAAATGCAGAATGAATGGGTAAATACACCCTGGCTGCTGATGCCCGTCGGCGGCGTGATCACGATCATTTACACGACCCGGAGAGGTAAAAAGGACAGGACAAAAACAAATGTTACCGAAAGCCTGAAGTACACCTGGATCGCATTTACCGCTGCACTTTTTATCATCATGTTCTTTAATTCGATGCATATCGACCAGGTGCTCTGCTGTATCATGGTGCTCTATGGAATGGGATTGTTCCTCTCCGGAGGCGCCCTGAAATTCACTCCATTGATCATTGGTGGGATCTTCTGCTGGATCTGCGCGATCGCCGGGTTTTGCTTTCACAAATTCTATGATCATAACGTCTACCTGCTGCTGATACTTGCTGCTGCGGTACTGGGCGGCTACATCATCCCGGGATATCTTTTAAAAATGAATAATAAAAAATAGCCTGTGATGAATGATCAGTGCAACCATAAGTTTCAAATAATGCAGCTCCTTCATTTTTCCGGAGGTATTCAAGTGCCTGTTTTTTGAATCAAAAAAGATTACCTCAACATGTTCAAAGATTTAGATCCATTATTACATTCTCAATTGCGCCTGTCGATCATGAGCTTGCTGATCAGCGTAAAAGAAGCTGATTTTACATTCCTGAAAGAAAAGACCGGGGCAACTGCGGGCAATCTGAGCGTTCAGATCACAAAGCTCGCGGAAGCGGAATATATTACCGTAAGAAAAACATTCCGGGATAATTATCCTCAAACGAGCTGCCTGATCACAAAAAAAGGAATCAAAGCATTCGAAACTTATGTTGAAGCAATTCAGGCATATATAAAGAAGAACTAATCATCAATAACAAAAAAATGGAAAACCGAGACGAACATTTGTGGCGCATCGCTAAAAAGCGCGCCGGGTTCAAAAAGCAACTGGCTTCTTACATCATCGTCAATCTCTTTTTGTGGGCCATCTGGTATTTCACGGATGGACGTATGGAACACGATGGCTCCGATTTTCCGTGGCCGATCTGGCCGACACTTGGCTGGGGGATCGGGCTTGCATTCAGCTATTATGGCGCGTATCATGACGATCGTGAAAGCGATACCATGAAAGAATACCAGAAGCTGAAGGATCGCGAAGAGAAATAAGCGGCAAGCCGGAACAGGATCAGAACGTCAGCACATACTGCAGTGCCGTTGTACGCGGTGCTTCGATCTTTAGCGGGCGCAGTGAATAATCAACGTTGAAAATATTATTGCAGACCAGCGAGAGCTTCTGCTTCTTGTCGAGCTGATAGCTTAACCGTGCATCGAAGACATGAAATCCATCGTGATGCCTCCAGTAGCGCGTCGCCTGGATATCATCGAGGAATGGCTGTGACGTCGCATTGTCACTCGCTGTCACTTCTTCAATGTCCTGAAGTGCCTTATCGATATTGTGCATACGGCTATAATAACGGTAGCTGAATCCCACAAAATACTTCTTCATCTTAAATTCAATATCGACTTTCACCATGTGCTGAAAACGATACTTGAGAATATTGTCGGTCGTATCCATGCTGCTGTTCTTGTAGCTCAGTGGCCGTCCGACACCTCCGAAAGCATAATCCCGCGCATACACACTATCCGGCGTTAAGCTGATGGGTTCGATATACGTGTACCCGATGAGCGCAGTAACACCATACTTCTTTTTTTCTTCATCCAGCGTTCCCATTACCAGCGATGCATCCAGTCCCCTGATCCGCGAATCGCCTGTATTCAGGAATTTAAATCCGGCATCGAACGCCGAAGTGCTGTCCCATAATCCAAACAAGAACTCGATCGTATTTTTGTATTTCTGGTAGAAACCGGCAACATCGATAAATCCGGCAACCTGCCCGATCTTATAAGCTTGCTTCACTCCGACTTCAAAATTATTACTGATCTCCGGCTTCAGATCGGGGTTCGGATAAACACCGAACATTCCCGCTTTGGTTTTGATATACCGCTCCGTGATGGTCGGATAACGAAAGCCCTGTCCGTATGAAACCCTCACGAAAGTCGCTTTCAGCACCTGGAGATTTGCTCCCGCGCGATATATGGGTGCAACGACATTCTGCATGTCATTCATCTTGAAATATTCGTAACGGAAACCGCCTGAGATATTCAATATCTTCCAGAGCTTTTTATCGATCTGCACATATCCGGAAGCATTTACGATCCGGTTCTCCGGAGAGCCAGCCGATGCGTAGATCGCCGCCTTCGTCTCGGAGAGATTTCCTACCACGCCGCCTGTAAACGTAAAATCAAGGTCCTTGAAGATCCGCTGGAGCTGGTATTCGCCGTAACACATGGTACCGCTGTTCGACTGATTATTTGTAATGACATTGTCGGAATGAAAAACCCGCGTTACCAAGCTGTGCGTGATTCCGTTTGCACGAACGAGCCTGATAAAAGGATCGACATTGAACAACGTTTGCTGCTCAAGAAAAACTGCGCCCGGGTATCCTTTGTACAAACCTGCCGAATCATTGAACCAGGCGAACACCATATTGGTTTTATTCAGCATTGCATTGCTGTTCAAGCCAAAGCTCAGTCCCGGAATCTTCTTCGACCGGTATCGCAGGTTCACATTCACACGGCCCCGCACTTTCTGCATGTCGTTATTTGAAAAAGGATAGATCGTATCGATGTCGTTCTTTGCAAATGCGGGTACTGGTTTCTGTGGCGGCGGCGGACCAATATATCCCTGGTCGAGATTAAAATTTCCGCCAACAACCACGTCGAGGTTCTTTTTTACGATCCGGGAATGCATGAAGTTAAGATTCGTAAATCCCGGAAGCGATTGGTCATACCAGTTATCGGCCGGCGATCGCGGAGGGCTGTAAGCACCGACCGAATAATTGATCACTGTTTTCGGTGTGCTTCTCGGGTATGCCGAACGCACGTTGATCACGCCGCTGAGTGCAGAGGAGCCATATAGAACGGATGATGCGCCTTTGATGATCTCGATCTGCTCGATATTTTCAACAGGGATGTAATTCCATTCCGGCCGGCCGGCGTCGCCGCTGAGCAGCGGAATTCCGTCAACCACAACTGCAACACGGCTTCCTACGCCGAACGTAAATCCGCTTCCGCCGCGGATCTGCGGATCATTGTCGATGATCGTAAGCCCGGGGACCTGTTCCAATACTGTTTCTACGCTTGTTGTATTCTTGTTATTGATAAGGGCCGGTTTGATCACTTCCATCGAAACGGTCATCTCCTCCAGCTTCTGGTCAAACTTTCCGGATGACACAACGATCGTCTGCAGGTATTTTGCGGAAGAGATCAGCGCAATGCTTTTGAAAATACTGGAATCGTTAACTGTTCCGAGATCAAAAGTATCGTTGACATAGCCGATATAAGAACAAAACACGCGATGAGGAACGGAATCGAGCCGCAGCGAAAAATTTCCATCAAGATCCGTTACAGTTCCTTTTGAAAGATCAGAAACATAGCGGATGGCAACTCCCGGAATATTTTCCCTTGATACCGCATCCTTAATATTTCCTTTCTGAAAAGCAGGCTGCTGACCGGACACGGAAAGCGATAAAAATAATACCGGACAGAGGAGCAGGTTACGGAATGTCATTGTATAAAAAATAAAACCCCGACGATGATCCGCCAGGGCTTTAGTTATTTCAGAAGATTACTTTATAAATAGCTTCCCGGTTTTGAGCAGGTCTGTTCCGCTCAGCTGGTAGAGATACAAACCCGGATTCAGCTTTGAAACATCAACAACAGCTGAATTGTCGTTAGTGATCTTCTCAGAAGCGACAAGCTTTCCCGTCAGGTCATAAACCAGGAGCAATTTGTTCTGGAAGCTCCCATTCTGCACGTTGATATGGATCTGCTTATCGAATGCGTACACATCCACATCATTTGCATTATCCAGTTCATTTACGCCTGAAGAGTTGTAAACGACAGAAAGATCATCCAGCCAGAGCTTGCTTCCGGACACGGTTGTCAGCTGATCATTTGACGAGGTTGTATTGATCATGATATACTGTGGTGCTGCAGCGGAAACATAATTAAATGCAACCGCAAATCGGGTCCAGGAAGAAACGTTGCTTGCAGGTGTAAGGAACAGCGCGTCACCGATCTTATTTGCGGAAGAATCCGGGTGGTAGCTGCTTCCGGCTTCCGGATCGTAGTAATGACCGAGATGGAGGATCGCTCTCACTTTTCCTTTTTCTGCAGAACCTCCTTGTGTGTATTTGTAATATCCGACAAGACTGTCCGGGCGGCCGATGAAAGCCATTCTGCGGATATCCGAAGTTGTGGTTCCTTTCATTGTTCCGATGTAACCGTCGGACTTATTCGTAGTCGGTGCGTTTACAATTCCCGTCACCATTGATCCGTTCACCACCTGTCCGAAAAAAGTTTTCGTTTCAATTCTCGCGCAATAGGTCCCTCCGTGAGGCGACACGGTTTCACGAAAGCAGGTCTGCGGCCCGAGGGGAGCATAATCGGTACCGGTTTGATTCGAGTTGAAAAACTGGGGCTCTTCGTTAGCTGCACCTGCATTGTCCCACAATTCCATGTTACCATTCTGAATGGTCGTCTGGGCAAAAACGGTGGAAGTCATTGCAATGAATAAAAAGGAGTATAATTTCTTCATGTTTCTGTGTTTATAGTTTATATAACAAAAATAGCAAAATTTGCAACGGTGGGGTCGTTATTTCCTTTATTCGTGATATTCGTTGCGATTCACTATTCGTGGACAATCACAGACAGATTTGTGAATTCATAAAAATTCGTTTCTGCGTTCCATTCACACGCAGTATAGAAAACACAGATTCGTAATAATTCGTAAAGATTCGTTATTTGTAAATAGCCACAGATTCGGAAATGCCTCGGTAGCGGATCCGTAACTATCCTTTATCAATCCAGTCCCCGTGCTTTTTGATCAGATCGATCAATGCATCCACCGCTTTATCGGAATGTACATTGCGTTCTACAACTTCCTTTCCTTTGTAGAGCGTGATCTTATCGATGCCGGTTCCCACGTATCCATAATCTGCATCGGCCATTTCACCCGGCCCGTTCACGATACAACCCATAATGCCGATCTTTACGCCTTTCAGGTGATCCGTGCGGTTCCGGATCTTCGCAGTCGTTTCCTGGAGATCGAAAAGCGTCCGGCCGCAGGAGGGGCAGGAAATATATTCTGTTTTCGAGATGCGTGTGCGTGTCGCCTGTAAAATTCCAAATGCAGTAGCATTCACATTTTGGGCTGAAGTACATTTTTCCTGGCTGATCCAGATGCCATCGCCGAAACCATCCAGCAGCAGAGCACCGAGATCAGTAGATGCATATAATTGGAATTCCTCCGCTGAAATCGCCTTATAGCTCCGCTTAACAATTACCGGAATATCGTTCTTCGAATTCATCAGCTCAATGAATGCACGACGCTGCTCTGCCATTCCATGTTCATTCGTTGTCTCCAGCACAAGAACCGTCTTTTCATTCTCACTGATCTTCTTCATCAGCGAAGCATCCATGATGTCGCTCAGCTGAGCTGCGATAAAATTCAGATCACCTGATCGGTTGTCGGAATTCATGTATTCAGCAACGGTGAACAGCGGGTAAGAACGCTCCTTCTTTCCGATGCTTTCCCATTTCTTAAAATCATAAATGATCCCCAGCGTTCCCGGGATCTCAAAATCAACGCTGTTCAAACCTGCATAAACCAGATCACATGCCTGGTCGCTGAGGTTCCACTTATCCATCGGAACGGAATATGTATAGCCGAAAGGAAACAAGGACGCCGGAGTGATCTGCTGCTTATCACTCAGATCCGCGATCACGCGGGGAACATTATGACTTCCGATAGTTCCGGTCTCAACCGTTTTCCTCTTGGCATGTTCGTACGGCGAATAAGGAAGTATTGTAACCGCAGGGATCAGCTTGTGAGGCAGGCGTTTTGAATAACGCTCCACCAGGTCGCGCGCGACAGGAATTTCAAACTCCGGATCTTCCGTTAAAGAAACACGTACCGTATCTCCGATCCCATCTTCCAGCAATGTCCCGATACCAACCGCAGATTTTATTCTTCCGTCTTCCCCTTCTCCTGCTTCGGTCACGCCGAGATGCAAAGGATAATTCATTCCGAGCTCATTCATTTTCCGGATGAGTAAACGGTATGCCTGCACCATCACCTGCGGGTTGCTGGCCTTCATCGAAAGAACGATATTGTAATAATTATTGTCTTCGCAGATCCGCAGAAACTCCAAGGCACTTTCCACCATTCCGAGCGGTGTATCTCCGTAACGGCTGAGGATCCGGTCACTCAGGGAACCGTGGTTCGTTCCGATGCGCATCGCGGTTCCGTATTCTTTGCAGATCTTCACCAGCGGCGTAAAACGTTCACGGATGCGATCCAGCTCAGCGACATAAGATGCATCGGTATAATCGATATTCTCAAACTTCTTTTTATCGGCGTAGTTTCCGGGATTTACACGCACTTTTTCTACTATGCGTGCAGCGAGCTCTGCTGCGTTCGGTGTGAAATGAATATCCGCAACAAGCGGTGTTTTATATCCTCTTGCTCTCAGCTCCTTCTTTATGTTTTCGAGATTTTGCGCCTCTTTGAGACTGGGCGCGGTGATCCGGACATATTCACAACCCGCTTCTATCATGCGAATGCTCTGCTCCACCGTCGCAAGGGTATTCATCGTATCGGTGGTCGTCATCGACTGTAAACGGATCGGATGATCGCCGCCCAGGGGCACATCGCCGACATTCACCACGCGTGTTTTATACCTGGAATATTGCGTCAGGCTGTTGCAATATAAATTAGTATTCATGCTGCTTTGATCAGGTGCAAATTTACGCGAATTTGAGCGGATTTGCTCATAATTTCTTATTTTTGATATGGATAAAAACCTCACATCATGAAGAATATTTTCACAGCACTTTGCCTGGCGCTCCTGTCGCTTACCCTCTCTGACACAGCAAAAGCACAATGCACCGCAAGCTTCACGTACGTCACCAACGCTGATACCGTCGCTTTCACAGATGCATCGACTGCTTCCCTTGGCTCCGTCGTAAGCTGGGGCTGGAATTTTGGTGATGGCGGATTCAGCACCACACAAAATCCTTCTCACGTTTATAATTCCTGCGGGATCTTTAACGTATCACTTACTATTTTCACATCCGGCTTCTGCAGTAATACTTTTAACGCAACCGTTACCGTCACCGGCGGAATCACACCTTCCTTCACTTACACAGTCGACACGACCAATGGCAATGTTAATTTCCAGGCAGCGCCGCTTGGCATCAATCTCAACTATGCCTGGGACCTCGGCGACGGAAGTGCCGACAGCACTGTGGCACCTTCTCATACGTATCCAACCGGGATGTATTATGTCTGCCTGACCGTGTATGATAACGACGGATTATGTACCGCTACGGTTTGCGACAGCATTAATGTATATGTTTCTCCTGCTTCCTGTGCGACCATGTTCAACTGGAATGATGGCGGCAGCGGCAATGTCGGCTTCACCGTAACGCCGTTCAGCTTCAGCAATACCTTTACCTGGGATTTCGGCGATGGAAACAGCGGAACCGGTCCGGCAACATATAATACCTATGCTACCGCAGGGTCTTATTATGTATGTCTTACTACCGTTGATTCCGCAACCATGTGCAGCAGCATGTATTGTGATTCTGTTGTCCTCGCGGCGGATCCCGCTGCCTGCAACTTTACGTTTACGTATTATGATAACAACGGCCAGGTCGGCTTTGGCGCGAATCCTCCGACTTCCAGCGGCTATACCTGGGATTTCGGGGACGGACAAACAGGCACCGGTGCGGCAACAACAAATACGTATGCGGCATCCGGAACCTACTATGTCTGCTCGACCATCACAGATGCATTCAACGGATGCTCCAACACCTATTGCGATTCAGTAACAGTAACAATTACCGGGATCAGCGAGCACCAGGATCAACTTTCACTGAACGCTTATCCGAACCCTGTGAAGGACCATCTGAATGTTTCCTGGAATCAAACAGAAAGAGCGGAGATTTTATTGGAGATCGTTGACCTCGTCGGTAACAGGATCGCGGCTTACAACTGGCCGGCAAATCCCGGAGCAAACAGCATGGAGCTGAATGTTTCGATGCTGAGCAAAGGAGCATACCTGGTCAAAATGTCGTCTGCCAGCCGGAGCTCTTCGAAACTGATCATAAAAAATTAAGCATTTTTTATCATTGAATAAGGGTATTTATTTCAGGTAAATGCCCCTAATTTATATGAAAGAGTATAAAATACGTCATTTGAATAAGTAAGATTTTTCATTTTTGATTTTCTCCCGCGGTTTTTCTGTTCCACCTTTGTATCATCAAATAGAAAACAGAAACAACCTAAACAATCATATCATGAAAACAACTACTAAAATCAAAAAGAGATCCGGGCTCCTCAGGCTTATCTTGATTTTTGCACTTTTGCTCTGTGGCATCGGCGCACAAGCTCAATGTACCGCTAACTTTTTTGCAACTGATTCTTCCGGTACAACTGTATTCATTAATACTTCCACCGGATCCGGACTGACCAGCACCTGGAATTTCGGTGATGGAAGCACCGGAACGAGCAGCGGCGATACGTTCCACACATATGGAGCTTCGGGCGTTTATTACGCTTGCCTGACCGTAACCGATTTTTCCGGAACATGTACCGCATCATTCTGCGATACGGTATCCGTCAACTACGGAACTTCAGGGGGCTGCCTTGGAATTGTTAATCCATATTATACCTGGAATGAAACGACCGGCACGATTGATTTTTACAACACGCCTTCCACCACTGCGACCGGCCAGGTCTATCACTGGGATTTTGGCGACGGCACAATCAGCTCAACGGTTGGCAATACATCACACACCTATCCCTATAACGGAAATTACTGGGTTTGTCTGACCGTTTACGAAACAGGAACGGGAACGGACTCTTGTCAATTCTGTGATAATATCAGCGTTAGCAGCATACCTGCTCCGTGTTATGCATATTTCGGCGACTCGATCTCCGGGGCAACTGTTGATTTCCATAACGCGTCCAGCACACCATCCGGTCCGCTGACGTATGCATGGAATTTCGGTGACGGCTCTACATCGACAGCAGCAAATCCTTCCCATTATTACAGTACGCCGGGGACATACACGGTTTGCCTTTCGATTGCAAATTTCCTGGGAACCTGCAGCGATACTTTTTGCGACACGATCACGATCAGCACCGGCTCATCCGGAGTTTGTCTCGGGATCGTAAATGCAAATTATACTGCCGTTGATTCTGTTGGATATGGTGTATTCTCGAATACTCCGACAGGAGCATCCGGACAGGTTTATTACTGGGATTTTGGCGACGGCACCAACAGCTCCGCAATGGGAAATACGACTCACTATTATTCAAGTCCGGGAACCTATCTTGTTTGTTTAACAGTTTATGGCTACAGCGGTTCAACAAACGACTCCTGCCAGTATTGCAATTACATTACGATCGCGGCACCGCCATCATGCAGTGCATACTTCGGTGTGCTCCAGGATTCCACAAATATTTACAACTACTTCGTGTATAACTATGCGGGCGCACTTCCGGGCGTTACCACCTACCTTTGGGATTTCGGAGACGGCTCCACATCCACAGCGGCGTACCCGTCACACACCTACGCAACAACAACTCCTGTGAACCTTTGCCTCACGATCACGAATATGTACATGGGCTACAGCTGCACTTCAAACTACTGTGACACGATCACTCCCGGGCTTGCAATGTCAGGTCCATTTACGGTGAACGTATTAAATCCTGCAATGGGAATTTCAGAAACCACAGTGCTTTCCGGCTTCGAAAATTACCCGAATCCGTTCAGCGAAAGCACAACGATCGCCTACTCGATCAGCAAGGATGCGAATGTTTCGGTAACCGTTGTCGATTTATTAGGGAACACGATCGCACAGCTGGAAGATACACGACACGCAGCAGGAGCGTACACGCTTGTCTGGAATGCGGGAGAAACGGCAGAGGGGATGTACATGTTGCAACTAAAAGTGGACAACACCGTATCAACGAGAAAGCTGCTGATCAACCGGTAAGCTTATCTGAATAGTTTAGAGAGAATATTCCGCCTTCCTTCGGGGAGGCGGGATCTTATCCCCACCTCTGCGAACCATCCCCTGTTTTTTATTGAATTAAATCTAAATCTTATGAAAGCCTTTAACAGAAAATTAACTGTCCCCAAACAGATCGCATGGATGGCGGTAGCCGGTTTATTATTGCTGAGCTTTAAAGTCAGCGGACAATCGGTACCTGGTACCTACAACGTCATCCATCAGCCCTGCAATGCTGACGGAGAACTTGCAATCATGATCACTTCAGGTGTGACACCACCTCTGGATTATTATTATAGTGATGTGAATGGTGGATATACGTATCACATGGGAGTTGCTTCCATGACTGACACTTTATTTGGGATCACAGCAGCTATCAATTCTGTTTATGTACTGCAGTCAGGATCGGGAGGAATAGGAGGATATTTTTATACTCCCGTATCCATGTTATCACCATTTAGTATCGATCCGCCTGTGATCACCGATGCCATTTGTCCGTCGCTCACCGGAAGCATTCAGCTCACAATCAACGGAGGCAGTGCTCCTTCATCCGTCCAATGGTTTAATTCAACCGCCTATGGTGGATTGGGATCAACTGCAGGGATCGGAAACCCGGTTACTCTTCCTCCGGGCTATTATGGTGCAATCGTTACCAACTCCAGCGGATGCATTGTAACCACGGGAGCCGACAGCTCTTCAACGATGGAGATCCGGAATATTTCCGGGATCAGCTTCTCGGTTGCAACAACGACTGCTTCGTGTACAAACGGAACGGCAGCGATCACGGGATTAACCGGCGGAACGCTTCCGTATACATACTCCTGGTCGAACGGCGCTACAACTACTTCTATCAGCGGGCTCACACAGGGAACTTATTCTGCGACCGTAACGGACTTTCAGGGTTGCAACACAAGCGCATCGGGTGATGTAATACAGTCCGTAACCATCAATGCCAACCCGGTAACAACCAGTGCAACATGCCTGTTGAACGATGGAAGCGTAATCACCTTCGGCTCCGGCGGCACTCCTCCTTATACCTATTTTTACAGCAATGGAATGAGTAGTCAGTCTATCGGCGGACTTCCCGGAAATACGAGTCTTTTGGTTACTGCCACCGATGCAAACGGTTGTATCGGTACAAGCTATTTATACATTGGTACTTCCACACCGATCATTGTTTCCAACTCATCAACACCAAGCTCCTGTACATCGGCAACCGGAAGCGCTACACTTTCAATTTCAGGCGGAACTGTTCCATATACGGTCAGCTGGAATACCACACCGGCAATGAGCGGAGCAACGATCAGCGGTATGTTAGCGGGTTCCTATGCCTTTACTGTCACCGATGCATCCGGCTGCGTGCAAACGGGAACTGCAGTTATTCCTCCGGTAAGCACCATCAATGCAACCGCGTATAATATGAATCCTGTTTGTCCGGTTACCACCGGAACCGTTGGCGTGAACGTCACCGGTTCCGATCCACCTTTTACCTATTCATGGAACACCGGCGCTACAACTCCTTCTATCAGCGGTGCTTCCCTGGGAAATTACTATTGTGTGGTAAGCGATAATGCAGGTTGCTCTGTGACAAAATATGCATCGCTGGGGCAGACGAGTCCGATCAATATCGGTTACAGTACAGTGATAGCAAGTTGCATGTATGCTGCAGATGGCGTCGTTTATGCAAATGCAACGGGAGGGCTCGCCCCATATTCTTACAACTGGAGTAACGGACAAACCGGTCCGACGGCAACCGGCCTGGTAACCGGAGATTACTGGGTAACGGTACAGGACGCAAACGGCTGCTGGAGCAATTACGGAGCTTATGATCATGTGGGTTACGATCCATTGAACACAAGCTGCTATTGCACGATCACGGGAAAAGTGTACGCAGATGCAAACAGCAATTGTATTTTTGATTCAGGTGAACAAGGCATTGAGCATATCATGATCCATTGCCTGGGATTCGGATATACATTTACCGATGTGAATGGTAATTATTCGTTTACTGTTCCCACCGGAAGCTATACCTTATCGGAATCCGTGGAATACGCATATCCGCTCGCTCCCTGTCAGAGCAACAGTATTCCTGTTTCAGTAACCGCTTCGAGCGGATGCATCTCAACCGTTGATTTTGCAAATAACATCAATACGATCCATGACATGCATATCGTGAGGACACAGACGAGCTATCCGGTTCCTGGAAATACATACACGCAGGGACTCATCGTAATGAATGACGGAACTGTTAACGAATCCTCCATCCAGCTCAGCTATCGTTCGGACGGACAGCTGAACCTGGTCAGCACTACTCCTCCTGCATATACACAACTAAGTCCGGGAACAGAACCGAATTGGTACAGCGTAACCGGCGGTTTCCCCTCCCTTGCTCCCGGAGCTTCGACGATGATTTATTTTACTGACCTGGTTCCGACAACCATCCCGCTTGCGACGAATGTTTTTTTCAACGATACGGCTAATTATGCGGCTCCGATCACCGACTGGGTAAACGACTATACACCGTGGAACAATGTGAATACATTTCAGACCACGGTTGTCGGCTCCTACGATCCGAACTTCAAAGAAGTCAGCCCGAAAGGAACAGGTCCGCAAGGGTATATCACCACCGCAGATTCTTCGCTCGATTACGTCGTCCACTTTCAGAATACCGGAACTTCGTACGCAAACAAAGTAGTTGTGATCGACACACTTGACGCGAACCTTGACATAACATCACTTCGTCCTGGATATTCCGATCATCTTTACACAGCGTCCATTTCTGAAACCGGCGTCCTCACGTTCACCTTCGACAATATTCATCTTGACTGGCAGGAGAACAGTGAAACCGCAAGCCGAGGATTAATAAGCTATTCCATTAAGCAGAAGCCCGGTCTTACAATCGGAACGGAGATCAGGAATCGTGCAGCGATCTATTTCGATTATAACCAACCCGTGCTGACAAATCAAACGCTCAATACCATCGGAGCTCCGCTGGGGATCACTGGTGTAGAAAGTTCAACAGGGTTATTGGTCTATCCAGATCCGGCGACAAATGAATTGAATATCGATCTGGGTACAGTTGCGGAAACAGGAACGATCCGGGTCTTTGACCTCCAGGGCAGGACGATCATCCAGGAAGCAATCCGAACCGGAGCGTCCCGGCAAAAGATCTCCGTTTCTGAACTTGTAAATGGTATCTATCTTATAGAGCTGCAAAGCGCTTCAGGCATCCGAGCTACCACGAAGTTCATCAAGAATTAATATGGAAAGCGTCGTCCTCTGATCCGGGGATGACGCTTTTTTATCCCTTCTTCAGGTATTGCTTCAGCATACCGTTACCGAAAACAGTTGCAAGGATAATGAGCGTGCCGACATAGAAGCCCGGCGTCATCGCTTCATTCTTTTTCCAGAGGAGATAGGCAATAATAATTCCGTATACCGTTTCAAGATTCACAGTGAGCGTAACCGTGTAGGGACTGATCTTTTTCATCAGGTTTACGCTGGCGATAAAAGGGAAAGCAGTTCCAAGAACAGAAAGAATGGACAGCCAGCCCCATCCCGCCGGAGACACGGAAAAGAAAGAAGGAATAAATTCTCCGGTACAAAAAAGATAAATGGTCAGCACCGCAAATCCTCCGGTAAGCTCATAGATCGCAATGAGCGGCGACGGAATCCTGCGTACCAGTAATCCATTTAAGACAGTAAAAAGAGAAGAGGTCAGCGCCGCCAGTATTCCGAAAATGATCCCCGCAGTATATTGTGTTTCTACTTTGAAGATCATCGCAATAGCGCCGATGATCACCATTCCGAAAACGATCTCATATCCGATCACCTTTCGTTTGTAAAACACCGGTTCGATCAATGAGGTGAATAACGTTCCTGTCGCAAATGCAACCAGTGTTACTGAAACATTCGATACATTAATTGCATTGTAAAAACAGAACCAGTGAAATGCGATGATCGCGCCAACACCGAAAAGTATGAGAATATCTTCCTTCGGAAGCCGGACATTGGTTTTTGTGAGCAAAAGATAGCAGGCGATCGTTGCGATGGTAATACCCATACGAAACCAGACCAGCTGATAGGCAACAACACCTTCGAGATTGATCAGTTTACCCAGGATGGGCGACCAGCCCCAGATAAGAACAATAAAATGTAAGAGAAGAAGATTCTTATTCTTGAAAAGCACTGATACGGTTATTCAAAACGTTTTGAGATCCTGTTCTCCACGTAATTCCTGAGCTCTTCCACTTTTATCGTATTCACCACTTCCGATGCAAAGGCATGCATCAGTAATTTCTTTGCACTCGCCTCGCTCAATCCGCGGGCGCGGAGGTAAAAGATCTTATCCTCATCCAGCTTGCCTGTTGATGTCCCGTGCGAACACTTCACATCATCCGCATAGATCTCCAGCTGAGGCTTGGTATTAATAGTTCCTTCGTCGCTGAGAAGAATATTTTTATTCGACTGAAATGCATTTGTTTTCTGGGCGTCCTTTCTGACGTAGATCTTGCCGTTGAATGTAGCCGAAGAGCGGTCTTCGATAATTCCCTTGTAAAGCTCATTGCTGTTACAATTTGGCTTCCGGTGATCCACCAGCGTGTGATTATCCACCACCTGGCTTCCGTTGGTAAGGTACAAGCCATTGAGGTGCGACTCGATGTGTTCATCGTCCAGCACCATTGTCAGGTTATTGCGAACCCAGCCGCCGCTCAATGTGAACGTATGCGTGGAAAATACGCTCTGTTTTTTTTGATATGTCTGCGTTGTACTTAATAAAGCAGCATCCTCTCCTTCTTCCTGGATCTTATAATGATCCACGTTCGCATTTGTGCCGATCACGATTTCGGTCAGCGCATTACGAAAAGCTTTTGTTTTACTCTCGAAGCTCTCGATAACTGTCGCCTGCGCGTTGTCATCGATCACAAAGAGGTTACGCGAGCTGCACAGCGGATCTGCGGATGAACCGTGGATCACATGAACAGGCGTTTCGATCACCGTATTTTTTTCCACATGTATAAAAACACCTTCGCTGCACAGGGCCGTGTTCAAAGCGATGAAGGGATCTGAATCTACATCGGCATATTTCCCATAATGCTGGTTGATGGTAACCGAGTATTTTTCAAATGCTTCACCGATGCTGCAAATAACCAATCCTTTTGGCGGCGTAGCGGAACAGGTTACGCTCTTTCCGTTGATCACAACCGTTAATGCGCCTGCAAGAATTTGCGGGGAGCTTACTACAGGATCTTTTGACGGAGCCGACCGTTCTTTCAGCACGGCTTCCACATTCACATATTTGTATTCCTCGCTTTTACGATTCGGAATTCCCTGCTTTTCAAATGCAGCGATCGCCTCCTCACGAAGTGCTGCTGCACCAAAAAGATTTCCACGGACCGAACGATATTCTCCGATCAGCTTATCTTTTATTGTATCTTTTTTTACGATGGTCTCCATAAAAATTCTGATTCCCGGAAGCTTATGCTTCTACTTCATCTTTAATGAAATCATATCCTTTTTCCTCCAGCTCAAGCGCAAGTTCCTTCGGTCCGGATTTTACGATCTTACCCTTATAAAGAATGTGAACCACATCCGGTACAATGTAATCGAGCAAACGCTGATAGTGTGTGATCACGATCGTTGCGTTGTCTTTTGACTTCAACTTGTTCACACCTCCTGCAACGATGCGCAGCGCATCGATATCCAGGCCGCTGTCTGTTTCATCCAGGATCGCCAGCTTCGGCTCCAGCATCGCCATCTGGAAAATCTCATTTCGCTTTTTTTCGCCTCCGCTGAATCCTTCATTCACGCTTCGGTTGGCAAGCTTCACATCCAGCTCCACCAGCTTCTGCTTTTCTTTGACCATTGCAAGAAAATCTTTTGCTTCCATTGGTCCAATCCCTTTGTATGCACGAATTTCGTTGATCGCGGTTTTCAGAAAGTTAATGTTGCTTACACCCGGGATCTCCACAGGATATTGAAAAGCCAGAAAAACGCCCTCTCTTGCACGATCTTCCGGCTCCAGCTCCAGGAGATCTTTTCCGTTGAAGGTCACAGAACCTTCCGTTACCTCGTATTCCGCTCTTCCGGCAAGAACAGCGGATAAAGTACTTTTCCCGGAACCATTCGGACCCATGATCGCATGGATCTCTCCGGCTTTTACTTCCAGGTTGATCCCCTTCAGGATCTCTTTGCCGTCGATAGAGGCGTGTAAATTTTTGATGCTTAACATAATTTCTTTTACCACTAAGACACTTAGGTCACATAGTTTCACTAAGGCTTAGTGGTTCTCCTTTTCTTAGTGCCTTAGTGGTGAATTTTCTTTTAACCTACACTTCCCTCTAAACTAACCGCAAGCAGCTTCTGTGCTTCCACCGCAAATTCCATCGGTAGCTTATTTAATACTTCTTTGCAATAGCCATTGACGATCAAGCCGATCGCTTTTTCGTTATCGATCCCGCGCTGGCGGCAATAGAACAGCTGATCCTCCCCGATCTTCGAGGTGGTTGCTTCGTGCTCTACAATTCCCGTTTTATCTTTGATCTCGATATAAGGAAAGGTATGTGCCCCGCATTTATCACCCATCAGCAAGCTATCGCATTGCGAAAAATTCCTTGCATTGCTTGCTCCCTTGGAAATACGAACCAAGCCGCGATAGCTGTTATTGCTGAAACCCGCGGAGATGCCTTTTGAAATAATAGTGCTCCGTGTATTTTTTCCGAGATGCAGCATTTTTGTTCCGGTATCTGCCTGCTGGTAATTATTTGTGACGGCAACGGAATAAAATTCTCCGACCGAATTATCGCCTTTCAGGATCACGGAAGGATATTTCCAGGTTACCGCAGAACCTGTTTCTACCTGTGTCCAGGAGATCTTGGAATTTTCCCCGAGGCAAACGCCGCGTTTTGTAACGAAATTGAAAATGCCGCCTTTCCCGTCTTTGTCGCCCGGGTACCAATTTTGAACCGTACTGTATTTCACCTCTGCATTTTTGTGTGCAATGATCTCAACAACGGCGGCATGAAGCTGGTTCTCATCACGCATCGGCGCAGTACATCCTTCCAGGTAGCTAACATAGGCGCCTTCATCTGCAATGAGCAAGGTCCTTTCAAACTGGCCGGTTCCGGATGCATTGATCCGGAAATAAGTCGACAGCTCCATCGGGCAGCGAACGCCTTTCGGAATGTAGCAGAATGACCCGTCGCTGAATACTGCCGCATTCAAGGCAGCATAAAAATTATCGGTGTGCGGAACCACCGAGCCCATGTACTTACGCACCAGATCCGGATGATCCTGAACAGCTTCGCTGAAGGAACAGAAAATGATCCCTTTTTCGGAAAGTGTTTCTTTGAATGTTGTTTTTACGGAAACGCTGTCGATAACCGCATCCACAGCGATCCTGCTTTCCACACCTGACAAGCGCTTTTGCTCCTCAAGGGAAATTCCAAGCTTCTCGAATGTTTTCAGCAGCTCAGGGTCTACCTCATCAAGACTATTAAGTTTTTTCTGCTGTTTCGGTGCGGAATAATAAATGATATCCTGGAAACTTGGTTTCGTGTAAGAAACATGTGCCCAGTGCGGCTCTTCTAAGGTAAGCCAGTAGCGGAATGCTTTCAGGCGATATTCCAGCATCCATGCCGGCTCGTTTTTCTTTTCCGAAATAAAACGGATGATGTCTTCATTCAGCCCTTTGGGTGCATTATCAGCCTCGATATCCGTAACAAAACCGTACTTATAATCGCTGTTAATATGCTCCTCTAAAATTTCGTTTGCCATTATTTCAATTCAGTAGGCATGGGCAGTAGATAATTGCTAACCGCTCATGCTAACCACAGATTAGTTATACACTAAAACTTTCGCCGCATCCACATGTACGCGATGCATTCGGATTGTTAAACACAAATCCTTTCCCGTTCAAACCGCCGGTGTAGTCCAGCTCAGTACCAACCAGGTACAGAAAGCTTTTTTTGTCCACCGCGATCCTGATTCCTTTGTCCTCAAATACCTGGTCGCCTTCATGGACCTGGTCATCAAATTCCAATTTGTAGGAAAGTCCTGAGCAACCACCGCCGTCAACACCAACACGGATAAAAGTGCCTTCCGGACGATTCTCACTCTTTATTAAATTTAACGCATGTTGTTTTGCGTTGTCTGAAACCGTTATCATTTTATATCTTATTGAAAATCAATTATTTATATCTTATTCTTATTTAGATTGAATCTAAATCCAGTACAAAAATACCCTTTTTTAGGTATTGAAACAAGTATTTGCTCATTAATATTTCCGCCTCTTTAAAGGCATCTTTGCGATTTAGTTTTCCTATTTTTGGAGCCTTTACTTTAAGAAAAATGGCAAAAACGAAGATCCCGATAAATACCCCCCCATCCTCTGCGTCAAAAAGAAATGTCATTCTTCTTTCGCTGCTGGCAATAGCAGTGAGCCTGATCTACTCCTACAAGTTAAGATGGCTCGGAGATGATATCTTCATCGCGCTTCGTTATGTACAGCATTTTATCGCCGGACAAGGACTTGTGTACAACCCGGGAGAAAAAGTGGAAGGCTTCACCGATTTTCTCTGGCTCATGCTGATCAGCTTCTTCACAAAGCTGAATTTCGATCCGATGAATGTGACCCAGTTCCTCGGTATACTCAGCTCTCTTGGCACACTTGCACTCTGCTCCCTGATCGGCATACGAATTGCACAAAAGCATAACACATTCATTATCCCTTTTGTTGTTATTTCTCTCGCTCTTAATTACGATTACAATGTATGGGCAACCAGCGGGCTCGAAACTTCATTTTACACCTTCCTGCTTTGCGCCGCATTCTTTATTTATTTTTTCTCTGAGCTGAGCGAAAACAAACGTCTGCTTTTTTCCGGACTGTTCCTTTCTCTTGCAATGATGACCCGGCCGGATGCAATGCTGATCATCGCAGTCGTGAATACACTGATGGTCGCATATCATTTTCTTCACAGGAGGAACGTACGAGGAATCATCAGCCTCCTGCTTCGTTTTAATCTCGCGCTCATCGTGATCTATCTTCCGTATTTTTTATGGCGCTACAATTATTTCGGGTTCATTTTCCCGAACACTTACTATGATAAACTCGGCGGCGAATCTTTTTTTAGCAAAGGATTTTATTATCTGTGGCTATACTTCAAGCCGCACTTTACCGCTTTTCTTATTTTTATTCTACCACCGTTTGTGCTGATTCCTTTGTTCAAAGGAAAGCTTATTGAGAACATCCGGAACTATTCCGCTAAGCCTGGTAATGCCGCATACCTCACCAGCATCATTGCAGTATACGCCTATCTCCTCATCTTCGTGGCCAAAGTAGGTGGTGATTTTATGCATGCACGCTTTGTTATTCCGATGGCGCCGTTCATGGCCTTTATTATTTTCTATTCCGCGCTTCAGTATTTCAGTACAGCACAACGACTCAACACTGTTCTCGTGCTCCTGCTTTTATGCAGCTATCCTGAAATGATCTTGCGCTTTGATGTATTCAAAGCTCCCGACAAGAATGGGAATATCATCACCACATTGAACCGGGACGTGGCAGATGAACGTTATGTTTACACAGAATATCTGCCGATCAGCGAGGACATAAAACTCGGGAAAGCGATTCATCGTGCTTTTGCAGGTATCGATGCAAAAATGCTTGTCAGGGGCGGACAGGCCTGCCTGGGCTACTTTGCAAATTTCTCTTATGAACAGGAATATCATGGACTCACAGACACACTGATCGCACACTCAAAAGTGGCGCAGCGCAGCAGGATCGGGCATGAAAAACATGCTACCTATGAATATCTCCAGAATAAAGGGATCAACCTTCTTTTTAACAGAAGTCCTATCTCAAAGGATCAGTACAAATACGCGCAGATCGATATTCCACCATTCCGTCTCAGGACCGAGATCATTACCTTTAACAATAAGATCATCGATCAGATGCGTGAACGTTTTGGCGACAGCTTTCAATATACGGACTTCAGAGCTTACCTGGATCAGTATATTCAGTCGGAGCTGACGCAAAGATCAAAAGAACAGATCAAAAAGGATTACGATTCTTTTTACCTGTATTATTTCAAACACAACGATGATAAGGCGCGGGAGAATAAGTTTCTCGACGCGTTGAAATAAGAAGCAGGTAGCAAAATATTAGTATTTTTGACGTAAACAGACCGGATATGTTTTATTATAAGAAATGGGCGATCGTCATCCCGATGGCAAATGAAGAACAGGATTTCAAACCTTTCATTGAAATGCTGAATTTCGTTATCGATGAACTCAATCCCGGCAATGTTTATTTTGTGATCGATAAGGCTTCCACAGACAATACGCTGGCGCTCTGCCAGAACTTATCCAGTCGTGATTCCCGTTACGTTACGGTTTGGGCGCCGGAGAATCGAAACGTTGTGGACGCCTATGTCCGCGGATTACGTGAAGCATATGAAGCCGGGCACGATATTATCATTGAAATGGATGCCGGACTTTCTCATGACCCTCGTGCCGTTCCAATGTTCCTTCGCGTATTGAATGAAGGAAATGAATGCGCGTTCGGAAGCCGCTTCATCAATGGCGGCTCCATGGGAGATTCCCCTTTCAAACGACGCATGCTTTCAAAGACCGGAACGGTGCTTGCGAATATGCTGCTGGGAACAAAACTTCATGACATGACATCCGGCTACCAGGGATTTCATCGCGACGTGGTTGGAAAGATCATCAGTCATGAATTTCTATCGAAAGCACACTTCTATCAAACTGAACTCCGCTATCTTCTGAGGAAACACCGGACCGTTGAAGTGCCGATCCACTATCAGGCGCCTTCTCCAAGAGTATCCAGCAAAGCGATCCGGAATGCCTACCAGACACTCTTCCATTATTTCCTGCTCCGGATAACGTCGAAACCAAAGGAGCTATAGTACATGAATAAGAGGACAATCGTTACCGGAGCTTCGGGACACATTGGATTTCATGTTGCAGAGTGCTTACTTGAAAAAGGGGTTACTGTCATATTGCTGATCCGGAAACGTAATTTCAATACTGATCTCCTGGAGGAAAAGGGCGCCACCATTCTCATTTGTGACCTGCTTCAACCGCTTTCTTATTCAAGTGCATTAAAGGATGTCGACGCATTTTTTCACATCGCGTCTGAGAACACAACGGATACTTCTGATGAAGAGCGTGTCATCAAAAACACCTTTGAGCTTAGCCGGACTGTTCTCCAAACGGCAGCGAATGCAAAGATTCCCGTGATCATATACACCAGTTCCGTGGTTGTACTCGGGAGGTCTCCCGATAAGAACAAGCTCATCACAGAACAGGACCGTGTGAAAGAACCTGAAAGCCCTTATGTAAAAGGAAAATTACTTGCAGAAGAGTTTTGCGACACGCTTATCGCCGAAAGCTCGGCAGACATCCGGCGCCTCTATCCTTCCTGGGTTGTTGGAGATCATGACCCAAGACAGACACCACCGCATAAAGTTATCCGGGATTTCCTGAACAATGGACAGCGCTTCTATTTTAAAGGCGGAATTTCTGTCGCCGGAGTAAAAGAAGTAGCTGCCGCGCATGTGAACGCATGGCTGAAAGGCCATCCAAATGGCCGATATGTTGTCGCCGGCAGCAATGTGACTTTCATGGAGTTCTATTCCGAACTGGCCAGACAATCCGGAAAGAAAAGACCATCGATCTTTTTACCAAAACCATTGATCCGGATCGCAGCATTTGCCGCGAAGATTATTTTCGGAAAGAAAAGTCCGGTCGATCCGGCCTACGTTTCATCCGTTGTTGGAAATTTCAGCTGGTACGATTCAGGTAAAGCGCAAAAAGAACTGGGATACACCATTCCGGAGCTGGATGACATGATCAGCGGAGCCATCCGAAATGCCAGGCTGAAAAATCTTGGTCTGGACAAGCTCAGGAAAAAGGAGCTCCCCGCACTAAAAAAAATGCACTTTGAAACAGCAGATCGCCTCCTCATCACCGGATTTCCCGGATGGCTGGGGAACCGCATGCTGGATATTTTCATGAATGGCGACCGTTTCGGAAATAACGCGCTCGACAGGAAGATCCGGGTGCTTGTGCAACCCCGCTTCCAGGAACTTATCACTGTTCCGGATGGAGTTGAAGTGGCATATGGCGACATAACCGATCCGCAAAGCCTCGACAAAGCGCTGGAGGATGTGAAAGCGGTTTATCACCTGGCCGGGGCCATCTACCCGCATTCGATCAGGACCTATTACGAGATCAATGAGCAGGGCACAAAAAATATTGTCGACGCCTGCATAAGGAAGGGCGTAAGAAGGATCCTTTTTATGTCTACGGACAGCACCTGCGGATACGGACGGGAAAAGAGGATATTTGACGAATACACCGCACCGAGGCCCTACAAAAATTACGGAAAGTCAAAATACCTTGCGGAGAAATACATCATCGACAAAACAAGGGAAGGAAAGATCGACGGAACTTCTCTCCGCGGCTTTTGGTTCTTCGGTCCGTTCATGCCTGAACGCAACATGATCTTTTTCAAGATGTTCAAATGGAAAAGACAAATCGTTTTCGGGAACGGAAAAAATTACAGGAGCATTTCGCATGTGGATAATATTATACAGGCTTTTGTAAAGGCGGAAAAAGCCCCGGCTGCAAAAGGTAACTGGTATTGGATAGGCAATAAGGAGCCAGCAACCACCGTCAATGAGATCTACGGGCATATCGCGGAGGGCCTGCGGGTTCCTTACCGTCCGCTTCACATTCCCGGCTGGATCTGCGAATTATTTAGTATACTTGATCTCGCATTCGGAGCCTTCGGAAAAATAAATGCCACCGTGCACGCCGCCGGCAAGTTCCATAAAGATATTGCGGGCGAGATCACCGCGGCGGAACGCGATTTTGACTACCGCCCCGATGTCGGCTTTGAAGAGATAAAAAAAGAGTTAACCGATTTATTGAAATAGCATGTCGCAAAACAGATCTCTCATCATCACATCCATCGCCAATGATCAGCATCCGGTGCTGAAGCAGTTTGCAAAAGAATGCAAAGAGCATAACACTTCATTTATCGTGATCGGCGATACGAAATCGCCATCTGCCTTCGCACTCGAGGGATGTGATTTCTGGAGCGTCGAACAACAGCTTACGCTTCCGTTCGAGCTCGCAAAGATCACCCCCACCCGTCATTACTCACGGAAGAATCTCGGCTACCTCCTTGCCATTAAAAACGGAGCGGACGAGCTTGTAGAAACCGATGATGATAATATTCCCAGGAAAGAATTCTGGGATCTGAAACAACGTGAAGTGAAAGCGCATTCGTTCGAAAAAAATGGATGGGTGAACGTTTATCATTATTTTACAAAAAATAAGATCTGGCCACGGGGATTTCCTCTTGAAGAGCTTCAAAACAAACAACCCGAGCTTTCATCGCTTCCGGATCGGCTGGTGAATTGCCCGATCCAGCAAGGCCTTGCAGATGAGAACCCGGATGTGGATGCAGTCTACCGGCTCACCTACCCGCTTCCTCTGAATTTCGAGATCAAAGCAAAACTTGCGCTCGGAAAAAATGCATGGAGCCCGTTCAACAGTCAAAATACTTATTGGTTCAAAGAAGCTTTTGCATTGATGTATCTTCCTTCTTTCTGCAGCTTCCGCATGACCGATATCTGGAGAAGCTATGTTGCTCAGCGGATCGCCTGGGAATGCGGATGGAGCATCCTCTACCATGAGCCAACCGTCTGGCAGGAAAGAAATGATCACAACCTCATGAAGGATTTTGAAGATGAGATCCCCGGCTATTCGAATAATTTCAGGATCTGCAAGGAATTACAAGCTCTTTCGCTGAAACCCGGAACAGAAAATATCGGTGATAACCTGGTTGCCTGCTACCAGAAGCTTATCGATATCAATGTGATCGGACAGGAAGAAATGCCTTTGGTTAAAGCATGGATCAGCGATCTTGCTAAACTGATGTAGGAGCTAATAATTGATCTCCCACAATTCCGTTTTTTCAGTCGTACCGATCGATTTCACCAGCTTCAGCTTTTGAGGATACGCCTGGTAAACAGGACCCAGCATCCGGTGGATCGTATTGATCACTCTTCCGTTGTTTTTCGCAGGGTTCATCCTGAGATTGGCCAGGATCACATATTTTACATTTTCCTTTTTCCAGTCCATCAGCACCGTATCGGCATTCATGCTCGTGACAATGTACTGACCGACGAATTTTTTTCCATTACCGTATATGAATGACATGGCCGGCTTCCTTGAGATCACCTGTGCATCCGCAGGCAAACTATCCGCACAATAGCGGCTCATCTTCAGGAAGTTCTCCCAATCGGGAGTATAGCCGTAATATACATCGCCGGCCAGGTTCTTTTTCAGCGCAGTGATCTTTTTCTCACCGATCACCTTGTCAGCGAGAGAGTATTTCAAATTCACCAGCAACATGATCACTGCAATTGCGATGAACACAAATTGCAGACCGGCCACACGTTTTGCCAGCATGTAAAAGCCAAAAAAGAAAAGCATAAAGATGTAAGGAACAGCGATAATGATCAGACGGTCCTGCATGTTCAGCCACTGAATACCAATGAAGATACCAAAGCAAAGCATTAAGGTGTAAAAAGTCACAAAAAAGATATACGTGTTTCGTTTGTAACTGATCCAGGTGAATATCCCCAGGATCAAAGACGTAAGATAGGCCAGCGAGGGCACTATGTCCTCCGCTACATACAATCGCTTGTAAAGCGGATTCATGATCCGGTAAATATGCAGCGACATGTATAGGTCAAAGTTTTTGAAGAAGCGGTCAATCAAGCCTGAAACGTCCTCATGACCCAATTCCGGTTTGTAGAGATCCTTGCGCAGGATCTGCTCGAACTGCGTCGCATCCGGTGGACCGTAGATCGACGAAGTGATAAGGTTATAGATAATCCGGATAACAAGAAAAGCTGCGAGTGCAAAGAATGCCTGCTTGTAATGCCGCTTTAACAAAAGATAACCAAACACCGGAATGATGGCGATGATCGCGATACTTTTGGAGATCGACAGCGCAACAAACAGGATGCCGAACACGATCCATTTCAGATAGTTCTTTTTCGCTTCTTCCAGGAGTCCGGTTCCCTCTTCAATACTGTCGAGGATCCTGAAAAAGACATAAAAACAAACCGATTGAAGAAAAAGGAAAAAAGTTTCCGTGAACGTCTGGCTTGCGTAATACTGTATGTATGCATTGACTGAAATGAATGAAAGAAGCGCTACAAGAACAGTATAGGGTACGCGCTTCACAAATGTTTTGTATGTGAACCAAACAAAGCCAAATTGACAAAGCAAAGAGGAAAATTTCAGCGCGACCATATTCAGTCCGAACATTTTCACGAATACGGAAAGGAAGATGGGATAACCCGGCCCCTGGTAATAAGGGAATTTTCCTTCATGCAAAAGCGACCAGGCTCTTTCAATATAGGAAGAATCGTCCCCCCCATCAGATACCTTCGCATCGAACAACAATAAAGAAAATAATGTGGAAAGGAAAAGAAATGTATAAAACACTTTCTTGTCGTTTTTTTCAAACCACATATTCATGCGGTCCAGCAGATCACCTTTTGGAATACCTCTCAGGTTTTCCTTTTTTACCGGCGCAGCCTGCTTCTCCTTTTTTGACATATGCTCAGATTGTGTTGGAGTCCTAAAATTAGCTAAAAAACGGACATGTCAAAATATTGAAGCAGAGCACGCGTTTAGTTTTGCGGCATTCATTTTTAAGCCTTATTTTTACAATTATATAATAGAAAGAAAATGCTTGAAAATACCAACCGGACGGAGTTGAGCGACCTTGGCGAATTTGGCCTCATAAAACACCTGACCCAATTCATTGAGATCAAGAATGAAAGTACTGTAAAAGGGATCGGCGACGATGCTGCCGTGATCGACTTTAAAGGCAAACAAACGGTAGTAAGCACTGATATGCTGATCGAGGGGGTTCATTTTGATCTTTCGTATGTCCCTCTGAAACATCTCGGCTTTAAAGCCGTTTCGGTAAATGTGTCGGACATTTATGCAATGAATGCTTCTCCAAAACAGATCACCGTGTCATTAGGCATTTCGAACCGCTTTTCTGTAGAGTCGCTTGAAGAGCTGTATTCGGGACTTATGCTCGCTGCAGCAAAACATAAGGTCGATATCGTTGGCGGTGATACTACCAGCTCCCGGAGCGGACTCGTCATCAGCATTACTGCGATCGGTGAAGCGGACAAGGACGACCTTGTATATCGTGACACTGCTAAAGAGGGCGATCTGCTTTGCGTGAGCGGAGACCTCGGCGCTGCCTATGTCGGGCTTCAGCTGCTGGAACGCGAAAAACAGATCTTTATGGAAACACCCGGTGTTCAGCCTGATCTCGAAGGCAACGATTATATCCTCGAGCGCCAGCTGAAACCGGAAGCAAGAAAAGACATTCCTGAACTGCTGAAAAAGCTTGAAGTAAAACCCACTGCGATGATCGATATTTCCGACGGACTCGCTTCCGAGGTCCTTCACATTGCAACACAATCCGGTTTAGGATGCAATCTTTATGAAGAAAAAATTCCGATCGATCCTTCTGCATACAATGCTGCCCGCGAATTCAATCTCGATCCGACCCTATGCGCATTGAGCGGGGGAGAAGATTATGAGCTGCTGTTCACCATCGATCAGTCGGATTTTCCAAAAATAAAAGCAAATCCCGATATCACCGTTATCGGGCATATGACCGCCGCAAAAGATGGGACCAATCTCATTTCAAAAGGCGGAACCGTACATCCCCTTACTGCCCAAGGCTGGGACTCACTCCTTAAAAAGAATGATCATTAAGAAGAGAATCGTCTTTCTTTTTTGTTTTATCGCACTCCTCCTCTCAGAACAAAGCAGTGCACAATCTACCTTCTTCCGGAATTATTCCGTGGAAGACGGATTACCCTTCATAAACGTGTCAACCGTTTTCCAGGATAGCAAAGGAAATCTTTGGAGCGGCGGATATGGCGGCCTCAGTAAATTCGACGGGATTTCCTTTACCAATTTTTCTCCTAATGAAGGACTACTCAATCACCTTGTCACCACCATTAATGAGGACAGCCTGGGAAATCTCTGGATCGGGACCATCAGCGGGATCAATAAATACGATGGAAAGACCTTCACCAGCTTTACGGAAAAGAACGGACTGATCAGCAACGCGGTCACCACTTCACTCCGCGATAAGAAAGGCGATCTGTGGTTCGGAACCGACAAAGGGATCTCCAGGCTCAGCGGTGGCGCCTTCATTAATTTTTCCCGGGTAAACGGACTTATCGGGAACACCGTAAAATGCCTGTTCCAGGATAAAGCCGGAAATGTATGGATCGGAACAACGGAAGGCATTACTGTTTTTGACGGAAAAAAATTCCTCAGTCTCAGCACAAAAAACGGTCTTTCTACGAATGTGATCAATTCCATCACACAGGACCAGGATGGAAATATCTGGATAGCAACCCCCAACGGGATCTGCCGGTTCAGAAACAATACATTTTTGTGCTACAACCAGGATCAGGGGCTTCCTGACAATGATGCGCGATGTGTTCTCGTCGATTACAAGAATGTACTTTGGATCGGAACAGGTAAAGGCCTGGTAAAATTCGAAAAGGAGCACTTCACAAAATACCTGATCAAGCGCGATCAGAATAGCAACCTGGTGAGCTGCTTCTATGAAGACTTTGAACATAATCTCTGGATCGGAACTTATGCCGGACTTTTTAAGTACCGTGGAAATCCCTTCATCACTTATGGTATTCACGATGGCCTGACCAATAACTTCATATACGGTATTCATCGTGACGCAAAAGGAAATTTATGGGTAGGATCACAGGGTGGATTGTATCGCTACGATCAGAACGATGGCTTCATTCATTATGACAGGAGCAATGGTCTTGATGCCAGCAGCGTGAATATGATCTATGAGTATTCTCCCGGAATTCTCTGGCTCGGAACTGAAAGCGGGTTAAGGATCTGGGATGGGAATAGATTTTCAAAGAAAAATGATACTTCATCCGTATGGCATGATGCGATCAATGTCATCTATAAGGATTCAAAAAATAATCTGTGGTTCGGAAGCAACTCAAAAGTGTTCCGGTTTGACGGTACAAAGTTCACCTGCTATCCACTCAAAGGTCTGATCGAAAAATTTGATGTGTGGACTTTCGCTGAAGACAAAAAAGGAAACCTCTGGATAGGAAGCTACCTGGGCGGATTGATCCGGTATGACGGGACCACATTTACGGAATGCAGCAAAGAACGCGGCCTTAAAAATGACTCTTATCTTGCTTCTCTTGTAGATAAGCAAGGATCGCTCTACCTCGGAACGCTTGATGGCCTCTGGATCATCGATCCTCTCGACCCGGAAAAAAAACCGGTAAAATTCGGACAGAAAGATGGAATGAGCTCCGACCTCGTATACTCACTAACCTTTGGAAAATCTCAAAATGAGATCTGGGTCGGAACAAATCAAGGTCTTAACCGGATCGATTTTGATGAGTATCGCAATAAAGGAGTAAAGGACATTGTACAGTTTGGAAAAAATGACGGCTTTTCAGGCGTGGAATGTAACGGCAATGGAACATTCATCGACAACGACGGCTCCATCTGGTTCGGTACGGTTTACGGACTGATCAAGTATGATCCGAAGGAATATATTCCGAATAACTTTGAATCGAAGATCAGCATTACTCAATTCCGCCTGTTTTACAAGGATACGGTCCTGACCAACAATGTCCACCTTGATTACGACGACAATAATATCACCTTCAGCTATTCCGGAATTTGTCTTACCAACCCGTCAAAGGTAAAGTACTCACATATCCTTGACGAATTTGAAAAGAACTGGTCGCCGCCCACAAAGGACCGGTTTGCAACCTATTCCAATCTGCCTCCGGGAAAATATACATTCAGAGTAAAGAGCTCTAACAACGAAGGCATCTGGAACAAGAAGCCTGCTGAGTTTACTTTTACCATTGAACGGCCGTTCTGGAAAACATGGTTCTTTATGATCAGCTCCAGCACTCTTATATTGCTTGCACTGATCTTCTCCATCCGGATCAGGATCCGCCGGATCAAATTGAAAGAAAAGGCGAAAACCGAATTGAACAAGAAGATCGCAAATATCGAGTCCCAGGCGTTGAGGGCTCAGATGAACCCGCATTTTATTTTCAACACACTTAGCTCGATCCAGCATTATATTTCGAACAGCGATACCGATGCCGCCCTGAAATACCTTTCAAAGTTTGCAAAGCTCATGCGGAGGATCATGGACAATTCCAAGCAGCCGGTGATCGCGGTTTCAGAAGAGATCAATGCGCTTGAGCTGTATCTTGAGCTCGAAGTAATGCGTTTCGACAAGAAATTTATTTATACGATCTCCGTCGATCCTGCGATCGATCAAACATACGACCGGATCCCGTCAATGCTGATCCAGCCGTACGTGGAAAATGCAATTATTCACGGTTTGCTCCCGAAAGGCGGAAACGGAAAAATTTCAATAACTTTACAAAAACAGGGAGACACGATCCTTTGCACTGTTGAAGATAATGGGATCGGAAGAGGGAGATCGATCGAATTCAAAAAGAACAGGGTTCAGCAGCATAAATCGATGGGGATGAGCATCACGAAGGAACGGTTGGATATTCTGAACTCCAGTCTGAACAGTAATATCTATGCAGAGATCATCGACCTTTTTGAGGACGGTAAAGCATCCGGCACAAAAGTAAGATTGATCATCCCGCTGGATACCAATGAAAATGATTAAGAACTAAAAACATTGTTATGATCAGAGCTATTATTGTTGACGACGAGTTAGGTGCACGGGAATCACTTTCAAAAATGCTGGAAAAAAACTGCAAGCAGGTGGAGGTTGTCGCGAAAGTTGATTCGATGCTCGCCGCATTTGAAGCAATCACCAATAAGGCTCCCGATCTTGTATTCCTCGATATTGAAATGCCCAACGGAAATGCATTCGACCTGCTGGAAAAATTCAAGGAGATCAATTTTAACATCATCTTTACCACAGCCTATGATCATTATGCAATCAAAGCGATCAAGTTCAGCGCGGTGGATTATATCCTCAAACCGATCGATCCCGAAGAGCTGGTGCTGGCAGTAAAGAGATTTGAAGAACGAAACGGCCAGAAGAACAATACACTGGATAAGCAGTTCAAAGCACTGCTATCCAACGTTCGCACGGAAAATAAATTAAAAAAGGTTGGCATACCCGATGGAGACGGACTGATCTTTATTAATCTCTCCGATATCATCCGGTGTGATTCCGACGGGAATTATACTTTCTTTATCCTGACGAACGGTAAGAAAATTATCGCATCAAGAACGCTCGGGGAATACGAGCAAATGTTTGCAGATGATAACTTCTTCCGGATCCACCGCTCACATCTCATCAATCTTGAGCATGTAAAGAAATACATTAAGGGAGAAGGCGGCTACGTAGTGATGACGGATAACTCCCAGGTGGAGGTCTCCCGACGCAACAAAACAGACTTCTTAGAAAAACTGTCTCATTTATAGGTAGTTACAATAATCCATTTGCCACTCCTCAAGCCCTTTCACCGTTTAAATTTTATTTCCTACCGTTAAATAATCCAACCTGCCACTCGCTCATTGTGGCTATCCTTCCATTGATTTCCGGCGTAATATTGACCAGAAGTTCATTCAAATAGTGTTTAGAATAAGAGCAGGTGTGGGAGGTTTGCAGCAAAATTAATTGGCACATGGGGATGTTGTTTAAATTAATAGGCAAACGCCCGCACCTTACTTCAGAAATTAATTCCGAAAGGAAATTCATATAAGAATTAAAACTTTAATACGATGGCAACAATTTTACTTGAATCAACCAATTTAAATTTCAAAGCCATGAACAGAAAAACATCAATCCGCCACGGTCATACATACCACCAGGAAGGTATCGGAACCGTAACCGTACTGTTAGCGATTGCAACCGTATCGATCATCTTCTTCAGCATCTATAATTCGATCTGAGATAACTTTAGAGTTTAGTTTGTTTGTTTAGTTTTTAGTTTAGACCCGGAGGCGGCACTTTTGAGAGCGAGTGTCGCCTCTACTTTTTCCCACCGGTCCTATTTCATCTCCCCTGCAGTTTCTTCCTTTATCACCCTGAACGGCACTCTCTGAACTTTACTTTCCGCCCAGGAAATAAAATCAAAATATTCAAATGCCGCCATTTCGAAAGCATCGTCCTTTAGCTCTACCAGCGCATTTTTCAGCTCCCGGTAATATTTATTCTGCTCTTCTCTTTTCGTCGTCTTCAGGATCTTCCCGATAAAGTCCAGGAACACATTCTCGAATTTATATACCCGGTTCCTCGAGCTGAGGTAACGATATACACTCTTGAAAGCCGTCGGCACAAAATCATCATGCTTTAATTCGATATGGATGATCAGGCTCATGATCTGAGCAAAGCAATAGATATTCTCACTCTCTTCAAAATTAGGGCTGTTCAGCAATTTATTGATCCACTTCAATGCAAGTGAATATCTCTCAGCGCCAAAATACATGGCCGCTACATTAAAGTAAAAATACGCCTCCCTGAGCTTTGTGAACTTACCCGGATATTTCGCCAGCTTCTCCTCGATCTTCGGCGCCAGCTCGATCCCTTTCTCAAATTCCGCGGTCTGCATATAAATAGAAAGCTCAATGCTCATCGCGCTCGAAAACAGCTTCACTTCAAGATCCTCGTTCTTTCCGTTTTCAAATTCAACCAGCGCTAAGCGTAATTTTTTCAGGCTCGAAAAAACCTCCTTGTATTTCTTCAGCTGGCTGCCGACATAGATCTCATTTGTTAAAACTGAGAAATAAATATTGGGTTCTTCGCGAAAAATATCAGGATTCGACTCGATGAGCTGAACATTCTTCACGAGATTCTGATAACTCTTTGCATATTCACCGATACCGAAGTAATAAGCGCTGTATATGTGATAGAACAGGTAACGCGTTTCGGTGGAAAGTGCTTTATCTTCTCCCTTCAGCAGTGTGTTATCTATGATCTTTTTAAAACGGTGGAGCTCCTCAGCATTCCGCACCTTTCCCTGTTTGTTCAGGATCGTGAAAAAGCGGCTTTTGATGTTCCAATACTCATTGAAGTTCCGGATCTTCTCATTGATCATATTGTCCTCCTCCAGCATGCGGAGAATATCAGCATCTTTCTTCCCGGAATAGTTCTCCGTTTCAACCAGCTTCTTTTCCCAGAGACTTATCTCCAGCAAAGAGGAATGACGTTCATATTTGAGCGCAATTTTTTTTGCGCTGTTGAGCAGCTTTGAACATTGTATGTATAAAGTCTTCTTATAAAGGATCTCCGCACAATGCAGATCCCGTTTTAACTGCGCATCGATGGAGCTCGAGGAATGAAAGGCTGTAAGACTGTCAAGAATCGTATCATACAAACGTGCTTTCGTGATCGAGAATTTATTGATGAATGCTTCTTTCTTAAATTGCTTCAGGAGCGCATCTTCATTGTATTCCTTTTGTTTGTCGATCGCTTCAAACAACACCGCACAATTATTCTTCTCTCCCAATGTATGACGCGATGCATAAAGGCTGAAATATCTTTTTTCAGATTTGTTCAGCGATTTGATCAGCTGAAAAAGATTGTCGGACGCTTTGTTTGACATGTATACTTTTAAGGTATTTTGTTTCTCCATTACCGGCTTGCCTCGGTTCGCCTATAATGTTTTTTAATAAACCACCGGTTTATTAAACACGCTATCCTTCTTTATTTGCAGTAAATACAGGCATGCTTTAAACTGAAAGACACTCTAAATTACTTCTTATTTATCAGAATTCATAACGGGAGAACGACTATCGCTTATCCAAAAACAGGCCTCAGACATGTATACTATTCCCAAAAGTGAAAAAACCGGTTGACGTGTACTGCCGGATCTTATAAAAAGCCAGTAAAATCAATCCTCTTAGAGCTTCCTGAACCCGAAAAAGAGTTGTTGACCTGTATACTATTGCCATAAACCGAAAAAAAGCAGGGCATTTGACGATGTATGTTTGTATCAGCAAAAATGCTTTGGCCCATCGCCTGCTGCAAGAAACATGGGGATGTTGTTCGGCAGCAGGCGGGGTTAGGGCAGAAAAAAAGAATCCCCTTTTACCAAATCATATACGAATGAAAAAATTAATCGTCGCGTCACTTCTTCTAGGATCAGGTGCTGCATTTTCACAATCTAATTTTGCTCAGCTGGATATAAATAACATCAAAGCAGGCGTAAACTCCCAGGGCGCACTGTTTTGGGACTTTATGAATCCAAAATTTGAAGTGCCGAAAGGCAGCGGCCGCTCAACCATTTTTGCAAGCAATTTATGGTTCGGCGGAATCGATGCGAGCAACACGCTGAAGATCGCCGGATCAACGTATCGGCAAACCGGTAATGATTTCTGGCCAGGACCGCTTGATGCAACTGCCTCGATAACCCCTTCAACAATTGCAGCTTATGATCGTGTCTGGAAATTAAACAAATGTGATATCGATTCATACATGAGTTGGTTTTATGGCGGTGAGCTCGGCCCGAATCCCGTAGACTCTGTTGCCATGAATACAATTCTTACCTGGCCCGCTTCAAGTCCATCCGGAGCGTCGCTGGCACCTTACAATGATACCAACGGCAACGGCGTGTACGATCCATATGCGGGCGATTACCCGGTCATCAAAGGCGACCAGGCGATCTTCTTCGTGTACAACGACAAGGGAGGTGTGCACACCGAAACCGGAGGCAATGCAATCGGATTGGAGATCCAGTGCATGGTATATGAATACGGCTGCAATACGGATAGCGTACTCGCGAATACCGTTTTTGTAAATTACAAGATCACTAATAAAAGCTCTTTTCGCCTCGATTCCGCCTTCATGGGAAGCTGGACCGATTTTGATATCGGCAGCGCCACTGATGATTTTGTCGGGTGCGATGTCGGCAGAAGTACATATTATGCTTTCAACGGCGATTCCATCGATGACAGTCCGCCCGCAGGAGAGATCCCTTACGGATTGAATCCACCCGCGCAAGGCGTCGTATTGCTGACCGGCCCTTATGCGGATCCGAATGGACTTGATGATGTAAGTTCATCTGTAGCCAACGGCACAAATTACGGCGACAGCATCATCGACAATGAACGTTTGGGAATGGGACATTTTCTCTACTTCGAGAATGACGCAAGCCCTATGGGAAATCCAAGCGTGCCGGCAGACTATTATGACTACATGGCGGGAGCCTGGAGAGACGGCACTCCCTGGACGTACGGAGGCTATGGTCATTTGACCGGCACCGTCTGCAAATATCTCTTTCCGGGCAGCAGCGATCCCGGCAGCTTCGGAACTTTCGGAGTTCCGCAATCGCCCTGGGATGAAGTGAGCGACATGCATGTTCCTTCAGACCGCCGTGGTGTTGCTTCCTATGGCCCGTTTACCTGGCAACCCGGCGCAGTAAATGAGATCGATCTTGCATACGTGTACGCCAAGGCTTCATCCGGCGGTAATCTCGCTAGCGTTTCATTACTGAAAGAACGCATCGACAGCCTGCACCAGAAATTCAGCAGCGGGATCACCGCTTGCGGATGCAGCAGCACAACGGGAATCGCAACTCACCAAAGCACAGCTGAGTTTTCAATTTATCCGAACCCGGCCAATGACCATATTATTGTAAAGCACTCCGGCAACAATGCAACAGCAGCAATCTACGATGCAACAGGAAAGCTTCTGAAATACGTTGAATTACAAGCAGGCGGGCAACAGGTCGATATCAGTGAGCTCCCGGACGGACTTTACTTTATAACCCTGAGCGATGGAAAGAAACTTTCTTCGGCACGCTTCATCAAAACGCATTGATCTTCTTTAACCGCAGGTCTGCCGCAAGAAACATGGGGATGTTGTTCGGCGGCGGACCGGGTTAAAGCGGAAACTGAACGGACCGCTTAAAGGATCAAAGCTACCGTAAACTAATTGGGTGACGGAAATCCCTTAAGTTCAAGTACATTAGTTATCAGGAGAGCCCGAATAAACAACAAAAAGAGGCTTTTCCCGTTTTAGGGCGGGATAAAACGATCAGATAACAATTTGACTGCAGCTGTATATTCGACTGAAACACCTTATATACTTGCCGATTACAAAAAATATTGAATTTGAACGCGTAAGGTATTTTCATTTTCATTTGCCCCTTCGCCAATTCATTCTCAAATTAGTATCAACAAAACTCACGTGCATGAAACATTTACTCCTGCTTCTTATAATCACCCTTTTACGTGTAACCGGCTTTTCCCAGCATAACTGGCTGCAGGGTGCCGGCGGGAACGCCAATGACGAAGCACTTGATCTTGTTCATGATAATCTTGGGAATGTTTATTCCACAGGATATTTCAGCATGGCTGCCCGTTTCGATAATATTGTTATCCCTTCTTCCGGAATGAGCGACGTTTTTGTCGCAAAGCAAGATTCACTCGGAACATATCTTTGGGTAGTTCCTGCCGGAGGCATCATGGATGAAAAAGCAACGGCGATCACTGTGAACGGAGCCGGAGAGATCTTCATCACAGGTGTATTCAGAGGAACCGCTCTGTTCGGCAGCACTTCGCTTACGTCAATTGCCGGTTCGCAGGATGTATTTATTGCTAAACTTGACAACGCCGGAAATTTTATTTGGGCAAAAAGCTATGGCGGCGCTGATACCGATCTGCCGAATGACATCTGTACCGACGCATTCGGAAATATTATCGTCGGCGGAGAATTCAAAGGCACTTCTACTTTCGGCAGCTATACATTTACGTCTGTCAATTATCCGCCGACAATGGCATCAGGCGGAGGGCTTCCCTCTTATGATGCATTTATCTTCAAAACAAATTCATCCGGCACAGTTACCTGGGCAAAACAGGGAAGTGCACTTTATGATGATCGTATCCTGAAAATAGCGGTCGATGCACAGGACAATATATACACCTGCGGACAGTTTTCCGACACGATCTCATTTACGGGAACCTATCCGAACAATGCTTTTAACGCAGGACTAGTGATGAAACTCGATACCGCGGGAAATGAAATGTGGTTCAGAAGAATGATCGCTTCGCAGTTCATGGTGTATGACATGAAAGTAAAGGAGAAAAACATCTGGATGACCGGTGATTTCCAGGGCGCATTTTGTTACATCGGCACTCCAAACGATTATCTCACCAATCCTTCGATCTACAAGGTGTTTGCTGTAAAGGTCAACACACTGAACGGCGATTACATCACCGGAACAACCGAGGGCAGTGATAACTCGATCTCTTCGCGCGGAATTACCATCGACCAGCAAAGCAACATTTTTACTGCCGGATATTTCAAATGCTCTCTTACCACTTTCTCTGCGATCCATGGCAACGGCATTTTTAACAGCGTGGGATTCCGCGATATATACGTTGTGAAGTATGACAGCCTGCTCCATCGCACATGGGAAAAGCAATATGGAGGGATCGGTGATGACTATCCGACTGCGCTCGATGTTTACTTTAACGACCAGCCGGTATTCGCAGGCAGCTACTCGAAGAATTTCAACACCCCTGATGGATTCAATTTCACCACGCATGTAAATAATCTGAATACACTGAACGGAAATTTCGGACTTACCCTCTGCGGAGCGATGTCAGGCGGAGCTTTCGTAACGCAAAAAGGATGGGGCAATAAGGACATCCTGATCTCGCGGCCAGTGAACAATGTTACCCCTCCTTATGATTATTTCAAACGCATAAGCGGAACCTGTGTTAACGATACACTCATGCCCTACCGCTGGCCGCTTGGTGATACGATCACCGGCTGTGATTTTGTTTATGCCGGTATCAATACACCTACAACCGTGGACAGCCTTCAGGCTCCGGATTGGGTCTACAATTGGTCGAACGGAGCCACTCACTTCCGGACAAAGATCACTTCAAGCGGATTATATTATGTTGATTACGGATATGCCGACGATTGCCGAAGATTTGTGGATTCATTTTACGTACAGATCTATGCAACTCCTCCGACACCAATAATTACGGCCCATCACTGCATTGACCTGGATGCGATACCGCTTACACCTTGCTTGCACAAAGCGTTGATCCCCTGTGGAGATACTGCAATGTTCGTGGCTTCGGGAATTCCAGCCGGATATACCTTTCACTGGAATCTTCCCGGGGGCGCTACGAGCACAAATGATACAATCTATGCATACCTGCCGGGAAACTATTCGCTGACCTCATCCAGTCCGGGTGGAATGTGTAACAATGGAGAGTGTATCGATCTTTTTACTTATGGACCATGTGGTGGAGGTTATGCCGGCGGCACGGGGCTCCCTCTTTCTGCCATCACACCCATGCTGATCTTTACGGACACTACTTTTAACACAACGGATACGGTTCGTGTATGTGCGAATGATCATTTCAGAATGCGCCTGGTCGACAGCGCATCTTTTTACGCAGGATTGCCTTCCTTTGTCGCAACCTATGTTCACTGGACGATCACCGGAGGTTATACTTTTGACCCCTACCTCTCCTATTCGAATACCTTCTGGGATCACACACAAGACTTCAAAGCACTCACCAGCGGGATTTGCACTGCAACCGCAAACATCCTTGACCCGATCACCGGAACATCATGGGGAACTGTCAGCAGAACATTCTATCTCGATGCACACAGCGCTCCGTCAAATGTACCGCTGATCAGCGGCGCAACTTATTTTTGTCCGGGCGACTCTGTTACTTTATCCGCGAGTGGCGGTGATAACTATGTTTGGGGAGGCCCGGGCCTTGTAAATGTATATCCTTCGGGAGACAGTGCAATTGTAAACCAGGAAGGGCAATACACACTTACCTCCACTACCACTGACACGGTCCTTGGCTGCTCGTCCACACAATGGTATTATTTCGATCTGCATTCGATGCCGGCACCACTTGTAACAATGCTGCCTGCAAACGGATTGGTTTGTCCATTCGATTCCGTTCAGCTTACTGCTCAGCCGGGAAGCTCATACCTGTGGTACGGCCCTACCGGCATGGTTCTCGGAACCACCGCAAGTATCTGGACCAGCACACCGGGAATATATTATTACACCTATATTTCTCCGACGGGCTGTTTGCTTGTGTCTGAAATGGTCGAAGTAAAAGAGTACAGCACACCTTATCTTGAATCCGCTCCCGGAACAAGCTTATGTGCGAGCGGGTCCGTGATCATTACATTGCAGACCAATGATGCATCAACGATCAATTGGGCAACTCCATTCAGCGGAAGCTCACTGACGCAGACGATTACATCGCCGGGAACCTATACGGTGAGCGTTAACTCCTGCAGCATTACCACCGTTGCAAGCATTACGATCACAACCGGAACAGGTGCAGCAGTAGATCTGATGTACTGGGGCAACGATACGATCTGCAGCCAGGATACAGTTATTCTCGTTGGCTCTCCCGGATTTGTTGACTACACATGGATTCCATCCATGGAAACCGGAATGAGCTATACCACAACAGGACCCGGAACTTATTATGTACAGGCAACGAATCTGGAAGGCTGTATCAGCAGCGATAGCGTGATCGTTTATGCTTATCCGGAAGTTACTCCTCCAACTGTAAGCGATACAACTGTTTGCCCGGGAACATCGCTTACGCTGAATGCTTCAGGAACCGGAAGCATCTATTGGTTTAATGAATTGGTGAATGGAAATGTTGTAGGAACCGGCTCATCACTTCCGGTATCAATGGGACAGAACGACAGTACTTTCTTCGTCGCAAATAACAATGGAACGTGCATGAGTGCTGCTGTTCCCGTTAACGTCAATATCTTCAACGGCTCGCAGAAGCCGGTGATCATTGGCAGACCGGTAGTATGTGCAGGTGATACATTGTTTCTGGAAGTCGGAGCGCCGGCAGCAGGTACCACTTATACATGGAACGGCCCGGGCATCACCGCATTTGATTCCACTCATCTTTTCGTTTATCCTGTGACCCTGGCAACTTCCGGTTATTATTCAGTAACTGCCTTTTCCGGTTTCTGCGCAAGCCAAACCGACAGTATATATATTACGGTCAATGATCCGGTGCTGCATCCGTTCACAAGCAGCTCCTATGTGATCTGTCAATATGATACGCTGATACTTTTGACCGATACGCTCCCGGGATCTTATCTCTGGAATAACGGAAGCACTGCGATGAACAACCCTGTAACCGCAGCGGGGCAATATTATTATACGTATACTGATCCGTCCGGCTGTACTGCACAATCGGATACCACAGCGCTTTCATTGCTCGCCGCTCCGTTACTCGCTGCGATCCCGGATACCAGCGTATGTGCAGGAACACCTCTTACGTACACAGCGACAAATGACTCCAGCCTGGTTGTCAGCTGGTATGATGCCGCACATAATTTCCTTGCGGGAGGATTCACTTACTCAATTTCCACAGTGACGGGTCCGACGATCCTGATCGTAGAAGCAACAGATACAAACGGATGCACAAGTCTTTCCAATACGATCACGATCAGCATCACTCCGCCGGTTGCATCACCGATACTTACCGTCAGTGACAGCATTTGCACCGGTGATTCGCTTGTACTTTCCGCAAACTCACTTGCAGGATATACTTATTATTGGTCCGGTCCGGGCGGTTTCAGCAGCGGATCCATATCTCCCCTGATCTATCCTGTAACAGCTTCTTCCGGCGGCATCTATCAACTGTATGTAGTGAACGGCTACTGTGTGAGTGATACGGGATCGGTAACGATCACCACCGTTGATCCTCCGACGATCACCGCGAGCGGAGACATCGTTATCTGTGCCGGAAATTCAGCGATGCTAAGCGCCGTGAGCTCCACCGGAAACTATTCCTGGAGCACGGGAGAAACTACTTCTGCGGTTTCGGTTGCTCCCGTAAGCACTACTACCTATAGCGTACAAGCATCAAATAGGTGTGGTACGGTCTCCGATGATGTAACGGTAACAATAAATCCAAATCCGCTTGTAAATGCCGGACCGGATATGACACTCATATCGGGAGAAACCGGAACGATCAATGCTTCGGCTTCTACGGGAACATATAGCTGGACGCCATCCGCAGGGTTAAGCTGCATCAATTGCCTTGAACCTGTAGTGGATACAAATGCGACAGGCACATACTATCTCACCGTGACGGATGCAAATGGCTGTTCAAGCACCGATGAAATAACCGTGATCATTTCAGAGGAGTGCTCCGCGTTTTTCCCGAATGCATTTTCACCGAATGGTGACGGCGTCAATGATGTCTTCAGGATAAAAGGTGACAACATTACTTCGGTGCGGATGATGATCTTTGATCGCTGGGGAGAAAAGGTTTTTGAAACCAATGATAAAAATTCAGGATGGGATGGAAAATATAAGGGTGATATCGCCGAACCGCAGGTTTTTGTCTACAAGATCTTTATTTCGTTCGCAAACGGAGAAGAACATAAATATACAGGGCCGCTTACGTTGATTAAATAGGTATATTTACCCGGTTAAATTACGTAACCGCAACAGAAGGATTGTCGTAACAGAATACCTCACCGTCAATCTGCGGAACAAAAAATCATCCCCGTTATTTTTTGTATCTCTATCTATGAAAAAAATTCTACTTGTGTTTACTGCGCTGTCTTTTTGTTCAGCGCAAGCTCAAACAATTAACGGCGGCTTTCTCGACATCAACATGATCAACGCCCGGTTCAATGCCGATGGCTCATTGTTCAGCGATTTCGGATCTACCTTTACACAGGGGTTTGAAGCTCCCAAAGGAAGCAACCATCATACTTTTTTTGCAGCAGGACTCTGGCTCGGAGGGTTTGATGCAGGGTCCGCTTTAAAGCTTGCTGCACAAACATATCATCAGTCGGGCACGGATTACTGGCCCGGACCGCTCACAGCATCCGCAACCACAGATTCTGCAACTATTGCCCATTTCAACCGGGTTTGGAAGATCAATAAATGTGACATCGACACATACGTGAACTGGTTCAACGGCGGACAGATCGGAGTAAATCCGACGGATTCAACAGCTATGAATACGATCATGAACTGGCCTGCGTTCAGCCCTTTTGGGCTTACGCTTGCGCCATTCGTGGACGTAAATACAAATGCCATTTATGATCCCGCTGCCGGCGATTACCCGCTGATCAAAGGTGACCAGGCCATCTTTTTTGTATTCAATGACAGGGGCGGAGTACACACCGAAACAGGCGGAAGCCCCATCGGACTTGAAGTTCAGGCCATGGCGTATGCTTATGCGTGTCCGGCAGACAGCACCTTGCAAAATGCGATCTTCACTAACTATAAAGTTTACAATCGCGGCGCATTCCTTCTTGACTCTGTTTTTGTTGAACATTGGTCGGATGTTGAGATCGGCGGCAGCAGTGATGATTTTGTAGGTTCCGACGTTACACGTGGAGCGTATTATGCGTTCAATGGTGATGCAGTTGATGGAAATCTTGGCAGTGAGCTGGGATACGGCAACAATCCGCCGGCCCAGGCTGTGGTATTCCTGAACGGACCGTTTGCAAAACCCAACGGACTGGATGACCCTGCCAGTGCAACCCCCAATGGTACCAATTACGGCGACGGAACCATCGACAATGAGCGTCTCGGCATGTCCCGGTTCATGTACTATCAAAACGATTTTTCAGCGATCGGCAATCCTGTGACAGCAACCGACTTTTATAATTATATGACGGGATCCTGGAAAGATGCAACCAGCCTGACATACGGAGGAAATGGTCACCTGACAGGTGTGAACTGCAAATACATGTTCCCCGGAACGAGTGATCCGATGGGTTTCGGTACAGGCATGGCTCCGCAGCCGGCATGGGATGAAATTACTGCCGGTAATACTCCCGGCGACCGCAGAGCGATGGGAGCTTACGGTCCGTTTATTCTGCAGCCTGGAGCATCGAACGAAATGGATTTCGCTTATGTTTTTGCAAGAGCAAATTCAGGTGGAAATCTTGCGAGCGTTGCGATCATGAAAGACCGCATCGATAGTGTTCGCCAGAAATACACAACCGGAATTACAGCATGCGGTTGCTCAACTTCAGCCGGTATCGCAAGCCCTGATAAAGATGATCCGCTCAGGATCTATCCGAATCCGGCTTCTGATTATATCACCATCAGCTATGCAGGAGTGATCAGCAGAATTAAGATCTATGACGTGATGGGCAGGGAAGTGAGATCGTTCGAAATAAACTCGAAAACAGAAAAATTAGTTGATATTTCGGGATTCCCAAAAGGAGTATATATAATTGGTATTCAGTCGGATACAAAAGAAACGTTTAAACGTTTTATCAAGAACTGATTTTGGTAGCAGAAAATTCTGTTTTCGTCTAAATTTTAAAACCTATCAGCTGTAGCAGCGTAGAATCAAGCCTATGACAACTGTTACAGCTGATATGATTTCTGCAATCACCAATGACAAGATCGAATTGAATTACCTCTGCAAAACCCCGCAGGTTACTTATTCAATTGCTGATTTTGGCGGGAATGTGATCAAGAGAGGGGACTTCACATGTATTGAAAGCAAGACACTTCTGATTGATGATTTACCCAGCGGCGTGTACACACTTTGTATCATTGATGGCGATCAGCTAAGCAAAAGCAGGTTTCGCAAAAACTAAAATTTGTTCCGGTAAGTTCTTACCGAAAATGTTTCCAGCTCCTTCAACGTTTCTTTTGGTGCTTCATAAAAGCCCATGTGTCCTGCATTATCCAGCATAAGAACAGATGGATATTTGCATAAAGCCATTTGTGAATACATCGTTTCGTAATTGATCACTGAATCTTTCTTTCCAACGATAAACAGAACAGGAAACGATGCAAATTTCAGGATGAGATCCCGGCTCTTTCTTTCCTTCATTCCTTCAAGGCTGTTGATGATTGCCTGACGGCTCACAGCAGAAGCGATCCGCTTTACTTTTTCCACCTCCTCCTTCAGCCGTGACAGATTTTCTTCTGCAAATAAAGATGTCACTACTTCCTGAACGTAATGCTTGTGTTCTTTCTTGACCAGGCGGATCACTTTTTCACGCTCTTTCTTTTTCTCTTCCGAATCTGCATAGGAGGTGGAATTGAACAGGCATATTCCACTTACATTATCGGGGAACAGTTCTGCGAACGTTAAAGCAACGTATCCTCCCATTGAGTGTCCGGCGATGACATAGCGCCTTACACCTGCTTTATCGAGCACGGCTTTTACGCTCTGTGCGAGAAGCTCCATACTATGATAATAACCTATACAGGGAGTTTCGCCGTGACCGGGAAGATCAACGGCGATTACACGAAACTTTTTTGAGAGCTTTTTTGAGAATTCCGACCACACTTCATGCGAACCCAGGAAACCATGCAATAACACGATCACACGGCCTTTGCCCGCATCGCTGTAGCGCACTTTTATTTTCCGGAACTCTGCGTAGGGCATCAGGCATTCATCAGCGTTTCGATCTCCTCTGCTTCCAGCGGAATTTTCTTCATGAGATCGTGCGGACCTTTTTCGGTAACAAGAATATCATTCTCCAGGCGGATGCCCAGATTCTCTTCCGGTATATAGATTCCCGGCTCACAAGTAAACACCATCCCGGCTTCCAGCTTCCGGTTGAAATCACCGACATCATGAACATCTAAACCGAGGAAATGAGAAGTTCCATGCATGAAATATTTTTTGTATGCCGGCCACTCCGGGTTCTGCTTTTTGATATCCTCCAGGCTGATCAGACCCAGGTCCACCAGCTCTTTTTCCATCAGCTGCCCAACGGCTTTGTGATAGTCAGGAATATTGTTCCCAACGGTGAGCATCGCAGTTGCGGCTTTCATCACGCGGAGCACTGCATTATAAACTTGTTTCTGACGGGCAGTGAATTTTCCGCTCACGGGCAAACAACGCGTAAGATCGCTCGCGTAGTTACCGTATTCTGCAGCAACATCGAGCAGGATCACATCTCCCGCTTTACATTCCTTATTGTTATCCACATAGTGAAGCACGCAGGCATTATGACCCGAAGCGATAATCGGTCCGTATGCAAAACCGCGCGACCGGTTCGAAATAAACTCATGAATAAGCTCCGCTTCGATCTGGTATTCCATTACACCGGGCTTAACGAACTTCAACAATCTCCTGAATCCTTTTTCAGTAATATCGCAGGCTTTTTGAATCAGGTCAACCTCGTATTTCGATTTGATCGCACGGAGCCTGTGCATGATCGGAGCACTGCGTTCGTATTTATGCAAAGGATATTTCGATATGATATTTTTGTTGAAACGCATTTCAAGCGTTTCAGTGTCGATATACCGGCGCGTATGCTCATTGCTGTTGAGGTAAATATGTTCTGCCTGGAAGACAACCGTTTTCAGGAAGCCTTCAAATCCCTGGTTCCACAGCACGGTTTCAATACCCGATACTAAAGTTGCCTGTTCTTTGTTCAGTTTCGCACCTTCCCATATCGCGATAAGCTCGCTTGTTTCCTTTACGAACAATACTTCTTTGTAAGAACCATTTACAGCATCGGGGTAGATCAACAGGATCGTTTCTTCCTGGTCAACACCGGTAAGATAAAAGAGATCCGAATTCTGAACAAATCCCATCGAGCCATCCGCATTGGTCGGCATAATATCATTGCTGGTAAAAAGCGCAATCGATTTTGGTTTTAAACCGGCTGCAAAACGTTTTCTGTTCTCAATGAACAAATTGCGATCAATGGCTGAATACTTCATATTCGTTGATTATTTCTGTAAATATAATCATTCCCGCTAAAAAGAAAAACCTCTGTTTATGGCAGAGGTTCTTCTATCGATCTGATTGGTAAATTCCTTATTTGACGATGGTCACGTGACCGATGTAGGAATGTTTTCTTCCTTCCCAGTCTTTCAGCGACACCTTATAAACATAAACGCCGAGCTCACATACTTCCCCGGTATTGTTCTTCGCTCCGTTCCATCCTACATTCAAATCCGTAGTACGGAAGATCTGCTCACCCCAGCGATTGAAAATGCGCATTTCAAAGTGATCCGGATCGATGTTGTCTCCTTTTACCATGAACACATCATTATTTCCGTCACCGTTCGGAGTAAATGCATTCGGAGCATAATACAGGTAAACAGGTTCTACGTTCACATAGGTCGTTACCGATGAGTCGCAACCGAAATTATTGGTGACGATCAGCGTCACAGGGAAGTTACCGACTGTATTATAGGTATACGTCGGGTTCTGAACTGCTGATGTTGAACCATCACCAAAGCTCCAGTTCCAGTTCGTAACCGTGTTGTTACCGGTCGTTTGATCTGCGAAGGTAATAGTAGGCGAAAGGATATCCACCTGCGGCGGCAGTGCCACAAACGACGGGTAAGGATGATCATGTATCGTGATCATGTTCGTGATCGTGGAATTGCTCTGGCAGCCGATCAAATTGGTGTACGTCATGGAGACAGTATACTGACCGGGATTCACATAGGTATAAGAAGGATTCGGCAGATGCGATGTGTCCGCAGCTGTCAATGTATTTCCAAAGTTCCAGGAATAAACTCCTCCCGGCTGATCATTGCTGCCTGTGAAGGTGATCACAGCGGGACTGCAATTCTGCAGGGTATCCGCAGTGAACGAGATGACCGGCATCGCAACAACTGTGACAAGTGCAGTATCCGTTGTTCCGCACAATCCGCTGATCGTATAAGTGATCATGTGAACACCCGGCCCGGCAACAGAAGGATCAAATGTTCCGGCAGCTCCGTTGGTAATACCTGCTCCTGTCCATGTTCCACCAGGTGATGCAGCGCTCATATTGAATGCCGGTGCATTTATACATTTCGGTGAAACATTGGCTATCGTTGCGTTATAAACAGCTACAACGGTTACAATCACGGTATCCACATCTCCGCAGGGAGCGCCGATCGTATACGTAATGATGTGCGGACCAGCTCCTGCGGTTGCAGGATTGAATGTTCCTGCAGCAGCACTGGTGATTCCTGCTCCGGACCATGTTCCGCCCGGATCAACTGCAGTAAGGTTGAATGCAGGCGCAGAGATACACTGAGGAGGAGGCTGTGTAATGGTTGCATCCTTCTGCTGGTTCACCGTTACAATAACCGTATCCGTTGAAGGACAGGTTCCCGAAATATCATATTGAACGGTAAACGTACCTGCAGTTGCCGGATCAAACGTGCCGGCAGAAGAGCTCGTAATGCCTGTTCCGGACCAGGTTCCGCCCGGCGCAGCGGCCGACAGATTAAATGGCGCAGAGCCCGAACAAACCGGTGCAGGTTGTGTAATGGTTGCACTTGCAGTACCGAGAACAACGATGTTGATCGTATCAGTATTATTACAATACGCACTTGTATAATAGGTGATCAGGTGGGTGCCTGGCCCCGCAGCAGCAGGACTGAAAGTACCCAGCGAGCTATTTGTAATTCCCGGTCCGAGCCATGTTCCGCCTGTGGAGTCAGCAGTAAGATTAAATGGCGGATCCGATTGGCATATGACTCCCGGGTTAGCGATCACCGGGTTATTTCCGCCTGCAGGTGTCACCTCCACCACGAAATTCATTGAGATCGGATTTACGCAGGAAGTTATCGGCGTGCCGACGGCGGTATAAGCAGTTGTTACAGCAGGGTTTGCAATTACCGAGGAACCGGTAGTTGACGAAAGACCGGCTGCAGGTGACCATGTCCAGGTATAATCAGAAACGATAGGTCCATTGATCACAATAGGTACAGGTCCTCCGCAGGTTCTAACGGTATCGGACCAAGGTGTACAAACCGAAGGAGGTGCTGTTGCTGAACCCGGATAAGTAAAATATAAAACGTTATTTACTGCGTTGTTCGCAGAAGCAGCATCCAATATCACAACAAACTTGAATGTTTCTGTTGCGCCGGGAGCAAGGTTCTGAATACGGTATGCAAGAGAGATCGCTTCATCAGCAAAGTTGGTCGCACCCACCGTTTGAGTAAATCCGGTACCCCACCAGAGGTCGGATGCATCACGGTTCGAAAATCCGCCGTAGTCAGCACGCCAGTTGGCACCGATCGCTGCAAAACCAAGATATGATTGCGGCTGTGACGACGGAACTACTGAAGTCGCACAAACGTGTGCAAGATTACATCCGCCTCCCGGCTCACTTACAACCGTGTTCTGGGTAGTAAAATCGAAACCGATCAGCTCGTTGTTATCCGGATCCACATTACGATAGTAATACATATCCGGAATTGTTGCCGTCGTATTGTTAGTGATCGAAACAGTAGTTGTATAATAAAGGTCGCTTGTCTGTAAAAAATAATTGATCTTAAAATGAACATCTGTTCCCGAAGTACAATCGCCTTCCCAATCCACATTCACGCAGTTGAACGTCTGGTTCCAGTTCGTGATCGCACCATTGATCTGCTGCAGCCATGCACAATTGTTTCCCTGTGAAACGCCGCCGGTAATTCCGATCTCAAAGCCCCAACCGTTTTCCGGTGAGCCGGGAGAAAAGAAGTCACCGTCATAGGTGAGCCATGAGTTCAGCTGCGGATTCGCCACAAAACCAAAACGGTTGTTAGCGCAGCGACGGTGCATACCGGGCAGCGGAGGAGATACAAGTGTATCAGCACCTTCAAATCCGCCTGTACCATCGACCCCGATTTCAACGCTATTTCCTTTGATGTATGCGTTGGGACCGACCATTTGTGCACGCATCCATCCTGAGATCAGAAGTGAAACACACACCAGGAACACTTTATTTTTCATCTTATTCTTAAGTATTTTTATTCGTCTGGTAATACTACTGTTTCGTACCAGTATTTATTCACACTGGTATGATGCCAAAATTCAACAATTGGTTGCACAAAATTAAGCTAAAACTTAGCATTAATTCACTGTTTGTCAAGGTTTTTTCAGGCACTTTTAGCATTCGAAATGGTGTAATTTACGGTTATGGCACAAAAAAAGTCCCGTTCTGTATGAACGGGACTTTAAAAACAGATAAGATTCTCTCTTAATAACGTTTCTGGAAGAGATAAGGATTTGCAGAATTATATCGCAGAACGATCTCCGGTCCACCTCTCAATGTGCTTACTTTAGTGAGGGTTGAGGTATTGATATCGTAGCTGAATCCGATCGCATACTGGCCCATTTCAATAAGTGCGTTAACGATGACCGCATCTTTGTAACGATAATATACTCCCAATCCTACTGATGAACGCTTAATATAACCGGTGTACTTAGAGTCGTCCTTTACATAGTATTTGATCATCAGTCCACCCAGAACCTCTTTCTGAGGCCCCTGCATCTCGTAGACAAAGCTTGGCGCAAGACCAACATTCGAGTGGGGGATCCCATACAATAATGCTCCGTGAAAAATGTATTTGGAGAATAATTGCTCATCTGTGCCAACGAGCCATTTCTGCTTCGGCTTGTTGATGTGGAACATACCGACACCTACATCCGCTTTGATCTGGTTATTTTCACCGATCGATGATTCATCGCGGGAATACATCCAGAGCAACCCTCCGGCTACATCAGGGTAAACAAAGTTCTGTGTTCCGAACTTTTCATTGTTCGCCATTGTAGCATCGTAGCTGGTTCCGTTGAACTGGTTGGAAAAAATGAATTTGCTGTAGTCCACGGTCTTTTGAACAGCGCTTCCCTGCAATCCCAGCGAAACTGCTGAATTGCTTCCCGTCTTAATAAAAGACGCGAGTGAAAGGCTCACCTGGTTGGTACCCATATTTCCGTCTCCTGCTTTATCGCTGTAAAAAGCGAGTCCGCCCGACAGTTTATTGAAGGACCTCTTGAATGTTCTTGTCTTGTATGGATCCACTTTGTCCCAGCTGCTCGCTTTGAACTTCATATCAATAGAAGCACCGTATGTTTTATACGGGACGGTGACACTTCTCCACTGGTCTTTATACACAGCGGAAGCCCGCAATACATACATCGAACCGGTAAGTGCCGGATTAATCAGAGAAGGATTTTCGTTGAACTGGGAAAAGTGCAAATCTTGCGAAAATGCCGCAGTCCCGGTAACGAAAATCCCTCCAATAAGAATTATATATCTTTTCATCTAATCTATCAACCCTCTTTTTTTATGAGGTTATCTCACTAAGGAAATATTTCCTGTTCTGTTCACGTCAAGCTTGCCTTTAGGTGATTCAGGTGTTGCTCCTGCCACATAGTAGTTCGCTTTGATATAATATACAAATACTGCAGGATCTAAAGCTTTACCCTGATATACACCATCCCAGCAGAAAGCAGGATCTTTTGATTCAAATACTTTTTCACCCCAACGATCGAAGATCACGATCTGGAAATCCTTAACGCAGCTTGACCATCCGTCAAGGCAGAATTTATCGTTCACACCGTCGTTGTTAGGAGTAAATGCATTCGGTACACCCATATCTCTGTTGTTCGGGCATGGCACCTCAACATTTACGATCGTACAAGCGCTGTCGATACAGCCTGCGAGTGTGGCAACCACGCAATAAGTAGTTGTCTGCGAAGGCGTCGCTGTGGTTGTATCACAAGTAGGACATACCAGGTCGGTGGTCGGTGTCCAGATAAATCCTGCACCGGCCCCGTTGGTCACATTTGACCAGATCGTAGAGCTTACGCCGAGGAACACTGTATTATTAGGGCTCATCAGGATAACCGGCAATGGATTGATCGTGATAGTTGCGGTATTTGTTCCGGATGCTGTACACAGTGCCGGAGAACCGGTCACCGAATACGTTACCGTATAGGTTCCTGCAGTGCTTCCGTTTACGTCAACAACACCGGTTGTTCCGTTGATCGCCAGACCAGGAGTGGAAGAATATACCCCTCCTGTTGTGAATCCGGTAACACCTACCGGTGTTGCATCAGCTGTGTCGCTTACGCAGACCGTAGGATACGAGAATCCGAGTGTCGGGATCGTCAGCGGATTAACTGTGATCGTTGCTGTACTTGATCCTGCCGGTCCGCAAGTGGTAGCCGGATAAGAGTAAGTTACAGTATAAGTACCTGCAGTAGTTGCAGAAAGGTTAATGTTACCGGTAGTAGAATTAAGGCCTAATCCGGCAGGTGTAGATGAATACGTACCACCTGTTGTGAAACCGGCCACCGGGATCGGTGTCGGGTTCGGATCAGAGATACACACCGGAGTTGTGTAGGAGAATCCTGTGATAGGAGGCGTAACCGGGTTCACCACCACATATTCGGTATCAATTGCAGTACAAGTTCCGGCGATCGTATAGGTCACCGGCCAGGTTCCCGCTCCTGAGAGTGAAGGATCAAATGAACCGGATGAGCTGATACATGTTCCGCAAGGAGCACCCCATGTTCCGCCGGTTGAAGCAGCGGTCATTGTAAATGCAGCAGCATTTGCGCAGACAGGAGTGGTAGGCGCGATCGTAGGATCGGAACCGCTTACCGTTACCATCATTGTATCTGTTGAGTTACACGTATTCGTAGTAGTATAAGTGATCTGATATGTTCCGGCACCGGCAACTCCCGGATCAAATACACCGGTAGTGGAGTTCAGGCAGGATCCGCAGGTTGTGCTCCAGGAGCCTCCGGCGGAGTCAACGACAAATGTATAAGGCGCATCGGTTACACAGAATGGACCGGCAGGCTGGATATAAGGATTACTTCCGCCGCCCGGAGTTACCATACAAACGAAGGTAAGTGTTACCGGGTTTACGCAAGCTGTAAGCGGTGTTCCTGTTGCAACATAAGTAGTTGTAACGCCCGGGTTAGCAACGACTGTTGGACCGGTTGAAGGGCTCAAGCCTGTTGTCGGGCTCCAGGTCCAGGTATAGTCGCTCACGATAGGACCGTTAATATTGATAGGCACCGGTCCGCCGCAGGTACGGACGGTATCCGACCATGGTGTACAAACTGCAGGAGGTGCAGAAGCCGAACCAGGATAGGTGAAATACAATGTATTATTCACCGCGTTGTTCGCCTGGGTGGCATCAAGAATTACAAGGAATTTAAATGTTTCAGAGGCTCCCGGAGCCAGGTTCTGGATACGATATGCCAGCGAGATCGCTTCATCCGCAGTATTTGTAGCCCCGACGGTTTGCGTAAAGCCCACTCCATTCCAGAGGTCGGATGCATCACGGTTGGAGAACCCGCCGTAGTCTGCACGCCAGTTAGCACCAACCGCAGCAAACCCAAGGTATGAGTTCCACGGCGTGGTCATTACGGCGCTTACGTGTGCAAGATCGCAACCTGTACCAGGCTGACTTACAAGCGTTTGGTTCGTGGTGAAAGTAAAGCTGATCGGTTCATTGTTATCCGGGTCAACGTTACGGTAGTAGTAAAGATCCGGAATGGTAGCCGCAGTATTGTTGGTAATTGTTACCGTAGTGGTATAGTAAAGATCGGATTGCTGTAAAAAATAATTGATGTGAAAGTGAAGATCGGTTCCGGAAGTAAGATCTCCTTCCCAGTCAATGTTATAGCAGTTAAAGATCGTGCTCTCGCCGGTAAAAGCGCCATTGATCTGCTGAAGGTAAGCACAGTTGTTGCCTTCGTGCGTTCCGGCGGTTCCGATCTCGATTCCCCATCCGTTTTCAGGACTACCCGGAGTAAAAAAGTCACCGTCCCATGCAGAACCAGCCCAGCCGTTCAGCTGAGGATTTGCCACGAAACCGAATAACTGGTTACCTGAGCGCCAGTGCATACCAGCAGGAACAGGGGATGCTGTGATATCAACACCTTCATATCCGCCGAGTCCATCGACAGCATATTCAAGGCTTGTGCCCTGGACATATCGATCGGGACCGACGTTGTAAATCTGCGCAAAGACTGAAGAGCCTGCAAACAGGCACAACATAACGAGAGCGCAATTCAATAGGAGTAGCTTACTTTTTGCCATTTTGTTTTGAAGTATTTAGTCTTTCGACGATTTCAAATATTTCATTGATAAACGAGAGTATACGTACCTGTAGATGTTAAAAGGAATAATTTAGTTGCACGAATTTATGATTTTATTTGAAAATACACACATTTTTTAGCAATTTATTGTTTACCAGGCGTTTAAATATCAATTACTGTCGCTTCGAAACAAGCTCCTTATTTAAAATCAATATAAACAAACGGGCTTTTTGAAGTCTGTTAATAACTACAGCCTGAGCCTCTCCTTTTTTAGCTCAGAAAGCCTATCATTTTACTTGATAGAGAACATTTTCAATCATACATTTGTGTCGAAAACCGAAAAAACAATCCTTTATATTATATATTATGAGTAATACCTCTTCTAATTTTCTCCAGAGTTCTCTTGGGAAAAAATTGCTGATGGGCCTCACAGGTCTTTTCCTGATCTCTTTCCTGGTGATTCACTGTCTGCTGAACTCCTTCATTTTTTTCAATGATGACGGTCTCACCTTCAACAAGGGTGCAAAATTCATGGCTGAGAACCCGGTCATCCGCATTATGGAAGTGGTGCTCTTTATAGGCCTGATCCTGCACATGGTCCAGTCGCTGATCCTAACAACGCAGAATAACAAAGCCCGCCCCGTGAAATATGCAGTGAATAACGCAAAAGCCAATACAAAATGGTATTCACGCTCCATGGGTGTCCTGGGATCGCTTCTTTTGATCTTCCTGGTAGTGCACCTTGCAAATTTCTGGGTCAAATCGCGTTTTACGGGGCTTCCGGGAGAAGATGCAAACGGCAACGAAAATCTTTATGCCGTGATGCAGGAAGTATTTCACATGTGGTACTTTGTCGCCGTATACATCCTTGGTGTGATTGCACTGGCTTATCACCTTCTGCATGGTTTTCCATCGGCTTTTCAAACATTGGGCTGGAATCATCCGAAGTACAATCGCCTTATCCTTGTTGTGGGCACATTGTTCTCAATCGTTGTTCCCCTGATCTTCGCTGCAATGCCGGTCGCGATGTTTTTCGGGTGGATCAAATAGGGCCGCCCGCCTCCCCTCAGATTGAAGCAGAGCACTAAAAAAAGATTCTTCGATTTAAAAAAATATGATTATGTCAAAATTAGATAGCAAAATCCCGGAAGGACCACTCGAACAGAAGTGGGAAAAATACAAATCTTCCGTTGCACTTGTTAATCCGGCCAATAAAAGAAGCCTGGAAGTTCTTGTGATCGGATCCGGACTGGCGGGCGCATCCGCTGCTGCATCGCTGGCGGAAATGGGTTACAAAGTAAAGGTATTCTGCTTCCAGGATTCTGCAAGACGTGCGCATTCCATTGCTGCACAGGGCGGGATCAACGCAGCAAAGAATTATCAGAATGACGGTGACTCTACTTACCGCCTTTTTTATGATACGATCAAAGGCGGCGATTACCGTGCACGCGAAGGAAACGTATATCGCCTTGCATCTGTGAGCGCGAACATTATTGACCAGTGCGTTGCACAGGGTGTGCCGCTCGCCCGCGAATATGGAGGGATGCTGAGCAACCGTTCGTTCGGAGGTACACAGGTACAGCGTACATTCTATGCTGCCGGACAAACCGGTCAGCAGCTTCTGCTGGGTGCGTACAGTGCATTACAGCGTCAGGTAGGACTTGGGACCGTGGAAATGTTCGCACGCCATGAAATGCTGGATGTGGTGAACATTGATGGCAAATGCAGGGGAATCATTGCAAGAGATCTGATCTCAGGAAAGCTGGAAAGACATTTCGGACATGCTGTATTGCTTTGCAGCGGCGGCTACGGAAATGTTTTTTATCTTTCTACAAATGCCATGGGATCTAATGTGACCGCGGCATGGAAAGCACATAAGAAAGGAGCATTTTTCGGAAATCCATGCTTCACACAAATTCACCCGACCTGCATTCCTGTATCCGGTGACCACCAGTCGAAACTGACATTGATGAGTGAATCCCTCCGGAATGACGGACGGATCTGGGTTCCAAAAAAACAAGGCGATACACGCAAGCCAAACGATATCCCTGAAGACGAAAGAGATTATTACCTGGAACGCAGGTATCCTGCTTTCGGAAACCTTGTTCCGCGTGATGTTGCATCACGTGCTGCAAAAGAACGCTGCGATGCCGGTTATGGTGTAGGCGCTTCAAAACTTGCAGTATACCTGGATTACAAAGCTGCGATCGAGCGCTACGGAAAAACGCAGGCGAAAAAGCTCGGTGTTGATAATCCGAGCGATGCTCAGCTGAAGGAATTCGGTAAGCAGGTTGTCGAAGAAAAATACGGAAACCTTTTTGAGATGTACGAGCAGATCACGGGCGAGAACCCGTATGAAATGCCGATGCGGATTTATCCGGCTGTCCATTATACAATGGGCGGACTCTGGGTGGATTATAATTTAATGACCACCGTTCCCGGACTGTATGCACTTGGTGAAGCGAACTTCTCCGACCACGGTGCAAACCGCCTCGGTGCTTCCGCTTTGATGCAGGGTTTGGCTGACGGATATTTCGTAATTCCGTATACTATCGGAGCTTATCTTTCAAAAGAGATCAGCACCAAAGCGATCCCTACTTCTCATGAAGCTTTTGAAGCAGCCGAGAAAGAAGTGCAGGCAACGATCGATAAGTTTTTTGCAATAAAAGGCACAAAGTCCGTTGACCACTTTCACAAACGTTTGGGAAAGATCATGTGGGAAAAATGCGGAATGGCAAGAAATGAAAAAGGCCTGAAAGAGGCGATCAGCGAGATCCGTATGCTGCGTGAGGAATTCTGGAAAGATCTGCGCGTTCCGGGCTCTCAGAATGATTTCAACCCTGAGCTTGAAAAGGCAGGACGTGTTGCCGATTTTCTCGAGCTTGGCGAACTGATGTGCATGGATGCATTAAACCGCTCGGAATCCTGCGGCGGACATTTCCGTGAAGAGTCGCAAACCGAAGAAGGAGAAGCATTGCGGAAGGATGATGAATTTGCTTACGTAGCTGCCTGGGAAAATAAAGGCAATCACACATACGAATTGCATAAGGAAGAATTGAAATTCGAGGCGATCAAAATTGCACAGCGTTCCTACAAATAGACGTTAGATACTGGATTTGGATATTAGAATTTAAGACACAAAAAATATGAGTCAAGGAAACATGAATCTGACGCTGAAAGTATGGCGCCAGAAAAGCGACAAAGAAAAAGGGAAGCTGGTTACCTATCCGGTAAAGGATATTTCTCCGGATATGTCGTTCCTCGAAATGTTTGATGTTCTCAATGAAGAGCTCATCAGTAAAGGCGAAGAGCCGATCGCGTTTGACCACGACTGCCGTGAAGGAATTTGCGGTATGTGCAGCATGTTCATTAACGGCCGGCCTCACGGGCCAAAGCGGGGTGTTACCACCTGTCAGCTGCACATGCGCTCATTCAAGAACGGAGATACGATCGTCGTGGAACCATGGCGTGCAAAGGCTTTCCCGGTGATCAAAGATCTTACCGTGGATCGTTCCGCATTTGACCGCATCATCGCTAAAGGCGGCTTTATTTCCGTCAACACCGGAAATGCGCAGGATGCGAACAACATTCCGATCCCGAAACCGGATGCAGATGCGGCCTTCGATGCTGCTGCCTGTATCGGCTGCGGAGCATGTGTTGCGACCTGCAAAAATTCTTCGGCAATGCTTTTTGTTTCTGCTAAAGTTTCCCAGCTCGCGTTGTTACCGCAAGGACAGGTTGAAGCAGCATCACGTGTAAAGAATATGGTAGCGCAGATGGATCATGAAGGTTTCGGGAATTGCACCAATACCGGCGCCTGTGAGATCGAATGTCCGAAAGGAATTTCGCTGGAGAATATCGCACGAATGAACCGCGAGTTCTTTTCAGCAAATATCAAGTCGTAATTCACACATTTTTTTGATAAGAAAACCAGTCTTCCGGCTGGTTTTTTTGTTCCCGCATATTTGTCTATTTTTATACTGGTGAAATCACTCCTTTCTTTTTTTCTTTTTCTTTTTTCGATCATACTATTCAGCTGCAGCGGGCCGAAGCCTGTTTCAGAAGAAAACCGTGTGACACCGGTCGAATATAATGTCATCGGAAAATGCAACTATCTGAACAAGGACAATACAAGCATAACGATCACCATGGTCGGAAACGATCTTTCGTTCACATTCACATTCAAAAAAATGGACCGGCTACCTTTTCCGGTCAACGGCAACTATCATGATACCCTGAGCAAAACGGCTTTCTATTTTCAGCTGCGCCAGAATTTTGATCCGCTGCATTCGGATTATGGCCTGATGCAAAATACCCGGACCTGGAGCCATGACAGTTCGGAAACCGCCACTTATATTGATTTCTATTCCGATACGGTTGACCTGAAAAATGAGACCAGTATCAGCTTTGGCTTTCCGCTATATGCATTGCATGATCTGAAGAAGGGGAAACAGCGCCTGGAGCTTTATTTTGCACAGGAGTTGTTCACTGATGAAGTCGATCCCAACCCGAATGACAAGAACCACGAGCAGGTCCATCTTTATGAAAAGCAGAAGCTGATCACCGGATCAATTCAATTCGACATCGATATACCGGCAATCTACAAGACAATTGTTTATGGACAAGGGCTTGTACTGCGCAATGATTCGACCTTTTCCCCTGCCGGGATGGATGTAACGCTGTTCCAGAGCAGCTATCCTGATATTTACTGGAGCATTTTTTACCCGGTGGATAATTTTTATGTGCAAACGCCTTATGAGCGATCAACGGACCGGTATGAAGCACACGACACTTTTAATTTGTATCATTACTCTATTAACGACAGCCTGGAATTTGCGGTTTACGATCACGATAATCTTTCAAATGATGATGGCTTAGGTTATTGGAAGGGATCGCTGAAAGAACTTTATCACGAAAAGTATAATAAAATACTACGATTCGGGCCGGTGGCGCATTTCGACCTGAAGGTAAAAACAGTTGGTGTAGTTAACTGATTTTATGCATCAAAAAAAACGCCGGTCGAAACCAGCGTTTTCTATTCTTATTTTTTCTCTACCGGGTATCCTTTATTCAACCACTCCGTCATACCATTCTGGAGCGTGTAGATCCTCGAAAAGCCCTCCTTTTCCATGTATTCCGCTGCGTCCGAGCTTCTTCCGCCGGAAGCGCAATACAGGTAATAATTTTTATTCTTGTCGAGCTTTTTGATCAGCTCCTCTGATCCTTTCGCGGTCCAATCAAGTTGCTTCGCACCCGTGATCATCCCGGTTTTCTGGATCTCTTCTGTAGTGCGGAGATCGATGAGAACACCGTTCTTATCATTACCGACAGTTGCTTTGAAACGTTCGGAAGACATATTCACGATCGCTGAAGGCTTTGGCTTCTGTGCAAAGGCCGAAGCAGATGTTATTACTGCAATAAATAAAAAAAGGATGTTGCGCATGGTATTTATACTATTTAAACGGTTGCAGGCTGCACCAGCTTTACGCCGGTTTCTTTTATTTTTCCCATTCCGCCGAGAACGTTAGTTATATGACTGAAACCCTCGCGTTTCATAATGCTGGCTGCCATCATGGAACGGTATCCTCCGGCACAATGAATGGTGTAGTGCTTATTTTTATCCAAAGAGGAAAGTTCTTTCTGAAGGTTTGAAAGACAGATGTGCTGTGCATTTTCCAGTATTCCGCTTTCCACCTCTCCCGGCTTTCTCACGTCGAGGATCACTTCTTCCGAAGCGATGTTCTTCACGAAATCCGGAGCCGCGATACTTTCAATTGTATCGACTGTTTTGCCGGCATTCTTCCAGGCAGTAATTCCTCCTTCTAGATAGCCGCTCACGTTCTCGAAGCCGACACGCGCCAAACGAAGCACCGCTTCGCTTTCCTTGCCGGTATCAGTGATCAGAACGAGCGGAACAGACGGATCAAGAAGCGCTCCGACCCAGGGAGCGTATTGTCCGTTAAGGCCGATATTTACCGCGCCGGGAACAAATCCTTTTTCAAAATCATCGGGCGTGCGAACATCAAGCACCAGTGCGCCTTTTGCGATCTCTGCTTCAAAGGCAGCAACGTTCAGTGCTTTTGTATTTTTTTGCATGATCTCATCAATGCTTCCGTATCCTTCTTTATTGAGATTAGCATCATGTGTAAAATAATTGGGAGCAGCGGTTAATCCATCTGTTACCGCTTTTACGAACTCGGCTTTACTCATCGGCTGCAGCGCGTAATTCAGCTTCTTCTGAGTTCCGATGGTGGAGAAGGTTTCCTTCCCGATATTCTTACCACAGCTGGAACCTGCGCCATGTGCAGGATATACGATCACATCATCGGCGAGCGGCCTGATCTTGTTATTCAATGAGTCGTACATATGTCCGGCCAGGTCCTCAATGGTCAATCCGGTCTGGATCGCAAGATCCGGTCTTCCGACATCGCCGACAAAAAGCGTATCGCCGGTAAACACCGCATGCTCTTTTCCATTCTCATCGATGAGCAGGTAGCAGGACGACTCCATTGTATGCCCGGGAGTATGCAGCACTTTCAGTTTGATCTTACCGATATTGAATACTTCACCATCTTTTGCGACGTAGACCTCGTATCCTGTTTTGGCGGTTGGGCCGTAAATAATCTTAGCATTCGTTTTACGCGCCAGGTCGATGTGACCTGAAACAAAATCAGCATGAAAGTGGGTTTCGAAAACGTATTTGATCTTCGCGTTCCGCTTTTCTGCCATTGTGGTGTATGGACTTGTTTCACGAAGCGGGTCAATAATGGCCACATCACCCTCAGATTCGATATAATATGCTGCTTCTGCAAGACAGCCGGTATAAAGTTGTTCAATATACATATCGTAGCGTTTTTACAAATATAACCTATTACTTATACAATTTAAGTCCAAAAAAGTTCCTTTCCGATGATATAAATTCCCATCAGCAGAATGAACCAGCCGAAGCCTGGCTTCAACTTTGCCCCGCTCACGAAGCGGTTCAGGTAAGTTCCGACGATGATCCCTGAAATTGCAAAAGCTGAAAACAGCAACAGAAAATTCCAGTTGAACTGGTGAGCGCCAAAATCACTTAAAAAGCCGACGGAGGAATTCAAGGCAATGATCACAAGAGAAGTTCCGATCGCTTTTTTCATCGGCAATTTAGCAAGCATTACAAGCGCGGGAATGATGAGGAATCCGCCTCCGGCACCAACGAGCCCGACCAATGCGCCTACGATGATTCCCTGCTGCAAAATGAGGAAATACCGGTATTGCTCATTTTGCCTGTTCTGGTCGACACGTAAGGATGAAGGCTTCCGGATCATTGACCATGCAGCGGCTATCATAAGACCTGCCAGCAGGATCATAAGCGCTGCATCTTTGGTGATCTCAACGCTTCCGAACTGTGCAATGTGCTCCGGGATCCGGTGCAAGAGGTATTTACGGGTCAGAAAAATACCGAGCACCGAAGGCAATCCGAATACCAGCACGGTACGGATGCAGATGAGATTATTCCGCATATAGCGAAGACCGCCGATGAATGCGGAGATCCCGACAATAAAAAGTGAATAAGAAGTGGCGTTTACAGGCGGAATTCCGATCAGGTAAACGAGTACCGGGATCGTCAGGATAGAGCCTCCCGCTCCTATCAGTCCCAGCAAAACCCCGATCAGGACAGCCGCAATATATCCCAGGTACTCCATTCTCTAAAAGTGAGCATTTTTGCCAAAAATACGCAGTGACGGAATATGGAAGTTATGAACTGTTTTCCACTATTAGGAATCGAGGGGCAATAAAAAACCCCGATCAATGACCGGGGTCAATTTTTAGAAAGGAATTTATTTATTCAAATGCGCTGAAACCGGTCACGTCCATGCCTGTGATCAGCAGGTGAATGTCATGTGTTCCTTCATAAGTAATAACTGATTCAAGGTTCATCATGTGACGCATGATCGGGTATTCGCCGGTAATGCCCATGCCACCGTGGATCTGGCGCGCCTCGCGGGCGATCTGCAGGGCCATATTCACGTTATTACGTTTTGCCATGGAGATCTGTGCCGGCGTTGCACGATGTTCATTCTTCAAAACACCCAGCCTCCAGGTCAATAACTGGGCTTTGGTGATCTCCGTGATCATTTCAGCAAGCTTCTTTTGTGTCAGCTGGAACCCGCCGATCGGTTTCCCGAACTGAATGCGCTCCTTTGAATAGCGCAAAGCCGAATCATAACAGTCCATTGCCGCGCCGATCGCTCCCCATGCAATTCCGTAGCGTGCAGAATTGAGACATCCCAGCGGTCCTTTCAGTCCGCGGATGTCGGGAAAAATATTTTCTTTCGGTACTTTTACATTAGAGAAAACGAGCTCACCGGTGGCGCTTGCGCGGAGACTCCATTTGCCATGAGTTTCCGGCGTCGTAAAGCCTTCCATTCCTCTTTCCACAACGAGTCCACGGATCTTTCCTTCTTCATCCTTTGCCCAAACAACTGCAATGTCGGCAAACGGAGCATTGGAGATCCACATTTTCGCTCCATTAAGCAGGTAATGATCGCCTTTGTCCTTGATGTTGGTGATCATTCCTCCCGGGTTGGAACCGTGATCCGGCTCGGTAAGACCGAAGCAGCCCATCATTTCGCCGGCAGCAAGCTTCGGAAGATATTTACGCTTTTGCGCTTCTGTTCCGTAGGTGTAAATCGGATACATAACAAGAGAACTTTGCACAGAAGCTGTGGAACGCAGACCACTATCTCCCCGTTCCAATTCCTGCATAATAATTCCGTAGGAGATCTGATCGAGGCCAGGACCGCCGTATTCAGCCGGAATATAAGGTCCGAATGCACCGATCTCGGCAAGACCTTTGATCCATTGTTTTGGGAACTTTGTGGTTTGGCAAGCTTCTTCCACGATCGGGGAAACCTCCCGTTTTACCCATGCACGGGCAGTTTCACGGATCAATTTATGTTCATCGGTAAGGAGCTCATCCATCTGGTAATAATCATGAGCTTCGAATCTGTCTGTGGCCATCGTATTTAATAAATTTAATTTGAGCCACAAAAGTAACAATTTTGGGTAACCGGGTGACTTTGTGATGGGGGAATTAGGTGATTGGGTGATTGGGTAACTAGGTAACTAGGTAACTAGGTAACTAAGAAAAAAGAAAAACTTTTTCCACCTTCCTTCGTTAAACGATCATATTTTATGCACCAAAGAGGGCTTTTTCCGGACCGGAAAAGCAAGAGCTCTGAGCGGGAAAATTTGGCGCAACATGTGCGGCGGGTATTGCGTTATAAAAGCCAATTGTTGAAAACGCTTGTTAAAAAGTTTGTGGAGCTTAGCCCCCAAACCATCTTTTGAAAGCTATTTTTATAAAAAAATTTGTGCGGATGACTCTCAGGAATAAAAAAAATCTCTTTCTTTTTGCACTGCTGCTGCAGTGTTTTTCTTTCTATGCGCAACCACTGGTCAGTGTCCCGGTTGTCGAGAAATATATTGTGGGCTACAATGACGTGACCCGCATGAAATTCATCAACGATTCGGTGCTGTATGCCGAAGGCTGGCAGAATCTTCCTCAGCCGCAATTCTGGCAGCAAGTGATGAATCTCCCGCCTGATTCTGCAATTGTAAATACGGCAGCCAGCCGGAAGGTCCTCGATAAGATCTCCGTGAAAAAATGGAGCAAGCTGTCGGACCCGGAAAAAAACCTGTATCGTGACAGCATCCGGAAAGCAAATGGGATTGCCGACAGTGTAAACGTTCTCGTAACGATCGGAAAAAAGGATTTCTATGAATTCAAAAAAGTACTCCCTACGATCAATCGTTCCATCGATGTGTTCAAGCAGAATGGTGTGGATCCATGGTATGCACAAGCGATCCTCCTGATCGAGAGTCCGGGTAAGATGAATACCAAATCCGGTGTAGGTGCCAATGGCCCGTTCCAGCTGATGAAAGCGGTTGCCCGGAAACAGGGCCTGATCGTAAATAAAACAATAGATGAGCGGACCGACGTAGAAAAATCAGCGATGGGTGCTTCCCGGCTGCTCAGCCGGATCTGTATTCCTTACACCCGGGCAATGCTGGACAGCGCGCATGTCCCATACAATGAAACCGACCTTTGGTTTCGCTTGCTGGTGCTTCACTCCTATCATGCCGGAGCGGGAAATGTTGCCGGCGTGATCAAAAAAATTGCGCCGACCGAAGGCGGAATGCAGCTGATCCAGAATGTGTGGCAAACCACTTATGGCGGATTTAAGAATGCTTCGCAGAACTACTCACAGCTGGCACTTGCTGCGTTCTGCAATTTTGACCAGATGGTGATGCAGCAGAAAGATTCCGTATTCCTGATCGATGGCGACAGGATGTTCAATTCTTATATGACATGCAAATGTGCTCCTTACGACCAATGCAGCTATCTTGGGAACTGCATGGCCAAATACGAAAGTGATTTTGTGGAAGGTGTGATCCCGTTCGACTATTTTATTACGAAGGTAAAAGGAGTTCAGGCTGAGCTAAGCGGCTTATCGCCTACCTATTCTTTGCCGGATGATGCACATTATAACGACATCGGTTTTGCTTTACTGAAAGCAAGGAAAACAGATGAAGCATTCAAGCTTTTTAAGCACAATGAAGTACAGTTCCCTGATTCCTGGGAAGTTTACCAGGGACTCGGTGAAACGTATCGCATGATGGGCAATAAGGAGCTCGCCCTGACCAATTACCGGAAGTCGCTGAAGCTCAACCCCAACGATGAGGAGAGCCAGCGTGCTATCGCCCGTTTGACGGGGAAATAGTTACCAACAGCGCCTTTAATCCTTCCATATTTTTTTGTAAATTAGCGTTCCTTTTTTGCCGCAGATCTTGCCGCTCCGTGTTCTGTGAACATGTCGCATAAGCACTGACAAAAAGGGTTGCAGTTGACCGTCGCCCTGAACGCCTCGCTTCGCCGAAGCTACGCAAAGGCAAGGAGTCGAAAGGCATAATCTAGCGAAACCAGGGAATCCGATTTGATCCAAAAAGAAGACATAGACAAAATTTTTGATGCTGCCCGCGTAGAGGAAGTAGTTGCCGATTACGTAACGCTGAAGAAACGCGGTGCGAATCTTATCGGCTGCTGTCCGTTTCATGACGAAAAAACACCATCCTTTTATGTATCACCGGCAAAAGGCATTTACAAATGTTTCGGGTGTGGAAAAGGCGGCAACTCCATCAATTTTGTAATGGACATTGAAAAGCTTACCTACCCGGAAGCTCTCCGCCAGCTGGCGAAAAAATACAATATCGAGATCACTGAAAAAGAACAGACACCGGAGCAGGTCCAGAATCAGAATGCACGGGAAAGTCTGATGGTCGTTTCTTCTTTTGCCCAGAAGCATTTTTCAGAAAACCTGTACAATACTGACGAGGGAAAATCCATCGGGATGGGTTATTTCAAGGAACGGGGACTCCGTGAAGACATCATTCAGAAATTCCAGCTGGGATACAGCATCGCCCAGCGAACCGCTTTTACCGACATTGCGTTAGCGAGTGGATATAAAACAGAATACCTTGTAAAATCGGGTCTGACGATAGAATACCGGAATGAAGCTGAACTGAATAAAGAAAGCGGTGAAGTCATTAAACCGGAAGAGTTCAAATACGCTGACCGTTTCTGGGGACGCGTGATGTTTCCCATCCACAATCATTCGGGAAAGGTAATTGCGTTCGGAGGCAGAACACTCCGCAGCGATAAGAACATTGCGAAATATGTGAATTCGCCGGAGACGGAGATCTATCACAAAAGCGATGTCCTTTATGGATTATATCACGCAAAGAATGCGATCGCGAAGGAAAAATACTGTTTCCTTGTGGAAGGTTATATGGATGTGATCGCGCTGCACCAGGCAGGCGTTGAAAATGTGGTGGCCAGCAGCGGGACAGCATTGACACATGGTCATATTAAAGCACTGCAGCGTTTTACCAACGATATCATTATTTCCTTTGACGGTGATGATGCCGGGATCAAGGCGTCGATCAAAAGCATCGATCTGCTGCTGGAAGAAGGAATGAACGTAAAGGTTCTCTTGTTCCCCGATGGTGATGATCCGGATTCCTATTCAAGAAAAGTAACAACACAACAGCTAAAAGATTTTATCGTCAATAATGCCGAAAGCTTTATTACCTATAAAGCAAACGCATTAAATAAAAGCGGCAACAACGACCCGCTGAAGAAAGCCGAAGCGATCAAAAAGATCGTCGAGAGCATAGCATTGATTCCCGATGCGATCTATCGTTCCGTATATGTGAAGGAATGCAGCCGGATAATGGATGTGAATGAGCAGATCCTGCTGAATGAATTGAATAAGATCCGCGCTAAACGATTCAATGAGAAACGCAATGAACCCGGTCCTGCCCTCTCCGATCAGGAAGGAGCGCTTCTTGCCGAGGAATTGGTTGAGGACAGGAAAGAAAACGGAATTGCGGATGCAGAAAGCCAGGAGCGTGACATCATCCGGTTATTGATCAATTTCGGCGACAAGCCAATATCGATAGAAAGTGAAGACGAGAATGGCCAACCGATTCACGCGGAAATTCCGTTGACGGAATTGCTGATCTACGAATTGCAGCATGACAACATCACATTGGAAAATCTTCTTTACAACACGGTTTTCAATGAATTTGTTGAATTGTATAAAAAAAGTATTATCCCAAATACAGATCATTTCGTCCGGCATGAGAACAGTGCGATCTGTAATCTGGCAATAGAACTGATCAGTACGCCGTACAGCCTGGCAAATTGGGATAAGCACGGAATCTTCACTACAATGGAAGAAGATATCCTTAAGCGCTCATTGTATAATGCTATTTATGCACTGAAAAGCCGAAAGATTGAATTCATGATCAATGATATTCAGAAACGGCTTCGCGAGAATCCGGGTGAAGAGGAAGTAATAACATTACTGCAAACACAACAATCCTTACTCGGCGCTAAAAAAGCGTTTAATGCACTACTCGGGCGGATCGTGGTGAAATAGCATCGCACCAATTGTCCATGAGCGCGTTCTTCACGATTGCTGCTGATTTGTCTGTTAATACACATTCAGCCCCTATGATTGTCGTATTTACACCGCAACGGAATCGATTCAGCTGGCGAATTTTGTATCCTAACAAAAAACGAAAATGAGAAAAATAACAGTCTTATCGATGATCACTCTCGACGGAGTGATGCAGGCCCCGGGCGGAAAGAAAGAAGATCCTTCCGGCGGCTTTAAATACGGCGGCTGGACCGCACCTTACGGCGATGAAGTTTTTGGAAAGATCGTTCAAAAGGAACTACAACCTGCGGACTATCTCCTGGGAAGAAAAACATTCAGGATCTGGGAAAGCTATTGGCCCAAACATGCGGATTTTTGGCCGGGAATCAATCAGGGAACAAAATATGTGATGTCCCGGACCGTAAAAAAATCAAGCTGGAAGAATTCGGTTTTTATCAAAACAACGGCGGATATTAAAAAGATCAAACGTTCGAAAGGACCTGATATTCAAGTTTGGGGAAGCAGTGAGCTTATTCAGCTGCTTCTGAAAAACGACCTCGTCGATGAGCTTCGCCTCAAAATTTTTCCGGTGACGCTCGGTACCGGAAAAAAGCTGTTTGCAAAAGGCACAATTCCGGCAGCTTTTAAATTAACGGAAAGTATTGTTACTCCCGGCGGAGTGGTTATCGTTTCCTATGAACGGGCAGGAAAAGTCAAAACAGGTAATGTCGGAGCATAGAAAATTGAAACAGCTGTTCCCGATATTCGCTGCGCTCGTGCTACTCTCCTGCGGACAAGCCACTGACAAGTCACTTGGGGAAAGTGCTGCCCGGAAAGCTCCGGACAATATGAATGTTAAGCCATTTGTATTTGTGGTAAAGAATTCCGATTATTCCATGGCGTATTCACTTCAATACATTTTAAGCGACAAGGAGCTCCGGATCATTTTTTCAGGAGAGCTTGAAGGGGAACACGATTCCACACTTTTCCAAAAGGACATGGAGCCAAGTGAGGAGCTAAGTAAGCTTTCAAATGTGAATATCGACAGCTTAAAAGAACTTTACCAGAACCCGTGTGTAATGGATGGTTCACAGATAATTGTCCAGCTGATCAAAGACGGAAAGGAAAAGACCGTACAGCTCAGCAATTATTACCAGCCTGATATTGGCCGCGCCATTGAGCTTATCAATAGCCTTACACCGAAAAAATATAAGATCTGGTATGATAAAGACGAGTTGCTTAAAGAACAGGAAAATTGCAAATAAACCTGTGTTTTACACGATTGCTGTTAGCGCGTTAACCATTTTTTCAGATGAAATACTCCAAAGGTCAATTAATTAAAATTCTTTTTAAAGATCGTGAACCTGTCAACGGTATTGTGATGCAGGATGCCGATGACTGGATTCTGCTCCGGTCAAATCCGGCGGATTATGTGATCGATGGCTATACAATTGTCAGAAAACACAGCATAAAGAATATTATCAGGGAGGACAAGGAAAAATGGATAGAAAAAGTTATAAAGCTTAAAAAAGTAAAAGCCCTGCGTCACAAAATTCCGCTGGATAACCTTGAGGAAATTCTCGAAACGCTGACAAAAAAATTTGGAATTTTTATCGTTTATACAAAAGAACAAGGAGTTTGCTGGCTTGGAAAGTTGAATACGATCAACGAAAAAACACTTGTGATCGATGACCTGACGCCAAAAGCTAAATGGGACGGGCAAATGAAATTTAAGACGAAAGAAATTATAATGGTTGAATTCGATACTGATTACGTTAATTCTTTAAAGCTTGTTTTGAAAAATGAATGACAATGATATTTTAGACAAAGGCCCTTTTTATCACGGGACAAAAGCGGACCTGAAGATCGGTGATCTGCTGACGGCGGGGTTCCAATCAAATTACAGAGCAGGAATCATCATGAACCATATTTATTTTACGGCCCTGCCTAATGGAGCGGGACTTGCGGCAGAGCTAGCCAGGGGTGACGGGCCGGGACGCGTTTACATTGTCGAGCCAACGGGGAGTTTTGAAAATGATCCGAATGTTACCGACAAAAAATATCCGGGAAATCCGACACGTTCCTATCGCAGCAAACACCCGCTGAAAATTGTCGGGGAGCTGAAAGACTGGATACGATTAACACCGGAAGGACTACAAGAGTGGCGGGAGAAAATTGCAAAGATCGAGGAGAACAAAGGCGAGATCATTAATTAACTGATCGGACGGATCTCATGAATACTGCTGCTAAAGACAAGCTGATTGAGGAAATAACCAACGCATTTTCGGGAACTGAATTTCCCGGAGATGAAAACCTGGTTGCTAAATCTTACGGAGAAGAGCCGGAGCTGATCAGGAAACATTTTAGCGGACAAAACAACTGGAATGAATTGATGCCCGGATTCCTTGATCATGATGGTGCGCTGTCATTTTTTTCCGATGAAGCATTTCGTTTTTATCTTCCTGCATTTATGATCGCCGATATCAATGAACACCTGAGTTTTAATGATCCTTCCGTGCGCCTCTGCTGGTCGGTTACGCCACAATCCGAAGACAAAAAGCTTGCGGCTGTTTTTGGGGGAGGAACGTTAGGAGAGCGGGCAAGGGAATGCTTCCGGCACTTTTCAGCAGAGCAGGTAAAAGTGATCGTTGCATATCTGCTTTGGAAGCAAGAGCAATATGACGACTATTGTGTGAAGCAGGCACTCAAAAACTACTGGCTGAAAAGAACTGACAATCGAAAGGACTATTAATCGTCAATTTTAATATCCTTCACATTCAGCTGCAGTGAAACCCTTCCATTGTATTCATTCTCCTCGATGGCATAACATGCACTGAATGCTTTCTTGCGAAGGACATCATCAAAATGCTTCGCCTGGCCAAATGCGATCGCTGAAAAAGTTTCCCGGGGATCCATTGCCGATTGAAGATCCAGCTTAAGGTGATTACTGCCGACAATGCGGACATAGCCTTTGTCGGTCAAACCACGGCTCATGAACACAGGCGACATATTTCCGGGCCCGAACGGTTCAAATTGCTTGAGAATGCGATAAAATTTCGGAGTGATCTCCGAAAGCTCCAGCTCCGCATCGATAGAAATTTCCGGAATGAGCATGTGATCTTCGATAGTAGCGCTTACCACTTCTTCAAACTTGCTCTGGAATGCTTCCAGGTTCTCCAGCTTCAGTGTAAGTCCGGCAGCATATTTATGACCTCCGAATTGCTCCAGCAGGTCAGCGCATGCTTCAATGGCATCATACACATCAAAATCCTTAACCGAACGGGCAGAGCCGGTTGCTTTCCCATTGGATTCCGTAAGCACGATGGTTGGGCGATAATACTTTTCCGTTAAACGGGAAGCTACGATACCGATCACGCCTTTATGCCATTCCGGATGGAAGAGAACGGTTGATTTCCGGTTGATCAGCGCCGCATTCTCATCGATCATGCTCAGCGCCTGCTGTGTGATGCTGACGTCAAGCGCTCTCCGCTCGGTATTATTTGTATTGATATTGATGCCGGATTCTTTTGCATCATCGTGATTATCCGAAACCAACAGCGCAACCGCATTTCTTCCGGTGTCGATCCTTCCGGCAGCGTTTATGCGCGGTCCGACCGTAAATACCAGCTCATTGATCGTTACTTCTTTTTTGATATTGGCCAGGTCCAGGATGGCTTTGATCCCTTTGCGGGGATTTTTGTTGATCTGCTGTAAGCCGTAGTAACAAAGGATCCTGTTCTCCCCCACGATCGGGACAAGATCAGCTGCAATAGAAATAGCGGTCAGATCCAGGTATTCATACAGGCAATCAAACGGAATATTATTCTTCTTCGCGTATGCCTGGATCAGTTTGAAACCCACACCACAACCGCAAAGCTCATCAAAAGGATAGTTACAGTCTTTTCGCTTCGGATCAAGCACTGCTGCTGCATCCGGAAGTGTATCGCCCGGGCGGTGGTGATCGCAGATAATGAAATCGATATCACGCTGACTTGCATACGCTACTTTATCGTTCGCCTTGATCCCGCAATCCAGCGCAATGATCAGCGAAAAACCATTTTCCTTCGCATAGTCGATTCCACGGAAGGAGATGCCATAGCCTTCGGCATAACGATCGGGAATGTAATAACCGATCAGCTGATGATCGACCGGCAGTGTTTTCAGGAAAGAGTATACCAGGGAAACAGCAGTTGTCCCATCCACATCATAGTCTCCAAACACGAGGATCTTCTCCCCTCCGCTGATCGCCATTTCCAGCCGCGCGATAGCTTTGTCCATATCCTTCATCAGGAAGGGATCGTGCAGATCGTCGAGCGAAGGCCGGAAGAACTTTTTTGCAGAATCGTAAGTGGTAACTCCGCGCTGAACCAACAGATCGGCGAGCTTGTTACTGATCCCTAATTCTCCTGCCAGCTGCGCAGTAGTGTTTTCATCTCCTGCAGGAAGTATGCTCCATCTCTTTTCCATAAAACATTTTTTTCGATCGATCCCGGACTTTGTCGGGATCACCAAAATCTGCGGTTTTTGCAAAACCCTATTTTGATGATAAATCTAAGCAATTTGAGCAGTCCTGCTTAGCTTGAATTTCTGTAAATTTTAGGTTACTTTTATGTAAAATTAGACAAATGAAACGAATACTCCTGCCAACGATTTTAGCATTTTGTTTTTTTTCCGCAAAAGCGCAAACCTTCACCAGCAGTTCGGGCGGTGCTATCCCGGATGCAGGACCAATGGTTCAGTTTCCTATCACCGTGTCGGGACTCACACCCTCCGCGATTGACACCACATTTGGATTAGAGACCATCTGTTTCAACATCACGCATACCTGGGACGGCGATCTGAGCATTTATCTTCAGGCTCCTGATGGAACCATTGTGGATCTCTCGATCGGCAATGGCGGAGGAGGCGATGATTATACCAACACCTGCCTGAATGAAGGGGCGACCAATTCCATTGTTACCGGCGGATCACCGTTTACCGGGACATTCCGGCCGCAGGGATTCATTGGGGCAATTAACAACGGACAAAACGGAAACGGGACCTGGTACCTGAATATCCAGGACACTTATCCCGCTGATGCGGGAAACCTGATCGACTGGAGCATTACTTTCGGAACCAATCCCGCAAAGCCATTCAATTTCACTTCTTCCAATTTACCGATCGTAGTGATCAATACCGGAGGTGCAGCGATCCCGGATGAACCGAAGATCGGGGCGAAAATGGGGATCATATACAACGGCGTTGGAGTAAGGAACTACCTGACCGACCCTTTTAACAACTACAACGACAGCATCGGAATTGAAACACGCGGATCGAGCTCTTCCGGCTTTCCCCAAAAAAACTACGGCTTTGAGACACGCGATATCAATGGAGTTCAAAAAGATACTATGATCCTCGGAATGCCGGCGGAGCACGACTGGATCCTGTATGCACCGTATGATGACAAAACCTGCATCCGGAATATTCTCGCCTACGATGTTGCAAATAAAACCGGGCATTATGCTTCACGCACGCAGCTTTGCGAGCTTATTGTGAATGGACAGTACCAGGGAATTTATGTGGTAATGGAGAAAGTAAAGCGCGACGGGAACCGGGTGAACATTAACAAGCTTCTTCCTACTGAAATTACCGGCGACGATCTTACCGGCGGCTATATTGTTAAGGTTGACCGCGACGATGGACCCGGAAGCTATTGGACATCTCCCTACCCGGCTGATGACGGCACCGCTGTGAATTTTGTGCATGTATATCCTGATTATACAACCATGGCACCGCAACAGCGGACCTATATCATGAATTACATCGATTCGATTGAAGATGCGCTGAACGGACCTTTGTTTGCAAATCCAACGCTGGGATACCGGAGATATATCGGTGTGAATTCCTTTATCGATTATTTTATCCTGAACGAGGTCAGCAACAATGTAGACGGTTATCGCGTGAGCACTTATTTCCATAAAGACAAATACAGCAAGGGTGGGAAGCTGAAAGCCGGTCCTGCATGGGATTACAACCTTGCCTGGTGGAACGCCGACTACTGCAATGGCGATCAGTACAATACCTGGGCCTATCAGATCGGCGCAGTTTGTCCGGGAGGCTGGCAACCGAATTTCTGGTGGAGAAGGCTGCTTGAAGATCCAAGCTATACTGCCGAGCTGCGTTGCCGCTGGGATCAGCTCCGCCTGACCACACTAAGCATTCCGGTGCTGGATAATTATATCGACTCACTTGCAACTTATCTCAATGAGGCACAGGCAAGGCATTTTCAGGCATGGCCGATCCTGGGAGTATATACCTGGCCAAATCCGAGCCCGCTTGCAACAGATTATGCCGGTGAAATCACAAATATGAAGACCTGGATGCACAACCGGATCGCGTGGCTGGACGCAAATATGCCGGGAACCTGCAATGTTGGAGTAAACGAGAACATATTGAATGATAAAAATGTGGCGGTATATCCGAATCCGTTCAGCGGCTCATTCACCCTGCAGTTCTATCTTCCGAAAGCTGAAGTGATGGACATAGAGATCACGGATCTTACCGGGAAAGTGGTTCAGAAAATAGTGCAGCCTTCATTTCACGAAGGTCAAAACGAGATCGGCATTATAATGGATGAAAACCTTGGAAGAGGAATGTATCTGCTGAATATGCGTACCAGTGATGGCGCTGTGGTTAAGAAACTCACGAAGATCTAAAGGAAGCTTGCTGCGTTATTTTACCCTTTTTTAGGTATTGTTTCGCCTTTAATGTTCCCCGACCTTTGTTTCAGACAATGCAGGGAACTTATTTCATACCGAAAGCAATCACCGAAGAAACAGCCTGGAGCCTGTGGAGCTTTTATCCGGAAGCGATGGAGTGCAGGAAAAAAAAGAAAAAATGCTGCAAGAGCTACAAAGAAGACAAGCGCTGTAAGAAATGCCCCGCGAATAGTTAGCTTTTTTAATTCATCTGCCGGTTAAAAATACGGACCCCTACGGTTTAGAAACCGCAGGGGTCTTGCCTTTTAATGATTATCGGATCACTTTTTCACAACATCATTCTTGTAATTCTCAGTCTTTACCACTTTACCATTTTCATCATAGGTTTTCCAGGGGCCTTCTTTTTTACCATGAACATATTTTCCGTAAACCATCACCTTGCCGTTTTCGAAATACTCGTGATAATCGCCTTCTTCTATATTATTAACCGCATTCACTTCTGAAGCTACATTCCCGTTTTTATGATAGGTTTTCATCGGCCCATCCAGAACTCCGTTCTTGTAGTTATATTCTACACTCAGCTGTCCTTCCGCAAAGAACCATTTCGCAACACCATCCCGGACCCCATTCTTATAATGGCCCTCCTCCTGCTGCTTGCCATCTGAATAATAAACCATTTTGATCCCATCGAGCACCCCCATTTTATACGCGATCTCTGATTTTATCTTCGCTCCTGAATAGTAAGAAATACTGATCCCATTCAGCGTATCATTAACGTAGGTATCCTTCTGAAAATAAAATCCCGACTTGTCAATGGAAATGCTGTAACCATTCCGCTTTCCATCCTTATATTCGTCGATATTGCTGATGACGCCGTTCATGTGATACCCGATCCATAGCCCTTCCTTTTTTCCATCCACATATTTTCCATAAAAATCGGATGGACCGATCCGTTCCTTCCAGACTCCCGTTTTGTTTCCTTTGTTATCCGTTTGATTCGTATCGCCGGGCGTTAATACCGCAAACGCTGTGTTCATTGCAAACAGCAGTGCGAACAGGGCAAAAAATTTTGTTTTCATGATCTTGCTATTGATTTTGATAACTTATTATAACCATTTCTTTTTTCTAAAGTAGTAAAGCAGGGAGGCAATGATGGTGATCATAACGCCCCACGTGAGCGCATATCCGTATTTCCATCTAAGCTCCGGCATAACATCGAAATTCATTCCATAGATCCCGGCAATGAAGGTAACAGGTACAAAGATCGTGGTAATGATCGTAAGCACCTTCATCACCTCATTCATCTTATTGCTGACACTGGAAAGATAAATATCCATCATTCCCGAAAGGAGATCGCGGTAAGTTTCAACCGTATCGATCACCCGGATGGTATGATCGTGGACGTCGCGAAGATAAATATCCGTTCCCGGAGTGATGAGCTCCGTTTCGCTTCGCTCCATGTTGTTGATCAGCTCCCGCATCGGCCACACCGCTTTCCGCACAAAGATCATTTCCCGTTTCATGTAGTGCAGCTGTTCCATTGTTTCTTTAGTAGGTTCAGCAATCACTTCCTCTTCCAGCACTTCTACTTTATCGCCGATCTTTTCGAGAATAGTAAAATAGCAATCTACCACTGCATCGATGAGCGCATAAGCAAGATAATCCGCACCCATTTTCCGGATCCGGCCTTTCCCGGCGCGGATGCGGTTCCGGATCAGGTCGAATGCATCTCCGCCCTGAGCTTCCTGGAATGAAATTACCATTCCGTCCATCAGAACTACGCTCAGCTGCTCGGCGTGAACCTCGGTGTCATAATAGATCATCTTCATGATCGCTACAACATAATTATCGTATTCTTCGAATTTCGGACGCTGATCGGTGTTAACCACGTCTTCCAGTGTGAGCGGGTGGATCTTGAAATGTTTTCCGACCTTCTCGATGACCGAGACATCGTGGATCCCGTCAACATTGATCCAGGTGACCTTATCGGAACTTGCACACTGAATGCACTCCTCCATATCATAGAACTCCCGCTCGGTGAATTCCTTTTCATTATATTCAATGAGGGTGATCCGGACCTTGTCGGTTTGATCTTCTCCATAGTATACAATGGTTCCCGGAGGTGCACCGGCTTTATCGTTTGTATCGTAGTTCATCGGGGCTCAAATTTAATCTTCCTGATCCTGCTCTGCAAATTTTTCATTTCCGCCGCTCTCAGAGTATCCCGCCACCACAATCACGATCTCGCCTTTTACGGTTTTCGCGCGGAAGTATTCCGTAAGCTCCGAAAGCGTACCGCGTTTGTTCTCCTCATACATTTTTGAAAGCTCCCGCGAAACAGATGCCCTGCGGCCCGCTCCAAAAAATTCGGTGAATTGCTCCAGGGCCTTTACCAGCCGGTGGGGAGATTCATAGAATACCATTGTGCGGGTTTCTTTCACCAGGTTTTTTATTTTGGTCTGCCGCCCTTTCTTTTGCGGAAGAAAGCCTTCAAAACAAAAGGTGTCGGTCGGCAGGCCGGAATTCACCAGTGCCGGAACAAAAGCCGTTGGCCCCGGAAGACATTCCACATCAATTCCTTTTGAAATGCACTCACGGATAAGCAGAAAACCCGGATCGGAAATTCCCGGTGTTCCGGCGTCCGTGATCATTGCGATCTTTTCGCCGGCAGAAATCCGTTCAGAAATGAGCTCAACTGTTTTGTGCTCATTGTGCATGTGATGTGCAAACATTTTCTTATTGATCCCAAGATGCTTCAGCAATACACCCGATGTACGGGTATCTTCTGCGAGGATCAGATCCACTTCCTTCAAAATCCGGATCGCCCGAAGTGTAATGTCTTCGAGATTACCGATAGGAGTGGGAACGATATAAAGTTTCAAGTTAACGTTCAGGTTAATGGTTCATTTTCCAAACTGCAGATAATCACAGAACCTGGTGATCAGCCTGAAAAGATCATCGAATTCATTCAAAGGGAGTGTTTCCGACTTATCATAAATATCGTGATATGCTTTTATACCACCCATCGTGTAGATAAAAAATGCTTTTACTCCTTTTTCGGAGAACATATAATGATCGCTGTTTGCCGCTTTTCCGCGGATCTTTACATCCTTCAGGAGATCATACGGCACAGTACTTTTCGAAGTGGAATCCGGGAGCACCGTATTCAGCTCTTTCAGCTTATCAAATTCTTTTTTGTAAACAGACCCATTCACCACTGTGATCCCGTCTTCTCCTGTCCCCATGATATCCATGTTCAGGAGAAACTTGATATTTTTCAAAGGAAAGACCGGATCATTCACAAAATACTTTGATCCGAGCAGTCCGGCCTCTTCTCCGCAAAAAGCAATAAATACGATGGTGTACTTCGGTCGGTTCTCCAGCTTGTTATAATACTTTGCGAGGTTCAGCAGCATGGCACAGCCGCTGGCATTGTCGTTAGCGCCGGGAAAATACACACTCTTTCCAAGCTGCCCGAGGTGATCATAATGCGCCGTAAAAACAATAAAAGAATCCTTGTAGTCATATCCCGGAATATAACCGATCACGTTCTGGGTTTTATGATTCGGAATGAGATGAGAACGCACGGAAAAACTCATCTCTTTCGGAATGGAAGGCATCGCGGACCGGAGCACATCGAACTCCACGTCGGGAAGCTGCTGCTGGGAAACATCCCAGGTCAGCTTGTCCTTCAGCCACACGGTCATTTTTGCTTTCGGAAGTAACCGGAACTGAGGATCCTGCTTACCGGTATCGCTGATAACAAGGATCTTGTCGTCCAGCTTCAGCTTCATAAATTTCTTCAGCTTCTTTTTGTCAAGCAGTGCCTCATCTACATATACAACCTCCGCTTTGCCTGATCTTGCCGGGGCTCCTGCATTGGGAAGGTAGTCTTTCCCCGGATAAAGCGCTTTTCCGTCAACATACAGATCCACGTCGTCAATAACGTTTACCGGAAATGTCACCTTCTGATAATAGCGATTCTCGAAAGCTTTTACACCTGTTCGCTGAAACACGGATTTGATAAATGCTGCCGCAATACTGTCGCCGCCGTTTACATAACCTCTTCCGTGCATAGCCGGAGAAGTAAGTGTATCCACGACCTTCCGGCCAAACTTGTATACTTCACTTTTGGATGATTCCTGGGAAAAGCAGGAAATAGAAAATGTGAAATGGAATAACGCAACAAGAAGTAAGGAAGTAGTGAAGTGATGAGATGAAAATGAGGAGGAACCCCTGCGAAAATAAGCACTCATAACTTAGAATTCATAATTTATAATAACTAGCTATATCTGCGGTCAACAAGGTCTATGAGGCGCTTTACCGATTCCTTCTCCGCATCCCATTCATAGAGCTGCTGCAGGCTGCTGATATATTCCATCGCCGACTCAATTGTTTCGGCGGTATTCAATTGCTGAATGGCAATATTGAACTCCTGCATGTTTCCTTCGAACAGGTCATTTGCAAACAAGAACTTGTCATTCAGCCCAAGCGCCTTGTTAAGATCATCTATTGATGGCTTGAGAATATTTTTTGCCGGTGCCTTTTCCTCTTTCTTTTCCTCTTTCTTCTCTTCTTTCTTTTCTGTCTTTTTCTCTGCTTTCGGTTTTTCAGCTGCCGGGAGAAGCTCCGAGCCAAAAAGATCGACAGGCTTCTGCTCAGTTGTTACCTGCACCTTCGGAGTTTCAAGGGAAACAGCGGTTTTCTTCCCGGACTCCGTCTCGGCGGTTACATTCCGGTCGGCTATAGGAGTTGAATTCAGATGATTAAATACAATGGATTTCTGATAGAGCTTTTCAATCTTGTGAAGGATCAACTCGAGCTCCAGCTGGGGAATGTGCTCTTTGTCGCCAATATTGTCAGAGTGCTCCTTGATACTGTTGATCAGGGCTGCGATCTCTTTTCGTATAGATGACTTGCTCATAAAACTTTATTCAGCGGGTTAAAGGACAAAACGCTTTTTTCGTTAGATTTGTTGTGCCTTTAATGTGCAATAAATATACGCTTTAATTGGCAATCCGAAAAGAATTTTTATACGCTCCATGTTCCTCGAAAATACCATTCACCCGAATAAGCGAAAAGGCTGTATCGAGGTCATTTGCGGCTCTATGTTTTCGGGCAAAACCGAGGAGCTGATCCGCAGGATGAAGCGAGCCCAATATGCCCGCCAGAAGGTCGAGATCTTTAAGCCGAAGATCGATACCCGCTATGATTCTGTGAAAGTGGTTTCCCACGACAGCAACTCTATTCACTCTACGCCGGTTGAGGCATCCTCCAATATTCTTCTCCTTGCAAATGATGTAGACGTTGTCGGCATCGACGAAGCGCAGTTCTTTGACGAAGGTCTTCCGGCTGTCTGCAATCAGCTTGCCAACAGCGGTGTGCGTGTGATCATAGCAGGACTCGATATGGATTATCTCGGGAAACCGTTTGGACCGATGCCGGCGCTGCTTGCTATCGCCGAACACGTTACAAAAGTTCATGCGATCTGCATGCGCTGCGGAAACATCGCTAACCATTCACACCGGATCACTGACGACGCAGCATTGGTTGTCCTCGGCGAAATCAATAATTACGAACCGCTTTGCCGTGATTGCTTTGTAGAAGTGACAACAAAATAATGAACTACACTATTTCCGACATATCCAATATCATCAACGGAAAACTTTCCGGTACCGGAGATCATTCCTCGCCGATCCGGAACCTGCTCATCGACAGCCGTAAGCTGAGCAATGCAGAAACTTCGCTTTTCTTTGCGATCCGGGGAGAACGGCACGACGGCCATGCATATCTCACCGATCTTTATGAAAAAGGCGTTCGCAATTTTGTTGTATCGACGCTCCCGCTGAATACGGATCTGTATAGCGCCTCCTCATTTGTTCTCGTGGAAGATACGCTGGCCGCACTACAGCATCTTTGTGCATACCATCGCCGGCAATTCAGCATTCCCGTAATCGGAATCACCGGCAGCAACGGCAAGACCATTGTAAAAGAATGGCTGTTTCAGCTGATGCGCGAAGATAAGAACATTGTGCGCTCACCAAAGAGCTTTAACTCGCAGGTCGGTGTTCCCCTCTCTGTATGGCAGATCAGCGAAGAGCACAATCTCGGAATCTTCGAAGCCGGGATCTCCCAGCCGGATGAAATGGAATTGCTTGAAAAGATCATCGATCCAACGATCGGACTGATCACCAATATCGGGCAGGCACACGATGAGAATTTCGACAACCAGAAACAGAAAGTCGAAGAAAAGCTAAAGTTATTCCCCGGTGCAGAAGTGCTGATCTATTGTAAGGATTACCTGCAGATCCATGACAGTATCAATAACGATAAAACATTTGCCGGGACAAAGTTATTTACCTGGTCGAAAAAATTACGCGCGGATCTGCTGATCGGCCGGATCACTAAAAGTTCAACCGAGTGTGAGATCCAGGGCGTTTTCAAAAATGATTTCATTCGTATTCAAATTCCTTTCACCGATGAAGCAAGCATTGAAAACGCTATTCATTGCTGGGCAGTAATGCTATATCTCGGTTATGAAAACAGCGTGGTCGCGGAACGGATGAAGTTCCTCAGTCCGGTTGCAATGCGGCTGGAGCTGAAGGAAGGTATTAACAATTGCTCGATCATCAACGACAGCTATAACTCAGATCTGGGATCCCTTGCGATCGCACTGGACTTTTTGAACCAGCAGAAGCAGCATCCGAAGAAAACATTGATCCTTTCGGATATCCTGCAGAGCGGACAAAACGATGAAACACTTTATAAAGAAGTGGCCGAACTCATCCATAAGAAAGGTATTTCGAGACTGATCGGGATCGGTGAAGGAATTTCTTCGCAGGCCGACCGGTTCGACGTGGAAAAGAGCTTCTACCGGTCCACTGCTGAGTTCCTTCAGCAATTCAACAACTCTTTTTTCCGTGATGAAACGATCTTGCTGAAAGGTGCAAGGGCATTTGGATTTGAGGCGATCAGCAAAGTCATACAGCAAAAAGCACATGAAACCGTTCTGGAGATCAACCTGAATGCGATCGTTCATAACCTGAATTATTTTCGCTCGCGGATCAAAGCAGATACAAAGATCATGGCGATGGTGAAAGCATTCTCCTATGGAAGCGGCAGCTTTGAGATCGCAAATATCCTGCAATTTCATCGTGTCGATTATCTGGCTGTTGCTTACGCCGATGAAGGGATTGAGCTTCGCAAAGCAGGCATCACCATGCCGATCATGGTAATGAACCCGGAAGAGCAGAGCTATGACGCGATGATCCAGTATAACCTGGAACCGGAGATCTACAGCTTTCGCGTATTGGGATTGTTCGAAGAAACGCTCAAGCGCAGCGAACGCAATAACGCAAAACCTATTCCTATCCATCTTAAGCTGGACACCGGAATGCACCGGCTGGGGTTTGAGGAGGATGAAGTAAACGAGCTCATCGTCCGGATCAGCAATAATAAACACCTTACGATCCGTTCGGTTTTTTCACACCTCGCAGCCAGCGATGAAAAAGAGCATGATGAATTCACGTGGCAGCAGATCAAAAAGCTGAACGCAATGAGTGAAAAGATCAAAACGCATTTCAATTATCCGATCCTGAAACACATTCTGAACTCGGCCGGGATCTCCCGCTTTCCTGATGCACAGTTTGAGATGGTCCGGCTTGGAATCGGCTTATACGGAATTGGCGCCAATGCTACGGAGCAGGCACAGCTGCAAAATGTGAGCACACTCAAAACAAGCATCTCGCAGATCAAAAATATTCCCGCAAATGAAACGATCGGCTACAGCAGAAAAGGATTTGCCAGCCGTGATATCCAGATCGCAACCGTTCCTATCGGCTATGCCGACGGACTCAGCAGAAAGCTCAGCAACGGAGTGGGAAAAATGATCGTGAGAGGAAAACCCGCACCCATCATCGGGAATGTATGTATGGATATGTGCATGATCGACATTACGGATATTCATGCAAATGAAAACGACGAGGTGATCGTGTTTGGCGATGCCCATCCGATTACGCAGGTCGCAAGGGATATCGGAACCATTCCTTATGAAGTGCTGACGAATGTGTCGAGGAGGGTAAAACGGGTGTACTACCAGGAATAATTTTCGTATGAAAAAGATCCTCTTCTTATTTCTAATCGTCTCCTTAAATGTGTTTTCGCACGACACAGTGAGCACCACGAAAGTTGCAATAACCCGCAGCTTGAGTGGACTTGCCAACTGGAAAAGCATGCAGCAGGAAGCGCTTTCCTATGCGCTTGCCACGCTGGATTCGGCAATAAAAAGCGGCGATGCCACTTACGAAACTTATTTTGACCGCGCATCTGTTAACGCTGTGATAGGAGATCAGAATGCCGCACTGAAGGACTACGGAAACGCGATTGCAAAAAAAGGAAATGGTTACGAAGCACTTGTTAACCGTTCGGTGCTTTTGATGGGAATGCACCGGTATAGCGAATCGATGAAAGATATCGAGAAACTGATCACGCTTTATCCCGACAGTTCCATCCTGTACAATAATCGCGGATTCTTATTGCAGGATGAGCATAAATACACGGAAGCGATCAGCGACTATTCAAAGTCTGCTTCACTCGATAAGGAATATATCAATCCCCGCGCTAACCGGATCCGTTGCTATGTTCTGCTGAACGACAAAAAAAATGCAAGAAAATACTGCGATGAGCTGCTCGCAGAATTTCCTAAAAATCCCGATATCTATACTGAACTCAGTGATTTTTATCGCAGCATGAATGAATTGCCGGAAGCGATGGACTATCTGAACAGAGCAATTAAAGTGAGCAATGGAAATCCCGAAATGTACATCGCACGAGCCAGGTTCAAAGATGATGTATTAAATGACGATGAAGACGCACTTCGCGATTGTGATACAGCCATCGCGAAAGCACCTCAAAATGCGCAGGCATACTTTGCGCGCACCGGTCCGCTTTTCGACATGAAAAAATATCCGGAGATCATCCGTAATTGTGAAAAGGCCATTTCACTTGATTCCACCTTCTATGAAGCCTGGGTCATGCGGGGTGATGCTTATGATCTTTCCGGAAATACCCAGGCAGCCTGGTATAATTACGATATCGCGATCAGGATGCAACCGAAAAACGAAGGAGCGTATGTGCAGGCGGTTTCTCTCTATACGGCCAGGAGCCAGTTTAAAACAGCAATCGCGGTTCTGAACCGCCTGCTTGAGGCTGTTCCATACAGTATTAAAGGATTAAGCTCGCGCGCTGAGCTCAGTGTCAATATCGGGGATTTTAAAACAGCTAAAAAAGATTACCTGGCAATCACGGACCTTGAGCCGGATGATCCTGCGCCATGGTATTACCTTGCACTGGCCCTGGATTCCCTGGGCGAAAAAACCAATATATGCAAGTACATGAAAAGATCCTATGAGCTTTCGATGAACGATGAGCAGGAAGAACATGGATTATCGCAGCCGCATATATATATGCTCGACCACTGCAGGGACCTGCTGCCAAAGAACCTGCTCCCGGGCGATGATCTCGTAAGGGAAATGGTGAAAGATGAAGCTGTGGGAGATTGGAAAGGATGCGTCGGTCTGCTTGATAAATTCCTTGTCATATATCCGGATTCCGCATTTTTTTATTACATCCGGGGTAAAGACAAACGCAAAATGGAGCAATTCGAAGATGCGATAGTGGATTATAAAAAAGCACTGGCGCTGAATCCGAATATACCGGATGCGACCGTATCACTCGGTGTCGCGCTGCAGCATCTCGGGAACACGACAGAAGCTATGGAGTACTATAAAAAAACCATTGAGCTTAGCCCAGGAAATGAAATGCCCTACAACAATATTGGTTCGATTCTTCTTGACCAGAAAAAATACGCGGAAGCGCTGAATTATTTTAAAAAAGCCGTAAGCCTCAAGCCCGATTATATTACAGCACTTATGCAGCTCGGCGAATGTTATGAAGACATGGGAGACAAGCTAAATGCTTGCATGGTGTATAAAAAAGCGGAAGCCTTCGGAGATGGGGCCGCAAAGTCCAAACGGATCTTCACCTGCAATTAAACCAGGTTGCGGACAAAACGATACAGATTAAAATCCCTGTTCTTCAGCTCTGCATCGATCTTCTTCTGAAGATCCTTCTTGGAAAAACTTTTCATTTTCTGATTCTGGATCAAACGGTATGCTTTCTCGGCGAGGAGGTAGGAACGTTTTGAATTCACGGTTACCGATTGGTGCTTATCAATATTAGAGATCAGCTCCTCCACTCCTTCTCCTTTGGTCGCAATTCCTTTGATCACCGGGATATTCCATTCAGAAGCTGCTTTTGAATGAACCAGCTGAATGATGTTCCTGATAAATGTATTTGCGCCATCGCGATCGGATTTATTGACCACAAAGATATCGGCAATCTCCATCACGCCGGATTTGATCGCCTGCACATCATCGCCTGATTCAGGTACCAGCACAAGCACTGTTGTATCAGCCAATCCAACCACTTCTACTTCGCTTTGTCCGACACCCACGGTTTCTACAAAAATATAATCGAATGCAAAAGCCCTCATTACATCCACGATCTCGATTGTTTTTGCCGACAGTCCGCCCAGCGAGCCCCGTGTGGCGAGTGAACGGATAAAAACATTGTCGTTATTGAAATGCTCCGCCATCCTCAAGCGATCACCCAATAAAGAGCCATAGTTAAACGGAGAGGTCGGATCGATCGCAATGATGCCCACGGATTTTCCTGCATCCGTCAGCTTTTTGATGACCACGTTAATGAGCGTGCTTTTCCCCGCACCGGGCGGGCCGGTAATTCCGACAACAGGAATTCCCGGATTGAATTCTAAAGAGGTTAAAATTTCTTCGTAACCCTCCAGCTCATTCTCAACAATCGTGATACAGCGGGCGAGTGCTTTTTTATCGCCCTGCTGCAATTGCTTGATGAGTGTGGAAGTGTCAGACATATATAACAAATATAACTATTTTTTACCGCAGCGAGAGCGGAGCTGCTACGCAGAGGACCCGAGAATCTATCCTTCCTTTCTCCGCGTCACCCTTCAATTTCTCCTTTTTCTCTGCGGTTAATTTCATCCGGCAACAGCAAAAATTCCTAAATTTACATTTATGCCTCAGCTCTCTGTCGTCATCATTACCTTCAACGAAGAAAAGAACATCGGAAGATGTCTTGAATCGATTCAGCAGATTGCCGACGATATTGTGGTGGTGGATTCATTCTCTACGGACCAAACGGAAGCGATCTGTAAAAAATTCGATGTAAATTTCATTCAGCGCAAATGGGATGGTTATTCTGCGACTAAAAATTTTGCAAATGCACAGGCAAAATACGATTGGGTGCTTTCACTTGATGCGGATGAGGCTCCATCTGAAGAATTGAAAAGATCGATCCTCGAAGCCAAAAAAGGAGCTGACTTAAAAACCTTTAAATTTCATCGTCTCACCAACTACTGCGGTTCCTGGATCAGGCACTGTGGCTGGTATCCTGACACAAAGATCCGCATCTTCGACAGAAGAATTACAAAGTGGGAAGGACATATTCATGAGAAACTCGTGATCGAATCAAAAGAACCAGCGATCTTATTAAAAGGCGATCTGCTGCATTATTCATACTATAGCTATGAACAGCATCTTGCCCAGACGGAAAAGTTCTCTACGCTGGCCGCGGAAGATATGTTCAAACGCGGTAAAAAGGCTTCGTTACTGAAACTGTGGTTCAGTCCCGCGGTAAAATTTCTTTCGGATTATTTCCTCAAGCTCGGATTTCTTGATGGTGCTGCGGGGTTCAGGATCTGCCGGGTATCGGCAAGGCATTCATATTTGAAATATCAGAAATTAAGAAGATATATTAAGAGTCGCTAACGAAAATAATTTTGCTTTTCCACTTCTTGAACTAATTTGCTATATAAGTTATATAGATCTTCCCACTCACTATTTTCAAGAACCATCGAAAGATGATATCCCGCCCGGAACCAATTCTCCTCCTCTTTGCTGATCTTTCTAATAGGGATCTGCCTTAAACCAAGTTCAGTAAGTGAAAGTGAAATATCAATCGCATTTATGTGACTACTAATTTCCTTTCCAGCTTGTACCTGCCGATACTCCATCAGGCGTTTACGCAACTGGTCCGTTATTTCAGCTAAATCCATTCTTAGAGTTTTTTCACCCAATTCTTCACTTTCGCCGCCAATGGTACGCTCGCTTCCGGCAGCGGACCCGTGAATTTTTCTCCGCGGCGTAAATAGTATTTAGAAAGCGTACTATTTGTCATTCCCCATTTTTCCAGGAACTTTTTGTAGCCTGCATTTTGCTTCACCCGCTTAACAGACTTTGACCCAAAATGATACACACGGCTTTTGCTGACGCCCTTAAATAAGCGAACTCCGGCTTGCCAAAGCTTCATGGAAAAATCCGGATCGCTGTACATACCGGGTGAGAATTCATTGCTGTAGCCGTCCACTTTATCCCAGAGATCTTTGTGCACCACATTCGGTGGCCAGGTCGCTCCCTGCCAGTCGTGAAAAGGAAGCGTTGCATATTCCGCAAGCAATTCCCGTTCATTGAACGTCGCGAGATCTCTCCCGAAATCATGTCCGATCATACAATTACTTTGCGGCTCCGGCTCAATGCTGGTAGAAGAAAAAAAGAAATTGTCATGTCCGGTTCTTTCAATTTCTTCCCAAAGGTATTTATCCCAATCCGGGCAAACATACATGTCATCATTCATATAAAGAATGTAATCCGTTTTCACTAGTTCCCTGCAACTGTTCAGCGCATAACATACGCCGACGTTCTTCTCACTGTATGAATAACTGATCTCCTCCTGTGATCTGATCCAGTCCAGACTTCCATCGATCCCTTCATTGATATGAATAATCAGCTGATGCTTGAGGCTGGAGTTTTTACGAATGCTTCCGATGCAGAGCTTGAGGTATTCTAAATTATTCCATGTCGGAATTATAATGGAGAACTTCGCAGAAGGATCAGCATTCCGCTGTACACGCTGTATCGGGTGATCGAATGACATTGCGGTAAAGGTAAGGAAAATTCGTCCTCGCTGCAGCGTGAAGACCCCGGGGGTTAAACCGCAGAGACCCCGGGGGTTTTGGAAACCACTGGGGTCTGACTAGTCGGGGTCTGACGTGTGCGAAACAAAAAGAATGCGTTAAAGAATGCAAAGAAGGTTACACCGGCCTGTGTTTCCAGTGTGTCTTCCGTAAGGAAGGAAACAATTGCGATAATGAAGAATGTGATATAGAGGTAATCGAACATTTTCTTTTCATGGATCATCGGGTAAAACAATGTGAAAAGAAACCATAAAAGACCCGCCAAGCCGAATCCGATACCGATCGCGAGATACTGGTTGTGTGAGCGCAACCTCCATTCTTCCTTCAGCGGAGAATTCATTTTCCTGTATTGATCCTTGTATGCAACTGCAAGATCTCCGGTGCCAACACCGATCAGCGGATGTGCCTTAATAATCTTCAGTGCAGCTTTCCAGAATTCAAATCTCATTGTCAGCGAATGTCCATTCGGGTCTCCGGTTTCATGATACAGATCGAGCTCCCATTTGATCTCGTGCAGCCTTCCTGCAATGCTTGAAATATCCTGGTAATCGACATTTACTGCTCCCCTTTCGATCGCCTTCACCTCATCGTCACTCAGAGCGTTTACGCCATCCTGATCTTTCCGTAAGCCTTTTGAAGCGAGAAAACGGATCAGCGTATAACGGAGCGGATTCCCTTTTAGATCAGTTCCGGAAAATTTTATCCCGCTCCGTTTGTTCCATGCGGATTCCAATTCTTCGTCACAAACGTAGGTCCAGATCAGGTGGCCATTCTCCGCCATTCTCGCCGTTGAATCGGTGTAGTAAACCTTTCCGCGCGGTGTCAGCCAGTCGGTTTTTGAAAAATCAATTTTTTCTGTCGGAAGCGGAGGCTGCATCAGGCAGGAAACAACAAATCCCCCAAAGCCGATAACACCGAAAACAAATGCAATCCCGGCGATCTTCAACACTTTTTTAGACGAACGCAGAGCAGCGAAGAGCACTACGATCACGGAAGCCAACCCCAATGCGACCAGGCCAGTCATAGACTCAATGATCACGAGGAAAATAACCAGCCACATGATCAGAATGATCCCGCATAACCGGAAAAAATTATTTTTTGAATGATAAATAAAATAGCCGCAAACGAAAATCGCGATGTCGATCAGCAATGCAAAACGAATGTGTGAAATGAAAATAGATGCTTCGCGTACATCTACAACTCTGGTTCCGGCTTCACCGTTAATATATCCTGCCAAAGCGAACATGCTGATGACGGTGCCTACAGAAATTGCCGCAACAAAAAAGTAAAGAATTATTTCAAAGTTCTTTTTTGAGATCGGCTGAGCGGTTGAAAGGATCACCGGTAAAACCAGCAGTGGCATTTTTACACGAATGTCGTTCCATGCAAAATCAAAATCCGAGGTCCAGATCAGCCCGATAAAATGCATTAAAAACAAGGAGCACAGAACGAGAGCGGTCTTGTTCTTAAAAAACGATCTCCATTTCCCGACCAGGTTTCCTTCCAGGAGATAATTTGCAGCAAGAATGATCTGGGAAAGACTCATGAGGAATTGCGACAATGGCAATCCGACCACTAAAATGACCAGTGCAAAAATGTAAATGTAGTGATGCCAGACCGGGGGGAGTAGCGATTTCCTCATATTCAACCGTAACGCAAATGTCACCGATAAATTGCATGCAAAGAAACAAAAAAAGGCTCCAATCGGAGCCTTTCGGGTGACAATATTTACCTGCGCGATCCGCCTATTTACCGGATTTTTGCTTCTGAGGATCGAAGAACGGGTGCTCGGCTTTTCCAATCGTCGTCAGCACTTTATTATATTTTTCAGAATCATTAAGCAGCGCATACGCTTCAAGGATCTCTTTATCGTCTTTCAGCTGCGATTCCAGGCGCCCATTCTGAAAATAATAACGGGATGCGATCTCTTCCTCAAGGAATTCTTTGATCTCTGTTTTATATGTGATCAGGTCCTCTTTTTTATTGTGGGTGATCTTCGCTTTCAGTGCATCAATGTCCGGACTGATCGCGGAAAACGACTTGTCTTCCTTAGCATCCTTCTTGAAATCCTCCAGCGCCCGTTCTGCCTTTGTTGTATAATCATATTCTTTATCCGAAAGGAACGCAACAAAATCATTGTACTCTGCATCTGTGAGACGGAACTCCTTTGCAGGAACTATTGTTTCATGCGCGATACGGTACTTCGTAGCATAATCAAAGATCAGGTTCTTGGAAGCGAGACTACCGAGAATGCCGCTGAACTTATTTGCCTCCAGGCTGACATCGGGTGCGATCCCGCCGCCATCATAAACAATGCGCCCGTTCTTTGTGCGGAATGCTGAGATCAGCGAATCGGGTACTTTATCCACACTGCCGTCCTCATTACGATGTGTATAATCGAGCGCCTGGATACATCTTCCGCTTGGGATATAATATTTCGCAACGGTTACTTTCAGCTGTGCGTTATAGCTTAGCGGACGGGTTTGCTGAACCAGTCCTTTTCCATAGGACCGCTGACCGATAATTATACCTCTGTCAAGATCCTGCAGTGAACCTGAAACAATTTCCGCAGCGGATGCTGAGCCTCGGTCGACCAGGACAGCGATCGGAACGGAAGTGTCCACAGGAGAGTTTCCTCCCTTGTAAACCTTATCCCAATCTTTCACTTTTCCCCTTGTACTTACGATTTCGGTCCCTTTGTCTTCAAAAAGATTCACAATATCAATTGCCTCTTTCAGCAGTCCGCCCGGATTTCCGCGAAGATCAAAAACAAGCCCTTTGAAATCCGGATCTTTCTTCAGTTCCAGCAATGCATCTTTTACTTCTGCAGCAGCATTTTCAGTAAAGCCTGTCAATTTGATATAGCCGACATTTTTTGTCAGCATACCCGAGTACGAAACACTTTTGATCTTGATCTCTTCCCTGCTGATCAATTTTTCCAGCGGCTTTTTCTCTCCTTCTCTTTCCACCAGGAGCTTGATCGTTGTGCTTGCCTGGCCTTTCAGATATTTGCTGATATCATCCGTTTTCTTTCCTTTTACGTCAATGTCATTTACCTTCAGGATCTTGTCTCCCGCCCGGAGATCCGCTTTCTGTGCCGGGTAACCTTCATACGGTTCCGAGATCACCACATAATCACCTTGCTGACGTACCAGCGCGCCGATACCGCCATACTGGCCCGTGGTCATATAACGATAATCTTCGATCTCGGATTCAGGAATGTAATTCGTATAGGGATCCAGTGATTCCAGCATGTCGTCGATGCCTTTTTTCATCAGGTCCCCGGGATTGGTCTCATCTACGTAATAAATATTGAGCTCACGGAAAAGTGTTGCGAAAATGTCGAGATTCTTTGATACTTCGAAGTAGTTATCGACAAAGCTCATGGAGAACAATGCATATCCTCCTGCTATAAGAATAACGATCGCGAAACGGGATCTGCTTAAAATTTTTTTCATGGTTGAAGATATCAATTCATTACAAAACCTGAACGGCAGGTTTATTCTATTTTGCTATACTAAGAACGGACTTTCCACGATGCCGTTACGGACTTACTTCACGAATTTACGAACCGGCAATTGTTACTTCAAATCAGGGCTGTTATATTTTGTTAAACCGGATCAACCCCTCGGCCGGAGAAAATGCTTCAATACTCCTATGGAACCGGGTCGTGCCCATGTCCGCCCCAGGGGTGACATTTTGAAACACGCTTTACAGTAAGCACAAAACCTTTAAAAAATCCGTGCCTTTTGAAGGCCTCCACTCCATATTGTGAACACGAAGGTTCGAAGCGGCAGGCGGGCCCCAACAAAGGAGAAATCGTATACTGGTAGACCCTGATGATCCCGATAAATAAATAGCTGAATGGAATTCCGACTGCTTTCACGATATTCATGTCACTGCATCATTGCTTTATTCAAACGGTCAAGAGCCTCCGATATTTTCTGCTCGATCTCCTTGTATTCGATCTTTGTTTTTGCCGTGTAAATAACACTCAGCAGTATTTTCTTTTCCAGCAGCACCTCGTATACTTTTTGCTTCTCTTTCCGGTATGCTTCCCTGATCCTTCGCTTAAGCTTATTGCGATCCACCGCTCTCCGGAAATTCCGTTTCGGAACACTGATCAGGATTCTGACCGGCGCTGCACTCTTTTCGATTGTCATCCAGCTGATGCGAAACGGAGCATGATTGAAAGTGCGGCCCTTTTCCATCAGCCGTTCAATCAGCACCTGGCTGCATAAACGCTCATTCTTGGAAAAGGTTTGCATTCTATCTGAAATTTACGGTTAAGGTCCCGCTCCGGCCGGGAGTTTGTGACAAGTGCGCCGGTTAGCTGATAAACGGCATCACCGGACTATTTCCCTTTGTTGGCTGCCGTGATGTATTGCTCCAGGGCCATGGTCATGGAAGGCGCTTTCGGACTCGGAGCATGAATATCGAGGTTAAGTCCGGCTTCCTTTACCGCTTTCGCTGTAGTAGGGCCAAAACATGCAATCCGGGTCTTATTCTGTTTGAATTTTGGAAAGTTCTTGAACAGCGATTTGATCCCGGCGGGAGTAAAAAACACCAGGATGTCATAATTCACATTAGCAAGATCACTCAGATCAGCCGCAACTGTGCGGAACATAACTGCCTTCGTATATTTGATCTTTGCCTCATCCAATTTATCGGCGATCTCTTCGCGTGCAATATCTGAACAGGGAAGAAGAAAGTTTTCCTGCTTGTGCTTCTTGATCACTTCCATCAGGTCGGAAACCGTTTGCTTTCCATGGAAGATCTTGCGCTTACGGTATAAAACATATTTCTGCAGATAAAATGCAGTCGATTCCGAAACGCAGAAATATTTCATTGTCTCCGGAACAGTGACGCGCATTTCCTGGCACATGCGGAAATAATGATCCACCGCATTGCGGCTCGTCATGATCACAGCAGTGTGTTCGGAGATGTTGACTTTGTCTTTTCGGAAATCCTGTGCAGACACCCCTTCGATCTGGATGAACGGGCGAAAATCGATCTTTACATTGCACTTCTTTGCAAGATCAAGGTAAGGCGATTTGTCTCCTTCGGGTTTAGGCTGAGATACAAGTAAAGTTTTTACTTTCAATTCTGCTGCATTTAAAGTGAAACAAACAAAATCCTTTCGCAATCCTTCCGCTACTGCAGATTTATCATAAAAAGCTTCACGATAACCACAAACGGGAGTATTTCGAGCGTGCAAAGATACAAAAATAAATAGAATCTGGAAACCCGGACGCTATTTAACCCTATCAAAAAACCTCTTAAAATTCTGATTAGCAGAAAAATAGCAAATAAACCAAGGCCCCCGTAGATGAATATCAAAGGGGGGATATTGCTCACAAAAGCAAGACAGATCACTACCGGCAAAAGGAACAGCCCCAATGTATCGCAAAAAAGAAAGATCAGCAGCGTATAATCGGAAGTTTCCCTCTGGGTTTGAAAAATGAATCCGGAAAAACGGACGAGTGCCAACTTAGTAATGTATGCTCCTGTGATCAGCAACATCGCTTTACTGAAAAAGAGCGTTCGATGACAGGGATCAGAATAGTGGTAGTATTCGGCCACCTGGGTTGCAAACAGCGAGGACGTGACAATGAACAGTACTGCGAGCGAGATCGTTACGCGGTTCCCCAGTGTCAGCTCATCTCTTCCCAGCTGATTGGTATACCGGCTGACATAAAATGCTCTTACAACCTGGTTGAGCCGCTTCCGGTTAGATGCATAAAGCCAAACGAATATAGCAAATGCGGCCAGCAGGATCGCCGCAATTCCGAAATCAAAATGAGTGAAATGAAGCTCCGGCTTCTCATGTTTGGGTTGCAGGAGATGCCCTTCGAAGATTGAAGTGGTATGAAGTGTATCGATAGGCATATCGGATGGAGCTGGCACCGCAAAGTTAATCCAATTTCAGCGGAAACAAAAACGGCTGTCCTTTAAGGAACAGCCGCTGTAAACAGATCAATGCACTATCAGGAAGCTTTGTGCTTCTTTTTGCCAAGATTAAAAACCCTGGAAATATTGAATCCGAACTTATATCCGCCTTTTGACCAGCTATCGGTTGTTCCGGGAATAAAATTGTTCTCGATGATCCCGGATGCATTGGTGAAATTCAGGTGAAATACGTGTCCGCCGGTTTCGATCTCTACTCCGATCGCCAATGGATTATAAAATGGATTTGCGGAATTATTCTTACGATAATCAGAGAGTGTATAAAAGTAATCGCAGATAATACCGAAACGTTTTGTGAGCTTGAAGCGGAAACCACCGCCGATCGAGATGAGGTCGTTTGTTTCCTCCGCTAAATTATCCGGGTTGATGCTTGCGAGCACATAGTTACGATGCTGGAAAGTTGGTGCCAGCTCAGCCGAAAACCTCCAGCCGAATTTTCGCGCGATAAGCAATTGAGTGCAATAGGAAATACGGTGAATATCATTCTGGTGAAAATCAGGAGTTGTCACCATGCCGCTGTAGAACTGGTTGGCTGGCATCGGCGTATACGCCATATCTCCGAAGAGAGCAAGCGATAACGGGATGTGATTATCCGAAGTCTGCTGAAGCATTCTGTACTTCACTGATCCATCCAGCATCTCGCCCATTTTATTCCGGGCAACGCCCAGTGTAAGGTTATCAGTGATACCAAAATCAAAAGAGATCCGGATGTCGGTCGAATTGTCGAAACCATATAATTGATGAGGGCCGCCGCCGCTTTCCTTCCCGATATTTCCGAACCGGTGCGTGACAGAGAAATCCATGGTGCGCTTTTTCACCGTTTCAGTCGACTGCATATTAATGATCCTCGAGCCCTTGAAAGTAGCAATTACTTTTTCATGCTCTTTTTTTGCTCCGGCTGAATCCAGCATCGAAAGCATATCCTGGGCAAAAAGTCCTGAGCCGGTTAACAGGAGAGCAGTTACTGCAATTCTTTTTAACATCATAGATCCTTAGTTCTTTTTGATTGGCACCATTGTCCCGCTTAATTTTATATCCACATCTTCAGCGATATTCTGTACGTAGAGGCTTGGAACTTTAATATCATAATCGGCAATGTGTACTTTGAATTTTGCAAGAACGGTGATCTCGCCGGATTTGATGTTAAGTTTTGCCGGAACCGTGATTTCTTTCTCTACACCATGCATATTGAGCTTGCCCGTAACGGTCACATTCTGCTCTCCTTCTTTTGTAAAATCCACTTTTTCGTTGATCTTCCCTTTGAAAACGGTTTTCGGAAATTTTTCACTTTCCATGTAATTCTCGTTGAAATGCTCCTGCATCAACGGCTTTTCAAAAACAAAGGCAGTATTCGTAATTTCGATCTGAACATCGCCGGTAGCAGCATTCAGGAAGGTTTTTGGAACTTTTGCAGTCGCCTCGATATTTTCCAGCGGAGATGCCGAAAAAAAAGAAGCTTCACAATTTTTTGAAACATAGATCTGTGCAAACATTGCATTGCTCAGCAAAAGCGCGGCAACCGGCAGGAAAAGTCTGGAGAATTTCATGGTCTTGAGGTTTTTATTTGATTTCAGGCCCGTTTTGCAACAACTATGCCTTTTAATTATTCGGTGCTCCCTGCTCTACCCAGCATTTCAGCCGGTGGATCTCGTCTTCGGTCAGCGGCGGCGATCCGGCCTGAGGCATGTCCTTCAGATCGAAAACCCTGTGTTTAAATATTCCCCCGTCGATCTTTCCTTTTAGATCGAGATACAGCGTAAAATCGCCGGGCCCGGTTCCCCCTGAAACATGACAGCCTGCTGTGGCGCATTTTGCGTTTATGATCGGCTGAATATCGGTTGAAAAAGACATAACACTGCAACCTAATGTAGGTGCTTCCCCCTTCTCAAAAGTACAGGATGCAATACTGAGCAAAAGGGTTGAAAACAGAAATAATTTTTTTTTCATGCCAGTAATTTCTTCCACAAATATAAATTAAAAAACACCAAACTACCGTACGATCAGCGTCAAAAAGCTTGACAATGGTACAATCAGCGGTTAATCTGGTATTTTTTACGGTTGTTTTTTATCGTAATCTTTCTTTGTCACCTCTTTACCCGACTCATCCCAGTATGTCCACTTCCCGCTTTCGTTATCATTTGTATATTCTCCTTCGTAGCGTGGATTTCCATTCTCATACCAGGTTTTCGTTTTGCCGTTCCTGATCCCGGCTTTGAATGTTGTTTCGCTCCATGGCTTCCCGTCTTCATACCAGCTCTTCCAGAGACCTTCCCGTTTTCCATCCTTCATTTTCCCCTGGATGCGGATCCCGCCGTTCTTATAGCGTTCGATATGGTCGCCATTTACTTCCACTGTATCCTGGCTTCCTGCGATCGTGAACGTTGTCGTAAGCGCAGAGTCGGTTTTCACTACTGCAGTTTCAGCGTTTTCTTTTTTTTGCATTCCGGCCTCGTTCTTACAGGATAAAACCGCCAGACCGATCAATGTAAGCAGCATTGTCATTTTCATCTTATCTTAATTTTTTCTTTCCGTTGTATAATTTACAAGTGCCGCCAGTGAATCTTTTGCTGCACTACCAGGTAATTCCGAGAGGATCTTCAAAGCCTTGTCACGGTATTCGCGCATCCTCGACTCCGCGTACTGGATCCCGCCGCTCTTTACAACAAATTCGATCACCTGCGCTACCTTTTTCGGATCATTGTTGTTGTTTTTAACGATGTTCGTGATCCTCCGCTTATCGAAGAAGGAAGCATTGTTCAATGCATAGATCAACGGCAATGTCATTTTCTTTTCTTTGATGTCAATACCCGTCGGTTTCCCGATGTCGGATCCGTCGCCGTAATCGAAAAGATCATCCTTGATCTGGAACGCAATTCCCACTGCTTCTCCAAACGCTCTCATGCGCTCGATGCTGGCACTATCTTTTGTTACTGATGCTGCACCACAGGCGCAGCAAGCCGCGATCAGGGAAGCTGTTTTCTTCCGGATGATATCAAAGTAAACCGATTCATCGATGTCCAGCTTTCTCGCCTTTTCGATCTGCAGCAATTCACCTTCGCTCATTTCACGCACCGCATTTGAAACGATGCCCAGCAGATGAAAATCCTGATTATCCACCGAAAGCAATAGTCCGCGCGACAATAAAAAATCACCGACCAGCACCGCGATCTTGTTCTTCCATAATGCATTCACGGAAAAGAAACCTCTCCGCTCATTTGAATCATCTACCACATCATCATGGACAAGGGTCGCCGTATGAAGCAGCTCGATCAGCGAAGCAGCCCGATACGTGGAATCATTCATCGCTCCCGTCGCTTTCGCAGAAAGAAAAACGAACATCGGACGAAGCTGCTTGCCTTTCCTTTTTACAATATAATGGGTGATCTTATCGAGAAGCGGAACAGAGCTCTTCATGGAGGATTTGAACTTCTGTTCAAATTCCGCCATTTCATTTTCTATGGGAGCTTTTATTTCCTTTACGGTCATGCTTTATCTTCTCTGTTCTCGCGTTTCAGCGTTCGAACTAAAATGAATGCCCCCGTTATTACGATCAGGGGACCGGTTACCATTCCTATCAGCGAGCCCGGCCAATGCATGATCTTAAACAGCCAGCCCAGGATCGTCAGGAGCATTCCGATAAGTAAACAGATGATAGAAAATGCTTTCATTCTATTTCACCTTCAATTTTCGTTTTACGAATCCGTCCTTATTCTTATTCGCAAGCTGTCCGCAGGCTGCATCAATATCTTTCCCTCTGCTTCTCCTGACATTCACGATGATGTTCTTATTCTCCAGGCACTTTGCAAACGCATTCAGGCGCTCCGGAGTGGTTTGCTGAAACTCTCCGTCATCGATGGGGTTGTATTCGATGATATTCACTTTACACGGAACATGCTTACAGAATTTCGCAAGGTCCATCGCATCACTGATCCCGTCATTAAAATCTTTGAACGCAATATACTCATACGTTACACGCGTTCCTGTTTTTTCGTAGAAATATTTGAGCGCTTCCGCCAGCGCGTCCAGCGAGTTGCTCTCGTTGATCGGCATGATCCGGTTACGCTTTTCATCGTTTGCCGCATGCAGCGACAATGCAAGGTTAAACTTTACATTGTCATCACCGAGCTTCTTTATCATTTTCGCTACCCCAGCTGTACTCACGGTAATACGCTGCGGCGACATATTCAGGCCCTCGGGAGATGTGATCTTCTCAATGGATTCCAATACGCTCTTATAATTCAGAAGCGGTTCACCCATTCCCATGTAAACGATATTGGTCAGCGGCAATTTGTATTTCGATTCCGCCTGATCCCTGATCAGCACTACCTGGTCATAGATCTCGTCGGCATTCAGGTTCCGCAGGCGCTCCAACCGCCCGGTGGCACAGAATTTACAGGTAAGACTGCATCCAACCTGTGAAGAGATACAGGCTGTCATCCTCGTAGTACTCGGAATGAGAACACCTTCTACAATATTGCTGTCGTATAATTTAAATGCATTTTTTATTGTCCGGTCCGAGCTGATCTGCATGTCATCCACCTCGACGGCACGGATCACAAAATTCCTGTCAAGCAATTCCCGGGTCGCTTTTGAAAGGTTCGTCATCTCGTCAAATGTGCGCGCAGACTTTTTCCAGAGCCACTCATATACCTGCTTTGCACGGAATGACTGGTCGCCATTTTCCACGAAGATCTTTTTCAGCTCTTCGAGCGATAATGCACGTATGTCCTTTTTTTCTTCCAAAACCCTGAAAATTCCGACTAATTTACGAATTAATTCCCGCTCGGAGAGAGGGATTCGACAGATCAGCACCCCGCAGGGAATAATTTGTACTTTTGAGCGTTAAATTTTATGCGCAGGATCTCAGCCGACTTCGTTTTCCCTCTTTCCTCAGAACCCATTCCGGGCGGAGTTATCACTATTGACGAGGATGGAATGATCATGGACCTCGGACCAAAGGGTACCGCCTTTGACATTCATTACAACGGTATTATCTGCCCCGGGTTCATCAATACCCATTGTCACCTGGAGCTATCGCACATGCGGGGTAAACTTTCTGAAAACACCGGCATGACGGGCTTTATCGGCGAGCTTTTGGGCAAACGCTTTGTGACTTCAGAAGCCGAAATTCAAAAAGCAATTGCAGACGCAGAAGAAGAAATGATCCGCAACGGGATCGTCGCTGTCGGGGATATTTCTAATACTGACAGTACATTCAGCCAAAAAGCGCTTACAAAATTGTATTATCATACCTTCATCGAGATCTTCAGCATGCATCCCGGAAAAGCGAAGGAAACTTTAGATGGCGGGAAAAGGCTGAGCGGCGTCGCTTCAAAGCTCAACCTGTCGAATTCTATTGTTCCACATGCGCCGTATACATTGTCGGAAGAACTATTAAGACTGATCAACGAGGCCTCAAAATACAGCATCATCAGCATTCATAACCAGGAAAGCGAAGGTGAAAGTGAGCTGTTCATCAGCAATTCCGGTCCTATGTATGAGGCATTCAAAGCCATGGGCATTGATCCTTCCCTCATGCGAAAAACAGGGCTAAATTCCCTGAGATCCACTTTACCATTTTTAACTGCGGCAAAAAAAATATTGTTGGTGCACAACACCTTCACAAGGACGGAAGATATCGATTGGTTAAGATCCAATATCAAAGATCTGAATTCCAGGATCTACTTCGCTACGTGTCCTAACGCCAATCTTTTTATCGAAAATAAGCTGCCCGATTATGATCTTTTTATTCGTGAAAATCTGAACGTAACGATCGGAACCGACAGCCTGGCCTCAAACCGGAGTTTATCTGTTCTTGATGAATTGAAAGCGATCGCAAAATACTATCCGGCTATTCCATTGCAGACATTGCTGCAATGGTCAGCCAAAAATGGTGCGGAGCTATTGGATCTCGATGAAATGGGAACGATCGAAAAAGGGAAAAAACCGGGATTGAATTTTCTGGAGCATATTGAAGGAGGGAGAATCACAGAGCGGACGGAAGTGACGAAAATTGTGTAACGCCAATGAAAGAAAGCGAAAAGGAAAAGATAATCCTGAAATTTGTGAAAGAATTTTCAAAAACGGGCGGATGGAAGTTCAGGCGCGATTATATTGTCAAAAAAGTGGGACGAATGCTTTACCACGCAAATTTTTCTCTTCACTGGAAAAAAAACATCATCGGTGGCTGGCTCGCATTTAAACCGCTGAATTGGACAATCTTTTTTGGGACAATGAACCAGGAAATAAAAAGCAACCAGTTACTTTCCGGCCAGTCGCAGCTTTCAGTGTTAAATCGCCTGCTATACTTAGCTATAACGTTGAATTTGCAACAATTGACGACCCTGTTCGCGAAATAAAAGGCTTACTGGAACTTATCCAAGAAAAGGTAAACGAACATAGCGCCACTGTTAAAGACGAACCTGGTTATCTCCATGCTTTATTAGCGGATGAAGAACAGAATAGCGATTCCGTTATTACCACACACATCCATCTCGGTCAACCTGAAAAAGCATTGCAAAAAATAAAAGAATACAGAAGCAAGCAGGTGAAATCGAGGTTTAGATTTGAAGACAGCAGAGGCTATCACGACTGGGCAGAAGAATTCATTAATAAAATGACACCGAAATCTTAATTTCCCATCAACACCTCCGCAACGACCATATCCTGCGGGGTTGTGATCTTAATGTTCTCCGGGTTTCCTTCCACAAGGTTGATCTTCTCTCCAAACGCTTCCAGCACACTTGCGTCATCCGTGAACTCCGGACGATAAGGCTTTTCAAACGCTTTTTTGATCAGATCTGCGTGAAAGCACTGCGGCGTTTGCACTACTACGTATTTTGTTCTGTCCAGCGCGCAATTCTCTTTGTCTTTCAGAAAACGTATGGAATCGGTGACAGGAACGACCGGGCTCGCATTTCCATCGGAAATTGCCTTTTCAAATGCCGCGCGGATCGTTGACTCGCTCACCAGCGGCCGGGCTGCATCATGGATCCCTACACAAGCGGAGCCGGGCACCAGCTGCAGTCCGTTCTTTACGGAATGATAGCGCGTTTCACCTCCTCCGGTCACTTCATGCTGCAGCTTAAAATTATATTGTATGCAAAGTTGCTTCCAGCTCTCTTCGAGCTCTTTCGCCAATACAACAATGATATGGATATCGGGATAAACGTCAGAAAATTTCTGCATCGTCCTCATCAGCACCGGCTGTCCCTTCAGCTCCATGAACTGCTTGGGAACCTCGCTCTTCATGCGTGTTCCGCTTCCACCGGCAACTATGATCACATATTTCTTCACGATACGAATATACTAAACAAAAAATGGTTGTTTGAATCGGGATCAAACAACCATTTCACGTTTTACTTTTCACGTTTTACTCTTATAGAATAAGCATTGCATCACCGTAGGTGTAGAAACGATATTTTTCCTTGATCGCTTCTTTGTATGCTTTCATGATCAGGTCATAACCGCCGAACGCGCAAACCATCATCAACAGAGTAGATTCAGGTGTATGGAAATTAGTGATCATACAATTCGCTACGCTGAAATCATACGGAGGAAAGATGAACTTGTTCGTCCAGCCATTGTATGGTTTTACATATCCATCTGTGCTTACTGATGTTTCGATCGCACGCATGGTAGTGGTTCCAACCGCACAAACCTTCTTACGATTCTCGCGGGAGCGATTGATGACATTGCATGCTTTTTCCCCGATGTATGCCTGCTCTGAATCCATTTTATGCTTGGTCAGGTCTTCCACTTCTACGGTTCTGAATGTCCCCAATCCGACATGCAGCGTTACATGCGCAAAGTTCACCCCTTTGAGCTCCAGGCGCTTCAACAGCTCCTTGCTGAAATGCAAGCCGGCTGTAGGTGCGGCCACTGCTCCTTCATTAGCAGCATAAACCGTCTGATAGCGTTCTTTATCATCTTCGGTCGGCGCACGCTTGATGTATTTCGGAAGCGGAGTTTCACCCATATCGTTCAGCGTTTTGCGGAACTCTTCGTAAGAACCGTCAAAAAGGAAGCGAAGCGTGCGTCCACGCGAAGTAGTGTTGTCAATCACCTCAGCGACTAACGTATCATCATCACCGAAATATAACTTATTGCCGATCCGGATCTTACGTGCAGGATCAACCAAAACGTCCCAGAGGCGGCTTTCGGCATTCAATTCACGAAGCAGAAAAACTTCGATCTTCGCACCGGTCTTTTCTTTGTTTCCGTACATACGTGCCGGAAAAACCTTGGTATCATTAAGGATCATGCAGTCTCCGTCGCCGAAGTAGCCAAGCACATCCTTGAACGATTTATGTTCGATCTTGCCGGTTTTGCGGTGAACCACCATCAGGCGGGCATCATCACGCGTTTTTGCAGGTGTTTCTGCGATAAGTTCTTTTGGTAAATTGAACTTGAATTGGGATAATTTCATAAAATTTGGACTAGGAGCAAGGAGGTATAAAACGGCAGATTAATCTAACTGCCTGATTTTATAAATCTTACGGGATTTATATTAATTGTATTTCATAAAATGAGGGCGCAAAAGTAACAACTTAATGAGGCGATGTCAAGTAAAACAATCAATTATTTTGACAGCCAACCATTTAGCGGTACTTTCGTCGTAGAAATAACAACTGTTTTATGAACTTGTTCAAGTCATTTCTGCTTTTTATGCTTCTGCCGGCGTTTGTCCATGCCGGCGACACTACCTCGGTAAAACAAAAAAGATTTGCTATTGGAATCAGCGCCTCACCTGATTATTGCTACCGGAACCTTGATGTCAGCTTACCCAGCGATGCAACCGAGATCGTATCAGCGTCCCGCAATGCCAACGAGATCCCGATGATCTCGTTTCGCGCAGGAATAAATGCTGAATACCGGTTAACCCGGGTATTTGGCATCGAAGCCGGACTTTCCTATTCACAGCAAGGTTTTACAACAAAACCAATGGATGTAACTGCCGACTGCGCAACACCTCCGGTAGTCAAAACTACAGAAGTGAGACGTAGCAACTTTCACTACATCACCATTCCGGTAAAAGCAAATTTTCGGTTCGGTAAAGGGAAAATCCAGTTTATAGCGACTGCGGGAATTGTACCTTCTTATCTCCTTTTTGAACAAAGCACCAGTCGCTATCATTCCGGGAACAACGATTCAAAAACATACAGAGGTGACCCGAATTTCATCAATAATCCCTGGGGGCTTTATGCAAATGCCGGAATCGGAATCGATTATCACTTTGGACAAAGAACCGGGTTAAAAATTCAACCGGATTACAGCTATGGAATTATTAGGACCAGAAGCGCACAGATCTCAGAGCATCTTTGGAACTACGGATTAAATATCGGATGGTACCTCCGCCTGTAAGCTTTTTTCGAATTCCCCGATACTCATCGCATCCTCCAGCTTATAGTTTCCTATCCGCGTACGGCAAAGCGCCGTCAGATGAGCACCGCTTTTTAGTTCTTCCCCGAAATCGCGCGCCAGCGAACGGATATATGTTCCTTTGCTGCATACTACCCTGAAATCCACTTCCGGCAAAGCGATACGCGTGATCTCGAATTCCGGGATTGTGATCTCCCTGGATTTTATTTCTGCAGTCTTTCCGGCTCTTGCTATATCGTAGGCTCTTTGTCCATCGATCCAGATCGCAGAAAATAAGGGCGGTGTCTGTTGGATCGTTCCCACGAATTTTTTGGTCGCTTCCCGGATCATCTCATCGGTAATGTGTTCCGTAGGATAAATTTTATCCACCGGCTTTTCGAGATCAAAACATGGAGTTGTAGCACCGATAAAGAATGTCCCTGTATATTCCTTTTCCTGAGCCTGGTACTTTTCAATATTTTTTGTCTCTTTCCCGGTACAGATGATCAGCAGCCCGGTTGCCAGCGGATCCAGCGTACCTGCATGACCGATCTTCGGCTCCACCTTTTTTCCTTCCAGAAATTGTGACGGATGTTTTTTGATCAGCCATTTTAACTTATTCACCACCTGGAAGGAGGTCCAGGTAAGCGGCTTTTGGATCAGCAGCACTTCTCCTTTTCTGAAATCTCTCATTGTTTTGCGGATGCCCTGTTTTTGTAATCGCTGTATGCTTTCATAACCATTGCATTCAGCTCCGGAAAGGTACAGTCCAGGCTATTCGCAGAAATCGAGATCACGCTGCCCTGATGGTTCAGATTCATTTTCATCATCTTTCGTTTCAGAAAAGATCGCTCTCCTTTAATGTAATCCTCCGGGTTCCTCACTTCAATGTTCAGAAAAACCTGGCGCTGCACTTTGCCGGTATTGAATCCGGTTACATCGGCCCATTGAACAAACTGTTTCTGAAAACCACCGGAATTGTTCAAAAATCCCTTCTCGGAAAAAGTCAAACCCGCATCCCTGTCAAACATCTTCCGGAATGCTCCGATGCCGATGTATCCAAAGAATATCACCGACAATGAACCGACGATCATTTTCCTGACAGAGTTATTCATGAACGGATTGTCGGTATGGAGCGGAGCAAAAAGCAGGAGAATGCCAAGAGCGACAAACACAAGGCAGCCAAAACCCATTAACAAAATTTTCGATTTTTTGAGCGGGATCTTTATTTCTTCGGCCGCCGCCATTTATGCAGTGAGCGCTAATCCCGTGCGCAAAGCATAGATCAGGAAGATGACCCCGAGAATGATCCTATAATATCCGAAATGCTTGAAGCCGTAGCGGTTAAGGAAAGCGATGAACGCCCGGATCGCTATTAATGCAACAACAAATGCAATGAATGCACCAAGTCCGAGGAGCATGAGATCGTCTTTATGAATGTTATCCCGTTCTTTCAGCAGGTCATAGCCTGAAGCGGCCAGCATAGTTGGAATTGCCAGCAGGAAAGAGAACTCTGCAGCCTGCTTCCTGTCGAAACCGGAAGATATTCCTCCGAAAATAGTTGCGGCGGATCTGCTCACGCCCGGCACCATCGATAAGCACTGGATCAGGCCGATCTTAAAAGCATCGGTATAGCTGATATCCTCGATCTCATTATAACGCGAACGCTTGTTCTTGCTCCAGCCATCCAGCAGGATCAAAACGATTCCTCCGGCAATGAGTGAAATACTTACTGTGAACGGGTTGAATAAATAATGCTTGATCGTTTTATAGGCGAGAAATCCGATGATCCCTGTCGGAAGGAAAGCAATAAATAACTTAATGTAGATGTTCAGACCGACAAAGAAACGCCGGAAGTACATGAATACGACCGCCATAATGGCGCCCAGCTGAATAACGATCTCGAACGTTTTTGCAAATTCAGGGTCCTGAATATTCATCAGGGACTGTGCGAGGATCATGTGACCGGTGGAAGAAACAGGAAGGAATTCAGTTAATCCTTCGATGATCGCGATGATAATGGCCTGAATGTAATCCATATTGAATGCAGCTAATTCATTGCTGTGCTAACGGCTTTAGCGTAATCGCCACATTAACAATTAGTCTTTCGACTTTTTCATGATGCCAAAAAGCACGACTACAAAACCGGCTAAAATAACAATGGGAGATAATGTGATCCTTCTGAAGCTGAAAAGTTCCTCCGCATGAAATTCATTCGGCTTGTCCGAACCTCCGCCGACCATCAGCAGGTAGCCGATAACCACCATCACCACACCGATAATAAGGATTCGGTAGTTTTCTTTTGTGAAGGCAAAACCGGGCTGCTTTTTAGTCTCTTTGCTCATTTTGATCAGGATTTAGTATCGCAAATGTAGTATAATTTGGATTATCCTCCTGTTAAAAAACGTGAATCAATAATACAGTTCATCCGACTTCAATCTCAGGTACTTCCGCACCGCCAGCGAAGTGCTGATCCAGGAGATCACAATTCCCAGCAGGATCACGATCCCGAAAAGCGAAGCCAGCATCTCCGGATCCTGGAGCTCCGCAAGCTCCGGAAGCTGCCTCTGGATAAAATACAGGAAGCCCACCAGCATCAGGATCGCGATGATCGCTCCGTAAATGCCCTGGCGGATTCCTTTTAATACAAAAGGCCATCGGATAAATCCTTGTGTTGCTCCCACCAGCTGCATGGTTTTAATAATGAAACGCTTGGAATAGATGGAAAGCCGGATCGTGTTGTTGATCAGTGCCAGCGCAATAAACATCAGCACACTACTGATGATCAGGACCCACAAACTGATCGTGCGGACATTCTCATTGATGCTGTTCACAAGAGATTTCTGGTAAATAACTTCTTTAACCAGATTGGTTTCAAGGAGGTCCTTTTCGATCCAGCCCAGTGAATCCGCGTTGGCGTATTCCGCCTTTACACGAACCGTAACCGAAGCGGAAAGCGGATTGAAGCCGAGAAAATCAATAAAGTCTTCCCCGATATCCTGCTGAAGCTTTTTTGCGGCTTCTTCCTTGGAGATGAGCTGTGTGGATTTAACATAATTTGATGCATCCAGCGTTTTGATCAGGTGCTGAACATCCGCCTCTTTTGCATTGTCGTTGATCACCACCTGGATCCCGATATTCTCCTTGAAGTTGTCCGAAAGCTTACGCGTGTTCAAAATGATAATGCCCAGCAATCCGAGCATGAATAATACCAGCGAAAGACTCACGATCGTAGTGATCGCGGAACCGGTAAGCCTGCGTTTTGAGTATTTATCCGACATTGCTTTGGTAAAAATAGATACTAAAACAACCTTCGGCTGACGTTCCGTGAATTTGAAATAAACAATCCAACGTTAATAACCTCTACTTCTTTTTTCCTCCGCCTTTTCCGTTGCCTTTGCCATTTCCTTTGGCGCCCGAATTGCCATTTCCTTTCCCGTGCTTCTCTTTCATCGAGTTCTTCATCGCATGGAACTCCGCCGAGCCCGGCTTGATACCCATTTCCTTCGCCATTTCACCCCAGCCCTTTTGCTTGTTCTTACTGTAGGTCTGCACCACCTCGTCGAAAGGCTTATTTGTAGAAAGCGATACCTGTGCCGCCATGTAAACATCACCTGGCGCGAGGATCTTAAGTGCCGCATCCACCTTCGACTGTACAACATTAAAGGTATTCACCACATTGCTTGTAAAAGCATTGATATTCTTTACAGCCTGATTGTGAATGTCGGTAAGAATATTGTCGAGCTCACTGTCGCCGGTAGTCGCCTTGAACGAAAGGATAAGCTGTGCATTGGAAATTGTTGTGCCTGCTGCCAGCAGAAACAATACGAGCGCAAATTTCTTCATAAGTAGAGGTTTTAGTTCCTATCAAATATAGGGATTCGAAAACGAAAATAAAAGCAGGTATTTTGCTATATTCGTACCTCAAAATTATACTGGCTTCATTTCTTCAGAATGAACCCGAACAAAGCAGGTTATGGAATATAATTTCAGAGAAGTAGAAAAGAAATGGCAGAAATACTGGGCGGAGCATAAAACTTTCCGTGCTGAGAACAATTCATCCAAACCCAAATATTATGTTCTCGATATGTTCCCTTATCCAAGTGGTGCCGGACTTCATGTCGGACATCCCCTCGGATATATTGCGTCCGATATCTTTGCACGCTACAAGCGCCTCCAGGGATTCAATGTTCTCCATCCGATGGGATACGACTCATTCGGATTGCCGGCTGAGCAATATGCAATTCAAACGGGCCAGCATCCGAAAATCACTACGGAGAATAATATCGCGCGCTATCGCGAACAATTGGACAAAATTGGCTTTTCTTTCGACTGGGATCGCGAAGTAAGAACTTCCGATCCGGAATATTATAAATGGACACAATGGATCTTCATTAAACTTTTTAACTCCTGGTATAATCCTGAAACAAATAAAGCAGAAGACATTTCTACGCTGATTGCAAAATTCAAAATTCAAAGTTCAAAGTTTAAAATTGGAACCGCAGAAAAAGTATTTGAAGAGCTGAATGAAAAAGAGAAAAGCGATATTTTACTCGAATATAGATTAGCTTACCTCAGCGATACGATGGTGAACTGGTGCCCGCAGCTTGGGACTGTTCTCGCGAATGAAGAAGTGAAGGACGGTGTTTCCGAACGCGGCGGCTATCCTGTGGAGCGCAAATTAATGAAACAGTGGAGCCTCCGGATCACCGCTTATGCCGACCGTTTACTAAATGACCTGGAAGGCATCGACTGGACAGAAAGCATTAAGGAAGCACAGCGCAACTGGATCGGAAAATCGGAAGGAACAAGCTTAAAGTTCAAAATCGAAAGCTCGCATTCAGAGGTCGAAGTGTTTACGACCCGCCCCGATACGATCTTCGGAGTTTCTTTTGTAACGCTTGCGCCGGAGCATGAGCTGGTTGCGCAGATCACAACACCTGAACAGAAAAAAGCGGTAGAGGAATACGTTGCATTCGCAAAAAACAGGAGCGAGCGCGAACGCATGGCGGACGTAAAAAAGATCACCGGCGTTTTCACGGGCGCTTATGTGGTCCATCCGTTTACCGGCAAAAAAGTTCCGGTCTGGATCGGGGATTATGTATTGGCCGGCTACGGAACCGGTGCTGTAATGGCTGTTCCTGCACACGATACCCGCGACTATGCTTTTGCGAATCATTTTGGGATCGAAAAAAAGATCGTGATCAACCCTCCATCTGCATGGGATTTTGAAAAAGAGTCTTATGATGAAAAAGAAGGAAAACTGGTGAACTCCGATTTTCTTGATGGACTGGAAGTGAAAGCGGCGATCAAAAAATGCATCGCCGTTATTGAGGAAAAGGGAATGGGAAAAGGCAAGACAAATTACCGCTTGCGCGATGCGATCTTCGGGCGCCAGCGCTATTGGGGAGAACCCATCCCGGTTTATTACGTAAACGATATTCCGAAAGTGCTGGATGAAAGCGAGCTCCCGCTGATCTTACCGGAAGTTGATAAATACCTCCCGACAGAAACCGGTGAACCTCCTTTGGCACGCGCTGCTTCTTCCTGGAAAAAGGACGGAAAGTTTGACTATGAATACTCGACGATGCCGGGCTGGGCAGGATCTTCCTGGTATTTCCTGCGTTACATGGATGCACATAACAGCAAGGAATTTGCATCTAAGGAGGCGATCAATTACTGGAAGAATGTTGACTTATACATCGGCGGTGCCGAGCATGCAACAGGGCATTTGTTGTATGTGCGTTTCTGGACAAAATTCCTTTATGATCTCGGATTGATTCCGGTAATTGAACCGGCTCAGAAGTTGATCAACCAGGGAATGATCCAGGGAGTGAGCGCGTTTGTGTATCGCATTGTTCCTTTTTTTACTTGGGGAGTAAATATAGAAGGTGATACAGGGAAGCTACCAGTAATTATGGTCACAAAGTCTATTGCTGACCAAATCGAAAATGGAGAATTAGCGGAACAGAATAGACAAAAACTGCATAAAGAAGCCATTGAGTACTTCAAAAAATTAAATCCAAGTGTGGAATTTCTAAAGTTTGAAGATCGTATTGAGATACGGAAACTTCACGTTGATGTCAATATTGTCAAAAACAATGTACTCGATAAAGAAGCGTTTTTAAAGTGGAGGGAGGAATATTCAGATACTCTATTCGTAACAGAAGAAAACGGGGACTACATCTGCGGAAGCGAAGTAGAGAAAATGTCCAAATCAAAATGGAATGTTGTTTCTCCTGATGATATGGTAGAACAGGTGGGAGCAGATGCATTACGCCTCTACGAAATGTTCCTCGGTCCGCTGGAATTAAGCAAGCCATGGAACACCAACGGGATTTCGGGAGTTTCCAACTTCATCCGCAAGCTCTGGAGATTATACCACAACGGAGAGAATTTTAATGTTTCTGAAGAGCCCGCATCCAAACCGGAACTGAAGGCGCTTCACAAAACGATTAAGAAGATCGCATACGATATTGAGCATTTTTCATTCAATACCTCGGTGAGCAATTTTATGATCTGTGTCAATGAATTGACGGACCTTAAATGTAATAAACGCGAAGTGCTGGAGCCATTGGCAATAATTATCGCGCCGTATGCACCTCACGTAGCTGAAGAATTATGGTCCAGGCTCGGACATAAAGAAAGCATTACCTATGCGACATTCCCGGAATTCAACGAAAGCTACCTGGTGGAAAGCGCCTTCAATTACCCGGTTTCCATCAACGGCAAAACTAAGTTCTTTCATGAATATGATCTCTCTTTAACAAAGGAGCAGCTCGAAAAAGAGATCCTCGCAAACGAGCAAACTATTAAATACCTTGATGGTAAAGCGCCTAAAAAGGTGATCGTAGTGCACAATAAGATCGTGAATATTGTCGTTTAAGGATAGAACGTTGAGTTACAGCTATTCAAAAGGGGCGTTCAGCCCCTTTTTTTACGGAGAGAAGAGTAGAACCGCAGGGAAGAAAAGAACAAGGATATCTATATATCTTATTGACTTGCAACATTTTAAATAAATATCCGTATAAGAATCTGGCACAGCGTTTGGAAACAGATAGGTAGAACTAATTAGCAAACAAAATGAAGAGATTTGTATTGATAGGAACAGTGATAACGTTAGCAAGCTCAGCATTTCTATCGTTCACGAAAGTTAAGGACATCCCGCAGGTGAATATTGAAGGACCTGTTAAGGAGCTTCCTGTTGTAAATAACGAGGCATTCAAGCGTGGTGAGATGCTTACTTTCCGCATGCACTATGGGTTCGTTGATGCAGGTGTCGCTACACTCGGAATAACCGATGAAACAAAAGAGATCGCAGGGAGAAAAACCATGCATGTGATCGGGATCGGGGAATCAAGAGGCGCTTTTGATTTCTTTTATAAAGTGCGCGACCGCTATGAAACATACATTGATGAAAAGGCAATGGTTCCATGGATCTTCCTGCGTCATGTAAATGAAGGCGGTTACCGCATCGATCAGTCCTACGTGTTCAATCATTACGCAGATAAAGTAAATGTAGGCGGCAATGAAACCTACGATATCGAGCCGAATATGCAAGACATGCTTTCAGCATTCTATGCAGCACGTAACCTCGACCTTGGCGGTGTAAAACCAGGTGAGATGTTCTCACTTGATTGTTTTATGGACAAAGAAAAATGGCCGTTGAAAGTGAAGTTCATCGGACGTGAAACCATCACTACGGATCTTGGAACTTTCAAGTGCCTGAAATATCGCCCGGTTGTACAAAAAGGACGTGTTTTCAAACATGAAGAAGATGTGAACATCTGGATCACCGATGATAAAAATCACATCCCGGTGCTCGGACAAGCAGATGTGCTGGTTGGTTCGATCAAAGCTGAGCTGATGCAATACAAAGGACTTGCAAACCCGGTTTCGAAAGTGGATTTATAATAAGAGTTTTTAGAGTACGCATTCCCATTTGGCCAGAGAGCTCTTGATAAAACAAGGGCTCTTTTTTTTCGTCCTTGCGAGCTAAAGCGAAGCAATCTTTTCGTTGACGGTGCTTCCTTCCTCCCTGCAATGACGCCTAAAACGAATTTTTCTGTAACTTCGTTTCGACATAAAAAATCAAAAATGGAATTAAAACCCGAAATCGTTGAACGCATCAAGCTGCTGGATGAAAAATACCAGGCTATGGGACAGGATCTTTCTTCTTATCTGGACGGCCTTCTTTATGCAGATTATCTTACATACTGGGATTATATTCACCTGGATACTTTATTGAGCCTTCAAAACCCGAAGACGAAGATCCCGGACGAGGAGATCTTCATTATGTACCACCAGGTAACCGAATTGTACTTTAAGCTTTGTCTGCACGAATACCATCAGCTCGCGGAGAGAAAAGACCTCGATGTAAAATTCCTGCTGACGCGTGTGAACCGCATTAATCGCTACTTTGATGCCCTGATCACTTCTTTCGATATTATGGTGGATGGAATGGATCCCCAGCAGTTCCTGAAATTCAGAATGAGCTTATTGCCTGCCAGCGGCTTTCAGTCGGGGCAATACCGTATGATCGAAATTTGCTCGACTACATTTAAGAACCTCGTTGCAAAGGATGTCCGCGCGAATTTTTCCGATGATGTGAATGATGGAGAGATCGAAAAGATGTACGAGCATATTTACTGGAAAGCAGGAGCAACTGAACTTGCTTCAGGAAAGAAAACGCTGACACTTGTCCAATTCGAAGAAAAGTATCAGAAAACATTCATCGAGCTTGCAAAGAAATTTAAAAATACCAATCTGCTTGCGTTGTATCATTCGCTTCCTGCGGAAGACCAGAAAGATGAAAAGTTAATACTCGCCTTTCGCCAGATGGATGTAAACGTTAATATCAACTGGCCGCTTTCCCACTACAAATCAGCGGTGCGCTACCTGCAAAAAGATCCTGAAGATATTGCAGCGACCGGTGGCACCAACTGGCAAAAATATTTACCGCCGCGTTTTCAGAAACGTATTTTTTATCCTGAGCTGTGGAGCAAAGAAGAAATGGATGAATGGGGAAAAAGCTGGGTGAAGACGGTGGCATTTGGAATGAAATGATACATAAGGCGGAGAAGCATCTTAGTCTAAAGGCATGACTCCTTAAAATGACGACACTTCAATAAACTGAATTTCCGACGAATGAACTCAGCGCTTTTCTTTTGCACTAATTCTCAATTGTCGAAATTTTCAACCGCTCATTCAGGGATATCAGTAATTCCCCGCCAGACTCATAAGACAGGTCTGTCAGCTTACCTGATTTGATTTCGTAATCAATGGCAGCCAGCTGCAAAAATGATCCATTGCTAAAATGCAGTAATAATTCCACCGGCATATACTTTTTTTCGCCATCCGGTTCTCCGGCTTCATTCGCAAGCTGATAGTAATTCCAAATGACCTCAACGTCAGTGATCGTAGCTCCGATCAGTGCATTTATTCCTTCTACATCTGTAGCACCAAGGCTATCTAGATTATGTTCATCACAAAGTTCCCAAATAGGCTGGGCAGAAAGATCAAAGAACTCGCTGCCACTCGCAAATCCAAATGAAACCTCTTCCTCATCAAAACTAAACTGCACTCCGCCATCAACCACCCAGATCCGGTCCATATCCGGCGATGCGTACTCCAGATCCATATCAAAGAATTCAATATGTTGAAGCGTTCGTCCGACAAGATATTCGCGTAAAGATTTCTCGTGATCTTCCATGATATTATTTCTTCACCCTATTCATTACATCCGTCTGGCGGCGAATGCTTTCATCATGAATCAGCTGATATAATCCTTTGATGAATTCTTCCGGAAGTCCGAGTGATCCGGCATCTGCGATACTTTGCTCAATCAATTTTTTCCAATGGGCTACCTGCAGAATGGTCACATTATTATCACGTTTGTATTCTCCGATCTGCGCTGACACAGCCATCCGCTTCGCGAGAAGCTCAAGCATTTCATTGTCCAGCTTTTTGATCACCGCACGAAGCTCATCGAGATTTGTCTGAAGCTCGGAGCTGATGATCGCCGCGGAACGGATCTGGAGATCGTCAATAATTTCTTTCAGCTCAAATGGCGTCACCTGCTGTTTTGCATCACTCAATGCAGCCTTTGGATTACGATGTGTCTCGATCATAAGTCCGTCCATATCCATATCGATCGCTTTTTGTGCAAGATACGGGATGAGCTCCGGCGAGCCCCCGATGTGGGAAGGATCACAGAAGACAGGCAACTCCGGGCAGGATGCTTTCAGATCAATAGCAAGCTCCCATTTAGGAGAATTGCGGAAAGGGCCATTATCGTAGGAATGGAAACCGCGGTGGATCGCCGCAATCCTTGTTATACCGGCTTTATTGACACGCTCCAAAGCGCCTATCCACAACTGAAGATCGGGATACATCGGATTCTTCACAAAAACCGGAATATCGATACCTTTCAAAGCATCCGCGATCTCCTGCACTGAAAACGGGTTCACCGTTGTACGTGCACCGATCCAGAGAATATCGATCCCTGCCTTCAGGCACTTCTCAACGTGGTCTGCAGTAGCAACTTCTGTCGCTGTCATCAGACCGTATTGATCTTTCACCGCAGCCATCCATTGCAACCCGATGTCGCCAACCCCCTCAAATGTATTCGGACGGGTACGCGGCTTCCAGATGCCGGCGCGAAAGATCGCATTCGGATAAAATGCAGCAACTCCTTTTGCTGTTTCCAGCATCTGTTCTTCGCTTTCCGCGCTACATGGACCGGCAATGAGCAACGGCTTTTTATACTCCGGGAACCAGGTTTGTAATGGAGTGATATTTAAATCTAATTTCAATCTATTCTGAGTAATGTATCAATATGAAAATATTCTTCGACAATATTGCTGCTGCTGCTGAATTTATAAAAATCTCCGCTGTTCCCCGGGCCGAATACCTCGCCATTTGTTTTAAAGCTCCACATCTGGTCTCCTTTCCGGATCGTTAATGTATGCCAGCCCGCGCCTTTCCAGGGTCCGGCATCATCTGCATTATTTATCTCGTCACACAATTTTTGCACAATTACCGGATCCGTCAGCGGCCGGATACGGTTCTGCAACGCGGTGTCCGTTGTCAATGGATTCAGCTCCAGGGTGATCTCCGTTGCTCCATGGATGTTCCAGGGCAATTTTGAAACAGACCGGATGCAACCGGTCAAAAGAATAACAATAAAAAGAACATTTAGTTTTCTCATTAAAGCAAAACTCCCGTAAAGATACGGGAGTTTACGATATTCCTTATAATGTCACCCCGCATCGCCGTCGGCAAGCCTTTGGAGCGGAGTCGAAGGGCGCAGTGTTAGAACTTACCAGCCCAATATCCACGCAAACATCAGCGGTGCAACAATGGTTGCATCACTTTCTACAATGAATTTTGGCGTATGGATGTCCAGCTTACCCCAGGTGATCTTTTCGTTTGGAACCGCTCCGGAATAGGAACCGTAGCTGGTTGTAGAATCAGAGATCTGGCAGAAATAGCCCCAGAACGGAATGTTCTCCATTTCCATATCCTGGTAAAGCATTGGAACCACACAGATCGGAAAATCGCCGGCAATACCGCCCCCGATCTGAAAGAAACCGATCCCTTTTCCGTCGGAGTTCTTCACGTACCAGTCGGCCAGCCAGGCCATATATTCAATTCCTGATTTCATCGTGGAAGCTTTGATCTCCTTCTTTATCACATAGGAAGCGAAGATATTACCCATGGTGGAATCTTCCCAACCCGGTACGACCATTGGCAGATTCTTTTCCGCGGCTGCCAGCATCCATGAATCTTTCGGATCGATCTCAAAATATTGTTTCAGCTCCCCGCTGAGGAGGATCTTGTACATATACTCATGCGGAAAGAAGCGCTCCCCTTTGTCATCAGCATCTTTCCAGATCTTATGAATGTGTTTTTGTAAACGGCGGAATGCTTCCTCTTCCGGAATACAGGTATCGGTAACCCGGTTATAATGATTCTCCAGCAGATCCCATTCATCCTGCGGTGAAAGATCGCGGTAATGGGGAACACGCTTATAATGTGAGTGCGCGACCAGGTTCATGATATCCTCCTCCAGGTTGGCTCCAGTGCAGGAAATGATATCCACCTTTCCCTGGCGGATCATTTCAGCCAGTGATTTTCCCAGCTCAGCCGTGCTCATGGCGCCCGCCAAAGTGACCATCATTTTTCCCCCTTCCGTGAGATGGGTTTCATATCCTTTTGCAGCATCTACAAGTGCAGCAGCATTGAAATGCTTGTAATGTTTTTCGATAAAATCCGAGATCGGTCCTTTGCTCATGTTTTTATAATTGATTTATATGATCGGGTGCAAAAGTAGCAGATTAATAAAAATACCATGCTAACACACCTTAATTTAATGATAACAAAAAAATAACAGACCTATTTACAGGCTTAACCGCGGAGGACCCGGAGTTATTCGCAGAGAGGCGCGGAGCAAGGGATCCGTCCTGATATTATCATCCGTTATTCGCGATTTTCGCAATTCGTAGCTTGTTCATTATCTGTTAATTACTATTGAAAACCTCCAATTGACATCTCCGAAAAAAGCGGTACATTTGCAGCGCAATAATTAATCGCGAAGCGAATACCCTACAAGAGTCCTCCGTCCGGAGAACATTCCGAAACCGCTTCTATTCGGCATAAATCTAATACTTAAGGATAACCTGGATCGACCGCACGATGCTGTCGCCTCATGTAAACAATTAAAAACAATGACAATGAAGAAAATTCTACTTTCAGTTTTTGCGCTTGCTGCATACACTACTATCAATGCACAATGCAATGAGCTTTTTATTTCCGAGTATGTTGAAGGATCGGGAAATGATAAAGCATTAGAGATCTACAATCCAACCAACGCTCCGATCAGCCTGACCGGATATCGCGTTGAGCGCTTTTCCAACGGCGCATCGACTTCGTCGTCGGGCGGAGTGACCAACCTTAGCGGAACAATCGCGGCACATGACGTATTCGTTCTTGTGAACGGACAAACGACTACTTCTGGAACTTCGCCTGCCTGCTCTCCTGCACTGCAGGCGATGGCAGATCAGCTGGACGGTGCTTATCCCGCTCCTACCTATATGAACGGGAATGATGCGATCGTTCTTTACAAAAACACTTCCATTATCGATATTTTTGGAATGACCGGAGATCCTGCAATGACATCCGGTTACGGCTGGAGCGATGCATTCCCTTACGACGGCTCAGCAGGTGCGATCTGGACAGAAAACCATACGCTTGTTCGTAAACCAACTGTCCTGCAAGGCGTAACTACTAATCCTTCACCTGAGTTCATCGTTACCACCCAGTGGGATTCTCTTCCTGTAAACACCTGGACAGGCCTCGGCTCACATACCTGCAATTGCCTCACCGGCATCAGTGAAGTGGACAACACGGTTTCCGTTATCGTTTATCCGAATCCAAGCAACTCCGGAACTGTAAATGTTTCCGCAGGCGAGCAGATCGCTTCTGTTGAAGTATTAAATGCGCTCGGACAAAAAGTAATTACCGAAAGCGGCGATAAGAAGACCGCGTTGAGCATTGAAACAGGCGCTTTATCAAAAGGAATCTATACGATCCGCCTGGTGTTCGATGATAAAAGAACTTCTGTTCAGCGATTCTCTGTACAATAATTCTATCTTAAAATGCCGGTGAGTTTATTTCACCGGCATTTTTATTTTTTTGCCCGGATGAAAAAGCTTTTCATATTTTTTTTCTTTTTGATGACCATCGCCGCACAGGCACAAAATGGCACCGAGATCAAAGGTACTGTTACTGATGCCGTAAGCGGTGAAACCATCATCGGCGCAAGCGTGGTCATCGCCGCCGGAAAAGGAACGGTGACCGACATTAACGGAAACTACAGCATCAGGATCGATTCATCCGCACAATATACCCTTACTGTTTCTTTTGTCGGGTATACGGCACAATCACAAAAAGTAAAAACGACCGGGAAACCCGTCACTGTCAATTTCGCATTACAAACAGCAACACTCAACGAAGTAGAGGTAGTTGCCGATGTTGCAAAGATACGTGAAACGCCTGTTGCATTTTCCAACATCTCAACTAAGCAGATCCAGGAAGAATTGGGAACACGTGATCTTCCGATGATCCTGAATACTACTCCGGGCGTATATGCTACGGAACAGGGCGGCGGAAGCGGCGACTCGAGGATCAATATTCGCGGCTTCGACCAGCGGAACATCGCCGTAATGGTGGATGGCATTCCTGTGAACGACATGGAAAACGGATCTGTCTATTGGAGCAATTGGGATGGGTTAGGTGATATCACACGAACCATGCAGGTTCAGCGGGGACTGGGCGCATCGAAACTTGCTATTCCATCAGTAGGTGGAACAATAAATATTATCACAAAGGGAATTGATGAAAAAAGAAGTATTGGCCTGAAACAGGAAATCAATGATTTTGGATTGTATAAAACCTCTTTCGGTTTTAATTCTGGACAGCTGAAAGGCGGCTGGGGAGTGAGTGTCGGAGGATCCCGGAAGTGGGGAAATGAATGGGCCGATGGCACCTACACGGATGCGTGGTCCTATTTCGGAAAAATTCAGAAGCGTTATAAAAAACATTTGTTCAGCCTGAGTGCCAACGGCGCACCGCAATCGCACGGACAACGTTATGATCGTCTGCCGGTTGGCATCTATAGCAGAAAAATGTCCGATCAGCTGGGGATCAATACGGATTCAATATACAGACATTCTCAATATACAACCCATACACAGGGAGAACGCGGATTAACTTATAACCCGAACTGGGGAGAGCTCGATCCCGATAATACCGGCGGAACCAGCACCGGGACGATCGGTTTTTTTTCAAAAGCAAAACACGGTGATGTCTTTAATGAACGGGTGAATTACTTTCACAAACCGCAATTCAACTTTTCCCATTTCTGGACACCGAATGAAAAGCTAAGTGTTTCTACTATTCTCTATCTTTCAATTGGTCATGGTGGCGGAACGGCTTTAAAGAACACAGGAATTCCGAGAGATACTACCAATGGTTTGTTGGATGCCCAGTACATCTATCAGACCAATGCCAATAACTCCCCTTCCATCACGTACAATGCAACGGAACATCCCGCCAATAATTACCTGAGAGCCGCGCACAATGATCACATCTGGTACGGGATCATTTCATCCTGGACCTACAAGGTGAATAAAAATGTTTCGACACTTTTCGGAGTTGATGCCCGCTCGTACAAAGGTTCGCACTACCAGTCTGTATATAACCTGATGGGCGGCGACTATGCGCTTGACCATTCGGATGCAAATCAACCCGTCGGAACATACCCCGGAGATCCCCGCTTGCAGGCGCAGATCAAACGGGTAGGCGACAAAGTCAGCTACTACAACGATGCAAAGGTGATGTGGGGCGGATTATTTGGACAGGCAGAATATAAAAAGAACCGGTGGAGCACTTTCCTTACAGGTTCTTTTTCAGAAACCGGCTACCAGCGCATCGACTACTTCAAGAAAAAAGATCTTGTCATTGATGGAAATACATTCTCGCAAGCTGTTGGTTACGGAGAAGTATTTTATTACAACGGAACAACAAACGTTACCGCTTTAAATGGAGCTATTGTAACAACAAGCGGCGATACGACATTTATTAAGAATCCGGGTAAGCCTAAGGTTTCTATAGTGAACGCAAAGAGTTATACCAATGAATCCGCAGGCGCCAGAACCGCAACAACTGAACAAAAATGGTTTCGCGGATACACGGTCAAAGGAGGAGCAAATTATAATATCAATGATAAAAATAATGTTTTTGTCAACCTGGGTTATCTGAATATGGCCCCGTTAATGAGCAGTGTCTTTGACAACAACAACATGGAGTATCTCAATATTAAAAATCAGAAAGTCTATGCAGTTGAAGGCGGCTATGGTTATCATCAACAGAAATTTGCGGCCACATTAAATCTGTATTATACGGTGTGGCAGAACAAGCCATTGACCGGAACGGCACCAAGTCCGGCCGGAGGAACTGTATCGTATAATATCCTTGGCTTGAATGCCCTGCACAAGGGAATTGAAATCGATTATGTATACAAGATCGTTAAGGGTCTTCAGCTGGAAGGAATTGTTTCATTTGGCGACTGGAGAACTACATCCGGCTCACAGGCAGATATCATCGATGGAGACGGAAATATCCTGGAGCGGATTGACTTCAGTGCAAAAAATGTGCACGTTGGAGACGCCGCTCAGACACAGATCGGCGGAAGTTTGCGCTACAGCATCGCCAGAGGCTTCTACATTAAACCGCGTTTCACTTATTTTGCAAAGAATTACGCCAACTTTGATCCATTGCTGCTGACCGATAACACTTCTTCAGGCGGCCGGAACGACAAAGACAGAGAGTCATGGAAAATGCCGAACTACGGCTTACTTGATATTTACCTCGGTTATGACTTCTCCTACTGGAAACTCAGATTCACCTTAACCGCAGGAGCGGTCAACGTGACAAATGCTACTTATATTACGGATGCCCTCACCGGAGCTAATTTTGATGCGACCACAACCAATGTGTATATCGGTATGGGAAGAAGATATAATGTCGGATTACAAGTAAAATTTTAAACATTAAAAAACCAAAAAAATGAAAAGATCACTACTCACCTTCATAGCCTTAATTTGCTTCACGGCTATGGGGCTTGCACAGGCGACGCTTCCCGCAAGCTGGAACTTCGCTACTACTACTCTGCCGACAGGATGGACGGCATCGGGCGGAGGTTATTCCTATTACTCTGCGTCGGGAAATCCGCCGCCGGCTGCAAAATTTTCCTCCACCGGCGACAAGCTTACCATTGCTTTTTCCGGAACACCGGGAAACATCAGCTATGATCTTGTGGGCAACGTGAGCACGGGTACCTGGGCAGGAACTTACCGTGTAGAAGAGTCTGTGAATGGAACTACCTGGACAACCGTAGGATCATCCTATACGTCTCTGCCAACAGCCTACACTACTTATACCAACGCGCTCAATTCTACAAGCCGTTATGTCCGCTTCAATTTTGTGACCAAGACAACCGGCAATGTCGGATTGGATAATGTTAGCATTGCGACCGGCGTTTCAACTGTACAGCAGATCAATGTTCAGCAAAGCGCGACAACAATTGTCAACGGCGGAACTTACGCTTTGAGCTCACCGGTAAGCACAATGACTCCGACAACATTTGTGATCCAGAATACGGGAACGGTCGGAACATTAAATGTTACTGGTGTAACGATCACTGGAGCTGCGGCTGCAGATTATTCTGTTGCATCATTTCCATCCACAGTTGCTCCGTCAGGAAGCGGCAATATGGTGATCAACTTTACTCCTTCTGCTTCCGGATCGCGCATTGCTGCCATTAATATTGCAAATGACGATCCCACCGCTGCAACTTACGTGATCAATTTATATGGTGTCGGCGGATCGCTTGCTTCTACTCCCACAGCTCAGCCAACCGGACTTTCATTTACCGGGGTAAAGTCGTATCGTTACAGCTGCTCCTTTACCGCGGCAACTCCTGCTCCTGACGGCGGATACCTTGTTCTCAGAAAAACAGGTTCTGCGATTACGGATGTACCTGCTGACGGAATTGTCTATCAGCGCGGCGATGTGATCGGAGCTTCAAAAGTGGTATACAGTTCAATGGCGACTGCTTTTGTGCCGCTCTCTGATGTTGTGGCTAACACCCAATATTATTATGCTGTTTTTGCATACAATGGTCCGGGAACCTTCCGCAAATATCTTGCAACATCACCGTTGACCGGAAATGTTACAACCAGCAATTCTATGCAGCCACCGACGTATTACAGCACCGTTTCCACATCGAGCGCTACGTTTGTGACCGACCTGCATAACAAGATCAATCCGCACAGCATTCAGTACTACAGCGACTACGGTCCGCTGATGGTTGCGAAATTTTATAGCCGTGACACAACCGCCAACCAGCGGGTTGTAAGCTGTGTATACAGTGGTGAAAATAAAGTGTACACGGAGCCCTTCGATTGGACAAGCGCCAACTTCAGCCGTGAACATACCTATTGCCACAGCTGGATGCCAACGGTGAATAATCTTCCGGACAATACTTCTTTTCCTGAATACAACGATTATCATATGCTGACACCGACTAACCAGATCCAGGTGAATGCAGTGCGCAGCAATTATCCGCTTGGGGAAGTTGTCGGAACACCGCTTTCATCATACCTGGGAAGCAAGCTCGGATATGATGCCGCCGGCCACAAAGTTTTTGAGCCACGTGATTCCGATAAAGGAGATGCTGCCCGCTGTATGATGTACGAAGCGATCTGTTATACCGGGGTTCCTTATTCAGGACCGCCAAATACAAACTGTGTGTACGGAGGCAGCTGGGCTTTACCAAGCTATATCAGCAGTGCCATTCCATGGGGACAGGATCAGGATGTGCTGAAAAGATGGAATTATTCGGATCCTCCTTCGGCATTGGAAATCGCACGCAACGATTATGTTGATTCATTGCAGGGCAATAGAAATCCCTTTATTGACAGCATGCAATATGCCTGTTATATTGATTTCTCAACGATGACAAAAATTTCCGGAGCGCCGGCACCGTGTAACACCGCCAGCATTGAGGACCATAATCAGGAAGAATCACTCATGATTGCGCCGAATCCGAACAATGGGAATTTCACAGCGTTTTATGCTTCTGCAAATGCCCAGAAAGTGACGATCAGCCTGATCGACATCACCGGACGAATCGTATACAGCGCTGAAAAAGAAGTAAACGCAGGAAAAAACCAGATCGAAGTGAATCTGCAGAATTTAAATAAAGGAATTTATCTCCTTGAGCTTACCGCTCAGCAAGGCAGGCAGAATGTGAAGTTGGTGATTGATTAAATTCAGGTTAAATGATAAAAAAGCTCCGTCAGTGACGGAGCTTTTTTATTTGTAATGCCTTCAGCGCCTTCCGATAAATTTCATCACACAGTCAAAGAACTCCTTCGGTTTCTCAGCGTGCACCCAGTGCCCCGAGCCTTTGATCGTTTCAAGAATACTATGCGGAAAAATCTCCTGGATAAGGTCGAGATCCGTATCGAGGATATAATGGGAATGTTCACCACGGATAAAAAGTGCAGGCACTTCGGAAACAATGTCCGTTGAGGGCGCGTCACCGACAACTTCAACTTCTTTTCCAACATTTTCAATTTCCTTCGTGATCACATCAAGGTTAAAGCGCCAGGCCATTTCATCATCTTCAGTCCAGAAAATATTCTTCAGCAAAAATTGCTTTGTCCCGAAATCTTCGATGTATTGCGATAATATTGCTTCTGCTTCCTTTCTCGATTTTACAACATTAAAATCAACAGCGTGCAGGGCGTCCAATACAAGCTGATGATGAATCGGATAATACTTCGGAGCAATATCCACCACGATCAGCTTATCAAGATATCCGGGATGCTCCACGGCAAATTGCATGGCTGTTTTTCCTCCCATGGAATGTCCGAGAAGAACGACATTCCTCAGCTCATGATCCTTGATCAGCTCCAGTACGTCACTGCTCATCGCCTTGTAATTCCAGATTTCACTGTGAGGGGAAAGCCCATGATTACGCTGATCTACAGCATAAACGTCAAAGCCTTGTGCTGCAAATTGCTTCGCGAGCGTATTCCAGTTATCCGCCTGGCCGAACAAGCCATGAAGAATGATCAGCGGCTGTCCTTCGCCATATTGTCGGTAAAATAATTTCATTTTCCCTTTTCCACTTTCCCTTTTTACTTTTCCCTTTTAACGATTCACATTTAGCTCCCGCAAATATAACTGCACTGTATTTTCAAGACCAAAATACAACGCATCTGATATAAGCGCATGTCCGATGGAAACTTCCAGCAGGCCGGGAATATTTTTTGCAAAAAAGTTCAGGTTCTTCAAGCTAAGATCATGACCAGCGTTAATGCCAAGCTCCAGTTCATTCGCACGCCGGGCAGCAGCTGTATACGGAGCGATCGCTTTCTGCGGATCTTCCTCAAAATGTTTCGCATACGCTTCGGTATACAGCTCGATCCGATCCGTTCCTGTTTCAGCTGCGCCGTCCACCATTTTAATATCCGGATCTACAAAAATAGAAGTACGAATTCCCGCCGCTTTGAATTCCGAAATGATCTTCCGGAGATACTGCTTTTCTTTTATCGTATCCCAGCCATGATCGGAAGTCAGCTGGCCTGTCGTATCCGGAACAAGTGTAACCTGTGCCGGAAGATTTTCCATGACGAGCCGGATAAATTTTTCTTCCTTCGGATTTCCTTCAATGTTGAACTCCGTTGTAAGCAACGGTTTCAGCACTTTTACGTCATGATAGCGGATATGGCGCTCATCCGGGCGCGGATGAACAGTGATCCCCTGTGCTCCGAAACGCTCACAATCAAGCGCAGCTTTGACAAGATCAGGGGTATTTCCGCCACGGGAATTGCGGATAGTGGCGATCTTATTGATATTTACGCTTAATTTTGTATTCATAAATTAGCGATTATTATGCTAAAAAATTAGTAAGTTTGTGTAATATGAAAGCCGTTTAATTGTTTTAAAGATAGGAACAATTAAACAAACCAGAAGAGGAAAAAAGCATGCTCGCAAAAGAACTGATCACCGACGAAATACCCCCGCTTAAAACATCCGATACCGGCTTGATGGCAATCAACTGGATGGACGAGTTTAAAGTGTCGCAATTACCTATTGTACAAAAACTGGATTACCTGGGACTCATCTCTGACACGGATATTCTCGATATGAATATCACTGATAATGAGCTGGGGAGAAGCAAGCTTTCCCTGATCCGTCCCTTTGTGTACGAAAATCAGCACATCTATGAAGTTGTGAAAATGATCTCGAACATGAAGCTTTCGGTGCTTCCTGTTTTAAATGAACACCACCACTACCTCGGCCTGATTCCCGCTTCTTCACTTATCCAGAAGTTTGCGGCTCTTGCAGCGACGACGGAGCCGGGTGGCATCATTGTGCTGGAAATGCACGTGCACGACTACTCGATGACACAGATAGCGCAGATCGTAGAAGGAAATGATGCAAAGATCCTGAGCGCATATATGAGCTCTACACCGGATTCCACTAAGATCGAGATCACCCTGAAGATCAATAAGGAAGACCTGTCCCCGATATTGCAGACGTTTTACCGCTACAATTACAACGTGAAAGCGTCTTTTCATCAGAGCGAATTTTCCGATGATATGAAGAAGCGTTTCGACTCTTTCATGAATTATATTAATATCTGATCCTTTGAAGATCGCGATCTACGGCCGTTCTACAACCGACAATACTTCCGAGTATATTCAGCTGCTTTTTCACAAGCTGAACGAGTACAAGGCCGAGATACAGCTCTACCAGCCTTTTTACGCTCATATCAAGCAGAAGCTGGAGGTCTTCGGAAACATAAAAACCTTTAGCTCACATAGTGATCTTGACCCGAATACACATGCCATGCTTAGTCTCGGCGGCGATGGCACTTTCCTTGAAACCCTTACTTTCGTGAGAGATTCGGGCATTCCTGTGCTTGGGATCAACACCGGCCGGCTCGGATTCCTTGCGAATGTCGCCAAGTCGGAGATCCGCACGGCCATGGAAGCATTAGGCGAGCGAAAATACAGCATCGAGAAGCGTACATTACTTTGTGTTTCTTCTCCCGCGGGCATCTTCGGCGAAGTAAATTATGGTCTGAATGAGCTGACCATTCTGAAAAAGGACACGTCTGCAATGATCATTATCCACGCTTACATTAACGGCGACTATCTCAACTCTTATTTTGCCGATGGCCTTATTGTTGCCACTCCTACCGGCTCAACAGCGTATTCTTTAAGCTGTGGCGGACCGCTCGTTATGCCCGATTCGGGTAATTTTATCATCACCCCGATCGCACCTCACAATCTGAATGTACGACCGCTGGTTCTGTCCGATAACAACGTCATTACGCTCAAAGTGGAAGGGCGAAGCCCGAATTACCTTGTAACACTGGATTCCCGAAACCAGGTGCTGGAAACTTCCGTGGAAGTTACCATCAAAAAAGCGGCGTTCACCGCCAATGTCATAAAGCTTAACAACCAGGACTTTTTTACCACCATCCGGAACAAGCTTTTATGGGGCTTAGACAAGCGTAATTAACTAATTTTAACAGGCTTAAATAAGCAAAATTCTACTATATTTGCTATCCGCTGAAAAAAAGGCAATAAAAGCCCGTTTTCAGAGTTATTTAGCCGGAAACTAAAACGTGAAAAAACAGCTTTTCATACTCAGTGTAATTCTGCTCTGTGCTTTTACCGTTTTTGCCCAGTCGAAACGAAGAAAAAGTGCCGAAATCGGCGTGTTCCTCGGTGGCAGCTATTACATCGGTGATCTTAATCCTCTTGTCCATTTTAACCAGTTCACAAAACCGGCTGGTGGAATTGTTTTTCGCTACAATCTGAATCTCCGCACTTCTGTACGTGCCAATTTCCTTCGCGGAAGCGTGGAAGCGCATGACTCTTTTTCTCCGAACGATGCGGCACAGCAGCGTAACCTGAGTTTCCGCTCCCCGATCACCGAACTGTCGGTACAGGGCGAGTTCAACTTCCTTGACTACCAGATCGGAAACGAAAAGCGTAAATTCTCTCCTTACATTTTTCTGGGTATCGCAATGTTCAAATTCGACCCGCAGGGAATGCTGAATGGTGACTGGGTCCGCCTGCAACCGCTTGGCACCGAAGGACAAGGTCTTGACGGAGGCGCTACCAAAAAGAAATACAAGCTTACCCAGGTTTCGATCCCGTTCGGTGTCGGCGCAAGAGCAAACCTTTCTAAAAACATCGGAATCTCTTTCGAATGGGGAATGCGCAAAACATTTACCGACTATCTTGACGATTGCAGCAAAAGATATTATGATCCCGTTAAGCTTGCAGCCGCACGCGGCGCCACCGCAGCTGTGATGTCCGATCCAAGCATCGGAACAGATCCTTCCTATCTGAATAGCGGCAGGCAGAGAGGAAATCCCACAAACAAAGATTGGTATTCATTTGCCGGTATTGCGCTGACATTCCGGTTGAAGGACCCTGTCGAAAGATGTCCTGGTGTTCAGTAAAAGAGAAAAAGAGAATATGAGAATCGTTCTTCCATGAAGAACGTTTTTGTTTTTAAGAATGGAACTAAAAGAAAAGATCAACCCTGAGAAATTACCCCGGCACATCGCTATCATTATGGATGGCAATGGGCGATGGGCCAAGCAACACGGTGAACAACGGATATACGGACATGAGAACGGAGTTAAATCCGTTCGCGATACGGTTGAAGCTGCTGCGGAGCTTGGAGTTGAGTACCTCACACTTTACGCTTTTTCAACCGAGAACTGGAACCGCCCGAAAGAGGAGGTCATTGCGTTGATGCAATTGCTTGTCCATACCATTAGCGCGGAGACCAAAACGCTGAACGAAAATAAAATCCGCCTCCAGGCGATCGGCGACCTGAAAAGTCTTCCTGAAGATTGCTACGCGGAACTGATGGAAGCGATCGAAAAAACGAAGAGCAACTCAAGAACGACATTGGTGCTGGCTTTAAGCTACAGCTCACGCTGGGAAATTACGAATGCAGTGAAAATGATCGCTGAAAAAGTAGAACAGAAACAGCTTTCTGCTTCTGAGATCAGCGAAGAGGTCGTTAATGCACATTTAACAACGGCTTCCATGCCGGAGCCCGAACTGATGATCCGCACCAGCGGAGAGCATCGCATCAGTAATTTCCTGCTTTGGCAGCTCGCTTATGCTGAACTTTACTTTACCGATAAGCTCTGGCCGGATTTCAGAAAAAATGATCTCTACGAAGCCATACTGGACTATCAGAACCGTGAACGCCGGTTCGGAAAGACCAGCGAGCAACTTATTTCCTGAACAGGCGTCTGTAACCTGGAGGGACAACTAACCGTCACAGATCCGTGATCTGTGAAACAAAAACACAACAGGAGAACCCTGGACACGAACAAGAACATGTACAAACGAATAGCCTTACTTTTTTTTAGTTCCATTTTTGCATTCGCCGCCAGCGGCCAGGTGACGCAAATGGGTGGTGATACCACTGATATTGATTTTTCCAACCCGAAGGAATACAAGATCGGCGGCGTAGTGGTTGACGGTGCCCCGCATCTTGATCAGGGTGTTTTGATCCTGCTCACCGGACTCGGGCTTGGAGATAAAGTCCAGGTTCCGGGAGAAAAATTCTCTACCGCCATCTCGAATCTCTGGAAGCAGGGCTTATTCGAAGACATCAGCTTCTCCGGAAATGTTGTCGGCGAGGAGATCTTCATTACGTTACATGTGGTGGAGCGTCCGCGACTGAGGCATTTCAGCCTTAAGGGCATGACAAAAAGTGAAGCGGATGATGTACGCGAAAAGATCCATTTGCACGCCGGTGTGGTAGTAACTGATCGCCTTGTAGCTGAGATCAGCTCAAAAATGAAGGAGTTTTTTGTCGACAAAGGATACCGTGATGCTAAAGTCACAACGTCACAACAAAAAGCCGAAAATACAGAGAACCAGGTCAACCTTTCCTTTGATGTTCAAAAAGGACACATGATCCGGATCCAGGATATCAACCTGATCGGGGCCAAAAGCATTCCTTTGTGGAAGCTGAGAAGAACATTCGATGAAACCAAGCAGCGTCGCTGGTGGAACCCTTTCAACTCCGGAAAATTTGATGAGGATAATTACGAAAAAGACAAAAAAGCGCTGATCGCCAAATACAATGAGAAAGGCTTCCGCGATGCGAAGATTGTCAAGGATTCCGTCTATCGTACTCCCGGAACATCGAAGCGGTTGAATATCGACCTGGTCATCAACGAAGGTGGGAAATACTATTTCCGTAACATCACCTGGGTCGGTAACGGAAAATATACTACCAAAGTGCTCAACGAAGTATTCGGAATAAAGAAAGGCGATGTATACAACGCCTCCGAACTCGATCAGAAATTATTTATGAACCCGAGCGGAAGTGATGTAAGCTCATTGTATATGGATGAAGGATACCTGTTCTTCAACGTAACACCTGTTGAAACGATGGTGAACGGCGATTCCATAGATATCGAAATGCGCGTATTTGAAGGAAAGCAGGCGACCATCAATAAGATCACGATTGTCGGAAATACCAAAACCAACGATCGTGTCATCCTTCGTGAGATCAGGACAAAACCCGGACAATTATTCCGGCGTTCAGATGTGATCCGTTCACAGCGGGAACTTGCCCAGCTCGGGTATTTTGATCCGGAAAAAATGAATGTGACGCCAACGCCAAATCAGGCTACAGGAACTGTTGACATCGAATACCAGGTTGAAGAAAAACCTTCCGATCAGATCGAGCTTTCGGGCGGATATGGCGGTGGACGCGTGGTGGGAACACTGGGTGTCAGCTTCAACAACTTTTCAGGAAAGAACATGTTCAAGCGCAATGCATGGCGCCCGCTTCCTTCCGGTGACGGCCAACGCCTGAGTGTACGTGCGCAATCCAATGGACTGTACTTCCAGTCCTATAACATCTCGTTCACAGAGCCATGGCTTGGAGGTAAAAAACCGAACTCGCTCAGCGTCACTGCATACTATTCTATACAGACGAACGGGCAAAAAAAGACAGTGGTATCGAACGGTGAAAAGATCTTAAATCCATTGCGCCAGTCGCTCGATATCTTTGGCGTTTCAATCGGTTTAGGAAAACGACTTAAGCGCCCGGATGATTATTTTACACTTTACCAGGAAGCAGATTACCAGTATTACACCCTGAATAATTACGGATCGATCTTCTCTTTCTCGAAAGGGTTTTCCAATAATATTTATTACAAGGCATCACTGGCAAGGAATAACGTAGATCAGCCGATCTTTGAAACCAGGGGATCCCAGATCGCGCTGACCGGCCAGTGGACACCGCCTTATTCGCTTTTCAATAATAAAGATTATTCCAACCCGGAGATGACCGATCAGGAAAGATATAAATTCGTCGAGTACCAGAAATACAAGTTCACGACGACTTTCTATACACCGATCACCAACTTTAAGGACCAGGATGGAAAACGGGCACGTAATTTGGTTCTGAAAACGTCGGCCGGTTTTGGATTCCTTACTTCTTACCAGAATAAAGTCGGAATTTCTCCTTTTGAGCGATTCTACCTGGGTGGAAGCGGCTTAACCGGATATGCGCTGGACGGCAGGGAGATCATTGCTTTGCGCGGATATGATGATCAATCGCTTTCGCCGAGGACAGGAGCTTCCTATATAGCGAAGTATACAGCGGAGCTGCGTTTTCCGGTTACCCTGAATCCACAGGCTACGATCTATATCCTTGGATTCGCGGAAGCAGGAAATTCGTGGACGAGAGCGAGGGACTTTAAACCGTTCGATGTATACCGGTCTGCGGGAGTCGGAGTAAGGGTATTCCTTCCGATGTTTGGCTTACTTGGCTTTGATTATGGATGGAGACTGGATGATGTACCGACAAATAAAGGAATGCAGAAAGGACAGTTCCATTTCACCATCGGCGCTTCTATTGGAGAGTTATAATAAATTACTAAATTCGTACCGCCTGAAAGCGGGACGCTAAAAAGAGAAAACATGAAAACGAAATTTTCAGACGGGAGTAAAAGACTGATCCTGACGTTGGGCATTGTGCTTGCTGCAAGTATCACTTCTTTTGCACAAAAATTCGCGTACGTTGACACGGAATATATTCTCGGGCAGATCCCGGAATACAAAGCGGCACAAGCTGAGCTGGACAAAACATCCGTTCAGTGGCAAAAGGAGATCGAAGCGAAATACGCGGAGATCGACAAAATGTACAAAGCATACCAGGCCGAGCAGATCCTGCTTACTGACGATATGAAGAAGAAACGCGAAGCGGATATCGTCGCGAAGGAAAAGGAAGCGAAGGATCTTCAGAAACAACGATTCGGCGTGGACGGTGAGCTGTTCAAGAAACGCCAGGAACTGGTAAAGCCGATCCAGGATAAGGTTTTCAATGCCATCAAAGCGGTCGCGGAAAAAGGTGCTTATTCGGTGATCTTTGATAAATCGAGTGACCTCACGATGCTGTATACAAGTCCGAAGCTCGACAAGAGCGATGATGTGCTGGCGCAGCTTGGATACAAAGGCGGAAGCAGTGGTTCCGGCGGTGGAAGCGGAACCAAAAAACAGAATTAATAAAGTTTACACTAACACAATCAAAAACCAAAAATAAATTACTATGAAGAATGTTTTTAAAACAGCTGTTGCAGGGGTTGCACTCGTGATCTGTTCATTCACAGCTACGGCGCAAAAAGTTGCGCACATTGATCTGGATTCGCTGATCTCCCTCATGCCGGAATCTAAAGCCGCACAGGACGCTGTTCAGGCATACGCAAAATCACTGGAGCAGGAAGTAACTGCAATGCAGCAGGAGCTCCAGGAAAAATATGCCGCTTACCAGAAAGAATCTGCTAATATGGCGCCGATCGTAAAGGAATCAAAGGAAAAAGAGCTGAACGATCTGAACCAGCGCATCACTGATTTCCAGCAGCAGGCACAAGCTGATTATCAGAGAAAAAGCACTGAGCTTTCAAAACCTGTTTATGAAAAAGCAAAAAAAGCGATCGACCAGGTTGCGAAAGACAATGGCTATAAATATGTTTTGGATACCAGCACCGGTCTCGTTATCTACAGTGAACCGACTGATGACATCCTGAACCTGGTGATCAAAAAGTTAGGCATTACTCCTCCTCCTGCTGGAAGCGGTACAGGAACAACAAGCCCGATTGCTCCTCCAAAAAAATAAGTAAGATCCAGATCTGTTTAAGAGAACCCTCTGCTTAACCTGCCAACCGGCAGACAAGCAGAGGGTCTTTTATTTGTATCTTTGAGTATCGTGAGCAGCAAAACACCCATAGGCATTTTTGATTCCGGCTTTGGCGGACTTACTGTCCTGAAAGAGATCGTAAAGGAGCTACCTTCATTCGATTATATCTATCTTGGCGATAATGCGAGGGCGCCTTATGGTCCGCGCTCGTTCGAAATTGTTTACCAGTATACACTTCAGAGTGTCAAGCAGCTGTTCAGCATGGGCTGTCCGCTGGTGATCCTTGCCTGTAATACGGCTTCCGCGAAAGCGCTGCGTAATATCCAGCAAAAAGACCTTCCGCACATCGCTCCGGATAACCGTGTGCTGGGTGTGATCCGGCCGACGACGGAAGTAGTGGGAAACTACAGTAAAACCGGGCATGTTGGAGTTCTCGGAACGGCAGGGACAGTTACTTCCAACTCCTACCCCATCGAGATCGAAAAGTTTTTTCCGCAGATCACTGTTCACCAGGAAGCCTGCCCGATGTGGGTTCCGATCGTAGAAAGTAATGAGATTGACACGGAACAAGCGGATCAATTTATCAAACAACATCTTGACAACCTTCTTTCAAAAGAGAGCAGGATCGATACGATCATCCTTGGATGCACACACTACCCTTTATTGATCCACAAGATCAGGCAGCATATTCCGGAAGGAATTAAATTGTTGTCGCAAGGTGAGATCATCGCTGAGCGCCTTGGTGATTACCTCAAACGACATCCTGAAATGAGCGACCGGCTAAGCAAAGGACATTCCGTTGAATTCTACACAACCGATTCTGCTGAAAATTTCGACAAAGCAGGAAGCACGTTCTTTGGGAAGGAAGTAAGATCGAAACATCTGACATTATAGTCAGTGATCATTTTTCTTCCTTGAACCAACCGCTGTACATGATGTAATTATTTGCAATGCGGTTGATCTCGCCGTTGATGAGCTCCTCGTTAATGTCCTTCACCTTTTTCGCAGGCACCCCCGCATAGATCACGCCTGATTCTACCTTTGTATTTTCCAGTACTACTGCGCCTGCTGCAATGATCGTATTACTCCCGATCTCGCAATTGTCCATCACAATGGCGCCCATTCCGATCAGCACGTTATCATGAATTGTGCAGCCATGTACCAAAGCATTGTGACCGATTGAAACATTGTTGCCGATGACCGTTTTTGTCTTCTGATACGTACAATGGATCACGGCCCCATCCTGCACGTTGACTTTATTTCCCATGCGGATGGAATTCACGTCGCCGCGAACAACTGCATTGAACCAAATGCTGCACTGATCGCCCATGATCACATCGCCAACTATTGTCGAATTTTCCGCGAGGTAGCAATCGCTGCCGAAATGAGGATGTACTCCGTTTACCGGTTTAATTAAAGCCATATTTTTTCTAATTGGTTACTGAGAATCTGGTCATCGTAAAAATACAAATTATCCCGGTGTTTATTTATCGTTGCATACTTTCCCCTTTTTGCAGCAATCCTCCAGCTTTCCGTATGCCTTTGGATCTGCTTTCAGATCATCTGCATCATAACCGCTTTTTGTAACCGCGATCCGGATCTTCTCCGGAGTTGTCTTCTGCGGATTATAAGTTACCGTCAATACCTTGCTCGGAACGTCCAGAGATGAGCGTTTTATACCTTTTTCAAAGGCGAGGTACTTTTCAATGGTTTCCTTGCACATATCGCAGGTTGCGGATGTTTTTATTTTGATCTCTGCTGTTGTAGCATCCTGAGCCTTTGCAGCAAATGTAAAAAGCGTTACGAGGAGCGTGATGACAATTGATTTTTTCATGATTTCAGATTTTATGGTTTTACTTATTTATTATTTTATTTCTAATCTTATTCCCAGGTATACAATTCGTCCCTCCAATGGTGCGTAGATCATACTCGCATCAAAATATTTACCGTATGGATCATTTGAAGCAAGTATCGGATTCTTTTGCGTGAAATTTAAAATATTCTCGCAGCCAAGGTAGGTTTCAAATTTTCTGAATTTTTTAGTGATCTGTGCATTCAGCAGAAAATACTCCTTCGAATATTTTGGAAGCTGATACTCAACCGGATTTAAGACTGTCGCCGGAATCCGGCTGCGGCCGAACCAATTCCCCGTGATATCAAATTTCCAGATCTCCATATAAGTAGCATAAGATGCATTCAGCATAACCCTGTGCCGGGGAACAAACGGCTTGTCAAGCAATTCATGGTTATAGGTCGTTTTAACATCATACCACTTATACGCAGCTTTTATCGCAAATTCTTCAAAGGGCTCGCAGCCGAAATCAACCTGCAGGCTATGAGAATACGATTGGCCCTTTAAATTATAGAACACCACCTTATTTACATTCTGATCGAGATCAACAACGATCTGGTTTTCGAAATCAGTCCGGAAGAAATCGAGGTTGATGAATGCATCGTTACCAAACAGCCTGAATTGCTGATTTGCTGAAATCCCATAGTTCCATGCGATCTCCGGCAACGGAGCTTCCCTGATGACAACTTGCCTTGAACTTGCAAACACCGCCTGGTTCTCAACAAATAGGTTTGGCGTACGAAAACCTCTTCCGCCCGATAAACGGAATGTTGTTTTCTTTGTTACGTTCCAGCGTAAATGCAGGCGCGGAGTGTAAAAAGGTCCGTATAAATTATGATAGTCGCCCCGAATTCCCGCTACAAGTGAAAAATTATCAGCGTGCGTATACGTGTATTCTGCAAATACGCCCGGGACACTTTCCGTTCTCAGGTAAGTCGTATCGAGAAATTTCTCGTTGTAGTTATCGTATAAATAGCTCAGACCTATTTTATATTTATGATCCGTTGTGTTAATAATATTTGCAAAAATTGCATTTGCATAGAAGCTCTTTTGTTCGCCGGAATAATTCCTCAAACCAAAAAACATATCCTGCTGCTGCCATTTTCCTGAGGTTTGAACTCCCATGCTCTTGTAAGGCTTTGACGGGAATAAAAAACCGGTCTTGGAATAGTATTCGATCGCTTTTGTTCTGATCCCGATCCCGTATACCGATGAGTCTTTTTCTCCCGAAGGAACAAACTGTGTTTGTCCGCCTTGCCTGTTCTCATATAAGCCTTTGACACCCAACTGCGCTTCAAAATTTTTCTGATTATTAAAATCCCACCGGTTAAATGCATTGTATTGCTTCGTCAGCGGCATGTCGAGGAAGGAATCTTTGTTCATGTCCTGCTTCATGCTGTTGGCGCTTGCATGGGTGAATAAAAGCGTTGACCATTTAGAGCCGAATTTATTACCGATGTGGATATTGGCTTCCGTCCTGCCTTTTTGATTGCCGTAAAGATTAATAAAGAATCGTTTTTTTATATCCTGGGGCTTCAGGAACTCAAGGTTGATCTGGCCGGAGATGCTCTCATATCCGTTTACAACCGAACCTGTTCCTTTTGTGACAAGAATGTTCTCCACCCAGGTCCCGGGAATATAATTGATCCCATATGCAGCAGATAAGCCGCGCAGCGTCGGGATATTCTCTCCGAGGAATTGTGTGTATACCCCGTCCAATCCAAGCATTTGAATTTTTTTAGCGCCGGAAACAGCGTCCGTGAAGGCAACATCAACAGAGGCATTGGTGCTGAAGCTTTCAGAAAGATTGCAGCAGGCAGCTTTCAATAATTCCTTCTTTCCGATCACTTCCTGGTTGATGGGAGTAAAGATCTTATTCATTGTACTGCTTTGTTTGTCTTCAACTACTACCGTACCCAGTTCGAGTGAGTTTCTTAATGTTATAGAGATCTTGCCGGCGAGTGAAGTAACAGTGACGGTGTCGGTTTTATATCCGATCATGCTGATCATCAGCAAAGCCGGCAGAGAATCCGGCGCAGCCAAGGTAAATTCTCCGTTTGCACCGGTTGTTGTTCCGTTCATCTTATTAAGCCAGATCACATTGGCTCCCGGCAGCAATTCGGAACTTCCTTTGTTGCTCTTTCCTCTAACCGTGCCGGTGATCTGGGCCGATGCCAGAATTGGAAACAATAAAAATAGACTTAGTGTTTTTATGAATTTCATTTGATCATGCATAAATGTGGAATCTGCCGATGGGCTGACTCTGACAAAATGGAAAAGGAACGATCCGCGCAGACCGGTTCCCGTTCACTCAAAAGCCGGGAGTGATCAAATACGGTAAGTAGAAATGAGATTCAGAAGCATCCTGCCATGATATGGCGGTGGGAGATCCGTGTAGTGAAGAGAACTGTCGTCGCCACATGAGAAAATTTTATCCGCAACATACAAATGTGTGCTGCTAACGGCTATCGGCTGTTCAATGTGAAGTTTTTTTGAGGGATTGAAATCGTGAAGACGAATGAAAACATTATTGATATCACAGCAGTCTCCTTTTGTAAAATAAGTTCCTTTTGAAGGGATCTCCTTCTTTTTACAGCAATTTTTCTGGATAGAAAACGAGACCTTTCCTTTTCCGCTTTTGAGACAAACCATGGAACTCACGGTAAAGCTCATGCTCGAAAGTAAAAACACGAGTGCAAGGAATACAGCCGTTATTTTTTGGAGGATCTTCATTGATACAAAGATACAAAAAGGGAATTGGGGCTGAGATAAATAATGTTAATTCAACCTCTTTTCAGCCCAAACGTTTTGTTGAATGTGAATTGAAAAAACAAAGCCACGGCCAATTCTATTGCAAAATTGGCGCCGGCTGACCGCAGAATCCTTCCAAGAGCAACTGTATCCGGAGCACCATCTTCAGCAAAGAAACGAATAATGCTATTGGTAAAAACGGCGAACGTTAAGAGGACTGAGGTGATCCCGGAAATTACATAGGTCAGGTGTATTTTTTTCCATTGCTTTCTTTGAAAAAGCCAGCTTACAAAAAGCGGTATCAATATCGCAAACAGCATCCGGTAAAATTCAGCCAAAAAAATCGAAAATCAAATAAACAATTTACCTTTGTTCTTAATTATATAGAAAATGACAGATACAAAAAAATATGGTTTCGGTACGAAGGCAATTCACGCCGGACAAGAACCTGATCCAACAACCGGTGCGATCATGACCCCGATCTACCAAACCTCCACTTACTGGCAGGTTAGCCCTGGGCAAACGAAAGGTTATGCTTACGCGCGGGGGAAAAATCCAACGAGGACCGCATTGGAAAAATGCCTGGCCGAGCTGGAAGGCGCTAAATATGGATTGTGCTTTTCCAGCGGAATGGGCGCAACCGATGCCGTCGCAAAACTGCTGAAGCCAGGCGATGAAGTGATCACCGGTGATGATCTCTATGGTGGAACTTACCGCATGTTCACCAAGGTATTCGCGAATTTCGGGATCAAGTTCCACTTTGTGGACATGAAGGATCTGAATAATGTGAAGCAGCTCATCAATAAGAATACAAAGCTGATCTGGCTGGAAACACCTACCAATCCTACCATGCAGATCATCGACATCGAGGCTTGCGCAAAAATTGCCAAAGAAAACAAGATCATTTGTGCTGTTGACAATACATTCGCTTCTCCTTACCTGCAGAATCCACTGGCTCTTGGGGCGGATATCGTGATGCATTCTGTAACAAAATACTTAGGCGGGCACAGCGATGTGATCATGGGTGCGCTTTGCCTGAACGACGACGAGCTTTACACGCAGCTTGCTTTCATTCATAACAGCTGCGGTGCTACACCGGGACCGCAGGATAGCTTCCTGGTGCTTCGCGGAATAAAAACACTTCATGTCCGCATGGAGCGTCATTGCTACAATGGAAGAAAAGTGGCGGAATTCCTGAGGACCCATCCGAAAATCGATAAGCTTTACTGGCCGGGATTCCCGGATAGTCCGAACCATGAGATCGCTAAAAAGCAAATGCGTGATTTCGGTGGAATGATCTCCTTCTCATTGAAAGGTAACAGCCAGGAAGAAGCATTCCGGATCGCATCGAGCATGAAAGTTTTTTCACTCGCGGAATCATTAGGCGGTGTTGAATCATTGATCAACCATCCGGCGACAATGACCCATGCATCCATTCCAAAAGCGGAACGTGATAAGGCGGGCGTAGTGGAATCATTATTGCGTCTCAGCGTTGGTATCGAAGATATCGATGACCTGATCGCCGATCTGAAGCAGGCGCTGGGTTAGGAAATCCGAGACTTTATATTACCTGATTTTTAAGAAGGCAAGAGCACAAAAAGCGCTTGCTTTCTTCGTTTTATGTCGGTATCTTTATGCTAAATCAATTCCCAACAATTGAACTATTATTACATCACCGGAACAAGCCGGGGAATCGGAAAGGCATTTGCGGAGCATTTGCTGGAAAACCCTGAGAACAATGTAATCGGTATTTCCCGTCAGCGCAGTATCGAGCATCCCAGGTACCGCCATTTCTACCTTGACCTGACGGACGTTCAGGCGATCCAGGAATTCAAATTCGACCTGCATGCCAATGCAAAACGCATCTGCCTGATCAATAACGCCGGCGCACTTGGATTCATCAAACCGATCGGGAAGCTGAGCTCGGATGTGATCATCCGTAATTATACACTCAACCTCATCGCACCAAGCGTGCTTACCAATGCCTTTATTGAATGTTATGATGGCCTCGACACTGAAAAGGTGATCCTTAATATCAGCTCCGGGGCCGGCAAACGGCCAATCGACGGATGGGCCGTTTATTGTGCTTCAAAAGCGGGGCTGGATATGTTCAGCCGGGTAGTGGATGAAGAACAGAAAGTAAGGGCGACACATCCCCAGGAAAGCATTCACAAAGGTTTTAAAATCTTCTCTATTGCACCGGGAGTCGTAGATACGGCGATGCAAAGCGAGATCAGAAATGCTGACAAGGAAAATTTCAGCAGGCTGGAGGATTTCATCGGATACAAAACGAATAATGAGCTGTCAGAGCCTGAATTTGTTTCAAAAAAATATGTCCGTATCTTAGCTAACCTTAACAGTATCAAGGAAGTGCTATCGTCGATAAAAGATTACGAATAAAATTTCTCTCTAATATAAATCAATGCTACAACAATGAAAAAAATTACCCTTATCACCGGTGCTGCGCTTTTATCTGCATTCGCCATGAACTCCGTCTCAGCCCAGGAGAAGTTCTGCGGAAGCACCGAAATGACCATGAAGCTTTGGGAAAAGAATCCTTCACTTTATTACCAATTTCTTGCCGACGAAAAAATTGCAAAGGAAGCTGACCGGGTTGCATTCGCAAACGGATATCGCGAAGGCGATGGAAAAGCGATGCCTCCTGTATATACCATTCCCGTTGTATTCCACATCATCCACGAAGGCGGAACAGAGAACATTTCCGATGCACAGATCTATGATGCAATGCGATGCATCAACGAAGATTACCGGAAGCTGAATGCGGACAATGCGGCAACAATTTCTGCTTTTACATCGATCTCCGCGGATTGCGAGATCAATTTTGTGCTGGCGCGCAAAGATCCGAGCGGGAACTGTACAAACGGGATCGACCGGATCTATTCGTCCCAGACAAACGTTGGTGATGACGGTTCCAAATTGAACGACTGGCCGCGAAATAAATACCTGAATATCTGGATCGTAAAGACGATCACCAGCGGAGCTGCGGCTTATGCTTATACTCCCGGCACGGTGTCCGGCGGATCCAGCGCAGGAAACGACGGGATCATCTGCTTATCTACTTATGTAGGAAGCATTGGAACCAGTACGCTGAGCCACTCTCACACCTTGAGTCACGAGATCGGCCACTATCTTAACCTCCAGCATTGCTGGGGCCCGACGAACAACCCGGGATGCGACGGAACAGCGACCAGCGGTGCATGCTATAGTGCAGGTCCGTTCCCTCCGGCAGGCCCTATCGACAACTGTGATTATGATGACAGTGTCACCGATACTCCAAATACAAGAGGCTGGACTTCCTGTAACCTGAGCGGCGCAACCTGCGGAGCTCCTGTTGACAACGTTCAGAACTTCATGGAATATTCTTATTGCTCTACGATGTTCACGAACGGTCAGAAGACGAGGATGCGAACGGCGCTTACCAGTGGGACCGCTTCAAGAAGCAGTCTCTGGACCACTACGAACCTTGCAGCTACCGGTGTAAGCACACCGGCAGTATTGTGCAAAGCGGATTTTCAGTCGGACAACACTTCTAATATCGTTTGCCAGGGAGACAGCTTAACGTTCACTGATCTTTCCTGGAACGGAAACCCGACCAGCTGGAGCTGGACCTTTGCAGGCGGAACACCTGCTACCTCTACCGACTCAATGCCGACGATCACCTATAACACACCCGGTGTTTATGATGTTTCTTTGACGGTAACAGATGCTTCCGGATCGGTAAGCACAACAAAAACAAGTTATGTGACCGTGTTTGCGAACACTGCTACTTATACTTCTACTTTCTATTCGGAGGGATTTGAAGGAAGCGCCATTCCGAATGTCGACTGGAAAGTTTTTAACCTGAATGCAGGAACAAATGCCTGGACACAAACTTCCGCAGCGGCGGTAAGCGGGACAAAATCGGTTTGTATCATTAATACCAGCACTGCAGATGCCAATGTGGATGAACTGGTAAGTCCTACCATCGATATGTCGGCAATAGCAAGCACAACGTTGAACATGACCTATAAAGTGGCATATGCACAACGCATCTCTACTTCTGCCGACAAGCTGCAGATATATGTTTCTTCGAATTGCGGGCAGACCTGGTCGTTAAGACAGTCGGTTGCCGGTGCAACGTTGTCGACAGGCGGTGTAACTACCTCCTCATTTGTTCCGACCGCATCACAATGGGCAACAAAAACGGTGAGCCTTGCAAGTGTTGCGACACAACCAAGTGTAATGGTAAAATTCAAGTTCACGAGCAATGGCGGAAACAACATCTACATCGATGATATCAACATCAGTGCTACTGCAGGCGTTGACGAACTGGAAAACACCATCGGCTTCAACGTTTACCCGAACCCATCGGAAGACAATACCGTTGTCGCTTTTGTTCTAACGGAAAGTCACAACACGGAGATCCGCATCTTTGATGTGTTAGGACAGGAAGTAACGAGTGTATTTGCAGGTGACCTTGGAGCCGGAGAACATCAGTACAAAATTGCGGATCATGCCGCACTTTCTCCGGGAGTTTATTTCATCCGTTTGAATATTGACGGAAGAGCTTTTACGAAAAAGCTGATCGTGAAATAACTTAGACGTATATAAAATGAAAAGCCCCTGTTCCGGAAAGACAGGGGCTTTTAGTTTTATATTAAAAGCGATCACCCTTTCTTAAACCCAACCATAATAGAAACACATCCCGAGGGAGGAGTTGAGCTGGTGGATTCTGATTCGGGGACCTGCACCTCAACAACGAATTGCTGGGTGTTCTTTACTTTGAAATCCCAGAAATCGGGAAGATCATTTTTTTTGCTGTCGAAGACCACCTTTTTCTGCATGTCCTTAATTACGAAGGATACATCTCCGAGCTCAGGCTGTGCGCAAACGACGATGCGATAATCCTGGCCGGCGTAAAAAGTAAGGTTCATGGAAGTTGTCTGCCCGGAAGATAAGGTAGTTGTATTTACCTGTCCGTTCAAGGTGAACGGCGAGATCTTGGGCATACACTTCTTCTTAACGAAAGTGGTGCATTGTGCGGAGGACACAGCGGGTAGAGCGATAATGCACGCCGCAATGATCGCTCTGGAGAAGTAAAAGTGTTTCATCAACACTTTTATACGGTCTACTTAATGATTTTGTTTCTTATTTCAGTCGCTTTGTCCGTGATCTGCTTCAGGACCTCAGGGCTTACCTTAAAGCTGCTTCCGTTAGAAACCGTGGTTGTTCCTTTGTCTTTGTCGGTTACTGCAGTCGTTTCAGCAGCCGCTGTATTAGGAATTGCGTCAAAGATCTTTTTCAGGTCGTTCATACCTGCCAGAACTTCCGGAACACCATCATTTTCAGTCTTATAGCTATCTAAAAGAGCGATCAGGTTATCCAGGGACAATTTTTGCTCGCCGATGCGGTTCATGATCGCTTCGTTCTTTGTGGTATTTGCGATCTGGGTAGCAATATAAAGTCCTTCGATCCATCCTCCTGCAACGATCAGGGAAGAAACGCCGGGCTGGCCGTTGTCCTTCAGGTAGGAATCCGCATTCCAATAGGAATCAGAGATGATCGCGAGCAGGGAATCACGGTTCTGCATGTTTGCTTCCATGCGGGAGGACGTATTCTCATCAAAAGCTCCGCTGATGCCAAGGCCGGAAGCCAGCTTATTGGTACAATTCAGGTAAAGAATGGATTCCTGGGTCTGATCAAAAATACTGGTAAAGCTGAGATCTGATCCATAAACACCAAGGTTCAGGGCTTTCTGAGCAACAGAAGCGTATTTCGGCTGATTTTCGATCGGGTTAAGATAAGCTGCATTGTATTTTGCTCCTGCCGCTTTCAGCAAGGTTGTTGTCTCAATAGGCGATGGAATCGAATAGAACACATTCTGCGCCTTGACATCCTTCACATGGGTGCTTGCGTCGGCTGTATCCACAGGCCCTTCTGTAACGTTCTCGGTCGTAGAAGATCCGCATGAAAAAAGCGCTGTAACTGCGATAGCAGAAGCGAAATAGGACAGTTTCTTTGTGTACATTTCTTTGTGTGTTTTTCCTTGAAGCCTTGAAAAGCCGGAAGGGTTAGATTTCAATCCCAAATATAGTACAATATCAATAATTGATACGGGGGGCTTAAAACTTGTTAAAAAAAAGGGTGGAAGCAAGGATTTTACCACTAAGACACTTAGGTCACATAGAAACACTAAGAAAGGTGAGCACGCTTAGACTTCGCTCAGGGCAGGCTTCGACCGCGCTCAATAGAAGCTTCGAAACAGAGAAATGGAAGCGAAAGCGAGATCTTTTGAAGAAAGTGTGGTGTTCGGATATTCGTAATCCTTTTACCCGACCATGGTATTTTTCTTGAAACCGGTCATTTCGATGGCTGTTTTGACGATACTGTCGGTATCATAACCGCATTCTATATAAAGCTCTTTCTGCTCACCATGCTCGATGAACTTATCCGGAATACCGAGTCGTTTTACCTGTGCAGAATAGTTATTGTCGGCCATGAATTCCAGTACCGCGCTCCCCATTCCGCCCATGATGCAGCCGTCTTCAACCGTAATTACTTTACTGAATTTCGAGAATACTTCATGCAGCAGCTCTTCATCGATCGGCTTTGCGAAACGCATATCATAATGTGCGGGTTTCAGTCCTTTTTCCTCCAGCTTACGGCAGGCGGCAACAGCGTTATTTCCAATATGGCCGATGGTCAGGATAGCAATATCATCGCCGGTTTGAACACGTCTGCCCTTCCCGATCGTAATTTCACGGAACGGTGTTTTCCAGTCGATCATCGCTCCGTTCCCTCTCGGATAGCGGATCGAAAACGGTCCGGCATTTTCCGGCAGCTGTGCGGTATACATCAGGTTGCGGAGCTCTTCTTCATTCATCGGTGCTGAAACCACCATGTTCGGGATGCAGCGGAAATAGGCAATATCAAAAGCACCGTGGTGTGTAGGTCCGTCGGCACCGGCAAGACCACCCCTGTCGAGGCAAAATACAACATGTAATTTCTGAAGTGCAACGTCGTGGATCACCTGATCGTAGGCCCGCTGCATAAAAGAAGAATAGATATTACAAAAAGGAACCAGTCCCTGTGTCGCCAGTCCGGCCGAAAAGGTCACCGCATGCTGTTCTGCAATTCCGACATCAAATGCACGGTCGGGCATCGCCTTCATCATAATATTCAACGAACAGCCTGTCGGCATTGCTGGGGTGATCCCCATGATCTTTGAATTCTTTTCAGCAAGCTCTACAATGGTGTATCCGAATACATCCTGGTATTTCGGAGGCTGAGGTTCTTTCGGAACGATCTTAATGATCTCCCCGGTATCTTTATTGAACAAACCGGGAGCATGCCATACGGTTTGATTTCCTTCTTCGGAGAATTTATATCCTTTGCCCTTCTGCGTTAAGCAATGGAGGATCTTGGGTCCGGGAATATCTTTCAGATCCTGCAATACTTTTGCGAGGCGCTCGACATCGTGTCCGTCAACCGGTCCGAAATAGCGGAACTTCAGCGACTCGAACATATTGCTTTGCTTCAGCAGCGATGTTTTGATCCCGTTTTCGATCTTGGATGCGATGTCCTGAGCGTTCGGACCAAACTTGCTGATCTTCCCGAGGAGGTTCCAGATCTCGTCCTTAACTCTGTTATACGTATGTGAAGTGGTAATATCAGTAAGGTATTCCTTAAGCGCACCCACGTTCGGATCAATGCTCATGCAGTTGTCGTTGAGCACTACCAGCAAATTGGAATTTGAGATCCCGGCATGGTTCAGCGCCTCGAATGCTTGTCCGGCAGTCATTGCTCCATCACCGATCACTGCAATGTGCTGACGCTCTTTTTCGCCTTTATATGCGGAAGCAACGGCCATTCCAAGCGCACCGCCAATCGATGTAGAAGAATGCCCGACGCCGAAAGTGTCGTATTCGCTCTCGGAGCGTTTCGGAAATCCGCTGATCCCTTTATAGATCCGGTTGGTATGAAAGATCTTTCTTCTGCCGGTCAGGATCTTGTGGCCGTATGCCTGGTGGCCGACATCCCATACAAGCTGATCATAAGGTGTGTTAAAAACGTAATGGAGTGCTACGGTGAGTTCTACTACTCCAAGGCTGGCGCCGAAGTGTCCGCCCTTCTGAGAAACTACGTCGATGATGAACTGCCGGAGCTCATCGCTTACCTGCGGGAGATCTTCTATCTTCAGCTTCCGCAGATCCGAAGGGTATTCGATCTTATCAAGGAGCTTGCCTGCTTTAAATTCCATTCCGTGGCGCGAGTACTTTAATTGCATAACAAAGATAGCACAATTTGATGAAACTGGTGGAAAACGGGAGGAGCGTTTTTTTGTTGCAAACGACCGGAGATTTTAACAATCGTTTGCATTTCTCATCTTAAGTGGCATCAGGAATCGACGGTCATTATGACCACATTTGTATATTTGCAATGACCGATCTGGATTCCATGCGCAGAAAACTTTGGATCTTCTTCTTACTTTCTTGTTTCTCTTCCGCTCTGCATGCCGGTGAAGTGGACAGCAACTATATAGCAAAATTCAGAAACATCTTTGCGGTCAAAGCTTTTATCCTGAATAATGGCTTCACCTATTCCCTCACTCCGCGAAATAACGATCCGTTCACAGCACAGCAGCTTTCAGATGCTAAGGTGATCTACTCCGCTCATATTCCCCCGGCGCTTGGAGTGTCACTAAATATCAAAGGTGTCGGACTTACCTACGTTTTTAAGTTCACCGATGATTATCTTGATACAACTACGAGAGTAAAGTCAGGCTTTAAGCAATTCAACATGAATTTTTATGGAATGAAAGGCGGCTTTGAAGCGTATTACCAGGATTATAGCCGATTCTATTTTCATTATAAGGGAGACGAGATTCTTTCAAAAAACTTCAATACCGATATCCGCGCGATGCAATTCGGAGCAAACGGAATATTCATTTTCAATGGAAAGAAATTTTCCTATAATGCTGCGTTCAATCAGACGGAATTTCAGAAACAAAGTGCCGGATCCGGCCTCATGACCATTGCCCTCCGCTATAACGAGATCCGCGCGCGGGATCTTATTCCCGACAGCGTAGGCAGTTTTTTCGGCGGCAATTACAACACATTACAACGGAACCGCAATTACGGGTTTCTTCTGCAGGGAGGATATGCTTTCAATCTGACAAGGAACAATTTTTATTATTCAACTGCTTTGCTTGCGGGTACTGGTCTTCAGTGGCAGGTTTATGAATTACCGACAAGGAATTTTTATCGTTTGGGAATTCCGCTGATCGGGCGGATCAAATCAAGCGCCGGTTACAACGGAAAGTTTTTCTTCAGCGGGATTTTCGGAAATCTTGACATCACCCAATCGTATATCCATTCGGTGAAAACACAGCAGATGATTTATTCGTATGGATTTTACATGGGCTTCCGCGCGATCGAGATGAAGAAGTACAAGAAATCGCATAAGCAGCTCCATGAAGAAGCAAAAGCAAAAAAAGAAGCAGAGGCAGCCGAGAAAAAGAGATTGAAAGAAGAGCAGAGAAAGACGAAAAAGAAAAGATGATCAGTTCTTATCGCTGAGATCCGGCAGGAAAGCGAGGATCACTGTTGCAATTACCGGAAGCACTATCCCGATCAAAAACCACAGCCTGGGATTCCTTCCCATCCGTTTAGCAAAACGGGAGGTAATAATCGGAATACTCAGCAGGAACATTAGTCCCAGGCTCATGAACATAACTGCACCCATAGCGAATCAATATTTTAAAAGGGCTCCACAAATTGTGAAGCCCTTTACATTTTACCTGTTTAAATCTCCGTAATCCAATTTTATTCCCCGGATCGACATGTACAAGGTAGTGAATAAAATAAAGAACGGAACATACATCAATGCATGTGATAGCTGGAAATGATCCAGGATCACTTCTGACTTTCGCTTGAGTCTTTCCGAGATCAGGTAAAGCACCGGAACGAGCAGCAAGGTCAGGAACGTCGCGAAACCTAGTCCGAAGATCATTGTCCAGGACAATGGTCCCCAGAACACGACGTTATCTCCACCGAAATACAGATGAGGATTTCCTTTCGCGAATAATGTTTCAAAATCGATATTCAGTCCGACTGCCAGCGGGATCAAGCCGAGAATCGCAGCAGTAGCTGTCAGGATAACCGGTGTCATACGTGTTCGTCCGGCCTCAACGGTTGCATCCCATAAGCTCATTCCTTCTGCTCTTGCGATCTCCGCAAACTCGATCAGGAGGATCCCGTTTCGTACGACCACGCCACCCAGAGCGATGATCCCGACCATGGTCATGATAATACTTACACTCATGTGAAAGATCGCTGTGCCCAGCAATACACCGATGATACTGAAGCCGATCTCCGACATAATGATGATCGGTTTACCCACTGCATTAAATTGCAACACAAGGATGAATAGCATCAGCGCGAAAGATGCGATCAGCGCATTGAACAGGAACGCACCTGTTTCCGCCTGCTCTTCCTGCTGACCGGTCATTACAACTTCCACCTTACCCTGAGCCTTGAAACTCTTCATCGCAGCATTCACTTTGTTCACCACAGAGTTCGGGTCCTTTTCAAATTCAGCGGTAACGTTGGAAGAAAGTGTGATCACGCGCTTCTGCATTTTGCGTTTGATGCCGCCGTACGTATTGCTGTACTCAACCGTAGCGAAGGATGACAGCGGTACACTTCTCAGGATCCCGCCCATGTTCATGTCACGGAAGGTGATCTTCAGGTTACGCAATGCTTCGATGTTGTTCCGCTGTTCATATTTGTAGCGGATCTGGATCGGATACTGATCATTTTCGTCGCGAAACTTATTGTACTGATCCTGTCCGAAAACTGCATTCCGGATCTCCGAGGCAATCTGCCCGGTAGTAATTCCTTCGCGGTTTGCACGTTCACGGTCAATGCTGAAAACGATCTCGGGCTTGATCGTCTCGAAATCCGATTTCAGATTTTCCACTCCGGCAATATGCTTCTGGTCGAGGAAACGTTTCAGACGGATCGAATTGCTTACCAGCTCATCAAAGTCATCTCCGCGTACTTCGATATTGATCGGCTTGGATACCGGCGGACCGGCTTGCTCTTTTGAAACAGAGATCTCTGCACCCGGAATGTTCCATTTTAATTTCTGAAGCTCTTCAAGAATCGCTGAGGTAGACTGACCTGCACGATCTTTGAAATCCACAAAAGAGATCGCGATCTTTCCGCGGTTCGGATAATCGCTCTGATCCTGATCCTGCGGATCCGTTGTTCCTTTTGTGACATTCGTGATCACCGATTTCACGATCTTATTTGAATCTCCGAGAACGGAATTTACCTTTTGTTCAGCAAGCAGCATTACCTGGTTGGTTTTCGCAGGATCCGTTCCTACCGGAAGCTTCACATATACGTATACAAAGTTCGGATCTCCCTGCGGGAAGAAAACGACTTTCGGGCTGCTGATCGCAAAAAAGAAAATAGAAGCAAAGAAGAGGACGATGATCCCGATCACCGCATTTTTAGGGTGTTTCAGGAACCAGATCAAAAGACCGGTATACTTTCTCTGAACATACGGCCATACTTTTGTCTGGAACTTTTCAAATATCCGGTACAAGTAAAACTTGTTAAGCATTGAAAATACAAAGATGAAAAGAACGAGATTCGCAGTTGCATGAGAACCGCCGGCGTGCAGCAGGATTGCCATCAGCAGCATCACGACCATCATTCCGGTTGTTTTCCCTGTCCATTTCGGTTTTGCCGCGTGGTCGTCATGCGGTTTCATGAAATCCACCGCAAACACCGGGTTGATGATGTATGCAACAAACAGCGATGCGAGCAGGGTGATGATCAACGTGATCGGGAGATAAAACATGAACTTACCGATAATTCCGCTCCAGAATAACAGCGGAACGAATGGAGCCAGCGTGGTGAGCGTACCGCTGAGTACGGGCAGGAACACTTCTCCAACCGCCATTTTAGCGGCAGTTTTGATCTCCCGTTTTCCATTGTCGAACAAGCGGTGCGTGTTCTCGATGACGACGATCGCATCATCCACCACAATACCGAGCGCAAGAAGGAAAGCGAACAGCACGATCATGTTCATCGTATAGCTGAAATCGAACACGCCGCCGATGACGGGCATAAAAATAAATGCAATGAACATCGAAAGCGGAACGGAAGCCGCAACGAAAAGAGCGTTCGTAACACCCATAAAAAACATCAGGATAAAGGTCACGAGCAGGAACCCGATAATGATCGTATTGATCAGGTCATGAAGTGTGCTGCGTGTTTTTTCCGACTGGTCGCCGGTGATCGTAACTTTCAGGTCAGCTGGAAAATCATTCTTCTTCATTTCCTCCACCAGCGTTGAAATCTTGTCCGATGCCTCGATAAGGTTTTCACCGGAGCGTTTCACGACGTTGAGCGTGATCACATTCTTTCCCTCAAGACGGGCATAGCTTTCCTGTTCTTTGGTTCCATCAACAACATCTGCGATGTCTCTCAGGTAAGCCCTTGCTCCCGACCCGGAGGTAACCACCAGGTCACGGATCTCATCCACGCTTTTGAATTCACCTTTAATGGTCAGGTTTCGCTTCATTCCGTCCATCGGAACCAGTCCGCCCGACATGTTCATGTTCTCATACTGGATCGCGCGCTGAATATCACCAAGTGTGAAATTTGCCGCCTGCAGTTTGTACATGTCGACATTCACCTGGATCTCCCGCTCAAGGTCACCAACCATCTGAACGCGTGAGATCTCTTTCATCGCCTCGATGCGGTCCTTCATATTATCCGCATATTTCTTCAGCTTGTTGAGATCCATTTTTCCTGCGATGTTGATGTACAGGATCGGAAGCTCCGAGAAATTCACTTCCATTACATTGGGCTGACGGGTAAGATCTTTCGGCAGATCGCTTGCTGCCTTGTCGACTGCATCCTTTACTTTTTCCTTCACATCGGCAACCTTCATGTTGGTATTGAATTCCACCATGATCACGGAAACATCCTGGAGAGAAGTAGAGTTCAGCTTCTTCACTCCTGCAATTCCCTTGAGCTGCTTTTCGATCGGTTTCGTTACAAGGTTCTCGATATTGGTCGGCGAGTTACCATAATAAACGGTATTGATATAGATAGTAGGTACAACGATCTCCGGGAAGCTCTCCTTTGGAATGCTGTTGTATTTCATCAGTCCCGCTATAGCGATGATGATCGTGGCCACATAAATAACGACCTTGTTATCAATTGCCCAGCTGGACGGTTTAAACTGTTTAAAATCCATGATAGTATAATTAAAATTCCTTTTTTCTTCCGTCTTATTTTGATAGATCGATCTTATCTCCGTCGTTCACGAGGTCGTACCCGAGCGTTATGATCTGGTCACCTTCTTTAAGTCCTTCGAGGATCTCTGCCTTTCCGCGATACGTTTTCCCGATCTTTACGATATGCTTTTTTGCCGTGTTATTTTCCGCGACAAAAACAAAAGGCTGATTGGATTCATCTTTCTGGATCACGCGTACCGGCACAACGATCTCGGGTTCCGGCGACTGGTAATCATTAATGTTCAGGCGGGCAACCATGTTCGGGTGATATTCTTTTTTGTCATCCAGCAGCACTTCCACTGAAAAAGTACGGCTTGCGTTGTTGATCGCGCGGGCGACAAAATTCACCTTTGTAACAAGCGAATCATTTGTATCAGGGAAATAAACAATTACCTCTCCTCCTTTTTTGATCTTGGAGGCATAGCTTTCTGCAACATCCGCTTTCACTTTCAGGTTATTGAAATTGATCACACGCATGGCAGGCACGCCGGGTGCAACAGCCTGCCCGATCTTCACATCCACTGCGTCTACTGTTCCGCTGATCGGAGAAATGATCTTGGTCATGCGCAGCTGTTCCTGCATCGCTGCCATTTTTTTCTCCATGCTTTCCTTGTTTGTTTTAGCCTGGAGATATTGAACTTCCGTTCCGATCTTTTGCTCCCAGAGGTTCTTTTGCTTTTCATAGATCTGGTTCACCAGGTCCATATTGGTTTGGAGGTCAGAGATCTGCTGAGTGATCGCTCTTGCATCCGTTTCCGCGAGAACCTGTCCTGCGCTCACTTCATCACCGGCCTTCACATTGATGCGGGTGATGGTTCCGGGCATCTCGGTGCTGAGTCCAACGTTCTCATCTGCATCCACACGTCCCTGCACATCGATATAATTTTTGAATACTTCTTTTTTTACAGCGGCAACAGAAACGGATGTTGCTTTAGCGGTGGAATCATTTTTAGCAAGCTCCGCTTCCAGCGCAGAGATCTTTCCTTCGATCTCGGTCTGTTGCTTTTTAAGCTCATCAAGCTCGGCTTTTTTATCTTTTGCTCCGGAATGGCAGGCGATCAGTGCGATTGTAAGTCCGGGTACCAGTAATAATTTTTTCATGTGAATTTATTTAATGTAGGTGTAAGTTCTATTTAAGGGTTCCATTTGCTTTATCGAAATCTATTTTCGCGATGATCGCGTCAAAAACAGCACTGTAATAATTTGTCTGCGCTTCCTTCAAGGCCGTTTCTGCAGTGATCACTTCCAGGTTGGAGCCGACTCCCTGCTCATATTTTAACTTTGCAACACGGGCCACGTCTTCTGCGATCGTGATGTTCTTTTTCTGAGTTTCGAGCGATGCGCTTGCATTCTGGAGTGTGGTGGCCGAAGCTGCCAGTTCCAGGTCGATCGATTTCTTCATAAAATCCATATTGTTTTCCGATTGCATCAGCTTCAGCTTTGCCTGTTGTAACCTTGCATTCCGCTGGAGGCCGGTAAAAATCGGCATGGTTATTTTTCCTCCAACCAGTGCGGTTGGATACCATGGCAGCTTGGTATCGAAGAAATTGAATTCGTTGCGCTGTGCGTTTGTGGAATAAGCTCCGTAAAGTACAGCAGTAGGCAGGTAGGAAAATTTGTTCCTTTTCACATCCAGCTTTGCAAGCTTGAATTGCGTTTCGAATAATCCATACTCCGCACGCTTTGAATAATCGAATTTATCGGTAGGAGCGGATGCCGCATCCAGCTTTACATCTTCCAGCTTATCGGTTAAGGTAAGCTGTGTATTGATCTCCATTCCCATCTGGTATTTCAGCAGGTAGCTTCCTACTTCCAGCAGCCGCTTGATCTTTTCCTGCTCTACAACGAGGTTATTATAAGTAACGGTCAAGCGGTCGTAATCTATTTTTTCGACCAGCCCGTTATCAAAAAGCGCTTTGGTGTCGTCCATAAGTTTTTTCACACGGGCGATATTTGCATCCATCAGCTTCATGCGCTCTTCGTTCACAAGCACGGTATAATAGGCTTTGCTCACGGCAGCGGAAACTTCCACTTTGGTACGTTGTGTTGATCTTTTCGACAGCTCGACGAATACTTTCGATGCTTTTAGCCCTAAAAAATAGTCTCCGCTGAACAAAAGCTGCGAGGCATCAAAGCCTGCGGAAGCCTGGTATTGAGTTCCGAACTTCACAGGAGCAAAAGATCCCGGAGGTCCACCGAAAAATTCAGCAGGAATGAACGAAGTCGGGATCTCTATAAAATCCTTCACGTCGATGCTCGAGTTGATCTGGGGAAGCCCCATCCCCGCGATCTCGTTTACTTTCTGATGCGCGATCTCTTCATCGATCAGCGCATTTTTTACATCCTTCTGATTCTGCATTGCAAAATCAACGGCCTGCTGAAGCGAAAAAGAATATGACTTTGCGCTGTCCTTCGTTTGTGCGAAAGCGCCCAGTGATATCCATCCGGCTCCGATGATCAGTATTATTCTTTTCATACGTATTTATAGTTTTGATCTAATCTGTGTTATGTGCTATTCTTCTTCGGTGACCTGTTTATATTTATTGATGAGCTTATGTCCTTTCAGTGTGCAGATCCCATAAAGGAAATGATCGATCATTGCGATCTGTACTTCCAGGAGCTTGAATTTGTCCGGAGGGAACATCTCCGAGTTGAAGCCCATCTCCACCTGCTCTATTCTCAGGCGCGAGAGGATCTTTGCATGGAGATCCGAGCGGACAAGTCCTTCTTTGATCCCTCTTTCAATCGAACTTTCCACCATTCTTGACATGGTATCATGTTTAAAGCTCTTGAACAGCTTCCATGCGTTCGGATGATATTTCTGAAGATCGTAAAAAATATTAGGGTTTGCTTTCGAGAACATCACACTCATGTGCTTCATCATATTAAAGAACTCGATCACCATATTTTCTGAGTTCGCCTGGATCTGTTTGAATTCACCTTCGTCCTGCTTTAACTTCACTGCCATCAGAATTTCAACCAGCTCGTTTTTATCTGAGAAAAACTGATAAATTGTTTTTTTGGAAATCGCAAGATGCTTTGCAATGTCATCCATCGTGATGCTCTTTATTCCGTATTTGAAAAAGAGCTCTTCTGCACCCGCCAATATCCTATCTTTTGTTTCCATTTTATTTCCGCTTTTTTAAAATCCGGCGCAAAACTATGGAAACATTTTTTATTCCCAAAGTTTCCGATCATTATTTTTTAATATTTTTGTGTAATTAATTGGTTATCAGAAACAAAAAAGGAAACATTATTTTATAAAAACGTTTCCGGCGCGTTTTTTCACCGGAACGTTTCCAAAAAATTACGGATGTATTCGTTGTGACCGGATGCCAGATCCCGGTGCAGCGCTCGTTATTCTCAGGTAAAAAAGCCTGTTATCCCGAAAGCCTTCTTTCGGAAAATATTTTCGGGGAGCGATCTAAAAATCACTAATTTAGCGTGCTAATTTTTAACACATGAAGAAAGAATTACTCGCTGCTCTTGCACTTATCAGTTTCAACACGATCAATGCACAGGATTCCTGGACCCGTTCGGAACCTGCCGGATTCGGAAGCGCATACGACCAGTATATTACCTGTATCCAACCTTTTAAAGGCGATCTTTACGCCGGAAGCGCCGATTATTCAGGTGGTCTTTACAAAAGCGCCACAGGCACCATCGGCAGCTGGACGAGCTCGCTCACCGGTCCGATGATCAGAAAAATAAACAACGTTGCGACGACTGCTGAAGGCGGAGGATACATCTACGCTTCCGTTTATTCTTTCGGAGTGGATTCCCCGCGCGTATTCCGTTCTTTTGACGGAAGCACCTGGACACCTTACCTGACCGGCCCCAGTGATCCTTTTGAGCACATTGTTCCTTTCAAAGGAACAGGCGCGGTAGACAGCATCTATGTTGTTGAGAACATCTATTCCGGCATGCGGATCCTCCGTTCGGGATATGCAACCAATGACCCGAATAACTTAAGCATGTCATGGGATACGGTTTTCGATCTTTCCGGAACGTATACAAAAGTAAACAGCACACTGGTTCACAGCGGACGTTTTTATATCGGAACTTCGGACGGACAGATCTTCGGAACGAACGACGGTACAAACTGGACACGCAATGACTCTGTTAATTTCGGCTTCAATGATGCCGGCAACTATGCGATCACAGCGATGGAAGCATTCGGCGGATATATTTACGCCGGTACAATGAACTACAGCGGTGCGCAGCTTTGGAGAAGCCCGGATCAGGTCACCTGGACCCAGGTAGCCGTGCTGGCGCAGTGCACCATGATCACAGACCTTGAATCGACCGGAACCGAACTTTGGGTTGCCGGAGAAAATGGAAATGGCGGAGGTGCAGTAGTTCAGCGCTCAACGGATGGTGTTACATTCATTAACTCAAGCACCGACGGTTTTGGCGACTATAATAACCATGGAGAAGAAGGGCACCTGAAACTTTTCGGAAACAACATGTATTACGGTGCAAGAAATTACGGAGGCGGAGGCGCATTGGCGCACGGCGGCAAACCAAGCGTTCGCGGCGGTGGAATGTCCACCGGCGGACAGATCTGGAGAACCTGCCTTATTGCTCCACCGGTGCTGAACCTTGGTGCAGATATGATGGTTTGTGCAGGTCAGCCGACAAACCTCGACGCTGGAGCCGGTGCAATTGCCTATAACTGGAGCACCGGAGAAACTACGCAGATAATTGCTGCAATGCCCGGGATCGGAAGCGCTGCTGATTATTATTGCCAGGTTACGGCTGCCAGCGGCTGTGATGCTATCGACCACATTAACGTGTTTTCGAAGCCTTCTCCATCTGTAACTACGATAACCCCTACTGCATCACCATACTATTTGTGCAAAGGCGATACCGTTGCAATCAACACGACTGCCGTTTCCGGACTCTACATTATGGATCCTCCTGCGGTACGCATCACCCACGATACAATCATCGACTATACCGACAACTGGGATACGCTCGCCGTATCCGGAATTACCGGCCCCGTAGCTGGTACCAGCCTGATCTCTTTTACAATTGACAGCTTATCGCATACCTATCTCAGTGATGTGCGCATCGGAATTTATGCGCCGGACGGCAGCTACTCGGATGTTGATCTGTACGGACATGGCGGAGGCAGCTCACTTGGCTTCCGTGGAACTGAATTCAGACTGGATGCAGCAGGAGATCTTAACAGCGGAACTCCTCCATACACCGGACAATTCCTGCCGGATATGTCCTGGACAGGATTAACCGGAAACGCGAACGGCAACTGGGTAGTAAAAACAAGTGATGTTGCCGGCGGCGACCAGGGAAATCTCCTCGGCTGGACCCTGAAGTTCGGTTCACCCGACACCGTGATGACCTTCTCCTGGTCTCCGGCTACAGGCCTCACATCCACAACAACGATCAACACGATGGCATTCCCTGCTGTAGCAACCAACTATGCGTTGACCGTTACCGGATCAAACGGATGCTCGTCAACTGATACAGTCAGAATCGATGTTCCGTTCATTGATATCCCTGCCGCAAGCGCCGCAGTTTGCTACGGAAGTTCTTACACCGTAACTACCAGCGGTGGCTCCTCTTCATCGTCAACTACCTGGACACCGACAACAGATCTGGATACAGGCACAGGACCTGTCGTTGTTACAACTCCGACTGCGAATGTTACTTATTATGTTTCTGATTATGTGAACGGCTGTGTAGTAGGTGACTCCATTCAGATCATCGCCAATTCACAAGTGTTCGCAACTGCAAGCTTACCGCAAACAATGTGCTTTGCCGATTCAGTGATCCTGAGCGCAACACCTGCCGGCGGAACGCCTTCTTACACGTATAACTGGAACAACGGCTCGGTCAATATTCCGGGACAAAATATCACCGTTTCACCAACTACGTCGGCAGCTTATACACTTACGGTCACCGATTCCTATGGATGTACGGGAACCGATTACACGAACGTTGTCGTGAATCCAAGCACAAACCTGACAGGACACGTCAGCTATTCCGGCGGCGCAGTTACTACCGGAAATGTGGTTGCGTTCCATTATATCCCAACCTACACAAAATTTGATTCCATACAAGTTACCACACTGAATGCTTCCGGTGATTATACCTTCACCGCGCTTGACAGCAGAAATTACCTGATCAAAGTATTCCCTGATACGCTTGTTTATCCGACACTGAACTCTACTTATTACGGAAACGTATTTAACTGGGATTCAGCTACGGTATACAGCCACGGATGTACTGCAATTGATACTGCAAACATCACAATGGTTGAAGAAACCGGTTTTGCAGGTGGAGGCATCGGATTCCTTCGCGGAAGGATTACAGAGGATGTTGGTTTCGGAAGAGCACCCGGCGATCCGATTCCTGGACTGGATGTGAAACTGGGTAAGAACCCCGGCGGTGCCATGGTAACCAGCGGAACTACAAACAGCGGCGGATATTATACATTCACGAATGTTGATTTTAACGCAGCAGGTGAGAACTACGTTGTGTACGTGGACATCCCGGGACTCGGAACGGATTCCTCTTACACATTTACGGTAGATGCAACAACGCCGCAATATCTTTACCTTGATTATGTTGTCGACTCAACAACGATCCATTTTGTTCCGAATGCCGGTGTTGGCATCAGCAATCCTTCGGTAGCGATCGCGAATAAATTCAACGTATATCCGAATCCATTCAGAACGGAGTCAACAGTTGAATACAGCACTCCGGAAAATGCGGAAGTTGCGCTGGAAGTATATAATGTACTCGGTGATAAGATCTATACCATTGCAAATGAAATTCAAAACGAAGGAAATCACAAGTACCAGGTTAGCGGTCTGGATTCCGGAGTTTATTTCGTGAAGCTTAGCGTCAACGGTAATAGCACTACACAGCGGATCGTTGTGATGGATTGAGGAAAATAAACAAGAACCTGAAAGCCATCCGACAGTTCCGGGTGGCTTTTTTATTTTAGTACATTTGCACACTTAAAATGGAGTATGATGAAAAGGACAAAAGTTAAAGAGCTGCTGGAATCGACAGCATTCGGGTCGGAAGTGACCGTTATGGGATGGGTACGGACATTTCGCAATAACCAGTTCATTGCGATCAATGACGGCTCCACGATCAATAATATCCAGGCGGTTGTTGACTTCAATACTACCGATGAAGCTTTGCTCAAGCGTCTCACCACCGGCGCTGCGATCAGCATTACCGGTGAGCTGATCGAATCGCTGGGAAAGGGCCAGAAAGTGGAAGTAAAGGTGAAGCAGCTGGAGATCCTTGGCGACAGCGATGCTGAAAAATTTCCGTTGCAGCCGAAAAAGCATAGTCTTGAATTCCTTCGTGAGATCGCACATCTCCGGTTCCGTACCAATACCTTCAACGCTGTTTTTAAAGTGCGTCACAATCTTGCTTATGCAGTCCACAAATTTTTTCATGACCGTGGATTTGTATACATGCATACTCCGATCATCACTGCCTCAGATGCGGAAGGCGCCGGTGAAATGTTCCGCGTAACCACGCTCGAGCTCGGAGCCCCGCCGAGGACAGAAGACGGAAAAATCGATTTCAGGCAGGACTTCTTCGGCCGCTCAACTAACCTCACGGTAAGCGGTCAGCTTGAGGGAGAGCTTGCAGCAATGGCATTCGGCGACATCTATACGTTTGGCCCGACCTTCCGCGCGGAAAATTCGAACACCACACGGCATCTCGCGGAATTCTGGATGATCGAACCTGAAATGGCGTTCTATGATCTGAAAGATAATATGCAGCTTGCAGAAGATCTTCTGAAATATGTGATCCGGTATGCAATAGATCATTGTGCAGATGAACTGGAGTTCCTGAAGAACCGCTTGCTGGAAGAAGAAAAGCAAAAGCCGCAGGATGAACGTTCCGAGCTTGACCTTCTCTCAAAACTGAACTTTTGCCTTACTAACGATTTTGAAAGACTTACCTACACGGAAGCGATAGAGATCCTGAGAAACTCAAATCCAAACAAAAAGAAAAAATTCAAATACCTCATTGAAAGCTGGGGTGCAGATCTCCAGAGTGAACATGAACGCTTTCTCGTTGAAAAGCACTTCAAAAAACCGGTGATCCTGACTGACTATCCGAAAGATATCAAATCGTTCTACATGCGCCAGAATGACGATGGCAAAACCGTCCGCGCCATGGACATCCTTTTCCCGGGAATCGGTGAGATCGTTGGCGGCTCGCAAAGGGAAGAACGCATGGACATGCTTGTAAAGATGATGGAAGAAAAACACATCCCGCAGGAAGAGCTCTACTGGTACCTGGATACACGCAGATTTGGAACAGCACCGCATGCAGGATTCGGGCTTGGCTTTGAGCGCCTTGTGCTGTTTGTGACCGGCATGACGAACATCCGCGATGTGATCCCTTTCCCGCGCACGCCGAAGAGCGCCGAATTCTAGACCGATCTGTTATCGTATAAAAAGGCCTCCTAAAATTTAACCCGGGGGCTTTTTGATTTTTATCTATCTTTATTCTGCTATTCATTGAGGCCGCTTCTCAAAATATCGCTCCCGCTTCTACTGCTATTTGCAGCAACCATTTCTATTGCTCAAACCTACGATTTCCGAAATTTTAATGTCGATGAAGGATTAGCGCAGTCGCAGGTGCTTTCAATGTGCCAGGACCGCAACGGGAACATCTGGTTCGGGACAAACAGCGGCGGTGTGAGCCGGTACGATGGTAATAAGTTTGTAACATTCACAGAAAATGACAGCCTGATCAACAATGTTGTTTTCTCCATTACCGAATTGAATGACGGACGCATTCTTTTCGGAACCAATGGCGGATTAAGCGTATACAACGGCGTCAAATTCCGAAACTACACCGACAAAGACGGCCTTCTTCATAACCGCGTTTTCAAAACCGTTCAAGATAACAACGGCCTTATCTGGATCGCTACGGCCAATGGCGCCTGCCAGATGATCGGCAACAAGATCGTTCCTTTTTCAGATGATACGCTCATTTCAAAAGCGACCATCATCACGATGTATGCTGACAAAACCGGTAACATCTGGTTCGGAACGGTGAGCGACGGCGTTACAAAATTCGACCCGTCAAAACACACCTTCACCCGCTTCACCACACAGAACGGATTGCGGAATAATTTTGTACGCGCCATCAACGAGGATCTGCAAGGAAATATCTACATCGGAACTATTTCCGGAATCAGCAAAATTACTCTGGAAAACAAGGTGGAGAAAGTGAATATCCCGAATGAAGAAGTGAATGCTTTTCTTGCGATCACTTCTGATAACCGCAACAATTTGTGGCTGGGCACCTCCGCGGGAGTTTACAAATACAACGGACTTGCTTATCGTAACTACCTGCAAAAAAACGGGCTTGCCAGCAATAAGATCCTTTCTGTTCTGCAGGACCGCGAAGGAAACTTCTGGTTCGGAACCGATGGCTTCGGTGTTTCGAAATTCTCAACCGAAGCATTTACATCCTATAGCGTTAAAGACAGTCTGCCGGGTGATTATATCACCACGATCTTCCAGGATTCCAAAAAACAGATCTGGCTCGGAGTGAAGAACTTCGGCGTCGTTAAGTTCGACCACGGCAAAATGGTCAATTATCGTTTGAACGTAAAAAATATCAACGGCTCGCTGGCAGATAATGAAGTGCTTTCGATCTGTGAAGACTACCAGGGCAATCTCTATTTCGGGACAAAGGCCGGATTAAGTGTATTTAATGGCAGTACATTCAAGAGCTATCATAAAAAGGACGGGCTGCCGGATGAGGTTGTATACTCTATCATCCGCGATCATTCCGGTGTGATCTGGATCGGGACACAGAATGAGCTCTGTTCTTTTAAAGACGGACGATTTACAGTTGTCCCGCAGGTAAGCGCATTAAAGGCGAGCGCCGAAAGTAAGATCTTTATTTATTCCATTTACGAGGACCGCAATCATGATTTCTGGCTGGCAACCGAACATGGTGTGATCCATTATGACCGGCAAAAAGCCACGCGCATTACACGCGCCGAAGGCTTTACCGATAAGCGGGTGACCTCTGTTCTTGAAGATAACACGCGTTACCTGCTGTTCGGAACGGATGACGGCTTATTCAGCTACGACCGGAAAACATTCAAGAATATCAGTGAAGGGAAAGGGATCGCATCAAATAAGATCTATCTCATGGTGCTGGAGAGAAATTACTTATGGATCGGAACAAATAAAGGTCTGGACCGGATCAGCCTGAACGAGTTCCATAAAAAAGATATTATCGAAGTACGTCATTTTGGAAAAGAAGAAGGATTGAAAGGAATCGAATGTAATTCCAACGCTGTATTTAAAGACGCTGATAACAATCTCTGGTTCGGCACCATCAAAGGAGCAACTGTTTTTAATCCGCAGTTCGACAAGATCAACCGGAAGGAAGCGATCACCAGGATCACCGGCATCCGGCTCTTTTTTCAGAATGCGGCAGACGACCTTGCAAAATATTCCGATGGTTTGGATAGCATTACACATCTCCCGGTAAATCTTGTTCTTCCATATGATAAGAATCACGTGACATTTGATTTTATCGGGATCTGTATCACCAATCCGAATAAAGTAAAATACCAGTTCAGGCTGGAAGGCGCTGATGAAGATTGGTTCCCTCCCACTTCGAAAACGGAAGCGACCTATTCATCGCTCTCTCCTGGCGATTATGTATTTCACCTCAAGTCGATGAACAATGACGGCATCTGGAATGAAAAAGATGTCACATTCAAATTTACGATCCTGCCGCCATGGTGGAGGACCTGGTGGTTTTATACGCTTGCCGGTGTGTTTGCATTCGGAAGCATTTATTTATTCATCGTTGTCAGGACACGTAATCTTCAGAAAGCAAAGATCGAGCTGGAGCAGGAAGTGCAGCTGAGAACATTCCAGCTCCGGCAGGAAAAAGAAAAAGTGGAGATCATTAACAAAGAAGTAAGCGAGCAGAAAGCGATCATCGAGGCGAAGAACCATGATATCACGGACAGCATCAAATATGCAAAGAATATCCAGGAAGCCCTGCTTCCGCCGCTACAGAACCTGCACAATGAATTAAGAGATGCATTCGTGCTATATCTTCCGAAAGACATTGTGAGCGGTGATTTTTATTGGTTCGCAAAACGAAACAACAAACGCTTTGTCGCTTCAGTGGATTGTACCGGACATGGTGTTCCGGGAGCGTTTATGAGCATTATCGGAAACACGCTGCTGAATGAAATTGTATCTGAAAAAAACATTACGGAGCCGGCGGAAATTCTGAATGAGCTTCACACAGGTGTAAAAACGGCGTTAAAGCAAAGCAATAGCGAAACGGAACGCCGCGATGGAATGGACATTGCGCTTTGTTCGCTGAACGACGATGGAACCGTTCTTGAATATGCGGGTGCAAACAGGCCGCTCTGGATCTTCCGGAAAAACAAGCAGGGTGATGAATCCTTCGAGATGATCAAAGCCAATAAATTTCCGATCGGCGGGTTGGAAATGGAGAACGAAGTGAAACGGCAATTTACCAATCACTCGATCAAAGTTGAAAAAGGAGATGTCATATATATATTCTCCGACGGTTACGCCGACCAATTCGGCGGAACCAAGGGAAAAAAGTTCATGGTTGGCAACATGCAGAAGTTTGTAACCGATATTTACCTGAAACCGGTGAAAGAGCAGGAACAACTTCTCTTAAAGAATTTCCTCGATTGGAAAGGAGAATTGGAACAGATCGACGATGTTCTTGTTATAGGCTTTAGAATATAACAAGAACCCTGAGCCCCGCCACCGCGGGTCGATAGGTTTCCGAATATAACAAGAACGAGCCGGCCTGTCCTGAGCCATAGTAAGCCCCTCCGGATTTAATTGATCTTTTACTTGACTTTTAGTCTAAGTTGTTGTAAATTAGATTTATAAATCTTTGCTCCCGCATGAAACGCAAGCATTTATGAACTTCGTTAAAAATAAAAAAACTACTCATGAATAAAATTCTACTCTTATTTTCTGCCGTGCTATTTGCATCTGCAGCTAATTCACAAACCGGCTCAGGAGTAATATTGACTCCCGACAATGCCACGCTGCTCTCCGGCGCCAGCTCAGCCAATGACCAAAGTTACATTGCAACTTTACCAACCGGGGAAAACATTGTGGCTTCGCATATCAGCGACGGAACCGCAGAATATCTGAATTTCAAAAAGATCCATACAGACGGCTCGGTCAATACCATAAAGAACCTGGCTGTTACCACACCTCAACTACTGGGATTAACCTGCTCCGCCAGCGGCAATTTTACCTGCCTGTTTATTGACGGACCTGGTCTTCTGAAACTGATCAAATTTTCTCCATCCGGATCTATCCTGTGGCAGAAAGCGCTGACCTTCGACGATTTCATTTCCAGCTACTGGGGTGCCCAGCACACCCTTACAGAAACTCCATCCGGCGATTATTACCTGATGGTCACGAACTTCGATTTTACAGGATTGGTCAAGATCGATGTGAATGGAAATATCGCCTGGAGCCATAAAATGACCGGCCCCCGCGACACGGGAAAATGTCCGGGTTTCTGCTGTGCAGTTACTCAAAGCGAAGGATGTATCACAACGCTGAAAGACGATAGCTATGAAACGATCATTAACATGGACGGGAACGGGAATGTTTTGTGGTCAAGATCATTCGGTGATGCAATGTATCGCTGGACAAAATCCATCAAGCCTGATAATCTTGGAAATTATTACATCATGGGAACTTACGGAAGTGGCGGTACAACATACATCCAGAAGATCGACGCAAACGGGAACTTTATTTTCGCAAAAGAGATCTCCGGAACTACGAGCTACATGGATGCTTATCTGACTGCCAGCAACGATTTTTATTTGCTGGTACAATCACCAAGCTTCCATCTTGCAAAAGTCGGAGCGGCTGGAGATGTGATGTGGGACCGTGCAATCGGTGCGACGAATGCTGCTACTGCGCCTGTCCATTACGTGTATTTCACATCGACACCTCTTATGACTAATCTGAACTTTTTATCCTCTATGAACGACGGTAAGGAGCTTCTTTTTCATACGTCTGATCTGACCGACATTTGTAACACATATACTAACGGTATTATAAATACTACAGACGATGTGCAGATCCTCGATGCAACAATCGATACGACCTGCAAGATCAAACTGTTTAACGTAACCATTGCAAATACCGGCTTCGGTACTACCGCAACGGAATACTACCTGAGCAGCGATTTTTGCTCTACCCTTGCCTCCGTGCAGGAAACCTCCGGCCCGGCTGAGCTGAACATTTTTCCGAACCCCGCAACTGACCAGGTTACAGTTACTCTTGGCAATATCAAAGCGGAGCCGGGAACAATATTGGTGATGTATGATGTAACGGGCAGAAAAGTGATGGAATCAGAACTGGACAATGCAGCATCGATAACTATTCCGACTGCCGGATTTGCGCCGGGATTGTATAACATCGTTATTTCCGGCTCAGACAATGTGCTCGGCAAACAACGCCTCATGATACAAAAATAAGCGATTAGCAACTCCATTATATCAGTGGGTTTCGGACTTCCGGAACCCACTTTTTTTATGCCGTTTCATGGCTGAATTTTTGTTATTTTTGTGGAAAGAGACCACAAAAAATGGCCATGTTAAGGCAGATACAGTCGCAGAAATTACTTCAAAAGCTTTCTCCTCAGCAGATCCAGCTGATGAAGCTGCTGCAATTGCCTACTATTGCTCTTGAACAAAGGATCAAGGAAGAGATGGAGATCAATCCTGCCCTCGAAGAAGGCGTTGACCAGGAAGATGATCCGGTTGATGAGCTTGACAGTGACGATTACGAAGACGCAGCAAAAGACGAGGAAAATCAGCGTGATGATTTCAGCATCAGCGATTACATGGATGATGATGAGGGCGCTTCGTATAAGCTAAAGGCAAACAATACCAGTCCCGATGAGGAAAGGAAAGAAATTCCTTTTTCCGTCGGACTCACCTTCCAGGATATGCTGGAAAGCCAGCTGGGAATGAAAGATCTTGATGACCGGCAATACCAGATCGGTTTATATCTTATCGGCAATCTTGATGATGATGGTTATCTGAGACGGGATCTTTCCTCTATTGTCGACGATATCGCTTTTTCACAAAACATTCCGACCACTGAGGCGGAGCTGAACGAGATCCTCACGGTGATCCAGGACCTCGACCCGGCGGGCGTAGGTGCGAGAGATCTGCAGGAATGTCTTCTGATCCAGCTGCGCAGAATAGAAGTGCAAAGCATGACGGTTGAGCTGGCGACAGAGGTGGTGGAAAAACAAATGGATGAATTCTCGAAAAAACATTACGATAAGATCCAGAAAAAACTGGAGATCGATGATGAAACACTGAAAGAGGTGATCCAGGAGATCCTGAAGCTGAATCCCCGTCCCGGCAACTCCATGGCAGATGGTCAGAAAAGCCAGCAGCAGGTGATCGCGGATTTTATTATTATAAATGAAGATGGCCAGCTGAATCTTACGCTGAACTCCCGGAATGCACCGGATCTCCGTGTAAGCAAGGAATATTCAAAAATGCTGGAAGAGTATTCGAGGTCGAAGGAAAAAAGCAGCAAAGAAGCGTCGATGTTCGTGAAACAAAAGCTGGAAGGAGCAAAATGGTTCATCGATGCCATCCAGCAGCGAAGCTATACCCTGCTTTACACCATGAATGCGATCATGGAATATCAGAAAGATTATTTCCTGACCGGTGATGAAACAACGCTGAAACCGATGATCCTGAAAGACATTGCTGAAAAAGTAAACCTTGATATCTCTACTATTTCCCGCGTTGCAAACAGCAAGTATGTTCAGACTCCTTTCGGAACCTTCCTGCTGAAATCATTCTTTAGTGAATCATTGAGCACCGACAGCGGAGAAGAAGTTTCAACGCGCGAAGTAAAAAAGATCCTGGAAGACTGCATTGCAGCGGAAAGCAAGAAAAAGCCGCTTACCGATGATAAGCTTGCGAAGATCCTTAAGGAAAAAGGATACAACATTGCGCGCCGTACCATTGCAAAATACCGTGAGCAGCTTGACATTCCGGTAGCACGGCTCCGAAAGGAACTATGATCCATGGAGACGCGCTTTGCTAAAATTATCTCGTTACTGCTCCATCCGCTGCTAATGCCGACTTACGGCTTCGCTTTACTTTTCTTCACCGATAACTATATCGGAAACTTTACCGAGCAGAATTACAAATACCTGATCCTTCTTGTCACTTTCTTCTTCACCTTCGTTCTTCCGGCTCTTAATGCAGTGATCCTTTTAAAGCTGAACCGGATCAGCAGCCTTGAAATGGATGATCCCCGTGAAAGAGTTGTCCCTTATGGCAGTACCGCTCTTTATTATTTTACATTGTTCTATCTCTTTTGGAGAAATCAGTTTCCTTCGATATTCCAGATCCTGATCCTGGGAGCAGGATTATCTATATTGCTGTCGCTTTTTATTAATTTCCGCTGGAAAATAAGTGCGCACAGTGTGGGGATCGGCGGGATTGCGGGTGCGGTGCTTGGGATCATGTACCGCATGCAGATCGACCTTGAGCTGATCTTTATCTGCGTTATACTGGCGGCGGGATTGATCGGGTATGCGCGCCTTAAGCTTGCAGCACACGGACCTTCACAGGTTTATTCAGGATTTATTCTGGGATTTATCACCGAGCTCCTGCTGATGATTTTTTATCAGTAGAGCAGCAGCCCGATTCCAACGGAGAACTGGCTCATTCCGGGCTCACCTCTGCCTTTGCGAAACAGCTCGGAGAATGCATAAAAACCCTGAACGTTCCACTTATCAAAACCGATCCTGAGCGTAACGCCGTAGCGAAGCGGGTCCACATTTTTGATGCGGTACACTTTCATTTTCCCGTCTGCATCCTCGTATTTCACATGCGTATTATAGGCATAGCCGATCTTACCACCGATCGCCAGCTTGAATCCTTTGTTCCCTTTTTGACGCAGTCTTAATTCGACCGGAACTTCAAAATAATTACAGGAGAATTTGTTTGTTTTGAACTTGATCGTGATCGGAACAAAAGAAGTGTATTTACCGTCGATCGAATAGGTGATCCTGCCATTCGTATGCACATCATGTGTGCTGAAACCGCCGCCGATTGCGAAACTCAACGGAGTATAGCCAAGCGGATAATCCCACATCAGGTAGGCATTTCCTCCGAGTGAATACGGTTTCTGCTGAATGCCATCGGGCAGATGCAGGTAGCCGTCGTAGCTGAAATCGACAACGATATGGTCTTTGGGATCGGCGATCTTACGGACCGGCTTCTCGCTTTCCTCCTCTTTTTTTTGTCCGAATACCTGTTGTGCGGATGAAAAGAAAGGGACCAGCAGAAGTAAAGCGAGCAGAACACCCGCAGTTGATCTTTGCAATGAAAATGACAGCTTCATGTCCTGCAAACTTAACGATTTTATCGCTGAAAGAAAAATGAGCTCATTTCAGAGCCGAGCGTAATTCACAGAAGGAGATTTTCTGCTTTGTGTTAGAATGAGATTGAAATAAAAAGACCGAAATGAATCCAGCGATGAAGTTCGAATTCAAAAAGATTGGGCCTTGTCCACCTTGCTCCTACGCGAAGCTTCGGCAAAAGCGTAAGCTCTGAACAGGCTGTGCTTGAAAACAAAAGGCCCCTCTTCGCTCTGCTCACCATTCAGGTGCTCAGAGCTTCAAAGGGCGAGGGTGGGCCCACTCGGGATCGAACCGAGCACCCACAGATTATGAGTCTGTTGCTCTAACCGACTGAGCTATAGGCCCTGCTTTTGTATAATAAAAGCGTTTTAAGGACTGCGAAATTATATATTTGTGCCCAATTAACAAAGCAATCCCGGATTAATGTTGCCGGACATCGGTAAATACAAGAATATAATTTTTGATTTTGGAGGCGTGATCATTAATATCGATTACCAGCTCCTGGTCGGAGCATTTGCTTTGATCGGATTGCCTCATTTTGAAAAATATTTTTCTCAGGCTGATCAGCGGAGTCTTTTTGACGATTACGAGAAAGGAAAGATCAGCTCTGCGGATTTCAGGGAGCGATTAAAAAAACAGTGCATTCCCGGGACAACCGACGAAGAAATTGATGCGGCCTGGAATTCAATGATACTGGACCTTCCGAAGGAGCGGCTTGACCTTCTGCTGAAGCTGAAGAAAAAATACCGGACATTTTTATTGAGTAATACAAATGAGATCCACATCAGGTACATCTATGAATACCTGCGAAACACGTATCAGCTAAACGACCTTTCTCCGTTTTTTGAAAAAGTCTATTTGTCGTATGAAATGGGTGAAAGAAAACCTGATTCAAAGATCTTTGAAATCGTGATCGGAGAGAACGGGCTCCATCCCGATGAAACGCTCTTCATTGATGATTCGGTGCAGCACATTGAAGCAGCAAAAAAGCTGGGATTATCCGCTTATCTTCTCGACGTTAAAAAAGAGGATATTACGAAGCTTTTCAGCTAACGCTCGCCACCCTATTTTATCTCCTGGCACAGCTCTATAAGTACGCCGTTTGTTCCTTTCGGATGCAGGAAACAGATCAGCTTGTTGTCTGCACCTTTTTTAGGCTGTTCTGATAACAATGTAAAGCCTTCTGCCTGGAGGCGCTTCATCTCCGTATGAATGTCTGCCACCTCAAATGCGATATGATGGATCCCCTCTCCTTTCTTCTCGATAAATTTGGCTATAGGACTCTGAGGATCAGTTGCTTCCAATAATTCGATCTTACTTTCACCCATCATGAAAAACGAGGTTGAAACAGACTCCGATTCTACTTTTTCAAGCTTATAAGGCGTTTTTCCAAAGAGCTTACCAAAGAGTTCATTGCTGTTTTCAAGGCTTTTAACAGCAATCCCGATATGTTCTATCTTCAACATTATCAATAATTTAAGTTCCGTTTTTATAAAAAAATAATCCCGATCTATGGACCGGGATCATTCAAAAATTTTAATTGGAAGATATTGCTTCAATTATCCGCAATGAGGCTTCTCCATCATTTCTTGATGAATTCACCCATTTTATTATCGTAGTTCAGGTAATAAGCTCCTTTTGGCAGGTTAGAAGCATCTACAGTAGCTGCAAATCCGCGCTTCACGATATTACCGAACTGGTCATAGATCTCAAACATGGTTTCGGTAGGGGTGGTTCCGGCAAAGAATCCGATCTCTTTGGAGACTTTGGCAGGACTGAAGGTGATTTCAGGAGTCGTGGAATTGAAATCCACTGTTTTGGACAATTTAGGCTGACCGGTATAGTCTACCTGCTTAACGCGATATTGATTTTTGCCGGAGTGAGGCTGAACGGCAAAAGAATAATTATTTTGATCAGGGGTACCATTTCCTTCTACTTCGCCAACTTTCACCCATTTGTTCCAGCGGAACTGCTCAACTGTATAAGTAAGCTTGCCGGTTTCTCCTTTGGTTGACCATTTGAACACCATATCCGGTCCGACTGACATGGAAACGATCTCAAATGTACTTTTTGGTTTTAATACTTCAGGATTTAATACTTTAGGCTTGCAGTCGTCTTTGTGGGTGATTTTTACTTCTACTTTATCGCCGATCTTCAGCTGAAGATTACGAAAATCAATTTCAAAAGCACTTGATGCGATTTCATCTGTTGTCACGTTACCATTCACACGAACCTCCTGCACGCAGAAACCAACTCCTGAACCAGCAAAAGGATTCTGGATATAAAGGTTTTTTCCCTGGTAATTTCCTTCCAGGACAATAACTCCTACAGCCGATACCGAAGACGTAACAAATAAACTGAATGCAGCAAAAAGTAATTTTTTCATTGTGTTTGTTATGTGTAAAAATAAGAACTAAAATCTGGGGTTCTTAATTTTCGAACGCAATATTATAATCTTATTTAATAATATCAAAATAAAAAATCATTATTTTTCTAATTCATCGCAAATTTAAACAAATTTGTCATACGAAGAACAAGTCTCGTGTTATTTTCAGCCAAGGCTCCCCAATCGAGTTTTTTTGTATATTTACTTGCAAGTTTGTCAAAGATGCACTAATCTTGCATTTAATTTTGGAGCCGTTTAAAGGCTTCTCTAACAACACTATCAACGATAACTTATGAAAAGATCCTTTTTGTTTTTATTCAGTGCTGCGGTTCTGTTCAACTCCTGTTCCAATAACTCGGATTCCGGCAGTGCGAACAGGGTTGCGAAGGGAGATAAGGTCTATGGCGGGACGTTACGCATCAATGAAACGGAACAGTTCCAGACACTTTACCCGGCGGGAATTACAGATATCGGTTCGGCTCATCTTGCAAATCAGATCTACGAAGGTCTTGTAAAATTCAATCCGAAAGATCTTACCGTCATCCCGAGCATCGCTGAAAAATGGGACATTGACGCCGCCGGAACCACGTATACTTTTCACCTGAAGAAAGGGGTCATGTTCCAGGACAATGATTGTTTTCCTGACGGAAAAGGACGCGAGGTAAAAGCATCCGATGTAAAATATTCATTTGAGCTGCTTTGCACCGACAGTAAAGACAACTCCAACTTTTCCGCTACTTTCAAGGACCGTGTAGTAGGTGCCAATAAGTTCTTTGATGCCAGCAAAGGCAAGCCGAATGGCAGCATCGACGGGATCAAAACACCGGATGATTATACCGTTTCTATCACCCTTACTTCCCCAAGCACCTCCTTCCTTTTTGCTCTTGCATCGCCTGCTGCGAGTGTAATTGCGAAAGAAGCTTACGATAAATATGGTACTGATATGAAGGTGGGAACCGGGCCTTTCATGTTTGTCGATAACGGCGCTGCCGATAAAGTGCTCCTGAAACGCAATAATAACTACCATGGCAAGGATTCACTGGGCAACCAGCTCCCTTTCCTTGATTCAGTAGTGATCAGCTTCCTTCCGACCAAGAAACAGGAACTTGATGCTTTCCAGAATGGAAATCTCGATATGGTAATCGGACTGCCCTCTGAATCCATCAAAGACATGGTTGAAAGCCAAATCGCTGATTTTCAGAACAAACCACCGAAATACGTGCTTGAACGCTCCCCTGAAATGGCCAGCCAGTACTATGAGTTCAACATGACCAAGGAACCGTTCAATAACGTAAAAGTCCGTCAGGCTTTCTGCTATGCTTTGGACAGAAATAAAATCGTCGATGACGTATTAAAAGGCGAAGCATATGGTCCCGGTGTAAATGGTATTTGCCCTCCATCTTTCAGAGGATACGATATCACAAAAATCACCGGTTATGATTTTGATGCCGCGAAAGCAAAAAAACTACTTGCTGAAGCAGGATATCCGAACGGAAAAGGTTTCCCGAAAGTAAAGATCGAGCTGAACAGCGGAGGCGCGAAAAACACGAACGTTGTTCTTGAGATCCAGAAACAGCTGATGGAAGTATTGAATGTAAATGTTGATTTCGAAGTTGTACCGCAGAAACAAAAAATGGACGATGCAAAATATGCCCGCGCTGAACTTTTCCGCGCTGCATGGATCGCTGACTTCCCGAGCCCGGAAAATTTCCTGTGGATCCTTTACGGTGCAACTGTTCCTGCTGACATTACCCAGCCATCGTATCCGAATACTCCACGTTATAAAAATCCTGAATTCGATAAATTATTTGATGCGGGAAAATCTGCAAAAACACAGGAAGAAGGATATGCTGACTTCCTGAAAGCTGAGCAGCTCATGATCAATGATGCGCCGATCATGGTGTTGTGGTATGATGAAAATTATCGCCTGGTGAAGTCACATGTTCGCGATCTTTATTCGAACCCGATGCGTTTCAGAGATTACTCCGCAGTTTACCTGAAGGAAGTTACTCCTGCTGTCGCAAAAACAGAAGAGAAGAAATAAGAAATTTGATTGCCTTTTTTGAAAACCCTGACCTGTCAGGGTTTTCTTTTTTAACCCTGTTACTTTCAGCAAAGCCGTCGTTATAACGGACAAAAACTGAAACATGAAAAACATACTCACATCCGCACTCCTTCTTTTTGTATTGAAAAGCTATTGCCAGGTTGGCGAGATCCGACAGGAGTTCAGCACTCCTGTTCAGTCGGTTATTGTATACCTTGACGGCGCTGAAGTAAATCATTCGAAGTCCGTTAAACTGAACCCCGGCCGGAACAAGCTGGTTTTTACCGGGCTCACACCCAAGCTTGATCCGAAAAGCATCCAGGTAACTGCATCGGGCGATGCTTCCATTCTTTCAATATCGAATGAGATCAATTACATGGCAAATCAAAAAGAAAGCGCCAGGATCACACAATTGAGAGATTCCGTCACCATTCTCAGCGACGCGATCACGCAGCAGCTGAATGACAAAGATGCATTCAACACCGAGAAGAATATGCTTCTGAAAAACGAAGAGATCGGAAGCAAAGAGAAAGGAGTTTCTGTCGCAGAGCTCAAGCTCGCCGCTGATTTTTATCGCGCACGGATCAAAGAAATAAATGCTGAAATATCCAAGCTCGATAAAAAAATAAAGACGCTCACCGAACAGGTAAATCTTCAGTCGATGCAGCTGGAAGAATTGAACGCCAGCAGCAATCAGCCAAGCTCGGAAATCACGATCCTTGTCAGTTCGAATACGGCAGCGAACTGCACTGTCGATCTGAAATACATTGTCACCGATGCGGGATGGTCGCCAAGCTACGACCTCCGCGCGGAGGATATCGGTCAGCCAATCGAGCTGAAATACCGTGCAAAGGTTTTCAATAATACCGGTGTAGATTGGAATGACGTTAAATTGAAACTCTCTACCGCGGACCCATCGCAAAGCGCTTCCAAGCCTGTTCTCGATCAATGGTCACTCAACTACGGATCCGATGTTAACGACGAACCATACGGACACACCACCGGAGAAGGTTTTCTGAATAATCCTGCGGCTACCGACGAAACCAATTTCACAGCACCCCGGGGCAACAAAATTGTTCCTACCGATAATCCAAAGATCCAAATGGTAGAGATCCAGGTTTCCGAGCTGAGCGCCGAATTCGATATCAAGAACAATTACACGATCCCTTCCGATTTCAAACCTTATCTCGTAGATGTAACTGAATACAAATTACCTGCAACGTATCAGCATTACAGCGTTCCGAAGCTCGACAAAAATGCGTTCCTTCTGGCGAGGATCAATGGCTGGGAAGATCTTAATTTAGTGGAAGGGCCGGCGAATGTTTATTACTCCGGAACTTATGTGGGCCAGTCCTATATCAATACCCGCAGCGCCGATGATACGCTGGACCTGTCACTTGGCCGCGACAATAAAGTATTGGTGACAAGAACAAAAGTGAAGGAATTCTGTAATAAGAAAGTGCTCGGCAGTTTCTATAAAGAAACTTTTGCTTATGAAATGGTGGTGAAGAATAACCGGAAAGCACCGATCACTATTGAAGTGAACGACCAGGTTCCTGTTTCAACGCAAAGCGATATTACTGTTGAGGCGATTGAAACATCGAAAGGGCTGGCAGATGTGAAAACCGGAACTTACTCCTGGACGTACACACTTCAGCCCGGCGAAGCGAAGAAGATCGAATTCTCGTTCTCAGTGAAGTACCCGAAGAACACAAAGCTTCCTCCGATGGAGAAAATGAAAGCACATTACAATGTGCGGTTCCTGTAAGATAAAAAATGGCGGAAAAGAATTATTACATACTGCTTGAAGTAAAGAGCACCGCGACAGCCGAAGAGATCAAAAATTCATACCGGCTGCTTGCAAAAAAATATCATCCGGATAAGAACGTTGGCAATAAGGCTGCAGAAGAATATTTCAAAGAAATTCAGCAGGCTTATGCCGTTCTTTCCAATCCCGAAAAAAGAAGAAAATATGATCAGCTGTTTTTCCGGACAGCCAATCCGCAGACGGCGGCAAAAGCATATACTAATCCCGCTTACAGCGGAAATGCTTATCAGTATGCTCAGCAGCAGGCACAAGCTAAGCAACGGGCTACACATACTGCGAAAGAACCTGCGAAACCGGATCGAACGGAAAGCTGGCAGATTCTGGTAAGCGTCGGTGTTGCAATGGTGCTGCTTTATTTTATTATTTCCTATTCATCCGACAAACCGAAGGACGAAACAACAGGCACACCGCCGGTACAAACCGAAGTAGCAAGTGCAGCTCCCAGTGATGCACCCGCGATCGGCGATTTCGATTCACCTTATACTGCCTATTTCGGAGACGAGGTCGTGGACAGCGGCAGCAAAAACAGCATCAATATCGCTAACAGCAGCTACTCGGAAGCTGTTGTTTGTCTTGTACAGGCAAAAGCACCGAACAAAGTGATCCGCAATCAGTATATGAACACCGGCCATTCATTCAAGATGAATGAAATCCCGGATGGAGATTATTTCCTTCGCATTTATTATGGAAACAATTGGGATCCGGACAAAACATTTCTGAATAAAGCTGTGAAAGGCGGTTTCAAAATGGAGCGGGGATTCGCAATCCTGAATACCGGCAAAAATGTGCTGAAGATGAAACGCGAAAAGACCGGCAATGTGGATTCTTATTCCTCCTATGAAATTACGATCAGTCCGCAGGATGCTGATAAAAACGGCATCACAGCTGAAGAGTTTTTTAAGAAGTGATCACATCACATTCTTTTCAGAAAAGCTCCGTAATCCGGTGGATCATAATAGCGATCCGATCTTTATAGACCGACCTTCTTCCTCGATACGATCATACACGTAAACCTGCTGATGCAGCATAGTTCCGCCTCTTCATTGAAGATCTTTATTTCCCAGATGTGATTCAATCCTTTAATATGGACCGGTTTGCAGATCCCGGTCACAATACCTTCTTTTACAGCTTTGATGTGATTTGCATTGATCTCTGTTCCGACGCCGATAAACAGATCCGGATTTACGACCAGGAAAGAAGCGATGCTTCCGAGTGTTTCCGCCAGTGCAACAGAAGCACCACCATGCAATAGGCCGAACGGCTGTTTTGTTCTCCCGTCAACAGGCATTGTTCCCCGGATAAAATCACTCCCTATTTCTTCAATTTTGATATTTAAGGACTCGGACAATGTATTTTTATCCATCCATGCAATGCTTTGCGGGTTCGGATCGCCAAACCAGATCTTACTGCTTTCTCCCATAAAATGTGCTGTTTTCTCCTCTAAATGTACATATTTTCGACCAAGGCTGCTTATCTCCGGTCGGTTTCGCAGGTTTTCAGGGAAAAAATGACTACTTTTGCACCCGGAAATGCAGATAGCGAATGTTTTCCGAAAAATGCGAATCTGTATAGGATTCTCATATTCGGAAGATTCGGAAAGATTTGTGATCCGCACAAAACAAAAAAAGATACAGTAAACAACCATTGTAATGCAGAACATCAGGAACATCGCCATCATTGCGCACGTCGATCACGGAAAAACTACGCTGGTAGACAAAATTTTACATACCGGGAAATTATTCCGTGACAACCAGGAATCAGGAGAACTTATCCTTGATAATAACGACCTGGAGCGTGAACGCGGGATCACCATCCTGGCGAAAAACGTTTCTGTAAGATATAAAGGAACAAAGATCAACATCATCGATACTCCCGGCCACGCCGATTTTGGCGGAGAAGTGGAACGCGTATTGAATATGGCCGACGGAGTTGTATTGCTTGTGGATGCTTTTGAAGGTGCGATGCCGCAGACCCGCTTCGTAACGCAAAAAGCGCTTGCACAAGGAAAACGGGTTGTGCTGGTGATCAACAAAGTTGATAAGCCAAACTGCCGCCCGGATGAAGTGCATGACCAGGTATTCGACCTTTTCTTTAACCTGGATGCAACCGAAGAACAACTCGATTTCAAAACCGTATATGGCTCATCCAAGCAAGGCTGGATGGGACCGGATTGGAAAAATCCTACTACGGACATTACCTACCTGCTTGATACCATTATCGATTTCTTCCCGGAACGTCCGATCAACGAAGGATCGCTGCAGATGCAGATCACTTCCCTGGATTACTCTTCTTTCGTGGGACGGATTGCCGTTGGACGTGTACATCGCGGACAGATCAAAGAGAACATGCCGGTATCACTGGTAAAACGTGATGGGTCTGTGATCAAGTCACGCATTAAGGAATTATTTACATTTGAAGGCTTAGGAAAAGCAAAAACTTCAGAGACCATCAAATCAGGTGAAATTGTTGCGATCACGGGAATCGAAGGATTTGAGATCGGTGATACGATCGCAGATTTTGAAAACCCGGAAGGACTCACTCCGATCGCTATCGATGAGCCGACCATGAACATGCTTTTCTGTATCAACAATTCTCCTTTTTTCGGCAAGGAAGGAAAATTTGTCACTTCGCGCCACCTTCGCGACCGGTTATTCAAGGAGCTGGAAAAAAACCTTGCATTGCGCGTGGAAGAAACAAATTCTGCTGATTCCTATCTCGTTTTCGGACGAGGCATTCTTCACCTGTCTGTATTGATCGAGACCATGCGTCGCGAAGGATATGAATTGCAGGTTGGACAGCCACAGGTGATCATCAAAGAAATTGACGGCGTGAAATGTGAGCCGATCGAATACCTGACCGTAGACGTGCCGGAAGAAAGTGCAGGAAAGGTAATTGAATATGTAAGTCAGCGTAAAGGCGACATGCTGCTGATGGAACCAAAAGGTGATCTTCAGCACCTGGAATTCGAAATTCCTTCGAGAGGCATTATCGGCTTGCGTAACAACATCCTCACTGCAACAGCAGGTGAAGCGATCATGGCGCACCGTTTCAAGGCATTCGAGCCATGGAAAGGTGTGATCCCGAGTCGTAACAATGGTGTTTTGATCTCCGGTGAAATGGGGACAGCCATTGCCTACTCTATTGATAAATTACAGGATCGTGGCAAGTTCTTCGTTGATCCGGGTGAGCCTATTTACACGGGACAGGTTATTGGTGAGAACAACCGCCAGGATGATATCGTGGTGAACATTACCAAGGAGAAAAAGCTGACCAACATGCGTGCATCCGGAACGGATGATAAAATGCGCATTGCTCCGAAAGTTAACTTTTCACTGGAAGAAGCGATGGAATATATCCAAATCGATGAGTATGTAGAGATCACTCCGAATTCGATCCGTATGCGTAAGGTTATTCTTGATGAGACCGAGCGTAAGAGACAAGAGAAGAAAATGGTTGCGCAGTAAACCGTTTTTGAATATCCAAGGCCCCGTCTTCACAGCAGAAGAACGGGGCTTTTTTATGATATTTTTTTGCCGTTCAGCGGCGTGAGCAACTAATTCCCCAAATTCTTTTAATTATGAACTTCTGCTGAAGGCGGCTTCATGTAAATTAACTTTGTATAAATTCCGAAAAAACCGACATGAAAAAAATACTCTTACTTCTCCTTCCGACGCTATTCCATTTTCTCCATCTCAGTTCCCAGACCGCTAGTCCTTATTACACCGGCTGGGACAACAGTTCGGAAATCATGGGCTGGTTACAGCAACGCATGGGATCGACAGCAAATAGCGGTTGGTCAGTAGCAACAACCGGAGGATTTTCTCCGGCCAAATGCATTATTCATTATTATCCGGTCGGCGGAAGCACCGTAACAGATGATTGGTATGTATCACCAGCTCTCTATTTTCCGACTGGCGGGATGATCGATTCCATAAGGACCAATTTCTCGGGATTCGGAACACCAAACCCTTCGGACAAAGTACAGATCTACCTTCTCAGGGGATCACCGATTCCATCAATGACCAGTTCCGACACCATGTTGTTCGATTTCCGCGATTCCAATTATGTGGCGGATAATACCTGGAGATTGAAAACGAATATCGCAATCCCGGTTGTCAGCGGACCCGCTTATATTGCTTTCCGGTATTCGACAACTATCAACTGGCTCGATATAAAATTTGATAATCTTAAAATCTCGGGGAATTCCGGAACCGGCATCAGCGAAAATGAATTGCATGTAAGACTTCATTTATATCCAAATCCAGCCGCCGCGGGACAACAAATAATTATTGAGAACCCATTGAAAAAGGAGCTGCTGATCAGCATATTTGATTCAAACGGAAAGCTCCTCGAAAATAAAAAACCCGACGGCGGTTCCCGCTTTACATTTCAACAGCCTCCGGGAATCTATTTTTACAACGTGATTGAAAGCAACTCGAACAGGATTATCGACTCGGGAAAGCTTATCGTTCAGTGAAGATCCATGATCGTTGCCCCAGCGGGGCGACATTTTTTTGCGCTCCGGAGGAGCCGCCTGTGATTAGGTCGACATAACATTACAAGATCCGAATTCCGTTTTATCCCGACTCCGGAGGAGTCCACCATGTCCGGCCCCAGCGGGCGACATTTTTTTGCGCTCCGGAGGAGCCGCCTGTGATTAGATCGATAATAACATTACAAGATCCGAATTCCTTTTTGTCCTGACTCCGGAGGAGTCCACCATGTCCGGCCCCAGCGGGGCGACATTTTTTTACGCTCCGGAGGAGCCGCCTGTGATTAGATCGAGAATAACATTACAAGATCCGAATTCCTTTTTGTCCTGACTCCGGAGGAGTCCACCATGTCCAGCCCCAGCGGGGCGGACATCGTTATCCGCTTCCTGTTCGTTTCTTCAGGACCCAAAATCCGATCGCGGTACAAATGCTTATCCCGATGAAAAAATAAAACATGGTACCGAATCCGTAACGATCAGCAATTCCCAAACCGAGCAGCGGCGCAAATATATTCGCCAGTCCGTAGGAAATGGAGTACAATGCAGAATATTGACCCTGTCTTTCTTTGATCGGTCGCGACAAAGCAAAATTCATCATGAAGGGCATGGCGAGGATTTCCGACATAGTTAAGATGACGGTATACAACAATGCCCATCCGATGGCTCCTTTTCCGAAATGCAAAATGGCGAACGAAACCGGGATGCACAAAACCCCGGCAATGATGAAACGAAAGATCTGCCGGTTCTTTTCCAGGAATGCAACCAATGGCATTTCGATGATCACCACCAGCAAACCGTTGAAGCCAAGAAGCAATCCGATCGTATCTTCATTGTAATGACATTCCCTGTTAAAATATTGCGGAACACTTGCAAAGAGCTGAAAGAAACAAACGCCGAAGAATGCAACCAGCAAAATGAACCAGAGATAGATCTTATCCCGGTATGCGGAAGTCGAATGGTCCGACAATACCGCCTTTCTTTTTTCTTTTTCAATTGCTTTTATCCTTGGAAGCTTAAAATAAAGCATCGCAGCAGCGGCGAAACCTGAAAAAGAATCGATCACAAAAAGCCATTTATAACCGATGTAAAAAGCAACAAATCCTCCGATGGCCGGACCGATTGAAAATCCAAGGTTGACAGCAAGCCTGACCAGGGAAACCGACCGTGTCAGATTTTCCGGACTGCTGAATGCAGCAATTGCTTTTGAATTAGCCGGACGAAATGCATCGGCGGTATACGCATAGGTAAAAATCACGAGATCGATCATCAGCGGCGTTTTAACGACCAGCATAAAAAGCAGGATGAGTCCGCTGATGATGAGCGACCAGAACATGATATCGAAGAAATTCCGCCGGTCCGTGAGCCAGCCGCCCGAATAAGAACCCAGTACACTTCCCATTCCATAAAAGCTCATGGCAAATCCCGCCTGAGCGATTGAGAAATGCAGGTCCTTGGTAAGGTAAAGGGAAGTAAAGAGCAGCACCATTGAACCGCTGCGGTTGATGAACATAGCAACGGACAGGATCCAGACGTTGACCTGGATATTTGCGAAAGACTCTTTATATAGAGAAAGTATTCGGTACACTTCTATTTGATTTAAGATCCCGGAATTGTTCCGGGAACAACCTGACAAACTCCGGTGTTATGGATCGGCCGGGTGCAGGTTATTAATTAAAAAACCCCGCCTCTTTTATCGAAGCGGGGTTTCACGTGGTTAATTCTATGAATTAAGCAGCGGGCTTCGCTTCTTTTGCTTTTAATGTTTTGGCAGCATCAACCATGTTCATGATCGATTTTTCTCCGAAGATCTCTCCGGGAATATCTTTGACGACATAGGAAATTGTTCCTGCCTTTACGACCGTATAAAAATGGTATTCGGGTCCGGTGATCTCCGATTGCCACACGAGCAAAGTTGGTTCATCCTTCAGGTAGCTCTTGAATTTATTTACGTCGTTTCCTGCAATATCACTTTTCATCAGAGCAACATCTCCGTCACCTTCCTCGATGGAGATCTGGAAGTCTTTTCCAACTTTTATCTCCGTAGCGCCCCAGCTTTGCTCTACCATTTCCAATTTCCCTTTTGTTGAATCAGGAACCATGATAGACAGTGGATTGCCATTGATCTTAAGATCAACTTCCATCATTCCAGGCATCGCATTCGTAGTTTCCTCTGTTTTTGAACCACCACAGCTCGCCAGCATGATTACGGCAGGAGTCGCTAATAATAAGAGTATCTTTTTCATCTTTTAAGGTTTGTTTAGTGCACAAATATAGAATATATCCTCAATAATCAGCAAATACTTCCTTGAACAAAGAATTAACATCAGGCTTTACTACTATTCTTATTAATTTCGGAAGCGGAAAACAATCCGTTCAATGCAATTAAGCTACGCGCCTCATATTCTCTATTTCAAGCGTCCGTTCCGGATAGCGCATGGTGTCCGTTCTTCGACACCGGTTATGATCACACGTATTACACATGGATCATTTATGGGCTATGGCGAAGCGAGCATGCCTCCTTATCTTGGTGAATCACATGATAGCGCATCGGCGTTCCTCAGGAAGGCGGTACCGGTTTTAGAAAAGTTCCGTGATCCATCGGATATTGACAGCATCCTATCCGAGATCGACCGGATCGCAGCGGGAAATTCCGCGGCGAAAGCTTCAGTCGATATTGCGCTGCATGATCTGAACGGAAAGATGCGTGGTATCACCTGCCGTGAAATGTTCGGTGCTTCCGACACCGGTCCGAATACTTCCTATACTTTAGGAATAGATGAGCCTTCGGTACTGGAAGAAAAAGTACGCGAAGGAAATGAGTTCCGTGTTTTCAAAGTAAAGCTAAACGGAGAAAATGACAAGCAGGTCATTGGCTCAATAAGAGCAGTTAGTGATAAGCCGATCGCGGTGGATGTAAACCAGGGCTGGAAAAATAAAGAACAGGCGCTTGAAATGATCCACTGGCTGAAAGACCGGAATGTATTGTTTATTGAGCAGCCGCTTCAGAAAAACGAATGGGATGATGCAGCTTGGTTGTATGAGAGAAGTCCGCTTCCTCTTTATGCAGACGAGAGCATACAGCGTTACCAGGATCTTGAGCGGATGACCGGCTGCTACCATGGCATTAATATCAAGCTGATGAAATGTACCGGAATGAACGAAGCGAACCGGATGATACAACAAGCAAGAAAGAACGGCTTGAAGATCCTGATCGGATGTATGAGTGAAACATCCTGCGCAATTTCAGCGGCCGCACAATTAAGTCCGCTTGCCGATCATGCGGACCTCGATGGAAGCCTGCTGATCAAAAATGATCTCTTCAGGGGTGTGATGTTTCGTCAGGGACAGATCCTGTTCAATGATTTACCTGGAATTGGAGCTGAACCGCTGATCGATATATTGTAAAGGAGGGAGGAGTGTGAAAAGGAGGGAAAGAAAAAGCCCCGCTAAGCGGGGCCGTTTTCTTACTTTTTCTTTTTAGCTGCTTTTTTCTTAGGAGCTGCTTTTTTCTTAGCTGCTTTCTTTGGAGCTGCTTTTTTCTTAGCAGCTTTTTTTGGAGCTGCTTTTTTTGCTACTTTTTTTGCCATGGTTTTTTGGTTATTAAATTATTTGATACGAAGTAAGAAAAATTTTCAACACAAACGAAAAAACAGGTATTTATTTTATTAACATAGTATTGTTCATATTGTTAATATCCTCATCGGGCATTTTAAAAATTTCGATTGCTCATTTCGGAGTTTTCATTTCCTCTTTCAATGAAAAAAAAATTTCTGATTTTTCATTCTTTCCTGAACATATTGTATTAACGCTGCATTCACGCATTCATGTTTATTTATTCTTTCTCCGGATAATTTTTCATCAAACACTTTTTCAGTGAAAAATCCGGTCTTTACGCATTCAAAATAAGGTCAGGAATGAAGGTCCTTCATTCTGATCGAAAAGCAAAGATTTTTCGAAGCGAGGACCGTTTTTTCATTTTAAGCGTCGAAATGATCACAAAGCAAAATCATTCCAATGATCATTTCGTTCTTTCAAAGAGCGCCATATAAAATCCATCTGCATGATAAACATCCGGAGAATATCTTTTTTCCCCAAGCAGTGTCCATCCTTTTCCATGATTATCCATGAACCACTTTACCTGTTCTTCTCCTTCCGAGGGAAGAATGCTGCAGGTAGCATATACCATCTTTCCGCCGGTCTTTGTCATCTCAGAGAAGCTTGCCAGGATCTCCTGCTGAATCTTTTTCAATCGAACGATCTCTTCCGGGTCAAGCTTCCATTTCGTATCCGGGTTCCTTCTTAATACTCCCAAACCCGAACAGGGAACATCAAGCAATAAACGATCGGCAGTTCCTTTCAGGCGCTTGATCACTTTTGAAGAGTCGATCCCTTTTATTTCAATGATCCGGGCATCCGCTCTCGCTGCTCTCTTTTTCAATTCCAGGAGCTTCTTTTCCTTAACGTCCATGGCGATGATCTTTCCTTTATTCTTCATCAATGAAGCAAGGTGCAATGTTTTTCCCCCAGCTCCTGCACACGCATCGATCACACGCATTCCCGGCTTTACATCCAGGAACTCACTCACCATCTGTGATGCTGCATCCTGAACTTCGAATAACCCGCGGTGAAATGCTTCAGTCCGGAAAACATTCCGGGGAAACTTCAGCTCGATTGCATCCGGCGACCAGGATATAAGTTCGGATTCCGTGATCTTTTCTTCATCCAACGCTTTTTGAAGCTCTTTCGGTGTGATCTTAAGTGTGTTTGTTCTCAAAACCGTAGCCGGAGTCTGATTCAAAGCACGAATGATCTTGTCCCAGTCCTTACCCAGTTCTTTCTGTCCCATTTCATCCAGCCAGTCCGGAACCGACTCGCGGATCTTCCGGACCTTATGAAACTTTTCAAGCTGGGATACCACTTTATTTTCATTCAGTCCTTTAAAGTAATTACTCTCGGGAAGATCATATCCGTCAAAAACGAGATAGGTCCCGAGCAGCAGCCACAAATTGTGATCCGAGAGCTTCTCCGATTCTATTCCCGATGCCGTGATCAGCAGCCTCCAGTTCCTGATGATATCATAGGTTACCTCGGATACAAAGCTCCGCTCTTTAACATCCCAGTATTTATTTGCCTTCATCACCTTTTCGATGGCTTTGTCGGCATAGCTGTTATTTTCAAAAATATCCTTCAGCGCAGTAAAAATGCCTTTGATATGATACGCGTGATGCTTTAAATAGAATTGTTTTGACATATGTCGAATTGTGGATTTATATGAATCTTAAAAAAGAATTTTGTAATGATCATTTGCGATCGAAAAAGCCGGAATTTATTTGTTAAAAATGCACAAACGGTCCGCTGTCCCATTTTAATTTTTTCTCACCAAACCTCTAAGCTCCTTTCCTATGCCGATAAATGTTTGGTGGTTCAAAGGAAACTCGAAAAATACGTGCAGCATGCTTAAAAGAAACAAAGCATAAAAACCTACCGAATAGCTGATGAAATACAAAACCATCGACAGCACCCACAATGTAAGAATAATGGCGAGACGCTGACGGGATACCTGGTTCCATTTTATGACCGAGGTTTTGGAGAACCAGTTGAGGTAATGATAGGTATACGCAAAAGCAATGAAACGCATGACAGCGACCGCTTTTGGAAGCAGATAGAGATCGCTTCCTTCCGGAGACAATGTTCCACCGCTGAAAAAATTATAAAGCGTTACATTCAGAAACCTGAAAAAATGATACGCATTCCTGCAGTATTCGCTCACCGGATTGCTTTGTTCGGGGATATAAATAAAACAAACGATCCCGCAGACAATGAAAACAAGCAAGGAGATCATTCCCGACCGGCTTTTTGTCTTCAGCGCTCCATAAAGAACAAATGCTCCTGTGAATACATACACATGAATGATCGTAGGCAGCCACATGCCGAATAGCAGGTAGGGAAAATTCGGATACTGGTTAAAACTGAATATCAGCGAGATCATAAATGCAACCACGAGAACACCGATCTTCACAACGACTTTTTCAACGTACATGATCACCAGCGCATACACAAACGCTGAAAAAAGAAGACTCCCCAGGAATGCGTTGAACTTCGAAGTATTCTCCCGAAACATCCCGATCGTAATGATCAAAACAAAGAACACGAAGATCCAGATATCGCTCTTCGCCCTGACGAAAAAGTTCTTCTTGTCCAGCCAGGAGATCTCGGTCAGGTAATGAAGCGGTCCAAGTACCGCATATACAAAAAGGAAAAGCTCAAACGGCAGAACAAACGCCGCCACGGCGCTGATGATCATCAGGCCTATATTAACATAGTTGATCCCATCGGCAGATGTCAGTCGCGATATGAGTCCGGTTGATGTATTCATTATTTTGAGAATCCGTAGTCCCGTTCTACCAGGCAGATCCGGGTTTTGTAATTGGCGTACCAATCCGACCTGCCTTTTTCCTGCGCGATCCGGTGTTCGGCATTCATCTTCCATTTACGGATCGACTCCAAGTCTTTCCAATAGGAAACCGTGATCCCCAATCCATCTCTCGCCGATTCAATACCAAGAAAACCTTCCTGTTCTTTTGCCAGCTCCCCCATTTTTTGCGCCATATCCTCGTAGCCGGTTTTTATATCGGTACGTTCCGAAGTAAAGATCACGGCATAATAAGGAGGTTGTGGAGTGCTTGCTATCATTTCAATCAATAAAGATCCTGTCTTTACCGTCAAATCCCGGCGATTGTATCGAGAGTACCTTAACAGGCGTTGCTGAAGTTACTTTCAGCGAATGCGGCGTATTCACCGGAATGAAAATCACATCGCCCTTTTTTACTTTGAAGGTTCTATTCCCCAGCAACATTTCTCCTTCTCCTTCGAGGATCACAACATTTTCGGTATGACTGGCATGAACGTGTTTTTTAACTTCTTTCTTAATAAAAATGACAAAACTGGTACTTAATGAATCCGAGGCAACCCTTTTTGAAAAAATCCCATCATAGGTATCGGGAGCCTTAATTGTATCCGGGGACATATTCTGTGCTTTGGAGAAAAGCGGGAGCATCATCAGAAAGATCAGGACCTTTTGCATGAAACAAATATACCAAATTGCAAGCTTGAAAACACTGAAGCACAGATATCTTTCATAACATGAAAAAGCAAACTCTATTCGTTATAATGTTCTTCTCATGCAGGATCCTGTTTGCACAGGACCCGCATTTTACTCAATATAACAACGCGAGGACATATACTAACCCTGCGTTTACCGGTTGCGACAGCACATTGAACCTCTCGGCCAACTATCGCGATCAGTGGCCGGCAGTGAATGCTTACCAAAGCTTTCTTTTCAGCGCCGACAAATATGTCAGGTGTTTCAAAGGTGGAGTCGGCATCAATTTTCTTCAGGACAGTGAAATGGGTGGAGTAATTACTACCTCAAGGGTTGATCTGAATTATGCGGCACATATTGAACTTTGCAAGCACCGCCTGGTCATTCAGCCGGGAATCCAGGTGTCCTGTTTTCAACGCCACATTGATCTCAGCAAGCTGACATTCGGAGACATGATCGATGAAAGGAGAGGGTTCGCATATAGTTCAAACGAAGTTCCCGAACGGGATGCACGATCCGTTACCGATTTTTCCGCCGGTCTTCTTGTCCACGCAAAATGGATATACGGTGGCATTGCCCTGATGCATTTCACTGAGCCTGATCAGGGTATTTTCTCTGTCAGCAAGCTCCCCGCTAAACTTGTTGTCCACGCGGGAGCCAATATTGAAGTCGGTAATAAAAATGGCGCCGGGATCCTTTCACCAAACATTTTATATATGCGTCAGGGCGATTCCTATATGTTCCTTCCGGGTTTGATACTCAAAATAAGATCCATCAGCGTAGGATTCAGCTATCGCAGCGAAGATGCTGTGATCGGGACGCTGGCTTTCCAGAATCGCCATCTGAGAGTGGGTTACTCTTATGACTATACAGTTTCAAAACTCACAAATAAAGCAACCGGCGGATCCCACGAGATCGGAATTACCTGGTTCGTGAATTTTAAGAAATCCGTTTGTACGAGGAATACGCTGAGGTTGATTTAAGCAATCACTATTACTTTCCAACCTTCACTCTTATTCCTTCCGAGTTGCTGGTAAATTCCGGGGCGTACATACATTGGATCGAAGTGATGCCATTGCTGAAATCACCATTGTGCGTTACCACCATCGGGTATTCGAATACATATGTTCCTTTAGGCAGACGGTCAAAAAAGAAATTCGTTGCAGCATCACGTGTGCTTTCATAATAGCCGAGGCCATCCTGCCATTTGTATTGCGAGATCACATTTGTAGGCTCGAAACCGGATGCACGCATATCTTTCATCTGGACATATTCCATATCGCGATCCACACGAAGCTCGATCCGCACTTTCAGCTTATCTCCGACCTTCAACATTGTTTTATCAGAAACCGGCTCGATCACCGGACCTGCATCCGTATTCTTCTGGAGGAACAATTGCTTTTTCAAGACCAAAGGTGTTTTTGAAGGAGTGATCTTATCCAGCTGCTCGAAATATTGCCAGTACATCGCTCCCCAGCTGACGCCTTCATCTTTCTTCACAACCGTTACTTCACCCATCTCCGGCTTGATCTCGCCTCCGCTCCAGGAAGTTTTAAAGTAGCCTGTTCCGGCTTCTGCTTTTACATCCGGCATTTTCTTAGGATCGATCTTCATATTTCCTACGGTGATCTCTACTCCGCTTTCCGTCGACAGCCAATCCGTTCCCCGCAGCAACAATGCATATACAGCTTCAGTAGTCGCCTTTGTCGTTTTCCAATCCTGGGTTTGCTTTGATTTCAGCAGCCACACCTTCATGTCGTCCACAGCTTTCTTGTCATTGCCAACCTCATCAAACGCTTCTATCAGCAATGCCTGCGCCTCCACCGGAGCCTGGTACCAATAGTAACCGCTATAGTTATCCTTCCAGTACATTCCCATCTCATCGCTGTTCAATGAATTTTCCTTAAGCGATTTAAGAATCTCCTTAGGAGTGATCTTGTCATCATAACGGTAAAGTGCCAGTGCGATCATTCCCTGCATATAGCGGCTGTTTTCCAACCAGTATTTTTTCTCCTGACCTTTGTAGTAATCGAAAGCTTTTTGGTTACGCAGATCAACCGGAATGTCCTTGAAATAACTTCTTGCATACAGATACTGGATCTGTTCATAGCCCAAATGATTCTTATCAATATTCACTTTGTCATAACGGAGGATCCATTCATAATCTTCACGGATCCGGTTATCAAGATACCGCACTGCATCCTTCGTCATCTTCCATACTTTTTGGTCTTCACGTACATTCTTCACGCCGAGATGATCGAGGTGACCCATCCCGGTTACGATGTGCTGTGTAATGTAACGATCATCAGGCATTCCTTCGAACCACGGGAAACCGCCGTTCGGGCTTTGTGCTTTCTCCAGCTTCTTCAAAGCACGTCCAAGCTCGTTGCTCATCTTATTGAGATCAAAAAGCAGCGCGACGCGCTTTTTCCGTTCTGTTTCATCTTTCGCATCCAGCACCCAGGGGGTTTCTTCGAGCACGAGCGACTTGAGCTCCTGATTCTTTTCGAGATTGGAAAGCAGTGCTTCCGGACTTTGCGATTTCCAGGAGTCAAATACCGCTTTGATCTTCGGAGAGGAATTCGCAATATGCGAAGCAATGCTGTTTGCATAGAACCGGGAGAACGTTTGCTCGGAACATTCATACGGATATTCCATCATATATGGCAATGCCTGAACCGCATACCACGCAGGATTAGAAGTGAACTCAAGAGTCACCTTATGGTTCCGCAGGGTGGCTGATCCCCCATTCTGGCTGATCAGCTTTTCAAAACGGAACGACTTCGTTTGATTCCCGCGGATCGGCAGCGGCATCGTTTCTGTCACGAGCATCCGGTTGGTCAGCACCGGCAGCGACATTTCCTCGCCATCTGAAAAGTTGCCTGCCTTCGCAACAATTTTATAATTCAATGCTCCCAGCCCTTCCGGAATTGCAATCTCCCAGCTGAGTGCAGTGCTTTGTCCTTTTTTCGTACTGAATGACCGTGAGCCGTCATCGTGAATGTTCTTTGACTGTACAATAATATCTACCGGCTTCATTGTAGTTGCATCGAAGAAAAAGATCTGCGCGGTTCCGGAAATATCATTTCCCGATAAATTGGAAACCTTCGCGCTGAACTCCATTTTGTCATTTTCGCGAAAAAAGCGCGGAGGATTCGGAATCACCATCAGATCCTTTTGCGTGACGAGCTCCTTTTCAATGGTTCCGAATTTCAGATCCTTCGTATGAGCAAAGCCCATCATTTTCCATTTTGTAAGAGCCTCCGGAATTGTAAATTTAACGATCACATTTCCATCCTTATCAGTTTCAAGCTGCGGGTAGAAGAATGCAGTTTCTGCAAAGTTGCTTCTTGCTGCAACACCTGAAAGATCCCCGCCGGTTTCTTTGCCCCCGCTTTTACCATTCATCGCTGTTGTTGTGCCGGTTGCCTCGGCGATATCCGAAGCTCCCGTTTCAGCATTGCCAAGCCTGTTGCCTTTTGTCGCAATGGATTCCTTTTTCGCAGTTTCTTTATTCTTGCTATACCCTGCTGTATTATCGACCGTCTTCTCTTCCATATCCGGTACCGCTGTGGCCATCGGCTGTGCGGCCCCGCGAGCTATCCCGCCGCTCACACTGCGATAATTCGTATTACCGTCCTCATCATAATCGTAACCGTAATATCCATTGCTGTACCCGAACCAATTCAGGCGATCATAATAACGGTATGCACCATACTCGTGAATGTTCCAGTCGTTACCGAAGAATTGCGAATTCACATTCCCGAAACCCTGGTTAGTGTCCCAATAAAGATTGGAATAATAGTTCGTGTAAATATTAAAATACCAGTTGTTCGGACGAAAAGCATCGAGCGATGCATCGTATAAGGTGGCCATCATTTCCGCCGCCATCTTTTCGCCTTTTTTGTCTTTGATCTTTATCTTCCATTCTTCTTCTTGTCCGGGCAGCAATTTATTGCGGAACGTTTCAAACTCAAGATCGAGCTCCTTATTTGTATACGGCACCGTGACCACACCGCTTTCGGAATACGTCCGGTTATCCTTAACAAATACATAGTGGAAAGAGAAGTTCCCGCGGTGTTTTTCTTCAACAGGTATTTCAATCTGCTTCTGTTCCTTATTCAGTGTGATCATTTCCCTCTTTACGATCTCACCTTTGTGCTCAATCTCATAAAGCACCTGCACGTTATTTTCCTGCGATCCCACAATGAACTTAGCACTTTGTCCCGGTTCAAGCGGTCCGTTCGTGATCATATTGAACCAGTTGATCTGGTTCCCCGGCACCTCAGCTCCTTTGTCGGAGTGTACGGTAAAGTACTTCACATCCTTCACGTCTTCTCCATAAGCATCTTTGCTATGCGCCTCCATTACATAAGTTCCCTGCTTCCATTTTGAAAGATCGTCCAGACGGAGAGAATCGGTCTGCTGTTCTCCGTTGTGCAATTTCGAAACGTTAATACTATTGCTGAACATTACTGACAACACTTTCTCTCCGCGCTTCCATTTGTACATGTTATTTTCATCCTTGTATTCATCCTTCGGGAACGACTTCTCAAAATCTTCCTTACTGATGATATACTTATCCGGCTGTGTCCATGGCCGTGAGCGATATGTTTTACCCGGCTCGACCAGCTTATAAATTTCCACCGAACCATGTGCCGCCTGCCATTGTCCGCTCATATTCGTAGTTGAAATTGCATACGCATCCTTTGAATCCTTTTCAATAAGCGATGGCAGATTCACATTCAGATTCATGGCCGTATAAGCCGCATTGATATATGTGGTTGAGCTATGTGTCTCTCCGTTGATATCCGTTACGTCAGCATACACCGTATAAGAATAGGTAGGCTGGTACGATTTGGAAATGCTGAGATCCGGGATCGCTTTAAAGTCGATAAAAAATGCGCCGGTATCGTTTGAAACTGTTGCGCCGCTCAGGATCTCCATTTGCGGCGAGCTCGGATAGTAGCCTCTCCACCAATACCACCAATATGGAAACGAGGCATTTCTTACAACACGGTATTTTACTTCTGCGCCATCGACATTGGCGCCGGAATATGCTTTTGCCGCCCCTTCCACTTTTATACTTTCATCCAGGCGATAGTTTCCTTCAACCGGCTTGAACTTCACTTCGAACTTCGGACGTTTATATTCCTCCACAGAGATCGATACTGTGCCACTTCCATTGGTCAAGCTCATATTCCCGTTCAATACACCAAACGGCGCGGTGAATGTTCCGCTGAATGTTCCGTACTCATTTGTGGTGAGGTTCAGATCCGCGATCTTCTGATAATTTACATCATAAAAGGTAACCGTGGTGGCAGTATTGGGCATCAATTCGTTGGTCTCACCATCCGTATTGATCATGATCCCTTTGAAATAAATTGTTTGTCCGGGACGGTAAATTGCACGATCGGTGAAGAAGAAAGTTCTCGGGTATTTGTTTTTATCGCGTTCGTATGTGCGATATTGATAAATTCCATTTTCCGTCTGCAGACGGTCGGTTGCGGTTCCGTTATTATAGGAGAAATCGATCGTGAAGTTCCTGTAGTCATTTGTAGGCGGAACATTAAAATATCCGTTTGCATCGCTTGTGTATTTTTCGGAACGCACGTATTCATATTTACGCAAGGTATAATTGTATTTCTCGTAATACAGCTGAGCCGTAACACCTTTCAGCGGAGCGCCCGTCTGCCGGTGCTGCACATAAAAATCATAGCTGCCGTTCTCCATGCGGCGATTAACGTAGCTGAGATCCGACATCCAGGTTCCGGCGTAGGCAATTCCGTTGTTCTTATAGGAGAACATTTTGTCGGATCCCGCCAGGATCACATAATGACCGAGCGGCAATTCGGGAAGCCGGATCTCTGTTGTGTGGGATTGAAAATCTCCATCATCAGGGAGCTCAACTGTAAACTCCGCAACTGATTTCAGCTTCAGGTACTGCTTGATGAGCTGCTCACCATAATAGCGTTCTACCGATTTATTGTATTTGTCGATATCCATTTCCGCAATGCGGACATAGATCGTTTTCACATTTTTATATGTCAGCAATGCACGTGAAGGAGCGTTCGGCTGGTTTATTTTTTCGGCGATGAAATAGATGCTTTTTTCCCGGATGGTCGATCTAAGCGATTTGCAATTCGATGCTCCGTCGGTATTCGGATATTTTTTTATAACGGCATCGCATAATTCGAGCGCTTCTTTCTTCATCCATTTATTCTCTTCCGACTGGAGTGCATTGTATTTCCCTCCCATTTCATAATAATATTGGGCGATCTCATAATTTACTTCGGAGGAGGAAGGATCATTTGTGAATTTATGCTCAAGGTCCTTCAGGGCGATCAGGTATAAGCTGTCTTTGATCTCCGAGGTGGAGTTTTTCCTGACAAACTTTAAGCGCTTCAGATCGACATCGATGAGCGCTTTAGGGTCGGTATCTTTTGAGTGGAATGCCATCAGATCCTGCATGATCTTAATGGCGTAGAACTTTGATGAGAGGGTATCTTTGGAAGTAATGCCCATGTTGATGAATTGATCACAGCTCCAGAAATAGCTTTCGGAATTCAGCTCAAACTTGTATGCCGGACGGGTGATATCCGGTTCTTCATTGGAATAGAAATCGACGGCGCGGTGAGCGAGGAAATCATAAAGCGTCGGGCGGAACTTGCGGGATTGATCGTATTTGACGAGAATATCGTCGTAGACATTCAGAGGAGTTCTTTTAAGGCTATCGATGTTCTGAAGAGATGCCTGGTAATTTTCGATAACCTTTGTAAAAATTGTTTTCAGGTCCCAGGTGGTGATATCATCATTATCAAAATTGACCGTTTCGGTCCGGTTATAAAAGCGGTAGCGGTTATTCTGATAATATTGCCAGTAGCTTTCGGCGATCATGGATTGAAGGATCGGCTTCACCGGATACTTTGCTTCTTTTTGTTCTTCGTTAAGCTTGTTCAGCGACTTCACGAGAGAATACTCTTCCATGTATTGCTCGAACTTCATCCGATGGATGATCGCCTTCACGAACTGGGGAGCATTGTTCTCGGCTTTGGCTTTATCGTAAATGCCATTTACAACATCGAGCGCTGATTTTGTAAGACCTTTCCCGGCGAGAGAGTCCACTTTTTTCCATTCCCTGGCATAAGTACTGCCTTTCGGAAAAACGAGGACGGCCGGTTTGCTATTGGTTTGATAAGCAGTAACGGTAACTGCACCTGCAACGCTTGCTATTGCTGCGATCGCGATAAAGATCAGCTTCTTGAATCTCATAATTTCCGGGTTTTAAAAATTGATGGTCCCACCATCAGATGCAATTTAACCGAAAAATCCATAACGTTTTCCGGATTACAGCTGGAAACGACGTACATCCACTTCCGGGTCAATCGGATGGCCGTTTTCAAGCACCCCGACGAAATGACGGGCAAAATAGGGAGCAAGCATGACGGCCTTGGTTCCGAGACCATTAAAAATGCCCAAAACCGGATGTTCCGGATGAAACCCGATGATGGGACGCCGGTCGTTCATGGTAGGACGGATCCCCGCCAGCTGATCTATGATCTCGAAGGGAACTTTCAGGACTTTCTTAAGCTTTTCGATCAGCTCCGCTTTGGCTTTTGCAGTTGTTTCAGTACTGAGATCTTCCCAATTGAACGTTGCACCTACCTTATATGTACCATTTCCGAGGGGCAGAATAAAAACACCTTTATTGACCAGGAGGTCAAAACCGATCTCCTTTTCCGGAAGTCTGATGATCAGTACTTCTCCTTTTGTAAGACGGTAATCCGCCTTGCAGAACCATGGATTTAATGTGGTGCGGTGACCTTCGCAAAAGATGATCCTTTCTGCATGATGTTCCTTAAATGAAATACCGTTTTCTGTGATCTGTAAAAGCGCGTGCTCGAATGTTTCTTCCAGGAGCGCATTGTTTTTTTTCAGATACTGTCGTGAATCATCCAGGAAGGTAAGAACATCGAGGTTTCCGGTCTCCAATATTTCAGCTGCACCCAAAGGGTTATGGATTACTCCTCCGAGATCATCGTATACGATCTCAGGGCTGAGATAAACGCCCACCTCTTCCTGCGTTTTTTTAATCCACAGGTCTTTTTCCTGTTCCTGGACGAAAGGCTTGATCATTTTTTTCCTGTAGAAGAATGTATCGCCAAAAAGCCGTTCCAGGTCCGTATAAAAATCGATCATTACCGGAAACGCCTCATCCGCTTTCCAGCTTTTAGCGAGACGTTTCGGAACCACCGGATTATAAATACCGGCAGCAACCTTCGAAGCGGCATGCGGATCATTATTATCAATCACAAGAACGGACCTTCCAAGCGCTATAAGTGAGTGGGCCATCACGGTTCCGGCGATACCTTGTCCGACGATAATATAGTTATATGTGCCAGCCATCGCGCAAAGTTAGCGCTATTTTTTTCGTGAAAAGTGCTTATCTTGCACCTGCATGAAACAAAAGCTGACGATCGGAAGAAGAGAGCTGGTCGATTTCCCCGAGCTCGGACTTTATGGCTTGACCGCGAAGGTTGACACCGGCGCCTATACTACTGCTTTGCATTGTCATGACGTGCGTGAGGAAAAGGGAACATTGTTTCTGAAGCTGCTGGATCCTGCGCACACCGGATATACGGGAAAAGAGATCAGCTTTACCGATTTTACAAAAAAGGACATTAAGAATTCATTCGGGGAAACGGAGAGCCGCTATATTATAAAAACGGTGATCCGCATTGGAAGAAAACGTATAAAATCCGTAATTTCGTTAACGGACCGCGGAACAATGCGTTATCCGGTTTTGATCGGAAGGAAATTACTGAAGAATCGTTATGTGGTAGATGTTTCTCTGCTGAATAATATTCCACCGATGAAGAGCAAAAAGAAATAAACGTATTGATCCTTAATGGGCCGCCCTTCCACTCCGCTCAGGGTAACGCTCCTCTATAATCCGAGCAGGGTAAAAGCAAAACAGACATGAAAATTGCAATCTTATCACGCGGACCGAAGCTGTATTCGACACGCAGACTTGTTGAAGCTGCGGAACAGCGCGGACATGAAGTAGTGGTTTTGGATCACCTGAAGTGTGTGCTCGTGATCGAAAAAGGGAATCCGCATGTTTATTATAATGGAAAAGAAGTAAGCGGTGTGGATGCGATCGTACCAAGAATCGGAACCTCCGTAACTTTTTACGGTGCGGCGGTTGTACGCCAGTTTGAGCAGATGAAGGTTTTTTCCTCGGTTGAATCTCAGGCCCTCGTCCGCTCCAGGGATAAGCTCCGCAGCCTGCAATTGCTTGCGAAAGCAGGCATCGGAATGCCGAAGACCGCATTTGCTTCCGCTCCGAGAAATATCGACAATGTATTGGAACAGGTTGGAGGTGCGCCGGTGGTGATCAAGCTTCTGGAAGGTACGCAAGGGATCGGTGTGATCCTTGCGGAAACACATAAATCAGCAAAATCGGTGATCGAATCCTTCCTTGCGCTGAAGGCGAATATTCTTGTACAGGAATTCATCAAAGAAGCGGGCGGTGCCGATATCCGTGCATTCATTGTGGATGGGAAGATCGTGGGAGCAATGAAACGCCAGGGTGCACCCGGCGAGTTCAGAAGTAATTTACACCGCGGCGGCAAAGCGAATGTGATCGAACTGAACAAAGAAGAAAGAGAGACTGCGATCAAAGCTGCAAAAAAATTAGGTCTTGCCATCGCAGGTGTGGACATGCTTCAGTCGTCGAGAGGACCATTGGTGATGGAAGTGAATTCTTCACCGGGATTAGAAGGAATTGAAGGTGCGACGGGTGTCGATATTGCAGGAAAGATCATCGAGTATATCGAACGTAATGAATTCAGCCATGGATAAAAATTCAGATCCTGTGATTTTTAGAATTATAGAGTCTGCTCAGAAAATCTAAGATCCGGATGCCAGCTGCACAAAAAAATATCCGGATCAACGGAATGGACATCAAGCCGGGGAAAAAAGCCCAGGTAAGCTTGAATTGGTATCAGTTACCGACTAAAACCGTTATCGAAATTCCGGTATATGTTTTTCGTTCTGATAAGCCGGGTCCTACATTGCTTATCCTCGCGGGAATGCACGGCGACGAGATCAACGGCATCGAGATCGTAAGAAGACTGATCACGCGCGATGATGTAAAGAATCCCCTCTGCGGAAGCATCATTGCTATTCCGATCATCAATATCATTTCATTTTTATATAACTCGAGAGACCTTCCGGATGGCAGGGATTTAAATCGTTGCTTTCCCGGAACAAAAAGCGGATCACTGGGAAGCAGGATCGCTTATGATCTGATGAACGAGATCATACCGCAAATTGATTTCGGAATTGATTTTCATACCGGGGGCGCAAAGATCAATAACTTCCCGCAGCTGCGTTGTGTTTTCAATAACAAAACGAATCTTGATCTCGGAAAGAAATTTTCACCCGCAATGATCCTCAATTCTCCTTTCCGTGATAATACGTTGAGAAAGGAAGCTTCAAAAAAAGGAAAATCCATCCTGGTCTTTGAGGGCGGCGAATCATCCCGTTTCGATTATCTCTCGATCAACGAGGGTATGAACGGCTGCCTGAGACTGATGAAACATTTGAAAATGGTGGAGATCGATATTCCGAATAATCCGACTGTATTCCTGAACAAGACCACCTGGGTCCGTGCAAAATCCTCCGGGCTCTTTCATACCTCCAAAACTAACGGGGCACATATCCGTAAAGGCGAGCTGATCGGAAAGATCTGTGATCCATACGGAGAGCACAATGAAAGCCTTATCTCTCCGACCGATGGCTATATCGTAGGGATCAACAATCAACCGGTGGTCAACGTAGGCGATGCGCTGATGCATATCGGGATGGAGCAGGATAGCTGATCGTTCGGAACGGGAACGCCCGGGATTCAAAACTTAAAATTTACCGTAGCTATTCTCTTGTTGGAGGAAATACTTTAATAATAAGTATACGAATAATCTGTGGCCGATCTCAGCTTATTCCTTCGGTTATAGTATTTTGTTTTGGCAACAAAGCCCTGGTCATTGAACTCATTCTCCATTTTTTCTTTTAGTTTCCTTCTGCCATAAGTCGCGGACGAGACACATTTATTTTTGTCATTGTAGTTATTGACAAATTCGTAGATCTTTTTCTTTCCTTTATAGCTGATAAAATGTGTTGTAAGATAGGTCCCTGGCTTGTAATGATATTCCCATAGCAAGGGATTTCCTTCCTTTGTATCGTAGGTTTTTGCCGCAACCACCTGGTCGCTGGAATTGAAATATTTTATCGTCTTGACTGAATATCCTTTCTGATTAACGATCGTTACCTGGATCTTGTTCCCGAGACTGTCCACATCATATTTAACACAGTTGAAAGCAGAATCCTTTTTTGCCTTATGCGTGATTCCATGCGGGTCACAATCGAAGACAGAATAGCGCTTTATTTTCCCTTTTTTATAATAGGTGATTTTCTTATTGCTCAGATCAGGATAATACTCGTAAGTCGTTTTCCGGAACTCCCGAAGATCACCTCTCCTGTTCTTTTCATAAACATACTCCCGAAGCATCGTACTGTCATATTGATAAGATTCTCTTCTTTCAAGCTTGCTCTTCCGTCCGTACGACTTAACCTCCTTCAGCCTGCGGTCACTCCAGGTAAGAGAATCAATAAATACGATCTTCCCTCGCTTGTATTTCGCGAGCGAATGACGCCGGAGAGAATCTGAGTAGGTCACGACAAACCGGGTTTTGTTATACGAATATTCAATGACACGGCCTTCCCCGTCGTACTTATAATCCGTTTCCGACCATCTGAATTTATTGTACCGGGTCCTCAACTCCTTCAAATGACCGGCAGCATTCTCCTGCATGTTCTGATTTGATTCATAGATCGGATAGGTTTGGTAGGTTCGGCGGTTCCAGTATTGTTCCTGTGAAAACGAAAGCCTCGTGATCGCCAGCAGGGCGAAAGAGAGCAGGAAAGAGAGACTTCTCATGAGCACATTTTTCCTCTATAACGAGATCGCCGGAAAATGGTACAGATTATTTCTTTTTGAGCAATACCATGTATTCCAGGAGCAAGGCATCGTTAAATGCATTGCAGTAATAGTGGTATTGCATTGCGCCCATATCGGTGAGCAATTCCTTCCAGGGCTGGCGCTTGTAGGAGGGAATATTTCCGACAAAAAAAGAAAAATCGCTGTTCTTCACCACTTTCGAAAGATCATCATTGTAAACCAGGTTCATGTCTGTTTGCGCATAGCCCCATTTCATAAGTGCAGAATTTAACATGATCTTTTCCAGGGGACTTTTTGAGCGGGCAATGCAATAGCTGGCTTCCGTTGCCATGATAGGCTTGAGCTCTTCCAGCTCAGCAATGGGTTTTACACTCATGAGCCTGGCGATGTGGTACAAGATCAGCGACTCTTTTCCATAATAAGGAGAAACGAAGAGCGGATGACTGATGTAGTCCTTGCTTTTTATTGTTTTAACGATCAGCTGAAGGCTGGCGCTGTCGGCTTTTGTCCAGGGCAGATCATTTTCCTGCACGAAACAAAGAATATTACAGAGCACCGAAACGTCAAACACCACCGGGAATTTCTTTCCGTACCAGGAAGAATAGGCCTGAAATTTTCTGTAAGAACGAAAGGTAGTTTTCAATTTCCCCTTGTTCACATAATTCTGCATCAGCATGTGCGCACTTTGAATTGTGGAATCAGGATTATCCTGGCAAAGCAGAATTAATGATGTACAATCCAGGTCATCAGGAAAACGAAGATCACCTTTAGGCTTCGGCAGTCGTGTGCTGAAAGGGAAAGCAAATGCAGTATCCGTTCGTGCAAAATTGTATGTATTTCTGCCCTTGACGTTTTTGAATCTTGTAAAGAGACGTCCGCTTCGGGCTGATATGCTATCGGAAATTATTTTGTCTTCCGCTGAAAGCTGAGAACGCAGCGATTTTATCGTGTAGCCGATCAATGCATTATAGAAGACATTATTGTCTTTTTGCTTTTCGTTGTAATGCTTGCTCTTTGAAAGGTAAGAAGGGAAAATATCTTTAACGAAGCCGGGATCAGAAACGAGCTGCTGCTGTTCGATCCGCAAAAGTATTTTGTGGATCTCGTTTTCATCCTGCGAATAGGAAATAAAAAAGACCGATAGTAAGCTGATTATACTAACGATCTTTTTCATTGAAGGAGAAATTCTATTTGATCACCCCGAGTTCTTTTCCAACCTTTTCAAAAGCAGCAAGCGCTTTGTCCAGGTGCTCTTTTTCATGGGCAGCAGAAAGCTGAACACGGATGCGGGCTTTATCCTTGGGAACAACCGGGTAGAAGAAACCGATCACGTAAATACCTTCATCGAGAAGCTTTGCAGCGAATTGCTGTGCAAGCTTTGCATCGTACAGCATCACGGGCACAATCGCAGAATCACCTTCGCGGATCTCAAGACCGGCTTTTTTAATTCCGGCTTTAAAATAATTTACGTTCCATTCCAGCTTATCGCGGAGCGTTGTTGTTTCGCTAAGCATATCGAGAACGGCAATTGAAGCGCCGACAATGTGCGGGGCCAATGAATTACTAAATAAATATGGACGGGAACGCTGACGAAGCATTTCGATCACTTCTTTTTTACCGGCAGTAAATCCGCCCATTGCGCCGCCGAGCGCTTTTCCTAATGTTCCGGTAACGATATCGACGCGGTTCATTACATTTTTCAACTCGATCGTTCCCCGGCCGGTTTTACCGATGAAGCCGCTGGCATGACTTTCATCTACCATTACCATTGCATTGTATTTATCGGCAAGGTCACAGATCTTATCCAGCGGAGCAACGAATCCATCCATGGAGAATACTCCGTCTGTCACGATCAATTTGAAGCGGCACTTTTCTGCAGCTTTCAATTGCGCTTCCAGATCTGCCATATCGCAATTCTTGTATCGGAACCGCTGAGCCTTGCACAGGCGAACGCCATCAATGATCGAAGCATGATTAAGCTCGTCAGAGATGATCGCATCTTCCTCGCCAAGCAAGGGTTCAAATACTCCCCCGTTTGCATCAAAGCAGGCAGCATACAAAATAGCATCTTCCTGTCCGACGAATTTTGAAATCTTTTGCTCCAGCTCTTTATGAATATCCTGCGTTCCGCAAATGAACCGGACGCTGCTCATTCCGTATCCGTGACGATCCAGCGTTTTGTGTGCGGCTTCGATCACTTTCGGATGAGAGGAAAGTCCGAGATAGTTGTTCGCGCAGAAAATGATCACGTCCTTTCCATTCACTTTTACAACGGCTCCCTGCTCGGAGGTGATCACACGCTCGCGCTTGAACAATCCCGATTCATCAATGTTCTTAAGTTCGTTCTGAAGGAATTCCCGGAATTTCGCATCCATACTATTGAGATGTTAAATGTTTAGATATTGGATTTAGTGAGACTATTTTTCAAGCTCTTTTTTGAGGTTTGCGAGACTCTGATCGAAGATCTTTGTCATCATTCCCTTCATCATCATGCTCATTACGTTCATCGGTCGTTTCGACTTACCGCCGAAACCCCAATGGACAGTCGTTTTATTCCCATTGTCTTCCGCAATGAGCCATGCGTCACTGGTCGACTTCATTGGTTTTTCAAAACGAAGAGCCATGTCGACACGACTGCCTTCCGTGATCTTTATGATCTCCTGTTCTCCTTTTCCGACATTTTTATCTTCTGAATCCCAGGCAGCAATGAAACCTATGTTTCCATCTGTTCCGGTAAAGTTCCTTTTCATATTCGGATCACGAAGGTTAAAGATGCTCCAGTGATCCTGGTTCTTTAACGACTTAAGATAAGGAAACACCTCATTTTTGGGCTTGTTGATCACGATCTGGCGATCCAGGCGAAAATCAGTTGGAGCTGCGATGACAAGAATAAGAAGCAACAGAACAATTCCGCCGATAATATACAATGCGATCATAATCTGAAGGGTTTTATTGTTCGTTTATTTCGGGTAAAAGTAACGAAAAAATAGCTAATTTGTCGGTGTTTTTTCAGCCAAAAGAAAATGAAGAAAATCATGCTGCTCGGCTCCGGCGAGCTCGGAAAAGAATTTGTGATCGCGGTAAAGCGACTGGGTCAATATGTTATTGCTGTCGATTCCTACAATGATGCTCCGGCGCAGCAGGTGGCAGATGAACGGGAAGTGATCAACATGCTGGACGGTACCGAGCTGGATCGGATCGTAGCGAAGCACAAACCGGATATTATTGTTCCGGAGATCGAAGCGATCAGGACAGAACGTTTCTATGATTATGAGAAGCAGAAGATCCAGGTGGTGCCGAGCGCCAAAGCAGCGAACTTCACGATGAACCGGAAAGCGATCCGCGACCTGGCTGCGAAAGAGCTTGGACTGAAGACCGCGAAATATGAATACGCCAACAGTTTTGATGAATTACAGACCGCCGTTAAAACGATCGGGATGCCCTGTGTTGTAAAACCGCTGATGAGCTCCTCAGGAAAAGGACAAAGCGTGATCAAAACAGAAGCTGATATTCAAAAGGCCTGGGATTATGCGCAAGCCGGTAAACGCGGTGATTATACGGAAGTAATCGCGGAAGCATTTGTAAAGTTCAATTCGGAGATCACACTTTTAACCGTGACCCAGAAAAATGGAAACACTTTATTCTGCCCGCCGATCGGACATCGCCAGGAGCGCGGCGATTACCAGGAGAGCTGGCAGCCGGCGGAGATCAACGCAGAGCATTTGAAAGAAGCGCAGCGAATGGCTGAGCAGGTCACAAAAGCATTAACCGGATCCGGGATCTGGGGAGTAGAATTTTTCCTTGCAGATGACGGCGTTTATTTCTCGGAACTGTCGCCGCGACCTCATGACACCGGAATGGTGACCCTGGCAGGAACTCAGAATTTTTCGGAATTTGAATTACACGCGAGAGCCCTTCTCGGCTTGCCGATCGCAGAGATCACGCTGGAGCGGGTTGGAGCAAGTGCGGTGATCCTTGCAGACCGTGAGGGAAAAAATCCGAGCTACACGGGAATCGAAAACGCAATGAATCATACACAAAGCGATCTGCGTATTTTCGGAAAGCCGGTGACAAGACCTTACAGAAGAATGGCAGTTGCATTGGCTTATGATAAAGTCGGAAGCAATGTTGATGCAGTAAAGCAAAGAGCGATCGGAATCGCGAAGCAGATCACCGTCAAATCAGAATAAATTTCATTACCTTTCTTAAAAAACCTACCATGGAAAATACGCAGACACTCGAACAGATCCAGGATTTTAAAGGAAAATATCCGAAGCAATTATGGTATTTGTTCTTCTCTGAAATGTGGGAGCGTTTTTGCTTCTATGGAATGCGGGGAATGCTCGTTGTGTTCATGGTTAGCCAGCTAAAGATGGACAAAGGTGTCGCGAACCTTCAGTATGGAGCCACGCAAGCTTTCGTGTACGCATTTACTTTTATCGGTGGCTTGTTTGCAGACAAGATCCTCGGATACAGAAAATCACTTTTCTGGGGAGGGCTGCTGATGATCGTGGGAAGCATTATCCTGGTGATCGATCCTGTAAAATTATTTTTCTTTGGTATTAGCTTCACGATCATCGGAACCGGATTCTTCAAACCCAATATTTCTACGATCGTCGGAAGGCTTTACCGTGACGATGATAACCGGAGAGATGCCGGGTTCTCCCTTTTTTATGCCGGAGTAAACCTTGGAGCTTTGATCGGGGGATATATATGCATTGCAGTGGCACAGGGCGATTTGCTGGGCTCCATTGTTCCTGAGAATTTACGATGGAATGTCGCATTCGGCTTTGCTTCTCTTGTGATGGTGATCAGCTTGCTGACGTTCACCCGCACACAGAAAAGCCTGGGCGAGATCGGCTTGTCTCCCTTGTCACATCTTGAACCTTCGCGGAAAAAGGCGATGGAGATCGCGACTTATATTGGTTCGCTTGCTGTTCTGCCGGCCATTATGATAATGGTATCAAAAACGGAGTACACCGATATATTTATGTATATCATCGGACCATTTTCACTGATTTACCTGTTTGTGGAGATGCGTAATTATTCTGCAGCAGAAAATAAAAGACTGCTGGCGGCATTGGTTTTCATCGTATTCTCTATTTTCTTCTGGGCATTCTTTGAGCAGAGCGGCGGATCACTGAGCTTATTTGCTGATAATAACCTCCGGAACGAAATGTTTGGGATAAAGATGAATCCCGTTGGAGTGAATAACTCGGCGAATTCACTGTTCGTGATCATCTTTGCAGCGCTTGTCGGCATTGTCTGGATCTGGATGAATAAGAAAAAGATCGAACCGAATACCATTGTCAAATTTGGCCTTGGCTTTTTGTTCCTCGCTGCCGGCTTCTACATTTTCTTTTGCACGCGTCTTTTTGCTGACGAGAGCGGAAAAACATCCCTAGGCTTTTTCACATTCGGATGGTTCATTATCACTTTCGGAGAATTGTGCTTATCCCCGATCGGAATGTCGGCAATGACGAAGCTCTCGCCTCAGAAACTTCAGGCCGTGATCATGGGAATGTGGTTTCTTGCCAGTGCATATGGACAATACTTTGCCGGAATCCTGGGAGCGAATATTGCAAATGCTTCTGAACATGCCACGAACCTCGAAGCACTTAACGTATATTGCCTCGGCTACAAGCAGCTGGCGCTGTATGCACTTATCGCAGGGCTATTGCTGATCGCCATTTCGCCGCTTGTGAAAAAACTGATGCAAGGAGTAAAATAAATGCCCTCAAGCGTTCACATCGATGAATTCCTGAAATTATCGGAAACAAACCCGGTACTGGATGTCCGTACACCTGCAGAGTTTCTCCAGGGACAAATTTCCGGTGCGATCAATTTTCCCCTTTTTACAAATGAAGAGCGAAAGATCGTAGGAACGATCTATAAGCAGCAAGGCCAAAAACCTGCGATCATAAAAGGACTGGAGCTGGTCGGTCCAAAAATGCACAGCTTTATTTCTGATGCCGATAAGATAAAACATTCCGGAATTTTTCTGTTCCATTGCTGGCGCGGAGGTATGAGGAGCTCAAGCATGGCCTGGTTATTTGAAACCTGCGGATTCAAAGCGATCACATTAAAAGGCGGATATAAAGCCTACCGAAACCATGTATTAAAAAGCTTTGCCTCTCCGAAAAAAATTACGATCCTGGGCGGGAAAACCGGAAGCGGAAAAACGCTGGTCCTCCATGAGCTCGCGAAACAGGACGAACAAATTCTTGATCTTGAAAAAATCGCAAACCACAAAGGCTCCTCGTATGGATCATTTGGGGAAGAAAAGCAAAAATCGCAGGAGCAGTTTGAGAATGATCTCGCCGGCTTTTTTAATAAGATCGATGCAGGCAGAAATTGCTGGATAGAAGATGAAAGCCGGAAGATCGGAATCAACGTTATTCCGGGAGCGCTCTGGGATCAGATGCAGAAAGCGAATGTGGTACACATTGAACTTTCAACCGGGGAACGCGTTAATTATCTTGTAAGAGAATATGGAAAATTCAGCAGGGAAGAACTAATCACGGCGACGGAGCGTATTGGAAAAAAACTGGGCGGCCAGCATGTAAAGCGAGCTGTGGAAGCTATCGAGAGCGGAGATCTGAAAACAGCATGCGAGATCAGCCTGGTTTATTATGATAAAACATACGGGTACGGTCTGGAACAGCGGAAGGAAAAAGTAAAAACCTTCGAGTTTAAAAAAATGGATTTTGAAGAGATCGCAAAAACAATAAAAAATGCGTAACCGCAAAGACGCGGAAAGAAATGGAAGAAATAAAACTTACTCAATATAGCCATGGAGCCGGATGCGGATGTAAAATCGCGCCACATGTGCTGGAACAAATACTGAAATCCGGGATTTCCGCTCCGGACAATGATAAACTGATCGTGGGGAACAGCTCCAGGGATGATGCGGCCGTTTATGATATCGGGAATGGACAAGGCCTGATCAGCACGACTGATTTTTTCACACCGATCGTTGATGATGCAACCGACTTCGGCAGAATTGCTTCAGCCAATGCGATCAGCGATGTATATGCAATGGGAGGAAAACCTTTGATGGCAGTCGCGATACTCGGCTGGCCTGTCAATAAGCTGTCGCCGGAGCTTGCTCAGAAAGTAATTGAAGGAAGCAGAATGGTTTGTGCAGAAGCAGGAATTCCACTTGCCGGCGGGCACAGCATCGATAGTCCGGAACCGATCTTCGGACTCGCAGTAAGCGGGATCATCGATCTGAAGAACCTAAAAAAAAATGACACAGCAAGAGAAGGCGATCTTCTTTACCTGACAAAAAAAATAGGTGTTGGGATCCTTACAACCGCCGAAAAAAAAGGACAACTTAAACCTGAACATACTGGAATTGCAGCAAAGCAAATGGTGCAGCTGAATAAAGCGGGAGAACGATTCGGAACACTGGCATATGTTCATGCAATGACCGACGTAACAGGATTCGGATTGCTTGGTCACCTGATCGAAATGGCCGAAGGCGCCAGGTTGTCTGCCGAACTGAACTACAGCAGTGTGCCGTTGATTGACGGACTTGCTTCTTATATTTCATCTATGTGTGTTCCCGACAACAGCTTCCGCAACTGGAGCAGCTATGATCCTAAAGTTTCCGGGATCAGTGGTGATTCGCTGTTGACGCTTTGTGATCCGCAAACAAATGGAGGCTTAATGCTTGCCGTCGATCCTTCTGCAAAAAATGAATTTGAAAAGATTCTTGCTGAGAATGGCCTTTCCGGATTCGCACATCCGATCGGGAAGTTTGTAAAGAAGAGTGAGAAGGTCGTTACAATTCTGTAGCCCCTGGGAATTCAATTTCTATTTCCGGAGCGGGATCAATTCCCCCTTTTGAAGGGGGTTAGGGGGATGTATCGGATTCCTTTATATCCGATATAGTGACTTCTAAAGCCCGCATTACATTGTTCAGATCCTTTTTCACATCTTTATCGAGGAAACGAACAATTTTTACCCCGAGAGATTCCAGGCGTCTTTGCCTTTTCAGATCTCTTTCATAAGCTTCCTCATAATCGTGGCTTGAACCGTCTATTTCAATAGCAAGCATTAATTCGTGGCAATAAAAATCTACAATAAACTCGTCGATAGGAACTTGCCGATGAAACTCTACACCGAAAGACTTTCCTTTTATTTTCTTCCACATTATTACTTCCGACAGTATTCCTTGCTTTCGAAGCTTTCGTGCAATATCCTTTAATTTTGGATTATATGGAATTATTCTATTCTTCATGTTAGCTATTTACATCCCCCTAACCCCCTTCAAAAGGGGGAATGCTGCAGAGTCCGAAATAATCACAACGAAATAAAAAATTAATTTTTGTTAAATTAAACATTGATACAACCCGCCGGCAAATACCCTTATTTGGACAGCTCCTTCAAAAGGGAATTCCCGGGCGCTGCAAAGTTAAAGCAGAGTCAAGAAGGTAAACGTTTAGTTCTAACAGGGAAAGGGTTAACACAACAGGGCGAATCCGCTTATTTAATGATCTTCGAAAAAGTCTCTATCACCTTTTTCATCTCCTGCTCGGTTGTATATTTTCCAAGGCTTAACCGGACGGAAGAATAAGAATCTTCATCATTGATGCCCATTGCCTTCAATACATGGGAAGGTTCAGGAATTGCGGAGGTACACGCCGAACCCATTGATACCGCAATATTCGGGATCTGTTTGATAATGGTTTCCGATCGTCTTCCATGAAAGCAGATATTCGCAGTGTTGAACAATCTATGCTTTATGCTTCCGTTAATGAATACATCCGGAAGATCGCAAAGCGCCTGTTCGAGCTTTGTTCTAAGCTTCGAGAGCCGGGCCGCATCTTCCCACATTTCATTTTGAGCAAGTTCACACGCCTTACCAAGTCCGACAATACCCGGAACATTCAGTGTTCCCGATCGTAAGCCCCGTTCGTGTCCGCCTCCGTCGATCTGCGCTGCCAACGTCACCCGGGGATCCCTTCTTCTCACATATAGAGCGCCGATCCCTTTGGGGCCGTAAAATTTATGAGCACTGATACACATCAGATCGATATGCTCATCCTGGACGTCGATATTTATTTTCCCCACAGCCTGCGTAGCATCACAAAAGAAGATGCTGCCATTTGCATGCACAAGATCAGCGATCTGTTTGACCGGCTGAATAACGCCGGTTTCATTATTCGCATACATCACCGCAACCAGAACAGTATCTTTCCGCAAAGCAGCTTTCAGATCACCGGAGTCGATCAGTCCTTCCCGGTCCACCGGCAAATAAGTAACTTCCGCTCCCTGTTTTTGAAGTGATGCAAAGGTATCCAGTACCGCTTTATGCTCTGTTTTGACGGTAATAAAATGCTTGCCCTTTGCCTGGTAATTTTCCCAGATACCCTTCAAAGCAAGATTGATCGCCTCGGTAGCGCCCGAAGTAAAAATGATCTCCTGGTCCAGGCAGCCGATCAGGCTTGCCACCTGCTGGCGAGCTTTTTTCACAGCATCTTCAGCGATCCAGCCGAATGAATGAGTGCGGCTGGCCGCATTTCCAAACTTTTCGGTGAAATAAGGCAGCATGCCGTCCAGTACCCTTTTATCAACCGGGGTGGTCGAATTATAATCAAGATAAACCGGCATTTCCATGAAGCAAAAATAGGAAATTGGGCTGTGATGATTGCCTTTAAAATACTTTATTTTCGGGCAAAAAGCCTCTTATTTAGAATTATTCTTAACTTTACATAACCATTATGAATGAGCCAAAAGCAATAGAAAAGCCCCTCATCGATATCGCAAAAATACGTGCAGATTTTCCCATTCTTTCACGGAAAGTAAACGGGAAAAACCTCATTTATTTCGACAATGGAGCGACCGCTCAAAAACCGCAACAGGTAATCGATGTTCTTTCTAAGTATTACAGCGAACAGAACGCAAATATTCACCGGGGCGTTCATACCCTCAGCCAGGAGATCACAACGGTTTACGAGAATGCAAGAAGCACCATACAAATGCATCTGAATGCTGCTCATGCTCACGAGATCATCTTTACAAAAGGCACGACCGACTCCGTAAATCTTGTTGCCGCATCATTCGGAAAAAAATTCATTTCAGCGGGAGATGAGCTCCTCATCTCAGCGATGGAGCATCACTCCAATATCCTTCCATGGCAGCAGCTATGCGCAGAAAAAGGTGCTTTGCTGAAAGTGATCCCCATCAATGAAGATGGAGAACTGATCATTTCGGAATACAAGCGTCTTCTCAGCGAACGGACAAAACTTGTCGCGATCACGCATGTTTCAAATACGCTCGGAACGGTAAATCCTCTGGAAGAGATCATTGCCCTTGCCCATGTAAAAAATATTCCTGTTTTTGTTGATGGCGCCCAGGCGGTTCCTCATTTAAAAGTGGATGTACAGGCCATCTCTGCGGATTTCTATGCGTTCAGTGCACACAAAACTTTTGGGCCGACAGGTGTTGGAGTTCTTTATGGAAAAGAAAAATGGCTGAACGAAATGCCTCCTTACCAGGTTGGCGGCGGAACGATCAAGACAGTGACATTCGAAAAAACGGAGTACGCGGATCTGCCACTGAAATTTGAAGCCGGAACTCCGCATATTGAAGGAGGGATCGGGATGGCTGCAGCGATCGATTATATCAATGCGATCGGAATGGATAAGATCGCAGCGTATGAGCATGAGCTCCTTGTGCATGCAACCAAAGCACTGAGACAAATTGAAAAAGTACGGATCGTCGGAACCGCGAAAGCGAAAGCGAGTGTGATCTCTTTTGTTGTAGACGGATTGCATCCTTTCGACGTTGGAACGATACTGGACCAGCTGGGAATCGCTGTTCGCACCGGTCACCACTGCACGCAGCCTTTAATGACGTATTTTTGTGTTCCGGGAACCGTACGCGTTTCACTTGCATTTTATAACACGAAAGAAGAGATCGATATTTTTGCCGAGGGCTTGAAAAAGGCGATCAGCATGCTGGAGTAAGTTCAAAGTTCAAAGTTCAAAGTTTAAAGTTCAAAGTTTAAAGTTTAAAGTTTAAAAATTCAAAGATCAAAGTTCAAAGTTAATATGAGCATCGAGGAAACCGAACAGGAGATCATTGAGGAGTTTGAGCTTTTTGACGACTGGATGCAGAAGTACGAGCACCTGATCGATCTTGGAAAATCCTTGCCGATGATCGATGAAAAATACAAAACAGAAGAAAATCTCATCAAAGGCTGTCAGAGCAGGGTTTGGATGCACTCTGAACTAAAGGATGGAAAAGTTGTTTATACTGCCGACAGTGATGCGATCATTACAAAAGGCATGGTTGCCCTGATGGTCAGAGTACTGTCGGAGCACAGCCCCCAGGAAATTGTGGAAGCTAAGATGGAATTCATTGAAACAATCGGACTGAATAAACATTTATCGCCAACCCGCAGCAATGGATTGCTGAGCATGATCAAGCAAATGAAGCTGGATGCTTTGGCTTATAAAGTAAAGAATTAGGAATGCCTGCAATAATCAATACATACGATACCGAACTCACTCAAAAAGTGATCGACACGATCAAAACCTGTTATGATCCCGAGATCCCCGTGGATATCTGGGAGCTTGGACTCATCTATGAGATCAACATGGACCAGGAAAGTAACCTTGTTGTAAAGATGACCCTTACCTCTCCGAGCTGCCCCGTAGCTGAAACCTTGCCCCCCGAAGTGGAAGACAAACTTCGCGAGATCGAGGGAATCCGCTCTGCTAAGATCGAATTGACATTCGAGCCGCCATGGGAAAAGGAAATGATGAGCGAAGTTGCACAGCTGGAACTGGGGTTTATGTAAAAAGTGAAATGGAAAGGTGAAAAGTAATAAGTAAAATGTAATATGTCGACCTTCGCAAAAACCATCAGACTATTATTTTTCTTATTCGCAGCAATTCTGATCGCGGCTGTCCCTGAAAAGTCTTCTCAAAAACCGGTCACCGTTTATGTCTTTCTTTCTGAAAGCTGCCCGATCTGCCAAAGCTATACCATAACGCTGAAAGATCTCTACAGAAAGTACCATCCGAAAAATGTGAACTTTATCGGCGTATTTCCAAACTATGATAGTGATCCCGACAGCGTAGCCGCATTCAGGAAAAAATATAATATCCCTTTTGGATTGGTGACCGATAAAAACGGAGCGCTCACCAAGCACTTTAAAGCGACGATCACACCGGAAGTCTTTGTTGAGAATTCAGGTAGACTGGTTCTCTATTCCGGACGGATCGATGATGCGTTTTATTCGCTTGGCAAACGCAGAAATGTGGTGAGCACTCATGATCTCGACGATGCATTGAATGCTATCACGGCAGGACAAAAGCTTAAACCACAGAATACTGAAGCGGTTGGCTGTCTCATCACCGTCTCGAAATAATTCCGTATTTTTATTGGTGTAAACTACCTTCATGAAACTACTCCGTTCGCTCCTTCCGGCTTCATTGATCCTTTTGCTGATGATCCTTTCCACATCGTTCATTCGTGTCGGTGATGACAAAAAAAAGAGAGGTTCGGAAGCTCCGGATCCTTCGGAATTATATTCGATCGGTGAAGTAAAAGCGATGTCGCCTGACAGCATTCCTTATGGAACTTATGTTGCACTTACAAAGGAAGTCATCAACAAAAAGGAGAATAAGATCACGATGAAATCAGTCAGCATCGATCAGAAGGGCGAAACCACCGAATACAATTATGTGATGGATATCCATGATCCGAAATTTACGATCACTGATGTTGACAGCAATTATACCGGTTACGGAAAACTCCATGGCTCCATGTGGAAATGGACCAGCTGGGATTATACGATCAATTTCAAGAATCCGGCAGGGCGTATAGAAGCTTACAATTACTTTTCACTGGTCGGACTGGTTGTCAACAAAGCATTTTATGGAGCTGATGGGAAAATGCTCGTTAAGTATAAGGAGCGTCACAAAGCAATTACCAAAGAACAGTTTGAGATCCTTTATCTCCAGGTATTGAAATGCTCCACAAAATAAATAAACTGCTGATCTTCCTGTTTGCTTACGTTGGTTCTGCGAAAGCACAGCCTACGTTCACAGAACAGATCGCTCCTATCCTGTATAACAAGTGCGCCTCCTGTCATCATGAAGGCGGCATTGCTCCGCTTCAGTTTACAAGTTATGCTGAAATTAAGAAACATGCCGGTATGATCGTGATGGCCGCGCTTGATCCGAAATCGAAATTTATGCCTCCCTGGATGCCCGACCCCGGATACAGTCATTTTGCAGACGAGAGAATTTTAACCGGCGCTGAAATGAAATCGATCAGAGCATGGATCGATAACGGAATGCCGGAAGGGCCAAAAGCGGCAGAACCAATGCTTCCGGCATATAAAAACGGATCACAACTTGGAACTCCTGATCTCACGGTTTCGATGAAAGAAGCGTTTCATCATAAAGGCGGCAACCTGGATGAATACCACGTGTTTGTTTTACCAACCGGGCTAAAAGAAGGACATCAGATCTCCGCGATCGAGATCGTTCCGGGAAATCCAAAAATTGCGCATCATATTATCCTTGGACTGGACACAACACAGTTTGCGGATAAGCTGGATGCAAAAGATGCAAGCTATGGCTACGAGCAATATTCGGGCTTCGGGTTTTATCCAACCTATGACAATTGGTCCGGCTGGGTGCCTGGTCAGAAAACCCGGTTCTTTCCCGATGGCATCGGCAATTATATTCTTCCCAATTCGAAAGTATTATTGCAAATGCATTACGGGCCTTCGCCTCTTGAATCCTGGGACTCAACCACTGTAAATATTTTTTACAGCAAAACACCCGTAAAGCGGTTTCTGAAAGGATGGGTTTTGAGCCCGAATGATATCAAAGACGGTCCGTTTTTTATTAAGGCAAACACTACGCAGACCTTCCATGCACAGTATAAGGTTGTGGACGACTGCAGCTTGATCAGCATTACTCCGCATGCACACTGGCTCGGAAAAAAATGGGAAGTTTTTGCTGTGCATCCCAACGGAGATACCACACATCTTATCCGCATTGACGACTGGGATTTTAACTGGCAGAACTTCTTTAATTTCCAGAAGTTGATCAAGCTGGAAAAAGGAACCATAATGTATTGCAACGTGACCTACGATAATACTGAAAAGAATTTCCGCAACCCGAACAGGCCATTAAAGAATGTTGCCTGGGGAGAAAGCGCAAAAGATGAGATGTTCCTTTTCTATTTTGCGTATGTAGATTATCGTCCGGGCGACGAAGATATTATTATCGGAGGTCAACCGGATTCCCTTTACACCGCTTATGCTCCGGACATCAAAAAAGTAAAGATCTCGTATAATTTATCGTCCAGAACAAATGTTTCCCTACAATTGTTTGATAGTAACAACAAGGCGGTTGACCGGCAGGATCGCAAGGAAGAAGAAAGCGGGCCTCATGCTGCATCTTTCGACGCAGCCCGCCTGAAGCCCGGAACATATTGGTGCAAAATAGCAACCGCTGCCTATACGGAAAGTCAAAAGATCATCATAGAATAAATGGAAGAAGGAATCGTAAATAAAGTGGAGCAAAGTGGTCTGGTCACGATCGACCTGGAAAGCTTTTACCCGAAAGGAGAGCGCATCCTGCTGGACATCAGGGAACACCTTTTCCAGGGATTGATCCTGCGGGAAAAGGACTTTCGCGAGTTCATCAAATCAGAAGACTGGAGTAAATACAAAGATAAATACGTTGCATTGACCTGCTCTGCGGATGCTATTGTTCCAACCTGGGCCTACATGCTTTTGGCAACCCAGCTTGAACCGGTTTCAAAAAAAGTAGTGTTCGGCGATCTTGAAACACTTGAGACCGTTCTATACAATGAGGTTTTAAATTCACTTGATATTTCTCCCTATCGTGACGCGCGAATTGTTATAAAAGGCTGCGGTGATCTTCCTGTTCCTAAAGCTGCATTCGTTCAGCTAACGGCGCTTCTGAGGCCGGTTGCGAAAAGCATCATGTACGGAGAACCCTGCTCCACAGTACCGCTGTACAAAAAAGCAAAAGGCTGATCCTGCATTTCTTATTTATAAAAAAGCTTAAGAATAAAAAAGGCCGGCTCAAATTGAGCCGGCCTTTTTGTTCATTAATGTTTTACTTACTTATTGAATTGTCAGTTTCTGAACTTTCAGATCCGTTCCTGTATTCACTTTGATGTAATACAATCCTTTTGCAAGCTCGCTGAGATTGATCAGCTTGCTGTACGTTCCGCTTATATTCTTCTCTGACGAAGTATAAACGGTTTTTCCCTGGATATCAACGATGTCGATCATGAGCTCGCTGAAATTAGCGTTTGTGAAGCTCAGACTGAATTCACCGCTGGTCGGATTCGGATAAACGAGCATATTGAATGCCGAAGAACCATTGATACCGGTAGTCACGATCATCACACATGCAGAAGTGTCCACACAACCATTGTCGGTCACCTGCACCGCGTAATTTCCGGTAACTGTTGCGGTGAAGCTCTGATTTGTTTCACCCGCTATCGGCGACATTCCGGCGTTGCAATCCAGCCACTGGAATGTACCGGTTGCACTGCTCGCAGTAATTGTTGCACCGGTAGCTGACGTGCTGATATCTACGGTAGTATTTGTGACAATTGTTGTTACTGTACTATCGCAGGAGTTTGCTGCAGTCAGCACATCTGTATATGTACCCGCTGTCATATAGGTACTCGAACCAACTGTTACGGATTGTCCCGGACAAAGATCGGCATTCTGGGAAGTTGCGATCGCTGCCGGTTCAGTAAGTGTAACTGACTGTGTTGATGTACAACCGTTCGCATCAGTTACGGTATATACCGTTGTTCCGGCAAGCTGCATGAATGTTCCATCGCCGCTATATCCCGGCGTTCCACCGGATGCTGTGAGCACGACAGTTGCAGAATCTCCGTTACACATGATACTGCCGGAAGTAAAGGATGAGGTCAGCACCGGAGGTTCTGTTACTGTAACTGTTGTCACAACGGAGCAGCCATTGGCATCGGTTACTGTATATGTTTGCGTACCTGCAGCCTGAGGGAACGAACCTGTTCCGGTATACGCCGGTGTTCCACCGATCGCAGAAATGGTAACCGTAGAAATATCACCGTTGCACATTACCGAAGTTGCACCGGAAGCGATGAACATTTCAGCAGGATCAGTTTCTGTGTTTGTAACGGTAGCTGTACATCCGTTTGCATCGGTAAGTGTATAAGTAACAGTTCCGTCAGCAGCTGTTTGTGTGAACGGACCTGTTCCTGAATAAGGCGCTGTTCCACCTGTACCATTCAGCGTTACGGTTGCTGATCCGCCAAAGCAGGCAATACCTGTTGATGAAGCCGATGTTGCAAGAACTGTTGGCTCTGTTACTGTTACCGATTGTGTAGACATACATCCGTTCGCATCAGTTACCGTATAGGAATATGTTCCTGCTGTAACAGGAGCCTGAGCACCGGTTCCGGTATAAGCCGGAGTTCCGCCTGTTGCATTGATCGTTATTGTTGATGTTCCGCCGTTACACATTACACCGCTTTCAGTATAGCTAACTGCAAGTGCTGTCGGTTCGGTTACCGTTACAGAAGATGTAGCTGTACAGCTGTTTGCATCTGTTACTGTATAAACCGTTGTTCCGGCTGATTGCGGGAACGTTCCCGTTCCGGTCAATGCACCTGTTCCACCTGTTGCAGAAATGGTCACAGAAGATGAACCTCCGTTACACATGATCGCTGTTGAGGAAGGAGTAACTGTAATTGCTGAAGGCTGAGTAACTGTACCTGCAGTAGTGGAAGTACAAGCATTTCCTGCATCGGTTACCGTATATGTATACGGACCAGGAGCAACACCGCTGAACGTTCCTGTTCCTGAATAGGTTCCGCTTCCGCCCGTTGCAGTCACGCTGATGGTAGCTGTTCCGCCATTACAAGCGACCGGAGTAGTGATCACCGAGCTTGCGGTTGGAGCAGCATTCACTGTTACCGACTGGGTAGAAGTATAGCACCCGTTCACTGTATAAGTAACTGAATAGGTACCTGCACCTGAAGCTGCAGGATCAAATGTACTTCCCGTTACTCCTGTTCCTGCAAATACACCACCTGAAGTTGCCGGGGTAAGTGTCAATGCAGTTGCATTGGAGCAGACAGGAGAGGTTAAGCCCGTGAAAGATGGATCGACAACACCAAGGTCGGTCAGTACAATATTAGTTGTTCCTACTGTACCGCTGTATCCGTCCAGCTGAACATAATATGTTTTGCCCGGTGTAAGGCAATTTACAGGAGTGATCATAGATGAGAATGTTACACCGCCATCGGCTGCTGCCGTTGGATCATCGTCATTCGCTGCGATCAGCATCGCACCACCCGAAAGAAGTGAAGCACAATCCGTAGGCGCATCCCATAATGCCAATTGCGTATCGAATCCCGGCGACTGAATGCTAACTCTTCCTGATGCAGGAGCTGCAAAACTGAACCACATGGTATTGGACAGACCGTTCTCGCACCATCCTGTTTGCACGCTGCAACCGGAAGCCGGAGGAGCAGGCTCACCTGCCTGAGTTGTCATCGTCGAGTTATTGTAAGGCCCGTTCGTTCCAAATGACAAAGGCAATGCTGAACATACACCATCACCCAGGGCATTGGTCATGAAAGAAACAGGACCTGTAGGGAAGCTAAGGCCAACGCCACCGCAATTCTGCGTAACGTAAAACTGGTAAGCTGTTCCCGGTGTCAATCCTGTTACCGCAACCGGTGAAGTTGCCGGATTCACAATAGTTCCTGTACCCGGTGTAAAACCGCTCGGACCATATTCCAGGGCAAAGGTTCCTGTACATGATGTACAAGTCCAGCCAAGAGAAGCAGAAGTGGTTGTAATTGAAGAGGCGTTCAATCCCGTTGGTGAAGGACAAGGAGGAGCCGGCGCGACACTGATCAGGTAATCTTCAGTTTCTCCGTATCCATATGTTGCCAGACAAGGAGTAATGATATCGCCTGCATATCCTTCAGCATTAATGATCCGCATTACGGTATTTCCAAGCGTGGCGGTACCGGGAATTGTAAATGAACCCGAAACTACAGTGGCCGGAACGCAGTTGATATTAGCCGTTGCACCGTTGCTGTATACTTTTTCTCCCGCATCAACAAAATCCCCATCCTGGTTCAGGTCGATAAAGATCGCCAGACCACTAGTATAATTAAATGATCCGCATGATCCCACGGTTACAGAAAACGAAGGAGAAACGGTAGCAGGAATAGAAGGTATTGTTGGTGCCCCTGCACCGGAAGTATAATTTGCATAACGCATCGCGATCGATCCCGGTCCCGGAGCAACAGTTGCACAGGTGGATGAATTATTCAGCGTCGTCAGCGTCACGTTCGTGATCTCCTCATCAAATGTAGTGGTCGCCATGGAGCTGCAGGTACACAGGTATGCAGCATTGAGCGGAACAAACAGCGCTGTAGATGTCGCCGACAGACCGCTTGCAGTACATGTTACAATGCACTGATAATATGTCCCTGCTGTTTCGCTAACCGTAGCTGTTGTACTGGTTGCCCCGCCAATGTTTGTGTAGGTCACTCCATCGGGAGAAGACTGCCACTGATAGGTCAGACCGCTTACCCCGGAGCTGGATCCTGTCAGACTCAATACAAAGCTACTAGCTGAACAGGCACCTGCAGGGCCTGCAGTAGTTCCTGCGGTAGGGCTGCCGGCACAAGGAGGCAATGAAAAAATATTTACTTTATAATCTTCGGTTTCACCGTATGAGCTGGATGAAGCACCGCAAGGCGTGTTTCCAAGCTGAGAATCATTTCCTCCTCTTACACGCATCATTGTCTGGCCAAGTGCAGCACCAACAGGAACGTTGATCGTTAACGTGGTTGTTCCGCCGGAACCGGCAGAAACAGTATTGTTTGCACAGAATTCACCGACATCAGCAAAATCCCCATCCTGGTTAAAATCGATCCAGACACCGGCATATTGACTTCCGTCGGGGCCAAAAGAGATCGAGATACTATTTGCAGAACCCTGCGCAAGATTTGGTACTGTTGCACTGCTGTAAAATGTATAATAAGATCCGCCTGAGCAGGTAGATGAATTATTCAAGGTCAACAGCGTTACATTCGTGATCTCATCTCCGAAAGGACAGCCGCTTGCATATGTCGGAACGCAATAGCAGCTAAAGAGCAAATTCATCGGAACGAACAAAGGAGTCGATGTCGATGATAAACCGCTGGCAGTACAGGTTAAAACGCACTGGTAATAAGTTGACATGGATTGAGCAACGGAAACCGAAGCGCTTGTTCCGCTGCCGATGTTTGAATAGCTGACACCATCCGTTGAAAATTGCCACTGATAGGTAACTCCTGATGCTGTTGTTGCACCGGATAAGCCAAGTGTAAAACTTACACCGGTACAGGCTCCAGAAGGTCCTGTAGTTGTTCCTGCAGCTGGTGCTCCTGAACAAGCGGTAGCTGCATTAATAACCACCGTATAATCTTCCACTTCGCCATAATCTGCTGTTCCGCACGGACCATAAAAAGTCGTATAGGTCATGCGCGCCCTGAGCCGGGTTGTCCCCGGAGTAGCACCGGCCGGGATATTCACCGTTCCGTTAAACACACCGCCGGTACCTGAATAGGTAAGCGTTGTACGTTCGGAAGGATCATCAAAAACGTTGTTCATGTTATAATCGATCCAAACGAATGCCTGGTCACCACCGTAATAAGCGCTCGTTGTGATCGATATCGGGTAAGAAAGCCCCTGCGTGACCGAAGTACTCATCGCAGTATTATCGACATAACTGCCGCAGCCCGATGTTGTACTGATACTTCCAAAAGTAAAAGCGTTGATTGCTTCGTCACAAAATCCTCCGTTTGCCGTGCAATACTGCGCATATGAGTTCGCCCCGATCACAACCATTAATGCGAGCAGCATGCTCCTCAATTTGAATTGTTTTTTCATCTGTTTGTTTTTTTGTTTACGAATTAAAATTGCTCAGGCAACAGCCATCACGTTATTATAGCACACACGTTGAAACACCTGCAAATGTGTGCCGTTCTGGAAGTAAAAAATTATTTTAAAAGCTCTGGCTTAACACCAGCAATCCGAACTGGGAAGTTATCGGAAGCGAATAAATTAAAAAAGGACCTATATCAAATAAATAGGTCCCCCGGAAATATTCCGGGGGACCTATAAATTATTGGATCGTCAATTTCTGAATTTTCAGATCAGTTCCTGTATTTACTTTAATGTAGTACAGCCCTTTTCCAAGTTCTTCGAGGTTGATGACCTTGTTATAAGCACCGCTTATGTTTTTGTCTGAAGATGAGTAAACCAATTTACCCTGAACATCAACAACGGTGATCAGAAGCTCACTGAAGTTTGCATTCGTAAAGCTCAGATTGAATACTCCGCTGCTTGGGTTAGGATAAACGATCATGTTAGCCGCAGATCCTGCATTCAATCCCGTACCGACGATCATCACGCAAGCTGATGTGTCAACACATCCGTTGTCAGTTACCTGAACTGCATAACTTCCGTCAGCGGTTGCTGTGAAGCTTTGGTTCGTTTCACCGGCGATCGGCGACATTCCGGTATTGCAATCCAGCCACTGGAATGTTCCGGTTGAGCTATTTGCAGTAATGGTTGCACCAGCGGTTGTTGTTGTCGCATCGACTGTTACATTCGTTACCACAGTGGTTACAGTACTGTCACATCCGTTGAACGCGGTAAGGACATCAGTATACGTACCTGCCGTTGAATATGTACTCGTTCCAACAGTCACCGATTGTCCGGCACAAAGATCCGCATTCTGAGAAGAAGCAATTGCTGCAGGTTCTGTGATCGTTACGTTAGATGATGCAGTACATCCATTCATATCCGTGATCGTGTAAGTAGTTGTACCGGCTGCTTGTGTGAAGCTTCCTTCACCAAGATAAGCAGGTCCTGCACCAGGAGTTCCACCCATTCCGGAAATCATTACAGTTGAAGAACCGCCATTACAAGCAATCGGAGTGAATGAGGTCATGACCATCACAGCGCTCGGCTCTGTAAGTGTAACACTCGCAGTTCCTGTACAGCTGTTTGCATCGGTTACCGTATATACAGTAGTTCCGGCAGCCTGCGGGAATGTTCCGGTTCCGGTCAAGGTTCCTGTTCCGCCGGTAGCTGAAACAGTTACGTTGTCGGTTCCGCCGTTACACATAATCGATCCTGAAGTTGTAGTCACTGTAATTGCAGCAGGTTCAGTAACGGTTACGCTGCTGGAAGCTGTACATCCATTCGCATCAGTAATTGTATACGATTGTGTACCTGCAGCCTGAGGGAATGTTCCGGTTCCTGAAACAGTTCCGGTTCCACCGAAGGAAGAAACGGTAACAGTAGCAGTTCCGCCATTACACATTACAGAAGTTGCACCCGTTGAAATGAAAAGTTCAGCAGGATCAGTTTCTGTGTTTGTAACGGTAGCTGTACATCCGTTTGCATCGGTAAGTGTATAAGTAACAGTTCCGTCGGCAGCTGTTTGTGTGAACGGACCTGTTCCTGAATAAGGCGCTGTTCCACCTGTACCATTCAGCGTTACGGTTGCTGATCCGCCAAAGCAGGCAATACCTGTTGATGAAGCCGATGTTGCAAGAACTGTTGGCTCTGTTACTGTTACCGATTGCGTAGACATACATCCGTTCGCATCAGTTACCGTATAGGAATATGTTCCTGCTGTAACAGGAGCCTGAGCACCGGTTCCGGTATAAGCCGGAGTTCCGCCTGTTGCACTGATCGTTATTGTTGATGTTCCGCCGTTACACATTACACCGCTTTCAGTATAGCTAACTGCAAGTGCTGTCGGCTCGGTTACCGTTACAGAAGATGTAGCTGTACAGCTGTTTGCATCTGTTACTGTATAAACCGTTGTTCCGGCTGATTGCGGGAACGTTCCCGTTCCGGTCAATGCACCTGTTCCACCTGTTGCAGAAATGGTCACAGAAGATGAACCTCCGTTACACATAATCGCTGTTGAGGAAGGAGTAACTGTAATTGCTGAAGGCTGAGTAACTGTACCTGCAGTAGTAGAAGTACAAGCATTTCCTGCATCGGTTACCGTATATGTATACGGACCAGGAGCAACACCGCTGAACGTTCCTGTTCCTGAATAGGTTCCGCTTCCGCCCGTTGCAGTTACGCTGATGGTAGCTGTTCCGCCATTACAAGCGACCGGAGTAGTGATCACCGAGCTTGCGGTTGGAGCAGCATTCACTGTTACCGACTGGGTAGAAGTATAGCACCCGTTCACTGTATAAGTAACTGAATAGGTACCTGCACCTGAAGCTGCAGGATCAAATGTGCTTCCCGTTACTCCTGTTCCTGCAAATACACCACCTGAAGTTGCAGGAGTTAATGTCAATGCAGTTGCATTGGAGCAGACAGGAGATGTTAAGCCCGTGAAAGATGGATCTACAACACCAAGGTCGGTCAGTACAATATTAGTTGTTCCTACTGTACCGCTGTATCCATCCAGCTGAACATAATAAGTAGTTCCCGGAGTCAAACAGTTTACAGGGTTGATCACTGATGAGAAAGAAGGACCGCCGTCATCATTTGCAGCGATCAATACAGCGCCGCCGGTAAGGATAGCGCCACAGTTTGGAGCGCTCCAAAGAGCAAGCTGAGTATCGAAACCAGGAGATGTAATACTTACACGTCCTGATGCCGGAGCAACAAATGTGAACCACATTGTATTTTCCAGTCCGGTGTTACACCATGTGGTTTGTGAGTTGCATATACCTCCCGGAGGTGCAGGCTCACCAGCCTCAACGGTTTTTCCTGCGTTGCTGTATGGACCGTTAGTTCCAAATGCAAGTGCGATCGCAGAGCAAACATCGTCGCCCGCAGCATGTGTAGTGAATGAAACCGGACCTGTCGGAGTGCTGAATCCAGCACCTGTTCCCGAACAATCCTGGGTTACATAGAACTGGTAAGTTGTACCAGAAGTAAGTCCTGAAACTGCAACCGGTGATGTTGCCGGGTTGATGATCGTTCCAGCTCCCGGAGTAAATCCTGTCGGACCGTATTCCAGTTTAAATGTTCCTGTACAAGCTGTACACACCCATGAAAGTGATGCAGTAGTTGATGTAATGCTTCCTGCTGCAAGACCTGAAGGAGCCGGGCATGGCGGAGGAAGAACAATGTTCACTTTATAATCTTCTGTTTCACCATATGCACTTGATGATGCACCGCATGGCGTATTTGCCAGCTGGCTGTCATTACCGCCACGCACACGCATCATGGTATTACCCAATGTAGCACCTGCGGGAACGTTGATAGTAAGTGTGGTTGTTCCGCCCGATCCAGCGCTTACAGTGCTGTTTGCACAAAATTCGCCTGCGTCTGCAAAGTCGCCATCCTGGTTAAAATCGATCCACACTCCGGCATACTGACTTCCGTCTGTTCCGAAAGAAACAGAAATAGTGTTTGCTGATCCTTGTGCAAGATCCGGAACAGTTGCGCTGCTGAAGAAAGTATAATATGGAGTACCGGCACAGGTTGAAGAGTTATTCAATGTAAGCAAGGTTACATTGGTGATCTCATCCCCGAGCGAGCATCCGCTGGAATACGTTGGTACGCAATAACAGTTAAACATACTGTTCATTGGCACGTTCAGCGGAGTTGACGTTGCCGACAAACCGCTCGTGGTACAAGTAACAATACACTGGTAATAAGTAGCAGCTGTTTGTGTCACTGATGCCGTTGCAGAAGTTGCACCGCCGATGTTGGTATAAGTAACACCATCCGGAGAAGATTGCCACTGGTAAGTCAGCCCGCCAACGCCGGTAGTAGCGCCCGTTAAGCTTACTGTAAAAGCGGTTGCTGTGCAGGCTCCGGTAGGACCGGCTGTTGTTCCTGCAGAAGGAGCTCCCGTACATACTGTTGCCACGGTGATATTAACAAGATAATCTTCCGTTTCTCCCCAGCTATAAGTTCCGCAAGGGGTGATTGAAGTTGGTGTGCTTGTTTCAGATGTAATAACTCTCATTCTCGTATTGCCCAAAGTTGCGCCTACAGGAATTGTAATAGTCGCAGATTCGGTGTGCGCACCGGATGTTGCTGCAGCCGATGTGTAAATCGTTTCTCCTGCATCGAGAAAATCTCCATCCTGGTTATAATCTATGTATACGCGGGTACTATTGTTAAAAGTACCTCCGCAGGTTCCAATCTGTACAGATAAAGAATAAGGCACACCTTGCTGTAAATTCGGAGCAGGTATAGCCGTATAGTTTGAATATTCGTTTAATATAGATCCTGTGCCGCCGGTGGTCGCACAAGTTGAAGAATTATTTAATGATCCCAGCGTTACATTGAAAATATCCTCATCAACTGTACTTGTTGGATTTGACGTACAATAGCAGTTACTGAAACTGTTCATTGTTTCGTTAAGCGGGGTTGATGTTGCCGACAAACCGCTGGCTGTACAAGTAACGATACACTGGTAATACGTTGCACTGGTTTGTGTGGTCGCATATGTCGCCGCTGTTGCAGCAGGAATGTTTGTGTAAGTGATGCCATCAGGCGAGGATTGCCATTGATAAGTCAAACCGGTAACGCCTGTAGTTGCACCTGTTAAACTCAATGTAAAACTGGTTCCACTGCAAACAGGGTTAAGGGAGGAAGCTGCAGTTCCCGCAGCAGGAGTTCCGGAACAAGGCGGACTCAACGTTGTAAACGTTCCTGCCGCTACGTATCCATTTCCGGTACCGGCCGCATTCGGGATGTGCGAATAGATCGCATTATTTGTCCCGTTAGAGGCCTGCACCTGCACCTGATAAGTTGTTGTTGAAGCTAATCCCGTGAGAACAGCTGTTGTTGCAGCAACAGGACTTCCTGCGAAGGTTGTCCAGCCACAAGTTCCAAGAGCACGGTATTGAACGTTATATTGTGTTGCTCCCGTAGGCGCAGTCCAGGTAATAGTTGCACCTGAAGAAGTAATTGACGTTACAGCTCCATGCGTTCTCACCGGCGCAACAGCTGTTTGCGGTGTCCATGTAAAGGTAAGTCCCGCCGGAATGCTAACGTTCGCATTTGTTCCTGACGAAAACAACATCGTGCTGCTGTTTGCATTTCCTGTAACGGCATTCGACCAATCACAAGTTGTTCCCGCAGGTACGTTACCGATCATCAGGTTATTCACATTTGTTGCCCAGGCAGTCGAGTTTCCCCGGATACCAAGAAAAGGAGCCGAGCCACTGGTGCTGGTACCAGGAGCTGTACATGTTCCATAAATGATTGTGATCTGGTTAGTTGACAGGTTCAGATGGATCTGGAAATTCAACCGCTCGGTAGAGCTGTTATAGAAATTCGCATGGTCCTTATATTGTACTACGAATTCACCGGTAGCTCCACCAATATTCAGATAGCTGATCTCGGGTGTTGCACCAGCGGCTGTTGAGCCACCGGCATCCTGTCCAAAAGCAGCTATCGCGCCGGTAGTAGTTCCCAAAGTGCTCAATGGGGTGTAGCTTGTTGAGGAAGGTGCAGCGCCGAATGTTATAAAACCATTCGTGCTGATGAAGCATGTAGTATATGCCACACCCCCATAGGTAAATGTGCCTCCCAAAGGAATCGCGGCACTTACCGCATCATCATATCCTCCGGATTGAAATACGGTCGGAGCAGTCAACGCGGTATAAGTCCCACCGGTCGCTCTCGTCAGCGAATAACTTGCAATGTTTGTTTGACCGAATGCACCAAATGCCGTCGTTAAAAACGTCATCACAATGGTTGTCAAAACATTTAGTAAATAACTTTTTTTCATTCTTCTTTCGTTTTGATTTATATTAATTCCTACTCGTTTTAAAAAATCAGATGGCAAAAATAACTAAAATGACAATTCGTGCCTATCTTATGCAATATCAATTAATTAACAATTCGATGAATTGGCTTTAATATTCGATGGAATATTAAAAGTTATTCAAAGCTGGGAGCTTTTTTGATCATTGTCAAGAAAGTAAGTGAATTATGGACCTAATTAGGTAAATACACTTACGCACTATTTGTTCAGAAGTACAACACGTATGGCAGCTGTTTGTTTTTCCGTTTCCAGCTGCATGATATAAACGCCGGCCTCCAGGTTCTTTTCCTTCAGATCGATCCTGAATTCATAGTGCCCCGAATCCTGCTGTCCTTTATCAATATCAAATACCTTTTCGCCAACAACATTATACAGTGCAAATTTCACTGTGCTACGCTCAGGAATAAAATAGCTGATCATAGATGTTCCTTCCACCGGATTAGGATAGATCGAATATCCCAGCGCAGCCGCTGACGATTCATCAACACCAACTCCTGTTACAGTGATGATCTGCGTAGTCGTATCGCTTCCGCAATCGCCCGTAACAACAAGCGTAACGTTATACACGCCGTTCGCCATATAGGCATGCGAGGGATTCTGGCTCACGGAATTTCCTCCGTCCCCGAAAAACCATTCGTAAGTATAACTAATGCTTGCCGTATTGTAGAACTGTACATTCGGACTTCCGGTATAAGTAAAATTCGCCGTTGGCGGCGGCGTCTGCATGGTCAGCGTAATCGGTGTAGCTGCCCAGTTATTGGTTTCATTGCTTTCAATAAAATTGTTATCCGGATCCGTGATCGATACGATGTAATAATCTCCATTGCAAACTCCTGTCAGGTCGATCGACATGCCGGCCAATCCTTCACTGTAAATATCGAGGTTCCCGACATAGATCCCCTGGTCGGTTCCGCAGCCGCTCACCATTCCAAAAGGTGAATTCGGAATATCTGCCTCTGTGAGCGTCGCACCGTAATTTCCATCACGGCAATAACCATAGTCGCTTGTACAGTCGCCCAGATTGATCAGGCAAAAAGAAATTTTTGAACCCGTAGAAACGATCGGCCAGGTTGTAGCATCCGGGTTCGACGTTGGAGTACGAAGTGTAAATTCCGCCCAGTTGTCCACGTGAATATGTCCGTGGCTCGGATGGTAGCTCATCACGCCATTGGTCAGCGTATCATGCGAAGTGATCACTCCGTTATCTTTATGATAGATGGTCTGCAAAAGTTTTTGCTTCGGGTAGCTTCCGTCCGGACAAATCGTAGTGGAGCAAGGAACGCTCACCGTATCACACCAGCATGAGCTCGAACCATGGATCTCCATTGGCCCCCATCCGATATTCGGAGTTGCGTTGCTCAATGTAAGAAGCCCCGGGTATTCTGTATGCTGTGCCGCGATGATTTGTGCAGAAGCTGTCATATCCGGAAGAAGGTCGCAGATCTGCGATCCATCGGGACAGGAACAGCCCATTCCGTTGCTGACACTGCAGGGCCCGGTAACAATAGGATCTGCAGGCGGATTTGCCGAAAATGTAATGCTGAAGTCAACCAGGTTTCCGAAATCGGCAGGAACTTCATCGATTGCACAAAGGTTCCATACTCCGTTCGGGTTTTGACCATTGTTTGCTCCGTTGACCGATTGAAACGGAACGAAGCTTCCCGTAAAAGGAGCTGTGCCGGAACCGATATCCGTTACAGCGCTCATAATAAAGCAGGTACTTGTAAAATTATCTCCGCTCCCGCCGTTATTGCTTGCCAGAAGGATAACGGTTCCATCGGGTGCCTTTAATTTTATTTTTAAATCACTATCATAGGTATGATTCAGGTTGATGCAAACCTGCGAAAGACCGAAGGTCATGTCGATGGTTGTGGGAAGTCCGGAAACCGTCACCGGGAAACAAACTTCTGTATTCGAATCCGGAATGGATCCGCCGGGTGCAGAAAATGTTTGTGCGTTAAGAGCAAAGGGAGTTGAAAATAAAAACGCGAGTAGTATTTTTTTCATGTTCGGAAATATTCTATGCAATATATGAAAATATTCCGAAAAAGCAAGCAAAAAGTCCGGAGAATTATTTCCTTGCGAAAAGGCGGAATGTTTTTAGTATGCGCGGACGTTCTTGCCTTCCATGTAGTTGATGAAGGACTTATTCACGACTTTATTTCCGCCTGCCGTCGGATAGTTACCGGTAAAATACCAGTCGCCTTTGTGATCCGGACACGCGTTATGTAAACCTTCAATGGACTGATAAATGATGTCAACTTCCGCATTGATATCATCAGGACGAAGCAGCTCAGCGATCTTAGCGGAGATCTGCTCTGCTGAAAAAGGCGCATAGATCTCTTTCACCACATTCACGATCTCCTCCTTCGGAAGCTCTTCCTGGGCTTTCGCTTTTTCATAAAGCTCTTCCAGCAGATTATCCTTGAAATTATCTTTCAGCAGCTGAACGGCAGCCTGAAAAGCAATAAAGTCGCCTAATTTAGCCATATCAATTCCGTAGCAGTCAGGATAACGGATCTGCGGAGCGGAAGAAACAACCACAATTTTCTTTGGGCCTAAGCGATCCAGGATCTTAAGGATACTCTGTTTGAGAGTGGTTCCACGTACAATGGAATCATCCACGATCACCAGATTGTCGACTCCTTCCCGGATCAAACCGTAAGTAGTATCATATACGTGAGCAACCATGTCGTCACGCTGCGAGTCATTGGTAATAAAAGTCCTGAGCTTTGCATCTTTGATGGCGATCTTGTGGACCCGGGGATGGATGTTAAGGATCTCGCTCAATTCCGGATCGCGCACCGACGCTCCCATTTGCAGGATCTTGTGACGCTTGATGGTATTCGCGTAATGATGAAGTCCCTCGATGAGACCGCCAAATGCAACTTCAGCGGTGTTGGGAATATAAGAGAACACCGTATTCTTGAGATCGTAATCGACTGATTTCAGAACGGATGGACAAAGCTGACTGCCCAATTTTTGTCTTTCCTTGTAGATGTCGGCATCGCTGCCACGTGAAAAATAGATGCGTTCGAAGGAGCAGGGTGTTTTCTCAAGCGGCTCCAGGATCTCGGATTCACCGAATGCTCCGTTCTTTTTGATGATCAGTGCATGTCCGGGCTGAAGCTCTTTCACATCTCCGATGGGTACATTAAAGGCGGTTTGGATCACCGGGCGTTCTGAAGTAACAACGACAATCTCATCATCTGAATAATAAAATACCGGGCGGATGCCGGAAGGATCGCGGAGCACAAATGCATCTCCGTGGCCAAACAGGCCAGCCATTGCATAACCGCCGTCCCATTTTTTGCTTGCATCCTTGAGAATCGTTTCAACGTCCAGGTGTTCTGCGATCAGAGAAGAGATGGCTGCGTTGCTATGTCCTTCTTTTTTAAATTTCTTGAAAAGTCTTTCATTCTCTTCGTCAAGGAAATGTCCGATCTTTTCCATTACCGTAACGGTATCTGCCTTCTCCTTCGGGTGCTGTCCAAGCTCAACCAGCTGATCGAATAATTCATCCACATTGGTGAGATTGAAATTGCCGGCAACAACGAGGTTGCGGGTCATCCAGTTATTCTGGCGGAGAAAAGGATGGCAATTCTCGATACTGTTTCCGCCAAAAGTGCCATATCGCAGGTGGCCCAGGAGAAGTTCCCCGGTATAGGCGACATTTCTCTTAAGCCATTTCGCATCCTTTAATTTATCGGGATTCTTTCTGTTGACCTCTTCGAACTTGGCATTGATCTTTCCGAAGATCTCTTTTATAGCGCCGCTGCCGGTGGCGCGGGTCCTGCTGATGTAACGGGTACCCGGAACCACATCAAATTTGATGCTGGCAACTCCCGCACCGTCTTGTCCGCGGTTATGCTGTTTCTCCATCAGCAGATAGAGCTTGTTGATGCCGTATAGAGGAGTTCCGTATTTTTTGATGTAATAATCCAGAGGTTTACGCAATCGGATCATTGCTATTCCACACTCGTGTTTTATTGCATCACTCATTTCGGAAGTATTTGGGATTAAAAGATATACAAATTTACGCTTTTTATTCCATTTTATTACTGCGATAACAAAGGATTAGACGGAGGCTGGGTTTTCATTGATAAACCGGGAAAGAAGAGAGTCAGAGGGTAACAGGCGGAACCGGAGATCTTCGGACTGTGGCTGTTCGGAAGAAAGATTAGTGAAGTAGTTCTGATTCGACTATGCTTTCGCTGAAGACCCCGTAAGAAAACCGGAGGATCAAACAGATCTCCCGGCTGCGCTGTCTGGATAATTCGACTATACCTTTCGCTGAAAGCCCGTAAGAAAAATCAGAGTGAAAACAGATCCCTCAGCTGCGCTGTCGGGATAATTCGACTATACCTTTCGCTGAAAGCCCGTAAGAAAAATCAGAATGAAAACAGATCCCTCAGCTGCGCTGTCGGGATAATTCGACTATACCTTTCGCTGCGTGCTCCGCACTTGCGAAAGGTAAGTCTCATTAAAAAAGTAATCCCGAAGAACTTGTCAGAAACTTCGGGATCTTGGATAAAACTAAACATGAAACACTGTTGTGCTACTCCTTCACAACAACAAGTTTTTTGTAAGATTCGCCGGTCGGGAGACCGTTCGATTATCTTACAATACAAATATCAAAAGAAATGTGCCAGTCTCCAAACATAAATTGGCTAAAAATAAGTATTCGAACGCTTATACCGACTACTCCCAAAGCAGTACCCCGGGTTTTGATTCTCCGTTATTTTTTAGCTCTGACAAGGCTTTTACCGGGACAGACCACATGTGAACTCCTATGCATATATAAGTATTCGACCGGCAGATTTTAGATATCACTTTTTGCAAAATCAGATTATTTCTGCTCCCGGGAAAAAGAGGGGAAAAGAAAGTAGAAACCACAGTAAACGGGTAAATGTGTTGTTTTTCATATCGGTAATGATATATTTGTAAACCCCATTTGTCAATTATGCTTGCTTTTAGCTTAGGAACATTATGTCAGCCAACAACCTGCACCAGCTTATCAAATCGCTTACTGCACCGGAAAAGGGGTATATCAAGAAGCACGCGATGCTTCATGTGATCGGTGAGAAAAACAAGTATATCAAGATCTTTGATGCGATCGACAAGCAAAAAGTCTATGACGAAAAGGAGATCATCCGCAAGTTCAAAGGCGAACCAACGCTGAACAACTTCGCAGTTGCGAAAAACTATCTTTTTAAGTTCATTATGAAGACATTGGAATCTTATAATACCAATGTCAAGAGCGAACTGCGCAGCACACTAAACCAGATCGAGATCCTTTACAATAAAAACCTTCCGCACCTGGCGAAAAAAATGATCGTGAAAGCAAAATCGGTTGCTCTCGAACATGAACTTTATGAATTTATGGAAGAGCTGATCGACTGGGATATTATTCTCCTGGTTGAGGAAGCTACACCCGAAAATTATCTTACCCTCGTCAATAAATATTTTCACGAGCTGAACGAATCCATTGAAAAGAAAAAGACGATCATCGGGTATAAGCATCTTTACCAGAAGCTGAGAGCAAAAGCGCTCTACACGGGCGTGGCGCGCGACGATAAAGATGTGATCGAGTTCCAGAAGATCGTTGATGAGGACAAAAAAAACAGCAAAGCATTGCTGAATACATTCAATGCTAAATACTATCGCAACATCATGCAGGCCAACTACCTCTTCATGATCAACGATCAGAAACAGGCCGGCGAGATCCTGAAAAAGAATGTCGCATTGCTGGATGAAAATCCACACATGGTAGAGCTAAAGCCTTTTACTTATATCGGGATCCTGCGGAATAAAGCCGTGAACGAATTATCTCTTCTTCAGTTCAGCGACCTTTTTGATACGCTGAAACGCATGGATGATTTTGTTGCAAAATACGGACACCTGAATAAAAACTATGAGCTGCTGACAGAAAATCTGAAGCTGTTCGTTTACATTCCGACAGGACAGTTCGATAAAGCGCTGGAGATCGCAAAGCGGGTTGAGCTGATATATGCACAGCTGCCGCAAACCAAATCTGTCCGGAAAGAAAAGCAATTGCATCATTATGCGCTGGCGTACATCTACATCGGGCTCGGAGAATATAAGCTCGCTAACCAGAACATTAACCAGCTGCTTCATAACACCGACCTGGATTTCCGGAGCGATCTGTTCTGCTTCGCACATATCCTGAGCCTGATCATTTACTTTGAAATGAATGATGAAGACATGATGGAGAAACGCATCCGGTCGACCTACCGGCTGCTGATGAAACGGAATAAGCTTTACAACTTCGAAAAACAGATCATCAGCTTTTTTAAGGAATCGCAGGGAAAAATGAGAAAATCATCTGCGCTCACCGACGATTTCAAGAAGCTGAAAGAAAGCATCGAAAGCATGGCAGTAAATAAGATCGAAAAAAATGCACTGAGCCTGTTCGACCTTATCTCCTGGCTGGAAAGCAAGATCGAGAAAAAGAGCTTTATGGAGATCAAGCAGAATAAATTTGATTCCCTCATGGCTTCAGAAGCGTCAAATGCGCATATTCATTAGGGTGTTTGGGTGTTTGGGTGTTTGGGTGTTTGGGTGTTTGGGTGTTTGGGTGTTTGGATGAAATTCTTAGCGACGCAATTTGTTCGGAGAAACTCCATATTTTTTTTTGAAAGCGATGCTGAAATGCTGGTTGGATGAATAGCCTAACTCAAAGGCGATCTCAGTCAGTGATCTCGTTCCCTGCATTTCCTTTTTTGCCATTTCCAGGCGCGTGTCGGACAAAAATCCGTACACAGAATTATTAAACACTTCGCGAAAACCCATTTTCAACTTAAATTCATTGATCCCCGAAATCCTTGCCAGCTCTGGAATTGTCGGTGGCATTGCAATGCGCTGCAGCAAATAGTCACGCGCAAAAAGAATCCGCTCCATGTCATAGTCACTTCGAATGTATTGCCGCTTCCGGTTTCCCTCTTCGAAAATGATGTGGGAAAGCAATCCGAGAAATTTTGCCTTGACGAAGATCCGCTTTGAGAGCTCCGGCCATTCGCAGCGGCTGATCTCCTGCAGGCCGGCATTCATCGGAACGCTCATGGATTGAAGCTCATCCGAAAAACGGATCGCCTGTGCATCGCTCCCGAGCATTTTCTGAAACGACCAATGTGAGACAACCACAAACACAACATTCGCTCGGCTGCCGGCTATTAAACGAAGAGAATTTCCGGGATCCCGGGACGCAAAATACTGATAGGAATTCATTTCCAATGACTGCTTTTTCCCGATCCGGAGTGTCGATCTTCCGTTCAGCTGGAAGCAAAAAAAGACAGAACCGGGAGGGATTTCGCCCCGGACCTCACTTTGATCTTCCAAAGTCAGTGAAAAGACGGAAAGATCTTCCCCTTTCCAAACGTCAATATCGACGCCAGCTTGAGAGCTATCTTGTTTGATTGAAAACAAATATAATACTGATTATATAACTTATTATACTTTAAATATAACAATAAAATTTAAAATACATTAAACCTTTGCCCCACAAAACACAACCGGACATGATCGAAGTATTTAAAACAAATGTGCAGTCGGAAGAAGATGCTCAATTGATCCTGAGAGATTACTCAGCTCTTTTTCCCGGCTGGAAGATCGGATTCGACCTGGATGACTGCGATAAGATATTACGTATCGACTCTGGCAAGGACACGATCCTCATTCCTGAAATTCAGAACATCATACAAAAATTCGGCTTTACCGCCGACCTACTCCAGAACTAAATGGTAAATTTTAAAAAACTCCGCCAGCTGATCCAGACCAGAGGGAACGGCAATGTGATCACTAAAGAAATTGAGGTCAGCTCATTCCTGCGGCTCCAGCTTGTGGTAAATGGAAATGTCGAGCTCATTCAATCCGATGAAGAAAAAGTGGTTATCGAAGCCGATGAGAACCTGATGGATTATTTCGAAGTGGTGAACTCCGGCAAAACGCTTTACATCACTTCAGGAAATAAATTGTGGATCCCTGTCTTCAGCAAACTGAACATCCGCGTGTACTGCCGGCAGCTACAATCGGTATATAATGCATCGCACGGCGATGTGTGCTGCGGAAACCAGCTCTGCTGCCCGGAAACTTTCGAAATAAGAGTCCACGCACACGGCAATACTTCATTGAATGTGAAAGCTCCCGTTGTCAAGCTCAATTGCGCTTGTCATGGCGACGTATCCCTGAAAGGCGAATGCCACGAGCTTTCGGTAAGAAATGCATCGCACGGCGATCTGGACTGTAAGCAGATGATCTCCGATATCACTTCGCTTTCAAATGCATCACACGGTGATATTACGTTATTCTCAAAAGAAGAGATCAGCATTAAACATGCGGGACACGGAGATGTGCTATACTACGGGGAAGGAAAGCTGAAGAATATTACGCATCATGGACATGGGGATGTGAAGCACCGGAAGTAATGAAGTAAACTCCTCCGTGGCCCTCTGTGTTTTTTGCGTCTCCGTGGTGAAAAATTTTTTAACACAGAGAATCAGAGAGCACGGAGTTACACGGAGACTACTCAAATAAATTTCTCCTTTTTCAGATTCAGCCATTGCAGCGCCGCTCCATTGAGGAGCAGCTCCTTCACATTATGCTCGTAAGGCATTTCCCTGATAAGCTTTCCAGGTTCCAGCTCTCCCAGAGGAAAAGGATAATCCGTTCCAAGCGCGACCCGGTCAGCACCGAACATGCCCACCACATAGTCAAGCATCTGCTCATCGTGCACGAGGCTATCGATCCAGAATTTCCCTAAATATTCTCTGGGATTTACGTTGTTATCGACAGCCACCAGATCCGGACGACAGTTAAATCCATGCTCGATCCGTCCGATGGTTGCAGGAAAAGAGCCGCCGCCGTGGGCGAAAGCAACACGTAAGTTGGGTAACCGCTCAAACACGCCGCCAAAGATCATCGAGCAAATTGCCAATGCTGTTTCTGCAGGCATGCCGACCAGCCAGGGAAGCCAGTATTTCTGCATCTTATCCTGTCCCATCATGTCCCAGGGATGAACAAAAACACACATATCCAGTTCTTCGCAAGCTTTAAAAACCGGGAACAAATTTGCATCGTTCAGGTTCCAGTCGTTCACATGCGATCCGATCTGTACACCAACCAACCCGATCTCCTTACACCTTTTCAGCTCCGCGATCGCCAGCTGCGGATCCTGCAATGGTATTGTACCCAAACCAATGAATCGCTTCGGAAAGCGTTTTACGATGTCTGCGATGTGATCATTCAGAAAAACAGAAAGCTCAAGACAATCTTCCGGCTTCGCCCAGTAGCTGAACATGACCGGAACAGTAGAAAGGACCTGCACATCCACCTGGTGGTGATCGCATTCATGCATGCGCTTCTCTGCGCTCCAGCAATTATCCTCGACCTCGCGGAAAAATTTTCCGTCATCGAGGATCATTCTTGCGCAGCAGGATTTGTGATGATCGAGCTGAATAAATCCTCCGTAGCCGAATTTTTCTTTCCAGTTTGGAATGTGTTCCGGGAGGATGTGGGTATGAATGTCTATTGTAAGATATTTTGCCATATTGAATGTTTACCGATTTAATTTTTCACCACCGAGGCACACTAAGAAATAAAAGTCAACAATAATAATGCTGAAAATAAACTATAGATCGTATAGGTCATCTTGTTTATTTTTTTCCCGTCTGCTTCATCGAGACCCGCAACCTGGCTTTTCAGCGGGACAGGAAGCATCGCAGAGGTCATCAATCTCATCCGCGGCATTTCGAACAGGAACAGGCTGAATGGAAGGACCTCTTCTCCCCTGTACTTCCTGATCACTTTGTCAACTATGAATGCCCTTGAATATCCAAAAACAGCAATAACGATAACCAGAAACCTTTCGATACAATCCAACAGATCATTATGTTTTTTAATAAATGATAAAATCAAAACAAAAGCCAGCAAGCAAATAATTGCATAAAACATCGACTGTTTGAAGATCCGCATTGTATGCCCGGCTGCTTTTTGACCGGCGTGTGGGTCACTGAGAGACACTAAGGGATCTCTCTGAAGATAAAAATTCTTTAACTACTTTTTCTGCCTCATCACAGGCATGTTCGAGCGTATCATTCAGGATAACACGGTCAAACTGCGTTGCTGTCTGCAATTCCACTTCGGCTTTTCCGATCCGCCGGGCGATGCTTTCCGGCGTTTCTGTTTCGCGGAGCTTCAGGCGGTCTTCCAGGTGTTGTATGCTGGGCGGCATCACGAAGATCGCCAGCGCAAGATCACCGAACTGCTTTTTGAGGTTGAGTCCCCCCACCACGTCCATATCAAAAATAATGTGATGTCCTTTTTTCCAGATGCGCTCGATCTCTGCTTTCAGTGTGCCGTAAAAATGATCTTTGTAGACCTCTTCCCACTCCACGAACTCACCGTTATTGATCTTCTGCTTAAACTCATCCACAGAGATGAAATAATAATCTACCCCGTGCGTTTCATCTTTTCTCATTCCGCGGCTGCATGCAGAGACTGAGAATTCCAGCTTCGGAATTTTCTTAAGCAGGTACTGGACAATGGTTGTTTTGCCTGCTCCCGATGGCGCTGAAAATATAATGAGCTTGCCCTTTTCCATGTTATTACAACACGTTAAGCAATTGTTCTTTGATCTTTTCCAGCTCGTCTTTCATTTGTACGACAAGCTTTTGTACACCGGCATCATTTGCCTTGGAGCCGATGGTATTTATTTCGCGGCCGATCTCCTGGGAAATGAATCCGAGCTTTCTTCCGCTTCCCGGCTCATCCATCGTTCCGATAAAATAATCGATGTGTGTTTTCAGGCGAAGCTTTTCTTCCGTGATATCAAGCTTTTCAATATAGTAGATCAATTCCTGCTCAAAGCGGTTCTGATCGATCTTTTCTTTTTCAATTGCTTCGGCAAGATTATTCCTGATCCGTGTGCGGATATTCTCCACCCGCATCGCATCAGCGTTAACCACTTCGGTCAGTAATCTATCAATGATCCCGATGCGTGAAATGAATTCACCGGAAAGTGTTTTTCCTTCATCGGTCCTGAACTTCTGAAATGCTTCGATCGCTTTTTCGGAGATCGCTTTCACCTGCTTCCATTCATTCTCATCCAGCTCGGAAACTTCTTTTTCCGCTTTCAGCACTTCCGGCATTTTGAGCACCAGGGACAGCAGATTCTGCGGAGATTCATTTAATTCCGCGGAGAGCGCTTTAAGCTCTTTATGATACACCCGCGCGAGATCTTTATTCAACGCCACAGGGAGCGCTTCATGGGTTGATTCGGTATAAATGCTGAGATCGACCTTTCCGCGATCAAGCAGCTTGGCTAGCTCTGTCCGGAACTCCAATTCTTTCTCCTTATACAAATAAGGCATGCGAAGATTCAGGTCGAGCTGCTTGCTGTTAAGTGAACGGATCTCCACCGTTACTTTTTTGCCCGGGATCTCTCCCACTGCTTTACCGAACCCGGTCATTGATTTCATAGGCATCATACGTCTAGATAGAGCAAATGTAGTGTTTTTTTTACGGGAAGCGCTTTCGAAATTCTTAACAAAAACAGCGCTAGTTTTTAACTTTTTTGAACGGCATGCTGACCAGGTAAACACCGAAAATGATCAACACAGCGGCGGTGATCTTTAGCAGGTCCAAAGTATCGTTCTGGTAAAGGAAAACCGCGAACAAAGTTGCCAGAAAGGGCTGGAGGTAAATATAAATGCTCACGACAGAAGGACTGAGCTCTCTCAGTGCATAGGTATTCAATACGTAAGCAAAGAAGGTTGTTCCGATCACGACAAACGTAACATCAAACCAGATCTTCGGTGTGAAGCCGCTCCAGTGGATCACTGAAAATTCATTGTAGCCGAATGGCAAAACATAGAGAAACCCGAACAGAAAAACCCATTTTACGATCGTGAATGTGTTATACTTCTGCATGAGCGGTTTTACCAGGACAAGATATAAAGCCCAGGAGATCGAATTGACGAGGATCATTCCGTCGCCGGTAATGGTTTTTGAGCCAAATGAAAACGATTTATTGAACAGGAGGAGAAGAAGAGCTCCCGAAATTCCCAACCCGATACCGATGAGCTTATTTACCGAAATTCTTTCGCGAAGCACGGCAGCTGCAATGAGCAGCACCACAATCGGATTGGAGATCATAATAATAGAGGCATTGATCGGTGTGGTGATGCTCAACCCTTTCAGAAAAAGCAATTGGTTGCAGGCCACTCCGAACACGGCCAGCAGCGCGAGCCGCGGCAGATCCTTTTTATCAATTTTTTCGCGGATAAAAAGCGCGCTGACCAGCCAGAAAAGAACGAGCGCACCGCCCACACGCATCAGAACAAAGGCGAAAGGCTGAACATGCTCCGGCATCACTTCCTTGGCGATGGAATAATTGGCACCGTAAATAAGATTAACGGCAATGAGCGCAAGATGCGCCTGGACTATTTTGTTCATTTCTGGTGTAACAAGGAGATGGCTTCTTCGTCCATCCGGACCTATCGCAATAATGGTTTACAATGCCGCCTTAACGGCAGCGATGTTATTTTTTGAATTGCCGATAAAGATCTTGTCTTTGATAATGATCACCGGGCGCTTAAGAAAAGTATCTTCCTGGAGGATGTACTTTTTGTAGTCTTCTTCCCCGAGCTTCATTTTGTCCAGTCCGAGTGCACGATATTTCAAAGCCACGCGGCTGAACAACGCTTCATAGCTTCCGGCCATTTTTTTCATCTCGGCAAGCTGTGCGGGGGTGATCTTCTCGGTGCGGATATCCTGGAACTCAAATTTTTTATTTTTCAGTCCGAGCTCCTGAATGATTCGCGTGCAGGTGGAGCAGGTAGCGAGGTAGTAGATTTTTTTCATATTATATTGTAATAATTAACATCTATTCGGGAGTCCTTTCCTGACGAATTTTTTCACCACGGAGAAACGGAGGACACAGAGTGTTATTAATTTCACCACTAAGGATCACTAAGAAAATTTTACCGGAAATGCATTCGTAATATCCGTGCTTATTCGCTATCCGCACTATTTAAATGACCAGTCGAATTTATCGATATCGCTTATACAATGTTTCAGGAGATCTATGCTTGCGCGGATATCGTCTTTATCCGCCATTTCTATTACCTGGTGAATGTGACGCGTTGGAATTGAAATCGCTCCGGAGATGGAACCTCCGGGACTCATCCGCTGCAGCGCTGCTGTATCCGTTCCGCCTGCAGTTAATATTTCCATCTGGTGCCTGATCTTGTGCTTTACAGCTGTCTGCTTCATGAACTTTACCATCCGGTAATCACAGATCGTTGATGCATCCATGATCTTGATCGCAGTCCCGTCACCTAATTTTGTGATCATCTCGCTGGCTTTCGCTCCCGGAACATCAAACGCAATTGTTGTGTCCAGTCCAAAACCAAAGTCGGGCTGGATCTGCAGTGCTGAAGCATTTGCACCGCGCAAGCCGACTTCTTCCTGGACAGTAAATACCGCATAGACGTCGTATGGAGTGCTTTTCAGCTCCCGTAACGTTTCAATAAGAATAAATACAGAAACGCGGTTATCGATGGACTTGCAGTTCACACAATTGCCCATCTCGATGAGCTCGCGTTCGCGGGTAACCGTATCGCCTATTGAAACAATTTTTTCGACTTCCTTCCTGTTCATTCCAAGATCAATGAAATAGTCGCTGATGGGAACCACCTTTTCCCGCTCGGAAGGACTCATCATATGGATCGGCTTGCAGCCCATGACCCCGATAACGTCTTTTTTTCCGTGTATCTTCACTCGCTGGGCGGTAAGTGTTTTCGGATCAAATCCGCCAAGCGGGGTAAAGCGGAGAAAACCATTTTCATCGATGTGCGTTACAATGAAACCGATCTCATCCATGTGAGCAGCGATCATTACTTTTTTATCCTTGCGGCCCTTTTTGAAAGCAGTAACATTACCCATGTTGTCAATGGTAACCTTATCGGCAAGCTTTTTTACTTCGCGCAGAACGAGCTCGCGCACACGCTGCTCATGACCCGGCGCACCGGCGATCTCGCAGATCTCTTTTAACAGTTTGACATTTATGCTCATGGAGTAGTATTTTTCACAAAAAAATGGAGTATCAGCAAAACTTTATTCTACCGCACTCAGCTTTATCATGTTCGTTTTCCCTTTTTCACTCAGTGGAATGCTGGCAATATTGATCACCAGATCATTTATTTTAACATCGCCGTTCTTTTTCAAAATGAATTTAATATCGGCGATCGTGTGATCGGTACTGATGTTCTTGTCGTAATAAAAGCCACGAACGCCCCATACAAGACTAAGCGTTGTAAGGATGTCGTAGTTGTCGGTGAATACAAATATATTCGCTTTCGGACGATGGCTGGAAAGCTTGAATGCAGTATATCCGGAATGTGTCATAGTCACGATCGCAGATGCATTTACACGCTGCGCCATTTTTGCAGCAGTAAAACAAATTGAATTGGTGAGAAAGCGCTCATTTCGCAGATCCACCTCCGGCGCTTCAAATTCCCGGTCATAGATCGAGCTTTCCTTTTCAACGTGCTCGATGATCTTCGCCATCGCTTCCACCACCTTTGGAGGATGATTCCCGACGGATGTCTCACCACTCAGCATCACCGCATCAGCGCCATCCATAACGCTGTTCGCAACGTCGTTCACCTCCGCACGGGACGGACTGATATTGGTGATCATGCTTTCCATCATTTGTGTGGCAATAATAACCGGCTTGGATGCCTCGAGGCATTTTCTCACGAGCATTTTCTGGATCACGGGCACTTCCTGCATCGGAACTTCAACGCCGAGATCACCGCGTGCTACCATCAGCGCATCGGTTTCCTTAATAATATTATCGATCTCCAGAATGGCTTCCGGCTTCTCGATCTTTGCAACCACACGTGTTGTTACATTCAGATCGAAGTTTTTTATGAGGTGCTTTAGCTCGATGATATCGGCTGCGGAACGCACGAACGACAAGCCGACCCAATCCACTTTCTGTGTAAGCGCGAAATCAAGGTCCTTGAGGTCCTTTTCGGTGAGACAAGGAAGCGAGATCTTTGTGTTCGGAAGGTTCACGCCTTTTTTCGATGACAATGTTCCGCCGTGACTGATCGCTGCTCTCACTTCATCTTTGCCGTTGGTTGAAATGACATTCAGCAGAAGCTTTCCGTCATCGATGAGGATGTTCTCTCCGACTTTAACGTCTCTTGGAAATTGCGGATAGGTAATATAGATCTTCTCCGCGGTTCCGATACACTCCGCCGTGGTAATGATGATTTCTTTACCCGCGACGAGCTCAACACCATTATTTTCTACTACGCCGATGCGAAGCTTCGGGCCCTGCAGATCGGCGAGGATAGCAGTATGTTTCCCAAGCTTCTTGTTGATCCCGCGGATGGCGTTGATCTGCGCAAGTACATTTTCATAGGATCCGTGGGAGAAGTTGATCCTGCATACATCGGCACCTGCTCTGATCATTTCCTCGATCACTTCCGGAGAAGATGATGCTGGTCCGAGCGTTGCCACAATTTTTGTTCTTTTCATATATCAATATTCACGCCCTGGGGGGCTGACTTTTTATAAAATTAAATTCTGCTTTGAGCGCAGACTGTTCACATCGATCCGGAAAGCCATTTGCACGAGGCTGATCTCTTTAATGAGCCTGATCTTCTCCATGATCGATTCATCTTCTTCCTCGCCACGCATAATGAAAAAATAGTCGACCTGCTTTTGCTCCGGGATCAGCAATCCTTTTTCACTGCGGTTGGCGATCACAAAATATTCCCTGAACTCATCCGGAAGCTCAAAGCTGAACAAAGAGAAGTGTGACAGATCATCCTGCTTTTTGTCTTTGATCTCAAGCGGCTCTGCTTTTACCAGGTTCAATCCTAATTTATTATTGATCGCCCAGCAGATGCGATAATCTTTCTCATGCGAGGAAATGCCGATCAATACGAAATCGTAATCATATTCTATTTCAAGTGTATGTTTTCCCAAACAGACGTAAATTTAAGGAAAAAGGTGATATGAGGGACTGGGTGATTGGGTGATTGGGTGATTGGGTGATTGGGTGATTGGGTGATTGGGTGATTAGGTGACTGGGTGATTAGGTGACTGGGTGATTAGGTGACTGGGTGATTAAGGGATAAGGGACAAGGGATAAAAAAATTCTATATCCCGAGTACATTGCAGGCCTGTTCGGAAACCATCTGTTCGGCGCGCTTTTTGGAAACGTGCTGCGCCTTTCCAATTACTTCATTGTCGATCAGGAGCTGCATCACAAATTGCTTGTCGTCCACATTCGCACCATCCACAAGCGTTTCAAAACGAAACTCCTTCTTTTCTTTTTGTGCCCATTCAATAAGCTTGCTCTTGAAATCGACTTCTTTTGTCTCCAGCTCATCTACGTCAAAGTGTACGTTAATGATCCGTGTGAGAATGAATTTCTGAGCAAATTTATAGCCTTTGTCAAGGTAGATCGCTCCTATCAGCGCTTCATACGCATCGCCGTTGATCGAGGTTGAGCGGCCCGACTGGTGGCGGTCGTTATTTACTTCGAGCAATTTATTAAGCCCCATTTTCATCGCAATCTGGTTGTGCTGCTGCCGGCTGACCATCTTGGAACGCATTTTTGTCAGAAAGCCCTCGTCCTTATATGGAAATTTTTTAAAAAGATATTCTGCAACAACTGCTCCGATCACGGAATCCCCAAGAAATTCAAGCCGCTCATTGCTGTTCTTAACTCCTTTCCGGATGAGCTGTGCAGCGGAACTATGGCGAAAAGCGAGCTGGTATAAAGAGATATTACCGGGATAAAACCCCAGGATATTGCGGAGCGACTCGTATAATTTCTTATCGGGCGAAAGGTGAACTCTTATTGGTTTTCGAAAAGGCATTGCGAAGTAACTGCTTGGGTAACTAGGTGACCAGGTGATTTAAGTAACTAGGTAACGACCCGACGATATCCAGCGACTGGCAATCAGCCCACGTATTTCTTAACAATCAGAGAAGCATTGTGTCCGCCAAATCCGAACGTATTGCTGAGAGCGGCACGTACCACCCGTTTTTGAGCGGTATTGAACGTGAAGTTCAGTTTATTATCCAGTTCCGGATCATCGGTAACGTGGTTAATGGTTGGCGGAATAATATCATGCTTGCAGGCAAGGACACACGCAATGGCTTCAATGGATCCCGCAGCACCGAGCAGGTGTCCCGTCATTGATTTTGTAGAGCTGATGTTCAGCTTATAGGCATGTTCACCAAAAACGCCGAGGATCGCTTTGGTTTCAGCAACATCTCCCAGCGGTGTTGAAGTACCGTGTACATTCACATAGTCGATATCTTCCGGCTTCATTTCCGCATCAATCAATGCATTCCGCATTACGTTGCGTGCACCTAATCCTTCAGGGTGAGGGGCGGTAATATGATTTGCATCTGCCGTCATTCCTCCGCCGACAACTTCCGCATAGATCTTTGCACCGCGAGCAAGCGCATGGTCAAGATCCTCGAGGATAAGACAGCCGGCTCCTTCGCCGAGAACGAACCCATCGCGGGTAGCGTCAAACGGACGGGAAGCTGTTGTAGGAGAATCATTTCGGGTAGAAAGCGCGTGCATCGCATTGAATCCGCCAATGCCGGCTTCGCATACCGCAGCTTCGGATCCGCCGGAAACAATGATATCCGCCTTGCCTAACTTAATATAGGTTGCCGCATCAATAAGCGCATTTGTAGAGGAAGCGCAGGCAGAAACGGTAGTAAAATTAGGACCGCGCATTCCGAAACGGATAGAAATGTGTCCGGAACAAATATCCGCGATCATTTTAGGGATAAAAAAAGGATTGAAACGAGGAGTTCCGTCCCCTTTCGCATATCCGAAACATTCATCCTGGAAGGTTTGTAAACCGCCAATTCCGGAACCCCAGATCACACCGGCCCTGTCGGGATCGAATGCATTGGGTCCGTCCAGCCCGGCATCTTTCACTGCCTGGATAGCGGAACATAATCCGTATTGCGAGAAAACATCGATTTTCCGGGCTTCTTTGCGGTCGAGGTATTCCTCCGGATTGAAGCCCTTTACTTCACAGGCAAACTGTGTTTTGAATTTAGAAGCATCGAAACGAGTAATAGGAGCAGCCCCGCTAACTCCTTTTACAAGGTTGTTCCAATAATCAGATACATTATTACCCAGCGGAGTGATCGCGCCAAGGCCCGTTACTACTACTCGTCTGATCTTCATTAAATAAATCTTTTGGAGAATTATTTCGCGTTTGCTTCGATGTAAGCGATCGCATCGCCTACAGTGCTGATCTTCTCAGCCTGGTCATCAGGAATGGCAATGTTAAATTCCTTTTCGAATTCCATGATCAATTCTACAGTATCCAAAGAATCTGCTCCAAGATCATTTGTAAAGCTAGCCGTTGGTGTAACTTCTTTTTCGTCCACACCTAATTTGTCAACGATAATAGCTTTTACTTTTGTTGCAATGTCTGACATTTTATAAATGTTTTTAGGTTAATTTGGGTGCAAAGATAAAGTTATATGGATAATTACAAAAAAATATACCCATTATTCCATTTTTCAAGCCCCTAAAGGTAGTATTATTTTCTTAAAATCAGGGCATTAGGTGCCTTCCGACTCAAATTTTTTCATTCTGCCTTCAATTGCGTTTTTAACCCTAATTTTGCGCTCATGACGGAGAAGAAGATCGCCATTTTTGCATCGGGAGAAGGGACGAACGCCCAGAGTATCATTGATCATTTCAGAAATTCAGCGGGTATAAAAATTGTGCTGATCGTTTCTAACAGGCCGGAGGCAAAGGTGCTGGACAGAGCAAAAAAAGAAGGAATTCCCGCACTCGTGATCGACAGGAAAATGTTCTATGAAAGCGATTCCGTGGTCAGTCATTTACAAAATGCCGGGATCGACCTGGTTGTACTGGCAGGCTTTCTATGGATGATCCCGGGAAACCTGGTGAAAGCCTTCCCGGACAGGATCGTGAATATCCACCCGGCCCTTTTACCGAAGTTCGGAGGCAAGGGGATGTATGGCATGAATGTTCATAAAGCAGTAGTGGCGGCAGGAGAAAAAGAAAGCGGGATCAGCATCCATTTTGTGAACGAACAATATGATGAAGGCAAAATTATTTCACAACATTGCTGCCCCGTGGATGTTAATGATAGCCCGGAACAGCTGGCCAGGAAAATACAGCAGCTGGAACATACCTTCTTTCCGAAGGTAATTGAAAAGTTACTGGGTGACTAAGTTACCGGGTGACGGGGAAGAAAAAAATTGCTGACGATTCCAAATGCCTCCAACATACTTTTTAACATTTAATTTTGTCCGTTTTACTTAAGCACCTTCGTTATATAGTCACCTAGTCACTCAAAAAATGAATTTTGATCTAAAACAAATCGCAACTCTTACGATGATCCTGTTTGCAGTGATCGACGTCATCGGATCATTACCGGTTCTGCTGGATCTTCAAACGAAGGTCGGCAAGATCCAATCAGAGAAAGCAACCATCGTTTCGGGTGCGATCATGATCGTATTTATGTTTATCGGGGAACAGATCCTCAACCTGATCGGGATCGATGTAAAATCCTTTGCGATTGCCGGATCATTCATCATTTTTTTCCTGGCACTTGAAATGATCCTCGGTATAAAATTCTACAAAGAGGAAACTGCAGCCACTGCTTCTGTTGTTCCTATTGCCTTTCCGCTGATCGCAGGAACCGGAACACTAACCACTTTGCTTTCGCTTCGTGCGGAGTATCATGTGGAGAACATCGTTAGTGCGATATTGATAAACCTCGTTTTCGTGTATGTCGTGCTTCGCAATACGTACCGTCTTGAACATCTTCTGGGCGCGGGCGGCATTAATATTCTCCGTAAGGTGTTTGGTGTGATCCTGCTCGCGATTGCAGTGAAGCTGTTCCGCACGCATGCGGGGGTTTAAAAATGTGCGGATCCTTAATTTGCTGACCTTGCTTCGCGAAGCAAGTGTGCTAATTGGTCAGTACAATTTCATCACGGATATTCCGTTAAAGTCGACGTAAACCGCAGACAAAAACAAATTGCTTCGAAGATATTTTTTCCTGTGCTTCGCGATCATTATTTCCTCTTCAGCGATTGGCCAAAAGGATACTGTAATTCGTCATTGTAGCGTGAACCCTTGCACAGGTTACTGGATTCCTGTCGCAATATCGGGCGGCGGCGTAAGAACCGGTGACCTTGAAAAAATCGTATTGGAAACATTTCATGCCAGGTCCGGTATAGACTCTTTGAGAGATTACGTCGAAAAGCATATAAGTCAATCTGCGAAGCAGAATGTACTTTCATTCGCAAATGATACGGCATTTATTAAAGACTATGAGGTCACACGGACCTATGAACTGGATACAATAAATTGTCAGCTTCTGATCCCGGGAAGCAATCTTCCACAAGACCGGTTCTCCATCATTAGAAAAGGCAATCTGCTTGCGCTGACTAATTGCACACTCGACTGTATGAGCGAAATCTATATGAAAATAGACTGACAAGCGTTTATCTGTTACATTTGCATACCGCCTATTGCGGTTTTTATGATAACGATCTATACAGATGGCGCTTCACGTGGAAATCCGGGTCCGGGAGGATATGGGGTTGTAATGAAAGCCGGCACGCTGCGCAAAGAGATCTCTGAAGGATTCCGGCTGACGACAAACAACCGCATGGAGCTGATGAGCGTGATCGTTGGTCTTGAAGCATTGAAAAAGCCAAACACACCTGTCACCATTTATTCTGATTCAAAATATGTGGTGGATTCCGTAGAGAAGAAATGGGTATTCGGCTGGGAGAAAAAATATTTTAACGGAAAAAAGAACCCGGATCTGTGGATGCGTTTTCTCCGTGTCTATCGCAAGCACCAGGTAAAGTTTGTTTGGGTGAAAGGACATGCAACCAATATCGAGAACAATCGCTGTGATGAATTAGCCGTAGAGGCAGCGTTAGGTAGCAATCTGAAAATTGACCACGGATATGAGGAAGAAATGAAAAAAACGGGTGGCGGACTTGTGTGATGAAGGGATAAAGGAAAACCTAAGCTATTGGTTTTTTTTCAGCTCTTTGATCTTCTTCTCAATATACTTCTCTGTAGGCAGTAAGCTTCTCTGTATCCTTTTCGCATAATGTATACTGTCCAGGATCTCCTTCTGCTTCTCCTCGATCATCTCCTTCTGATGCTGCGTTTCACGCTCCTTCGCTTCAATGATCTGCTTTTGCTTTTGCGTTACTTTGAAGCGATTGAACAGAAAACCTGCAAAAACAACTACCAAGGCCAAACCTGCATACAAATAATAGCGCTGTCTTTTTTCCTGTTCAAATTTTAAGTCGCTGAACTTTCTCTCTTCTGCAACCCGTAAGCTATCTGCCGTCTGCTTTTTGTCAAACTCATACTGCATTTGACTCGCAACTATTTTCCGTGTATTCTCATCATTCTGTAAGCTGTCGCGATACGCTACAAACTGCTTATAATCTTCGTAGGCTTCCTTCCATTTTCCTTCGGCGCTGTCCACACGCGACAAATGACCATAGCCCAGCCGGAGATTATCTACGTCGCCGATCTCTTTCGAAATATGCAAACCCTGCGTTATATTCTGCCTGGCTACAGCTAAATTTTTCAGGTACAGATCAACCTCTCCGATACTTATCAGTGAAACTCCGGTTCCCTGAACATCTCCCAGCTCCTTCCTGATCTTCAGCGCACGGTCATGAAACTTGTATGCCTGTTCATAATCGCCGTTGTACATGTGGATGTTTCCGATGTTATTCAAAGCAACAGCGAGACCGCGCTGATCTCCCAGACTTTCCTTTCCTTTCATCGCGATCTGGTAATTCTTCATTGCTTCCGGATAATTCCCCTGATCCGAATATAAGTTTCCGATGTTATTGTAGCTGACGATGATCCCGGCACTATCACCGGTTTCTTCCTTTATCTTTAATCCGGCCAGGTCCGCTTTCATTGCCTCTTTATAATTCTTCTGATCGCCGTAGATCGCTCCGATGTTATTGTCGCATTCCGAAACACCGCGTTTATTACCTGCTTCCTCATGAAGCTTCAGTGCCGTATAAAAACAATGCAGGGCTTCCGGATAGTTGCCTTGGTAGTAATAGATCAGTCCGATGTTATTTTGCGAAACAGCCATTCCCTTTTTTTCGCCAAGATCTTTCCTGATGCGAAGCGCTGCTCCGTAATATCTGAGAGCCTGAGGAAAGCTTCCCTGTTCGTGAAAAATAATACCGATGTTATGATAGGCATCTGCAATGACTTTCCGATCATGAAGGTCGCTGCCGATCTGCAGCTGGCTTGCAAAATTTCTCAGCGCCTCATTGTAATTTCCCTGATCATCGCAGGCGCTTCCGACCCGGCTGTAAGCCATTGCAAGTCCCAATTTCCAGCCGGAGCTCTTTGCCAGCTCCAGCGCTTGTTTTCCATAAAGCACTTCGTTTTCTATATTCCCGTCCTTGTAAGCATCATAGCCAAGAGCGCAAAACGCCTTGATCTTATTGGAATCAGCAGCGGTACTTTTGGTAACAGATAAAAGTGAATCGATATTTTCCTTTTGAGAAAAGGAATATTGCTTTGCCAGGAGCAAAACAAAAAGAAGGGAGTATTTGGAAATTCTAAGCACAGTAAATTACAAACAGCCTGTCCGTCCTCCATCCACCGGAACGTTAATTCCTGTGATGTAAGAGGCAGCAGGAGAAGCCAGAAAAGCCACGGCATTCGCGATCTCGGAAGGTTCGGCAAAGCGGCCCAGCGGGATCTCGCTTTCCATGTCGTTCTTGATCTCGTTGATCGACTCGCCCGTATGCTCGGATTTTGTCTGGATGATATTCTGTAATCTCCCCGTAAGCGTTGCACCGGGAAGCACATTGTTCACTGTAATTCCGAATGAGGCCACTTCATTCGCAAAGGTTTTGCTCCAGTTGGCTACGGCGGCACGAATGGTATTGGAAACGCCAAGATTTTTCAGCGGCATTTTTACAGAGGTGCTGATGATATTGATCACTCTGCCGTATTGCTCCTTTTTCATTCCTTCAATGACACATTGAAAAAGAACATGATTGCAGACCAGGTGGTTATTGAACGCAGCGGTGAACTCTTCCACTTTTGCATTCTGGATCAGGCCGCTTGGCGGTCCGCCCGTATTATTGACGAGGATATGAACAGGTCCGTTTGTTGCAATAAAATTGTCGACCTTCTCCTTCACTTTATTCGGCATTTGAAAATCGACCGCAAGAAAATCGTGTTTTTGTCCTTTTGATGTATCGAGCTGTGTGAGTGTTTCTTTCAGCGAAACTTCATTGCGGGCTGCAAGAATAATAGTTGCTCCCAGCGATGCCAGCTCGATCGCTGATGCTTTTCCGATTCCCTGTGTGCTTCCGCATACAAGGGCAGTTTTTCCGGTCAGATCTAAATTCATATTTCAAAAGTAACAAATTAATTAAAAAGGCTGTCCGTGAGTCGACTTAACCACTGCATTCCTTACAAAAGGCAATGCTTTCAGGCAGGAGATGGCAAGATTCGTGAGCCTCGTATTCTTCAGCAGTTTCTGCAGCCTCGCCGAAAACCGGACCCGTTTTGCAAATTGCTTTTTCCAGAATCGTTCGTATTTACCTTCGAGTGTTGCCCGGTCAATTTTTTTGCCAAAATATTCTTTGATTAAGCGGCTGAGAACAAAGGAGCTTCTCATTGCAATGCTCATTCCATTGCCGCTGAGCGGAGCGATGTTCCCTGCAGTATCGCCCAACATAAGAATGTGCTGTTCAACTGCGCTCTTATAGCCAATACGAACCTGGGAGATTGCCAACGGCTCCTCAAAAAGAAACTTTGCTCTTGAAAAATAATCTTTCAGTATTGGATTTTTCATGAGCACTTCTCTTTCCATTTCACGAATGTTCCCTGTATGCTGCTTAAGATTTTCTGCATCGGTAAGGTAGCACAAACAATACTTCTCTCCTTCGATCTTTGAAATCCCGCAATAACCATTTTTAAAATTATGCAGCTCGATGAGATCATCGGGAAAATCTAAGCTTACATGGTATTTAATTCCGACATAATTCCGTTCCTCTTTTGTTTTTGTAAAAGACCGCCCCAGCTTAGTATCAAGATTACTCTTTTTACCCCATGCCGCAGCGCATATTTCAGATGTATAGCTTCCCTGCGAAGTATTGATGACGAATTTTTCACTCTCAAAACGGATATCCGTTACACGGCAATCCTCCATGAGCGTAACATCTTTTTCCCTTGCCAGATCCGCTAAATTTGAATCCAGCAGGTAGCGACTGATCCCGAAACCACCTTGTCCGAGCGTGTGCTTTAATAATTTTCCTGATGGGGAGCTGATCTGCAATCTGCTGATTCTCGAAGGTTCCAGCCGATCAATCGGGAGCCCCAATCTTACTAAGAAGTCCCAGCTCTCCATCGAGATATATTCGCCGCAAACTTTATGAAAGGGATATTTATTCTTTTCGAAGAGAATAACGGAATAGCCTGCATCCGCCAGCTGAATTGCGAGTGTAAGACCGGCGAGACCGCCGCCAATAACAGATACCTGATATACTTTTTTATTCACCACCGAGGCACTAAGATCACTAAAAAAGTACTACGATTTCCGCCAGATGATCAAATGACGGAAGGCCCACTTCCATTGAACGGAATGAGGATTCACACCGGAATCAGCCAAAATATGCTTCCATTCGGAACTTTTAAATCCCCGTAATACAGAAAGCGGTGCATCATTCTTCACCAGCTTCGAACCATTCAATACCCGGGTCAGAAATTTAATACTGTAATACGCAAACCAGTGGCGATGCAGATCATTGATGATAAATCCGACTCTCGAATGTTGCTGCATGTGTACAAGGAGCTCTTTTAATTCTTCGTCTTTCAGATGGTGACAAAACAAGGAGCAATGAATGATATCTACATCATTATTGTTCTTCAGATAATCGCGATAGTCGCTTGCAACCCCGGAGATGCAGATCTCGTCCTTACAGAACTTTTTCATGTATGCAATCGCATCGGCATTCATATCCACACCGGTCAGCTCCACCTTAAATTGATTTTGCTTCGCCCAACCTGCGATCTTCAGCATTGCATCACCACCTCCGCAGCCAATATCAACAATGCGGTAGATCTTATTTTTATCGGTAACCAGTTCTTTTATTCCGGCAAGTGTAATGGCATGTCCGCCGAGCAAACGATTGACAGTATCCAGCTCACGGAGATTTTGAAAAAGCAAGTCACTGGGAATATCCGGTGCATCCAGCAGCTCCGCCTCATAAGACCGCCGGGAGAATCTACTCATTGAAGAAGAGCGCAGTTTCGATACTCAATCCCGGACCGAAGCCGATCGAGAAAATATTTCCTTTGACATTCCGTTCAAGAAGATCGTTGAGAACGAATAAAACAGTTGGCGAGGACATATTCCCATATTCATTCAATACCTTGTAAGAAGATGCAATATCGGTCTCTTTCAGATGAAGCTTGTCGCTGATCACATCCAGGATCTTCTTTCCGCCGGGATGGATCGCCCATGCCTGGATCTCTCCCGGAGAAATATTCATTTTCGAGCTGGCTTTCACCACGAGGCTATTCACCTCATCACCGATCAACGCAGGAATTCCTGCATCCAGGATCATTTCAAAATTCCGCGGCGTAATATTCCAGCCCATCAGGTCTTTCCCTTTATCGAGGAGAACAGAATAAAATCCTTTGACCGATACTCCTTTTTGCCGGTTATCATCCGCCGTGATGATCACTGCTGCTGCTCCATCACCGAAAATGGTATTTGATAACAGATTATCATGATCATCCTTTGGTTGAAAATGAATTGTACAAAGCTCCACACAGACAACCAGCACTTTTGCAGCGGAATCCGATTTTGTGATCATGTCGGCGATCTTGAGCGCATGAAAAGCGGCGTTGCAGCCCAGGAAATTTACGGAGGTATGAAAAATATCATTCGGCAGCTTCAGCCTTCCCATCAGCTCTGCATCCAAACCCGGTGCATACAAGCCGGTGCAGGAAACCGTAATGAGGTGGGTGACACCAAATTCCAAAACAGTTGACCCCAGCTTATTGAACGAATCATCGATTGCAGAGATCGCCAGCGGAACAGCCCGCTCTTTGAATACATCCAGGCGATCCTGAACGGTTGCTTTACTTGGCGTTCCGTTAAAGAAAACATGCTGCCGGCGGTTCTTATCGAAATCAGGAACGACGGAATAGCGTGAGCTGATCCCGCTGTTGTTGAACAAAACATTCAGCTTCCGCGATGCCACTTCATTATCATAAGCGGCATGCATGAACTCGAGGATCGCGGGCTGCGGGGTGCGATGCTGCGGAACCGCTGTTCCTATGGATATTATTTTACTCATTCGTGGTGACTAGGTAACTATGTGACTAAGGAAATGAAAATGATTATCCGCTACTAATATAGAAAAGTAAATATTCATGCAAGTGGAAGCCATTAAGTTCATGCTCATTGTGTTTTCAAAATTCGCATTCTGATTGTCTTTCCTTACCTTCAGGAACCAGGCTCCGAGGCGGATCACGACCGGCAGCATCAGGACAAAAAATAAAGCCAGCGAAATCAACTGATTTTTTTGGTCAAAATAATAATACAGCAAGCCGGCAGCGATCGAGAACATCAGAGACGAAAAAATAAATGTTCCGGTATAGCCTAACTTATAACTGATCGTAGTGACCCCATCATTTTTATCTGATGCATGCTGATAAATCTGCGTAAGCGGATAGACGCTGCCGATAAAGAGACTTGCTACTGCCATGCAGATCATATGGTCCGCAGTCAGAAAACAGCCGATCGCATAGTTATCCATGCCCTGGTATGCCATCATATAGGTAAATGCTCCCTGGAAAAAAAATACGGTCAGGAAACCGGTAACCGCATTTTTCTTCAGTCGCAACTTCCGGTAACTATACGCACGTGAAATCAGGATATAGATGAGCACGCATACTGAAAAACTCTCTGAAACAAAAAATGCGCAAGCGACACCTGTGAAATCAAGAAGCAGGGTCGCATAAAAAAGATTTTCCGAAACTTTCGGTGGATATTTCAGTCCGCCGATGCTTCCTTCATCCTTATCCTGGTAACTATTATATCCATTGCTGGAAGGATAGATCAGCAGGTGCAGAATAAGAAAAGAAAGGATTGTTTTTTGAAGATCCGCCGTGGGATTCTGGCTCAGGGCGAACAGGAATACGGGCATCAGGTGGTATGAAAAGGGAATCCGTAAATGTTTTACGGTGTCCCGGTCAAACCATGATATGATATTTGCTCCCCGCATTGCGTTTAAAGATAATCAATTAACAAGGAGCAGTATAATAAGTTCGGCAGGATGTGATTTTCAGTCGCCGGGTACTATCCAAACAGTAAGCTAAAAACTTCTTCGATCTTCCCGACCATGGTGATCTTGATCCCGTAATTCCTCGGATCCAGGCCTTTTTTGTTGTATTTTGAAATAAAGATATGCTCAAAGCCAAGCTTCTCTGCTTCCGAGATCCGCTGATCGATCCGGTTCACCGGGCGGATCTCCCCGCTCAAACCAACTTCCCCTGCAAAACATACTTTCGGAGAGATCGGCATGTCTTCATTGCTGGATAAAACCGCGCAGACCAATGCAAGATCGATCCCGGGATCTTCCACTTTGATCCCCCCGGCAATATTCAGGAACACGTCTTTAATGCCCAGTCTGAATCCACAACGTTTTTCGAGAACTGCAAGCAACATGGATAATCTTCTCAGGTCAAATCCGGTAGAGGAACGCTGCGGGGTTCCGTAAGCAGCTGTGCTCACAAGCGCTTGTGTTTCGATCAGCATCGGCCGCATTCCTTCCATTGTAGCCGCGATCGCAACACCGCTTACCAGCTCTTCCCGTGCCGTGATCAGAATTTCAGACGGATTGCTTACTTCGCGCAAACCGCTTCCCTGCATTTCATAAATACCTAATTCATTGGTCGAGCCAAAACGGTTTTTCGCTGTACGCAATAAACGGTATACGTGATTCCGATCTCCTTCGAATTGAAGTACCGTATCGACCATGTGTTCCAGCACTTTTGGTCCCGCCAGGCTACCGTCTTTCGTGATGTGCCCAATCAGGAAAACAGGAGTGCCGCTTTCCTTCGCATAGCGTAATAGCTCTGCGGTACATTCACGGATCTGGGAAACGCTTCCGGGTGAGGATTCAATGTGCGAAGAGTGTAAGGTCTGGATCGAATCGATGATCACGAAATTCGGCTCCAGCTGCTCGATCTGCTTGAAGATATTCTGCGTAGAAGTTTCGGTAAGAATATAGCAATCCGGATTATTCATCCCGATCCGTTCCGCACGCATACGGATCTGCTGTTCGCTCTCTTCACCGGAAACATACAGCACTTTGAGGCCTTTCATGTTCACGGCGATCTGCAGCATCAGCGTTGATTTTCCGATTCCGGGCTCGCCGCCAAACAAAGTGAGTGAGCCGGGAACCAGTCCGCCGCCGAGAACGCGTGAGAGCTCTTTGTCGTACACTGCAATGCGGTGTTGTTCGGAAAGACTGATCTCGGAAACCAGCTGAGGTTTTGTTGCGCGTTGTGTAGAGGTACTCGCAATACCGGGAGTTTTTTCTTCCCCTTTTGATACCACTTCTTCAACGTAAGTGTTCCATTCATTGCACGACGGACATTTCCCGATCCACCTGGCAGATTGGGCACCGCAGTTCTGACAGAAGTATGTTGTTTTGGTTTTAGCCATTTTTTTTTACCACAGAGGATCAGAGGACACGGAGGGTCACAGAGAACTCTCTTTTTATTTTTGTTCACCGCAAAGAGCCAGAGGACATGGAAGATCACAGAACCTCCGTGAAACTATCTGCTCTCCGTTTCTCCGTGGTTAACTCCTTTTTTATTCACCACAAAGGATCAGAGGACTTTGCGACTATACGCCTCCGTGAAACTCTGTGCTCTCCGTTTCTCCGTGGTTAACTCTTTTTTATCTTTTCCTCGATTAACGTTGTCGAAAATCCTTCTAAAAATTCAATCGTTCTCACCTCACCGCCATTTGCTTTTACAATGTCAGATCCAACAATGTATTTTTTGCTTGATCGGTCTTTTTCATTTGCATCATAATCCGCACCTTTAACGAGTACTTCCGGATTCACAAACCTGATCAGCTCTTCCGGAGTATCTTCATCAAAAATGATCACGCCGCCTACAAAATGCAATGATGCAAGCACCATCGCGCGCGTCATTTCATCCTGGAGCGGACGGGCGCTTCCCTTTCCCTGTCTTTTTACCGAGGCATCGCTGTTAATTCCGACGATAAGCTGTCCGCCAAGATCGCTTGCTTTCGCAAGGTAATCGATGTGTCCTCGATGAATGATATCGAAGCAGCCGTTGGTGAAAACAATTTTATCTCCTTTGAATCGCCATACGATGAGTGGCTTAAGAAGTGTTTCCTGTGTATAGATTTTTGCCTTCAGAAGATCGAGGGCGGGTAGTTTGTGTGTGTAAGGAACCATTTTTATGTAATAGGTATGATGTAATAGGTAATACGTAAAAGGTAAAACGTAAAGGGTGAAAACTGAAATGTAAAATCAGGCGTTGGTAAAAATAGGGAATTTATTCTGGGCTGTTTGCCAGTTTATTTAGCATTATTGGGAGGGATACGAGAGATCAAAAGGATAGAGGGATAAAGGGATAGAGCAACCGGAATCTACTTCCCACTATTTACGGCTTCCTTATTAAAGAGCGGCAAAAGAACGAGCGACATAAATCCGAGGAAGAGGATCATTGCGATCTGTGCAACCCAAACGGCCCAGGCATAAGCATTACCGATCTCATCAGGGATGAGGTACAGCGACGCGAGGATCTGAACAACAATGATCTGGTAAGCGCCTGTGCCACCGGGAACGAAAATAACACCCAGGCTTCCGAATACGACGATCACCATTGCGGCAACGAACGGAATATTTCTCGTTTCAGGAAATGCAAAAAAGCAAACATCCGCCTGGAGAATATACATCAGCCAGATCAGCGCAGTATAAATAAAAAATAAAGAAGGCTTGCTTACTTTTCGTGTGCTGAGCAATCCGTCCCAAAGTCCCTTCACAAACCCACCGACCTTACCTGAAAGTACTGTCCTGATCTTTGCCCGAAAATACCAGAGGGCCGCCAGGAAAATAAATGCGATCATTCCGAGCACCAGCAGCAGGCTTTTTTTCTGCAGCAGCAGATGCATCTTCGCCGATACCGGGTCGAGCACAATTGTATGTGCAATACCGGAGATCTTTTCGAATTCCAAACCGAGAATAGACAGGAAGATCACGATCAGGCAGATCATATCGATCGCCCGCTCTGCGATCACCGTTCCAAAACCTTCTACAAAAGGCACCTTCTCGTAGCGCGTAAGCATTCCGCACCGTGCCACTTCACCCGCCCGCAGGATCGCGAGGTTAGTAAGATATCCTATCATGACAGCAAAAAAAGTGTTTAGCACACCGGTTTTAAAACCCAGCGGCTCGATCATCAGGCGCCAGCGAAGCGACCGGAAAAAATGACTGAATCCGCTGATGACAAGCGACAGGATGATCCAGAAAAAATTCGCGTTCTTTATGGATGCACCAATGCGGTGAAGCTCTTCCGGACTTTTGTCCTTCAGCGCGAGCCAGATCAACACTGCTCCCAATCCAAGAAAGAAAAGGAATTTCAGTATGTTGAGCAGCTTCTTGTTCAAGATCTTATCTTAAGGAGTTGGTCTTCGTGTCGGGAAACACTACCGTGGGCTTGTGCTTTTTCGCTGATTCAAAATCCATCATTGCATACGAAACAATGATCACCTGGTGGCCAACCTGTACTTTAAGCGATGCAGGGCCGTTCAGGCAGATCACTCCAGATCCGCGTTCGCCTTTGATCACGTAAGTGCTGAAACGCTCACCGTTATTATAGTTAAAGATGTCTACCTTCTCGTTTTCGATCAGGTTTGCAGCTTCCATTAAATTTTCGTCAATGGTAACGGAGCCAATATAGTCAAGATCCGCCTGGGTGACGGTCACGCGGTGAATTTTCGATTTTAATACTTCTATTTGCATAGCGGGGGCAAAACTAAGGAAATTAATTAAGAAGAAAACGAGCTTTTAGACGGAGAGATTATTTTACGGCACAAAAAAATAAGCAGAAGGCAAATCGCAAATGACAATCGGGCAGCAGGCAGGTCATTCTAAGAGTGATTGCAAAACGGGTTTCTCACGTAGCAATCTCTCTAATCTTTCGGAGCGTCATTGCGAGACGGGCTTTGTCCGGCAAGGCAATCGCTTTCTCAAAAAGTTACCAGGCATGTTTCCGGAGCGTCATTGCGAGACGGGCTTTTACCCGGCGTGGCAATCGCTACCGCCTATAAAAGAACATTATCAATCAGCCTCACCTCTCCCAATTTAACCGCAATACAAACAACTGCGTGCTGATTTTGTTCAATCCGGGAAACCGGCTGAAGCGTCACTGCATCTGCAATTTCAAGGTATTCCAGCCGGATCTGCGGAGTCTTTTTGAGTTCCCCGGTACCAAAAGCCATCAATTCAGCGGGAGTTTTGGAAGCACTGAGTTCCTTTATTTTGAAGAGTATTTGCGAAATGACCCCCGCAAGGTCCCTTTCCTCCCTGGTGAGGCGTTCATTCCTTGAGCTCATGGCGAGGCCGTTCGGTTCCCGGAGAATAGGACAGCCGATGATCTCAACCGGCATTTCCAGCTGTTTTACCATGCTTCGGATGATCGCCAGCTGCTGAAAGTCCTTTTGTCCGAAATATGCTTTGTCCGGCTGAACAATACGGAACAGCTTACTGACCACCTGGGCGACGCCATTGAAATGCCCCGGACGCTGGGCGCCTTCCATTACTTCTCCCAGCTTCCCGAAATCCACATTTTTGCCCAGGGTCCAGCTTTTATCCTCTATTTTGTGCCGTTTCAGCTCCAATTCTGTTTCGCTGTACATTTCTTTTACTTCGGGGACAAATACGGCATCCGTTCCAGCTTCTGTAAGTAATTGATAATCAGACGTAAGAGTTCTGGGGTATTTTTCCAGGTCGGAAAGATCATTGAACTGGGTGGGGTTGACAAAGATGCTGCAAACGACGACGTCACACTCCTGCTTTGCTTTATTGACAAGGGAAATATGCCCTTTGTGAAGAGCTCCCATAGTGGGAACAAACCCTATATTTTTTTTCTGCGCCCGTATACTATCCAGGTGCTTTTTCAGTTCTTCTATTGATTTAAAAATATTCATAGGTTCAGAAAAGTGTTGAAAACCAACGAAATCAGTATCAGTAGCCGGATTTTTCCGACAAACGGAGTCAAATCTATCACTAATACTTTGAAAATCAGGAAATTTTTCCGTAATTTTGTATACTTTTTTGAAATCCTAACCTATATACCGACCTTATGAAGAAGAAAGCTAGAGTTCTTTTTGTATCGCAAGAAGTTACACCTTATTTAGATGAGACACCGATGAGTGTGATCGGAAGAAAGTTACCACAGGGAATACAAGAACGAGGCAAAGAGATCAGATTATTCATGCCGAAGTTTGGAATCATTAATGAAAGAAGAAATCAATTACACGAGGTGATCCGTTTGTCCGGAATGAACCTTATCATCGACAACAACGATCATCCGCTTATTATCAAAGTTGCCTCTATCCAGGCAGCGCGCATGCAGGTTTATTTTATTGATAACCAGGAGTATTTTGAGCGCAAGCACATCCTGACCGACAAAAAAGGAGAGCACTTCGCCGATAACGATGAACGCGCGATCTTTTTCTGCCGCGGCGTGATTGAAACCGTTAAGAAACTCGGATGGTCACCGGATGTTGTCCACCTGCATGGCTGGATGACCAGCTTAACTGCGCTTTACCTGAAAAAGTCCTTCAAGGATAACCCTTTGTTCACCGATACAAAGATTGTTTACTCGGTATATGATGATGAATTCACGACCCCGCTGCACAAAGATTTCGCGAAGAAAGTAATGCACGAAGGTGTTGAAAAAACAGATGTTGAATTCTATAAAAATCCTACCTTTGTGAACGTTAGCAAGGCGGCGATCGACCTTGCGGACGGCGTGATCAAAGGAAGCCCGAAAATCAACTCTGATGTGGAGAAATACATCAAGAAATCAGGCAAGCCTTATCTTGACTACGTAGGCGGCGATGAGTACATCGATGCTTACTCTGATTTCTATGATGCTGTCCTTGAAGAAGTGACAGAAATGGTTGACTAAATAATATGAGCATATACAAAAGCATACCCTCAATTTTGTCCCGAAAATTCGGGACAAAATTTTTTCTACTTCTCTCTTCCGCATTCATCCTCTCTTCCTGCAATGAATCCAGTGTGATCGGTCTCGATGTTCAGCCACCGAACGACCTGCTTAATGTAAAGTGGCAGGATACAACTACCATTGTTACTAAAACGGTTCCGGGCGACAGTCTCATTACAGATGAAACACTCATTGCAACCGGTGAGGCGTTGATCGGAAAATACATGGACCCTGTTTTTGGCACCGTTACCGGATCGATGTACACCCAGGTCCGGTTACCGAGCAACATCCTTGCGAACTCCTTTGGAACTTCTCCCGTTTGCGATTCTATTGCACTTTCACTTGTATACAGCGGCAATGTTTATGGAAAAAAGCAGCGGGCACAGCAGCTGCTCCAGGTTCACCAGATCACACAGCCTTTTTCCAGCACACCGATCCTGTATTCCGACACCACCTTTACGGTCAACCCGGCGAATCTGACCGCTGCTTCATCGGGATTCCTTTTCACACCCCGGCCCTCCGATAGCACTCACGTGATGAACGACACCTTGAAGCCACAGCTTTGGGTTCCACTGGATAATTCGTTCGGACAATTATTGCTGAACAATCAGACGACCGGAAACCTGGCGACAAATGCTGCATTTCAAAGCTTTTTCAATGGAATTTATATCACCACGGAGAACACAACCGGTCTTGCTTCAGAAGAAGGCAATATCATCCACTTCATGATGGGAGAATCCAAAATTACTCTCTTCTATCACAACAGCACGGCAACAGGATTGAAATATGATCTGAGCCTGGGAAGTGTTGCACGGGTAAATCACTTTACTCATGATTACTCTACCGCAATCCAGACGCTGAAGGATCAGCTGAATCATACTGCATTGCATGATACCACCATGTTCGCAGAGGGAATGGCAGGCGTTCGTACAAAAGTTACGCTGCCGTATCTTAAGCACATGCTTGACTCAGGAGCCGTGGCAATAAACAAAGCAGAGCTCGTGATCAAAGTGAAAAATTTCGATAATCTTTATCACAGCGATACCTTCTCGCTTCCGAATAACCTGATGATCTTCGGAATTAACGACGATGGAACGCCGTATGCGATCCCGGATAATTTTGAAGGCGCAAACTATTTTGGAGGAGGTTATAATTCGTCTGTACTGGAATATAAGTTCAATATCGGGCGCTACCTTCAGCAGATCCTTGACGGAGACCGGAACAATAACGGATTCTACCTGTTTGTTTCGAGCGGAGCCATTTTTGGTAACCGCGTCGTATTCGGCGGCGGAGAGGGAACAGGCAATCCGCAGCAAATGAAACTAAACATTACTTATACAAAACTACATTAACACATGTGTGGAATAGTCGGATACATTGGTAAGAAGCAGGCTTATCCTTTTCTGATCAAAGGATTGCAGCGCCTGGAATACAGAGGTTATGACAGTGCCGGAGTAGCTGTACTCGATGATCATCAGAACCTGAATGTATACAAATGTAAAGGCAAGGTAGTAGACCTTCACAATTTTATCGGGGAACAAGACAAGAGCGGAACAGTGGGCATCGGGCATACACGCTGGGCTACACATGGTGTTCCGAATGACGTGAACGCACACCCGCATTATTCTCAATCCAAAAACATGGTGATGATCCATAACGGGATCATTGAAAATTATGCACCGCTGAAGGCAGAGCTGAAAAAACGGGGACATACATTCCTGAGCGATACGGATACTGAAGTGCTGATCCATCTCATCGAAGATATCCAGCAGAAAGATAACCTGCGTTTGGGAGAAGCGGTGCGCATTGCACTGAACCAGGTTGTAGGAGCTTATGCGATCGTGATCCTGAGCAAGAATAATCCCGATGAATTGTTCGCTGCAAAAAAAGGAAGCCCGATGGTGATCGGGATCGGCGAAGATGAATTTTATATTGCATCGGATGCTACTCCGATCGTTGAATACACAAAGAATGTTGTTTATCTTGAAGACGAAGAGATCGCATTTATCCAGCGTGGAAAAGAATTAAAGATCAAAACGATCAAGAACCGCGAAAAAACTCCTTACGTACAGGAACTCGAGCTTCAGCTGGAGGCACTGGAAAAAGGCGGTTACGATCACTTCATGCTGAAAGAGATCTATGAGCAGCCGCGCTCTATAAAAGATTCGATGCGCGGAAGGGTGAGCTCGGAAAAAGGCATTGTGAACCTCGGCGGAATTACCGAATACGAACAAAAATTTCTGAATGCAAAACGCATTATCTTCATTGCCTGCGGAACATCCTGGCATGCAGGATTGGTTGCAGAATATTTATTTGAAGACCTCGCGCGTATTCCTGTAGAAGTGGAATATGCATCCGAATTCCGCTATAGGAACCCGATCGTTTATGAAGATGACGTGGTGATCGCCATTTCACAATCCGGTGAAACAGCAGATACACTGGCTGCGATCGAACTTGCAAAATCAAAGGGAGCGACCATCATCGGGATCTGTAACGTTGTCGGTTCTTCGATTGCACGTGCCACACATGCGGGCTCCTATACACATGCCGGCCCGGAGATCGGCGTGGCGAGTACAAAAGCATTTACAGCGCAGGTAACAGTGCTCACACTGATGGCATTGCGAATTGCGTACAGGAAAGGAACGATCTCCTCTTCCCGTTTCCACCAGCTCATTTCTGAGCTTGAAGCAATTCCCGGAAAAGTGGAAAGAGTACTGAATACCAACGACAAGATCAAATACATCGCTGACATATATAAAAATGTAAGCAATGCCCTTTATCTCGGAAGAGGATATAGCTTTCCTGTCGCCCTGGAAGGCGCTTTGAAGCTGAAAGAAATTTCTTACATCCATGCGGAAGGTTATCCGGCTGCAGAAATGAAACACGGACCGATCGCATTGATCGATGAAGAGATGCCGGTATTTGTGATTGCAACCAAAGGAACTTCCTACGAAAAAGTAGTAAGCAATATCCAGGAAGTGAAAGCCCGCAAAGGAAAGATCATTGCAATTGTTACCGAAGGCGATGTGCACGTGAAGGAAATGGCCGACTATAGCATTGAAATTCCGGAGACCGATGAAATTCTCGTTCCGCTTGTTTCGGTTGTTCCGCTGCAGCTCCTCTCCTATCACATTGCCGTGATGCGCGGATGCAATGTCGATCAGCCGAGAAACTTAGCCAAATCGGTGACGGTAGAATAATTTATCTGACCCCTGACCGTGGAATAACATGCGGAGCGTCATTGCGCAGAGCGAAGCGACGACGCAATTTATCCGGACACCTGTTTTATCAAACTAAGCCCTTCGGAAGAAGGGCTTTTCATTTGTACCGATTAACACTATTATTCCGCAAATTCCGTTTCTACACCGATGCAAAGAGCTTACCTTCTTTTATTATTACTTACAACCGGACCGGCTCTTTCCGCGCAGGATACCTGGACATCCAAAGCAAACTTCCCTGACGGACGCACCTTTGCTGTGGCATTTTCGGTTAATGGTAAAGGATATGTTGGAACCGGTATAGGATCAGCTTTTGAAAAAGACCTTTGGGAATATGATCCGGCATCCGATGCCTGGACACAGAAAGCCGATTTCGGTGGAGTACCTCGCGGCTATGCAGTAGGATTTTCGATCGGGAGCAAGGGATATGTTGGTACCGGAGAAAGCTCAACAGGATTTGAAAAAGATTTTTGGGAATATGATCCCGCAACAAATGTATGGACCCGGAAAGCCGATTTTGGAGGAACGGGAAGATTCCAGTCGACCGGATTTTCCATCGGGAACAAAGGATACGTTGGAACCGGGCGCGATGCCATCAGCTATTTCAAAAAAGATTTCTGGGAATATGATCCTGTTGCTGACGCATGGAACAGGAAATCCGATTTCGGAGGAAGCGGAAGATTTTATGCAACCGGATTCTCGATAGATTCGAAGGGATACATCTGCCTGGGATATGATTCCATTCCGCCGAACCTGCAGAATGATCTATGGGAGTATGATCCCGGAAGCGACAAGTGGACTGAAAAAGCAAATTTTCCCGGTACACGGCGATGCGAAGCTTCCGCGTTCGTGATTTGCCGGAAAGCGTATGTGAGCAGCGGTGATAACGGATTCGATGTTTTTTTTAATGACCTTTGGCAATACGATCCTTCTTCTGATAGCTGGACAACGAAAGCAAATTACAGCGGACCGGCACGTGAATCCGCTGTCGGCTTTTCCGTTAATGAAAAAGGTTATATCACCACCGGTGAAACCTGGTCAAACTATTCGACCGATCTTTGGGAATACACACCCGAAGAATGCAGCTCAGAAACAGATTCTACACTGGTGATCTTTCCTAATACATTCTCGCCAAACGGAGATGGTTCTAATGACAATTTCATTCCGGTAAAACAGGTAAACATCAAAAATCCGGAACTGCGCGTATACAACCGCTGGGGAAACGAGCTCTTTCACACCGATGACTTCTCAAAAGGCTGGACCGGAACACACAACGGATTGAATTGTCCTGACGGAACTTATTATTGGACAGCAGAGTATAACGGATCAGGTAAGGCAAATGGATTTGTGATGCTGGTGAGATAATAAACCGCTCTACTATTCTGAAACAAATTAAAAGCTTACAAATGATAATTCCTGTGGTAATTTGAAAAATCGCTGGTGATGGACTACAAACGCATGCCGATAGAGATCGAATCACCCGAGCAAATGGGATATTCGAACGTAAAATTCAACCTGGCGGAAAGCTCCGTAAGGGATACCATTTTCAATCCGATGCAGCTGAATATCCCGGAGCTCCGGCTGGCATACGGCGATCACCTTGGTAAACCGGAGCTTCGTGAGCTGCTTGCAAAAACGTACGCTGTCTCCGGCGAAGAAATACTGGTCACTGCCGGCGCAGCTTCTGCTCTTTTTATTGTCGCCACTGCTATTCTTGAAAAGGATGATCACCTGATCGTTCTGCGACCCAATTATGCATCCAATATTGAAACACCTCGCGCTATCGGCTGCGAGATCAGCTATGCTGAATTACGTTTTGAAAATGAATTTACGGTTTCTCCTGACGAAATCCGGTCAAAACTCAAAAAGAATACAAAGCTCATCAGCATCACGCATCCGCATAATCCGACAGGGATGATTATTCCGCAACAAGTTCTGATGACGCTCGCAAAACTATGTGAAGAGCATAATTGCTACCTGCTGGTGGATGAAACTTACCGGGATCTCAATTCCGATCCTTATCCGCTTGCAGCTACGCTTCACCCGCGTGTGATCTCCGTGAGCTCCGTTTCAAAGGCTTACGGCCTGCCTGGTATCCGCATCGGATGGCTGATCAGCCGCGATAAAGAGCTTTTTGAAAAATTCCTTGCTGCTAAAGAACAGATCTTTCTCTGCAACTCTGTTTTGGACGAAGAGGTCGCTTATCAATATCTTCTGAAAAAAGAAAAGCATTTCAATCCGATCCGCGGGCACATCACCCTGAACCGTGAAATATTGATGAACTGGATCCAAAAAGAAAACCGGATGGAAATGATCGAACCGAAAGGTGGTGTAGTTTGCTTTCCAAGAATAAAGAATGAAAGGATTGATACGAAAAGATTCTACGAACTCCTCAATCATAAATACCATACGTTTGTGGGACCCGGACATTGGTTTGAAATGCCAGGGAACTACATGCGCATTGGTTTCGGCTGGCCAGCGAAAGAAGAACTGGAACAGGGATTAATAAATATTTCGCGGGTGCTGAATGAATTGGAAAATGGAAAAAAGGAAGCAGGATCTTAATAAGCAGAACAATTTGCTAAGTTTGTATTAAACCAGAGAAGGAAGCCCGAAATGGAATCAGAATCACTTCATCAGAAATATCGAATTTCGCTCTCAGCTCTCCTTTGCATTTTCATTTCCATAAGCAGTATTTCAGGGCAAACCGGGGAATCACCGGTCATTGATTCACTCGAGCGGGCGCTCAGAATCGAAACGCAGGACACCTCAAGAATTGTCAAATTATGTAATCTGTCTTTTGAATGCAGCTCGAGAAATACAGATAAAGGTATTGAATATGCCGAAAAGGCTCAGGCGCTTTCAAGAAAGATCAACTGGAAGAAAGGCACTGCTTTGTCATTGCAATTTCTTGGACGAAATTACTGGCGGGCAGGTAATTATAAATCTGCACTTCTTTATCACCAGGAATCACTTCAGCTTTGGATAAAGATCGGCGAATCAAAACAAATTGCCGCGCTCTACTTATACATTGGACAAGATTATGCCGACTCCCATGATTATCCAAAAGCGATCGAGTATCTTGGCCAGGCATTGGAACTGTACAAGAGTATTGAATCAATGGACAAAATTTCTACTGTTCATGGAATCATTGCCTGGATCTACGACAATATGGGTATGAACGCCGAGTTCAAGAAAAACGAGATGGAAGCTCTGAGAATATCTGAAGAGCTCAATGACACGAAATCCATTGCAATCTATAGCAGCAATCTTGCTTCTGAGCTGATCGATCAGAAAAAATACACAGAAGCGATCAGGGTTTTTGAGCAATGTAATGCCACACTTAAAAAAAGTGAAGACTTTATCAATCTTACGTTGGGATACATTGAAATGAGCCGCTGTTACTCGGGATCAGGAGATGACGTCCATGCAATGAAGCTGTTGGACACCGCTCTTTTTTATGGAAAAAAAGTAAACAACAGCGGTCTTATCGGCGATGTTTATACCAGTCTTGCATCCATCTTAACAGCAAAAAAAGATCATGCCGGCGCAATCGAATCGCTCTCCCAGGCTATTAAGTATTATAATGATGCGAATAACTCCAGGCATCTTCTCACCGCATATAACCTCTCCGTCGTAAATCTCATCCAGGAAAAAAAATACGCGCAGGCAGCTGATTTTCTTAACAAAGAAAAGATAATCCTTCGTTCGTTGGGCAGCACAGCAACACGAAGTACATATTATCAGGAACTATCTGCACTCGACAGTGCTACAGAGAAATGGAGTGATGCATTTGTTCATCATAAGATGTACATTGCTGCTTGTGATAGCTTGTTCAGGGAAGAAAACACGAAAAAAAGTGCCCAGGCACATATGCAATATGAATTGCATAAAAATGAAGAGGCAGCACATCTTGATGAAGTGGAAAGAGATGCTCTGGAGCTGCAAGATCTGACTATAAAAGAACAAGCTCAGAAATTCCGTACGATAATTATCAGCGTTATTTTATCCTTCGTGATCGTTTTGGGTTTTGTGGGCTTTTACGCCTATAAAAAACACCAAGCTGATCCGAACAAAGAAACGGATGATTGAAAGATCGGGAGGGAAACTCCCTTCATATTCCCGGGAGGGAATTTTCGTATCCTTTAAGCTGTATCGCGTTATCAGTTCATGATACGATTTCATTTTTATTTCCTGATGGTCAGCTGCCTGACCGCAGGTCTCTGTACAGCGCAGGCAGATTCCACTTACAAGGATTTTACGCTCGACTCAACAGGATGTATGGGCCTGCGAGGTAAGCACGTCCGGGAGACGGATTCAATTCCCCGGACAAGTAACGTTCTGGTAGATCACCAGGATCTTATCTGTAAAACACGACGGGAGATTCTTGCGATGCTCGGTAAACCCAATAGCATTGAGAACTTTTGGGGAAATCAAAGAGAACCACAAAAAGATATTGAAAATGGAAACTGGGAGTATTATCTGTGTCTGAATAAGCTCGGAGGAATTTCGATTCTTATCTGCTTCCGGTTTAATAGAGTTTCCGGCGTTGTTTTAAGAATGTATTGCGGTTAATACCAGGTTCATGATATTTATTCCTTTTAGGTCTGCTGCCAGTGAAATTTACCTTGAGATAACGAACCCTTTTCCTCACGATAATTTAAAAAGTCGTCTCAGTTGAGCCGATAAATCTTCCCCGGCAGCGATCGTACAATTCCCGAAAATTCCAATGTCAGGAGCAGGGAAGAAACTTTACTCATCGGGAGATTACTCACGAGGCACAGATCATCGATCGCGAGCGACTCTTTTTCCTTTAATATTTTCACGAGCTTTTCTTCTTCACTGTTCAGCTCCACGAACAACTGTTTCTGCACCGCTTTTTTCCCTTTCTGCTCCCAACCCATGACATATACAACATCCAGGGCCGATTGTATCAGTGCCGCTCTGTTCTGCTTAATAAAAGCATTGCAGCCGGCAGAACACTCATCGCCGACTCTTCCCGGAAATGCAAATACATCACGGTTATAGCTATTTGCAATATCCGCAGTGATCAGCGAGCCTCCTCCCAGCTTGGATTCGATCACGATCGTCGCATCCGACATTCCCGCTACGATCCGGTTCCTTCTCGGAAAATTCTCGCGGTCGGGACGCGTTCCCGTGGTAAAATCGGTCAGCCACCCGCCATTCTCCAACATTTCCACTGCTAAGTCACGATTCAACGCCGGATAGATCTTATCCAGTCCATGAGCCAGGCCGCATACGGTCGCCAGTCTATTATCAATTGCGGAGCGATGTGCACAGGTATCAATTCCATATGCTAGTCCGCTCACGATCAGTGGATCATAAATTGCAAGGTCCGCGATCAATTGCCTGCAGAGCTGCTTTCCATAATCTGTCGCGGTTCTTGTTCCGACAACACTGATCACTTTTGTTTTATTCAGATCAGCATTCCCTTTAAAATATAATAATACAGGGCCATCCTCACAATGGAGCAATCGCTTGGGATAGTTTTTATCCGTGTAAAATAAAACGTTCACGGAATGCTTCTGAACAAATCTCAGCTCTTTTTCCGCGCGATTTAAGATCGCTGCATCAAAGATCTCTTTCGCATGCATTCCGATCCCGGGGATCTTTGACAGGTTGCTTCTTTTCTCTTTAAAAACGGCTTCCGCACTTCCGCAATGCGAAACCAGCAGTTTTGCGCGAATATCACCGATATAAGGGACCAGCGACAAGGCGATTTTGTACCACAAACTTTCATCCATAATTTTTTAATTTGTACCTTGCAGGTACAATTTTGCAAAGCTATTATTTAGAATTCCCGTGGTCGAATTTTAAACGTTTACTTGTGCTTTTGTGAAAAAAATGCTGTTACGAATGAAGAGATTTGCTACTCCCCTTTTATTAATTCTAATCGCTTTCAAAGGCTTTTCACAAAATGCTCTTTTGACCGGTCGTGTCAGCGATCAAAAAACCAAAGAGACTGTCGTCGGTGTGCCTGTCACCGTCGATGATACAACAGGGACTGTGACCGACATCAATGGAAGCTTCAGCATACATGTAAGTTCCGGCCGGCATGTGGTGAAGGTCAAAGCGATCAGCTATAAGGAGATGGTACAGGCCATCGATTTTAAGGAGAATGATACGATCAACTGGAACGTTATCCTTGAAACGGACTCGAAAGAGCTTGGAATTATTGTTGTTTCGGCCGGGAAATATGAGCAGAAACTGACGGATGTAACCGTTTCGATGGAAGTACTAAAACCTTCGCTGATCGAAAATAAAAGTATCCAAACCATTGAAACCGCTGTCGACCAGGTGCCGGGTGTAAACGTGATCGATGGCCAGGCGAATATCCGCGGTGGTGCAGGATTCAGTTACGGTGCGGGAAGCCGCGTGCTGGTCACCGTGGATGAAATGCCGATGCTCACGGCCGATGCGGGCGATGTCAAATGGACCTTCCTTCCGATCGAGAATTGTGAACAGATCGAAGTGATCAAAGGAGCTTCTTCCGCTTTATTCGGATCAGCGGCGATGAACGGCGTAATTAATTTCCGGACCGCCTATGCGAAAGATGAGCCTGAAACAAAGATCAATTTTTATGGCGGAGTATATGATAAACCTTACCGCGAACGGCTTGCCTGGTGGTGGGGCGATACAAATCCAACGTACTCAGGAATCAATTTTTATCACGCACAAAAAGTAAAGCAGCTCGATATTGTCATCGGCGGAAACCTTTATGATGACGATGGTTACCGTTACCTTGAAACTGAACAGCGTTACCGCGTAAATACCAACCTGCGTTATCGTTTCAAAGGAAAATTACAGGGACTGCAGATCGGTGTGAACGCGAACACCATTCGCACCAAAGGAGGATTGTTCCTTGCCTGGCAAACGGCCCTGGCTGATTCGGGGATCTACCGTCCTTCCGGCGGCGACCTGAGTCATTACACCACCTATCGCTCGAATGTGGACCCATTCATTTCCTATTACGGAAAACACAATGCAAAACATACATTACGCGGAAGATTTTTCAGAACGATCAATAAAAACAATACCGACCAGGAAAGTACAGCGGATGTTTACTATACCGAATACCAGTTTCAAAAACATTATGAAAAACTGGACATCACGCTGGGAGGAGTGTATAATTATAACGAGATCCATTCCGGTCCGCTTTATGGAAATCATTTCAGTAATAACGCTGCCTTGTTCGCACAGATCGATAAGAAATGGAAGAAGTTCTCCTTCTCACTCGGAGCACGCGGTGAGTATTTCAAGATCGATTCCGTTGAAACGTCGGAAGATGTTCACCTGCTGATGGACAAAAGCAAGACGATCGCCAAAGCTTCAAAGATCAAGCCGGTGTTCCGCGCAGGCGTGAACTACCATGCGCTCAAAGCAACTTACCTGCGGGCATCATTCGGACAAGGTTTCCGTTTTCCTTCTGTGGCCGAGAAATTTATCAAAACCAGCGCCAGCGGACTCGATATCTATCCAAACGATAGCCTGAAGCCGGAAAGCGGCTGGAGCGCAGAAATTGGCATCAAGCAGGGCGTCCGCATCGGAGAATGGAAAGGATTTATTGACCTCGCGGGTTTCTGGTCGGAATATACCGATATGGTGGAATTCAAAGTAGGGTTATACGGGCCATTTGTTCCTCCGACTTACGGATATGGATTTCAGGCACAAAATATCGGGAACACAAGGATCCGGGGATTTGAGATCACATTACTCGGCGAAGGAAAGATCGGACCGATAAACGTAACCGCCCTTGCCGGCTATTGCTACATCGACCCGATCCAGACCGATTTTGATTTTAAGCGTGACAGTGCGTACAGCACCACACACACAAACCTGCTTAAATATCGTTATCAGCATTCCGGAAAAGCGGATGTAGAGCTTGGATACAAGCGATTCACTACCGGGCTGAGCATGCGGGCAAATAGTTTTATGGAAAATATCGATTCCTATTTCGAAGTATTTTTCCCGGGCGTGAAAGAATATCGTCTGAGGAATCACCACGCAGATTACGTTTTTGATTACAGGATCTCTTATCAGCTTACGAAAACTGCCAAATTCTCGTTTATAATCAATAATATGTTTAACCGGGAAGTGATGGGACGACCGATGGATATCCAGCCTCCCAGAGTTTATGCATGCCAGTTAACACTTAAATTTTAAAGATCATGATACAACGTCCTTTGAATTTCAAAAAATGGATCGATGACAACCGTCACCTCCTGAAGCCACCTGTTGGGAATAAAGTAGTGTATGAGGACACCGAGTTTATCGTTATGGTTGTCGGCGGACCAAATGCACGCAAGGATTATCACTTCAATGAAAGTGAAGAGTTTTTTTATCAGTTGGAAGGCGATATCACTGTGAAGATCCAGGAGGACGGGAAAGCGGTGGATGTACCGATCCGGCAGGGAGATATTTTTCTGCTGCCTCCGAGAGTGCCGCACAATCCTGTGCGCGGAACCGGAACCATTGGTTTGGTAATGGAGCGTAAACGCAGAGATGGAGAACAAGACGGACTAATGTGGTTCTGCGAAAAATGTAACAACCCTCTATTCGAAAGAAAATTCAAGCTCACCAATATCATGACGCAGTTCCAGGAAACCTTTGCGCATTTTTATGGAAGCATCGATTTGCGAACATGTAAAAAATGCGGACACGTAATGGAACCTCCGGTACCGCCCGCTGTGCAGGAGAAACAAAATACGCATTAAGACCTCTTGGTGGTTTCTGTGTGCGCATAGTGCCTTAGTGGTAAATTTCTCACCACTAAGACACTCCAATCACTGAGATTCACGAAGAGATTTCAGCCATCTTAACGCTTCCTGATCATCCGTAAATGACTTCATCGGGATCGCCGGTGGTTTGAACCGGAAGAGGATATTCATGATCAGCTTCGACAATCCCGGCTTGGAAACCATGGCCATCGCTGAATAAACATTCGGAAGCTGCTCCGTAGAAAACTTTCTTGTTGCTTTATCCGGAACGGGTGAATTACTGAGATAGATCAGCAGGGGGACGATCTTTCCTCCGGTGATCTGTTTCACCAGTGCGATATTTTCAGAAATATTCTTTACGGTACGAAGTGTACTCTTCGAATAGGAATAGAGAATTCCGTCTTCGTATTTATAGTCGGCGATTTCGCCCTTGATCAATTTGTCCATGTTGTTATTTACCAAATCCGATTATGCGGTTGCCTGAAACGATCCATTTGTTATTGCGATAACTGTATTTTGTTTCCCGAACCGAATAAGCGCTCGCATGCACCAGGGTCGTGATCATTTTCTTTTTTTCATTGATCTCATTCGGAAAAAAGACCACGCTGTCGCTCAAATACTCATCTTCAGCAAAATCACCTTTTTTATCCTGGATGTAAAAATAATAAAGCGGTCCGCCATTGCCACCAAGCTCTCTCTTTAATGCAAGATCGTCTCTTCCGTCAAAATTCAGGTCCGCTATTACAACATCACCAAAATCATTGTCGACTACCTCCGCATCTTTATTTTTTCCCGTGGAATAGGAACGAACAAAGTTACAGTCTTCAAAAACTGTATCCAGGAAAAAGGTCGAATAATATCCGAAGATCGCTTTTTTATTTCCTTCTTTGTCGCCTGCTGTAACCGTCACAAAGGTGGAATCTCCCAGCTCTCTTGTTTGATAGCGTGTTGCCGAGATCTCAATATCGAATTCATCTGACAGGTCCGTATGTCTGCACGTAACCGGCGCCGGCCGCCAAGCTGCTGTTGAATCTTTGATACGTTTTATATTCAGTGAATCTATCCGGCTATCTTGTTTTTTATTGCCGGCATGCGGAGAGCAGGAGAAAAAGAAGGTGCAGAAGGGCAAAAGGAGAAAAAAATTCATCCGGCAATCATTTGATAACAAATGTACCAAATAAATTAGTCCATCCGGGTTATTCTATCGGCTCACAATGAAAGCCTGCGACAAGAACTGAGCTTACTACGTCGGACGGAATAATATTACTTCCTTCCAGGCGAAGAATTTTATCACAATCCTCGAGATCCAGGTTGATCTTTAAGCCGGGATAATATTGCCGGAGGGCAGAGAGCAAACGTTCCGCCTGTTCTGCTTCTCCGACATTCGTTTTGAATATCTCCACGGTATTATCCTGATTGATCACGCCTTCTCCAATACTTTTTTCAATGTTTCCAATCCCTGGATTTGATTTTTCCCCAGGTTGTTCTCAAACATCGATTTCATGATATTCATGGGAAACTTCATGGGACTATAAAATCCCCACGTAACTTTAGTGCCATTCCCGGAAGACTCGAACATAAATTTCGATTGTGCAAGTCCTTCCATCGGACGCATGAACCGCAATTCGTGCTCTATGATCCTTCCTTCATGAATCTCCCGGATCTCCTGCTCCCCCGCTCCAACGCCTTTGTTTTTAGTGCTGTCCCAGGCAAATACGAAACCAGGCTGCCCGTCGGTTCCGCGGTATTCTTTTTTCATTTCCGGATCCATCATGGCATAGGGGCTGAAGTTGTCGTGATTCCTGATAAGCTTCACATAGTCGAATATTTCCTTAACGGGTTTATGAATGACAATGCTTCTTTCAATTGTCATTTGCTTACTCATCAGCGCTGCTGTGAGAAGGAAAAGCACAATAATGCTTCCGATAATAATTAGTGTTGTGATCATTTTTTAGCTTTTGTTTGTTATAAATTACTGTTTGTTACTGACGGATAGATTTCCGTAATAGATGATCCAGTGATTGCCATATTTGTCTGTAAGATCTCCCGACAAAGCACCGTTATAATTTACGACAAGGGGCTGGACTTTTTTACCACCGCTTGAAAGCCGCTTGTATATGGCCTTTGCTTCTTCTTCAGACTTACAATCCAGCATTATTGAAACAGCATTGCCGGTTTCGCGGCGGCCGAAGATCAGATCCGATCCTAAAAGAACCATCTTGTCTTTTGTAAGCCGTGCATCGAGAACTACTTTTTTCATTTTAGCGGGCATCGTCCCGGATTTCGGTGACTCCCCTACAGTCCGGATCTGCAATGTTCCACCCAGGCATTTTTTATAGAACATCATCGCTTCACGGCAGTTGCCGCTGAATGAAAGAAATGAGTATGCCTGCATTTTTATGCGTTCTCCAGCGCTTTGATATCCAGCTTATGCATCTTCAGCATGGCTTGCATTCCGGCAGGGCGACTGATCAATTGTCCGATATTGCGGGGAATGATCTGCCACGACATTCCGAACTTGTCTTTCAGCCAGCCGCACATACTTTCTTCACCACCATTAGCCGTCAGACTATTCCAGTAGTAATCAATTTCTGCCTGATCTTCGCATGTCACAACAAAAGAAACCGCTTCATTGAATTTAAAATGCGGTCCGCCATTGAGACCTATGAATTTTTTACCATCGATCTCGAACTCGACAACCATTGGGTTTTCCGAGGTGATCTTTGAATGTTTAAAAATACTGCAGTAATATTCTGCTGCTTCCTTTGCTTTGCCATCATACCAGAGGCAAGGATAGATATCTTGTTTTTTCATTTGAATAGTGATTAGGTGACTATTTAACTAAGTGACTAGGTGACTAAGTGACTAGGTGACTATAAAGGATACTAAATACTTTCGCAATATGCTTTAAAGCTGTCGAGGATCGCCTGCCATCCGCCCTTTTGCATCTCCACCGGATTCTGTGTTTCCGCATCGAACTTTATTGTCACGGTCGTCTGATTGTCCTCCTGCTTGAACCAATGCTTTGCCTTACGGCCATCTTCCATCGTGTATTCAATATAATCCTGGTTACGAACTTCATCATAAACTCCGCTGAAATCAAAACCCATGCTTCCGTCCTTTGCTTCCATCCGTGAGCTGAATTTACCTCCGGTTTTCAGATCATTCGTTGCTTTTGGCGTATGCCAGTCGGGACTAGCGCTGTTCCATTTAATAATGTGCTGAGGATCGCCCCAGATCTTCCATACTTTTTCTACAGGAGCATTCACTTTTGTCTCCACTGTGATAACCGTTTTTTCCATTGTTTCCATTTTTTGTATTTATTAAAGTTAATGAATGTTTGTTTGAATTGACATTGCAAAGATGCAGCGAAATTCTGCGCCGGGCAGGGTGCAAAAACGACAACCTGAGGGGTTGATTATGACAATCCCCTGCATTATCTTTGCTGCTCGTCCGCATAAAAGCTTCGAAGAACAATACATGAAAAATATATCCATCCTGGTTCCGGAAACAGCGATCATGGAGGCCATTGCAGATCCTCGCTACATGTTTACCGCAGCCAACCACTTTCTTGAATCAGAAGGCAAAAAGCCCTTGTTCCGGGTACAGCTGGTCGGACATAAAAAGGCGATCAGGCTGATGAATGATCTGGTGACCGTTCATCCGGATAAAACGCTGGATGAGGTAAAGAAAACAGATCTGATCTTTATCCCAGCGATCAGCGGGGATCTCCGGACCGCGCTTGATCTCAATAAAAAATACATTCCCTGGATCATTGAACAGCATAAAAAAGGAGCCGAGGTCGCTTCACTCTGCATTGGGGCGTTTTTGCTGGCTGAAACGGGTTTGCTGAATGGAAAGAAATGTTCCACACACTGGCTTTCGGCCGGCGACTTCCGTGAGATGTTCCCTGAAGTAGAATTGGTGGACGGAAGTATTCTTTCTGAGGAAAATGGAATTTATTCCAGCGGCGGCGCGAATTCATACTGGACCTTATTATTATATCTGCTGGAAAAGTATACGTCGCGGGAAACAGCGATCCTTGCCTCTAAATTTTTCCAGGTGGATATCGATCGCGACAGCCAGAGCAAATACATGATGTTCAAAGGACAGCGCAACCATAGTGATGAAGCGATCCGAAAGATCCAGGATCATATCGAAAAGAATATCGAGGAGAAAATGACGATCGACGAACTGGCGAAGATCGCAGTGGTCGGAAGACGCAGCTTTGAGCGGCGATTCAAGGAAGCAACCGGCAACTCGGTATTGGAATATATCCAGCGTGTGAAGATCGAAGCAGCCAAGCGAAGCCTTGAGACCAGCCGCAAGAATGTCACCGAAGTGATGTTCGATGTAGGTTATACAGATACCAAAGCTTTCCGCGACCTCTTTAAAAAGATCACAGGATTGAGCCCGATCGAATACCGGAATAAATACAATAAACTCTCGCTGGAACCAAAGGAGGAATTGATCTAAGTCTTATAGTTTACTTTTCACTACTAAGGCACTTAGGTCCACTTAGCGTCATGGCAAATAAATTTCTTAGTGTTTCATAGTGAACTAAGTGCCTTAGTGGTAAAAAAAGATTGCCTACTAATACAAAAACCCCTCGTATCCTTTAGGACACGAGGGGTTTTCGATTCGCTTCGGTTTTAAATTAATCCACCGCTTTTAGCTTTTTATCGATGTCATCCACCACTTTTTTCTGCGCTTCGATCTCCGCTTTCTTCTTGTCCTGATCCGATTTATTTTTTACAATATCATCCTCTGCTTTTTTGATCTTCTTTTTATAATCTTCGATATCGTCATTCAGATTTTTGTTCTCCTTTTCCAGCGACTTCTGGTCATCTTCCAGCCTGGATTGAGCCTTCTGCGCATCTTTAAGCTGCTCTTCAATCGCATCCTTTGTCGCCTTCACAGCAAATTCTTTTACGATCTTTTCAGCAGCGTCGTACTGGGCACCATGATCCTTGGAATTACAAAATGCTCCTCCGAGATCAAATCCAACTACGAAAGTAATTTCCGGATCCCCTTTTTTCCCGAGTGCCTTTCCATATACGTCGATCGTATTATTGCTCATTTCAGTGATCTTACAATGATCTACAAACACCTCTCCGTTTTTGGAAGACCGCTTTCCATCATATTTTTTCATGAAGGAGCGGAATGCTTCTTCGGCGTCGGATGGACTGATCCCGTACAATGTTACAGTAAGTGCATTATGACTTCCGCCGCCGATGTTTTCAGTGGACTGTTTTACTTTGATCTTTTGCGCAGAAACCGACAACATCATGGTTGCAGCAACAGCAAGTGTAAATAGTTTCTTCATGTTTGTGTTTTTTATCTTTTGCGTATACAATATACAAATATCCTTCCAAAAGAAAAATTATTCATCGATATCCGTCACGCCTCCCGAGACAACGAATTTCATGATCTCGGCGGAAGAGGCGTCTACCAGCGTGATGTGATCTGCGGGAACAATGAGCAGGTTGCCTGAAAATGAATAGGACAAAGGCATATAAACTGCGACCGTATCGCCGGGAAGATTAAGCTCATGAAGGTTTTCGTGCGTAATAAAACCGAGCTGACGGATGTTGTTCTCCTTGTTGATCGTTACCAGCACCGGCTTATTGAATTTCTTTTTACTGCCCACAAATGCTGAAAGAAAATCCTTGATGGATGAATAAACTGTTTTTACAACCGGTGTGTGTTCCAGCGTGTGATCGAACAGCGTAAAAAGCGGACGCAGGATGATCGAGGACCCAAGAATTCCCATCAGGAAAATAACGGAAAGCGTGATCGCAATAATGATAAACGGATCAATGAACGGGCTGACGATCGTTCCGAACATGTGTACAAAAGAACCGATCCAGGAAAGCACTTTCCAGAACACGAATGCGGTGATCGCAACAGGAACCGTGATAATGAGTCCCTGGATAAAATAAAGAAGGATCTTTTTCATTTCTTATAGTGTGATTAGGTGACTAGGTAACTGGGTGACTAGGTGACTGGGTGACTGGGTGACTAAGAACTCTGAAACAGCATTAGCAGGGCTAAATAAAATTCTCACGGAAATTTACTTCGTCACTTAGTTACCCAATCACTTAGTCACCTCTTTTCAATAATTAAGCGGGAGAACTTTTGAATCTTTTATCTTCGAGAGGATCATCATGGTTTGCATTTGTCCGATCTCTTCCATTTTACTGAGCTTCTGGGAAATGAGCGCTTCAAAATCACGAATGTCCTTCAGCATCACGATCAGGATATAATCAGCGCTGCCGGTCACCTGGTAGCATTCCATGATCTCAGGTATTTTATTGATCTCTTTTTTAAAAGAGCTGATCGCATTTTCGATCTGCCGCGTGAGCGTAATCTGGATGATCGCGCGGATCCCAATGCCAACAGCTTCCTGATTTATTTCTGCGTGATAACCCTGGATGAGCCTTGCGTTTTCCAGCTTCTTTACCCGCTCCAGCGTGGGTGCCGGCGACAATCCGATCTCCTGGGAAAGCTGCAGGTTGGTGATCTTGGCATTTTCCTGCAGGATGCGGAGGATCTTAAGATCGGTCTTATCGAGATTGAGCTGCACTTCCTTCATTTTATCTCATAAAAGTATGAAATATTACGCTGTTCCAAACCGAATTTTTTTGAATGGAAAACAGGAATAAATCCCTATTTTTGGAATCCTCAGTCTAAGTGAACAACACATGAAAAATAAGTTGCAAGAACTCGAAAAAAAGATCGCGGAAGCTCAATTGGGCGGCGGCGAGAAACGCATAGAATCACAGCATAAAAAAGGCAAGCTTACTGCCCGTGAACGGGTCCATTTCCTGATGGATGAAGGAACTTTCGAAGAGATCGGGATGTTTGTGACGCATCGTTCCACGGAGTTCGGACTGGAGCGAGAAAAATACCTGGGCGATGGTGTTATTACCGGTTACGGAAATATTAACGGCCGCCTGGTTTATGTTTTTTCGCAGGATTTTACCGTTTTTGGAGGATCTCTCTCAGAAACGCATGCTGAAAAGATCTGTAAGATCATGGACCTTGCGATGAAAAATGGCGCACCGGTGATCGGCTTGAACGACAGCGGCGGCGCACGGATCCAGGAAGGTGTTGTTTCCCTCGGCGGCTATGCTGATATCTTTTACAGGAATACCCTTGCTTCGGGAGTTGTTCCCCAGCTCTCCGCGATCATGGGGCCTTGCGCCGGCGGAGCTGTTTACTCTCCGGCAATTACCGATTTCATTATGATGGTAGAAAACACGTCGTATATGTTTGTCACCGGCCCGAACGTAGTAAAAACCGTAACGCATGAAGAGGTAACCTCGGAAGAGCTGGGAGGTGCGAGCACACATTCATCCAAATCCGGTGTGACGCATTTTTCCTGCGCGAATGAGATCGAATGCATCAACAACATTAAAGCGCTGCTGAGCTACATGCCGCAGAACTGTGAAGACGATGCACCGAGCGTTCCATACGAAAGCAATGGAAATGAAAAACGTCCGGAGCTCAACGCAATCATTCCCGAAAATCCGAATCAACCCTATGATATCCGCGACATTATTAATGGCGTGATCGACGCTGACTCTTTCCTGGAGGTCCACAAGAATTTTGCAGAGAATATCGTTGTTGGATTCGCCCGTCTCGCCGGCAAGAGCATTGGAATTGTTGCAAATCAGCCGGCATTCCTCGCCGGAGTTCTCGATATCAATTCCTCCACCAAAGCCGCTCGTTTTGTTCGCTTCTGCGATAGTTTCAATATTCCTCTATTAGTATTCGAAGATGTTCCCGGGTTCCTTCCGGGCACCGACCAGGAATGGCACGGCATCATTACAAACGGTGCAAAGCTGCTTTATGCATTCTGTGAAGCAACCGTTCCGCGCGTGACCGTGATCACACGAAAAGCTTATGGCGGCGCCTACGATGTAATGAACAGTAAACACATCGGTGCCGATATGAATTATGCATGGCCAAGTGCAGAGATCGCGGTGATGGGCGCAAAAGGTGCTGTTGAAATCATTTTCAAGGGCGCTCCTCATCTGAAAAAGAAGGAAGAAGAATACATCGAACATTTCGCGAATCCATATCGTGCTGCTGAGCGCGGCTATGTGGATGAAGTGATCAAGCCTGAAGATACACGTGAGAAACTGATCAAAGCTTTTAATATGCTGAAAAATAAAGTGGATATACTGCCGAAAAAGAAGCACGGGAATATTCCTTTGTAAGTGATTGGGTGATTAAGTGACTAGGTGATTAGGTAGTTTCGAGTCTTAAACTTGCAGGACGTCATTGCGAGGAACGAAGCAATCTCATATTATTATTACTGATTTTCAATTAATTACATACTTTCCTCCATTCTCCGGGTGACCTTTCCCACTTCTGACCATTAATGGTAAAACAAGTCAAATGAACGACCAGAAGATCATCGAATCACTGAAAGGTCATAAGCACGACAAGGTCTTTACCACACTTTACACTTATTTTCCCGTTGTAAAGAAAATGGTACTTGCCAGCGGAGGACGCTCCGAAGATGCGGAAGACCTTTACCAGGAAGCATTGATCGTTCTCTACAGGAAAGCAATGCATCCGGATTTCAAGCTTACTTCCGGAATCAACACTTACCTGTACAGTATCTGCAGATACATGTGGAACGACCAGCTCCGGAAAAAACAAAAGCAACCGGTTGAAACCATCGGCCAGGCACTGATCGACGAAAGTGAATTCCTTTCAGAGATCGAATCCGAAAAACAATTTCTCCTTGCCGAACAAGCAATCACTAGTCTCGGTGAACGCTGCAGGGAAATTCTGCTCCTCTTTTACTTCCGTTCCAAACCGCTGAAAGATATCGCAGCGAAAATGGGCTACAGCTCGGAGGCCACTGCCAAAAATCAAAAGTACAAATGCCTGGAATCAGCAAAACTGAAGCTGAAGGCATTGCAAACAAACGACTGATTTACTCACAATCATAAAACACTTCACGCCATGCGCAACGAACTTGAACTAATGCAAACCATCGATAATTACCTTAAAGGGAAATTATCCGAAGCGGACAAGACCGCTTTTGAGAAAAAAATTAATGCCGATCCTGAACTGAAAAAAGAAGTTGAACTTCAGAAACAGTTATTAAAAGGGGTCGAACGGACCGGATTAAAACAAAGTGCAAAACAAGCCGGAAAGAAATACAAATTCAACCGTACTTTGCGGAACTGGGGATTGACAGGCTTAGTCATTGCCATTGTTGCTTCGGCCATTGCTTTTTACAAACCTGCTCCGGTTCATTCGACAACCCGGAGTATGTCATCAGAAAATAGCGCTGTTATTAAGAACGTTGTTGCTGTGCCCGCTACAGATTCCCTGAGACCAACAGAAGACCTGAATCACCAAGCTGCTGCCGATCCAAAGAAAGAGGAAGCTTTTATTCTTAAAAGTGTGTACTCAAAGAATAACCTGGCGATACAAACGTTCACCATTAATTCCAAAAGGGACACAGTTATCAGCAGCCGGGCTGGCGTAAAACTGAAAATTGATAAAAACAGCTTTTCGGATATGAATGGCAAAGCGATCTCGGGCCCGGTGAAAATCAACCTGCAGGAAGCAATAACGCCATACGATATTGCAATGGCTAACCTTGTTACCAAAACGGATAACAAAGTTTTGCAAAGCGGAGGAATGCTTCATATCACGGCGAGCAGTAAGGGACAAGAAGTTCAGATTCCTGACAATAAATCCCTGACTGTTTCAGTTCCCACAAAAAAGAAAGATCAGGGCATGCAGCTATTCGAAGGAAAAGAGATCGGCAATTCCATTAACTGGGTAAATCCGAAGCCATTATCAGGCGGAGGAGATCGTGCGGAAAGGAAGACTGAAGGTATTATTGTTTTAGCAGATACGCTCAGTTCGGACTTGACCGTCACAAGCAAAGGCACTAATACTTTTGCCATCGACAACAAAACCAATTATATTTTCTCCCTTTCGAAACTCGGTTGGGCGAACATTGACCGGCTGTCGAACGACCCACGGACAAAAGAAATTGAGCTGATCACTAAGGTCGAAAACAAAAACGATTTCAGTTATGTGTTCAGCAGAATTGCGTTCCCCAACCAAAACATGTTCATTCCGGGATACGAGAAAAAAGACGGAACCTACTCTTTTACTCATGGTGATTACGAAACAACCAAGCTCCCGGTCGGCGAAACCGCTGTAATCATTGCTACTGCGGCGAAAAACGGAAAGATCTTTTTTGCTTCGAAAAAGCTGACAATTCAAAACAAGCAAACTGTAAATCTCACGCTAAAGGAAGTAACTGACCCGGAATTAAGAAAGATCCTCAAGGAGCAACTCGCAACAGAAAAAAATTTCCCGGCGGACAGGGGCGATAAATTCTGATCACCTCAACCCGATCACCGCCATCATCCTTCCTGTGACACCTTTTTCTTTCCTGTGGGAGAAGAAGGTGTCATTGTTTTTTATGGTGCAATAGTCCGTGATCTCTATGTTCTGCGGAAGCAGGCCGAATTCAAGCAATTGGTGACGATTTGCTTTTTTGAGATCCACGAACCATTTCTTCTTTTTGAGATCGAAACGCTTGTGCGTGTTATCAAAATGCTCCGCCACCTCTTCTCCGACTTCAAAATTTTCATACGAGATACACGCTCCGATGAACGCTTTACAATCTTTTCCTTCTGTTCCGTAATGCTGTTTCATCAATTGCAGCGCATTGCTCACGATCTGACCCACGGTTCCTCTCCAGCCGGCGTGAATGGCCGCAACAGCATTGTTTCTTTCATCGTGAACCAAAACAGGCGTACAATCCGCAATTGAAACCGCAAGGAAGATCCCCGGACGATCCGTGATCTGCGCATCATAACCTTCTTTCCTTCCCGGCTCCGTAACAATGCATACCTGGTTTCCATGTACCTGGTGGCTCAACGCAAGCTGCTTAAGATCGATCCCAAGTTCGCCAAAGAATAACTCCCTGTTCTTCCATACCGTATTTTCTTCATCCTTTACGGACAATCCTAAATTCATGGAATCAAATGGCTGTGTGCTCAACCCGCCCAAACGGGTGCTTTGTGCAGCAATGACTTTTGAAGAATCGAAGATCTTTGGAATGAGGATCATAAAGTCAAAGTTAGATTAATTATTCACCACTAAGACACTAAGGCCGTTAAGCTTTACTTAGAAAGTGAGGCAAACAAAAAGCCCTGGTGTACCTGAGTGCTCTTAGTGGTAAAAAAACGAAAATTTTCCCTTTCTTTGTTGTTCCAAATCAAGCTCATGAATATTCTCATTTTAGGATCCGGCGGTCGTGAACATGCATTCGCCTGGAAATTGGCTCAAAGTAAAAAGCTGAAAAAACTTTACATCGCACCGGGAAATGCCGGAACTGCTGCTGTCGGAGAAAATGTGGCGATTGCAGTCACTAATTTCGAAGCGATCAAAGCCTTTGTGCTGAAAAATGATATCAACATGGTGGTGGTGGGGCCCGAAGATCCACTGGTAAAAGGTGTGCATGACTTCTTCCTCGCGGACAGCATGCTGCAGTATATTCCGGTGATCGGTCCGCAGAAGGCCGGCGCACAGCTGGAAGGCAGCAAGGATTTTTCCAAGCAATTCATGATCCGGCATAAGATTCCGACTGCACGTTATGAAACCTTCACAAAAGATACACTTGCCGATGGATTGAAATTCCTGGAAACGCTTTCTCCGCCTTATGTTTTGAAAGCGGATGGGCTCGCAGCAGGAAAAGGGGTGGTGATCCCGACGACACTGGAAGATGCACAAAAAGAGCTGAATGAAATGCTTGCGAATGCGAAATTCGGAAGCGCTTCCGCAAAAGTGGTGATCGAGGAATTTTTACAAGGAATAGAGCTTTCGGTTTTTGTGCTGACAGATGGAAACTCATATAAGATCCTGCCGGCTGCAAAAGACTATAAACGCATCGGAGAAGGTGATACCGGATTGAATACCGGCGGAATGGGTGCAATTTCTCCCGTTCCGTTTGCGAATGACGAGTTCATTAAAAAGGTGGAAGACCGCGTGATTATCCCGACGATCAATGGCCTGAAGAAAGAAAATATTCCTTACAAAGGATTTATTTTCATCGGACTGATGAATTGCAATGGTGATCCGCAGGTAATTGAATACAATGTCCGGATGGGTGATCCGGAAACAGAAGTAGTGATCCCGCGCATCCAGTCGGACCTGCTCGATCTTTTTGAAGGAGTGGGCAGCGAAACGCTTCATGAGAAATCATTTATTGTCGACCCCCGCTTTGCAACAACCGTTATGCTTGTCGCGGGCGGTTACCCGGAAGACTACGCAAAAGGAGATGTGATGACCGGTTTTGGAGAAGTGAGAGACAGCATGGCTTTTCATGCGGGGACAAAATTGGACGGCAATACTATTGTGACAAATGGCGGAAGAGTGCTTGCGCTGACTTCCTACGGAAATACAATGGCGGAAGCGTTGAAAAAATCATTCGCGAATGCAGAGCACATCCAATACAAAGGGAAATATTACCGGCGCGATATCGGGAAAGATCTTGAGGTCTACTACAAGTAAAATGTTCAGAGAAAAAAAAGCCGCGGTGTAAGTCCCGCGGCTTTTTTATTTTACGATCAGTTCACTCTGAAAGGATCACTGAATCTTGTATCAGTAAAAATTGCCGGATCGGACAGTGCTTTCAGAAAGGCTACCAGCGCTTTCTTTTCATACTCGCTGAGGTTCATCCGGATCGGAGTTGCAGGTGGCATTTCACTCTCGGAAATGTCCCCGTCATGATTCGTGTCATAAGCCAATAATATTTGTGCCGTAGTCATATCATCCGTCCCTTCGATGTTCTTCAGCTGCCAGCTAAGGTTCGGGTGATTTTTGATCCCTGAATTATAATGTTCAACAACCTCTTCCAGTGTTTTGAAACGGCCATCGTGCATATAAGGTGCCGTGTATTCAATGTTAAACAACGGCGGCACATTAAATCTTCCTTTATCACCGGAAGAGTCCGTGAGCTCACCTACGCCATTATCAGTATAGCTTTCGTCAAGACCTATGCACTCGGACTGCCAGCCGCTGAAAGCAGGACCGGAATGGCAATTGGCGCATTTCGCCTTACCAACGAACAGAAGCCGTCCTTCTTCTTCAAGTCCGGTCAGAGGCTGGTTGGTTGTTCCTCCCCAAAGAGCCATCGGGCCCACTTTGTTGTTTTGGAAATCTATCATTTGCAGGAATAACGCAATCGACTTCTGTATGCGGTCCATGGTTACATGGTTATCGCCAAATGCGTTATTGAAAAGCTGGGGATAATAGGAGATCGAAGCAATTTTACTTTCCAGCTGATGCATGTCATAATTATACATTTCAACGTGATTTGCTAAAGGCATTGCCGCAAGCTGATAATAGGTATTCGCTCTGCCGTCCCAGAATAAAGGTCCGGAATGATTGATAATACTTGGCGTATTACGGCGTGTCGGCTGATCCTGCAGCCCCTTGCTGAATTGCTGGTTATCACAGAAAGCATGGCTCTGCCGGTGACAGCTGCCGCAAGCGACGGTATTGTTCAGCGACATCTTCTTGTCGTAAAACAACACTCTTCCGAGTGTTACCATCTGGTCATTCGTTGTACCGTAGTTGATGGTTGTTGCAGGGAGATTCGGCACCTGTGAAAATGCTTCCGGCTGGAACTCCGATTTTCTGCATCCTGCATAGATCAGCGCTGCTGACAAAACCAGGATAAGGGCTATTTTTTTCTTCATCGCTTAGAAAGTTATGAGTAAGAAAACACTTGTAGGCAAAAATATTTTAGTGGTCAGCTGATGTGTTGCGGTGATCTCCTGATTGAAGCTGGAAAATGATCCGCTTACGGATGTTTGCTTATCCGTTTCATTTGTCACCGTTTGCTTAACCTGTATCGGCATCTCTGTTCCGATCCCGATATGTTGATTGAAAGAATACTTCAATCCGATCCCGATCTCGGCTCCGTACGATGAGGACTTGCTGGTAAGCTCGTCCGTAGTGATCGGTCCACCGCTGGCGCTTTGGTCATTCGTTGTCTTGGTGACCAGATTTGCCTGGTTCATGATCGGGCCGAGGAATACACCGCTGCTGAATTTCTTATACGAGAGCAAATTCCTGACAAGATCCAGCCGGTAAGCGGTGGTCAATGTGTTCGTCGTTCTCGGAGAATTTTGTCCCTGGATCGATGTGCTGGTATAACTCTGGTCAAATCCAACGCCAAGACGGGCGCCCCACTTTTCACTGAACCCGAGCGTATAATCCACCTGGTAGGGCAGCATTGTCAGCTGGGAAGCCGGGTTATCGCTGAGAAGCTGCTTTGCCAGCAGTGTTCCGTTAAAGCCGATCTGGTGCGTGAATCTCCTGTAAACGCCCACTTTTGCAGAGTCCTGGGCATGCAGGGAAACCGAAGAAGCGAGAATGAGAATCGAGAGTGTTTTTTTCATATGACTTTTAATAATTGACGGATATCAACCCGGATAGTTGCTTCAAAAAAAATCCCCGGGGTTAACCCGGGGATGGTTTTTATTAATTAAGATCTTATTTCAGTGTTCCTTTTTCTTTCGATTCCCTGTTGAATTTCGCCTGCATTCTCAGCCAGGTTACTACCAGCGCAGCAATCAGCAGCCAGAAGAACAGGTTGGGCTTATTTCCCAAAGCCGGCATGTATTTGAATGTCCACTGAAAAAAGTGCCCGAGCTTGTTGAAGATATCGGTCCAGGTGATCATTAAAAGCGTCATAACAGTAATTGTATTGATTTCTTGTCCTCAAATGTACACTTTTTATTTAAAAAGCAACAAATATTTGGAGTAATTTTAGAGCCTGACATGCTTATCCGGTATTTTAAATCCAACAGTGCATCTGCCCTGGTCATTTTGCCGATCATTGCGCTGATCATTTGGGCATTCGGATTTTCTTTCCCTGCACCTTTACCGCTGAAGCATTCCATGCCGCTTTACGAGCTCATTTGCGGCCCGATTGCCGGTATCCATTGGCTTGCCATCCTGACCGGTGTAGTATTGGTAGTATCAGAAGCTTTCCTGCTGAATTATATTGTAAATGAAAATGAGGTGCTCACGAAGCAGACATGGCTCCCTGCTTTGTTCTACATTCTTTTCATGAGCAATAATCCGGATATGCTGCTGCCGCATCCGATGCTGTTCTCGAATCTTTTTGTGCTTTTCGCGCTGAATAAGCTGCTGAGCTCTTACCGGAAAGACAATGCGTATTCTCAATCTTTTGATGCAGGAATGCTGATCTCGGTTGCCACACTTTTTTACTACCCCTGCATTGTATTTTTTCCGATGCTTGCGGCCGGATTTATCATCATGCGCTCCTTCAACTGGAGAGAATGGCTCATCGCTGCACTGGGAGCCATCGTTCCCTACTTTTTTGTGCTTACGATGTACTTTTGGAACGGCACGCTGGACTACCTGCTGTATGATAAAATCTTCTTTCAGTTCCTGAGAGAAAAGCCTCATCTTACTTTCCCAAAGAGCTTTTATTTTATGCTTTCCATCGGCTGGGCCATAATTCTCTTTTCTCTTTTCACGTTGGTGCAGGGAGTCGGGATCGGAACGCAACGCTCAAAAAAATCCATCGTATTGCTGATGTGGTTCTTCTTCTTTTCCGCGTTGTCTGTTTTTATTGCTCCGGAAGTTTCAACCCCGTATTTCTCGGGGCTTGTGATTCCAACCGCTGTGTTCTGCGCCAACTACTTTGCGCATCTCCGGCGAAGCTGGTGGGCCGAGACATTGTTTCTCCTGATGCTGGTTTCCCTGTTCGTGAACCTGCTGACATAGACTTTTGAACAAGGCGCATATTGCTGCTGTTTTCTGGCAATATTTCCGTAACTTTACGGCTCAAAATTCAAGCGATCAACATGAGCAAATTTGGCGTTGTTATTTTCCCGGGATCCAACTGTGATCAGGATATGATCTATGTTTTACGTGAGATCATGGGGCAGGAAGTGGTTGAACTCTGGCACAAGGACACCGATCTTCAGGGCTGCGATTTCATTGTGCTGCCGGGAGGCTTTTCTTACGGCGACTATCTTCGCTCCGGGGCGATCGCACGTTTTTCTCCGATCATGGAAAAGGTCATCGAATTTGCAAATAAAGGCGGCTATGTGATGGGGGTTTGCAACGGGTTCCAGATCCTTTGCGAAGCCGGATTGGTGCCGGGAGCGCTGCTGCATAATGACGAAAGGAAATTCATCTGCAAAAATGTATACATCAAAGCAGAGCACAACGATACTTTGGTTACTTCTGAAGTTCCTGCCGGAAAAGCGCTCAAGATTCCGATCGCTCACGGGGAAGGTAAATTTTATGCTGATGCCGAAACGCTGAAGGCCATGAATGCAAACGGACAGATCCTTTTCCGCTATTGCGACGAGGATGGAAATGTGACGGCGGCTTCGAACCCGAACGGCGCAACGGAGAATATTGCCGGAGTCTGCAATGCCGGTAAGAATGTATTCGGAATGATGCCGCATCCCGAACGTGCCTGCGATGGAGAACTCAGCAATATCGACGGACGCTGGATCTTTGACTCCATTCTCAGCCTTGTAAAAAGTTAAGCTTTCCGTTTTAGAGCTTAATTCCGGATCACCCGCTTAAAAAACCAGATTTTTTTCAACAAAATTCTATTTGGGAGGCAACCTCATTTTTATCAAAATCGGTTGATTTTGAGCAATTTTTGCTCATTTTTAAGCAATTTCTATCATTTTTCCTCATTTTAGCCGGGTTTCGACGCTTTTCTGTTTTAAACATTTTCATTAACAGGCATTTAGCTTTCTGTTAATATTTTGGCCTTCCTTTTCCCCTCTAATAGTGGTATTTTTAGTGTGGTTATTAAATGTAATTGTTTTAATTAAAAAATGATTTAAAAATTTTTGCCATGAGTTTTATGAACGAAGCTACTCCCACCGTTACAGTGAAGAAAAAAAATCTTTCTACACTTGTTGAATACTGCGTCGAGAACAAAATCGACTTTACCCTTAAATCAAAGGCAGCAGATGACTTTGATGTGGAATTCATTGTGAGCAGCACAGCAAAGGCAATTGCCCTTGGAATGTGTCTCAAGGAACTAAAACTGGAACTGAATGGTCTGAATGTGACTTCTGTTGCAAGCATTAAAGCGAGCAAGAAAGTGCTTTCGCCAAAAGAGACCGGTTTAACCGTAGGGCAGGGAATTGTTGCAGAAGGCGAAATTGAAATGGCCTTTGACGATGCATTAAAATTCGAGCTGGGTACTTCGAACTAGGAGCTTGCTAACAAATTTTTAAATGAAACGCCGGGAGTGTGCTTACTTCCGGCGTTTTCATTTACTTCTGCTTAGCAAAGCTTAGCAGAAGTAACAGCTCTCATTTTTCGTAAAAATGCATCTCCCTCAAATATTCCCACGCAGCAGGCGGCACAAAATAACGGATGTCTTTCTTTTCTTTCACGGCATTCCGGATCGCTGTTGACGACAATTCCATTAAAGGCGCATCCACTTTTTTCACTTTCCTGTGTTTCATCAGTTCACCTCCACTGCTGCCCGGACGAGGATAGATGTATAGCTCGTGATGTTTGAGGATCTGTTCAAAATTTTTCCATTTATGAAGGCTTTCCAGGTTATCGCTGCCCATGATCAGCACAAAATCATGATCGGGATGCTTCTCTTTCAAATGCGCGAGGGTGTTCACTGTGTAGGAAGGCTGCGGCAGCTTGAATTCGATGTTGCTCGCTTTCATCTTGCTGTTGTCCCCAATGGCGAGCGTCACCATTTGAAGGCGCTGCCGTTCATGGAGCAAAGAGCTTTTGGGCTTCAGTGGATTATGCGGAGATACCACAAACCAGATCCTGTCAAGATCGGTAAAGGCCAGCATGTGATTCGCGATCACCATATGTCCGACATGCACCGGGTTAAAGGAACCGAAAAAGAGACCGACTTTCATGTACGATAAGTAATTTATACGGATAACGAATTCTTCTTAATTGTCATTTCGGTCCGCCGGCTGGCGGAGAGAAATGACAAGGCGCTCAAATATACAAATAATGAATCTATACGAATTTACGAATCTGTGTGTTATATGCTGTGTGTTATTGGAACGCGGATTAAACGGATTTTTATGATTTACGCGGTTCTGGTTAGAGTACAAATAACGAATCTATACAAATTTACGAATCTGTGTTTGCTATGCTGTGTATGAATGGAACGCAGATTTAAGGGGATCTTTATGATTTACGCGGTTCTGGTTAGAGTACAAATAACGAATCTATACAAATTTACGAATCTGTGTTTGCTATGCTGTGTATGAATGGAACGCAGATTTAACGGATTTTTATGATTTACGCGGATCTGTTTAGAGTACAAATAACAAATCGATACGAATTTTAAGAATCTGTGTTTATGCTGTGTGTTATTGGAACGCGGATCTGTGAAGAGTACAAATAATACACCTGTGATTCTGTGGCTCTATTCAATCCGTTCCGGTTTCGGGAGACTTGCTATCGGTCACCCACATGAAAATATGCGGGTTATTCTCGTATTTGGAGATGTCTTTGCTGAACGTTAGGACGCAAAAATCGATCAGCGGAAGCAAACCGAAGCACCCGCCGAACGTTGCAACATAAACCACCGGAACCCAGGGTTTGGTTCCCAGCATCACACGATGGGCGCCCATGAAGCCAAAAGGGAAAGGAAACGCGCAAATAGCGGAGACTATTTTTTTTCTTCCGGCGCCATCATGCGCCGCTGCCTGCAATGGGGGTAGTTCACAATCAGTACCGGATTTCAGGATGAGCGTATCGCCGGCGCGAATGGTGTCTGTAACTACGAAAATCCGTTCAGCGCGGGCCGAAAAAGAAAAGAGCCCGGCTAGCATCACCAAATGAATGAATACCAGTCCGGGCCTTTGCATACGATTACTTAAAAACGATAAAGACTATTTCGCGTCTTTGAAGCGGCGTGCCACTTCATTCCAGTTCACTACATTCCAGAAAGCGGCGATATAATCCGGGCGCTTGTTCTGGTATTTCAGGTAATATGCATGTTCCCATACGTCCATTCCGAGGATCGGGGTGCCTTTCACCTCGGCAACATCCATCAGCGGGTTGTCCTGGTTAGGTGTAGACGTCACAGTAAGCTTTCCATCCTTCACGATGAGCCATGCCCAGCCGGAGCCAAAGCGGGTAGCTCCTGCATTTGCAAATTGAGTCTTGAATTCGGCAAATGACCCGAACGCACTGTTGATAGCTGCTGCCAGGTCACCGGTCGGCTCTCCGCCGGCATTTGGTCCCATTACGGTCCAGAACAAAGAGTGATTAAAATGTCCGCCGCCATTATTTCTGACCGGCATCGGGTATTTTGAAATGTTCTTGCAGATCTCTTCGATGCTCAGTTTCTCGGTATCGGAACCTGCGATCGCATTATTCAGGTTGGTTACATATGCCTGGTGATGCTTGCTGTGGTGAATTTCCATGGTTTGAGCGTCAATGTGAGGCTCCAGCGCATTGTATGCATACGGTAATTTAGGTAGTTCGAAAGCCATATTTGGAATATTTTAGAGGTTAATGCTTATTGAATTGTTTCAAAGGTAATGATTTTTATGATTTTTTACCGGGGATTTAGAGTTGGGAAAAACGTGCCAGCGACAAGGTTCTTAACACTCTGCTGTTTAAAGAAATATGCCCCTGCACAGTCCACGGAATGAATTTTGGCTACCTTTGCGCCTAGATACTAGTATTAATCAAACCAAAACAAAAAAATGAAAAAATTCTTTTCCTTACTGTTCGTAGCGGGTGCACTAAGCATCATCTCTTGCGGACCAAGCGCTGAAGAAAAAGCTAAAATCGAAGCTGAAGCTAAAGCGAAAATGGATTCATTGTTCAATGCGGCTAGCGCTGCAGCAACCACTGAAATGGCTGCTCCGGATTCAATGAAGAAAGACTCTATGGCTACAGCTCCTGCTGAAGAGAAGAAGTAATCTTCATCCATTACGAAAGATCCCCGTTCCGAAGTCCGGAACGGGGATCTTTTATTTTTTCTCCATCAGCTCTATTGCTTTCCTCAGCATATTGTCCTGGGACTGCAGGACCTTATAAAATCCATCTCCGTTCCAGATGTTCCGCGCAATCAATGCCTTCAGCTGATTCTTCAGTATTCCTTCCGATGCTTCCAGCTCCCGGTCATTCCGCTTGATCTTATTCTTCTCCGCATAAGCCACGAATTCGTTCATGATCTCCGGGCTGATCGCAAAAGAGCTATTGAATTTCTCAAAGCTTCCGTATGCTTTCAGTTGATCGCGGTGATGGTCAGAGTACTCGAAGGCAAAATCATTGACGACACCGGAAAAAAGAGCCTGACTCAGGTACAGTGTTCTGCCGGTGGTATCCAGGGCCACAAATACATCCGGAACGATTCCACCGCCGCCATACACTATTTTTCCCGCAGGCGTAGTGTAACGGATGGAGTCATTGATCTTGATACTATCTGCATTTTCCAGCTCACCGTTGGCGTAACGGTTATTTTCTTCCTCGTAATAAGCATCCAGGCCGTTCGAATAGGATTTTTGAATGCAGCGGCCGGTTGGCGTATAATATCTTGCAATCGTCAGGCGGATCGCGGAGCCATCGCTGAGCTCGGTCTGCTCCTGCACCAATCCTTTTCCAAAGGATCTTCTTCCCACGATGGTAGCACGGTCATTATCCTGTAATGCTCCTGCGAGGATCTCGGATGCAGATGCAGAGCCATCATCGATCAGCACGATCAGCTTTCCGTTTTCAAAATTTCCCTTTTGCGTGGCCCGGTAATCTTTCCTCGGCCTCGCCTTTCCTATGGTGTAAACGATCTCTTTTCCGTCTTTCAGAAACTCATCTGCTATGTCCACTGCCGTATTCAGGAAGCCACCGCCGTTTCCGCGAAGGTCGACGACGAGCTGCTGCATTCCCTGGTTCTGCAGGGTATCAAATGCTTTCATGTATTCATCATACGTAGTGGCACCAAAACGGCTCACTTTTATATATCCGATCTTCGGGGTCAGCATGTAGGCCGCATCGATGCTGTAAATGGGAATGGTTCCGCGGGTGATCACAAAATCCATCAGCCCTTTTTTCCCTCTTCTCATCATCGACACCTTTACTTTTGTGCCGCCCTTGCCCTTCAGATTGTCCATCACCTGCTTGTTGCTGATCTTGATGCCGGCTACATTCTTTCCATCTACTTTAATGATCTTGTCTCCGGCCATCACTCCTACCGTTTCCGATGGTCCGCCGGGAATCGCCGAGATCACGCGGATCGTATCGTCGACAATATTGAATTCAACACCAATCCCTTCAAAATTTCCCTGGAGGGGTTCATTACTGGCTTCCAGCTCCTCGGCTGTCATATAGCTCGAATGCGGGTCAAGGTTGGCCAGCAGGGACACAATGGTTTTATCCATCAGGTCTTTTGTGTGGATTGTGTCAACATATTCATCTTCCACATAACGAAGGATCTGATCGATCTTTGAATAAGATCCGGCTTTATCGGAAAAGATGTTTTCGCTTCGGCGGCTGAATGTGCTGCCAATGAAAATACCGAGTACCAGCACCAGGGCGAATACAAGCGGGAGATAGATATAGAATTTCGGGCGGTTCATTTTATCAGTAAGCAAAGAGACAGCAGCTCATTCGTTCAGGTTTCCAGCAAGATTTTTTTTTCAAATCGCACCACTTCCACCCCGAATTTTTTCAGGAAATCAACTCCTTCATCGCTTTTCAATCCCTTAAAATCGGCATAAGAGTTAAGATAGATCACACGCTTGATGCCCATGGTATAGATCACACGGGCACATGCGATACAAGGTGATAATGTTACATAAAGCGTTGAGCCCTCAATGGAAACTTTATTTTTGGAGGCATACAGAATTGCATTCTGCTCTGCATGCAATGCAAGCGAGCAGCTTCCTTTGCTGTCGCGCGGACAGCCTTCTCCCGGCCATACCTCGTCACAATTGTGGGTTCCGGCCGGCGGACCGTTGTAGCCGAGGGACACGATGCGCGTTTCCTTGGTGAGCACGGCACCCACCTGCGCTTTCACGCAGTGCGAACGCCTGGCAAGATTTTCTGCCAGGTCCATGTAAATATCATCAAAGCTCGGTTTTTCCATGATCATCGGGGCAACAAATGTACGCAATTTGAAGGCACAAAACGCCGTACTCCCGACTTGTTTCCCTTTATAAATTTGTTATATTTACCCTATACTAATACCCAGACAGAAATGAAAGAAAGAGTAACCTACAACAAAGCGTTCGGGATCTTCCTGATCGCCGGATCAGTTTTTATCCTTGCCGTTTCCTTTATGATCGGATTCTCGATCAATACGATCACCGGAGCAATCCTGCTGCTGGTGGGGATCTTATACCTGAATGGCGCTGCGGTGATCTATAACAAGGAGGAACTGGAGCTGAAGAACCTTTACGGGTCCACTATGAAGCGATATAACTTCCATACCGACAAGGTAGAGATCCGCGACGGTGCTATCTATGCAAACGGCAGCAAAGTGAGGATCGGAAGCATGTTCCTGAATCGCGGGGAACTCGACAGGCTCCATGAGTTCATCGAAAAAAAAGATTATCAGAACTAATCCAAAAAACAATTCTATGAAATCAACATTCTTCCAGGTTTGTGCCGGGCTTGCACTTGTATTGTTCGCCGCCGGATTCTTAATCCGCTCATTCAGCTCAGCAGAAGCTGCCCCTGCAAAAAAAATAAGCATGATGGACTCGTTTGCGCCGGTCGGGATCTCGGGTGGCGATGCTTATTATTTCAGCTTTGACATTAACGGTGTCGGATCGCTGAGAAAAGCTCCGCTGACCAGCGCGGAATAAACGATTCCGGTTATTTATTGAATTGTACCGCCAGTCCGGAAGGCATATTTTTTGCACATTCTAATGCGTATCTTTATGTAAATTTCAACGCATGGAACGACCTCTGTTATTGATGCTGGAATGTGATGCTGATGACCGCCACATTACGGAATCCACCTTCATTGAAAATAAGATCTCCGCTGATATTGTTTTTCGAAACAACAGCACCGGGTTCTTTGAATATCTTAACGGCTGTAAAGAAACCCGCTATCCTTCCCTCATACTTCTCGATATGAATTCGACCCCGATACATGCCCGGGAGGTGCTGAAACAATTAAAACAATCACCGGAGCTTTGCCATATTCCCGTTGTGATCCTCAGCGAGCTGACACACGAAAAAATTATCCGGGACTGCTATGCGCTTGGTGCAAGCTCATTCATTATGAAGCCGCTCGGCGTCGATGCAACCGAAAAAAAGATCGTTAATTTTCTGAAGTATTGGCTGGAAACCGTCGAGCTGGTTTAAAACATGCTCATCTGGAACGCGACTTCCGGATTCGGGTTTTTAGTGATTTCGGTGGTGATATGATACAGCGGTGTTTCCTGGTAGCGGGAAGCGACCACCACTTTTGTTTTTTCCGCATGCTCTGTAAAAAGATCATGCACCACCTGGGGATCGTTATTTTCCTTCGAGAGATGTGAAAGCAAAACAAGATTCAGCTCCGCCGAACGATGCTTTTTGAAAAGCTCCAGCGCTTCCGCATTCGATAAATGCCCGTGTCCGTCACTGATCCGCTTTTTGAGATGGTATGGATACCTTCCCGTCATCAGCATTTCCCGGTCATAATTTGCTTCCAGGAAAGCAGCATTGCACTGGCGGAAATAAGTGATCGTGTTTTCGCAGACCGATCCGATATCGGTCATTACTCCTATTCTTACGCCGTTCCCTGAAACGAGAAAACTGAACGGATCAGCCGCATCGTGACGTTTTGAAAAAGGAACCACGGAAAGCTTCCCGATATTCACTTGCTTGTGATCGCTGAAATGGCGGATCAGTTCGGCTTTGATTTTCAAGCCGCTGCTTTTAAGTGTTTTCTTTGTGATATAAACCGGGATCTCGTATTTTTTAGAAAGCACTTCTACTCCTTTAATGTGATCGGAATGTTCGTGTGAAATGAACAACGCTTTCACTTTCTGGATATTCAATCCCAGCCTCGCCATCCGCTTCTCCGTCTCCCGGCAGGATAATCCCGCGTCGATCAGGACGGCTTCCCTGCCATTCGCAATGTAATAGCAATTGCCATTGCTGCCCGAGTTGAGAGATGTGATATAGAGTGACATTGAAAGGTGATTAGGTGACTGGGTAACTAAGTGCCTAAGCGCAAAGTTACAGAACGATAAGGAAAAAAAATCTGTATATTCAATAAATTTTTGAACATGCCTTTCCTCGAACACCTTTCCTCACTGCTTTCTGTTTCGGATGTGCTGGCATCGGAGCTTAAAAACAATTGCACGAAGGTTTCCATTCCGAAAGGCAAATTGATCGTGGAGATCGGTCATCGCTGTACCGACCTTTACTTCATTGAAAAAGGGCTCATGCGGGGATATTATTTTGACGACGGCAAAGAGATCACGAATTGGTTTGCGCAGGAAAATGAATTTGCAACCTGCTTATATGCTTTTATTGCGCTCAAGCCTTCCTTCGAAAATATCCAAACGCTGGAAGACTGCGAGCTCATTCAGATTCCCTACGCAGTGCTTCAGCAGCTGTATACAACATTTCCGGAGACCGAGCGTCTTGGCCGGATCATTACTGAAAACTATTATCTGAAGCTGGAGGAACGGCTTCTCAACCTTCAATTCAAAAGCGCGAAAGAGCGTTACCAGTCCTTAAGCAAATCCAAGCCTTCCCTGCTCCGGCGTGCATCGCTCGGGCAAATTGCCAGCTACCTTGGCATTACACAGGAAACGCTCAGCCGCATCCGGGCGGAAGTGTGAAAATTTGTTAAGCTCCTCCGTTTTTGATAATTATCAAAATGCCGGAGCTTCTCTTCTCCGCACCTTTGTCCCATCAATCAACCCACCATTTTAGAACCTAAGCTGCATAAAAGCTTCAGCGCAGGTACCCGGTGGATAAAAAACAAATTCTATGAAAAAACCATCATTTGCTTTTATCGCTGCTTCATGGGTAGCTTTATTTGCGGGAGCTATTTCCTACAACATCGGTTTATGGAACGCTCAAATGCAGTTGAATGAAAAAGGTTATTATTTTACAGTATTAATGTTCGGATTGTTTTCCGCCGTTTCCCTTCAGAAAGCGGTCCGTGATCAGCTGGAAGGTATTCCGGTCACCGCCATCTACTATGGTATTTCCTGGATCGCAACGATCTTATCGATCCTGCTGCTGGTGGTCGGCTTATGGAATGCGGAACTGATGCGCAGCGAAAAAGGGTTTTACGCAATGTCGTTCACGCTGGCATTGTTTGCAGCAGTAGCGGTCCAGAAGAATATCCGTGATGCGGCGATCGCCGAAGATCCAGCCAGGCAAAAAGAAACCGAAAGTATTAGTTAGTGGCTGAGGCCGCCGGATCGGAAACGAACGGCGGCCGCTTCTTTTTCGCACCTGCTTTCTTTTCCTACTTTTACGTCATGAAACGACTCCTTCTTCCCTTGCTATTTGCACTCAGCTCCTGTTCTTCCGAGCAGCCAAAAGAATTACTTGGCGACCGACCCGACTTTTGTTCCTCCATCCACTTTCCCGCCGGTGGCGGACTGGCTGAAAAGCTGAAGCCTTTTGATGAACAAATGACGAGCAAAACCGGCGTGTATGTTCTCGAAGATGGCGGAGGTTCCATGTGTGCAAGAGCTTATCTCTGCGAAAGCGCCGAAAAAAGCATTGATATCCAGTACTTTATTTTTTCGGCTGATAATGTGGGCCTGATCGCTGTTGATTATCTGGTGAGAGCTGCAGACCGTGGAGTGAAAGTGAGAATCCTCGTGGATGACGTAATGGTAGAAGCTGATGAAGAAAAATTGCTGGCGCTGGATTCACATGAGAACATCGAAATCAAAATTTATAACCCGGTCGCCAATGTGGGTAAAAATGCGGCCGAAAAATTTTCGGCGGTGAAAAATAATTTCAGCGGTGTAAATCAGCGGATGCACAATAAAACATTTACCGTCGATGGAAAAGTAGTGATCACCGGTGGAAGAAATATCGCTGATGAATATTTTGACTATGATCACGAATATAATTTCCGTGACCGCGATGTGCTGCTGATCGGTGGTGTGGTCAAGGATGTCGGAGATTCTTTCAATGCTTTCTGGAGCAGTCCGATCGCCCGTCCGGTAACGGAGCTTTCTAATGCCGTTATCGACAATAAGCCGGACCGGTTCGATGCTTTGCATCAATATGCATGTGACTCGGCGAATTTCTGGCCGCAGGTGAGAGAGCAGATCAGGAATATTCCGGAAGCTTTTGAGCGGATCGTTTCATCCGGTAAATTGCAGTGGGTGGACAGTGTGAATTTTATCAGCGATGTTCCGGGAAAAAACCAGAGTAACAGCCTGACAGGCGGCGGCGTAACCACCGATGCATTGATCGCCCTGGTGAAAAATGCAAAGAGATCCATTACGATCCAGTCGCCTTATCTTGTGACAACCGATCTTGGCAAAGAACTTTTTGCGGATGCGGTAAAGCGTGGTGTAGAAGTAAAGATCACAACGAACAGCCTTGCTTCAACGGACAATCTCCAGGCGTTCAGCGGCTACCAGCGCGACCGGGAGGCACTGCTGAATACGGGAGTCAGGATATTTGAATTCCGGCCGGATGCGGCGATCCGGAAGAAGATCATGACCGGCGCTTTGCAGAAGACAATGGATTTCACACCGGTATTCGGCTTGCATGCAAAATCAATGGTGATCGATGGAGAGATCACCGTCGTTGGAACATTCAACCTCGATCCGAGAAGCGCAAATCTCAATACCGAATGCGTAACCGTTATCCATTCCAAAGAAATTTCATCGGGAGTTCTCGACGGTATGATGGAAGAAATGAAACCCGGGAACAGCTGGGAAACGACCTTAACATCCAACCCGGATTCTCAAAGTACGTTTGAGAAAAATGCCAAAGCAAGGATCATGCGGGTGATCCCGAAAGAGATTCTTTAGAAGGTGATTGGGTAATGGGTGACTGGGTGACTAAGTAACCAGGTGACTAGGGAACTTGGGAAGATATCTTTATAAGTTCGATTTTAGTTTCTTTATCAGGCCCTGAAGCAGAGAGCTTATTCGGTTCATTTTTCTGTACAGAAATTCGTTTTGCTCAGTTGTAATGAAATTCAATTCGGTTGAAATGATCAAAAGAGTTTCCATTTCGCTGAGTGATGCAGAGGAGATATAAAGAAATTGGATGAACTCCTTTTTCGTATTTCTGGCAGCGCCTTCGGATATATTTGCAGGAACGGAAACCGCTGCTCTTCGAAGCTGGGAAATTAATCCGAATTTTTCCGGGTCCGGAAATTCCGATGTGCATTTATAGATATCCTGAACTAAAAGAATAGATTCCTTCCAGGCAAGTAAATTTTTGTGTGGTCTCATACCACAATATTACAAGCGTAATTTTTATTACCCGGTAAATAAACGGGTAAAAACGGATAATACTGTCGCAGCACGATCCCCCAGTTACCCAGTCACCTGGTCACCTAGTCACCTAGTTACCTAATCACTTAATCACTTAATCACTTCTTAAATGCGGTAACTCCCAATATCAGTGCAATCAAAAAGAGAATTGCAAAAATTCCGAAGAGCACCTTCGCAATTCCAGCTGAAGCTGATGCGATCCCGGTAAATCCAAATACTGCTGCGACAATCGCTATAATAAGAAAAATTGCTGACCACTTTAACATAAGATTTCGTTTTAGGTTTTGCATAAAATTACGCCCGGCTTCCACCCATTTTCCCGAATTTTCGTTGAAATGCATTCTTTCATCGCTCCCGGAAGTCTTGCTAATGCTGAAAAAATATAAATTCTTTTAAAAATACTTGCGTAACCAAATTGTTACATATATATTTGTAACCGAATTGTTACATATCTGAAGTGCGAATGCGCAGATTTCGGATGTGCAGATTTAAAAAAGAAATGAGAAGAGATGTATTCCAGGCCATTGCAGACCCCACCCGCAGAGCGATCCTCGGGCTGCTGGCTGCACAAGCGTTAACGCTGAATGCCCTTGCTGACAACTTCAATATCAGCCGGCCGGCGGTTTCCAAACATGTAAAAGTGCTCACTGAATGCGGTCTTATTGAAATAAAACAGCAAGGACGTGAACGCTATTGCGAAGCAAAACTTGATAAACTCAGCGAAGTGAACGATTGGATCGCACAATACAAAAAATTCTGGGAAAGTAAGCTCGATGCATTGGAGCTCTACCTGGAAAAACTAAAAAAAGAAAAAAAATATGGTCGAAAAAAATAAAGAAACGATCCGGCGGCTTAACAAGGGCTTCGAAACAGGAAGCGAAGACCTGTTGCTGCATTGCAGATGATGTACAATGGCAGGTTGCCGGAGCATTCACTGCTATCGGGAAAGAAGAATTCCGGAAAAATATCCGCAACGATGCCTTTACCGGCGATCCTGTCATTGCCACCATAAATGAGATCGGTGAGGGAAACCAGGTTGCAGTAGAAGGAGAAGTAAAAGCAATGCTTAAAGACGGAACGCCCTGGAGCGCCTGGTTTCATAATACCTACACACTTTTTAACGGCCGTATTACAAAAATGACATCTTATCTCGTTCAAAAACCATGACTATGAAAAATGATACATCCGACCGCGAACTGCGAATGGAAAGAACACTGAACGCTCCTGTGGACCTGGTTTGGGAAGTATGGACCGATCCCGAACACATCAAAAACTGGTGGGGCCCCAATGGCTTTACAAATACAATTCACCGGATGGATACAAAAGAAAACGGTGAATGGGACCTGACAATGCATGGCCCCGATGGAACGGACTATAAAAATAAAAGCGTCTTTAAGGAGCTCGTAAAAAACAAGAAGATCGTTTATGAACACATCAGCGGTCCGAAGTTCACTGCCACTATTACTTTTGAAAGCCAGGGAGAAAAAACGCTGCTGAGCTGGCATATGCTGTTCCAATCGAAAGAAGAATTCATCCAGACCGTTAAAACATTCAAAGCAGATGAAGGACTCCGTCAGAACCTGGAGAAGCTCGAAACGTATATCAAAACACAAAAACAACTTCACACTCATTTAAAACCAAACAACATGGCCAGAACCACAACCTACCTGAACTTCCCGGGAAACACCGAAGAGGCATTCAATTTTTACAAAGGCGTTTTCAAAACGGAATTCAACGGTGGAATGCAGCGGTTCAGAGATGTTCCTGCAGATTCAGGTCACCCTCCGATGCCGGAAGAGATCAAAAATATGATCATTCACGTAGAGCTTCCGATTACCGGCGGACATATTCTGATGGCTACCGACGCACCGGAAAGCATGGGTTTCAAACTGATCCAGGGAAATAACATGCACATCAACGTAGAGCCTGAAACAAGAAAAGAAACAAAACGCCTGTTCGATGAATTATCGGCCGGAGGAAATATAACGATGGAGCTCCAGGACATGTTCTTCGGCGCATACTTCGGAAGCTGTACCGATAAATACGGGATCAACTGGATGTTCACTTGTTCGGAGAAATAGGTGATTAAGTAACCAGGTGACTGGGTGACTAAGAAAAAAGAAAATGGAAACGATAAAATTAGAAAAGATTTATCACGCTCCGGTTAGCGTTGTCTGGAAAGCGATTACCGATCGTGAACAAATGAAAAAATGGTATTTCGATATGCCGGAAGGTTTCAAGCTGGAGACCGGCTCATGGTTTGAATGGCATGGCGGAGATCCCGAAGGCAAACAATGGCTGCATCGCGGAAGGATCCTTGAGTTCAAAAAAAATGAAAAGCTGGTGCATTCATGGGAATATCCCGGTTACACCGGCATGTCCACCATCACTTGGAAACTCACTGCCGTGGACGCAACTACCACGAAGCTTAACTTCTCACATGAATTTACCGTTCCCTTCGATCCATCCATGGATGTTTTCAACAGGAACAATTTCGCGCAGGGCTGGGATCATATCATTAATACCGGTTTGGAAAATTTCTTAAAAATGTAATATTATGACAGCACCGAAAAGAAAAGAGTTCAGCATTGTCCGTGAGTTCAAAGCTCCAAAAGAAATCGTTTTTGATGCGTTTGCGAAAGCAGAGGCGCTCGCTCAATGGTGGGGCCCGAAAGGAACGGCACTGACTGTTCTGAAGCTGGACTTCCGCCCGCAGGGGATCTTCCATTACAGCATGAGCGCGCCTGACGGGAGTTCCATGTACGGACTTTTTGTTTATCACTCCATCCGCCGATCCGACCTGATAGAGTTCGTGAATTCTTTTTCGGATGAGAAAGGCAATATCACACGTGCTCCGTTTTTCGATAACTGGCCGCTGGAGATCTATAACAAGATCGTATTGACAGAGAAAAACGGAATTACCACGATGAATCTGACCGGACATCCGATCAATGCGAAACCGGATGAAGAAGAAAGATATTATTCTCTGCTCGAAAACATGCAGCAGGGCTTTGGCGGCACATTTGACCAGCTGGATGCTTACCTTGAAAAAATTCAATAGAACGCAGATAACCCGGAAAAATCAGATGATCGCAGATCTGCTGCTTTAACAAATAAGGATCTGCTGTAAATTCCTGTTTGCAGCTTCATCCGCGTTCCTTTTATCTACCATTTAACCAAATAACCATGACAAAAAAAGACAAAATCATTTACTGGATCTTTACGGGGCTGTTTGCTGCGTTCATGTTTTTCACCGCGTTCGGTGATGTGATCGTGAATGAAACTACCATAAAATTCATGAACGGAATGCTGGGTTATCCCATTTATTTGCTTCCCTTCCTTGGAGTTGCAAAAATGCTCGGAGCGATCGCCATTGTGATTCCCGGTTTTCCCCGGCTGAAAGAGTGGGCTTATGCCGGTTTAGCATACGACCTGATCGGTGCTGCCTATTCGGTTGCAATGCTGCACGATATCGGCGGACCGATCTTCATCGCGGTCTTATTTGCGGTTGGCACTGTATCGTATGTGTACCACCGCAAGAGGATTGCAAAGTAGCGTTAAGCCCCTAAGACCCCAGGGGTCTTTAAGGCCCCAGGGGTCTGTGCGCGGGACTAATTGTTCACCACAACAAGCGTTCTCGCAAATGTACAGCGCTCATCGGCGTATTTCAGCAAATAACAACCTGCAGAAACGCTCTCCGGTTTGATAATTACTCTTGTTCCGATCTTCTCCGAAGAAAAATTTACTTTTCTTCCTGAAAGATCCGTGAGTGAAATATTCTCCTGCCTGAAAAAATTCAGGTCAAGGTTATCGATATAAAAAATTTCTTTTGACGGATTGGGATAGATCGCCGGATATTCGCTTGCTGTTTCAACGATGCCCACCGTATTCATGGCGGAAGAAAAATCCTTTACATAACACGAATCCTGCTTGAAGCAGTTCAGGCGGATCCAGCCGTACCAGGAATTCGGACCGCTGACATATTTTAAGCCTACGTAACGATCTCCACCGATCCAGTCATTTACATTTTTGGTCCAGCCGAACGAAGCCGAATGATCAACAATATATTGCATTGAATTATCCCAGATAGTTGCACCCGAATTGATGAGCTCTCCGTATGCCAGTGGCTTCGCTACTTTCGTTACAAGCCATGAGGTGCTTGTCGAATCAAAAACAGAATCCAGCCGGCCAAAGCTGATGTATACATCCGGGCTCAGCGATTTAATATTGATATACGCGGATGAACCTCCGGGAGACGAAGAGCCATCGGAAGTGATCTCGACATCATTCCCCGCGCTCGGAAAAATATCCATATCGAAATCAAAATGCGTATATGGGAAATAGGTGTAATACACCAGGTGATCGGGAGTGATATCCGTGTACTGGGGATACATATTTCCGGCATAGAACGACTGTGCATTTGCAGAAGCAAAAGAGGCGACAGAAAAAAATACAAGTAAAAGTTTTTTCATTTTAGTTTAATTTAGTTTTGATGATCTTTTTTGTAATAACTGAATCTGACGAATGATAGCTGAGGAGATAAACTCCGGGCGAAAGCGCTGCCAGCGAGATCTGAAAACCCGTCCGGGTGCGTGAAATATCTGCTGGCACTTCCGCTCCCGAAAGATCAGTCAGCCGGATCATCTCCTGATCCAAAGCCGGACCCGAAGCTTCCAGCCGGATCAGATCATTTGCCGGATTTGGATAAACCTGAATGACAGGCTCAGTCTTTTCCGAAATATCAACGCTTCCCAGCGCATAAGAATAATCCTTTATGTACACCGAATCCTGTGTGATACAGTTTACACGGATCCAGCCATACCAGGAGCTTGCGCCATTCTGATACCAGAGTCCGACGTACCTGTCGCCGCCGATGAAATCATTCACATTCTTGTTTCCCCCGCCCGAACCGGAATGGTCCGTCATGTATAAAAGTGTATCGTCCCATAATGCAGAGGTTCCATTAATAGCGTCACCGTTATTCAGCGGCTTCGCTACTTTCGTTATGTACCAGGAAGAAGTTGCCGGCACAAACACGGAATCGAACCTGCCGAAACGAATGGAAAGATTGGAGTCAAGCGGAATAACCGCAAGATAAGCAGCGGCGCCACCGGAGCTCACGGCTCCATGCGCGATGAATTCAATATCGCTTGTACTGTCCCCGAAAATATTCAGGTCGTAGATCATGTGCGTGTAGGGTGTAGCCTGATAGGTGATCAGCTTGTCCGGTGCAATGTCCGCGTATTGCGTGTAAACCGTTCCGGCAGTATAGACCTGCGCTTTAAGGGTAAAAATAAGCAGTGAGAATATCGCGAGTAAAAATCCTTTCATTTCTCCTTTATTTAAAAAGACGATTCATATGTGATAGGAACGGCAAGTGCTTTGGAGATGACACAGTTTTTCGCCATGTCAGCTACAATGTTCTCAAATTCTCCGTAGTTCATTCCCTGCACCGTTCCTGTTATTTTCAAATGAGCGCCTGTGATCTTCAATCCTTCCATGCTGATCCGGCATTCCGTTGTAAGCGCATCCGCTTTGTGTTTTGCCTTTTCTATTGCTGAAGCAACCGCCATGGTAAAACAGCCGGCATGAGCTGCAGCAAGAAGCTCTTCCGGGTTTGTACCGATCTCTTCCCCGAACCGGGTATTGTAACTATAGGGTGTGCCATCCAATGCCGCACTTTGCGTTTGTAATGTTCCGTCGCCGTCTTTCAGGTTTCCCGACCAGTGTGCTTTCGCTGAACGTTCCATAAATAGTTTGTTAAAGAGCATGAAAGAGCTGCTGATCCTTCATGCTCCCGTTTGATTAATAGCTTGAAGAATATTCCCGGTTACGACGGCCCATACCGTTACCGGTATATTCCCGGCCGGAGCCGGAGCCATTCCCCGAATATCCGTTGCGGGAGAAATCATTTCCGCGATACGAATTTCCTTCGCCGCGTGACATGCTGCTGCGATCGTTCCTTCCGAAAAATCTTCTTTCACGACGGCCATTTCCGCCGAGGTCTTCATTTGAATAGGAGTAATCCTCACCGGAGTAATCGTCTCCGCGATAGTTGTCGCTATCGTAATTATCGTCCTCGTAATCATTATTGTAACCGCGGCCATACACCCGGCTGCTGTAATCATCTTCGTTATTGTAGGTCTCACCGTAATTGCCGGAGCTTTCATAATCACTCTCAAAATCCTCATCGTCCGCATAACGATTTCCGCTGCGTGAATTGTAGCCGTAGCTGTTGTCACTGTAATCATCGTCGTAGGTTCCGTAAGTTCTCGAGTTTCCGCGGCGAGAGTTGTAGGAGCTATCGTTCCGTCCGCTTCCATAGCTGGTTTGGCCGTCTCCGCTGCGGGAATAGCTGCTGCCCTGGTAATTTCCATAATTCCTTCGTTCTTCACCCCGATCCTGCTGGTATTCATCATACCCGCGTTCGTTGTCATAACGTGCGCTGTTCTCATTATTATTCCGGTTGTTATTGTAACCGTAATTGTTGTCTCCCCGACCGTAACCATTTGATCCGTAGCCAGAATTTCTCATAGATTGTCCTCCTATTTTTTAGATTTTTTACGAGAACGGATCACAAAAAAATAATACCACGGAAGTGGCGGGAAATTGGGAAAGAAATTACCGGGGTTCCCGGTACGAATTATTTATTTCGAATCGAAGAACAGGAGGGGCTGGAAAAATATCAGACGGTTTTGCCTTCTTTGGCAAGTTCCTTAACAACTGCGAAGTGTATCATGCCAGCATCGAGCTCGTTTTTATTCTCTCCGAGCATTTTTATCAGTGCGTCACTGACAATATTTACCACATGCGCTCCGGTAAGCTCGTATTTTTCGGCTACCGTCATTAAATTTAAGTCTGCAGCAAGTTTCACCTTTTCCGGAATGAATGATTTCCATAACCTGAGCCTCTCGTCCTTTTTTGGAAAAGGGAAATAAACAATGGAATTGAACCGACGCAGGAATGCCTGGTCTATATTCGCTTTAAAATTAGAAGCGAGGATTGCCACTCCGGCGTATTCTTCCACACGCTGCAGCAGATAGCTCACTTCCTGGTTCGCATAACGGTCATTAGAACTTTCGGTGACCGTTCGTTTTCCGAAAAGTGCATCCGCCTCATCAAAAAAGAGGATCCAATCGGAGCGGTCCGCTCTGTCAAAAATTTTTGCCAGATTTTTCTCCGTTTCACCGATGTATTTAGAAGAGATCATAGAGAGGTCAATCCGGTAAACATCCTTATCCAGCTCTTTTCCCAACATAGCAGCAGTGAGTGTTTTTCCAGTTCCGGGTGGTCCATAGAACAATGCCTTGAAACCTTTTTTCATTTTCCTCCCCATTCCCAAATCATTCATGACTACCGATCTGTATCTGAGCCAGCTTCTCAGATCTTCTACTTGTTGTTTGGTAGATTCCCCCAACACGAGATCATCCCATTCCATATCTGTACTTATAAGCTTTGCCGGGAAATCAGGACTAAAATCCGGCCTCCGTATATAACCGAGTGCAACAATATCCAGAAGCCCGCGTGAGGGTTTCAATACGCCGCTCAGTCCCGGCTCAGCTGAAGGAACTTCTTCCAGTGCCAGGATATCATTGATAAAAAAAAGATGTTGTTTATCAAAAAGGTAAAGCAACTTAAGTCTTAATTCAAGATCAGTTCCGGCAAGAAGATAGAGTAATGTTTCGCCGGTAGGAAGCATGCGGCCGGAAGTCGTTTTCTTTAATGCCAGTTCGCTCAAAATAGCAAGAAAGTGATCGGATCCGGCATATTGCTCCAGGGCGCCGGGAAAAATATGAGGGAACAGGGAAAGTATGATGGCGGTCCGCTCCGGAACATCAAAAAGAGAATGTCTCAGAAAATCTCCAAAAACGGATTCCTTTTCCCTGGGAAGCGGCGGGTCGATAGGTGTTTGTGGGAGCGATCGCACATCATCAAAAAAAGGATTTGTCCCCGGATCAGTTCCCCGGTTCTCTTCAAAAAGTAATTTCGCCCGATGATAAGCTCTGTATCGGAGCAATGTATCGAACCAAACTAATTCCGAACGGAGGGTGATGGTGTTGGCTGAGATAGTTTCATTATTCATGACCACATCAGTTCTTTGTTCCCCAGCCATGTCCTTCTTTTCTTAAACAACATCTCCCATTCTTTTTAAAGGTCCACGAATGATATCTTTTTGCCGCTCCCTTTTTTTCAATATTCTGTCTTGACCGTTCAATCGTTTTTCCTTTTTCATCCCAGGTAATATATTTCGATTTCCACTGGTGATAATCACCTTTTTTATATTCCTTAACATTAGTGATCTGCTGCTGCTTTTGTCCTGAAGGGAAATAATATAATTCTTTAAATACCCTGTCTTTTTTATAAATAAAGCGAACGCTGTCCTTCCCGTTTTTGTATAGCAATATGCTGTCGGGATGCTCCTTTCCGGGTTGTGCTTTAAGTCCCGGAGCCAGGAAATAAAAAATAAATATGATCAATATCGAAATCCGGCTCATTATTTTTTCTTGGGCACCTGCGGCTTTGGCCAGTTTGGAAGTGAATTCATTTTATCAACGGTCGGATTTGCGTCTTCTATCATCGGCACAAACCCTTCTTCATAGGTTTCAGCTGCATCGAGGACCCGGATTCGCAGATATCCTTTCGCTTCCCCGATCATTCTGCAATGTGTACCTTTCGCAAGTTGTTTGTCCGGCGTGATCGGATCGACATCCGCAACGTTATCCTTTTTATAAAACTTCAGCTGATCTTTCACCACAGTACCTTCACTCATAGGAAGATCGACTGTTCTTCTTAGTCCGCTTGTTCTTGAATGATTCCACAACTCTGCTGATTTAAAGAAGGTTTCCGACGGAGCACCTTCCGATTTTATAAGAAAAGGAGATTGTTTAAAGCCCGTTTCGTCTACCCCCGTTCGCGACCATCCCCATGTGACCGAACCGAGATAGAGGCCTTTTTGTTTTCCATCGGCTACCAGGGCTGTGGTCTCAAATTCTTCGCAGGATCCATCCACTATCTCTTCTTTATAAGGACAATCCTGAAAAGAAGCATCTTTTTCCTCGAACATGGAGGTATTCGGATTTGGAGTATTGGGTGGTAGCTGTACGTCTGAATTTGGCTTCAGATAACGATGTCCGAACTCCCCGAAGTTTGCCCATTTTCTATCAACAAGCGTTTCCTCATCTGTTTGAAGATCGAGCAGTTCCCCTTTATTAGAATAATCAACCGGTTCGGGATGCTTGTCGGCTTCATATCCTCCCAGTTTATTCTTCGCATTTTTTACAGATGGACTTTTTTCCTTCCCGGTAGGATATAGCGGATTTTGGAATCCGGAGTACTGATCAAGATAATAGTCCTTTCCGACATTTTTCTTCACTGTAATCCGCTTTTGATGTTTTTCAGCCTGATCCGGCTTATTATCCTTCAACACTTTTGCAACCTGAACAAATCCGATCTTTTTCGCATCGATGACACGTTCATTGGGTTTAAATTCCATGTACATATTTACACCCACAGATCTTCCGCCCTTTATATGAACAGGCTCATAGTAAATCGGAGTAAATGTACCATACCATGTTGGAACCGGTTGATATGCCATCTTGATCTGTTTTGGGAAGGTTAGATTACAGAAAAGATACAAAAAAATTCTGAGAATCAAAGATCCAGTTCTTTGACCGGGAAAAAGCTGCGGAGTGAATTACTCTTTCTGAAAGGTGAGATAATCCGTTGCGCTGCTTCCTACATGCTGTAGCTGTAATGCTTTGGGTGTTTGATCCATGATGTGCCAGGTTTGATTCAGCTCATTGACGGGAGGAGAGTTAAAGCTGATGATAAAATCCATTTTACCGTTTTCGCAGTTGCAGGACCAGGAACCGATGTTCGATCCGCCGGCATTGTTGGCAGAAAGTTTTCCGCCTTTATCGAAACGAAAACTATATCCTGTAAAATGAGCGGTCCGGTCATCTCCGCCTTTATTGAAATAGGAAACTTTCCATGTGCCATTGTCGACCACGATGACCGGCGAATCTTCTTTTTTGCAGGTAGTAAAAACCGACGTGATAAATAAACAGATCCCCAATAATAATCCTCTCCTCTTCATAGCTCCTCCTCTTTGTTTGTTAAACGGCGGGAAAAGCGAAAAGTAACTGGCTATTCGGTGAACGTGCTATTATGGAAACTTAAAGGTACCCGGAGATCGTTGTTCAGGATCCGCCGAGCTTGCTGTCATCGGTAAAATAGACGAATCCTTTAGGCGGAGCTTCAACCATGAGCAGCTTTTCAGAAGGGATCTCCAGGCTTTTTTCAGATTTATTTCCCCAGCGCATCAAACCGGCAACGATAACATTTTCGCCTTCTTCAAGCACACCTTCTTTGTAGCGGATGCTTTTGTTCATTCCGAGCCAGTTCGTGGATTTGATCCCGCGCTGGGTAAGAAATTCATTCAGATGCTCCGACGCATCATTCATAAAACCCGATTTAAAATTACCATCCTCCACCACATAGCTTTTGCTGCCGGTTGCTTTGATGAATGCGTAATTCCTTCCGTCGCGGATCACAACATCGCCTTCCTGTTCTTCATTGAGGATGGTTTCCCAGTGTGTGCTCTTTCCTCTCCTGACTTTTTGTTCCACCTGGATGTGATAATAAGAACATTTTCTGCCTGACAAAGGAGCTACGATCGTTTTTCCGGCATAGGTAATCGTTCCGGAGATCTTTGCTTCCTCGCCGGTCATTACTTCCGAGATCATCCGCAGTGGCATTTTTTTCAGCTTGCGTTTGATCTTTGCTTTTTCATTAAAGAAAATTCCGAAAACGATTATTCCGGCGAAAACCACGATGAGGACTACTGCGATCATAAGGAGAAGATTTTGATAAAAATAGAAATTTTTACAGAGGAATCGGATAGTAAAACATTTATTTGCATTATGTTGACAATCAAGATATTAATCTAAATAATACACAAAATCCTGGGTTTGGTGCAACATAAAATCCTGGGGTACGTACAACATAAAATCCTGGGATACGTACAGCACAAAATCCTGGGTTAAATACAAAATGCTTATTATCAGTTTGTTATGCCAGAGCCGAATGAAAAATTAGCCCTATCCCTGGAAGCTTTAAAAAGGCTACAGGATCAGAATATCACAGCGATCAGAACGGACTCGTTAAGCAGGATTCACCGTGAGCGTCTGCTGAAAAATGGTTTTTTACAGGAAGTGCTTCAAGGCTGGTATATTGCCGTACCTGCTGGTGAGCGTGTTGGCGATACTACACACTGGTATACAAACTTCTGGAATTTCTGTGGCGAATATCTTGAAGCAAGATACGGCGAAGATTATTATCTCTTCCCGGACCAGTCATTGTTATTGCATACTGGTAATTACACCGTTCCGAAGCAACTGATCATCCGCACGTCTGCAAAATCAAACTTTCTTACGGAGCTGTTAGCAGGAACTTCCATTCTCCATATGGAAGCTGTTCTACCGGCATCAGCAAAGTTCGTTCGCGTTAATAGCATCCGGATGATGGATCTTGCGTCTTCACTTGTACATTGTACTCCATCTGTATTTGAAAAAACTGCAACAGATGTTCGCACAGCATTGAGCATGATCGGGGATGCTTCCGAACTGCTAGACCCCTTGTTGGCAGGCGGGCATACGGTTATCGCCGGAAGACTTGCCGGAGCGATGAGAAATATCGGAAGAGACAGGATCGCCGACGATATTATTTCTGCAATGAATGCAGCGGAATATAAATCCAGAGAAAGCGATCCTTTCAAATACCCAAGTCCGGTGTTTTTTTCAAACAGAGAAAGATCCCCTTTCGTCAACCGAATCAAATTGTTCTGGAGTGAGATGCGCGATACGATCATCGCACAATTTCCAAAGGCGCCTGAAGCTCCAAAAGACATTGCTGCGTATATGAAACAAGTGGAAGAGCTTTATGTAGCTGACGCTTACCACTCTCTTTCAATTGAACGATATCGTGTAACTCCAGAGCTCATTGAAAAAGTGAGAAGCGGCACCTGGGATAGCTCAGGCAATGAAGAAGACAAAAAACAAAAAGACGTTATGGCGGCGCGGGGATATTATCTCGCAAGAGAAAAAGTAAAAGAAAGTATTCTCAGTATCTTAAAAGGCCGTAGTCCGGGGGAAGCAATAGATGAGGATCACACAACATGGTACAGGGAGCTTTTTGCGCCAAGTGTTACTGCGGGTATTCTCAAACCGCAGGATCTGGCAGGATACCGGAATCAGCAAGTGTACATTGGCGGATCGAAACATGTACCCGTGAGTAACGAAGCTGTGCGGGATACCATGCCTGCACTTTTCGATCTTCTTAAGAACGAACCTGAAGCCAGCGTCCGTGCAGTGCTCGGACATTTCATTTTTGTGTTCATTCACCCATACATGGATGGAAATGGACGCATGGGAAGATTTCTCATGAATGCTATGCTGGCTTCGGGTGGATATCCCTGGACAGTTATTCCTGTTGAAGAACGCGATACTTATATGGCTGCTCTCGAAAAAGCAAGTGTGGAACAGGACATCTCAGACTTTTCGAAATACCTTGCTTACCTGGTGGATGCTGCAATGAGAGGGGAGCCGGTAGCGAAGGTTAAAAGGTGAGATTTTTTTGCTATTTAGCTGCGACTAAAACGACGATAATTGCTGCGATTAGCGCAGAGGTTTGGTGCTTAATTATAAATAGAGCATTTTCATATTCGTCCCACAAATCACCCGATAACAATATTCGGAGTAAAATTTTTCCACTTCTGGTTTAGCGCCTTTTTACTTGGCCGTATACCTTCTTTCCACCCTTGCAATATTCTACCATGATACCTTTCGTATCCATTTCTGTATGCAGAACCGTGAACATGAATCATGAGTGTGTCCGGTTCAATACCTATTAGATCTAAATCAAATAAAGTATGAATATCGGTTCGCAGCAACAATCCGTTAGACAGATTATTATCTTTTTCACCTAAATATGGGTTAATATGGGCCGCCTCCAACACATCCAACAGCTCACAACCGGTGATCATGCATTTATCACCGTATCTTTTTCTCAATCCATCTCTAAATTTCTTCTGTCCTCTCCTTATTCTTATCTGAGTATCTGCAACCTTTCTTTCGTCTAAACTATTGGGAATATATACCAAGTCTATGTCTAGATTGCCTTCAAGAGCATCAGTGGGTAAAATATGTTTATCATTGCTATTCAAAAGTAGCTGCAGAACATTACTGTGATTCTTACTCAAGAATGTCCAATCCAAAAATTGGATAGACATATTACGATTATAATTATTGATATAAAAAGGACGTAACTGGGAAATTGAAATTTTCTCTTCAGCCTTAATATAAAAGTTTTCGTAACTAGCTGTATAATTAATTGAATCTATCAATTCGGATGAGTATTCAGAAAACACATGACCATTATTGCATCGATATCGAGGAGTTTTTTGCTTTCGTGCTTCAAAATTAGTTGTTTCACACTCTGGACAACGCCTACGATTCTTCTTCCCAGCGACGGAGTTTATGTCTTCAACCTTCGCAAATCCTAGAATTATTTCCTTGTCGATAATAACTGCTAAATCTCCCACCCGCAATTGCTTGTAGTTCGGAACGAAGTTATCGTAAACATATCTTTTGGATAACTCATCGTTATAATTTCCCTCACTCACATAAGACCTATCTTCATCTGGAACAGATTTTAACACCCATACTCTATTTGCCATTGCATGTACCTTCAATATCGTCGGTGATATTTGAATACTGGTAAATTATAGCTTTAATGATCTTTCGAAAAATTTATATGTATTGAATAACAATACAGTTTTGACTATTTAATTTAGCATTGGCATTATTGTTTACTATTTTTAGGGACAATTTCAGACCAAACCCATGAAAAACTTCACCCTCGTCTTACTCTTTCTCGCAGCTCTCAATTTCAGATCCTTCGCCCAGGGCACCGACCTTGAATACAAGGACGACACTACCAAGCTGCGCGGCTATTATGTGCCTTCGGCGATCAAAAAAACCGACAAGAAGAAGGCGCCGGGAATTGTGATTATTCACGCCTGGATGGGAATTACGGCGCATGAAAAAACCAGCGCTGAAAAACTGGGGAAGCTGGGATATAATGTGCTTGCTGCTGATATCTACGGTGAGAACGTGCATGTGACCAATCCGAAAGAAGCAGGTGAACAAGCCGGCTATTATAAAAAGAACTACAAGATCTATCATAACCGCATCCGCGCTGCCATCGAAACACTCATTAAACAAGGCACCGATCCGGATAATATCGTGGTAATGGGATACTGCTTCGGCGGAACAGGAGCTATTGAAGCTGCAAGAGCGGGATTGCCGGTAAAAGGGGTGGTGTCATTCCACGGCGGACTCGCGAAAGATTCTGCGCGTACGACGCTCGCTGTAAAACCGAAAGTACTTGTTCTGCATGGCGCCGACGATCCTTTTGAATCACCTGAAGAGATCAGAAAATTCCAGCAGGAAATGAAGGATGCCAAAGCGGATTGGCAGATGATCTATTACTCCGGCGCTGTTCATGCTTTTACGGATCCTGCTGCGGGTAACGATAACAGCAAAGGTGCCGCTTATAACAAAGAAGCAGATGAACGTTCCTGGAGAGCAATGATGACGTTCCTGGATGAGGTTATAAAGAAATAGATACGGATAACGAATCTGTGTTTTCTATGCTGTGTATGAATGGAACGCAGATTTAACGGATTTTTATGATTTACGCGGATCTGGTTAGAGTACAAATAACGAATCTATACAAATATTACAAATCTGTGTTTATGCTGTGTGTGAATGGAACGCACTCGCCTTTGCGAAGCTTCGGCGGAGCAAGGGATTTAACGGATTTTTATGATTTACGCGGATCTGTTTAGAGTACAAATTACGAATCTATACGAATTTACAAACCTGTGTTTGCTGTGCTGTGTATGAATGGAACGCACTCGCCTTTGCGAAGCTTCGGCGGAGCAAGGGATTTAACGAATTTTTATGATTTACGCGGATCTGTTTAGAGTACAAATGACGAATCTGTACGAATTTACAAATCTGTGTTTGCTGTGCTGTGTATTATTGGAACGCGCTCGCCTTTGCGAAGCTTCATCGGAGCAAGGGATCTAACGGACTTTACAAATCTGTGAATCTGTGTTTACTGTGTATTATTAGAACGCTGATTATCATGATTTTTATGATAGATTAGGATCTGATTCTGCTACG
>JBJMLR010000009.1:0-262414 GCA_045805205.1 Bacteroidia bacterium | reverse complement strand
TTTGGGTGTTTGGGTGTTTGGGTGTTTGGGTGTTTGGGTGTTTGGGTGTTTGGGTGTTTGGGTGTTTGGGTGTTTGGGTGTTTGGGTGTTTGGGTGTTTGGGTGTTTGGGTGTTTGGGTGTTTGGGTGTTATAGTATGTGACCATTACTTAAAAACACTAACACGTTAACACATAAACACTTTAACACTTTAACACTTTAACACATAAACACGTTAACACGTTAACACACGCTAGCGTTTCACAATCTTCGCCATATAAAATCCGTCAAATCCTTCCGAAGGCATTATTTTCCGATCGGCAATAAATTCGAAATTCTTTTTCTGATCGAGGAACCGCTCAACCTGCTGCTGATTTTCCGACGGAAGAATGCTGCAGGTAGCATATACAAGGATTCCACCCGGCTTCAGCATTTCTGAATAATTGCTAATGATCTCCTGCTGCGTTCTTTTTATTTCTGAAATAAATTGCTCCGTCAGCTTCCACTTCGCATCGGGATTTCTTTTTAAAACACCAAGTCCCGAGCAAGGCACATCGAGCAGCAGGCGATCTGCTTTTGCGTTCAATTGATTTATTGATGTATCAGAAATAATCTTCGTCCGGATAATACTCACTCCTCCTCTTTGCGCGCGTCTTTCCAATTCGGCCAGCTTACGCTCTTCCACATCCATTGAAATGATCCTGCCCTGGTTTTTCATCATAGCGGCAATGTGCAGCGATTTGCCTCCGGCTCCGGCACAGGCATCAATGACGGTCATGCCGCTCTTCAATTCCATAAACGGTGCAATGAGCTGTGAGGAAGCATCCTGGATCTCAAACAGGCCGGCTTTGTATTCTTCGAGCTGCTGAAGATTTTGTCGTTTCAGCAGTATCAACCCGCACTCACTGGTCCTTTTCGTTTCAACCTGCTTCGCAGCAAGCATTTGCTGAAGCTGTTCTACGGACGTTTTCAGCTCATTCACCCGGAGCACAACCGCTGCTTCCTGGTTAAGCGCGTGAAGCTCTTTTGTCCAAACCGGCTCGCCCAGTTCCCTGCAAGCCATCTCATCCAGCCAGTCGGGAACCGACTCCCGGTATTTTCTTACTGAGAGCAGCTCGCTGTGCTTTGCAAGAATTTTTTCATTGTCAATTTCCCCGAACTCCTCCCAATCCGGCAATTCACGGCCGCTGATAACGGACCATATTGCAAAAAGCCGGAGGAAATTCTCATCTGTTCCTGCTGTTTCTGTAAGCAGTCTCCACCAGCGAACCATCCCATACACGTTTTCGGCGATAAACTTCCTGTCGCGCGAACCGAACCGGGGATTGCTTTTCAATATCTCCTCGACTGCTTTATCGGCATGGCGTCCTTCCCGGAAAATTTTCCGTAGCGTATCGGTCACTGCATTTACAAGAGTTCTGTAAAGCTTCATGCTATTTACTTTTAGCTGTGCAAAAATACATATTAGAAGACTCATCAGGAGGTTAAAACCTCGGTAAAATTCAGTAATTTTGGGTTCATGAACTTTTCGTCCAAATTGATAGAAGAAGCTGTAAATGAATTCAGCAAGTTGCCGGGTGTGGGAAAGCGGACCGCTTTGCGTTTTGTATTGCATTTGATGAAACAGGATCCGGCAGATGTGAGCCAGTTCGGAAATGCATTTATTAAGTTAAGATCCGAGCTCCGCTATTGTGAAAAATGTCATAATGTTTCCGACAAGCCTTTATGCGAAGTGTGTTCCAATACTCACCGTGATCATGGAACGGTATGCGTGGTAGAAGATATCCGGGATGTGATGGCGATTGAGAACACCCAGCAATATCGGGGTGTATATCACGTTCTGGGAGGGATCATTTCACCGATGGATGGCGTAGGCCCTTCGGATCTGCATATTGAAAGCCTGGTAGTCAAAGCGGCTGCGGGAGAGATCAGGGAAGTGATCATGGCCCTGAGCACAACAATGGAAGGCGATACGACCAATTTTTATATCTACAAACGGCTGAAGGAATTTAACCTGACCGTCAGCACAATTGCACGGGGGATCTCGATCGGTGATGAACTGGAGTATGCTGATGAAGTTACTTTGGGGCGTTCGATCGTGAATCGTACTCCGTATGAGAACTCGCTTTCAATTAAATAATATGATAATGTGACAATGTGTTAATTTGCTCCCCTCAAATGACAGAGAGAACTATACCTTACAATCCGCACATTATCACATCAACTAATTATCACATTAACTAATTGACGCATCCGAATGAAGCTAAGCATCATCATCGTCAATTACAACGTTCAGCATTTTCTGGAACAATGCCTCTATTCCGTAAGGAAAGCTTCGAAAAACCTGTCAACCGAGATCTTCGTAGTCGACAATAATTCGGTGGATGGTTCCATCGCAATGGTGAAAGAGAAATTCCCGGAAGTTCAGCTCATCGAAAATAAAAAGAATACAGGCTTCTCCTACGCAAACAACCAGGCGATCAAAATTTCAAAAGGGGAATATGTTCTTTTGCTGAACCCAGATACGGTTGTTGAAGAGGACACTTTTGAAAAGGTGACCGCATTCATGGATCAACATCCTGATGCAGGCGGACTGGGTGTAAAAATGCTGGATGGGAAAGGTAACTTCCTGCCGGAATCCAAGCGCGGACTTCCTACGCCGGCTGTTGCGTTTTATAAGATCTTCGGTCTTTCCCGGTTATTTCCACGCTCTAAAACTTTTGGCAGGTATCATCTTGGCTTTTTAGATAAGGATAAAACCAACGAAGTAGATATCCTCTCGGGAGCATTTATGCTGATGCGGAAAAATGCACTCGACAAAGTGGGATTGCTGGATGAAACATTCTTCATGTATGGAGAAGATATCGACCTTTCGTATCGTATCCTCCTGGGCGGGTACAAAAATTATTATTTTCCGGAGACACGGATCATTCATTACAAAGGAGAGAGCACGAAAAAAAGCAGTGTGAACTACGTGTTCGTTTTCTACAAAGCAATGGTCATTTTTGCGAAGAAGCATTTTTCGCAAAACAATGCAAAAACCTTTTCCCTCCTGATCAACTTTGCGATCTGGCTGAGAGCCGGTGCTGCGATCATCATCCGCTTCCTGAAATCGATCGCATTGCCTGCCCTGGATTTTGCTTTCATCTTTGCAGGACTGATGCTGATCAAAGATTATTACGCTAAGAATTTCAAATTCATTGCGGGAGGTCATTATTCCGATACGATCATATCCGTCGCTTTTCCTGTTTATATTCTCATCTGGATGTTCACCGTTTACCTCAGCGGCGGCTATGACAAGCCGATCCGGTTGTTCCGCATTTTCAGGGGTGTGCTGGTCGGAACCGGGATCATCCTGATCGGGTATTCATTATTGCCTGAAGCCTACCGCTTTTCGCGTGCGCTGATCCTTTTCGGAATGGCCTGGGTGATCACCTCTTATCTCGTTTCACGGCTCCTTCTTCACCTCAGCGGGCTGAAACAATTCAGCCTGAATCCGGATAAGAGTAAACGGGTCGCCGTGATCGGCACACCGGAAGAGTTTGACCGGGTGATCATTTTGCTGAAGCAGACGAATATCAATTTCAGCTTTGCAGGATTCATCAGTATCGATGGCAGCGGAAAAAAGCATAAGGATCATGTAGGAGATATCAACCAGGTGAGTGAAGTGATCGAGATCTACAAAATAAACGAAGTCATTTTCTGCTCCCGCGATATCTCTTCCCAGGTGATCATCGATCATATGCACACACTGGTTTCGGCAGATGTTGATTTTAAGATCGCACCGCCGGAGAGCTTATCGATCATCGGGAGCAATTCAATTGATACTGCCGGAGATCTGTATATCATTGATGTAAACTCTATCGGGAAACCGAAAAACAAACGCAATAAAAGATTATTCGATTTTCTTTCCGCTTTATTGCTGCTGATCCTCTCTCCTGTCCTGTTTGCTTTCCAGGAAAACAAGGGCGGTTTCTTCGGAAATATTTTTGCCGTATTATTCGGGGTCAGATCCTGGGTAGGCTATGGAAAGGAATCGCAGGAGCAGCTTCCTAAAATAAAGCCTTCTGTTCTTTCGCCGGCCGATGTGATCGCCAACATTGCAATAACGCCCGACACACGCAACCGCTTGCATCTTGCCTACTCGAAGGACTACAAGATCGAGAACGACTTGAATATTGTCTGGAAAGGCCGGAAGAAGCTGGGAAACTAAAAACAACAAAACGCATGAATAGAAACTACTCCCGTACCTGCCTTTCATTCCTTTTTGGAATACTTTGCCTGGGCATCCATGCGCAAAATCCGGATACGATCCGGATCGGCAACAAACAATCGATCCTGAATGACCGGGCATTTTTTGATTTTCCGGTTTATGCAAAAAACATAAAAAGGGGTGTCGATATTATGTCTGCAGATCCTAATGAGAACGAAGAAACACGGATCGTTCTCGACCTCGGTGAAATGCGGCTGGTTTTTTATGCGCAGGAGCTGTTTTCACTGGGCGACAATAAGATGCTGGATCGCGTGAAAGAGCAAAATGAAAAAATAAATTTCCGGACGAAGGTACTTTGTGAAAAGGACAGCCTATTTTCGATTTTATCAAGTCCGCTAAGCTTTGACTCGACCCAGAATGCGATCCTCGTCAACAGCCTGTTGGTAAAAACACAGGATAATACACTTTTCAAGATCAGTGCATATATTAATCCTGCGGCTTATGAGCAGCGGGAACATTTTCAGAAGCTGACGGAGACAGTCTTCTCAACGCTTTCAAAAGGAGCCCGCGCCAATACCCGGACTGCGCGGAAAGAAACACATGCGCTTTATGGCTCTAAGAAAAACTTTATTTTCGATCTTCCTGCGGATTACTTCATCACAACTGACCAGCAATACGATTTCCAGGTGTTTAAGCTGCACAAGTACCAGCTGATGAGTGACACGAGCTGGGTTAAAATGATCATTTATCTTGGCAATCATCCTTCGCCGTTATATAAAAGCTATGGCTTAACGGAAAAAGACGCTAAAACGGTGAAAGGTAGCTTTCTCGAAAAAAAAGCAGACTGGCTTTCCTTTGATATCAAATCACAGAATATTATTGAGCGCGAACAGCTTTTTGATAACGGACAGGTTGAACAAGGGCTGATCGTTCATGTGGTGATGATCAGCGATCAAAATTCCGCGCTTGATGATCTTACCAAGATTGCGGAGAGTATCAGGTTGAAATAAAAGCTGGCATTAGTCCTTACCCTGAAATTGCATGTTTCTTCTCTTGATTTCTGATATAGCTTTCGATTTTTCTTTTTTCTGACTCACTAACGGAATTGGCATAATATTCATTTTGCCACATGAACTCTCCGGGTACTAGTTTGTTCTTGTTGATCCAATAAGAGGATTCGCCCTTTATCATTTGGGCAACTTTGGCGATGGTTTGGTCACAGCCCAGGGATATAAGACAATGTAAGTGGTCTTCGTAGCCATTAATTGCCTGGAGGAAAATACCTTTCTCCTTGCAATTTTCTTTGATGTGTTGTCGGATTTGCTCGCGGATTTCTTTTTTCAGCAGTGTCTCCCTGTTTTTTGTTGAAAACACCAGATGCACCCACACTCTTACATATGACATAGATCATCATTTATGCCGGAGCGGGCAATTTTAACTGTTTTGCTGTTTTGCCGACTAAAGCCGACCGCTATGAAATAATAATATCATAGCCCGGTGGTTTTAACCCCGGGCTATGATATTATTTTTAACCCCGGGCTATGATATTATTATTTCCCCATCTCCACTCTGAACGACTGCAGGAATCTGATCATGCTTTCCAGGTTGAGATCCTGTGGCTTGAACTCGCCGATATTCAGACTGCAGATAAAGCTCCAGATCTCGATGATGTTTTCCGACTTCACAGTATAAGGTGAATATGCCGGGTTATCCGAATGAAACTGGAAAACATCGGTGCTTTTTTTGTCTTCACGGTATAGGCGTTTGTACACCACACCATCTTCTTTTGTAAGCACGATATACGTTTGTCCTTCTTTGATCTCGCTCAGCGATTCTACATATTTACCGACTACAAAAGTTCCATCTTTTAACGGAGGCATAGAATCTCCTTTGATAGAAAATGCACGGTGCTTTCCAATGATCTTGAAAGGAAGGTTCATTGTTGGAAGATCTTCGATGAATTCAGGATCAGCATAACCATTTAAATAACCGGCTACCGCTTTTGCAGGAACCACTTCCACCATATCCTGGTTTTGACGATCCACGATCACCGGGAACAGGATCCTGTTCTTACCGATCTCCATTAAAGAGTCCGGATCTGTTTTTGCAAGATCTCCTCTCACCAAAGCATCAATAGCAACATGAAAATGATCCGCAATTTTGATCAAAAGATCATACGGAGGCTCTGCTCTTCCTTCTTCATAAGAACCTAAACGGGACCTCGAAATGTTCAATTCATCCGCTAACTGAGTTTGGGATAATTTTTTTAGTGCCCTCAGAACACTAATGTTTTTGGCTATTTTCGACATTGCTAATATATTTAGCACAAATATACTAAATATATTTGCATATTTGCAAGCGAAAGCCAAAGAATATTTTTGTCGTGGACTTGTTACCCGCGATAGCAAGTTTAAACCTTGCAGTTTGTGATCAAATATGGCTTTATATTTTCAGTCCGGGGTGCTGTTTTCAGATCAGAAAATACCCACGCCATGGTTATTCAAAAATAGGAAAACCGCCCCGGATTTGAAAATATTCTTTGAAAAGTAATGCGAGGAACGAGGCATCTCCGGAAGGAACTGTCGGGAAGAATGAGATGCTTCGTTTCCTTCACTATTTTATGAATTGATAAGATCACTCAATTCAGAATCAGCTTTTCAACTTTTCTTTCCGATCCACCCCCGATTTCCAGAAAGTAAATTCCCTTCGGTTGTCCGGACAGATCGATCACCGGCCGGTCAGATCCGCTGATCTCCTTTTGTTCATCCAGCACCAATTGTCCCAGGACATCCCGGACCTTCAGCTGATAAGTGCTTTTTCCATTATTTCGATAGTCCAGTTCAAACCGGCCGGAAGAAGGATTAGGCGAGATCTTCACCAGATAAGGATCCTCTTTGTCATCCACTGCAGTGGCCAGGAACCCCATCTTTATGAGAATGAATTCCTGATCAGTTCCGGAGTTCGTGAGCGTATAGGACCCGAATGCCGCTGTTCCCCGGAATGGCGCTGTCATATAAAGAGCTCCTGAATTGTCAGCAGCTATCCCTTTTGAAACTTCGATCCCATCAGCAGCATCTACCCGGAATGTATCCTTCGAAATAATATTCCCTGAGAAATCAAATTTACTGAGACTGATGTTATGCCAGTCATCTTCCGGGATTCCATAGTTCAATGTATTCTGCTCCGCTCCCATCATCCAGACACCGGAGGCATCCGTGACCACAAGATCATTCGCATCAAATCCACAGCCGTAAGAGCAGGTGCTACCCGAAAAACCCTGGTCTGCCAATAAGCTCCCGGCAGCATCAAAGGTTTTAATGATCCCCATACATCCGTCGGTCCAGCAGCTTTGGCCGCCGACAAAAACTTTTTCATCGGCCGTGACCACCATGTCATGCGCGCTCTGCTGCTGGCTCGCCCAAAGAAGATTATAATAAAGCTGATTTCCCGCGGGATCCATCTTCAGCAGGAAATAGTCATTGAAGCCGCCCGACCAGGCATATGAATAGGAATCGTAACTAAGCGCCTCATCCGAAAAGTATCCGGCAAGGAACATATTTCCCGATGCCGCTTTTACGAATTTGACCCCGCTTATCTTTCCATGAAGCTGTTTGGACCACATCAGGTTGTCTGCCGCTCCCAACTCAAGGATCAAAAGATCAGAGCTGCCTACCGACGTATATGATTGTCCGAAGATATTGACCGACCCCGTGAATGTGACCAAAAAATAAGTATTCGTACCATCTGAAAAGATGCTGCTTAGCCTGGCATGGTCATACGTTTGGATCCAGCTCATGGAGCCGTCACTGGCATACTTTGCAAGGAAAATATTTTCTGATCCGTTGATCGGGTAAGAAGTTCCTTCCACATCGAGGGTATCACCAAAATTTCCCCCTATATAAATATTTCCGGAGGCATTTACCGCCAATCCGCCAACAGTTGGAGGCGCCCAACCCGCTACCTGTGCGTTCGGCGAGTTCATTGTTTTACTCCAAAGCACCGTTCCTCCGCCGTCCATCTTCTGAAGAAATAGACCCGAGCTCGAATAAGCTGTAAAATACTCGCCAAATACCAGCTCATTGCTTCCGTCGGTTTCCAGGTATTTCGGCCAGGTGAATTCCCCAAGTGCCGGATAATTTTTTGCCCATTGAACGGTCTGCGCATTCCCGATCATCGTCAGCAAACATGCAGCAGCAGATAGTAGTCCTTTTTTCATTTGATCTCTTTTGTTTCCAGGAGGATGCAGAAAAAACACATGCCATTGCAGAAGGCGGTATTCTACTTCTCTTATCCAAAAATCTTCTATATTTACGTGTAGAATTCATATCCGATCCTATGAAGAAGCTGTTAATCGCATTCACACTTTTATATTGTTCCCAGTTATTCGCTCAGTTCCCTGAAAGTAATTTTCAGAGCGCCACCAATATCTATTACTGGAAAAACCGAAAGCCCTACGAGGGTTACTGGCAGCAGGATGTGCATTATACCATTAATGCGGCACTCGATGATAAAACTGACATCATTGATGGAACGGAACAGCTTACTTACTATAATAATTCACCCGACGAGCTGAATTTTGTTTATTTCCATCTCTACAATAATGCTCAAACCAAAGGCTCCTACCTGGAGGACCTGTACAAAAACAATGACCTGAAAGTCACCTTCGGAAAATACCAGCAGCAGGGATTGGGAACAGTGGTTTCAAAGATCACTGTAAACGGACAGGAGCTGAAGACAGAGCTGGATAACACGATCCTGAAAGTTTTCCTTAATGCGCCGCTTAAGCCGGGAGAAAATCTCACTTTCAAAATAAATTTCAAAACATATTTTGATAACAGCTCGATCCGGAACCGGATGAAAATGTTCAACGCATTCGGCTATAAACATTACGATGTTGTTCACTGGTATCCCCGCATTTCCGTTTACGACCGTAAAGCCGGCTGGGATACCGATCAGCACCTGGATCATGAGTTCTATGGCGATTACGGAACATTCGATGTTGCTTTTTCTCTTCCGAATAATTATGTCCTGGATGCGACCGGCGATCTGATCAACCGTGATGAAGTTCTGCCTGCAGAGCTCAGGGCCAGACTTGATATAAAGAATTTTGCAAAAAAGCCATGGAATGAAAAACCCTCGGTAGTTATCGAACCCAATGGTACCACTAAAACATGGATGTTTCATGCGGAGAACGTTCACGATTTTGCCCTGACCACCGACCCGACCTATCGCATCGGTGAAACGGAATGGAACGGCGTTCGCTGCGTAGCGCTGGTCCAGGAACCGCATGCCATCGGATGGCAAAATGCCGCCGAATATACTGCCAAGATCATCCGCGTGAACTCCGAGGACATCGGAAGATACGCTTACAGCAAAATGGTAGTTGCGGATGCACAGGATGGAATGGAATATCCTATGCTGACATTATGCGGTGGATTCGATCCCGATTACCGCGATCTTTTTGTCCACGAGATCAGTCATAACTGGTTCTTCGGAATGGTCGGCTCCAATGAAACCTACCGCCCGATGCTGGATGAAGGATTCACACAATTCGTGACCAGCTCTACTTATGAGCGGATCGATGGCAAACAGCGCATTGCATATCTGCCGAAATCGAAATACGTAAGGAATTTCACCGAGCCGGATTATATCCGCAACAGCGAAGTGTATAACGGCTACATGAATTCCGCTGCCCGCGATGTGGAAACATTCATGGCGCTGCACTCCGATGGCTATAATGGTGCGATCCGCCATGGAGGCGGCTACGGACAGGTATATATGAAGACCGCCACGATGATGTACAATCTCCAGTACGTTCTCGGAGATTCTTTATTCAAAGCTGCACTTGCGCATTATTTCGATCAGTGGAAATTCGCTCATCCTTATGTGGAAGACTTCCGGGCCTCGATCATCAATTACACACACGTGGACCTGAACTGGTTTTTTGATGAATGGATAGAAACATCGAAGACAATCGATTATGCGGTGAAGTCAGTAAAAAAGGGAAAAGAGAAAGATCAGTATGAGATCACATTCAAGCGTAAAGGAATGCAGATGCCCGTGGATTTTGCGGTGATCAGCAAAAGCGACAGCATCTACTACTACCACATTCCGAATACCTGGTTTGTAAAGGATACGAAATCGAAAGTGCTGCCGAGATGGATCGGCTGGGACAATATTAAAAAGACCTATACCGCTGAAGTAACAGTTCCGGGAGGTGTTGCAAACGTGGTGATCGATCCAAGCACCCGCATGGCGGACGTGAACATGCTGAACAACAATCAGAAATTTCCTGTGCGCTACCGCTTTGACTCGAAGATCTATAACCCTTCCGACTGGACGCGCTATGAATTGTATGCACGGCCCGATCTCTGGTACAACGGCTACGACGGTGTCAAACTCGGGCTTAACCTGAACGGAAATTACATGGCCTACAAGCATATTTTCGATGCAACGGTCTGGTTCAATTTCGGAAAAGGACAAAATTATCTTGATACGCTTACAGAAAAAAAAGCAGGAGATCTTTATGATAATGTCAGCTACCGGTTCAGCTACAGCACCGCAACCGATAAATTCATGAAAGGATCCTCCTTTTACCTGTCGGCAAAATCACTGGACGGATTGAACGGTTATACCGTTGGTTTCGACAGGAAAGATATCCGCGGAAAGAATAAGGTATACATGTACTTCAAATCCATGTACAGGAAAGGATTGAATGACCTTCCTTACCTATTGCTTCCGAAAGAGTGGATCCCGAATGAACTCAACAATACACTGAATGTCGGGATCGATCATTCTTATAATTATACTGCGGGAACCGGGAGCATCAATTTGGGCATGCGCACCTCCGCAGTTATGAGCGACTATGATTACCAGCTTGTCAAATTAACGATGATCAACCGCACAAAGATCTGGCGGCTGATGCTGAACACGCGCGTTTTCGGTCAGTACGGAACCGGCACCAACGGCCCCAGCGAATCTGCTTTGTTCCTCGCCGGCGCTAACCCGGAAGAGATGATGGACAACAAGTTTACCCGTTCGCAAGGCTTCTTCGATCCTGCCTGGGCAACGATCGGTGCAACGACCAATATATTCCATTATGGCGGAGGACTGAATCTCCGCGGTTACTCAGGATATCTTGCGCCGCAGCTGCAGAGCGACGGAACGCTTGTATACACCTACAAGGGTTCCACGGGGGCCGCAGTGAATGCGGAGCTGGAGTTCAGCGGCATCGTTAAAGTGAAACGCCAGAACTGGCTGACCAAAACTTTCAAGCTCACTACTTACCTGTTCGGAGATGCCGGAGTGATCAATTACAGCAAAAATACAGATCCCGTATTGAAAATGTCGGACCTGCGTGCAGATGCCGGAGTGGGAGCTGCATTAACGATCAAAAAATTCGGAGCATTGCAAACGGTCAGCCCGCTCACCATCCGGTTCGACATGCCGTTTTTCCTGAACAAAATTCCGGCGACAGACAAGGATTATATCCAGTATCGTTTTGTGATCGGAGTTGAAAGAGCATTCTAATAAAGAAATAAGATGAAGAGAATCACTTTTACATTATTCCTCCTGATCGCGTTAGGCAATGCAGGAACTGCTCAAACCGCAGATGAACAGTATGCCAAAGCTTACAAGCTGAGAACGGAATTCAAATACAAAGAAGCATTCCCGCTTTTCCAAGCCTTGCTAAAATCGGATTCGAACAATGTAAATTACCTCTGCAGCGCGAGCTATTGCTATTCCAAGTATGCGTTCTACTACATTCCATCGGACGATGAAAAGATGAAGAATTACCGCACTGCGGAATACCTTGCAAAAAAGGCGCTGAAGCTGAATGAAGCAACCGCCGATGCGCATTATGTGTATGCAATGGCGCTGGGGCGCATCAATGAAAATGCAAGCTCGAAACAAAAGATCGCGAATGCGAAGCTGATCAAATACCAGGTTGACAGAGCGATTGCGCTGAATCCAAAGCTGGCCGGAGCTTATCATATCCTTGGGAGATGGCACCGCACAATTGCCGGCTTCAATGCCTTTGAGAAAGCAATGATCAATTCATTTTTCGGGGGTGTTCCTCCGGGAGGCTCTTACGACGATGCAGTGAAGGCGTTTATGACGGCCATCAGCATCGAGCCGAAATACATGAACCACCAGTACGAATTAGCGGAAACCTATTATGAAATGGGAAAAAGCGTGGAAGCAAAACTTTGGACGCAAAAAGCACTGGAGATCACTCCGGTGACGGAAGATGATTTCAAAGCAAAAAAGGATCTCGAAGAGCTGCTGAAAAAACTATAAAAAAACCACGGAGAATCAGAGGACACAGAGTTTCACAGGGGAATTCTGCGGCACCCTGACGGAAGGCCGAAGTGTGGTGAAAAATAATGATCGAAGCTTAAAGCAAGAGCTGTTTCTCTTTCCAAAACCGCTAAAAAAACTCACACTGTTTTCTATTTATTTCCCGGAATGTATTTGTGCAGCTCCGGCGCGATCTTAAGGAAATAAGCCAATCCGCAATACACTGCCGTTGTCGCCGCCGCCCGGCAAGCCATCGTAACAACAGGATCTTTGAACAAAGGCATCAGCCAGGCCGTGAGAAAAGAAACCGCGATCACAAAAATGATCTTTAAGCTCGACAGATCATAGGGCTGCATTTTAAAAAGAACCAGGATAATAATGTATTTCGTTGCATTGTAAACGATCGCCAGCAATCCTGTTGCAATCGCTGCTCCCATGATCCCATACAGAGGGATCAGCCACATATTCAGTCCGACAGCAAGCACCAGCAATATTGCCAGCAAAATGGTCCCATACAGGTATTTCGAAGAGCTGTAAATGATCGATGTATTTACACCCGTTGCAACATTCAGAAAGGCCGCGATGCAGGAGATCACCGTAACCGGTATCGCAGGAGCATAACTTTCAGGAAGCAGCATGAACAGCTCATTCACATTAGTAATAATTCCTACCACCAGCAAGCCGCCGATCAGCATCAGGTATTTTACCGACTGGTAATAAATAGCTTTAATGCTTTCCGTATCATTGTTTGCCCAGGCCTGCGACACTTTTGCATGGGAGATCTTCTCAAGTGAATTCAAAGGGATCTCGATGATCACCGAAATGTATGCACCTACCGCAAAAACACCGACTGCCTCCAGGTTGAGGTAATGTCCGATCAGCACGGTATCAAAATATTTCATGCTCAAGGATGAGATATTCGTGAGTGTAAGCAGCAAGCCATAGCCGAACAAGCGGCTCAGTCCCACTTTCCGGAATTGTTCCCGGTCAATGATCATCGAAGGTTTATCGATACTGAAAACATACAAGCACAGCCAAAGCGCCTGGATAAAATAACTGAAAACAAAAAAGCCGATGAACTGGCTCAACGTCAGGTAGTGGAAATAATAAAGGACGATGAGCAGGACGAATGCAAGGCGGGAATAAATACTTTCGAGAAAGGTGACCAGCGTTGTACGGAAAAGAGAAGCGGAATAAGAATTCAAGGCGATGTTGATCCCCATTACCATTGCAAGCGGCAATAAAAGATCATAGTAATCCACAAAAAGCGGCGACTGTTCGATGTACTCCGCAATGATCGCCTTTTTAAAAACATATACAATGATCCCCGAGAGCAGTGTCCCCGCAAGCACCACGAGCAGCATAAAGCCGAAATATCCGAAATGCTTTTTTTCCTCGTTGCGGAAATAAGGAAAGAAACGGGTGGTGACGCTGCTGATCCCCAGCGGAAGTACCGTCGCAATAAGGCTGGCGGCAGCAACGAGGATCCGGGTAAGTCCGAGCTCTTTTGCCTGCAGCAGATGCGGCTGAATGAACATCAGGCTGACAAAGCCGATCACCGCACCAAGGTATATGATGATGGCATTGCTGATTCCCTGTTTCCTGATCGTATTCAAAATTCTTTTTTTGTGCTGGATTAACGAGACTGTCGGACAAAAATTGCTCAGGTCATCGATCGTCTTGTGAAACGATGAAAAGGATAACGGAGCAAGATATAAATATGATTAACTAACGTCCGGAAAAAGCCATAGTGCCGGCTCATGATCCTGAATCGTTCCCCAAGCGCTTTTTTTCTCCGCCTGTTTGAAACACCACCTTCGAGGAAACAGGAAATATACCCCTGTATATTGAGGATCCTCCCGGATTTTTTCAGCACGCGGATCACCCAATCGATATCGGAGCTGACCTTATAATCAAGATCGTAGGGCTCACAGATTTTTCGCCGCGCAATAAACGACTGGTGAGAGACACACATTCCAAAACGCAGGCTTCTCCAGTTAAGCACTTCCGGCGGCGTTAATCTCCTGTCGCCAATGATATTCTCCTGGCTGTCCACAATGGCGGTGTTGCCATAATACACATCGGCTTCACCGTTTGCAAATACTCTCCGGATCACATCCTTCGAATAAAAAGTATCACCGGCATTCAGGAAAAGCACATAGTCGCCGGTTGCATCCTTCAATCCTTTGTTCATCGCATCATAAATTCCATTGTCTTTACCCGAATGGATCAGCGCGATCTGCGAAGAATATTTCTCTGCTATTTCAAGTGTTCCGTCGGACGAGCCGCCATCGATGATAATGTATTCGATGTTGTTCCAGTCTTGTGAAAGCACCGATCTTACCGTCCTTTCGATCAGCGCATGTGCGTTGTAAACGACGGTGATGATGCTTATTTTCGGATTGAAGTCCATTTATTTCCGGTAGAAGATCCCGTTGCACTGCAATACCCTTCCGGTTTTATGATCGGTGAAGGCAGGAACGATGCTGGTCAGGATGAATCCTTTTTCTTCCATGTATGCGAGGATCTGCGGAAGCAGCCAATCCTGTCCTTCATACAAAGGAACCAGGGAAATTTCCATTTCAATTCCTTTTGCTTTCGCGATCATTTGCTGTGCTCCTTTCAGCACTTCCTGCTCAAAGCCCTGTACATCGATCTTCAGAAAAAGGTTCTTCGCATTTTTTATATAGCTGCCGCCGATCTCATCCAGCGGTAAAACCTGTACTTTTTCTTTCCCGATGATCTTTGATTCCGGGGCACCTTCAATGTGCGAGTCCAGCATATTCAGCAAAGTGCTGCTCACTGAATTCGCAGAAATATGAATCTCGATCTCCTCTTTTTTCGCACCGATCGCACAGCGCGGCGCCACTTCCCAGGTAGCGCTTCCCTTGGCTTCAGAAGCAATGATAGCATGTACTGCTGACAATGGCTCAAAAGAAACTATTCTGCCTTTATAGCCCGCATCCATGATCCCTTTGGCATATTGTCCTTTATTGGCACCGATATCGAACACGAGGTCGATGTCATAATGCCCGAAAAGGCGGATCCGGCGAAGCTCCTCGCTGGTAGCAGGATTGTATTTCCGGATCAGGATACCGAAATTCTGAAATATCTTTTTGGTTATGCGTTCGAGGCTGTTCATATGCTATACTGTGAGATTACAATATTAATGAATTTTGGCGAGCGACAGGCGACGGTCCGGGCAAGTCAGGTAAAAACATAATTTGCTACATTTGCAACGCATGTCAGCGGAAAGCACATACAAGGAAGCCGGAGGCTTTTTCACTCGCCTGGTCAACACCGGCATCTCGCTGTTGAAAATACCTGCACGTTCAAAGCTGAGGAACCGTATTCCCCTAACGAAGGAAAAAAGATGTATTGTGCTTGGCAACGGCCCTTCGCTGAAAGCCTCCCTGGAAAAACATTCCGGACTTTTTTCGTCGCTTCCGTTATTTTGTGTGAATTCCTTTTCCCTGACCCCGGAATATGAACTATTAAAGCCTTCCTTCTACGTGATCCTCGATTACAGCTTTTGGAAAAGTAATGAAAAGGCAACACTGGATGTGATCGATGCGATCGAAAAACGCACCACCTGGAAAATGATCCTTTTTGTTCCGCAGATGGCCTCCGGCAGCGAACGATTTTCAGCCTTAAGTAAAAAGAACAGCAATGTCGAGCTCCGGTATTTCAACTATACCGTTTTTAAAGGATTCGCCGGGATTGCGCATTGGTTCTACCGGCGTAATATGGCGATGCCGCAAGCGCAAAATGTACTTGTGGCAGCTACTTTCCTGGCGATCAATATGGGTTTTGAAGAAGTGGACCTGGTTGGCGCTGATCATACGTGGCATGAAAGCCTTTATCTGGACGAGCATAATAAGCTACATCTTAAGCACATCCATTTTTATGATGATGTGAGGACCGTAAAATATATTCCATTCACAAAGGGTGCACACCTTACGGAAACATTCAGAATGGACGAGATCTTTCACACCTGGGCAAAAACATTTTATGGTTATATTGCACTTGAAAAGTATGCCCGCTCGCAGAACTGCAAGGTTTATAATGCAAGCGAAGTTTCCTTTGTAGATGCTTTTGAACGAAAAAAATTATAGCAATGCGCGCACTGTTTCAGAATCCATGCACATATTGGTTACGATGGCTGTTCCGGAAATGGTCGCTGGAAATGAAGTATCGCAGTCAGCATCTGCACCTTGAGTACATGGCAGAAGTAAGCAATTGCAAATTCAATAATTACAATACGGTATATAAGTTCGCACGGCTTCGCGACTCCGAGCTGGGCGATTTCAGTTACGTTGCAAGGAACTCCCAGCTCTACAATACAAAGGTCGGAAAGTTCACCTGTATCGGACCGAATGTCAGCACAGGCATGGGAGCTCATCCCTCGGCTGAGTTTGTTTCAACGCATCCTCTCTTCTACTCTACACTCGGACAATCGTCAGGACTGGTGATCGTGGAGAAAAATCTTTTTGATGAATTTCCTTCCACCGAGATCGGCAATGATGTGTGGATCGGTAATAATGCCATCATACGTTACGGCGTAAAAATCGGTGATGGCGCGATCATCGGATCCGGCGCAGTGGTGACAAGAGATGTGGAACCGTATAGTATCGTAGGCGGAGTTCCGGCAAAAGTGATCAAATACCGCTTCAGCCAGGAGCAGATCGAATTCCTTATGAAGTTCAAATGGTGGGATAAGGACCTGGAGTGGCTCAAAAAAAACAAGGAAAAGTTCCTGAATATCGGCGAGTTTAACTCTCAAAACCGGTAGATTCCCGATTTATTTGTATTTTTATTACGTCTCCCTTTCACTAAAAAACGACTCCAATGAAAAAGATCAAAGTACTTTTATTTGCAGCTGTTCTGTTCGCGGGAAATATTGCTGCACAAACGGTTGCCTGGACGCCGCTTGTCAGCGGGACAACGAGCAGTCTTAATGGAATCTCTGCACCAACCATTAATACAGTTTATGTATGCGGCGCGGCAGGAACCATCAGAAAGACCACCGATGGCGGAACCACCTGGAACGGGCAAATCAGTGGGACCACCCAGGATCTGTATTACATTCTTTTTGTTGATGCAAATACAGGATATGCGGTGGGGAACGGTCTTACGGCGTTAAAAACAACAAATGGAGGTGCCACCTGGTCAGCAATGACAATGCCTGTGACCGGTGTTAATTTCCGTCACATCTTTTTCATCGACTCCAATACGGGTTTTATTAGCGGCGGCGGAAGCGGCAGCACGCTTTCGGTGATATTGAAAACCACCGACGGCGGTACAACCTGGACCAACACAACGGTTACCGGAGCCAGTGCAGGTATCGCGATTTACGGCACTTATTTTACTTCGTCAACAGATGGTTATGCTGTAGAATTCTCCGGCAAGATCTTCAAAACGACGAACGGAGGGTCAAACTGGACCACTCTGGTAAGCGGTACAACTTCGCCTCTTCAGAACTTGTATTTTACGGGCGTCAACACTGGTCTTGTAATCGGGGGCAACAGAACCGTCAGAACAACTGCAGACGCGGGTACAACCTGGTCAGGTGTTACGGTATCCGACACATCCACCGCTTTTTATTCGGGCATCGATTTCTATGACTCCAATCACGGCTTTGTGGTTGGCGGAGACATCTCATTGAATACAGGAACGATCCTTACAACAACAAACGGCGGAGCAAGCTGGACAACATCGTATCCCGGAACCGCACGCCTTTACCGGGTGGACGTGGTGAATGCCAATGTGGGATATGCTTCCGGACTCAACGGAACTATTTTAAAATATACTTCGAATGTCGGGATCCAGGAAGAAACAACAGCGAACGTTTTCACTGCTTATCCGAATCCATTTTCCGAGACAACTACTATCGACTGCAGCAATTATACTTTCAGCAATGCGCAATCGGTTGGACTCTTCGATATCAGCGGAAAACTGGTAAAAACGGCTGCATCTAAAAACCGGATCTTCAGTCTTAACAGAAACGGACTGGACGCAGGTGTTTATCTTTACAAGGTGTTCGACGGAACATCCGTGATCGGTACAGGAAAGCTGATCATTAAGTAAGCGTAATTCCATCCTCCCTAATTGAATTTCATTAAATGAGTTAAAATTCTGTCAATCAGAATTTTAACTCATTTTTTATGACCTCCCAAACCTTTGCTATTTCGCTAAACTCTCCGTATTTTTGGGGCTTTAACAAAAAGCCTTATTATGCTGGATTTGAATGGAAAGTCAATTTTGATCACAGGTGGTACCGGATCACTCGGAAAGCACCTGACCCGCAATATTTTATCCCGTTTCCCGGATATACGCCGACTTGTTATTTTCTCGCGCGATGAGCAGAAGCAATTCGAAATGGCCCAGGAATATTCCCACACGAAATATCCGGCCATCCGCTATTTCATCGGTGATGTAAGAGATTATGATCGCCTGAAAAAAGCATTCAAGGGCATCGATTATGTGATCCATGCAGCAGCAATGAAACATGTGCCCATCGCGGAATACAACCCGATGGAATGTGTGAAGACAAATGTATTGGGAGCTGAGAACGTGATCAATGCGGCCATGGAAAGCGAAGTGAAGAATGTCGTGGCATTATCAACCGATAAAGCCGCAGCGCCAATTAATCTCTATGGCGCAACAAAGCTCTGCTCGGATAAATTGTTTGTCGCAGCGAATAACATCCGCGGGAAAGTGGACATTAAATTCTCCGTTGTCCGCTATGGAAACGTAATGGGCTCCAACGGATCAGTGATCCCGTTCTTCCTTAAAAAGAAAAAGGAAGGTGTGCTTCCGATCACCGATCCGAATATGACCCGTTTCAATATTTCGCTGCAAGGTGGTGTCGATATGGTGCTCCACGCCATGGAAACAGCCTGGGGCGGCGAGATCTTTGTCCCGAAGATCCCTTCCTACAAGATCACAGACGTTGCGAAAGCAATTGGTCCCGATTGTAAGCATGAAGTCATCGGCATTCGTCCCGGCGAAAAGGTGCATGAAGAAATGATCACTTCCTCCGATTCGTTTACTACTTACGACCTGGGCAAATACTACGCGATCCTTCCGCAGGTTCCCAATTTCAAGATCGATGAGTACGTCAAAAGCTTCAATGCGAAGCTGGTCCCGCAAGGCTTCCAGTATAATTCGGGCGAGAACAAGGAATGGGTTTCCGTAGACGATCTTCGCAAGCTGATCAGGGAACACGTCGACGCTACTTTTTCAATCTAGTCTCTTAAATAAGTGAGCTCTAAAATTATTCCTTACGGCCGCCAGACGATCACCGATGCGGATATCGAAGCCGTAACAAAAACACTGCGGTCGGATTTCCTGACACAGGGGCCGGCAATCGCTGAATTTGAAAAGACCTTTGCAGCATACACCGGTGCGAAATATGCCATTGCGCTTTCCAATGGAACGGCCGCGCTGCACCTTTGCGCAATGGCGCTTGACATAAAGGAAGGAACACGCGTTATCACAACTCCTATCACCTTTGCAGCTTCCGCAAATTGTGTACGCTACTGCGGAGGCGAAGTTCATTTTGCCGATATCGATCCGGATACGTTTTTGCTCGACATAAAAAAGGTTCGGGCATTGCTTGAAAAACATCCGAAAGGCTACTTCAGCGGCATCATTCCTGTTGATTTTACAGGGAATGCTGTAAATCTTGAAGAATACAGGAAGCTTGCAGATGACTTCGGATGCTGGATCATCGAGGATGCCTGTCATGCTCCGGGCGGATATTTTACCGACAGCAAAGGAATAAAGCAGAACTGCGGGAACGGGAATTTTGCCGACCTCGCGATCTTTTCATTTCATCCTGTAAAACACATCGCAACCGGTGAAGGCGGCATGATCACAACCAACAGCAAAGCGCTTTACGATAAGATCAACCTGCTTCGCACCCACGGTATCACGAAGGATGCAACGAAATACAAAAATTCTCCCGACGAAATTGCGCAGGGCGGATGGTACTATGAAATGCAGGAGCTCGGTTACAACTATCGACTTACCGATTTTCAGGCTGCGCTCGGGACATCACAGATGCAAAGAGCCGGTGAGAATCTGGCGCGAAGGATCGAACTCGCTAAGCGCTACGACAATGCATTTAAAGGAACGAAAGTGATCCCCGCTCCTTCGATCGAAGGAAATGCCTATCACCTGTATGTGATCAGCGTGGATGATCGTCCGGGGCTTTACGAACATCTCCGCTCTGAAAATATTTTTGCCCAGGTTCATTATGTACCGGTTCACCTCATGCCGTACTACAAGCAGTTCGGACATAAAAAGGGCGATCATCCGCTGGCGGAGGCGTATTATGAAAAATGCCTGAGTATTCCGATGTACCATTCACTGAGCAATGAGGACCAGGACCGTGTGATCAGCACTATCCTAAGCTATATAAAAAACAAATGAAAGCAATTTCAGTAAACGAGTACCTGAACAAGAATAATCCCTGGAGCAAACGATTACTGGGAATGACTGAGTTTCAAAAAAAACGTGATGTTCAGCAGGTCGAGAATGAATACAATCTCGATAAATATGCACGATTGCTTGCCTGCGACCTGCCTGATGCAGAAGCATACAAAGCGATGGAATTTCAGCAGGCGGGCCTGCATCCCGTAACCGGCGACATGACCATTTCTATTGGTGACGACATTTACAAGACAACGGTAGCGGAGGCAAGAAAACAGTACTATGAGCTGATCGGCTCGACGCTGAAAAAATATTCATCTTCGAACATGTGTGAACTGGGATGCGGCTATGGTTTCAATCTCAGTCTGCTGGGAGCAAAAGCTTATGGAGGTGATTATTCGAGAAATGCGCTGGCGATCGGAAAAAAGATCGGGATGGATGTCCGCGAATTCAATTATTACGAAAGCGGAGATTACGATTTCATCCGCCCTAATTCAACGGTCTTTACAACACACAGCATCGAACAGATCCCCGATGCGACCGTAATCATCGAAAGTCTTGAAAAGCAAAAAGAAAAGATCAACTATGTTGTTCACTTTGAACCGACAGTGATCGAGGAGCGCGATTCACTCCTGGGCATGATGCGAAATAAATATTTAGAGCTCAATGACTATAACCGAAACCTCGTCAGTGTTTTAAAAAATAAAAAGAATATTGAGATCCTTGAGTTCAGAACAGATGTTTTTGGACTGGTTCCGCTTAATTCGGCGAACCTCATCGTTTGGAAATTCAAAAATTAATGACCCCGCATTTACCCAAAATCGGTATCATCACACAGGCACGCATGACCAGCACTCGCTTGCCAGGAAAGATATTGAAAGAAGTGAACGGAATTCCATTGCTGAAATATCATACCGATCGTTTGAAACAGGCTGGGTTTGAGGTGATCATCGCTACCACAACAAATGATACCGACAACCCTGTTTGTGAGTTTGCCGAAAAGAATAGCCTGAAATATTACCGCGGAAGCGAGGAAAATGTCCTCGACCGCTTCTGGGGAGCTGTCCAAAAAAATAAGATTGAAACGATTGTTCGTGTCACTTCCGATTGTCCGCTCATCGATCCGCATTTAATTCGGAACGGCATTGAAAAATACATGCAGCTGAATGATCCCAACCTCTATCTCAGCAATGCGATCGAGCGGACATTTGCCCGCGGTTTTGATTTCGAAATTTTCAGCGCCCGGTCCCTGGAACAGGCTATCAGTAATGCAAAGGAGCCCTCGGACCTGGAGCATGTAACGCCTTACATCTGGAAGAACAGATCAGGAGTGACCAGCTTATATCATGTAAAGCAGTCCGAAAACCACTCCAACCTGAGGATCACGGTTGATACCGATGATGATTTCCAGCTCGTTAAAACGCTGATCGAAGAATACAATGCTGACAAGCTTCCTTACACTGAAATTGAAAAAATTCTGCTGGAACATCCTGAGTTAGTCGCAATAAATGCACACATAGAACAAAAGAAAACATAGCCATGAGCAATTTGATCATCGATAAAAAGAAGTTTGATCAGGACGGGTACCTGCTGGTTCGAAACGTTTTCAGCGCCGATGAGATCGGGCAATTCAGAAAGCTGGCCTACGAACAATACGAGATCGATAAAAGCAAGAAGCTGGATTTCCAGCTGCCGAATCTTCCGACAAAAGCGAAGTACAATAAAGGTGATCTGCTGAGCAAAGAAAAGCTTTACCCGATCCTGCTTGACGAACGGATCCTGGAAATTGCACGAACAATACTGGGTGACCCGAACATCATTTATTTCGGCGATAGCTCCTACCAGATCGGAACAGGACAGCGTGGTTTTCACCGCGACTGCATTGACCGTACCGATCTGAGCGGACCGGATTGGCAGGGAGAGTATACACTGATCCGCCTTGGAATTTATCTGCAGGATCATAAAAACTACAGCGGTGGCTTGAAAATTAAAGTAGGAAGCCATAAAAACCCCGACGGGAAGTCCGTACTTGTCGGTAATGAAGCCGGCGACGTAGCTGTCTGGAGTCTAAAGACGCTTCATAGCGGAAATGCGGTCCGGCTGAAATTCTTTCCTGAATTTTCGATCAATAAGGCCGGACGTGAAGGAATGGTTCCGGCATTCCTCAAAAAGGACCAGCAGTTTGAACGCATTTCGCTTTTTATGACGTTCGCTTTGCGCTCAAGTCATCTTGATCGGTATATCAATGAATATTCACTAAAGAGGAAAGATACGCTCGACAACCTTCGCGCATCAAAATACAGTTCCGCTGCATTGGAGACGGCAGCACAAAAAAATGTAGAAATAATAAAACTTGTCCCTGAACAGGTTTAATAAATCTAACAACTAATCCAACCATCATGAAAAAGATCTACTTATTTATTCTGCTTCTGGGCATCACTTTTTCCGTAGCAAATGCGCAGATATCGCTTGGAAGTGGACTCTCCGCATCGTATCCCTTTACAGGAAATGCGAATGACGACAGCGGCAGCGGACTTAACGGAACTGTAGTAGGTGCCACACTCACTACCGATCGGTTTGGCAATCCGAATTGTGCTTATTTCTATAATGGATCAAGCGATTATGTTGATTTCGGGAACGTACTTAATACTGCATTTTCCGGGGTAGGAAATAAATTTTCGATCTCTGTCTGGATTAAACCTTATGCTACTGCTGCAGCAAGCGGCATTCTGACAAAAGATGCTGACGGAGCCTGTTCATCAGCACAGCAGCAATTTGCACTCAGCGTTTATGGCGGAAAAATCATGCTGCTTTACAGCAGTTCGCTGGGAACGGGAAATGCAGTTTACGCACAAGGCTCAACCAGCGTTACCGACACGAGCATGTGGTATCACGTTGTCGCGATGTATGATGGTACAAATGGAACCGCAGGAGGTCTCGGCCGTGTACAAATGTATGTGAACAATGTTATGCAGACTATTTCAGCTGCACTTCCGCCATCCGGCACACTCGGAAATATGCAGGCCGGAACTGCTCATTTGGGAACGGCAACAACGCTTACATCCTCAGGAACTCTATGTGCAGCTTCATCGTATGACTTCCATGGAAAGATCGATGACATCAGAATTTATGACAGGCTGCTGAATGCAGCTGAAATTAACGCAATTTACCTGGGGCCAACCAACGTTGGGATTTCTGAGCCGGGGACGCTGACGAATTTTAACATCTACCCGAATCCTTCCTCCGGAGTTTTCGGAATAAAGGTGAACGATACCCAGGCTACGGGCTTTGATGTGTTGATTTACGACATCCTGGGAAACCAGGTCGGCTGGAAGCACTCGGAGAATAAAGAATCTATGATTGATCTTTCAGCTCAACCGGCCGGGGTTTATTTTGTCACCGTAAATACCGGAAATGAATCCGGAACTCATAAAATCATACTTGTAAAATAAGATTTGAAACCAAAGCTGGTTATACGGGCCGACGGCGGCACTGCTATCGGGATGGGACATATCATCCGCAGCCTCGCGCTTGCAGATATGCTGAAACATGATTTTCAGATCATGTTTGCCGTGCAGCAGCCATCCGAACATGTGATCCGTGCTATTCATAAAATAACAGAAACTATTTTTCATCTGCCTTTAGAAACGGACCCTGAGAAGGATGTAAAAAACCTGGCGGGCTTTCTTGATCCATCCGATATTGTATTGCTGGATGGATATGAATTCAGAACCGATTACCAGAAGACGATCAAAGCAAAAGGATGTAAGCTGGTTGCGATCGATGACCTGCATTCCTGGCATCATGTGGCTGATATGATCATCAATCATGCTGCAACGGCTGAAAGATCGGATTATTCCGCCGAACCCTATACAAAATATCTGCTCGGACCGGATTACGCGCTTTTGAGAGCACCGTTCCTTGAGAAAAAAGAAATACGTGCGATCGCGGCCATAAAAAATGTTTTCATCAGCATGGGTGCTGCCGATGCAAATAACATCACGCAGAAGTTTTGTGAAGCACTGACCGGTATTCAGGGGATCGGTGAAATTCATTTGATGCTGGGAGCCGCAAATCCGCACCTGGGAAAGATCGATGAGCTCATTGCGAAAAGCTCTTCCGTAAAAATTCACAAACACTTCGATATAAGCGCCGATGAGCTGGTGAGCCTTCTTCAAAAATGTGATGTGGCAATTTGTCCGGCCAGCAGCATTTCCATGGAATGCTGCGCAACCGGTATCGGCCTGCTGAGTGGATACACAGCCGACAATCAAAAAGGAATTCTCCGGGGCTTGATTCAAAACAAAGTCGCGATCAGCCTGGGTGATCTGAATCTGCTTTCAATATCTGCAATTCAGGAACAATTCTCACAATTAGCGATCGAAGACCTTAACGACCTGGTCCGGCAGCAATCGAAGTATATTGACGGTAAGTCACCGGAGCGTTTCAGAACCGCATTCGCCGGTCTGAGAAAGGAACCGCTTCATTTCAGAATGGCCACTCCGGCGGATACCGATTTTTATTTTATCTGGACAAATGACCCGCTGGTAAGAGCGCAATCATATAATCAGTCGCAGGTAAAATACGAAGATCATGTAAAATGGTTCAACGCAAAACTGTCTTCAGGAACGTGTTTCTTTTATTTGTTCCTGAATGCTGCTGAAAAGCCTGTCGGACAAGTCCGGATCGACACAAGCGGAAAAGAAACAGTGATCGGGATCTCGGTTGATCCTGACTTCAGGGGAAAAGGTCTGGCGGCAGATATGCTGAGCATTGCCGGTGATGATTTTCTGACGAAGAATCCGGATGCGACGATCACAGCTTATATTAAGATCGGAAACGACGCTTCCTACAACAGCTTTTTAAAAGCAGGATTCGGAAACGAGGAAACAGTGACGGAGCAAGGGATTCCGAGTCATAAACTATTCAGAAAAAAAGCATAATATGCAGAATATCAAAATTGGAAATATTACAATAGGCAAGAACCACAAGCCTTTCATTATTGCTGAAATGAGCGGCAATCATAACCAGTCGCTGGACCGCGCGCTGGAGCTCGTGGATGCAGCAGCGGCAGCCGGTGCGCATGCGCTTAAGCTGCAAACCTATACTGCCGATACGATCACGATGAAAGGCGCTTACACGATCGAAGACAAGAATTCACTTTGGAACGGAAAAGAGCTGCATGACCTTTACAAAATGGCATATACTCCCTGGGAATGGCACAAGCCTATTTTTGACCGGGCAAAAGAAAAAGGAATGCTTGCATTCAGCTCGCCATTCGATGAAACGGCTGTTGATTTCCTGGAAACATTGAATGTTCCGATGTATAAGATCGCATCGTTCGAAAACACTCATCACCCGCTGCTGAAAAAAGTAGCTGCTACCGGCAAGCCGGTGATCATCTCGAGCGGCGTCACCACCCGTGAAGACATTACAGAGAGTATTGAAGTATTGAGAAAAGCGGGATGCAAGGACATTATCCTTTTGAAATGCACCAGCACTTATCCGGCAACACCGGAGAATACCAATCTCAACACGATCCCCGATTTCATCAATACATTTGATTGTGTTACTGGTCTTTCGGATCATACAATGGGTGTAGGCGCTTCCGTGGCGGCAGTGGCATTGGGTGCCCGCGTGATCGAAAAACATTTTACACTGAGGAGAGCTGACGGTGGTGTTGACAGCGCATTTTCCCTCGAACCGGAAGAATTGCATTCCCTGGTTGTAGAAACGGAACGCGCATTTCTTTCGCTGGGAGTGATACAGAAAGGCATTTTACCGGCAGAAGAAAAGAGCATGCAATTTAAGCGTTCGATCTTCGTTTCTAAGGACGTTAAAAAAGGAGAAGCATTCAGCAGCGACAACCTCAGGATCATCCGGCCCGCAACCGGGTTGGCTCCCAGATACTGGGAACAGGTGATCGGAAAAACCGCTGCAAAAGACCTGAAAGCAGGAACACCGCTTAGCAAAGACCATTTCTAGAAGCACTTGGGCATCATCGAAAAACAAGCAACGCGTAACGCGGTCTACTCCTATCTCGGAGCCGGGCTTGGTTTTCTTACCGTTATGTGGATGTCGCACCTGTTCAATCCATCAGAAAATGGTGTGCTCCGGATCCTTGTTTCTTACTCAGCGCTCTTCGCACAATTTGCCAATCTCGGCTTTACTTCGGTCACCAACCGTTTCTTTCCTTACTTCCGCAACAAGGACAAGGGGCATCATGGCTTCCTGTTTTATGCATTGCTGATCACGCTGATCGGGTTTGCGATCTGTTATGTCGTATTCGTTTTCCTTCAGCCATCGCTGATCGTGCGTAACCAGGCAAAGTCCCCGCTGTTCGTCACGTATCTTTTTTACCTGATGCCATTGACATTCTTCACTGTATTTTTTAATATTTTCGACAGCTACCTCCGGGCGACGTACAACTCGGTCATTGGTTCATTCAGCAAAGATTTTCTTCAGCGCATACTGATCATGGCGCTATTGCTTATTTACTTCTTGAAGATCATTGAATTCCGAATTTTTATTTTGCTCTACATTTCACTGGTTTGTCTGCCGACCATCATTTTGCTCGCTTTTATCGTTCGCCAGGGCGAATGGCATATCAGGCCGATCCGGGGCTTCATGAGTGCAGAGCTGAGAGCGGAAATGATCCGGCTGGGCGTGTATTCCATTCTGGCAGGCGGTGCAGGAGCAATTATTCTGAACATCGATGCGATCATGGTGAACTCCATGCTGGGAGAAGACAAAGCGGGGATCTACGGGATCGCTTTCCAGTTCGGAACGATCATTCTCATTCCTGCACGTTCACTTTACCGGATCATGACCGGAATTGTAGCGGAAGCATTCAAAAAAGAAGATCTCCGAGAGATCGCTTCCCTTTATGCGAAGTCATGCAACAGCCAGCTGACCATTGGACTTCTTTTATTTATCGGGATCGCAGCCAATATTGATAATATCATGCAGCTGCTTCCTCCTGCGTATGCTTCCGGCAAATATGTGATTCTCATCCTGAGTGCGGGATATCTTGTGGAAATGGCAACGGGGATCAACCAGGTGATCATTGCAAATTCAAAGTATTACCGCTTTGACGCTTTCTTTGTTTTCCTGATGGTAGGATTGGTGGTGGCGGCTAATCTCATTTTTATTCCGAAATATGGAATCGCCGGCTCCGCAATTGCGACGGCAGTTACGGTGGTTGCAAATAATTCCCTCCGCTTTCTTTTCCTGAAGGTCACTTACAAAATGCAGCCTTACGATCTTAATTCATTGAAGTTATTGCTGATTTCCGTAGTCGCTCTTGCACCCGGAATGCTAATTCCGTACACAGGACATTTGATCCCGGATATCGCGATACGAAGCGCGATCGTCGGAGGAATTTTCATCTTCCTGATCCTGAAAACGGAAGCTGCGCCGGAGCTGAACGGTAAGATCAGGAAGAACCTGAAGCATGTCGGGATTACTTTTCTATGATCAGCTTTTCTGTCCGGCAATTTCCTTCGCTGTATAGCCTAAGGAAATGCATACCGGGCCAGAAGCGTTTATTCAGCTGCTAAGTCAAACCTAGTTGAGCACCTGTATTACTCAGCTTTTTTTCCTCCACGCAAGGAACAACGACACCACTACAAAAGCAAACAAAGCTAAACTGCTCACCAGCGAGATCTTCTCACCCGTGAAATATTTGTCCGGTTCAAACCTGAGCTCAACAGCATGTTTTCCGGCAGGAATTCTTGCAGCACGTAATATCCAGTCGGCAGCGATCAGATCTTTCTTTTCTCCGTCAATATAAATATGCCAGTCTTTGTAGTAGATCTCAGAGAATACCGCCAGTTGCTCTGAAGCCGCATTCGACTCATATTTCAGATCATTCGCTTTATATTCGGTAAGCTTAATAGTGCCATTCGGATCCGGTTTCGGCGCGAAGCCTTCGAGCTGTGCTTTGTAACGCTCATCCACAATTGCAGTTTGCTTCGGATTAAACGCTCCGACTGCTTTTAATTCAGCATCTGCATCCGGCACCATCTTTATTTCGTTCACAAACCATGCGTTGCCTAAAGCATATCGGTTTTCAAGCGGTTGTGCATCCGGATTATAGATCAGGTAACGCATGTTCAGCATATTCAGCACCGGCTGGCGCGAGAAGGCTACCCGGATCGCCGAATCTGTCGCTTGATGGCTGAGCACGCCGACCACATCCTGGATCTCCCCTCCGATATGTGCCTCGATCAGCTCCTGGTATCTTCTCAGCTTCGCAGCGTGGTAACCTCCGATGGAGTTATGATAAAAAGACGCTCTCGCAGTATTGAAAGGCCCGTTCTGCTGATCGGTGATGTCCAGCACACGATAGTCCGGATCTTTGTCTTCCAGCACAGCTTTGTCCGCTTCCGTCATCGGGAAAGGAGTTGCTGATTCTTTTTTGCCTGTAAAATTTTTATCGTTCAGAAAGGTTTTATCAACCGTTGCCAGATCGAAGAGCATAATAAGTCCCAATGCCGGTATAAGAATGCCTTTGGTAAGTTTTTGCTTTACGAACAACCACACGAGAGCAGCTCCCAGCAGAATGAGGAAGAAGCTTCGCATTGCCTCGATCCGGAAGATGGATGTCCGGGCAATGATAATGTTATCCATGATCTTATTCGCAATGTCCACTCCGTTCTTCTCCGTATAATAGTTGATCATCTGCTGATCGCCGGCACCGCTGAAGTCAGTAAGTCCGGGCATCAGGAAAAAGATCAGCGCCAATCCGCCTGTCAGTGCAAAAGAGATAATGAGCGCATTCTGGAACGTGATGGTTTTTCCGCTGAACAGGAATTTCAGCTTCGATAAAATTGCAGGCGGATCAAGACTGATCGGCTGCTTAAAAATATCCGGTGTCTTCAGGATCCTGTCGACAGCAAGGATCGCCAGCAGCGGTATTGCCAATTCAGCAAGAACCAGGATCATGGTCACTGCGCGGAACTTATTATACCCCGGGAAATAATCCAGGAATGCGCTAGTGAGCGACATGAAATTATGTCCCCAGGCCAGGGTGATCGATAACACGGTGGTAAATAACAGCGCCCATTTTAACCTTCCGGGCACAATAAAAAGTCCAAGCACGAAAAGGAAGCAAATAACCGAACCTGCATACGGAGAATCGGTAAAAGGCTGATCACCCCAATACTGAGATGCATTTCCCACAACATCTTTCATTTGCGGATCCACTCCTTTTAAAGCACTTTTATTTTCTTTGATCTGAACGCTGGACGAACGGCCCTTGAAGCCGGGGATCATCAGTGTCATCGTTTCCGATTTACCGAGGCTCCATTGTGTTGCATAATCCTTATCCAGTCCGGAAGTTTTATTGCTCTTGTCGGAGGATAATTCCGACGGCCCGCGGATCGTGGATTTTGCATAGTCATAAGTATTCCAGAGGTTGGTAATGTTGCATCCTACCGCAAGCGCTCCGGCAACAGCGAATATGGCAAGGCTCTTCAGGATGTCATTGAATTCCCTGTTCCGCAAGCGAACGATCCATTCAAAAGCCACGTAGATCGCACACAGCAGGATCAGGTAATAAGCGATCTGAGGATGGTTACAAACAAGCTCCAGCCCAAAGAATAACGCTGTGATCGCTCCGCCGAGCAAGTATCTCCCACGGCAGACAAGGATCACGCCTGCAAACACCGGTGCCATATAACCGATCGCGAGGGCCTGCGTATTATGCCCGGCACTGATGATCAGGAAGAAAAATGCGGAGAAGCCAAAGCCAACGGCCCCGACAATGCTCAGCCACTTATCAACTTTCAGCACCAATAATAGAATGAAAAAGCCCAGCATATACGAGAATACCATGTTCGCGGGAGTGGGAAAACCAAGCATGAAAGCATTCCTTACAGGAGTCAACAAGTTGCCCGGATACGTTATCGCGATCTGGAAAGCAGGCATTCCGCCAAACATCCTGTTTGTCCATAACGGCTCTTCATGGTACTTCTCACGGTGGTCGATGATCTCCTTCGACATGCCCTTGTTCTGAACCATATCGCTCTGGATAATGACCTTGCCTTTGGTCAGCGGCGTAAAATAGCCGAATGTCAATGCAATGAAAATGACAATGCCGGTAACAATGGGAAGAATGGATCTCAGGTTAAAATTCTGCATAGAAATAGCTTATGAATGTTCTACACAAATATATAGTAAAAACAGGCTGACAGGCTCTCCAAAAACTGTTAAATGCCCATTTTTTAGGTGGCTTTCAACCCTCACAAATTGCGTTTTTTTGTGTATTTTTGTCTTTGAAAACCCTGTTACTAATGAAGAATCTGATCAATCCCGCTTATTTGAGCGAAGACAAGATAAATGAGATCCGCAAGCAGTTCGAAACGGCGATCCCCTGCAAACATGTGGCGCTGCCGGATTTTCTGCAAACGGAGGTAGCGGACACACTCTACTCCAACTTTCCAAAGCTCGACGCTCTGAAAGTAAAACGCAAGAGCATCAACGAAAATAAATCCGAAGAATATCACCTGGACCGTTACCATCCGCAATTTAATGAGCTCCGCGATTTTTTGAACTCTCCTGAAATGTATGAATGGATGAGCAAGGTAACCGGCATCGACGGACTCAGCTCTACCTATGATGCATTGGGCTCTGGAGTTCACCAGGGCGGACCGGGCAGCTTTGTTGACATCCACGTAGATGTAAATATGAACCCAGCGGCAAAATTACATCGCCGCATTAACCTGCTGATCTATCTGAATAAGAACTGGAAGCAGGAATATGGCGGAGCACTTGAGTTCTGGGATAAAGATGTAAAAAACTGCATGAGCAAGGTAATGCCTTGGTTCAACCAGGCGGCGATCATGGTGACAGATGAAACATCATATCACGGTTATGCGAAGATCAATATCCCGGACGATGAGAGCCGGAAATCTTTCTATGCCTATTATTACACTCCCGCAGGAAAAGATTTTGTTTACCGTGATTCCAGGTTTAAAACAAGACCCGATGAAGGTGTTGCAAAAACGGCACTCACGGAGATCAAGGAAACCCTGAAGATCAACGCGAAGAAGTTTCTGAAATTTCTCGGTGTAAAATCATTGGATTTCCAGGATAAAAATAAGTAGCAGGTTGACCGGTGACTATGCAGCCGGGTGATGCGTCACCCTGAGCGGAGTCGAAGGGCGGCCTATTGAAAACGTGAACCTCAAAGACAAAATCATCTGGATCACCGGCGCATCATCAGGAATTGGTGAAGCGCTTGCCTACGTGAGCGCTTCGGAGGGTGCAAAGCTTGTTCTTTCTGCGCGCCGCGAAGGTGAGCTGGAGCGTGTTGCAGCTGCCTGCAGGATCCCTTTCGAAAATATTTTTGTTCTCCCGCTCGATCTTGAACACACCGAAAATATCCAGGAAAAGGTGGAGGCTGTTTTGAAAAAATTCGGCCGTATCGATGTGCTGATCAATAACAGCGGAATGGGACACCGTACAAAAGCGGTAAATACGCCAACTGAAGTGGATCGCAAAGTGATGGAAATTAATTTTTTCGGAACGATCAATCTGACAAAGGCGGTCGCGAAAGTGATGCAGAAACAGCAGGAAGGTAAACTGGTGGTTGTTACCAGCATCATGGGTAAATACGGACTTCCGCTCTACTCCACTTATTCTGCTTCCAAACATGCATTGTTCGGATGGTTTGAATCTTTACGGCAAGAGCTCTACAAAGACAATGTAAAAGTATTGATCGCCACACCCGGTTTCATTAATACCGATGTGAGCACAAAGCTTTTAAAAGAAGATGGTTCGCCCTATGGAGTAAAAAGCGAAGCGCAGGAAAAAGGGATGTCGGCCATGGATTGCGCAAAAGGAATTATCTCTGCTGTAAAAAGCAACCGCGATCATAAATATGTTGGTAAGTACGAAATCTTTTCCGTGTATGTAAAACATTATTTCCCTAAGATGTTTTATAGGCTGATGCGGAAGATGACGAAGGATTGAAATAATTAGAGAATGTGATAATCAGGATTTGATAATTAGGTAGGGGAATTATATCTGAACTGAGTCAACGCAACTCTATACTTTAGTATGTTGATCTTGTTGTTGATACTTATTTCGCGTATAAGTCACGACTTCTTTTCCTTCGGTTCCTTCTACCACGTTGTCGCCAACAATTTTTAATTTGCATATAGTAATTTCTGTGTTATCAACTGACACCTTTGCAAATTCCAAATCAGCTCGATCAGGATCAAAATTAACTAATTCCAGTATATGAGTTTGTTTGTTTTCGCGATTCTTGACACGGTAATAATCATTTGCTTGGATGCTAACTTCTTGCTCTGACACCTGAGTTCCCGACTTTGCTTCCCTCTTCCATCTGCCATTAAAAAAACCTGACGATTGATGTCGGTTTCTAAGCCTAGTTAACGACGCTTCGTGAGTATCTATAATCGTTTTTAGCTGATTATATGAGTTGATTTGTCCCTCAAGCTTGTTTTTTGTACCAACTAATTCTGTATTGGCGGTTGTTAATTCCTGTTGAATAGTAATTATCTTTTTTCTTTCTGCATCATATTTAAAAAGCAAGTCATTGTAATCTCTACCGCTCACGGAGTGACTACCTAGGATTTTCATTTTTTTGTCTATTCTCCTTCTTTTTCTTTCTTCAGTATAACTCAATATGTAGTAATCAATGTGAGGCAGTGCAAATAAATAAAGGGCAGTAAATAACAACGGGACGAACAAAATATTGCAGAAATGCAAGTAATGATTGGCGATGTACTCAACTAAAGTGAACCCATGAAAGTCGGACTTGGAAAGGAATAAGACCGTAAGAACAATTCTCCAATTCCATATTAACCATGAAACGATAAAAGTCCCATATAGAGGAGATTTTGCTCTCTCAACAAAAGGGTTTTCTTTACTAAATAAGTTCATGGAGTTGTTTTTTGCTATCCGAAAGATAGTAAAAAGCAGGTAGAAATCACGTGGGAAAACTATCCAGTATATCCTTGTATATATGACTCGGATTGGAATTCTGGGAAATAATTGGCGATATCTACTTCATTTAAAAACACTCTAGATACAAGCTTTTCTTCGCCAAAAACGTTAAAAATCAGGTCTTTTAATTCAATTTCTCTGTTAAGAATTAAGGCATTCAGTTTCTTTTTGCAGAGCTATATCCTGCCATGCCTGACGATGGCAGTGGAATCCTTTAAGCGTAGGCATTACAGCTGTACTTTTCGATTACTCCATTAACTAATTACCAAATTATCCTAATTATCACATTAATTAATTATCACAATAAATAACTACCATATTCTGATTAACTTTGCAATCCGATGCGCGACGTCTTTTATACCATATTAGTAGTCTGGATCCTTTACCGGATCATGGACGGCGTTAATTCCATGCGGCCCCGCCGGAACGACTCTCCGGGACCTGCTACAGATTCCGAGCCGGCCTCCAAAAAGAAAAATCCGATAGCAGAGGAAGGTGAGTATGTGGATTTTGAGGAGATCAAATAAACGCTTCTTTTTCTTATTCCCTTTCCTTATATTTGATTAAAGAAGATCGCGCCGTCATCGAGAGCACTTGTTATGTAAAGCAATTCAGCAATCTCTTCTTCCGACAGAAATATATATCGCCATGATGAAAAATATAAAATTGATCCTATTATTCTCTCTCGTCACAGGCGCTGCTTTTGCACAAGGATGCCGCGGCAGAAATGGAGACAGCAAACGCCTGACCAGCGACAGCGACTGCATTATCCTTGAGCAGGGGATCTTCCGCTGCGATTCACTTGTGAACGGCTATGTTAGGTACATGGACAGCCAGCATAATACCATTTGTGTGCTGGCATTCGAAAATAAGATCTACAAAGGAGAATGGGATCCGAAAACAAAAGCCATGAAGCAGCAGCCCGATCCGGAGCATGTTCCGGATGAAGAAGGTTCATACAAAAACGGAGCGCTCTGGTCGGGTAAGAAATACATCAAAGATCAGAATGGCATGGTGCTGCGGACCCTCTTATTTGAGGAAGGACATCTTACAGGCGAAGAGAAATAGAGCTCGGAAATGCGGACCGCCGTCTACTCCATCTTTATACTTCTTCTCCTGGCCAATTGCAAGCCTCCTGCAAAAACAGAAGCCGGCACAAAATCAGATCCCGAAAAGACCAAAGCCGCAGATGATCTTTTCTTCTATAGTCCCGGTCCGGCCTTAGCGATCGACAGCTCCAGCCCCGAAGGAACTTTTTTCATAAACATTTACAAAAAATATCCGGACGACTATTTCCCTTTGGGAAGCGGTGCCTTTGCAGAAACCTTTGATGCAAAGACGGGAGAGATGCATTGGAAATTCTCATTCTTTGAAATGGACAGCACAAAAAAAGGAGCTGCGAAATACCTTGTCGAGACAACGGATCCGTTATTTTCAAAATATTGCCCGGGTGTACATTTGTATAGAGGGATCCATTCCCATCACTATGAAGTTGGCGGTTCTGCGCAATTTGGTGGGTTTGTCTGCGGTGATAGCGCCGACATGATCTCGAACTCGGTCGGGCCGGGTATCAGCTCCGGTTTTATTAAGCAGCTGAACAAAGTAATGATCAGCGGCAGGAATGAAAAAGAAGAATTCGGAAAAGCATTGCTGAAAGCTATTTCTCCCGGAACCTTCCTTTACAGCCAGGATTATCACCTGGAATCCTGCGTAACAACATGGACCGGCAATCGCCTGGCGGTGACCGGAAACTTCAAATACGGTAAGTCAGCGCTCGCGAATGTGCTCTATATTTCTTTTGATGGCGACCGGATCAAAGCGCTTTCGTTAACACCCTGATAATTTTTATCGCTGACTACCAACCAATTACGACCAATTCAGAAATTAAATTTGCGCAACCGAAAAGTTGCACATATATTTGCAACCGATTAGTTGCTTATTAAAAACGAAAGTACCCACTTAGTCACCCCGTTACCTGGTTACCTAATCACCTATTAAAGAAATGAGACGAGACATCTTCCAGGCCATTGCCGATCCAACCCGCAGAGCCATCATTACACTGATCGCACTGAATGCCATGACACCCAACGCGCTGGCTGAACATTTCAATACCAGCCGCCAGGCGGTTTCAAAGCACCTGCAGATCCTTGCTGAATGTGAAGTCGTTACCCAGGAACAAGTTGGCAGAGAAATATACTATACACTAGAGATTAACAAAATGAAAGAGATCGATAAATGGATCGAACAGTTCCGCAAAATGTGGGAAGACAAATTTAACCAGCTGGATGAAGTGCTGTTCACATTAAAAAAGAAGAAATAAAACTTACTACAGTTGTTTCTCTGTGGCCCTCCGTGCCCTCCGATCCTCTGTGGTTAATTTTTTCACTACGCAAACATTGAAGAGAATGAGAAATAGAGTATCAGACCAGAATATATTATAAAACAAAAAACAGAAAAGATGAGCAAAACATTATTCTTCGACTTCAATGTCGACAAAACACACAACGTGATCACCATTCAACGGGAATTTGCAGCGGACCGCGCAACGGTCTGGGAAGCATATACTGATCATAAGATCCTTGATCAATGGTGGATGCCGAAACCATGGAAAGCAAAAACAAAGAGCCAGGATTTCCGTGAAGGCGGCAAATGGCTGTACGCCGCAGTAGGACCCAATGGCGAAGAACATTGGTCGGTCACCAACTACGAAAAGATCGAACCGATGAATAAATTCACAGCCAATGACGCATTCTGCGATTCCAATGGAAAGATCAACCCTGAAATGCCGCAGTCTAAATGGATCATGAATTTCAAAGAAATGGGCCAGAATACCTTGGTGGAAGGCATCATCAACTATCCTGACCTCGCTCAGCTGGAAGCTACACTCAAAATGGGCTTCAAGGAAGGTCTTACAATGGCGATGGAAAACCTGGATACAATGCTGGCGAAACGGTAATACTGTCGTAAAAATTTATTCACCACTAAGGCACTCAGAACACCAAGGTTCACGCAGAAAAAACACCATAAAGCTTAACCAAGATTTACCTTTAGTGTTTCTACGTGATCTTAGTGTCTTAGTGGTAAAATTTTATTCGCCATAAGGCACGCAGAGCACCAAGGTTCACTTAGAAAAATTCACCAAATAAAAACTAACTTTAAGATGAAAAACACATCACTCTTTGACTTCACTGTCGACAAAGCAACAAAAACGGTATCCATTAACCGCGAATTTAATGCGGAGCTCCCGCTGGTATGGGATGCTTTCACCAAACCTGAAATTCTTGATCAATGGTGGGCACCAAAACCCTATCTCTCAAAAACAAAGCACATGAACTTCGAGGTGGGCGACCGGCGATTCTATGCAATGGTAAGTCCGGAAGGCAACGAAGGCTGGCAGGTCCAGAAATACACATCCATTACCCCGAAGAGCAATTTCAAATTCCTGAGCGTTTTCGCCGACAAAGATGAAAATCTTCATTTACCGGGTTCTGACTGGAACCTGACTTTCAGCGAACAAAACGGGAAAACAAAAGTGCACATCTCCATTTACAATGATAGTCTCGAACGCATGGAAAAAATGATTGAAATGGGCTTTAAAGAAGGATTTACAATGACGCTCGACAGTCTGGATGTAATGCTGACGAAGAGCTAGAACTTTCGCTATTACGATCTGCGACCGGCGGAAAAGCAATCTCTTTGTAGTAAGGAGATTGCTTTTCTATTCTTGTCAGTACGAATCGATCCGTAAGCAAATACAATCCGCTCGGTGAATCATTACGATAAACAGATCCGTGTAGATCCGCGTTTTCTGTGTCATCCGCGTTCTATTTACTATCTTTATTCGCAAACGGATACCCATGAAACTCTTCAAGAAAGCATTCATCATAATTTTTATCCTGGGACTTGTCATCTTTCTTGTGTACAAAGGATTGACTTCGGTAGAGAACAACAAGCAGCAGGAAAGAGAACGAATGGAAAAACTTGCCGCAGGCACCTGTACATTTGATGCATTGCCGCTTGATCAGCTGCTCATTGAAGGTTTTGCAAAACCAATTAAATTCAAAATGAGCCCGGATTCCATGAAATACATCGATCCGGAGGAAACTGAAATAAGCTATGGAGATTCCCGTGAGGCGATGTATCTGACCAGTCTGAATATCCTGCACAACAATGGTGTGAAATTCCTTTCGGACGAGCAGGTGGTATTGGATCCCTCCTGGTCCCTTTCCGAATTTGCCGGCAAATATCCGCAATCCTATTCCTGCCGGGATCAGAGCGGTGGATCTTTGGCTTTGTCCACGTATCTGACGATAACAAATGCTAATGAATCCAGTCCCATCCGATCGATGATCCTGGCTTTTGGTCCGGATGAAAAGATCAAGGATGTTTCAGTCGATTTTGCTCCGGAAGAAAAAGAGTAAGGTTGGGAAACGCAGTAAGAAAAAAGAGCTCCAGGCGATTCATTGCAGCGCGTCATTGCGAGTGAGTGTAGCGAACGAAGCAATCTCACCATGGCGATGATAAGCTGCGCACATCGATATTTTGCTCCTCTTCTAATAGGTGTTTTTACCTATTCGCTGGCATAAACATTGCGCATTTCGGAAATTATTATATTTTAGCTATACGATTCGAGCTACTCCCTCCTGTCAATTTATTGGAATTGATTTAATTCTATAGCCGTGTAGAAACGTTTCTACCCGTTTTATATCCGCTTCTATACGAGTATTAATTTATTGAAATGCAGTGGGATTGCGTGTGAGTTGCGGTTAGTAAGAAATTTATAGGCAAGCAAACTAAACAAATAGAAAGATGGATTGGAAAGAAGCTAAAAACACTGAAAAGAATTTATATGACCTGCCAGGGGATTGGTTAAAGATTGAATACTTTGAAGCGCTTAATATTTTATTCAGAATTGAAAATTCCTTAAGGGTTTTCGTCTTCATAATTCTGAAAAGTGAATTTCAAGATAAATGGAAAGATCTTTCAATAACGAGCGATGATGCAGAAACTTCGACTCTTGGCGCTATCGCGAAAAAGCGGCTCTCGCAAGACAAAAATTACGCCTACCTCGGTTATGTTATTAATAGTCCGTTACTCCACTTGACGAGTGGGGAGCTTATAAGAATAATTACTTCAGACGCATATTGGAAGTTTTTCAAAAACTATTTCTTGGGTTCAAGAGAAATCATGAAAAACAAACTCGATGAAATTGGTAATGTGAGGAATTCCTTAGCTCATTTTAGACCTATAAAAAAAGGAGACATCGACTTAGTTAAGCAAAATTCGATTCACACCTTATCAGAAATTGAAAAAATGATGCGAGACTTTTATACTTGCCCAGACACTGTGCCAACAAATACTGAGGAAAATTGGTATAAGGAAATAGTAACATTGGGAATCGAGGAATGTAAGGTGACTTTTAAACAAAGCAAAAAAGAAGAATGGATTAAGTTAATTATATCATTTGTGTCACCAATACTACAACGACAAAAAAGCTTTTTGGGGTATTCAATAAAAACTGTTAATCTAAAAACTGACGAAATTCTTATTGGATATCCTGAAATATCAAAACATACAATTTCTGTAACCGAGGCCACACCCACGTCTTATACTAAAACGCCAGAAAGCGTGGTATTGACAAAACAAATAAGATTTACATTTAGCAGAAAATCTCTCGAAAAAAACTACGCTGTCATCAAAACAGAATTAGAAAAGGTGTTGCTGCAAATATCAAAAGAAATAGCCTTAATCAAGGAAGACAATTTGGCTAGAGGGAAATTAATTGAAGTTGTGACTTGCAGATTCAAAAAACAAGGAGAAAGCCTCTACTTAGAATTAGACGGGAATGTTTTCGAAACAGATTTTGATGAAGAAACTCCAGTAGAGTTTTGGGGCACATTTACAAATTCTTCCAGAAATTTTATCACTGACACTGAAAAATATCCATGGATGCCGGTAGACATTTCGGAAGACAAAGATGATGGCTTGCCATTCTAACATTTGCCTGCCTATGACAGCGGTCGTTGCGCTTTACGGGCATCTCGCTTCACAAGACAAATTTGAATATCTTAAAATTCGGCTTCGCAAAAATGATTTTAGTTAAAAACCCGAACGAACACCAAGCCGCGAAACGTTACCAGCAACAATAGTTGATCATTCAACACGTAGAATATTATGAATACAAAGACACTTAAAGAATGGTTTACAAACTTCGGGACAGTATTTAGCATACTTGGTTTTTTTGCGACCATTTATATAGGTGTTTGGTATGTTCCGACTTGGCTACAAGAATCGCAGAACGAAAGAATTAAAAATGCTGAGAGCGAAATTTTGCAATCAGTCAAAGAACTTATTTATTCAGATTCCACATTTACGCTTAATGAATTGCCGACACTTGTTCACGCTAAAGAAATTACACTAAAACAAAGCTTTCCGCTTTCACTAGACGACATCCTTACAAAGACCGAAGAATCTTTTATGGAGGACAAATTTCTTCCATTGACCAAAAGAAAGGAACTGATAAACAAAATTGAACGAATCAAATTACAGTTGCCAAAAGAATTCAACCCCAAAATTAAAAATCAAAACGCCGAATCTAAAGAAACTTGGTGGCTTGAATTGTTATCAACGATTTTTGCAATAGCGACTGTAATATTAGGACTAATCAGCACTTTTTTCAAATACAAATCCGATAAAGACAAGGATGCAGAAATTCAAAACGAAATCCAAGACATTTCTTCAAGCAAAGATACACATGAATATAGTTTTGAGTTTGAAAAAAGTATTGAGGCTGCATTAAGAAATCGCCCCGACTTAGACATTCAAAACAATGATTTTGAGGACAAAGGGATTGATCTAATATTTTTGAAAAACAATAAACGGTACTTTATCGAAGCAAAATATCTGAGTAGAAGTAAAATTGGGTTAAATACATTTCATCAGTTAGCACATTATCTTAAAAACAAAAATGGAGAAGCTTGGTTGGTTTATAATACCGACTTGACACCTTTAGTTGCTCAACATATAAGCGACTTCAACAAAGAAAACAAAGAAGTAACTATCAAACCAATAAAAGTATCTGATTCAAAAGAGTTTGCGGACAAGCTAAATGACATACTACCGCAATGACAAGACCGCCCGAGCGCCAGCCCGCGAAACGCTGTAGATAATTGCGCAAACCCTTCAACATTTAAGCAACGAATTAAAATTAACTAAATAAAAATGGAAGATAAAAATAGTCCTGAACTGACAAGAGAAGAACTTCTTGCTTTAATAACCGAAACAACGAAAAAAACTAAAGCTATTCAAGCTCAAATTGACAAACTCAGCATATTTTATAAAGAGAATTTAGTTGACGAGGGTGAGCATTTATCTAATCAAACTATATTTAAGAATGTAATTGTAAAAGCCGGTATAGACCAGCAAATATTAAAAGAAGTAAAAGAAGAGGCTGAAAAATTCAAAAACGAAACCTTAGTGGGTACAGAAGAAAACCCATCAACAAGAAAAGTAATTAATGAAGCACTTATTGATATTAAAGCCAAACGGGAAGAGATTGTTTCTGCTCACAAGCTTTTATTAGAAAGTGAAGAAGGAAGAGAATCAATAAAAGCCCAAATCCTAAATGTAAAAATCGATGTTGATCAATTTAAAACGGAAACATTAATTGGTATCGACGGGAAAGAATCGACAAAGGCTAGTCTAAATAATCTTGTTGCTGAAGCTACTGCTCTGATTGCAGATTCACAAAAATTAAATACCGGTATTGAAAGTAAACATACTGAGCTTATTGCCGCACAAAAACTGTTATTAGAAGATGAAGAAGGGAGAGATTCAGTAAAAACTCAAATTATCAAAATTAAAGATGATTTCAATAAAAACTTAACTGAAAACGAAAAAGAAGTAAAAAAATTAAGAAGCTTTTATAAAGCTGTGTTTGAAAAAGTTGTCGATGAAGAAACAGAAACGGAAGGGCTTGGACTAAAAGCAACTGTTGAATCATTAGCTAACAGATTAGGCAAATTAACAACTGATGCCGAACAAAAGCTACTTGCCTTAACAGATAGCTCATTACACAATGCTTTTGCTGAACGGGCAAAAGAATACACTAAAGAATTTCAAACTCTAGAAAATAAAACATTAAACCTGACAAATTGGTTAATTGCTGACATTGTTGCATTTGGAGTAGCGCAGTTAATTCTATTGTTGTGCGGCAAAGAGTTCAATTATCACCTTCTCATTTATCAATTTAGCATTGCGGGTGCGCTTATATTTGCAATTTGGATGCTAAATAGAAATCAAAAGATTGCAAAAAAACTTGCTGAAGAATATCATCATAAAGCATCAATTGCTGCTGCAATGACTGGATACAGAGAATTGTACAGTTTAGAACATAAAGACGCAGAGTATATGGAATTGTTTAATTCATTGAGAGACCAATTAAATACAAACCCATCTAAAGGTATTGACACATTTCTTAAACTAAAATCACCACACGAAGAAATATCTGATTCTATTAAAAATGTTTTAAAGCCAGAAAATATTAAAATAATAGCGAACGAGGTTACGGAATTGATAAAAGAAAAGAAATGAAGAAAGAGTAACTATTAGTAACGGCACTACTCAAAAGGCAAGATTTCGTACTACAAAGATGCTTTTGTGTTAACTTGGCTTGGCCTTGCAAATCCAATTGTTATAAAAGTCCGCCTCTCGGATAGCCTAAATCTTTACTGGCAGTGGTGACAGACACTATAAGAGACAACAGCACACGAAATAGGACCCCTTCATCCGCCAAAAACCTTTGGCAAAGAAGGAATCCCCTCCGACCTTTTTCCATTTTATAATATCACTATAATAAGATTGCTTCGTTCGCTAACTCACTCGCAATGACGCGCTGTAATTATTTACCCGGATACAAATTCCTTTTGGAATAAATGTCATGAAAGAACTTATCCATCAGATCAAACGATGAGATTGCTTCGTTCGCTAAAAGGCCCTCCTTCGACTCCGCTCAGGATGACGGGCATTTTATTTACTCTGGCACAAATTCCTTTGGGAATAAATATTATGAAAGAACTTATCCGTCAAATCAAACGACAGATTGCTTCGTTCGCTAGCTCACTCGCAATGACGCGCTGTAATTACTTACTCAAATACAAATTCCTCTCAGAATAAATATTGTGAAAGAACTCATCCGTCAGATCATCAATGAAATAGATCGCTTCACCGGTTGATTTCATTTCAGGCCCCAGCTCTTTGGTCACCTCCGGGAATTTCTCATAGGAGAATACCGGGATCTTGATCGCATATCCTTTTTTGGTCGGGCTGAATTTGAAGTCTTTGACCTTAGCACCCAGCATTACCTTGGTTGCATAGTTAACATACGGCTCATCATACGCCTTCGCAATGAACGGAACCGTACGCGATGCACGCGGATTGGCTTCAATGATGTATACCACTTCATCTTTGATCGCGAACTGGATGTTCAGCAATCCGACCGTATTCAAAGCAAGTGCAATCGTTTTTGTATGCTGCTCGATCTGCTTCATTACATTCTCGCTCAAGTCGAATGGAGGAAGAACAGCGTATGAATCTCCGGAGTGGATCCCTGCCGGCTCGATGTGCTCCATGATCCCGATGATGTAATTATCTTTTCCGTCACAGATCGAATCACTCTCAGCCTCGATCGCTCCTTCCAGGAAATGATCCAGCAATACTTTATTGCCCGGGTGATCCTGCAACAGTTTTACAACGTGCTGCTCCAGCTCCTGCTCATTGATCACGATCTTCATGCTTTGTCCGCCCAACACATAGCTCGGACGAACCAGCAGCGGGAATCCTAATTTTCTTGAAAGCTCCACCGCCTGCTCCGCATCTTCGATCACACCGAACTCCGGATACGGAATGTTATTTTCTTTCAGCAAAGTCGAAAAGCTTCCGCGATCTTCAGCCAGGTCAAGCGACTTGAAATCCGTTCCGATGATCTTGATGCCATAGCGCTCCAGCTTTTCCGCCAGCTTCAAAGCCGTTTGTCCGCCCAGCTGAACGATCACTCCTTCCGGCTTTTCGTTCAGGATGATATCGTAAATATGTTCCCAGAACACCGGTTCGAAATAAAGCTTATCGGCAACGTTGAAATCCGTAGAAACCGTTTCCGGGTTGCAATTGATCATAATGGTTTCATAGCCGCATTCCTTTGCAGCCAATACGCCATGCACACAGCTGTAGTCAAATTCAATTCCCTGTCCGATGCGGTTCGGACCGCTTCCTAACACCACGATCTTCTTCTTGTCGGAGGCGATGCTTTCATTCTCATCTTCGAAAGTACTGTAATAGTAGGGTGTCTTCGCTTCGAATTCCGCTGCACAGGTATCGACAAGCTTATAAACGCGATTGATATTCAGATCACGGCGGCGATTGAATACTTCACTTTCGAGGCAATTCAGCAAATGTGCGATCTGGCGGTCAGCATACCCTTTTTGCTTTGCCTCATAGAGCAGGTCTTTCGGAAGATCTCCTAATCTGTATTTAGAAATTTCGCTTTCAAGAATGATCAGCTCTTCGATCTGGTTCAAAAACCACGGATCGATCCGTGTAAGCTTCTGGATCGTTTTGATCGAGATCCCCAATTTGATCGCATCGTAAATATGGAACAGACGATTCCAGCTCGGACGCTCCAGGCTTTTCAGCAATTCATCCTGGTTCTTCACTTCTTTTCCATCTGCACCCAAGCCATTCCGTTTGATCTCAAGGCTCTGACAAGCTTTCTGTAATGCCTCCTGGAAACAGCGGCCTATCCCCATTACCTCGCCAACCGATTTCATCTGGAAGCCAAGCTCACGCTTCGCACCCTTGAATTTATCAAAGTTCCAGCGCGGAATTTTTACAATGACATAATCCAGCGTCGGCTCAAAATAGGCAGAGGTCGATTTGGTGATCTGATTTTCCAGCTCATCCAGGTGATAACCGATCGCCAGCTTCGACGCAATCTTAGCGATCGGGTAACCGGTTGCTTTACTCGCCAGTGCCGATGAACGCGATACACGCGGATTGATCTCGATGGCGATAATGTCTTCCGCATCATCAGGGCTTACCGCAAACTGAACATTACATCCGCCCGCAAAATTTCCGATGCTGCGCATCATTTTGATCGCGAGTGTCCGCATCTTCTGGTAAGTGGTATCGCTCAGGGTCATTGCCGGAGCAACCGTGATGCTATCGCCGGTATGAACGCCCATCGGATCAAAATTCTCGATCGAGCAGATGATCGCAACGTTGTCATTCGCATCACGCAACAACTCAAGCTCAAATTCTTTCCAGCCAAGCACCGCTTTATCGATCAGTACTTCGTGGATCGGCGACGTGTGCAGGCCGCGGTTCAATGCTGCATCAAATTCTTCTTTCTGGTATACAACGCTTCCGCCGCTTCCGCCAAGCGTAAAGGACGGGCGGATCACCAATGGAAAACCGAAGTCCTGGGCGATCTCTTTTCCTTCCAGGAATGATTTTGCAATTTTGGAAGGTGCCATTCCGACACCGATGCTTTCCATTCGCTCACGGAATTTATCACGATCCTCCGTCACCTCGATCGCATCGATATCGACTCCGATCATTCTCACATTGTATTTCTTCCAGATGCCCATTTCATCGCATTTCATTGCGAGGTTCAGGGCCGTCTGTCCGCCCATGGTCGGCAGCACCGCATCAATATCTTTGTTTTCTTCCAGGATCTTTACAATGGACTTCACTTCCAGCGGCAGCAGGTAAATATTCTCCGCAGTTACTTTATCCGTCATGATCGTCGCCGGGTTGGAGTTGATCAGCGTTACCCTGATCCCTTCCTCTCTGAGTGAACGTGCGGCCTGTGAGCCGGAATAGTCAAATTCGCAGGCTTGTCCGATCACGATTGGACCGCTTCCGATGATGAGGACTGATTTTATGGAATTATCTCTTGGCATATGTTAATTTGGAAATGTGGTATTTATTCAATTTGAAAACTGTTACGAATTTATCTCTTTTTAAAGGCTCTGAAGATTCATTTTATGAGCCGTTTTCAACAGATTTTACTGTTATCAGTAGCGTATGGACAAAAAAAATGTTCCGGGTTACGGAACATTTTTAAAATATCTAATTGACTGATCGTCTCACTATTTGTGGGTATTTTCGTCAGAAACAGTTAATTTCTTTCTTCCTTTGGCACGACGGTTAGCCAAAACGCGGCGGCCGTTTGCACTTGCCATTCTTTCACGGAAACCGTGCTTGTTCTTTCTTTTTCTTACCGATGGTTGGAACGTACGTAACATGTTCTTATGTATTGTGCCTCAATTAGTTGAGACGTATTAATAATTCTTTTTATTGAATTCGGACTGCAAATATAAGAGATTTTCGGTTCCGTCAAGCATTTTCCTGCAAATTTCCTCTTTTTTTCGGAAAATTCAGCTTTTTAAGGTATTCAAGCCGGCAGTTCGTCTCTAGTATCAGGATCTTTCTTAACCATCATTGCGATCCGCCGGCTGGCGGAGAAGCAATCTTTTAAATTAAGGACTCCAGCAATAACCAGCCTCAAAAAAACATAAATTTGCAGCTCAATTACTACCGCGATGGCAAGAAAAGTTAAGGAAACGGATGATCTCCCGAAAGCAAAAGTCAATAAAGAATCACTCAAAAAAGCACTGCGCATATTCCAGTATACGGGGAAGCACAAATGGAAGCTTTACCTCGGACTGGGATTCTTGCTCCTGACTTCATTCACTGCTTTATTATTTCCGATCATGCTCGGTGCGCTGATCAATGTGATCGATCCTAAAAAAGCGGAGACAGCGGTTCAGGGTGTAAGCATGATGGGCGGGTCGGTGAAGCATTTCCAGGAAACGTATTTTTCAAACATGAACGATATCGGGCTGTACCTGCTCATCGTGCTCAGCTTACAATCCGTATTCTCTTATTTCCGCATTTATCTTTTTGTCAACTACACCGAAAACACACTCGCTTCTCTTCGCCAGGCTGTATATGCTCACCTCATCTCTCTTCCGATGAGCTTCTTTGTGCAGCAGCGTGTAGGTGATCTCAATAGCCGTATGTCCGCCGATATCGCCCAGATCCAGGATACACTCACAACGACCATCGCTGAATTCCTGCGGCAGTTCATGCTGATCTTCGGAGGCATCTTCCTGTTGCTGGTGATCTCGCCGAAGCTGACCTTGCTCATGCTGGCCATCGTTCCCGTTGTTGCCGCATCTGCTGTTATATTCGGAAGGTTCATCCGCAAAACGTCCAAGAATGTGCAGGAAAAAATTGCCGAATCGAACACGGTGATCGAAGAAACATTGCAGGGAATCACCAATGTAAAAGCATTTGCAAATGAGTTCTTCGAAAATGCGCGTTATAAAAAGAGCACCGAGGAGATCATTCACAACGCGATCAAAGGAGGTAAATACCGTGGTGCTTTTGCATCCTTTATTATCTTCTGCCTTTTTGGTTCTATCGTCGCGGTGATCTGGTACGGTGTTTACCTGGCTCAGCAGCACCAGCTGGAGACAGGTGATCTGGTTTCATTCATTATGTATTCCGCTTTCGTAGGTGCTTCCTTCGGTGGTATTGCCGAGCTGTACGCACAGCTCCAGAAAGCGATCGGATCGGTCGAGCGTGTCTTTGATATCCTCGATGAGAAACCGGAGCCGTTGGATATTACTGCAGCACACAAGGACATTACCCGGGTAAATGGAAATGTACGTTTCGAGAACGTCGCATTCACTTATCCTTCCCGTAAGGAGATCCAGGTATTAAGAGATATCACATTGACTGCGAAAAAAGGAGAGACGATTGCCGTGGTCGGACCGAGCGGTTCCGGAAAGTCTACGCTGATCAGCTTACTGCTTCGTTTCTATGATCCTGAAAAGGGAACACTCTATATTGATGATAAAGATGCAAAAAGCTATTCACTCACGGAATTGAGAAACAACATGGCGATCGTTCCCCAGGATGTATTATTATTCGGCGGTACGATCAAAGAAAATATCGCTTACGGAAAACCGGATGCTACCATTGCCGAGATCGTTGAAGCAGCAAGAAAAGCAAATGCACTCGAGTTCATCGATATATTTCCTGAAAAATTTGAAACCGTTGTCGGCGAACGCGGAATTAAGCTCTCCGGCGGACAACGTCAGCGGATAGCAATTGCAAGAGCCGTGTTGAAAGATCCAAGCATTCTTATTTTAGATGAAGCGACCAGCTCATTGGATTCTGAATCTGAACGCGTAGTTCAGGAAGCGCTCGACAAGCTGATGGTTGGCAGAACATCTTTCGTAATTGCTCACCGTTTGTCCACGATCCGCAAAGCCGATAAGATCGTTGTGATTGAAAAAGGTACGGTTAAGGAAGTCGGCACCCACGAACAACTCATGAACCTCGATAACGGATTGTACCGCAGCCTGAGCAATATGCAGATGCAGCTGGCTTGATGGGTGACTAGTGATTGGGTGACTAGGTGATTAAGTGATTAGGTGACTGGATGAGTAAATTCCAGCCACCTTTTTCTTTTTCCCCTTCCCCCTTTTTTTTCCCTCCATGCAACTAAAATTGATTTCCAAACATCTCAATATCAAACTGAACATTATTTATAAACTACTCTAACTATATAATATAATGAAAAAACTTACACTCTTAAAAACGCTGGTTGCCTTAGTCGCTTTTTTCGTCGGCGCAAATGCCGCAAAAGCATGTAATGCAACCTTCTCTCACACAAACGCCTGTGCGGGAGATACGGTTTGGTTCTATGCACAGGACCAAATGGCGATTTATACCTGGGATTTCGGCGATTCAACTTCCATGGTCAACATTAACCACGACACTGCAACCTTTCACGTGTATCCTGTTGCCGGTACTTACTATGTAACCTTATTTGTAAACATAGGAGCTGAGTGGGATTACCAGACACAGATCATTACGGTAGGGACCAACTGCTTCGGGGCTGATTTCAGCAGCCGGTGCGGTGGTTCCAACTATATGTATTTTACCGATGAAAGCATCGGCGGCGGAACTCCTTCCTGGAATTTCGGCGATCCTGCATCAGGAGTAAATAATACTTCCACTGCTTCGGCTCCTTATCACCTTTATCCGGGTCCGGGCTCTTATCTCGTAACACTCATTACTACCAGCGGATCGATGGCAGATACATCAACACAGCTGATCAATGTTGCTGTGAATTGCCTCGATGCGACCATGTATTCAAACATCAACGGCAACTGCTATGGCGACTCCACAATGATGTCCGTATATTACACCGGCACTCCAACATCCTATAACTGGGACTTCGGCGATCCTGCATCAGGAGCAGCAAATACGTCTACTGCCGCAACTCCTAAGCACCTTTACAGCGCGCTCGGAACGTATGTTGCACGTGTGATCATTTCCGACGGCGTTTCTACCGATACTACCTACGGAGTGAAGATCGTTTCCGACTGCAGCGTGTGGGCCGGAGATTGTAACCGCGACGGGGAAGTAAATATGGAAGATATTTTTCCGCTGGGAATGTATTATGGACAAACCGGAACTGCACGTCCGTCCGCAAGCAATAGCTTTACTTCACAGCCTTGTACTGACTGGCCGAATTTCTTCAGCGATTTCATGTACCTCCAGGATCTTCTGAACATGAAGTATGCCGACAGCAATGGCGACAGCACGATCAACAACAGCGACATGACGGCGATCAATGCAAACTACGGCATGCGTCATAACACACACAATAACGTTTCTGCAATGCCGGAAGCAACTGCTGCTGATCCTACAATGTATATCCAGTTCGCGGGAGCTTCTGCCTATGCAGGAACAACCGTAACCGCACCGATCTATCTTGGGTCATCTGCAAAACCGATCGGAACACTTTACGGGTATTCCTTCACCATAAATTATGATCCTTCTCAGATCGTCGCTGGCTCCGTTTCCGTAAACCTTTCCACCAACTGGCTCGGAAATGCATCGAACGAATTGATGATCACCAAAGACAATTACGCTTCAGGCAAGATCGACGCTGCGGTAGTACGTTATGATAAAACACAGGTATTAAACGGATCCGGGCAGATCGGAACAATTACATTAACGATCAAGCCAACCGCGTCAGCAGGTTTATTGTCACTCGGACTCGCCGGCTCATCTAAAATATTATCAACGCAGATGTATGGCGGCGCAACCGCAGGGATCACGGAGATCTTCCGACCGATCAACCTGGTTGGAGATATGGCAAATATCCTGACAGGAATTGACGAAAATGCATTGGACAATTCAGTATCCGTTTACCCGAATCCGGCAACTGATCTCATCAATATTACCGTAAGCGGCAAAGAGGTAAAAAGCATGACGATCAGCAACGCGATCGGGCAGATCGTATACAGCTCACAAACTCCTTTTACTAATACAACAGTGATCGATGCAGGCACTTTTGCCGAAGGCATCTATACCCTGAGCTGTAAAACGAATGAAGGAACTGTGATCAAAAAGATCAGCATCGTGAGATAATACATGAATCAATAATAACTACCCGGGCAAAGGCCTTCCTGATAATGGAAGGCTTTTGTTTTTTATAGAGTTGTACCTTTCAGGAAGCGATCCGTTATAGAGGTATGAAAACAAAAAAACTTCTCCTCCTCTTCATTCTCTTTTTTTCTCTCACTACATTCTCTCATGCGCAGGTAGGCAAAGGCAAACCGCAAGTGCAGACAAGCACAAGCATCATTGAGCCCGGCCGGCCGAGAGACTGCCAGAAAGCTCCCACACCGAAAGTTAAAAAATGGATGTGGGTCAGAAGATTTCCTTTCCTGGTCAAATACAGAAAACAAGGCTGCCACATGTCGGTAAGATTTTTATAAAAAGGTACCGGGACAAGCATTATAAAATTCCATTCCGTAAGGGTCTCGTTTTATTGACCTATGTCAACTATGGCATTAAAATTTAGGTTTCTGAATAAAAACAGAAGCCATGAAAAAAAATTTACTCCTGCTGTGCCTTTTTATTTCTCATTTCCTTACTGCACAAACGCCAACATGGAACTGGGCAAGATCCGCTCAGTGCGCTACACTTTATGAGCACATTGCACACGACCCTTCGGGGAACCTTGTCCTGGCTGGTGGCTTCACTAGTCCGACCATGGATTTCGGCGGAACCACAATAACAGGAGCCGGCGGATATGATATTTTCGTCGCCAAATACGATGGCTCCGGGAACTTCATGTGGGCGAAGGCATTTGGCAATTACCTTGAGGAGCTTGCACAGGACGTAGTTGCTGATGCCAGCGGTAATATCTATGTGACAGGGTACTTCTTCAGCGATTCGCTTGCTTTTGGTTCTTTTATGCTGCACAAGAGTCCGGCCAGCGGCCTGACCAATGGTTTTATTCTGAAGCTGGATGGAAGCGGAAATGTCGTTTGGGTAAAAGCTATTTCGAATTTTGATCTCATGACCAATGGAATCGCGACGGATGGCGTTAACGTATATATAACCGGCTCATTCGACGGCGGAAGCGCCATTTATGATACCGTCAATATCCCGCCAGCCGGTCCCGACTATAATATCTTCCTGTTAAAAGTTGATCCGTCCGGAGCCGGACTCTGGGGACGAAGCTCGGGAAGCAGCAACGGACATGAGGCCAACGGAGTCTGTACCGATGTTGCGGGAAATGTCCTGATCACCGGGCGATATAAGAATAGCAGCACATTCGGCGCCTACACCGTATCCACCTCCGACACATATGCACACATCTATCTTGCAAAATACAACTCTTCCGGAACAGCACTCTGGGCAAAGGAATACGGATCGGCCGGAAATAACTGGAGCCGTGCGATAAAATGTGATGGCTCGGCAAATGTTTATTTTACGGGAGGCTTCGGCGGCAGCTCCATTGCGTTTGACAGCTATAATCTTACGAATGTCAGTCCTCCTTCGGACGATATAATCCTTGCCAAAATGGATCCGTCCGGAAATACACTTTGGGCAACAAGTGCCGGAGGGAACGATTATGATCTCGGGATCGGCTTAACGGTCGACAGCGCTGACAATCCTTACATCTGCGGTGCCTTCACCAGCAACCCGGTTGCATTCGGGGGTACCGGTCTTTTTAACCACGGAGGCAGCTCCGGGTCGGAGGACGGCTTTCTCGCAAAATATGAAAGTGATGGTACGCTTTCCTGGGTGCAATCCGTTGGCGGCGGCAACCCCGACTGGTGTGAGGATGTGACATCGACCGGAACCAACGCGATCTTCACTACCGGACATTTTACCAGCGCTTTCATTACTTTTGGAAGTACGACATTTTACAATTCAAGCGGAAGTGGAAACCTGTTTGTAGCCAAAATTTCTGAAAGTATGGCATCGGTTCCGGCAAACGATGAAAAAAACGGATTTGTCATTTCACCGAATCCTGCTTCTGATGTTTTCAGTATCGCTATGAGTGATCCGGGTCCGAAAACGGTCAAGATTACCGACAACCTTGGAAGATGCATCCTGAAAAAACAAACGAGTCTGAACAAAGAGGAAATCCAACTGGAAGGAGAGTCAAGAGGCATTTATTTTATTGAATGCAGCTCAGGAGATCATGCAAGCAGAAAAAAACTGATCCTCAGATAGCTCATTCTCCTTTCACTGAAAATGCGAAATCAATATCTTTCAGCGCGTGCAATCCGGCGCTGTCGGGCTCCACTGTGAGTGTGACATTCAGCTGCAGATCCGGAGTCTTAAGATCTTTCCCGAAATAACCCTGTTTCCTTGCTTCAACGCCGTTGATCTGGTATGCGATCTCAAAGTGTTCAGCATCGGTAATCTTCAGTCTTATGGGTTTTTCGACCAGTATCGGATCGAGAGAATCCACTGCTACATTAAAGACGGGCTCCGGAATCTCAGCAGTCCTGATCCTCCCCACAATATAGTACCGGATCTCTGCCGGACGCTTCATGTGTTTCAGTGGCGGCGCGCAGCATACGAGCATGCAGAGCGTAACCAACAGAACTGAAACATTCACATAGAATTTCATACTATGATCCGGATAAGCACACATAGGCACTACAACACCCTGACACTTTAACACTCAAACACTTTAAACACCTTAACACTCAAACACCTTAACACTTTAACACGCTAAACACCCACATAAACCACTTTCTTCGTCTCGAAAAACGCTTCTGAATAATATTCTTTCAGATCATAAAAGGCCGCTCTTTTCTGAAAAGCTTTGAATTCTTCTGAAAGATCACCGCCTTTCAGATACAGGATCCCATTCGGCAATGGATTGAATTGATTTTTGCTGAATTTATTCTGAACCCATCGGTAAAAAACAGGGAACTCGGTTACGGCACGGCTGACAATAAATTCAAATTTCTCTTTTACTTCTTCAGCACGTTTGTGCTCTCCTTTCAGGTTCTTCAACCCGATCGCAGAAGCAACTTCATTCACAACCTTTATTTTTTTGCCGATGGAATCCACCAGCAGGAAGTTCGCTTCAGGAAAGAGGATCGCGAGCGGAATACCCGGAAACCCACCACCACAGCCAACATCCATCACATTCGTTCCGGCTGAGAACTGCATTACTTTCGCGATACCCAGCGAATGCAGCACATGTCTTTCATACAGCAGATCGATATCCTTGCGCGAGATCACGTTGATCTGCGCATTCCAATATTCGTAAAGAGATTGTAATTCAGAAAATTGTTGGTACTGATGATCAGTAATTCCGGGAAAGTACTTCTTGATTATTTCGACAGACATATATCGTGATAAGGAATAGAGGAAAAAGTGAACCGGGAAATATTATCGTAAAACGATAAAGAGGCAAAGTATCTTAAAGAGCTACCTATCGAAAGGGATGTACACATAACACTTTATCCTCCCCACTTTACGCTATCCCTCTTATCACCTGATTACTCGATCACTCCATTCCGTCAAATTTTCCCATTCGAATTCTTAAGGATATTCGCAAGAAACTCACGTGCGCGAAACAGCTGCGCTTTCACAGTTCCCAGCGGCAATTCCAGCTTCTCTGCGATTTCCTCGTAAGAGAGCTCTTCGAAATAACGCATCTCCACAAGTACACGGTAACGCGGCTTCAGCTTCTCCACTACTTCCCGCATGTGCTTTACCTTTTGCTTCTTCACCATGTTCTCCTCCGGGTTGAGCCCTTCCGCTTTGATATCCATATTCATCTCGCCTCCTTCATCATTCTCGAAGGTTTTATCGATCGAGAAAGTCGTCATTTTCTTCCGACGGATGAAATCGATGCAGTTATTGGATGCGATCTTAAACAGCCAGGTGCTGAACGCATAATTTGGTGTGTACTGGCTCAGGCGCTTGAATGCTTTTCCGAATGCTTCAATGGTCAGATCATCCGCATCATCCTTATTGTTGACCATTTTGAGCAGCATAAAATAGACCGAATCGCGGTAGCGACCCATCAGCTCGGCATAAGCCTTCTGATCTCCGTTATCGAGCGCGGCACGGATCAGGTGATAATCGTGTACCGCCTTTACTGAGAGATTCGAGTCAAATTCTAATTCGTCCATAAGGTACTATTTCCATTTATTTTTTTTCATGAACAGGTTAGAGAACGTGATCATGGGATAAACTGCCATTAAGATGATCTCGATGACCGGAGCAAGGAACAAAAGGTCCTTTTCAGCCAGCTGTTTCATCGACTTGTTAAAGATAATCATTTGTATCAATAATCGCAAAGCAAATAGCGACAACACGACAACCGGCTGAAATTGCAGTACGAGTTCCGTTACAAAGGCTATAAAGAACAAATACTGGCTCATGGCGATCATTGTCAGCCGGAATTTACTTGCCCCGTTATAAAGCTTAAAGGTGGTCACATGGCGGCGCTTCTGGCGAAACCAGGATTTGAATGTCTTTTTAACCCGGGATATGGTATGGTTCTCAACGCTCACCTCTATCTGAGAATTGCGTTTCGTCGCCGCTTCATTCACAAAAAGATCATCATCACCGGATTCAACATGATAATGGGAAGCAAAGCCTTTCATCTTAAAAAACAGCGACTTCTTGTACGCAAGGTTACGTCCCGTTCCCATATAGGTTTTCCCTGCGAGCGCAAAAGACAGAAACTGCTGCGCGATCAGGAAAGTATCAAAGCGAATGATCTTATTCAGGAAGCCCGGCTGCTTTTCATATGCACCATAGCCCAGCACGATTTCGGTCTCTCCGCTGAAATGAAGCATCATGTTCTTCAGCCAGTCCTTGCTGTTTGGCTTACAATCGGCATCCGTGAGCAGCATGTGCTCATTTTTCGCACCTTTGATCCCCATCATCAGCGCCACTTTTTTTCCATGCGAATAATACTCGTCCTCTTTGATGGTGACAATACGGAGGTTCGCATGTTTTGTAGCGAACTCCTTTAGAAAATCAGCTGTATTATCATACGAGCAGTCGTTCACAACGACCACTTCAAAATCAGGATAATCCTGCGCAAACACCGCTGGAAGGAACTCCGCCAGGTTATCATCTTCGTTCCGGGCACAAATGACAATAGAAGCCGGAGGCGTGTTTTCCGGCATCTCTGTTCGCTTATAAAATGCAAGGCGGCGAAAATAACCGAGATAGTACCACAGCTGGACCAGCAAGGCAAAAACGAATACCCCAAACACCAGCAGTCCGATAGAAAATATTTTAAATGCAGCCCAATTCATGTTGTCTATTTCAAGCGATCTCTAAAAACACATCCACGATCTGCAAATGACCAGCCGACCAATGAATATTATCCATGCTACGAAAATAGATTTATCCGTTCTTCTATATTCCCTTATCTTTGCGAGGATTTAAACAAAGTAATTAACAATTAAACTACTAAATACTAATTTGTACCAATCTACGAAAGAAGTAGTAGTGATTTCGGGTACTAAAGGTTTCGGAAAACGATGGAAATCCATTAGTAAGTTAGTACAAATTGGCATTAGTAGATGAATTTCAGCATTTCCCATACCGACCCCAATTCTAAAGCCCGTGCAGGAGAGATCACGACTGACCATGGGATCATCCGGACTCCTATTTTTATGCCTGTTGGGACAGCCGGGACCGTTAAAGCGGTCCACCAGCATGAGCTGCGTGATGATATCAAAGCACAGATCATACTCGGGAATACCTATCATTTATACCTTCGTCCGGGTCTCGGTATCATCGAAAAAGCAGGCGGACTGCATAAATTCAACGGCTGGGAACGTCCTCTGCTGACCGATAGCGGCGGGTACCAGGTATATTCCCTTTCGGGACAGCGTAAACTGACCGAAGAAGGTGCAAAATTTACTTCTCATATTGACGGCAGCAAGCATTTCTTTACACCTGAAAATGTCATGGATATCCAGCGGACCATCGGAGCCGATATCATCATGGCTTTTGATGAATGCACACCCTACCCCTGCGAATACGAATACGCTAAGAATTCGATGGAAATGACGCATCGCTGGCTGAAGCGGTGCTGCACCCGTTTTGATGAGACAGAAGGCAAATATGGCTATCGTCAGACACTCTTTCCGATCGTGCAGGGAAGCGTTTATAAAGATCTCCGGGAACGTTCGGCAGCGTTCATCGCAGCTCAGAACCGGGAAGGCAACGCCATCGGAGGACTTTCCGTGGGAGAACCGGCCGAGGATATGTACGCCATGACCGAAGTTGTTTGCAATATTCTTCCGGCTGATAAGCCCCGTTACCTGATGGGAGTCGGAACACCGGTCAACATCCTGGAGTCCATTGCCCTTGGGATCGATATGTTCGATTGTGTGATGCCAACCCGGAATGCCCGCCATGGATTGATTTTCACCAAAAATGGCATCATGAACATGAAAAATGAAAAATGGAGGGACGACTTTTCAGCTCTTGACCCCGATGGAACCTCATACGTGGATAAGGCATACAGCAAGGCTTACCTGCGGCACCTTGTACATTCGCAGGAGCTTCTGGCTGCGCAAATTGCCAGTATTCATAATCTGGCTTTTTATTTGTGGTTGGTCGGCGAGGCACGGAACCAGATCATCGCCGGAACTTTTAAAGAATGGAAAGATCAGATGGTACCGAAACTCGGAAGCCGGTTGTAGTTACTTAGTCACCTAGTTACCCAGTCACCTAATTACCCAGTCACCTAATCACCTAGTTACCTAATCACCCAGTCACCTAATCACCCATTGAAACTACTCGACAGATACATTATCCGGAAATTCCTTGGCACTTTTTTCTTCGCCATGGCTTTGATCATCCTGATCGTAGTGGTATTTGACATCTCTGAAAAGATCGATGATTTTATTGCAAAACAAGCTCCGCTCAGTGCCATTATCGTAGATTATTACTTCAATTTCATTCCGTTCTTCCTTAATCTTTTCAGTCCGCTGTTTACATTCATCGCCGTGATCTTTTTTACTTCGCAGATGGCCACCCGCACGGAAATTGTTGCGATCCTCAGCAGCGGAATAAGCTATACCCGTCTTCTTTTCCCCTACATGCTTTCGGCAACCGTAATTGCCGCACTGTCACTATATCTGAATCATTTTGTGATCCCTCATGCGACCAAAAAGCAAATTGAATTTGAGAACACGTATGTGCGGAACGAATTTCATAACCATGATCTGAATATTCATAAACAGATCTCTCCGGGAAACTATATTTATCTTGGAAGGTATTCAACAACCGAAAATACAGGATACCAGTTCTCCATTGAAAAATTCAGCAAGGGCAGGTTATATTACAAGCTTGTTGCAGATAATATCAAATGGGATACGATCAAAAGCCAATGGACGATCAACAATTACTACATCCGCTATATTCATGATATGGACGAGTTCATCACGAAAGGTAAAAAGATCGATACGACATTCAATTTTACGCCGGAGGAGTTTGGGAGAAAAGACAACACGGTCGGCACAATGGATTACCATGAGCTTAACGATTATATCGCGGCTGAAAAGTTAAAAGGATCCGATAATATCGAAAGCTATGAGATCGAAAAGTACCGGCGGACCGCATTTCCATTCGCAACGTTCATTCTGACACTTATCGGCGCATCCATTGCCAGCCGGAAGATCCGGGGAGGCATCGGAATGCATATCGGGCTCGGTATCTTTATCAGCTTTACCTTTATCATGTTTATGCAGGTCACTACAACATTCGCGGCAAGCGGTTTGGTTTCACCTTTTGCTTCCGTGTGGATCCCCAACATACTTTTTGGCTTCCTGGCCTGGTACCTGTTGAAGAAAGCGCAGAAGTGATCGAGTGATTAGGTGACTATGTGACTGGGTAACTAAGGATATTATCAGAAAAAAAACAATTTATCAAAACCTTTAGGGCGAACCAATTGAAAAATAGAATTTCGATCATATTGCTTTTAGTTCCATTCCTGATTCCCGCACAGGGAGTTCTGAAGCTTGAAAAGGACACCATCGACATCGGGCTGGTTGTGATTCCACTTGACAGCACCGGGAAAATAGCAACCTCTACTTATCGTGATGTCGAATTTAAATTTCAGAATACCGGAAACGAACCGCTGATCATTTCAAGCTGCAATGGCGGCGGAAAAGGTTTCGCCAATCTTCCGAGCACTCCTCTCCTTCCAGGGAAAGCAGACCAATTCAAGGTAACGATCTACCAGTTCAAATATCTTACGCCCATCGATAAGGATGGCCTGCATGCATTTTGCACGGAGCTGATCCTGACCGGAAATTTTGTCGGAGAGAAACGGAAGATCTATGTTAAAGGGTATACGAAACTTTTCAGGAAGGGATAAAAGAAATATCATTCAGTCACTTAATCGCTAATCACTAAGTTACTTGGTTACTTAGCCACCTAATCACTTAAACCATTACAACTCGCTCTCATAAACAAAGCACCCGGGAAAGTCTGTCTCCAAAAACACCGGACGTTCAAACAATCCATACACCGACGATCCGCTGCCGCTCATGGAAGCATAGAGTGCCCCTTTTTCATACAAGCTTTCTTTGATCTTTTTTATTTCCGGGAACTGAGAAAAAATAGAATCCTCAAAATCATTGTAAATATGATCTTTCCACTGCGCAGCCGGAAGTTTCTGAATATCTTCTTCAAGCGAACGAACCGGCTTTTGAGGCTTAACACCGCTGTAGGCTTTCGCAGTGTTCACATGGATCGGCGGACAAACTAAAACAATGTAATACCCCGACAGGTCAAGCAAAACAGATTCGAACTGATCCCCTTTTTCTTCAGCGAAAGCCGGTTTATTCGAAATAAAAAAGGAGCAGTCGCTTCCAAGCTGACGGGAATAATGATGCATCTCACCCCATGCCAGGCCGATCTCAAATTTCTCGTTCAGCAGCCGGATAAAAAAAGCCGCATCTGCGGATCCTCCTCCCAGTCCCGCACCAACCGGAATGTGTTTATGAAGATGAACACGCACATTCGGCAACGCATAATCTCTTGAGATCAGGTCATAAGCCTTGCGGCATAAATTGTCTTTCGCGTTTCCGGGAATATCAATTCCCGAAGAAGTAAAAATAAACTGTTCGGCACCCGGTTCCTTGTTCCCGATGATCTCAAGCGCATCACATAAACCGATCGGGTACATCACGCTTTCGATATTATGGAATCCATCATCGCGCTTTCCGATGATGTTCAGACCTATATTGATTTTTGCATTTGGAAAAGTGATCATGTCACGAAACTACAAAATTTATTTTCTCAATCGGTTCAACTGCTTTTCAATATAGCTCTCGGTCGGCAGCTGTGACCGCTGGATCCTTCTCGCATAATTAATGCTGTCAAGGATCTCCTTATTTTTCTCATGCAGCTGATCGTACGCCCGGTCAACCTGGAGCTTCTGATTTTCAATGGTCGTTTTTTGAGCATTGGTAAATTTGAAGCGACGGAACAAAAAGAATGAAAATAACAGGGTCAGTACCAATACCAATACAACAGCGTCGATAATAAGCGTCTTGCGTTTCTTTTCCTCCGCCTGGATCGCAGCGGCTTCGACTTCCTTGGTCTTCAGCTCCGCTTCTTTCTTCTCTACCTCATACCGCGTTTTCAGATCGCTCAGATGCCTGCTGGCCTCATCATTAAAAATGCTGTCCGTTAGCTTCTTGTAGATAACATGATGCTCGTAAGCCTCCTTATATCTGCCCAAACCTCCGAACGCTTTTGAAAGATCATCATGTGTCGCCCGCAGCTGGTTTAGGTTCCCGGTCAGCTTATTGATCTGCAAAGCGGAATCACAATACAGGATTGCTTTGTCATAATCCGGTATTACCAGGTTCATTTCACCGATATTGAGGTAACAGATACTGGCTCCCAGCAGGTCTCCCAGCTTTCGTTTTATTTTCAATGCTTCCCGGTAATACGGTAAAGCTTCGCTATATTTTTTGCGGTTCTGATTTATATCGGCGAGATACATATAGTTACTCGCCACTTCCCGTTCATCCCCAATCGCATGCATGATCTTCAGTCCGTAAAGGAAATAACCCGTCGATTTCTCGTATTGTCCGTTGTTCAGGTAGATCAACCCGATATTATTATTCGCGTACCCGATGCCCGAGCTGTCATTCTTTTCAATAAAGATCTTCATCGCCCGCAGGTCGTTTTCGAGCGCCAGGTCAAAATTCCGCTGCACCCGGTACAATTCCCCGATGTTAAGATAGGATCTGCCGATACCAATGGTATCGTTCTGCCCTTCCCTGATCTTGAGTACTTTCAGAAACAGGTCCAGTGCATTCGGAAAGTCTCCTTTCTGCATCCTTGCTGAGGCCATCGTTCCATAAGCGCGGGCTATCCACGCCACCTTTTTATCTGCGGGGACCCGTTCCGCAAAGCGAAGCTCCTCGTTCGCGAATAAAATTGCACTGTCGAGATTTGCATACACATAGTTCCACGCGAGATCGTCGATCGCATGCAAACGCACCGTGTCAGAAAGAGAGGTATCGTTGAACGTGCGCAGCAGCGGATCCTGCGCAGCTAAAACGGAAGCGAGACCGGCAAAGAAAAACAGCAGCATTAACTTTTTCATTTCTGCAGCCGTTTAATATTCCTTTCGATGTATTTCTCTGTCGGCAGCAGCGACCGCTGAATGCGTTTAGCATAGTGGATGCTGCTCATCACTTCTTCATTCTTCTCATGCAATTGGTTGAAAGCAAGATCCATCTTTTCCTTTTGTTCCTCAATCACCAGCTTTTGCTGCTGTGCCAGCCGGAAGCGCTGCAATAACAAAAATGAAAAGATCAGTACCACCAGTAATATTCCTCCCGCGACAAAGATCACAAGGTTCTGCCGCTTCTTTTCTTCCGCATTGATCGCCAGCTGCGCGACCGCCTTATTCTTGAGCTCCTCTTCTTTCTTCTGCACTTCGAATTGTGTCTTAAGGCTGCTTAGCTGTTCCGTATTATCAGCGTTAAAGATCGTGTCGGAAAAATTCGTATACAGAATGTGATTTTCGTAAGCTTCTTTGAATTTTCCGAGACCTTCATAAGCCTGCGCAATATATCCGTAAGCCATTCGCTCCCGGTTGATATCCCCGATCTTTTCAGCGGCTTTCAATGCTGAATCACAATACGCCAGGGTCATTCTGTAATTCTTTTTTTCCAGGTACAATTCCCCGATGCCATTGTAACAGACCGCCACACCCTGGATGTCGTCCACGCTTTTGAGGATAGCCAGGGCTTTCAAATTGTATTCCAGCGCTTTTGTATAATCGTTTCTTACCTGGTAGATGTTTGCAATATTTCCATAGCAGTTCCCTATTCCCTTTTGATCATCGATCTCCACACCGATCCTGAGCGCTTTCATATTACAGTCAAGCGCTTTTTCGTTGTCGTGCTGAGCATAGTATATGTTGCCCATGTCGGTCAGGCAATTTTCCATTCCCCGTTCATCACCAAGCTTTTCTTTTATACTGAGCGCATTTTTATAATAGTCCAGCGCTTTGGGCAGATCATTCATATCGCTGTATACTAACCCGATATTCAAATAGCAGGAAGCGATCCCGAATGTATCCTTGATCGTTTCACACATCTGAAGCGACATCAGGTCATATTTAAGCGCATTGGGAAAATCCGATTGATTGTAATACACAATACCGATATTATTGTAGCAGTTCCCGGTCCCGATCTTATCGTTAAGCTCCTTATAAACATCGAGCCCCTTCAGATAATACTGAAGTGCCCGGGCATAATCGCCCTTGTACATAAAACAAACTCCGATCGTATTGTTGATCTTGCCGGTCCACTTCTTTCCAATGTTCCCCGGAACTGTTTTAGCAAAAGTAAGTTCCCGCTGTGCGATAATAAAAGCCGAATCAGGGTCATTGCTGATATAGCTCCAGGTGATGGCCTGAATGGCTTTGAGGCGGACAGTATCGGGCTGATGGGAATTATTGAATACTGACCAAAGAGAATCCAGCTCTTTGTCCTGGGAGAAAGAGAAATGAGTGAAAAGAAAACAAAATAAAAGGAGTGTCCATTTCCTCATGGACTAAATGTACAAAAACTTCGGATGTACACTTCGGGGAATGGCCGTGAGTTAGATGCAAGCTTTAAGCACCAGCCGGAAAAAAGATTAGATTTGAAAAAAAAGAACTATGAATCTAAAAGGTGTTTTTACGATCATCGCCAAAGCGATCGGCTTGTTTATGATCCCAAAGATCTTCGACATTGCCGGTTCTGTAATGCAGGCCACGCAAATATTCAATGGCGTTGTTTCCGGGGACTCGTTTTATTATGGCAGCCTCTTCTTTGGATATTCCCTGATCTTCCTGGTCCTCTATATTTTCACCATTCGTTTGTTACTGATTAAAACGCATGTTCTGGTTGACCGCATCATCTACGAGCAGGATCTGAAGAATGATTTTCAAACCATGCAGATCCATCGTTCTACCCTTTTGAGCATCGTTATTATCTGCATCGCCGGAGTGATCCTCCTGGAAGAGATCCCCAACCTGGTACGCCAGATCTATTTGTTCAAGGCGTCGAATGGAGATTTCTTAAGCAGTACCCCGGGCAACTATCAGTTTGTGGTCCTGGCGCTGAGCAAGATCATATTGGCTCTTTTTATGCTCTATGGATGCCGGCCGATCGTAAACTGGATCGAGAAACAAAGGAGGAGATAGCTCTTTTTCCATTTTTCCCATATTTTAAGTACTTTAGCCTTCCTAAATCAGAAAATTGAAGAGATGAACTATCTGGATTTTGAAAAACCAATTGCCGAATTACAGGAACAATTGGAAAAAGTACAGCAAGTGGCTGAAAAAAGCGGTGTCGACGTATCGAAAACCACTGCCGAAATTGAAGAAAAGATCAAACAGGCCCGTGCCGACATTTATAGCAGTCTGACCCCATGGCAGCGTGTCCAGGTCAGCCGTCACCCGGATCGTCCATACACATTAGCCTATATCGATTATATCACCGGCGGAACCTTTATGGAGCTGCACGGCGACCGTACCGTCAAAGATGATAAAGCCATGGTTGGCGGGTTCGGATCCATGGATGGAAAAACCGTCATGTTTATTGGCCAGCAAAAAGGTATCAATACCAAAATGCGCCAGATCCGGAACTTCGGAATGCCAAACCCGGAAGGCTATCGCAAAGCATTGCGGCTGATGAAGCTCGCTGAAAAATTCAATAAGCCTATTGTTACCCTGATCGATACGCCCGGAGCTTACCCCGGACTGGAAGCTGAGGAACGCGGACAAGGCGAAGCGATCGCCAGGAACCTGCTGGAAATGTCACAGCTCAAAGTCCCGGTGATCTGTATCATCATCGGTGAAGGTGCATCCGGCGGAGCATTGGGAATCGGTATCGGCGACAGGGTGCTGATGCTCGAGAACACCTGGTATTCGGTGATCTCCCCTGAATCGTGCTCCTCTATCCTCTGGAGAAACTGGAACAACAAGGAAAGAGCTGCGGAAGCATTAAAACTTACTGCGAAGGACATGCTTGGAAATCACCTGATCGATGGTGTTATTCCGGAGCCACTTGGCGGTGCCCATACCGACCAGCAAGCCACTTTCCAAACGGTAAAAGAAGAAATTCAAAAACACCTTGCCGTACTCGAAAAACTTTCTCCTGAAAAGCGTGTCGCCCAGCGGATTGATAAATTCTGCGCAATGGGTGTCGTGAATGAGGAAGTGTGAAAAAAGGGGATGAAGTGATTGAGTGATGAAGTGATGGCTCCTACCCGCGCCATTGAGGAAGGAACGACCGAAGCAATCTCTTATTGACCAGATGATTTTCCCTACCAGCGTCATTGCGAGGGAGGAACGACCGAAGCAATCTCCTAGTAAATAAAATCACTTCCCCACTATCACTCTCACAACGCTCACTCAAACACGAACTCCCCCAGCTGCTCCGGGTTATTCAGCCGCGCACTTTTCGCGACATCATTCCAGCTTACATTCATCAGGTTGCTCTGATCAGGAAAGCTCTCATAAAGAAGCGTATTATAAATACTCACTGTCCCTTTTCCTTTGAAATCAGGTGTTTCAAGATAACACCACACCGCATCGTTTTCGATCTCGAAACCGACAAAATTTAAACGCTGCAGCTTCCCGCCGACATTGATCTTAAAATTCTTCGCAAAATAATCATTGATGATGCCTTCAACTGCTTTATCGCCGGTAGACTTATCCAGCGACACTTTCTTTCCGCTCATTTTTTCCAGTGCCGCCTCCAGGTCATCGGCAAACAGCTTGCTGCTTACATCCAACGTATGCTTGCCGGTATTGATCCTCACCTCCGTAAGACTCATATAATACCGGTGCGCCGGAATAAACGACAGCATCGGTACCAGCACCATGCAGACAATAACAAAAATCAATTTTCTCCTGTTTTTCAGCATACGTATACAAATTTAACGAATTCTATCTGTCCTCCCGACCATTCGTCACAATTGAATTGAACCTATCTCAATTTTTATTAGCTTTAGTCGTTTTTAATCTCTCTCTCTAATGAAACAATTTTTACCGGTCTCCGCTTTTCTGATCTTCAATATTGCTGCTGCTCAGAATATCCGCAACAATCCTGCATCCAATCACGGAAATAAATTCGAGCAGCTTGGCACGATCCTGCCTGACGCAAACAATTTTCGTTCTGCTTCCGGTGCGCCCGGCAGTCAATACTGGCAGCAAAAAGCGGATTATGAAATTGATGCGACACTTAATGAAAAAGAGCTCAGCCTGGAAGGAAGCGAGCAGATCACCTATTCCAACAATTCTCCCGATGCGCTTTCTTACCTGTGGCTTCAGCTGGATGAGAACCAGCACAACCCGAACTCAGAAGATAATTACTTTGACGGCAGCAAGGTGAATCAACCCGTAACCGATGTTCAGCTGGATGGACTCGATCCTAAAAAGCAATTGGCCGGTTATGGGGTTAATATTCTTTCTGTGACCGATGTATCCGGAAAAACACTGCATTACATCGTGAATAATACCATGATGCGTATCGATCTTCCGCAGGTGCTGAAACCATCGCAGAAATATATCTTCAGGATCAAATGGAACTACAAGATCCCTGAGCGGATGAAGATCGGCGGACGCGGCGGTTACGAAATGTTTGACGACGGCAACGCGCTTTTCACGATCACCCAGTGGTACCCGAGGATGTGTGTTTACAATGACTATGGCGGATGGAACAATAAGCAGTTTACCGGCCGCGGCGAATTTTCACTTGCGTTCGGCGACTTCAAAGTGAACATGACCGTTCCGGCTGATCATATCATTGCAGCAACCGGAACCTGCAGCAATTATGCGGAAGTATTAACTCCGGACCAGCTCGCACGATGGAAGCAGGCACAGACTTCCGACAAGCCGGTCGAGATCGTAACACTGGAGGAAGCAAAAGCCAAAGAAAAAGCGCCTGAGAAAAATAAGACGAAGGTATGGCACTATAATGCTGAGAATGTCCGCGACTTTGCATGGGGCAGCTCACGTAAATATGTGTGGGACGCGATGGGCGTAAAACAAGGTGAAAAAAATGTAATGTGCATGAGCTATTACGGAAAGGAAGCGTATCCGCTGTATAGCCGTTATTCTACGAAAGTGGTGGCCCATACGATCCGTACTTATTCAAAATATACCATCGATTATCCTTATCCGTCTGCGATCAGCGTAGAGGCTTCCAATGGGATGGAATATCCGATGATCTGCTTTAACTACGGAAGAGCCGATGCCGATGGCACTTACACAGAACGTACGAAATATGGAATGATCGGTGTGATCATCCATGAGGTCGGACATAATTTTTTCCCGATGATCGTCAACAGCGATGAGCGCCAGTGGACCTGGATGGATGAAGGCCTGAACACGTTCGTGCAGTTCCTTACCGAACAGGAATTCGATAATAATTATCCTTCGCAGCGCGGACCGGCTAATAAGATCGTTGATTACATGTCCATGAGCAAGGACCAGCTGGAACCGATCATGACGAACAGCGAGAACATCGTGAATTTCGGACCGAATGCTTATGGGAAACCTTGTACTGCATTGAACATTTTGCGTGAGACGGTCATGGGACGCGAGCTCTTCGATTTTGCATTCAAAACCTATGCGCAGCGCTGGGCATTCAAGCACCCGACACCGGCAGACTTTTTCCGCACCATGGAAGATGCTTCCGGAGTTGACCTTGACTGGTACTGGAGGGGCTGGTTCTACGACATTGAACCTGTTGATATCTCGCTTGATTCCGTGAACGTATTCACCGTCAAGCAGGCGAAGAATGTCCCTGAAAAGATCGAAACGATCAAGCGTCAGCCATTACCGATGGAATTTGATCACATTGCCAAGGTCCGGAACAAACAAAGCGGGATGAAGTTCCTGGTGGATACCGATACTTCTTTGCGCGACTATTATTATTATCACAAAGCAACCATCGATGATTATCCTGAGAAAACGGAACGTAATGTTTACGGATCGCTGAAGCTGATGAGCGACGAAGAGCTCAAAAAATACGATGGCAGCTTCTATTATGAGCTCGTGCTGAGCAACAAAGGCGGATGCGTGATGCCGGTGATCATTCAGTGGAATTATGCTGACGGCACCAGCGAGGTAGAGCAGATTTCTGCCTATATCTGGAGAAAAAATGAGAACAAAGTGGTCAAGACGTTTGTTAAGTATAAGGAAGTAAAATCGATACGGATCGATCCGTATCGTGAAACGGCAGATATCAATGAAGCGAACAACAGCTGGCCGAAGGCTCCCGGAAAAATGTCGAGATTCGATATTTATAAAGGCAGAAAAGCCGGTCGCTTCGACAACAATGACATCAATTTCATGAAGAAAGCGAAGGAGAAGAAGTAATTAACATTCATTACATTTGATTAAACCAAAAATTACGGAAAATGAAAAAAATTCAATTATTGCTTTTGGGAATGATCTTGATCATAGGCTCATACAAAGCACAGACTCTCGGCACCTCAAGCCAGGATAAAATGTATCTGGCATGGAAGCAATCTAAATTGTATGTTGTAAAATCCGCAGATAAAGAGATCAATGAACGCCTTGAAGCGGTTGCAAAAGCGACATTCCCTAACTTCCAGTCGGCCGTATCCGAAGCGGAAGCAGACAAGCTGATGAACAACGAGAATAATTTTTTCCTCATGATTTATTATCCAGGCATGTATAAGACCAAACAGAACACATGGGATAAATATAATTTCGGGATCGGCATCTGGCAGGGAAATGCTAAAAAAGTGGAAAAGATCGAACCGGAAAAAGACATGCTTGTAAAGTTCGATTATCTGCCTGTTGCACCGAACATGAACCTGAGTCTAATAGTACCTGTTGCACGAAAAGCGTATACTGATACCGGTCTCGACAAAACTTTCCAATCCGAAAAGAACATTAAGATCATGATCCCTTCTACCCTGATCGGCTTTAAACAGACGCTGGACGCAGTGGACAAGACCAACGGCGAGAAAAAGCCTGCAACCCTGTATAAAGCAATTGCAAAAACACTCAGGGCAGATGCGCCAATGCTAAAGGACAAAACATTGCTGATCCTCGACAACGAGATCATGCAACCCTTCTACGATGCCTATACATTGAAAAAAGAAAAAGTACAGGTAAACGACCTTAGCAAACTGGAAGCAAAGGACAAAAACTATTGCTTTCTGATCTATACAATCGAGGAGAAAACATCCATGCGCCACGTTACAGTGATCGATTGTGAGACCGGAAAGGTCATCTTCCAGGATTCAGGACTTACTGCCACTACGGGTGACAAGATGAAAAAGAACTACGCGGACAACATGATCATGGCCGCTAATGGTAAATCCTGGGATTAAAAGAAATTCTCCCGGTCCCGGTAGTTGCCGGGATCGGTTTTATATTTCGGATTAACTGTTTTAAAAAAACAGACAATCATCATGGTATTCCTTACAATTGCCGTATTCTCTTTCGGGATTCCGTTATACTTACGCTTTTCTGTTTATTTCCATAGCTATTCAAAGGAACAATTTGTTAAATACATTCCTTTCCGCAGGATCATTGGAACACCTAACATAAGCCCCCTTTTTTTCATTGTTCTTCTTGCCTTGGCCGGCTGCGGTTCATCTGGTGACACCGGAGACCATGCGCAAAAACAAATGGAAGAAGAGGCTCAGCGTTATATCGATAGCATTGAGAAGTCGGATACAGAAGCTGAAAAATGGATCCAGGACAATATCATTCCTAAAAACGATCAGTTGATCAGCTTCAGAAAAGAATTCGCCCCCGAAGATTCGTTACGTCGCGAACACGACGGTCCCTGGGATACAAAAAAGATCTCACCGATCACGGTAAAAACATATCCCGATTCAATTGTCGCCTCGTTTTACAAAATGAATGTCGCACAGGCCCGGGGAAACATCGATCTGACTGGAGACAATATCAGGCTGCTGTATGGAGATGTATATGCGCCGACAAAAATGTATGCAGGAGCTTACGCAACGTTTCGGTTCGTATATACCATTAAAAATACTGCGGAAACACGCAGCAGAAAAATCATAGCCGAAAGTACAAACTTACTGCGAAAGCCATGAACTCATCCACTCCCCGCGAAGTACTTAACAAATTCTACATCGATAATCATCTTGATGATGATGGAGGCAACAGCAAATCCTTTGTAAGGATCGATGCCGCAAAGAATTTTCATTTTTATATTCCCAATTCAGATCTCAGAAGGAAAGCAGTTGCCCTGCATGATGTCCATCACATCCTGAGCGGCTACAATACCAGCTTCAAGGGAGAGTGTGAGATCAGTGCCTGGGAGATCGGCTCCGGCATCGGGAAATACTGGATCGCATTGTATATTGACACCGCTGGCATGATGATGGGATTACCGCTGTATTTTAAAAGCGTGTTAAGAGCCTATGCCCGCGGAAGAAGAACGAAGAACTTGTATTCTGATCAGCCGGCGATAGACAAAGCCCTTGATATGAAGATCTCCGAGCTTCAGGCTGAATTCCGGTTGAATGAATTTCCTTATGAAACAAAAATAAAATTCGGTGATGTGATCGCGCTGGCTGGATTTTCTTTGTTCGGATTGATTGTATCCTTATTTTCGATCGCGATGATCCCGTTCCTGATCATCTATTCGATCTATATCGGGTTATTTGTGGACAAGCACCCTTCTCAGCTGGAATGATCCGCAACGATCACCCATTTTCCATCGATCTTTTTCCAGAGCAACGTATAATATCCTCCCACCTCATCCTTTTCACGCTGTAAGTGCCACTGCCCGATCACATAGCAGGAAGTATCTGACTGCGGCTCGATGCTGAGGTTAGTGAATTTCAAGATTCCCATCGTTACTTTATCCGGGTAGCTTTTTTTATAATTATCCAGCGTACTTTTCCAGCCATAGGTAATTCCTTTCTTTCCGATGAACTTCAGACTGTCGCTGTGCCAGTATGAAACCATGAAGCCATCGATATCACCCTTGTTCCATGCTTTCTCCTGCTCTGCCATCAGCCTTGTGATACTTTCCTTCGCCGATTGAGAAAATACCGTGGAACTGCCAAGCATAAATAGTATGAGAATCATTCTTTTCATTCGAACAAACTTTGAACTTTAAACTTTGAACTTTAAACTTTGAACTTTGAACTATTACTTCCCTCCCACCGTAATCGTTACGCCGCCTGGCTCATCGCCGTCTTTTACCGGTCCTTTGTCCGACATGCTCCGCGTATTATTATCCGGCGTTCTGTCCACCAGTTTATTATAAGGATCTATTCCGGCTTTTTCCGGTAACTCATCTACAATGATCTCGAAATCCATTTTGTTTTTGTCGATCTTATGCTTCGCAAGATAAAGTTCCGTCTCCACCTTTTTACCATTCTCTTCCTTACTGCCGAACACACCAATATCGATCCAGTCCGACTCCGGTGTTTCTTTACTTTTACCTAAGCTATCAGCCCTGAACTTTTTGCTCTCGATCGAAATTTTCACCTTATACTTTCCGTTCGGTAATTTGGTGTATGAGCATCCCGTTGTTTTATTTTCATAGATCGTAATGGTCTCGAACATGTCGGTAATGATATACTTCAGACTGTCAGGAGTAGCCGCTTTAATGTATTTCAAAAATTCCGTTGAGTTCGTATACGGCGGTTCCTGGTAGGCTACCTTCTTGATATACTTCGCCAGTGCAGCATTCAGGGAATCTTCGCCGATATAATCTTTCAGCGCATACATGATGATGCTGCCTTTGTTGTAATGAATATACTGCTGGTTCTCCACCAGGGCCAACGGCAGCTCTTTCTTATTTTCAAATGCACGGCTCCGCAGATAATTGTTCATCTCGTATTTGAGAAATTTTTTCATCGCCTTCTTGCCGAATTCTTTTTCCATCACCATCAGCGCGGAATACTGGCTCATCGTTTCCGACATCAGCGTTGCGCCCTGTACATTGCCGCCGATCACCTGGTGTGCCCACCATTGATGCGCCACTTCATGCGCCGTCACGTAAAACGGATAATCGATCGATTCAGGATCTTTCTTGTCCATTTGTGCAATAAAGCCGATTCCTTCTGAGAATGGAATGGTGTTCGGGAACGATTGTGCAAATGTCGCATAGCGCGGGAACTCGAGAATTCTCACCTGGTGATGCTGATACGGGCTGAAATTTTTGGTATAATAATCCAGCGACTTCTTCACACCTTTGATCATCGCATCCAGGTTATACTCATGGCCTTTGTGATAATAGATCTCGATGTTCACCGGTTGCTGCCCCAGGGACGTCCAGACATCTTTTTTCACTTCATAGCGTGCAGACAGGAACGCATAAAAATTCAGGATCTTGCAATCCATTTTGTAATGGAAATATCGTCTGTCGTTCTCCGTCCACTCTTTCTGCAAATATCCCGGCGCTAATGCGATCTGATCAGGAACGGTGCTGACGACGCATTCAAACCGGATCCAGTCCGCGTCGGCACTGATATACGTATTCTGCAAAGCGGCCGAATCATTTACTTTCGCCATGCGGTCTTTTTTCGGCAGACCGTATTTCTTCCGGGTCACGTCCTCGGAAAGTTCTCCATCCGCATTATAGCCAAAGTTCGGAAGGATCCCGCTATTGAAGAATGATCCATTCTCCAGGATCCCGGTAGCCGGACTCGCTTTGAAGCCTCTGCTCTCATATTCCAGATCCATGTCAAAACGCATCGAATCGCCGGGCATTAGTGGTGATGAAAGTTTATAGATATAGAATCCATTGTCTTTATCTTCGAGAACCATGCTCGCATTTTTCTCAAATCTGAAAGCGTTGACCTTGATGGTCGGGTAACTATTCAGTACAATGCTGTCGATCCTGCGGGTCGATTTATTCTTGATGATGTAATATCCTTTCATCTTCGCCCCTAGCTTATCAGGGAAAATATCAACGTTCCAGTTGGCTTCAACTACACGTGGCTGCTGCGTATGACTGTATTTTTTATATTTTTTCTCAAACTCAGCTTGTCCTTTTTCTTCGGCAGTGGAAGAAATATTCTTATTCAGTACCGATGTATTGTAATAAATGAATGCACCGGTTAGTCCGAACAGCAAGATTCCCGCAATCAATGCAACCTTTATTCTTCCGGTCATGTTGTTTTTTGCAATTTTCCAACGGTTCATAAAGCCCTTTTCTTTTCCTCTCACCCACATCAGCACCGCCAGCATGCTGAGCACAAAAACAAATGCACTCCAGTAAAGCTTATGAACAAAATAAGGAAACACTGTATGACCAAAACCATTCATATCGCTGTAAGGCAGCGTTCCGCCGTCACTGTTGAACTCGATCATCGGAATGTTCCACTCCATCAATTGGTAAACGATCGGCAATGCAAGCAGGGCTGCCGTAACAATATAACCGACATAGCGGTTATCGAAGATCGTTTGAAGCGAAAGTGCAAATGCACAGATGATCATCAGACCGATCAGCCGGAAACCAAAAAGGTCGATCAGGTACTGCCCGATCTCCAGGTGAAAATAGCCGGAGTAGATCTGCATACAGATCCCTGTGACCATCGTTACAAGCAGCAACACAGCCTGCACCATTGATAACCCGATGAACTTGGAAAGAAAGATGACATGCAGGCGGATCGGTGCCGTTCCGATCAGCTCTTCTACTTTTCCGTCACGTTCCCTCCAAACCATCACACCTGCATAAAAAATGATCAGGATATTCATGAAAAAACGGAACAAGACACCGCCCAGCTCAAGCACCTGGTAAGTTACCGGATACGTCTTTGTTCCGTAGATCTGCGATCCCTGTGTGAATACCGCCAGCAATGAAACGACTGATAATGCAACGATGATAAAAAAGAAAATACTCTTTACGATCTTGCTGAACTCGAACTTTGCAAGGAACCAGACCTGGTACCAGCTGAATTTTACAGAAAAGTCCTGTGTAACTTTCGGAAGCTGTGATAAGGATTGAAGCGGTGCTGATGCGAGCGAAAGCATTTTTGATCCCTTCCTTTTGAATAAAGCAACCGGCTCGTTGAACTGGCTGAAGCGGAAACGGGCATAAGTAATTCCGACAATGAGCATACCGATCGAAAACCAAAGGATCCGGTTGATCAGGATCACTCCTTCAAACGGAAGTGAAAGTGTATTTTGTTCCTCGGGCGTCCAGAATTTGGTCACATACCGGAAAGCCTGCTCACCGAATGGCTCCAGGATCGCTCCCAGCTGCTGATTATCCAAATTTGCAAGCAGCGATGATGTAATTCCTTTGATAATGACCAGCGCGATCACGCCGACATATCCGGCGATCATGTTCCGGGAAAATGTAACAAATGAAAAGAACAAGGCACCTAGCAGCAACGTATTCGGGATCACATAGAATACGAATGGCTCTATGTAATTCATCAGGTGGACAGGACCGAACTTATGCGACTCATCGCCGCCAAGAACACTGCACATCAGCAAATGCCCGAAGATCCCGCCGGATACAACGAATAATGATACAAGGAAGGAAGCGCTGAAGCGACCCATCATGTAACCGAATTTTGTGATCGGCTTTGTAAAGATGAGCGGGTGGACATTGTACTGAAAATCCTTGTAAACAGCCGGAGCAATAACGGTGATCAGGATCATCAATCCCACAAAGCCGGTGTTCATTTTGCTGATCCAGCCTGCAATGGCGAAAGCAGAGTTAACAGTTGTGTTGGTATCGTTCCCGGTGTTTCCAAGCAGTCCGGCCTGTGCGATCATATACAGCACCGCGATCAGGAAAAAAACTCCGAAGAAAATATATGCTGCCGGCCGCTTGAACCAGAGTTTTAACTCGAAAAGAAATATTTCTTTGAACATATTGTAAGTTTAAAGCTCCCGGTTCAAAGTTGAAAGCAGACACACAAGTAACTTTCAACTTTGAACGTTGAACTAATTTGTAATCGTTGCGAAATACACATCTTCCAGATCTGCGGCTACCGGTGTAAACGAAGCATCCGGCTGTGCGGCACTGAATACGTGGATCTGAATTTTCCCTTCTACTACTTTCGTAGAGATCACACGGAAAGCTGCTTTATGATCGGTCAGCTGTTCCTTATCGATCAGCTTCATCCAGATCCTGCCTTTCATATCATCAATTGTCTGTGCCGGTTTGCCGGAAAGAAGGATGGTTCCCTGGTTCATGATCACCATATTGGAGCACAGGTTGCGGACATCCTCCACAATATGGGTCGACAGGATCACAATGATGTTTTCTCCGATCTCGCTCAGTAAATTGTGAAAGCGGTTCCGCTCCATCGGGTCGAGCCCGGCAGTAGGTTCATCTACGATCACGAGCCGCGGATTTCCCAGCAGCGCCTGTGCAATTCCAAAACGCTGTCGCATACCGCCCGAGTAATCTCCGATATATCGTTTCCTCGCATCGAATAAATTTGTCTGGTTCAGCAAGCCCTCGCAGATCTCCTTGCGCTCCTTCGGGTCTGCGATCCCTTTAAGGATGGCAAAATGATTGATCATGTCCCAGGCGGAAACCTTGGGATAAAAACCAAAATCCTGGGGAAGATAGCCCAATACTTTCCTCACCTCATCTTTTTGCTTGAGGACATCTAGCTCATCCAGCATAACGGAGCCGCTGTCGGCTTCCTGGAGCGTCGCAATGGTCCGCATCAGGGAAGATTTCCCCGCGCCGTTCGGTCCCAGGAGGCCGAACATCCCATTGGATATCTCCATATTAACGTTGTTAAGTGCTTTCAGACCATTGGAATAGGTCTTTGAGAGGTTGGAAATGGATAGTTTCATAACTAAAAGTTTAACCGGATGGGACGCTGAGCTTGCGCAGAGAGTCGCTGAGCCGGATATGAGTTTATGCGTTTATTCGTAATTTATGGAACAGACTACGCCTGTGACGGCGCAACGTGATCGTTTGTTACAGCTTCGGCTGAATATATACGGTTTTGCCTTTTGCATCTCTTACCGCCTGCAAAATCTGGCCCCGCTGGCGCTTTATATCATAAGAAACATGCACCCAGCGGAAGCCGAATTCGTCGATCATTTGATCAAAAGGCAGCTTCAGCGCTTTGATCTTTTTAAAAAGCTTCTCGTTGCCATTGGTCAGATCTATGATATCAGCCGCTTGTCCGAGCATATGCTGACTGTTTTTCGCGCCGCCGATCGCTTTATTGAGTGCCGGGCAACGGTAGCCGCTGTTTATTTTCAGGGGATATCCCAGGGCGTCGCGCAGCGGCTGAAGCACATTTACACATAGCGCCTTCAGGTTCGCAACGATCTCCGGGGACGGATTGAATTGCTCCTCATCAAACTGCCGGTGTTCCGTCATTAATAGTTCATGAAGAGAGAAGTTTTTGCTGAGTTTTTGGTTTGGGATCATCTTTTGGGTGATTAAGTGACTAGGTGACTGGGTGACTGGGTGACTAGGTGATTGGGTGACTGGGTGACCAAGTGATTAGATGAAAAAATCAGATTTAAAGGCTTTTCGATAAAATAAATGCAACCTTTGTCGATGAATTTCCATCATTAGTGGCATAAGTATTCCGCTTGAAAGATATCGGTAAATCTACTTAATATCAAGTTAAAAATATTAAATATCTTTGTATCAATAAAATCTGCATAAAATGAAAAAGATACTTGCAACTTTATCGGCCCTGGCCCTGTTCATTTCTGTGAACGCGCAGGAAAAAAAGACCGACTACTGGCCTAACGGAAATAAAAAAAGTGAAGGCATTGTGCTAGGCACCGGAAAGGTGGATGCAAATGCTTCTAAAACAGAACAGGCCCGCCAATCGGCTAACCTTACCCGCGATGGGAAATGGTCAACCTGGAACGAGAACGGATCAATGCGCTCCGAAGAATATTATACCAATGGTGCCATGACCGGCAGCTGGAAAATGTGGTATGAGGACGGAAAGCTGGAATCAGACATCAATTTCACCAACGGAACAGTTTCTTACTTTTACCAGAATGGCAATAAACACAGCCAGGGTGGTATCAAAGATGGAATGGTGACCACCGGAAAATGGACCGGTTATTATGAAAATGGCAAGATCAATTACGAAGGCTCTTATAACAATGATGGTCAGAAAGACGGAACCTGGACCTGGTATGACGAAAACGGAAAAGTAACTGCGACCCAGGTTTATCAGAACGGGACGTTGGTAAAATAACCATTACACTATTTATTCAGGAAAGCCCTTTCGGAAACGGAAGGGCTTTTTTATTGAAGAATTTTATTGGGATCGTCATTGCGAGCCCGAAAGGGCGTGACAACCTTTCATTGCTTCGTCCGCCAAGGCTCCCTGTGCACCGCTAAAGCTATTGAGAATTTTATCGCCAACGTCATTGCGAGCCCGAAAGGGCGTAGCAATCTTTCAAACAATAAGATTGCTTCGTCCGCCAAAGCTTCCTGTGTCATTACTAAAGCTATTGAGAATTTTATCGCCAACGTCATTGCGAGCCCGAAAGGGCGTGGCAATCTTTCAAACAATAAGATTGCTTCGTCCGCCAAGGCTCCCTGTGCACCGCTAAAGCTATTGCGATACGCGGTCGCAACGACGCACTATTATAATAAAAAAGCCCTTCCGTTTCCGAAAAGGCTTTTTCAATTATCACATTGAACAATTATCGCATTGTCACATTATTTCTCCTTATTCATGGTCATCCCGTTGTTCATCTCATTCACGATCTGAACAGTTTCATTCAGGTAAATGTCTTTTTTAATGGTTTTGAACCACTCTTTGTTCCGGTTCACCTTCACCGTATCGGACTCCGGAAAAGCATCCGCTTTCAATGCTTCAACATCCACGCCACTGATCTCCTTATCGAGTGCATCCAGCTTCTTTGCCTCCTCTTTGTATTCCTTCTGCTCCGCTACATATTTGTCAAAATTCAAAGGAGCCATGGTATCATCCTTCTGCTTTTTCAAGCGCTCGGCAGCATCTTTCACCGTCACAAAATTCGGGTCTGCTTTCTGACGGGCCTCGCTGTTGGCTTTCAGCTGGGCAACAGAATAATTATTCTTAACCGCCGTGTAATTCGCCGGATTGATCTCATCCCAGGTCATCGGGTAGTCCTGCTCCTTTTCACCCTGGTCGATTAGTGAATACTGATCCGGAATTTCAATATCAGGAATAACGCCTCTTAATTGAGTAGCGCCGCCATTGACCCGGTAAAACTTTTGCGTTGTGATCTTAACGTCTCCCAGCGGTTTGAGGTTTGAATACGCAGGGGGCAGGTAATCGTCGAGGCTGTAAAAGCGCTGAACGGTTCCTTTTCCGAACGAGGAAGGAGAAGTACCGACAATTACTGCACGGTGATAATCCTGCATTGCTGCTGCCATGATCTCGGAAGCGGAAGCCGAATTCGAATTGACCATAATTGCAAGCGGGCCGTCGTAAACAACTCCTCCATTCCTGTCTTCCAGCACCTGGGCTGCAGCTTGCTTCTGTTTTACCTGCACGATCGGACCTTTATCGATGAACAAGCCAGCCATATCCACTACATCCGGCAATGAGCCTCCTCCATTATAACGAAGGTCGAGGATGATCCCATCCACATTTTCAGCCTTCAGCTTTTCGAGCTCTTTTTTAATGTCTTTTGCGCAGCTTCTGCCGCCATTGGTTCCGCTGAAATCAGCATAAAACGATGGTAATTTAATATAGCCGATGTTCTTTTTCCCTTTCAGGATCGCTGATTGTGCATATGTTTCCTCGATGATCACGACATCGCGGATGATCGGGATCACCAGCTGAGTTCCATCCGGCTTTTTGACCGTCAGGCGAACTTCGGTTCCCTTTTTACCGCGGACGAGCTGAACAGCATCGTCCATTTTCATATCGACCACGTCAACAGGTTCAGCACTTCCCTGGGCCACTTTTAGAATAATATCGCCAGCTTTCAGTTGTCCTTGCTTATAGGAAGCACTTCCCGGCACAATGCTGCTCACCTTGATAAAACCGTCTTTTTCCTGGAGCTGGGCTCCTATCCCCTCCAGCTGGCCGGTCATGCCGATATCAAAATTAGCTTTATCCTTCGGCGCAAAAAACTCGGTATGCGGATCATAAATGCCTGCGATAGCGTTGAAATACACCCCGATCCTGTCGTTGCGATCAAATTCCTTCAGACGCTTATAATAGTCGTCATTGGCTTTGAGCACTTTTTTACGAGCGTCTGCTTCCAGCTCTTCCCTGCTTTTCAATTTTACCGTATCGCTCTTTTCATGGGCCTTTTCCTGGTTATCCATCATCTCGACCATTCGTGAAAGCACCTGGTATTTCAGTGATTTTCTCCAGTCGTCCTTCAGTGCGTTCTTGTCTTTTGCCCAATTGGCCTTTTCCGCATCCAGCTGAATGCTCTCATCGGAAGTGAAATCAAAAGGCTTTGAAAGAATATCGGTATAATACGCTTTCGCTTCATCTACCCGCTTATTGATCAGATCATACGATTTGTCAAAGAACTTGAAAGTTCCTTTATTGATGTCGTCATCGATCTGATCCTTCATTTTGTCAAGTTCAGCCACATCCGGCTGGATCAGGAATTTCTTCTGATAATCCAGGCGCTGCAGGTAGAGCTTATACACTTTGCGTGAAAAGTCGTCATTGACCGCCATGGGGGAATAATGAACACTATTTAGGCTTTGAATCAGGATCTGGTCGATCGCTTCTTCTTTTTCTTTATCCGGCTGGACAATATAGGTAGCCGATACCAAAGCCAGTGCGGCAGCGGGGATCAGCAGGAGGAGTTTCTTGGATTTAAACATATCAGGGTTGAATTACTAAAACTAAGTTACGCAGTTCTTCGGATTTTGTTGTGTTTTTCAGGTATAATTATGATGAACGGTTGTTTTTTTGTTTCCGGCAGCTTAACCGATTCCCGGAAGGTCCGTTTTCCATAAAAAGATCCTTCAAAAGACATTCCATGATCCCGGCAGCAACGAAGGCATAACGCACAAACTTACCCTAAGTTGCCGGCAAAAAATATTATTTAACATTTAATAACAGAATGTTTTTTTGGTCTAATTTTACTCTACCAAACACACCCTCATCACTAACCTCCAAACTTTCCAAACAAAATGTCAAAACGACTTTTAGTGCTCATTGCAGGCCTCGTTGCAGCTGCTTTGATCGGATTAACCGTGTTCAGCAAAATGAGCTCCCATGCACACGAAGAGAAGACGGATCCCGCATTTGGCGCATATATCAGCGCATTCACATCGGGCATCATCTCGAATGAATCCGGCATACGCATTCTGCTCACGAATGATTATGAAGCACCGATTGAAATAGGAAAGCCGATCGATAAAACACTTTTTGATTTTTCTCCTTCGATCAAAGGAACCGCTGTATGGCTTGACAGCCGGACCATTGAGTTCCGTCCGGAGAAACCGCTTCCTGCAAATACTCATTATGATGCAGAATTTTATCTCGGCGAAATTCTTGAAGTTCCCGATGAATTCGAAACCTTCCATTTTGATTTCCAAACCATGCAGCAGAGCTACGAAGTGTTCGTGGACCGCATGACGACCACTGATAAGAAAACATTGCGTACACAACGATTGGAAGGCACGCTGTCTACCGCCGATGTTGCCGATCTACAGTCCATCGAAAAAGTGCTGACCGTTACTCAAAATGGGAAAGCACTTGCAATTACCTGGATCCATGAGGGAAGCAGGACGATCAGCCGGTTCACCGTCGACGGAATCGAGCGCACCGAAAAACCAGGAAAGGTTGAATTAAAATGGAATGGAACACCGCTCGGCGTGGATATGAACGGCAGCAAGAGCATCGACATTCCTGCCCTCGGCGATTTTAAAGTGGTCGACGCAAAAGTGATCCAGAGCCCTGAACAATATGCTGTGCTCCAGTTCTCCGATCCGATCCAGGAAAATCAGCAGCTCGCCGGACTGATAACGCTGACAGGCGATTCCGAGCTGAAGTACATCATTGAAGACAACGAGATCCGCATTTATCCGCAAACGCGTCAAAGCGGCGCACGAACCATTACTGCCGAGCTTGGTGTTAAGAACATCCTTGGAATGCCTTTGAAGGAGCGCTATGTAATGGAGCTGATGTTCGAAGAGCTGAAACCGGAGGTCGAGCTGATTGGAAAAGGGGTGATCCTTCCGAACTCCAACGGCCTTACATTCCCGTTCAAGGCCGTGAGCCTGAAAGCAGTTGATGTCAAGATCCTCCGCATCTATGAAAATAACATTCCGCAATTCCTCCAGGTGAATAATCTTGAAGGCGACCGGGAATTGCGCCGTGTCGGAAAGGTGGTCCTGAAGAAAACGGTTCAGCTCACTCAGAAGAGTGCGATGGATCTTGGAAAGTGGAACAACTATTCCATCGATCTTGCACAGCTCATCAAAGCGGAACCGGGAGCGATCTACAAGGTGGTCATCTCATTTAAAAAAGAATACTCGACCTACAAATGCGATAGCAGTGATACAAGTAACGACGGACAACGCATGATGGAAGAGTCCATGGAAGACGGAATGACTGGCGTAAGCGATGGTGATGACGATGATGACGAACGTGACTGGGATTATTATGGTGATTACTATTACGATGATTACGAGTACTACGATTATGACTACGATCAGCGCGACAATCCTTGTGATAAAGCATATTACAGAAATAAGGAGGTCAGCAGGAATATACTCGCGTCGGACCTCGGGCTGATCGCAAAACGCGGAGAAGATGGCTCGATGACATTCGTGGTCAATAACCTGGTTACTACTAAACCGATCCCGAACGCAACCGTTGAAGTGCTCGACTATCAATTGCAGGTCTTGAAATCCATGAAGACAAACGGAGATGGGATCTGCGAAGGAAACTTCAAACACAAGCCCTTCCTTATGGTTGTAAAAAGCGGCTCACAGCGCGGATACCTGAAGCTGGATGATGGCTCGTCATTATCACTGAGCGCATTTGATGTTTCCGGCGAAGAAGTGCAGAAAGGACTGAAAGGATTCATTTACGGGGAACGTGGTGTGTGGCGCCCGGGCGATAGTCTTTTCCTGACGTTCATGCTTGAAGACAAACAAAATACCTTGCCGAAGAATCACCCGGTTCAATTTGAACTATTGAATCCGCAAGGACAGGTATTCCGGAAGATGACTAAAACCGTTGGGCTGAACGGCTTCTATAATTTCACCACTACGACGGAAAAGAGTTCTCCTACCGGGAACTGGACCGCGAGAGTAAAAGTGGGCGGTGCATGGTTCACAAAGAATATCAAGGTCGAAACGATCATGCCGAACCGGCTCAAGATCAAGCTCAACTTCCCGGATGATAAATTATCGATCGCTCATCCGGATGCAAAAGGAACGCTTGAAGTGAAGTGGCTGCATGGCGCTGTCGCGAAGAACCTGAATGCAAAAGTGGAAGTTACACTTTCTGAAATGGGAACGGAGTTCAAGAATTACGAGGATTATAATTTTGATGACCCGGCAAGAAATTTCACGTCAGAAGCGCAAACCATTTTTGATGATAATACCGATGGAGAAGGGAAAGCAATGATCGCTCCGAATCTTACGGTTAATGATGCTGCACCGGGAATGCTCCGCGCGAGCTTCAAAGTACGCGTATTTGAGCAGGGAGGCGCTTTCAGTGTCGATCAGTTCTCATTGCCTTATTCTCCGTATGAATCGTATGTAGGTTTGAAGATCCCGGAAGGCGACCAGTTCTCCGGAATGCTCGTGACCGATACCAACCATATTGTGAAAGTGGTAACTGTTAACAGCGACGGAAAACCGATCTCCAAAAAGAACCTGAAAGTGCAGGTTTACAAAGTCGGCTGGAGATGGTGGTGGGACAGCTATGACGGCGACCTTGCAAATTATGTAGGCAATGAATACAAACAGCCGATCCAGGACCAGGTGATCAGCACTGTAAATGGTAAAGGGCAATTCATATTGCGGGTGAACCGCCCGGATTGGGGACGATTCTATGTATGCGTAACGGATCCTGAAAGCGGGCATCGTACAGGACAAACCGTTTACATCGACTGGCCGGCAGGAGCGGGAGAATCTCCGAAAGGAAATGAAGGCGCCACATTGCTTTCATTCAATTCCGACAAGAAACAATATAATGTCGGAGAAAATGTAAAGCTGACGATCCCTTCCAGTGATGCAGGAAGAGCGCTGATCAGCATCGAAAGCGGATCTAAAGTTCTGAAAACCTACTGGACCGAAACGAAGAAAGGCTCAACCGATTTCAGCTTCCCGGTAACGGCAGAGATGACTCCGAACGTGTATGTACACATTACGCTAGTACAACCGCATGCGCAAACGCTGAATGACCTTCCGATCCGCATGTATGGCGTTATTCCGATCACGGTTGAAGATCCGGCAACACATCTGACACCGGTGATCCAGACTCCGGAAGTATGGAAACCGGAGACAAAATCGTGGGTGAAAGTATCCGAGAAGGAGGGAAAAGAAATGACCTACACGATTGCGATCGTGGATGAAGGATTATTGGACCTCACGCGATTCAAAACACCGGATCCATGGAATGCATTCTATGCACGTGAAGCACTCGGTGTAAAAACCTGGGATATTTTCGACCTCGTGATGGGAGCTTATGGTGCAGAGCTGAGCCGGATCCTTGCGATCGGCGGCGACGGTGATGCTGACGGAAAAGGAGGAAATAAAGCCAACCGCTTTAAACCAATGGTCCGTTTTATGGGACCTTATTACCTGAAAGCGGGTGAAACGCAAACCAAAGAGTTCATGATGCCGCAGTACGTCGGTTCCGTGAGAACAATGGTAGTAGCCGGTTACAAAGGTGCTTATGGCTCATCCGACAAAACGACGCCGGTGAGAAATCCGTTAATGATCCTCGGGACCTTACCTCGCGTAGTTGGTCCGGGTGAAGAAGTCGACCTGCCGGTGGATGTTTTTGCAATGGAAAAGCAAGTAAAAAATGTGAAGGTCGAAATTGTGACCAATAACATGTTCACTGCATTGGATGGAAAGTCGAAATCCATCTCATTCAAAGAGATCGGTGACGATGTGGTAAACTTCAAGCTGAAAGTAAATTCATTACTTGGTGTTGGCAAAGTGCGGATCGTTGCAACGAGCGGTAATGAAAAAGCGGCATATGATATCGAGATCGATGTGCGCAATCCAAACCCGAAAGTAGTGAACGTGGTGGAAGCGGTGATCGATGCCGGCAAGACCTGGACATCACCGTATACACCAGCTGGTATGTCGGGCACAAACAAAGGAACAATAGAACTCTCCACGGTTCCTCCTATCAACCTGGGTGAACGGTTGAAATACCTGATCGAATACCCGCACGGATGTATCGAGCAAACTACATCGTCGGTATTCCCGCAATTGTATCTCGGTGATATCATGGAGCTGAACAGTGATTTCAAGATCGCGATCGACAAGAATATCAAGGCAGGAATTGAACGCCTGAAATTGTTCCAGACGTCAAGCGGAGGAATGAGCTACTGGGCCGGACAAATGGATGCGGACGACTGGGGCTCCAGCTACGCCGGACATTTCCTGCTGGAAGCAGAAGCCAAAGGCTATGCATTGCCGCCGGGATTAATGGACAACTGGAAACGTTACCAGCGCAACATGGCTAATTCATGGTCGCCTCGCGGCACCAATTACGGTTGGTACTATAATTACGATCTTGAGCAGGCGTATCGCTTGTACACTCTTGCTTTGGCAAAGGCGCCGGAACTGGGTGCCATGAACAGGCTGAAAGAATACAAGGATCTTTCGGTCGCTGCAAAATGGCGCCTGGCTGCTGCTTACGCAAAAGCGGGCCAGCCCGAAGTTGCTAAAAAGCTGATCACCGGATTGCCGTATACTGTTTCACCTTATCGCGAGATGGGCTATAGCTACGGATCCAATGACCGCGATGAAGCGATGATCCTTGAAACACTGACGCTATTAGGTGACAGGACAAAATCTGCGATGGTAGCAAAAGATGTATCGAAAGCGCTGAGCTCCAGCTACTGGATGAGCACGCAAACGACAGCTTATTGTCTTATCTCGATCTCAAAATTTGCATCGATCGGCGGAGGAACGAGCGCAGAGATGAAATACAGTGTGAAGATCAATAACAATGCTCCGGTTGCGCTGAACACCAAACTGCCGCTGAAGCAGATCGACATGGCATTGAAAGGTGCTGCTAATGGAAATGTAAGCATCACAAACAGCGGAACGGGTGTTCTTTTTGCACGCCTCATCCTGGAAGGAATTCCGGAGACCGGTGATCAGACCGAAGCGGAAAATGATCTGAAGGTAACGATCAACTACACCGATATGAAAGGGAATCCAATCGATGTGAGCCGACTGGAACAAGGCACTGATTTTATTGCCGAAGCGCAGATCACAAACCCCGGAACACGCGGTGAATATCTGGAGATGGCATTGACGCAGATCTTCGCCAGCGGATGGGAAATTCATAACGTGCGGATGGATGAAGCAGAATCGGTGATCAAAACGGATTGGCCGGAATACCAGGATATCCGTGACGACCGTGTATACACCTATTTCGATGTGTCGCCATACAAGACGATGACGTTCCGCATTGTGCTGAACTCAGCATACGTAGGACGTTATTATTTACCGACGATCTATTGTGAAGCGATGTATGATAATACGATCAATTCACGTAAGCCTGGTAAGTGGGTTGAGGTAGTGAAACCAGGAAGTGATGCGAATTAATGTCCGAAACAGCGAGCAAAGCGCGGCTGTCTGGTAGTGAAGCCGGGAAGTAAGCAGTAGGCAAGTCCCGGAGCGTCATTGCGAGGAGTTCGCGACGAAGCAATCTCACCGGAAGCGAATCTGTAGGCAGAAGGCAAATCTACGGAGCGTCATTGCGAGGAGTTCGCGACGAAGCAATCTCACCGGAAGCGAATCTGTAGGCAGAAGGCAAGCCCGGAGCGTCATTGCGAGGAGTTAGCGACGAAGCAATCTCTTAATGCAGACCTGTGTGTTTTCCACCACGGAGACACTAAGGACACAGAGAAGCACGGAGAGATTACAGTTATAAGAAGTAAATTCATACAAAAACAGCTCTTTCTTCGAAAGAAGAGGAGCTGTTTGTTGGTGAAGCCGGGAAGTAAGCACTAGGCAAATCCACGGAGCGTCATTGCGAGGAGTTAGCGATGACGCAATCTCACCGGAAGCGAATCTGTAGGCAGTAGGCAAGCCCGGAGCGTCATTGCGAGGAGTTAGCGACGAAGCAATCTCTTAATGTAAGCTGCTGTATTTTTTACCACGGAGACACTAAGGGCACAGAGAAAACACGGAGAGATTACAGTTATAAGAAGTAAATTCATACAAAAACAGCTCTTTCTTCGAAAGAAGAGGAGCTGTTTGTTGGTGAAGCCGGGAAGTAAGCAGCAGGCAAGCCCCGGAGCGTCATTGCGAGGAGTTAGCGACGAAGCAATCTCTTAATGTAAGCTGCTGTACATTTTACCACGGAGACACTAAGAACACAGAGAAGCACGGAGAGATTACAGTTAATAAGAAGTAAATTCATACAAAAACATCATAAAACAGCCGGAAAAATTAAATTAAAGCAGAAGTGGCATTATTATTTTAGCGCCATAGCATGTTCGCTTCCGGGCTACGCCGACTATTACTTTTCGTTTTGATCATCTTCTGCCGACAGGCGTTCGCACAAGTTTATGGCCTGAGCTTAAGTGAATTTGGTTTGCTCAGCTTAGCCGATAGCAGCTATACGATCATCACACCTGATTTTACTTTTTCGTCAACAGGATCGGGGAATTCCACTTTCGACTCGAAAAAAGACAGATATATTTATGTTAAAGTCGGAGACTGGAACGACACGATCATTTTTATAAATGCTGCCGATGGTTCGTTGATTCGAAAAACCCCCATTCCGCGTTATTCGATGAATATGCCGCAGTGTGACCCGCGAACAGGACTGGTTTACGGATTAGGCCAAACAGAGTACGGTGCATTTGACCTTTCATCGGACACGTATATTTCCGTCTCCGGCGGTATTAACTGGAACGACACCGGCTCAGGAAATTCCACTTTCGATGCAGATCATAACCGGTTCATTTTTACTAAGATCGGAGTCAGCGGAATTAACGACACCGTTATTGTGCTTCAGGCAGACAATGGAACTATTTTAAAAAAGATACCAGTGCCGGTCTATTCTATGAATATGCCTCAGTACGATCCTAAAAACAATATGGTTTATGGATTAGGGATGTATGAATTCGGAGCAACCAGTCTATCCGATGATTCATATACTACGATCTCACATGAGATCAACTGGAACAATACAGGATCAGGAAACTCAACTTATGATTTCAACAACCAGCGCTTTATTTTTCAAAAAATAGGAAATATCTATGATACGATTGTCGACTTTCATGCTCCTACGGGCAGTGATATTAAGAAAATACCGATCATACGATATACGATGTATCTTCCTCAATTTAATAATGATGAGACCGATACGAATGAAATCAAATCGGAGGTAATTACTCCTAACGTTTTTACGCCTAACGGAGATGGCATAAATGACCTGTTCAGCCCGGTTTCGGAGCAGAATATTCATTCCATTCAACTCAGCATATACAACCGTTGGGGAAAAAGAATTTTCTTTTCCGAAGACGCCGGCATAAGATGGGATGGTACCGATGAGCTGAAAAGGTCTGTTCCGGACGGCTGCTACTATTGGACAGTCAGCTATTCCAATGATAAAAATCATGAAACTACAGCTGCTGGTTTCGTCACGGTGTTAAAATAAGATCAACGGAAAATATGCCCCGCTCCCCCATTCGGGGGATTTTTTTCATATGAACTTTTCGGAGCTTTGTTTCATGAAAACACAAGTCATGAAAAACCGGACGATCATCAATATCCTTATTGGGATACTCTTGTTTCTCCTGGTCATCCTGATGAATGGATGCAGCAAAAACTCCGTTGATCCCGATATCAATGGTACCTGGATAGAAATTGACAGCATGGCTACGCAACGGCCTACCGGCTGTGAGCTACAGATCGACAAAGAAAAAGGCGATGTTATTTATTGCGGGTTCCAGTTCATCCAACCGAAAAATACAGTCGGACTTTTTATCCGCCCGGACGCAAAACTATATATCAAAAACGGACAAATGTGGTATCGTCAGAAAAAGTCCGATTTTGTCTGGATCTTCCCTGTTGCAAAACAGGATCTTTATTTCATCGATTATGATCTGAATGGCGATTTTCTCTGGATCATCGGTGAAAATACCGACACGAAAACACCGGCAATGAACAAAGGAAAGCTTTTTATGAGGAAGTAGCTTAGGTAGCCAGGTGATCAGGTGACTGGGTGATCAGGTAACTGGGTGATTAGGTGACTGGGTAACTAAGTGACCAGGTATAGATGCGACCTGATTTTTCGTACTTTAGGAACCTATAAGCCATTCATGAAAAAATTCACCTTCATTTTCTTCTCATTTATATTCTTCAGCGCATGTCTCGGTGACAAGTCGAAAAAAGGAATCGGCAACCTGATGCAAAGCGGAATGCGCATGCAGGCTGACGAGAAATTCAAAACGAGCCTTGCCCTGATCGAGCTGCACAAGATCCGGACCGGCAGCTATCCTGAAACACTCGAAGATATTGGCTTTCTGACCCAAATGGACTCGATGTCCTTTTCTTTTGTAAAGTATACGTTATTAGACAGCACCTACCGCCTCGACATCAATTTCATTCCCGGATTCAAGGGAGAAGCAAATAACGGTGTAGGCTTGCACTACCCGGAAGGCTTCTGGAAAGGAACGGGCTGCAGCCAGTCAAATACCAAATAGACTTCTTTTTCGTACCTTGGAATAATATTTGGAAGGTTTTCAAAAACGAAAAGATGAAATATCTCTACCCTGCATTTCTTATTGTGTGCTCGCTTTGCTTCGCCGGCTGCTCCAAATATGGTTCGGTCACACTGAAATATCCTACTCCGCCCGCAGCAATTATTCCTTCTGAGATCAAAACGATCGCCTTGGCGAACCGCTGTTTAACGCCAAAAGAAAATACGACCAACGTGGTCAGCGATATGATCCTTTCCGGCGAAGTGGCCGGCTCCGACAAAAAAGCTTCCGAAGAATGCTTGAAAGCGGTCTCCGAAGATCTGAACGGCTTTCATGATATCAACATTATTTATGCGCCCAATTATAAAATGTTGGGGACCGGTACACGTGAGATTCCTGGGCCTTTAAGCTGGACCCGCGTGAGAGAGATCTGTGATTCCTCAAAAGCGGATGCATTGCTTGTCCTGGAAATGTTCGACTCCAATTCCGATGTGATCTTAGGAAATGTAATGAACACCGTTGGCAGCGTAATTACAACCGGTACTGTGGCACCGCCCAACCCTTCACAAAATATACGGATGAATGTAACCGGATATTGGAGGCTGTATGATCCGCATAATGAAAAGATCATCGATCAATACCAGAGCTTTCACCAGATGACATTCGCTACCAGCAATCCTATCAATATTCCTCCTCCGGAAGCTTTACCGCAAACCGCTCATGCTGCAGGAGACAGGTATTCTGACCGTTTTCTGCCTGGATATTATTATGTACGGCGTGAAATGTACAAGCGCGGAAAAGGCGCTTACAAAGAAAAATTCAGGACTGCTTTCCGAAAATCAGAGGTGGCAGATTGGGAAGGTGCCGCAGCGGTATGGGGTGTGATCGCGAATACAGCCACCGGCAGAACTGCGGGAAGAGCCTGCCTGGATATGGCCGTATCCTGTGAAGTGCTTGGACATACAAAAGATGCGGTTGCATGGGCAAAAAAAGGTTATGAGGATTTCGGCAACAAGCTTTGCAGAGATTATGCAAATACCCTCCGAAGAAGGCTGAATGAAGAGTAGTCTTTAACTTTTTTTGGGATCATTCCCAGGTGAATTGCATCTACCTTAGTGCAATGAAAAAAGCATTATCAATTATTTTTCTTCTGCAGATCACCATCTGTTTTGCCCAGGCTCCCGAAAAGATCTACGGCAAAAACAAGGTCCTCCATTCCAACGAATATTACCTGGAACAAAAAGAGCTCTTGAAAAAAGAAACTGAAAAAGATCCCGAAAATGCCAATGCCTGGTACAATTACTACCGTGCCGACCGCAATGCATATATCGTTGGCGAAGAAACTGATTCCCTGAATACAAAAGGCGTTAACCGCTTCAGCCGCTTGCAGAAAATCGTTGATGAAATGGAGAAGAACGTTCCGCAAAGCGCCGAATTCTACTTCGTAAAATGGCTGAATGCAAACAACGATCAGAAACAACAATTCTGTATTGAAAAAGCCTATGAGCTGTCACCCAACTGGCCGGAGCCGATGATCGGTCTGATGTATAGTTATGAGATCATGGGAAATGATGATCTACGCGACAAATTTGCAAAACGCTATTATGACTCGGGTGATTTTTCAACGGGATTATTAAGTTACGGAGGAAATCTTCTGAATGGGCTCGATGACAATGCAATTATTCTGACGGAAGGAGACAAGGACACGGACGCCATAATGCTTCTGCAGCATGGGAAAGGCGCACGTAAAGATGTACAGCTGATCAACCTGAACCTGCTGATGCAAAAGGATTACCGCGATCGCATTTTCAAAAAGCTGGATATACCCGCATGGGATAATGACCCTTATAAAAATGATGAATCCTACGAATTTTACCGGAAGAATATTATCCTGCATATTGCAAAGAACAGATCCAACCGCCCTCTTTATGCAGCAACTTCGGTGTCGGATCCGTACACGAAGGGACCCGCAAATCCTTATTTATACAATGCAGGGCTCGCAAAACGCTTCAGTACTGAAAAGCCTGACAGGATCGCTCTGATTGAAAAAAGCTTCGCCGTTTATGACCTCAGCTTCCTGTTAAATTATCCGCCGGGAGATGTTTCCGAGGAGATGGTCCACCGGTTTAACATGAATTACCTTCCTGCCCTGCAAGAGCTGATCGCATCGTATCAAAAGAAAAATGATCCGAGAGCGGCGAAATACATGGCAATTGCCGATAAGCTCCGGGCCGATTCACCGGATAAATGATCATGTTAGCCTGTTTGCCCGGCATTTCTTATATTTGATATACAAAGTTCCGGTCATGCATGACAGACCATTTCTTATTGACCTTATTTTCCTGATCGCTTTTTTGGGGATTCTCGTGCTTTTTATTGGCCGGCTTTCCCGAAAAAGAAAAAGCCGTTCAAATCACGGAGCGATAAAGCGCAGGGAGATCCAGAAGGTGAACAAAGGCGCTGTGATCGTTCCCACAAGCGATAACCGAAGCTCCGTTCACTGGCAAAAGTACAAAGAAGGAAACCGGCTGATCGATGCGGAGAAAATGGATGATGCCATTGTTATTTTCAGGCAGCTGGTTACCATCCCCGGAGAAGAGGAAACAGCGAACGTCAATCTCGGAACATGCTATAACCTGAAAAATGAGCGCGAAACTGCGATGACTCACTACCAGGCAGCACTGAATCTCAACCCGAACAACTACAACGCACTTCTCGGAATGGCGAGTGTCAACTACCGGACGGGACATTATCCGACTGCGGTTGTTTACTACAAGAAAGCAAATGCATTGAAGCCTGAATTACCCGATGCTTATTGGGGACTTGCGGTCGCGTACAACATGATGAATGAAAAAGAACTTTCAAGCGACAATGCAAAGACCTTCATTAAGATGGTCCCGGATTCACGCTATCGCCCGAACCTGGAAAAAATGATCATTTAGCTCTGCAGCAATTGCTTTAACCGGCTGTCCGACTCCGGTTTCCTTACAGCATTTATTTTCATACATTTACTATATATCTAAACCACATCCGATGAAAACGATCCGTCTTCTTTTTCTTATGCTCATCTGTTCAATAGCAGTTCAGGCACAAACCGCTGTCTCAGGCAGCATCTACACAAACGCACATTGGACCGCATCCGGAAGTCCGTATATCGTTACGGGGAATTTAGTGGTGTTCAACACTGCTACGCTTACAATCGATCCGGGAGTGACAATAAAATTCAATTCGGGTTCGGGTATTGAATTACGAGGGACAATGGTTGCGGTCGGAACTCCGACTGACAGTATCATTTTCACTTCCAATCTCGCCTCTCCAACAACCGGCTGCTGGACAGGAATCCGGGCCATCTGGACGACCAGTCCGTCGGCGGCCGGCAATCAGGTCAAAATGCAGTTTGTGCGGGGCTCGTTTGCAGATATCTTTATGGACATGGACATTGCCTACAATGGCCCTTATACGTTTGACCGCTGTCATTTTGATCACTGCAATAAAGTAAATCACGACGGAGGGGAACCTTCAGCAGTCTGGACAAGCTGTAAATTTTTTGCAAATAACCAGGGACTGGAGGCTTGCCAGTTTTACGGACGTGTGAGCAACAGTATTTTCAAATACAATGTAAACGGTGTGAAGGACTTCAACATTGTTGATTCCTGTGTTTTCATGTATAATACGGGTGTCGCAGTCGCTCCGTATGGCACTACCAACCATTGTACGATCACCAATAATAATATCGGGGTAAATTGTTATTTCAATGCAGTGAACAACACATTTATTGACAATACAGTAACGAATAATACGGATGGTGTGGAGATCGTAACGTTTTTCAATGGCTCTATCAACTTCACCGGAAATACGATCTGCAATAATACCGCTTACAACATTAAAATGATGGCGCCTTATTCTCACAATGATGCTGACCTCTCCAACAATTGCTGGTGCTCGACGGATTCCGTGACTATCAGGGCGAAGATCTATGATGGCTATATCGATAATTCGCTGGGACTTGTAAGCTTTGATCCGCTTGGAACCGGCTGCCCAAATTCACTTTCCAATGTAGGGATCGAAGAGAATACAGAAGTTCTTGATGTGAACGTGTTTCCCGTTCCCTTTGACGATGACCTGACATTCGAAATAAAGAATCCGGGAAAAGATGAACGTCAGCTTGATCTTTATGACATTACCGGAAGACTCCTGGTTAAGCAGAACTTCAGTCAAAAAATTAAAATCGATGCTTCTGAATTAAAACCGGGCCTGTATATCTACCGCATCAGCAATCCTGAAGGAATTATCAAAACCGGAAAGCTTATAAAAAAGTAATTTGTCCTTTTTCCGGATCTTAACTAAAGAAAGTGATCTTCAGCTTTGAAGACCACTTTCTTTAAACCTGCCACCCAACTCATTACGCTATCTTGTCGCTACTACCTGCGGAACGGCTTTTTCCAATTCGTTCATCGCTCCTACCAGCTGGATCAATGCCTGGGTTTCGCGTTCTTCGGCATTGTGAAGATTAGCTAAAATCCCGGATGTTGTTCGCTGCGCATACGCTTCTTCACGAAGTTCCACTGCTGCACGATAAAAACGAACGGCTTTCAGCAGCATCCCTTTCGCCGAGATAACGAATCCATCTTCTGCATTATAATTATCAAACATGCTGATCAGCGAGTTCTTCATTGCTTTAAATTCCATACGGTTGTTGTATGCCAGCAACTCGGCTGCAGCAAGCCGTTTTGTATCTGCCTTTTTTAAAAGATCCTCAGCCTGATCATCCATTCGCTTCTGCTCCTCTCCTCTTTTCAAGCTTGCCTCTTTTTTCATCAAGCCAGCTCTTTTTGAAAGCTCAGCGGCCTGAATGATGAGAACAGAAGGATCATCCACCATTGAAAACGCTCTCCGTTCTTCTTCAGTAAAATAGGCATAACCCAAAACAAAATTCTTATCATGCTGAAATGCTTCATTCATGATTGGCTGACTTTGTACTACCACATGGATAATGACCGCCAGCATTGCTGAAATGTAAATGTGCTTTTTCATAGGAATTATTTTTAAAATGTGTTAATGTCGTTTTGAGAACCAGCCGCACACTATTGTTGCTTAAAAGCAGATTGGGAGAGCATTTTAAAGCATCAATCCTGGAGTAGAATTGTACTTGCTGATACGGCCTGAAAAACTAAAAGTTAGAAAATCGCTGCCATAGATTTCAACTTTCTATCCGTTCAAAAAATCACGCAAACCTTTGTCGGCAAAAGCGCGTAGAATAAGATCGGGTGCAATTCCTGACCTGCCTCCTTGTAAACTTCCCGGATTTTGCTATATTAGCTTATGCAAAGACTCCTGCTGCTAATGCTACTGAGCATACTATTCAGTTCCTGCCGCCATTACAGACGTGGTGTGATCCAACCCCATAAAGATCACTGCAAACAATGTCCGGGATAAGGTAGACAGATCTCCAATCCGCTTTCTCAAAATAGTGACCGGCCGAAAAAGATTGTAACTCGATAAGCAACACTATAAGGATTGCTTCATCACATTAACGACTCCCGTACACCTTTGTTTTTTTCGTTTGGCCTGTTTAACGAATCGTGGTATATTTGAGTCCCATGACCAAAATAGCAATTTCTCCGTCCAGCATAGAATTTCTTAAGCTGGTCAAAAAGAACAACAACCGCGAGTGGTTCAATAAGAATAAAGAGCGCTATTTAAAAGAGCATCAGCAGATCATTGCTTTTGCGGACGCTTTGTTACGGAAAATGAATGAACACGATGTGATCGAAACGGTGAGCGGAAAGAAAAGCCTGCACCGCATTTACCGCGACACCCGTTTTTCAAAGGAAAAGACACCTTACAAAACCAACTGGAGCGGCAGCTTCAAACGTGCGACAAAAGCCAGGAGAGGCGGATATTATTTCCATATCGAGCCCGGCAATACATTTATCGCGGGAGGATTCTGGGGGCCGGAACCTTCGGACCTCAAAAGGATCCGCGATGAATTCGCTTATGATGCGGAGCCGATGAAAAACGTACTCAGGAGCAAAGGGATCAGGAGCAATTTCGGCGAGCTGCTGGGCGAACAGGTGAAAACAGCACCTAAAGGATATGATGTCAAAAATCCCGGCATCGATCTTATCCGCTTCAAGCAATTCATTCTGAAAAAGAAATTTACCGACAAAGAAATGCTGAGTCCCGGCTTTGAGAAAAAAATGAGCGAAGGATTCAAGGCCATGCGGCCGTTCCTGGACCTGATGACGGATATTTTGACAACGGACGTAAATGGAATATCTTTAATATGATCTTATGAAAAAGTTTCTCTTCTCTTCTATATTATTTTTGTACATCAATACAGCCCTCGCTCAAACCGGTGTATTCAAAACATTCGACGATTATAAAGCGGGAAACCTGACGGTAATGGACGAAGAGATGAAGGTTAATGCAGGCATTGCCAGCATCCTGACTTTTCAGAAAGACGGGCAGAAGATCAAATACAGTCCCAAGGAGATCTGGGGCTTTCTCTATAAAGGTTATTTATTCCGATGTTACGGCAATACAGTTTATTATGTAGAGAGCAACGGAAAGGTGATATTGTATGTGAACAGCTATGCGATCTGGTACCAGGTTAAGAAGGATCAGATTTACGCTATAGTTTATAGCGGCCCGATCTATTCTCTTTCAAACAGCCTGAATGAAAGGATCTATTCAACCAGCTTTTGCGACACAAAAAAAGTTAAACCGAAATTAATTTACACCGTTACCTACAAAGATTTTATTAGAGCCCATCCTCAGCACCAGGAATTATTTGACTGTATCGGCAGCGACTATGATCAACACACTCTTGAATCCTGTGTGGATCAATATAACGAGCGTGCAAAAACCGAATAGCTTAAGGAATAACCGAAGGCCGGAGTATTACCGATCTGAAATATTCTCTATATTTAACTTCTATGAAACTAACTGAAAAGATACTTATCGGGCTTGCGATCCTGGCGATCGTTTTCAAATTCATGCATCTTCCGGGAGGAAGTGTATTGTTTGTTATTGCTCTCCAGCTGCTGAGCATCATTTATTTCCTGTTCGGATTTTTATTATTCAACGGAATTCGCTTTCGGAACATTTTCAAGAAAGAAGCTTATCAGCATGCAAGTGGTTTACGGATCTTCGGCGCCGCTTCCGCGGGAATTACATTATCTACGCTTACCACGGGAATCATGTTCAAGCTCATGTTCTGGCCGGGAGCCGGTCCCATGCTGGTTGTTTCGCTGGTACCCTCCATTGTGATCCTTGTGATCGCATTGGTAAAATTCCTGAATAGCAAGGCGATCTATTACAGGCAGGTCCTGGTCCGCGTCGGGATCTACTTTATTATAGCTGTTGTATTATTCCTTACCGGCAATCTTGCTTTGGTTAAAATTCAATATCGCGATGCCCCGGCATATGTTGCCGCCTGGGAAGCACTTGAAAAAGACCCTTATAATCCCGAACTCCAAAAAAAGGTTGACCTTGAGCGGAACAGGCTCATACTTAGTCCTGAGGATTTCAAACAATATGAGGAATATGTCAACAGCCAGAAAAGCTGGCAGCAGGATACTACCCCCTGAACTGACAATTTTTCCCTGTCGATTTTTTGTTTGTCCTGAAAATTTTTCAGCAGACGCCTGCTCATTAATGAAGTTTTGACAGTTTTTTTGATTTGGAACGTGCATTGCAAAATACGGCACGTAAACAAATTCATGTCAAACCATAAAAAATAAGGAGGACAAAAAAATGACACTCATTAAATGGAAAAAGCCCTCTGAAGACGGGCTCAGCAACAATCCGATGATCTATCAATCACCTTTCCAGGGCTTGATGGAAAACTTTTTCAATGATAATTTCTTCCGGCGGGAATATGCATCTTTTGTTCCAGCGATCAATATTTCGGAAGAAACAGACAAATTCAACCTGGAGCTTTCAGCACCCGGCTTTGAAAAAAATGATTTCAAGATCGAATTGAACAAAGGGGTATTGTCGGTTTCAGGGGAACACAAAGCAGAAAAGGAGAACACCGAGAAGAACTTCACCCGCAAAGAATTCAATTACGGCTCCTTTCAGAGAAGCTTTACACTTCCGGAAGAAGTGAATGAAGAACTGATCGATGCAAAATACGAAAACGGTATTTTGAAATTAACACTTCCGAAAAAAGAAGAAAAGATAAAAAACAGCCGGGAGATCCGGGTCGCCTGATCTCTTGGAGGTACAAATTTAACCATTAATACTTTTTACTATGAACACGGCTATTATGCTTTCATTTGTAATACCCGCAATCGTAGCTACGGTTTTAACGGGTATGCTGATCAAAGAAAAAGATCATCTCCTTCCAAGAAAGGATGTGCTTCCCACGCAGGAAGCAGAAAAACAGGAAAAATACAGATCGCCGGACGATTACCGGAACGACCTGAACCGGATAGACTTCTCAGGTGGACTGCTTGGGATCTGAATGATGCCCTGCCGGAATGGCGGGGCATTTTTTTATGCTTTATGCTTCCGGCTGACCATGATGATCCCGGAAGCCACCAGGATACCTCCCACGAGCGGATACCATGGAAACGGGTGTGACTGCTGTGTTTCTTCCACATTTGTGTGATCCTTTTTTTCTTTGATGGACTTGATTCCGACAGCGACCAGGATGATGACTCCGGTGAACAAGATTCCAATACCCAGTTTTTTCATGATACGAGGTTTAGTTTTTCATTTATGATAAAAATGTGCCATCAAAAAGCCCTGAGTTTACACCCGGGGCTTTTTTCCGATTCTCTTTCTCCGGCAGTGAACTGCTCAGGATATCGGATACATTCCTCAGCTGATATATCCGAAAAGTTCGTCTGCTTTAACTGTTAAAAACCTGTACCGGCACGAATGGGCAAAGCACTCCACCATTCTTTGCTTTTCTCCCGGATTTCATTATATTTGTTATAGCATTCCGTCAGCAGATCAAATGCCGGACGTTCATGAATACCTCAAATAAAGACACTCATGAAAAAGACGTACTCCCTTTTTACCGCTGCTTTTACAGTCCTTTTGGTTTCAGCGTCAGACGCGCAATGTTCACTTGGCTTCATTGCCTCATCACCGATGGCGCTTCATTCGAAATCACCGATAAATGGCGCGGGCATTGGATTTGAATTCATGAGCGGCCCGATTAAGCTGATCAAAGCACGAACGGGGACCCGGAAGAGTGAGCTTGAGCTTCCACCACCTCTCGCAATCCATTTCGGTGGGCACCTCTATTTTAACGGAGCGGGCCACGAAAAATTCAAAAACATTCCACTGCTTAATCCGGGCACCGGCAATGCAACTGCTGAATTTCAAAATGTACTTTATAATGCAAATTTTTCGATGCGTATTACTTCGTCGCTCGCAAACGGATATATCATACCTTATGTGGAAGGATTTACGGGCTTGCGTTATTTTTCCAGCGACCTTACCATTACTCCTGATGATGTAAGCCAGAAAACAAGCAGGCAGGGACTCGGGGAGATCAGTGGGCTTGCAACCGGTGGTTCCGCGGGAATGATGTTTCGCATGGGTAATAACGACTGCTTTCTCGACTTCGGCGCAACATGGTCGCATTCCGACGTTACCGGTGAATATGTGGATATTCATTCACTGAAAAAAGTGGGCAATTCTATTGGATATAAATCATTGGCGCTTCCAAACGATTTCCTGATGTTCAAGATCGGATTTGTTGGCTACGTTAGCGGCTGGGGTGACGGCGGCGGCAGTAGTTCTTCAGGTCATCATTATCACGGCGGAGGATTTCACTGCGGCGGACATAGCGGCGGACATGCTTCCATTGGATTGATCAAATTCTGATGCAAAACCTATTCAGCAAATGAAAAAAAGTCTACTCTTCTCATTTACGATCTTTCTTTCCTTCTTTTTCGGGAAAGAATCGAAAGCCCAGTGCATGGCGAATTTCCATTTTACCTCTCCGATGGCATTGAACTCGCCATCCTCGATCAACGGTGGAGGCTGCGGATTTGAATTCTTCACACCACCCATCAACATTGTTAAGCCTGGTCGCTACCACAATCATGGAAAAAAACTCCCGGCTCCTCTCGCACTTCGCTTCGGAAGCAACATGTCATTAAACGGCACGGGTGGCAAGAATTTCAATCACATCCCGCTTTTGAGTCCAGGTACAGGAGATGCTTCTGTCGGCTTTCAGAACATGCTCTACGGAATTAATTTCTCTGCGCGATTTACATCCTGCATTGCAAGGGGAAGTGTTATTCCGTATGTGGAAGGGAACATCGGCTACCGTTATTTCGCCAGCGATATGAACGTCACACCCAATGATAAGAACCAGAAACCTTCTTATGTTCATCTCGGAAGTGTTGGCGGACTGAACACCGGGCTCTCGGGAGGACTAATGTTTAAATTCGCCGATGGCGGCCTGATCGATATTGGTGTCATGTGGTCACATTCCGCAACTACCGGTGAATACGTTGATATTCACTCCCTGAAACAGATCGGGCCGAATATTGGTTATCATGCTGCTTTGCTTCCAAACGACTTTCTTGTTTTCAAACTCGGGATCACCGGCCTGATCGAAAATCAAGACTGGAAAGATGACGGAAGCGGAAGCGGCAGATCTCACGGATCCCACTTTCACAGTTGTGGCGGCGGTCACGGCGGCGGACATGCCACCATCGGGCTGATCAAATTCTAGCTATTTATTTTATGAAAAAAATTGCGATCCTGGGGACAGGAATGGTGGGAAGCACCATCGGATCGAAAATGATCCAATTGGGTTATTCGGTAATGATGGGAAGCCGGACGGATAGCAATGAAAAAGCGAGAGCCTGGGTAGAGCAAAACGGAGCAAGTGCTTCTACCGGAACATTCAGTGACGCCGCTCAATTCGGAGAGGTCATTTTTATTTGTGCAAAAGGAGAGATCACGCTGGAAATGCTCCGTACAGCAGGACCGCAGCATTTTGCGGGAAAGACGGTGATCGATATCAGCAATCCCCTTGATTTTTCAAAGGGCATGCCTCCGAGACTGATCCCGGAGCTTTGCAATACAAATTCCCTCGGGGAAGAAGTTCAAAAGCTGCTTCCGAAAGCGAACGTTGTAAAAACATTGAACATTGTAAATTGCCTGGTGATGGTGGATGCCGCAAAAAGCGGCGGAGAGCCCAGTATGTTCATGAGCGGCAATAATGCTGAAACGAAAGAAGAAGTAAAAGCCATCCTTCAGCAATTCGGATGGAAAGATATCATTGACCTCGGTGATATCACCACAGCGCGTGGCACAGAGATGATGCTCCCGATCTGGCTTCGTACCTGGATGGCAACGGGAGCTGGTCACCTGGCGTTTAAAGTTGTAAAATGATCAGTTAACCATTTCAACCTTTCCGATCCCTTCATTTTTAATATTTTTCACAGCAGGATCGCCTTTGTATTTTACTCCGCCTATCCGGAAGAGCGTACGTTCAATTCTTTGGATGCGCTGATCTCCGCGCTCCCGATGCCTTCCGAGACAAAGGTCATTTTATCGGTCTGCAGATCAAAAGCCTGAATTGCACCCACACCTTTATGCTCGATACTTGCTTCGGTTACTTTTCCTTTCAGAAACATAGCACCGACGATCTCCGAACGAATGGTCAGCTTTTCCGCTTCGAGGTCAAGCTTTGTTGCACCAACACCTTTGCTGCTGAACAGCAGGTCGCGGAATTTAAGATGTCCGGTGGACATTAACATTCCGACACCTTCTGAAGAAATTTCAGAAAGGTCAACAAATGTGACATAAACATTTATTTTCTTCACCTTTTTCAGGGAAACATCATCCTTCAGCTTGATCTTAAGAACATTGCCTTCTATGGAAGTCTGCACAAGCGGCATCACGTTCTCTTCCGCTTCCACCTTCACCGCTTCCTTGCCGCCCTGCGTGAGATACAGATTAAAAACTCCCTGTAATTCGATGCGGTTAAAGCTGCCGGCTTCTCTTTCGGAAGTAGTCATCTTGCCGTCTCCCTGTACTTTCTCGCTGCCGTCGCCGGTGGTAACCGTCATATTATCGCAGCCGGACAGCAGCAATACCAGGGAGAAAAAAACCGATAACAGAGTAACTTTTTTCATAATACGAGGATTTATTTGTGTAAAAATAGCTTTTTTGAAGATGAGACGACCAATCGGCTGAAAAGTTACAGAAGCTTCTAACGCATTGGGAAATAAACAAATAAATAGTACTTTTAAGACAAGAAAACGGTTCGTGCCGGTAAAAATCAAATTCTTTATTATGAAAAAAATCAGTCTTATCGCAATTGCTGCGGCTGCCGTCATTTTCTGTAGTTTCCGCATCAGTAATTTGTGGAATGTTTCGCCAGAAGGAGTTGCTGTCAATTTTGAGCTTCCCGACGAAGGGACAAAAGGGACACTGGGAGGCTTGAAAGCAGCCATCGATTTCGATGCAGGAGATGTTTCAAAATCCTCGATCACCGCGTCGGTTGATATCGGTACATTCAATTCAGGGAATGCCCAAAAAGACAAACATTTGCTCTCTTCCGATTTTTTTGATGCGGAGAGATACCCGACAGCGACTTTTAAATCGACAGGAATCAAAGCGGCGAAGAACGGTTTTCTTGCAGAAGGAACATTAACGATCAAAGATTCCACGAAATCCGTTGAGATTCCCTTTACATTTACAGAAGACAGCAATGGCGCGACTTTCAAAGGGAATTTATCAATTTTCAGCAGCGATTATGGTATCATGAAAAAAAGCAAATCAGGAAAGGATAAAGTAAATGTTACGATCACTGTTCCCGTAAAAAAATAATTTCATTCAATTTAAAAATTATGAACTTTCCCCTAAAAAAAAGTTTTCTGTTTTTTTTCTTATTGTTCAATCTGATGACTTCCGCGCAGGTTACGAGCCCTTTTGACATTAAGATCTATAAAAATAATGATGCGCCGAAAGGTTGCCGGATCCTGGATTATATACCGATGCGGGATGGGCAGATAATACGGGTTAACCAGACTAAAAAGGATAGACTGGAATTTGAATTATTTGACGCAGATAATAAATTGATCCGGACCAATGAATCAGAAAGTCTTATTCCCGAAAAAAGCCGTTACAAGTCCTCTGTTCTTTTAAACAACAGGATATACCTCATTTTCAGCGGTGCCATCGGCAGTGACCCAACGAAAGATGCATTTGCATATTGGGAACTTTTTCCTGGTGATCTGGCAATGAAAGGTGAAATGAAGGTGTTTTTTGAAACTACTAAAACCTCGTCAGGGTTAGGCAGCGCTATGCCCGTTTTTCGTCTTGTTACATCATCTGATAAAAACCACGTGATGATTGTCTACCGGTTCTCGGACCTGGGTACACCAGCGATTGCCGACGTTTTCGATTCCGATTGGAATAAGAAATGGTCGTATGAACTAACCACGAGTAACTTTATGACCATCGGGATTACTAATGACGGGAAGGTCTTTGCGGAAGACGGGACGCCGGCTACCGAAAATTTCTATAGCAATGGTAATCGCTCACCGCTGGTTGTTAAAGTAGCAGACCCCGGATCATCCTTTTTCCCCAAAGGATGTACTGTTGTTGAAGGGAATGGCGAACTTTATATCGTTGGGGTCTACGCAAGAACAGCACAACATTTTCCAAGGGGATTTTATGCACTAAAGCTAGATGACAGATTAAATCCCGAAAACACTTTCAGATCCGACCTACCGGAAAACATATTAAGCGACTCCGTTTTTGTATATGATCAGCAGAATGCGGTCTATAAAAGTCTGGTCCTGAAATTCGCTTGTGTTACTTCCGACGGACATATAAAATTAGCGGCGGAGCAGAATTATGAAATAAAGTATTTAGTCACGTACAGTAATTCGAATTCCCCAAGTGAGAATTCGGAAAAATACTTCGGGGACCTGGTCTCTGCCAGTATTTCAGCGGACGGGACCCCGGAATGGGTAGTACAAACACCAAAGCTCCGGAAAACACGCGCTTCCAATAGCCTTCTGGGTAATGCACTTGCAAGAAATGACGCCGCCTTTTACTGTTTTGAATTTAACAACACACTCAATTTCCTTTTTGATAGCAAATGTGAAGAAAACGATCAGACAAAAAAAGACGATAAAAAAAAGGAGGATGACGAAAACAAATGTGTTTCATTCTCAAGAATTGACTCCAAAGGAATCCAAAAAAAGTATACTCTTGCAGAGCATTCCGCTATTGGCGGAGGATTGAGCGTTAAAAATATTGCCAGTGCGGAGCCATCGGCTTTTATATATAACAAACAGGATTATCTTGTAAAAGTTAAAGTCAAAAATCCATAGTCCATGAATATTATGAATTTTCGTATCATCAGAGCTTCTCTCGTATTACTTTTCTGTTTTTCGACATTATTTTCCGCGGGACAAAAGATCATCTGCTTCGCGGACGACACAAAAGTGACATCCAACGCGCGCTACGCAATCACAAATGCCGTTTGTCTCGAAGAGGTTATCAAAGCAAAAGTGAAGATCACAAACCTCACTGATCAAACACTGCTAGTCAAGCCTGAAGAGTGCTTTTTCACTACCGCAAAAGGAAATTTATTTTCACACGACCGCTGGGTGATAATAGGCCCGCACGGAGAAGAAACAAAGGTGATCGATGCAAAAGGAGATATGATCCAATGCAAAGAAGCTACCCTGAACATGAATGGCATCTATACCTGCAGCGATACACAGATCACTGTTTCTCCGGCGATCAAATTAAAACCGGAAAAGGAGATCCGCGTGGGTAATTTCATACTTGAGCTTGACCAGTACGACCAGGACAAAACCGAGATCGTTTTTAAATACAAAGTGACCTACACGGGAAACCAGGTCGGATTATGCCGCCCGGGAAAAGCGACCGTAAAATCGTCTTCGGGAAAAGAGTTTAAAAACTTCAAAGAGATCCAGCGCACAGTATTATTCAAAAAGAATGATGATTTCCTTGTCGGTTTTACTTTTTCTGTGGACAGCAAAAAAGATGACCATGTTCTTTATCTGAATGATATGCTTACCGAATCTACACCTGTAAAAGCGGGTGGAACCGCGATCGCGCTCAAGTATGATGAGGTAAAGACCCTGGAAAAGAACAAATAGATATACATTTGCAAATGCACTAAGACCAGCAATATGAAAAAGCTACTTCTCATACCCTCTGTGTTACTTGTTACCCTGGCAACCGGCTGCGGAACAGGTGATAAAAATAACGACAGCAAAATAACGCTTTCACTCAAACCGGAAAAAGGCAAAGCACTGGATGTGAATTACTGGTTTTCGGTAAATAATACGTCTACCGGCGATATGAGCTCTTTTGAAATGAAGATCAAAGGAAGCAGCGAAACGGATGAAAACGGAAAGATTGCACTGAGCATGACGAACGATGAGATCAAAATGACCGGGAAGATCTCGGGAAAAGAAGTGAACGGTTCTGCTGAAGGTCCGGATACACTAACCGGCGATGCAAAGCTCGTTGCTCTGCCGGTTTTTGCCCTGCTTCATAAAACATATCGCGCTATTTACGATGCGCAGATGGATAAAAAAGGGGAAGTGCAGATCGCAGAAGGGAACATTATTGATTCAACAGAAAACAAAATGCAGTTCATGCTGCGTTACCCAAAAGAAGAGATCGCGGTCGGTGACAGCTGGGAACGGCAGATCGTAATACGAACAGGCAATAAGATGAATTGCTCTGCTAAATATACGCTGAAAAAGATCCAGGGTGACACCGCGTTTGTTTCGATGGACGGACAATTGAGCGGTGGAGGGGACAAGTTCGGGAACGAGTACACAATGGAAGGAAAGATCGGAGGAGATTTTGAGGTCAGCATAAAAACGGGCCTCCCTTTCGAATCGGATACGCACCAGGAATTCGTGTTAAAAATGGCGGGAAAAGAAACACCGATCGTTTATGACATCAAATGCAAGGTGCGGTAGGTGCAGTAGGTGATTAGGTGATTAGGTGATTAGGTGATTAGGTGATTAGGTGATTGGGTGACTGGGTGACTGAGTGATAAAGTAAAAAGGCAATAAAATGAAAGCGCACACGCTTCACGAGATACAACAGGAGCTTCGTGCGATAGACGCGCCGGAGCTAAGAGAGCTTTGCATCCGGCTTGCAAAACATAAAAAAGAGAACAAAGAGCTTCTCTCCTACCTGCTTTTCGAAAAAAATGATGAACGGGAATATATTGAAAAAGTAAAATCCTCGCTTGACGACTTATTCAGCAGCATCAATCGTATGTCGGCATGGACGACAAAAAAAGGCTTACAAAAAGTGGTCCGCCACCTGAACAAGTTCATAAAGAGCTCCGGAAAAAAGGAAAGCGAGCTGGAAATGCGCTTATACTTCTGTAAAAAAGTACGCAGTCAGCGGATCGATCTCAGCTCCAGTTCGGTGATCAATAACATCTATTACCGGGAGACTGAAAAGATCAAAACAATTTTCACAAAGCTTCACGAAGACCTGCAGCTCGATTACCGCGGTCAGCTAGAGGAATTAACGATTGTATAAAAGCTGGAGATCCAGAATAGTTTCCGGCGAATTAATTGTATTTACCGGTGTTAAAGACGGATAGGCAAACGTGCTCACTTTATTTGCTTCCGCAACATACAACACGTTGTTAACCTCATCCATTCTCATCTTGATTGCTGTAAATCCTGTCATGTACGTCGTGAGACTATTGACGGAATATTGGTATTTATAGATCGTTCCGTTTGAATGTGCGATGAGATAAGTATCCGCATCCAGCTTCAGCACACTAAGAATGGAACCGGTTGCCAAAGGGAAGGGATAAGGGCTCCAGAGATTATTCGCGGGCTTGTCATACAGCTGGATAACGCCCTGTCCCGATACATTTCCAAATACAAAAACACTGGTCGCATCTTTCTCACATAATTCGACCGCATCCTGGCTCATGTTAACACTTTGTTCCAGTCCCCCCGATGTAAAATATACGACCAGCTTTTTCGTGGCAGAGGTAATATCCTTTTCTTCCGCTAATAACCGGTCGCTGTGAAAGAGCATGTGCTGAGCATAAAATCCGCTGAGGGAATTCGCTGTGAATATACCGGAACCGCTGTCGTCGTAGCCGCGGATCGCACCATCATAGCGTGCTATATAGCTGTGCTGCTCATCACACCAGAAACCGGTGAAATACGGTGCCGATGAAGGGACCGATGAATAAACAAAACGATTCGTATTGTATTGAAGTCCGAGCGCCGTAAAGTCACCAGTATAATTGCCGCATTCATATGCCTGCTGATAGTAGCTGGTAACGCCGGAAGCCAGGTGATCTCCCGAAAATGTATGAAACGGAACGATAGCGCTGAATGTGCTGTCGATGTATGAAAGATTGGTTTGTGTGCTGACAGAGTTGGTAAAAAGGAGGACCTTTTTCAACGCTTTTGGGACCGCGGAAATATAGATCTGGCGGTATGCGTAGGTATCGTGCTCTCCATCGGAAGCAGCCACCCTGATAAAATAAAGTCCGGTGGAAAGATGAATATTATCCAGAAGGTAAGAGGTATTGATATTCATCAATGCGCCTGTGACCGGAAGGGACATTGAATTATAAGCAGGAGCCTGGGATGCATCCAGCAAAGTAATGCTGACCGACTCCAGGTGTGTTTCATCGCTTACAGAAGCGGTCACATGAACATAATCGTTGACATTGAAGCTTTGATTTTCAATAGGATCGCTGATCGAGATCCGGGGAGGAGTTACATCCTTGTCTTTTTTACAGGAAAAACAGCAAATGTTAATAACCAAAGCCGTTAATAAGTATTTGTGACTGCCCCGTAACATAACATAAATATACAATTTTTTGAGCTAAAGTCCTGCATTTGTACGTTTAAAACATGTTAATAACCTTGTCAATTGGATGTTCGTAGTAAGCTTAACAAGCCCGAGTTTGAATTTTGAGTACATTTGACGCCCATGACAGATTTTAGTACAAAGAACGATATCAACTCCCGCAGAAGAGTGAATAAAACCACGGCTACTCAACAGCTGATGGACATAGGAAAAATGCCTCCACAGGCCGTAGAATTGGAAGAAGCGGTACTCGGAGCGCTGATGCTTGAAAAGGATGCCCTGACCAATGTTATTGATATTCTGAAGCCCCAGAGCTTTTATAAGGATGCTCATGCCCGTATTTTCCATGCGATCGAGCAGCTTTTTACGCGCTCGGAACCGGTAGATATCCTAACCGTTACACAGGAACTCAAAAAAACGGGTGAACTGGATCTTGTCGGCGGAGCCTACTACATCACACAGCTTACAAATCGTGTTGCATCTGCAGCCAATGCGGAATTCCATGCACGGATCGTTGCACAGAAATTTATTCAGCGGGAGCTGATCCGGATCTCTACGAAGACGATCCATGATTCTTACGAAGAAGGCTCGGACGTATTCGACCTGCTGGACAATGCGGAGAAAAATCTTTTCTCGATCGTAGAAGGAAACATCAAGAAGAATTACGATAAGATGAGCACGCTCATCCGAAAAGCGATCGACCAGATCGAGCATACTAAAAATAACAAAGGAAATTTCTCGGGAATTCCCTCCGGTCTGACGGCATTGGATCGTTTGACATCCGGCTGGCAGAAATCGGATCTTGTGATCATCGCAGCCCGTCCGGCGATGGGTAAAACGGCGTTGGTATTGAGCATTGCGCGGAATGCGGCCGTCGACTTCAATAAAGGGGTTGCGATCTTTTCGTTGGAGATGTCGTCGCTGCAGCTGGTCACCCGTTTGATCGCAAGTGAATCGGAATTATCCTCTGAAAAGCTAAAAAAAGGAACACTGGAAGATTACGAATTCCAGCAGCTGAATGATAAGATCAAAAAGCTTGCGGAAGCACCTTTGTTCATTGATGATACTCCGGGCCTGTCCGTATTTGAATTGCGTGCAAAAGCACGTCGTTTAAAAGAGCAGCATAAGATCGAGCTTCTTGTTGTGGATTATCTCCAGCTGATGACCGCAGGTGGTGAAGGAAAAGGAAACCGTGAACAGGAAATTGCTACGATCTCCCGCTCACTGAAGGGACTTGCAAAAGAGCTCGAGATCCCCGTCATTGCTCTTTCACAGCTAAGCCGTGCGGTTGAAACACGCGGCGGCGACAAACGTCCGCAGCTTTCCGACTTACGTGAATCCGGTGCTATCGAACAAGATGCGGATATGGTAATGTTCATCCATCGTCCGGAATATTACAACATCACAGAAGATGAAAATGGCGCATCCACGCTGGGTGTTGCAGAGCTTATTATTGCCAAGCACCGGAACGGACCGGTGGATTCTGCGAAAACACGCTATATCGGTCAGTTTACCAAGTTTGCCGATCTTGATATGCTGGATACGAATGTGGATTACGGAAGCAGCTCTAAGCTCTCTCCGTCGAGCGATTTTGATCAGGGGTCCAATTCCGTGATCAGGGGTTCGAAAATGAATGATATTGAGGAAGATTTTCCGTTCTGATGTGCAGATGTGTAAATTTTTGATGTGCAGATTGGCAGCCGGCTTTTTTGCAGCTTCGATTTAGCCAATGGAGATCGCGCTTTTTAAGGTCCATCAAACGTCCATTCCATTCTCAATATTCTCGAAGCCCAATTTTTGTTAATTCCCTCGCTTTTCCACTCGCAATTGATTAACTTTATTGAAGATTTTTCAGATATGAAGCGCATACTCATCATTTCCCTCATCCTTATTTCCACGCTTGCAGCGAAGGCATCCTTCGTTCTCATTCCGATGGATCTTCAGCAGAAGGACCATTTGAAAGCATACGGTGTCGCCTATTGGGTATTGAAACATGACCTGGAAGTGCACTGGCTGCTGAATTACCGCGGCGGCAGCTTCATGATGAAAGATGCCAAAGAACTTGAAAGTGAATGTACGATCCGCGGGGTGTCCTTTGAAGTGATCGCCGATGCAAAGTCAACCGCTATCCTTACTGAAATTGCTGATCCGGAAGTGAACATGGAAGATGTGAAGCTGGAAAAAGCTCCGAAAGTCGCGGTATATTCACCTAAAATGAAGCAGCCCTGGGATGATGCAGTAACACTGGTCCTCACCTATGCTGAAATTCCATACGATGTTATTTACGATGAAGAAATTCTGAAGGATAAGCTTCTCACCTACGACTGGCTGCATCTTCATCATGAAGATTTTACGGGTCAATACGGACGTTTCTGGGCTCAATATCATAACACGCCCTGGTACCAGGAGCAGCAGCGAACACTTGAAGCAAGCGCAAAGTCTTTAGGGTTTGCTAAAGTTTCAGAAATGAAGCTGGCAGTCGCGAAAAAGATCCGCGATTTTACCGCCGGCGGAGGATTCCTGTTTGCAATGTGTTCGGCACCGGACAGCTATGATATTGCTTTAGCTTCAGATGGCCTGGATATCTGCGAAAGCATGTTCGACGGCGATGGAACGACTCCCGGCTATGCGAAAAAGCTGGATTACTCGAAAACTTTTGCGTTTACCGATTTTACGCTGAGCACCAATCCAACGGAATACGCGAAATCCAACATCGATACATACAATACCCGCAGGCAGAAATACGGAATCACTCGGACCAACGATCTTTTCACCTTGTTTGATTTTTCCGCAAAATGGGATGTAGTGCCAACGATGCTTTGTCAGAACCATGAACAGATCATTAAGGGATTCTGGGGACAGACGGTCGGCTTCGACAAAGCTTTTATTAAACCGAATGTTTTGATCCTCGGTGAAAACAAAGCAGCCAATGAAGCCCGTTATATCCATGGTGAATATGGCAAAGGGACATTTACCTTTTACAGCGGCCATGATCCGGAAGACTATGAGCATCGTGTGGAGGATCCTCCTACTGATCTGAGCTTACATCCGAATTCTCCGGGGTACCGCCTGATCCTGAATAATATTCTTTTTCCTGCAGCGAAGAAGAAGAAGCAAAAGACGTAATCTGGTGGTTAGCTCTGGGTTTTTCTGCGTAGCGTTTTTTTACCACGGAGAAAAGGAGAAAAAGGAGGCCACAGAGAGGTCAATACGGATGATGCGTGCTTTTTCACCACGGAGAAGAGGAGAAAAAGGAGGGCCACAGAGAACGTTGAAATTACGATCAATTTCCGGAACATTCATTTGAAGTCATGCGGATAATGCGGAGTTTTTTACCACGGAGAAAAGGAGAAAAAGGAGGGCCACAGAGAAGCTCTTACAGGTAATGCTGATCTTTTTATCACAGAGAAAAATAAGGAGAAAAAGGAGGGCCAAGAGAACGTTGAAATTACGATCAATCGTAGAATCTCCAGGATATTCCCAATTTGAAAGCTCTTCCGGTATACGGATAATGCGGGGTTGAAATGTAATCGTTCTTACCCCAGCCTGCATTCAGGTGATCTACTTTTAAAAATACCCTTACATTTTTTACACGTGCGTTTACAAACACATCGAGGAAAGGATAATTTCCATATTTCCTGTCGCTCTGCAAATAGAATTGCGCAGTCGCAGGCATGTAAGCGTCGGCATAATAAGCCGTGGTAAAATATACCGAAGCCCCGACCTGGATACGCATGATGTTCTTAATGTCGTTCTCATAATACAATGAGTGCTGCAAAACAAAAGTGGGAAGCCTGATCACTGTTGAGTCCGGGACATACTGATAATGAACATCATTGTCCAGATGCCAGTTGAAAGCTCTGAAATTCTTCTTCAGCCAGGCTGAAATGACCGGTATTGTTCCTGAATATTGACGGGCATTTCCGAAATTATCGAAGTATACGGGATTTTGGATGCTCATCAGGTCGGCGCCGGCTGCCAGGGAATATTTCTGCATCCGGAAATCAAAACCGGCGTCATTTCTGCTGACGGAGAGCAGCGAATTATTATTCCAGTAAAAATGGTTAGAAGAATAATGCTGATACATGTAACCCGCGTGGCGGGTTTCCGACCAGGCATGTACAGAGATGAAAGTCAGGCTGTCGATTATTCCCTTTTTCAGGGCAACTGAAACACCCATATCTCCTTCGTTATAGCCGTTCATTGTATAATCAGCGCCGATATGATACCAAAACTTCCGGTTGGAATATGTGTTATACAGCTCTCCTGCTGCGATCATTCCATTCCAGGTGGTATCTGTTTCCCACTGCTTCAATCTCACAAGCTGATGATCGAGGCTGAGTCCAAGTCCGAACCAATCGCGGATCCCCTGGTGTTTGTGATTATCCATCCGTTTCCATTCCATCTTATTGTCGAGGAGGAAATAGTAAGCAGAATCGTGTGTGCGTGATGAGTCATGATAAATGTTCTGATAAAATCCGGCTTCAGGATCTTCATCGATGTAACGAAACAGGTTATCTTCAACGGAAGAGGTCAGGATCAGGCTGCCGGAGGGAACAATTGCGGAAGAATCATTTCCGGCCTTTCCGAAGTTGAGGTATTGACGCAGAAAAAACTTTCGCTGCAGGAAGCTCATTTTTGCTGACTGAAGGTTGATCGCAATTAGTTTTTTATCGGTGTTGCCGCTTTCTACGAAAATGGAATCATTCTGAATTCCTCCATTCTCCTGATTCTGGACGTAATTATAGTTCAGGGCCGCAAGCAGACAATATCGATTTCGTTTTGACTGATAGCTGGTAGAAGCGGAAAAAAAATTATCGTTGGTTCTTTGTCTGAGATAAAATCCATCGGAACGGATTCGAAAAAAATCAGCTGTAAGGTTCCAGTTCTTTTTGACATTGTAAGAGAATGTCATTTTAAAGCTTTGTTCCTGCTTGGAGCCGAAGATGTAGCGCAGATCGGTGAAGGGGGAATGTGTATTGAAGAACTTTTGTGTTTTCGGAGAATAAAAATAGTCGTTAAAATTATTGGGCGCATAGATAAACCCGGCGGGAGTAGGATTAGAATTGTATAGCGGGGAGTGGATTGCGAGTCCGGCATTTCCCAGGTCATCATGAGGCAGATAATTCTGAAAACCCCGGAGAGAGTTGTCTACGGTGGAAGACGAATCGGTGTTAAACTGACCGGCAGTAAAAAAACGAGTGATATTTCTGGTGCGGGTGCTTGCAGAGTCATTGTCCTGAGCGAAGAGGACGAGGGGAAAGAGTAGGAAAAGAGAAAGTGACCAGCGAAAGAAATAAAGCATATGCAAAAATAGCAATTAATGTGCTAGAGAGAAATCAGACTGCGTTGTGTTATGAAAGAATAGAGGGAATAAGTTCCTCAAAAAGCTTGTTGGGTTGGGGCAAGTAGTTCAGCAATTACGATGAGAAAGTATCCAGGTTTCGTTTGGGATAAGTCCGGTTAAGCTTTATGAGCCGGGTATAAAAAAAGCCCCAACCGGTTAAGGAAGGGGCTTAAAAGTGGCAACGACATACTCTCCCACAATTTAATGCAGTACCATCTGCGCTGGCGGGCTTAACTTCTCTGTTCGGAATGGGAAGAGGTGGACCTCGCCGCTATAGTCACCTAAAATCGTGATCCGTTTGTGCGGATCATAATAAGATTGACAAATAAAGAAAGAAAATACAACTATAATAATTTCGTTATATGAAAAAAATACGAGTATTAATAAGAAAGCTAACGGGTAATTAGTATTGCTCGGCTTTGACATTACTGTCTTTACACCTGCAACCTATCGACGTAGTAATCTTCTACGACCCTTTAAAGAGATCTTATCTTGAGATGAGTTTCGCACTTAGATGCTTTCAGCGCTTATCTCATCCAAACATAGCTACCCAGCGATGCAGTTGACACCACAACTGGTACACTAGCGGTTTGTCCGACTCGGTCCTCTCGTACTAGAGTCAGGTTCTCTCAAATCTCTAACGCCCACAACAGATAGGGACCGAACTGTCTCACGACGTTCTGAACCCAGCTCGCGTGCCACTTTAATCGGCGAACAGCCGAACCCTTGGGACCTTCTCCAGCCCCAGGATGTGACGAGCCGACATCGAGGTGCCAAACCCCCCCGTCGATATGAGCTCTTGGGAGGGATCAGCCTGTTATCCCCGGCGTACCTTTTATCCTTTGAGCGATGGCCCTTCCATGCGGAACCACCGGATCACTATATCCGCCTTTCGGCCCTGCTCGACTTGTAAGTCTCACAGTCAAGCACCCTTATGCTATTGCACTCTACGTACGGTTACCAAGCGTACTGAGGGTACCTTTGAAAGCCTCCGATACTTTTTTGGAGGCGACCACCCCAGTCAAACTACCCACCAAACAATGTCCTCCGTTAGGAGTTAGACTCCAAATAATTCAAGGGTGGTATTTCAAGGTTGACTCCACGATGCCTAGCGACACCGCTTCAAAGTCTCCCACCTATCCTACACATGAATTATCCAAAGTCAATGTTAAGCTATAGTGAAGGTGCACGGGGTCTTTCCGTCCCGTTGCGGGTAATCGGCATCTTCACCGATACTACAATTTCACCGAGCTCGCGGCTGAGACAGTGCTCAGATCGTTACACCATTCGTGCAGGTCGGAACTTACCCGACAAGGAATTTCGCTACCTTAGGACCGTTATAGTTACGGCCGCCGTTTACTGGGGCTTCGATTCAAAGCTTCTTCTTGCGAATAACCTCTCCTCTTAACCTTCCAGCACCGGGCAGGTGTCAGGCCATATACATCACCTTTCAGTTTAGCATAGCCATGTGTTTTTGATAAACAGTCGCCAGAGCCATTTTACTGTGGCCCTCCTTGCGGAGGGCACCCTTTATCCCGAAGTTACAGGGTTAATTTGCCTAGTTCCTTAGCCGCGGATCACTCGAGCACCTCAGGATTTTCTCCTTGACTACCTGTGTCGGTTTGCGGTACGGGTTGCTGTTACCTGAAGCTTAGTGGTTTTTCTTGGAAGTCTGATTAGGTTCATATTCCTTTGTCCGAAGACTCAGGATACTATCGGCTTCGACAATCTCTGCGGACTTACCTACAGAAACTATATCTACAGCTTTTAACGCACATATTCGTCAGTGCGCAGAACTTTCACTACTTCGTCACCACATCGCAGTAAAGCAAGTACTGGAATATTAACCAGTTGTCCATCGACTACGCCATTCGGCTTCGCCTTAGGTCCCGACTAACCCTGAATCGATTAACGTTGTTCAGGAAACCTTAGTCTATCGGTGGGCAGGTTTCTCGCCTGCCTTATCGTTACTTATGCCTACATTTGCTTTTCTGATCGCTCCAGCATGGCTGACGCCACACCTTCAGTGCAATCAGAATGCTCCCCTACCAGTGTACATTACTGTACAATCCAAAGCTTCGGTACTATGTTTAATGCCCGATTATTATCTACGCCCAATCGCTCGACTAGTGAGCTGTTACGCACTCTTTAAATGAATTGCTGCTTCCAAGCAAACATCCTAGCTGTCAAAGCAATCGGACCACATTAGTTCAACTTAACATAGATTTGGGGACCTTAGCTGTTGGTCTGGGTTCTTTCCCTCTCGCCCACGGACCTTAGCACCCATGGGCTCACTCCCGAGTATATGTTATAGTATTCGGAGTTTGTCAGGATTTGGTAGCCGGTGAAGGCCCCTAGTCCAATCAGTAGCTCTACCTCTATAACACTCGACCTCGAGGCTGTTCCTAAAAACATTTCGGGGAGTACGAGCTATTTCCCAGTTTGATTAGCCTTTCACCCCTACCCACAACTCATCCGGAAGCTTTTCAACGCTTATCAGTTCGGTCCTCCATTCCGTGTTACCGGAACTTCAACCTGGTCATGGGTAGATCACAAGGTTTCGCGTCTACCTCCTCTGACTGTGCGCCCTATTCAGACTTGCTTTCGCTTCGGCTGCAGATCTTAGATCTTTAACCTTGCCAGAGAAGAGTAACTCGTAGGCTCATTATGCAAAAGGCACGCCGTCACAGCACGAAGCTGCTCCGACCGCTTGTAGGCGTACGGTTTCAGGTTCTATTTCACTCCGCTGTTCGCGGTTCTTTTCACCTTTCCTTCACAGTACTAGTTCACTATCGGTCTCTCAAAAGTATTTAGCCTTACCAGATGGTGCTGGTGGATTCCCACAAGGCGTCTCCGACCTCGCGGTACTCAGGATACTACTATGTAGCGCTTTTGATTCGTGTACGGGGCTATCACCCTGTTTTGCTCAACTTTCCAGAAGATTCCACTTCAAAAACACAGTCAATATTGTAGTCCTACAACCCCACAATCGCCTTAACGATTATGGTTTGGGCTGTTCCCTTTTCGCTCGCCACTACTTAGGGAATCACTAAATTGTTTTCTTTTCCTCCGGGTACTTAGATGTTTCAGTTCTCCGGGTTAGCATCCTTTCGGATAATAGTTCTTCAAACTATTGGGTTGCCCCATTCGGAAATCTACGGGTAAAGATATTTGCTCCTAACCGTAGCTTATCGCAGCTTATCACGTCCTTCATCGCCTTTGAGAGCCAAGGCATTCGCCATACGCCCTTAATTACTTTCTTATTAATTAATTACTTGTATTCTCTTCACAGATAATAAAACTATTATCTGTTGTATTTTCTTTCAATATGTCAAAGAACTTTACCCTAATTGGTTTGGTGGAAGCCAAACCCAGGTTTTGTGGAGAATAACGGATTCGAACCGATGACCCCCTGCGTGCAAGGCAGGTGCTCTAGCCAGCTGAGCTAATTCCCCAATACGAATTTTTGATGTAGTCCCGAGCAGATTTGAACTGCTGACCCCTACATTATCAGTGTAGTGCTCTAACCAACTGAGCTACGGGACTATACTTAAGGTTAAAAGTTAAATTTAAAAATCAAAAGTTGATAGCTTTTGGCATTTGATCTTACTTTTCCTTTAATCCTTTCGCTCTCAGTTATTACACTTCTGAGCTCGTTTTGGGTAAGTTTAAAAATTATGAAGATGAAATAGAAGTACCGTAAATCCCGATAATCAGGGATGAAACAAAGTCTCTCTAGAAAGGAGGTGTTCCAGCCGCACCTTCCGGTACGGCTACCTTGTTACGACTTAACACCAGTTACTGGTTTTACCCTAGGCGACTCCTTGCGGTTATCGACTTTAGATACTCCCAACTTCCATTGTTTGACGGGCGGTGTGTACAAGGCCCGGGAACGTATTCACCGAAACATTGCTGATTTTCGATTACTAGCGAATCCAGCTTCATGAAGTCGAGTTGCAGACTTCAATCCGAACTGGGACAAGCTTTAGAGATTAGCATCACATCGCTGTGTAGCAACCCTTTGTACTTGCCATTGTAGTACGTGTGTAGCCCTGGACGTAAGGGCCGTGCTGACTTGACGTCATCCCCACCTTCCTCACCGCTTGCGCGGGCAGTTTCACTAGAGTTCCCACCATTACGTGTTGGCAACTAATGATAGGGGGTGCGCTCGTTGCGGGACTTAACCCAACACCTCACGGCACGAGCTGACGACAGCCATGCAGCACCTAGTTTCGTGTCCTTGCGGAAAGACTGCTTTCACAGTCGGTCACTAACTTTCAAGCCCAGGTAAGGTTCCTCGCGTATCATCGAATTAAACCACATACTCCTCCGCTTGTGCGGGCCCCCGTCAATTCCTTTGAGTTTCACTCTTGCGAGCGTACTCCCCAGGTGGATCACTTATCGCTTTCGCTTAGACGCTTACAGTATATCGCAAACATCGAGTGATCATAGTTTACAGCGTGGACTACCACGGTATCTAATCCTGTTTGATACCCACGCTTTCGTGCCTCAGCGTCAGTTACAGTTTTGTGAGCTGCCTTCGCAATCGGTGTTCTGTGTCATATCTAAGCATTTCACCGCTACATGACACATTCCGCCCACATCAAATGTACTCAAGATTGACAGTATCAATGGCAGTTCTGCAGTTAAGCTGCAGGCTTTCACCACTGACTTATCATTCCGCCTACGCACCCTTTAAACCCAATGAATCCGGATAACGCTTGGATCCTCCGTATTACCGCGGCTGCTGGCACGGAGTTAGCCGATCCTTATTCTTACAGTACAATCAGCCCTCTACACGTAGAGGGGTTTTTTCCCGTACAAAAGAAGTTTACAACCCATAGGGCCTTCATCCTTCACGCGGCATGGCTGGATCAGTCTTGCGACCATTGTCCAATATTCCTTACTGCTGCCTCCCGTAGGAGTCTGGTCCGTGTCTCAGTACCAGTGTGGGGGTTAATCCTCTCAGATCCCCTAGACATCGTTGCCTTGGTGAGCCATTACCTCACCAACTAGCTAATGTCACGCATGCTCATCTTCAACCACCGGAGTTTTAATATTAAAGAGATGCCTCTCTAATATACTATGGTGTGTTAATCCGAATTTCTTCGGGCTATTCACCAGTTGAAGGTAGATTGCATACGCGTTACGCACCCGTGCGCCACTCGTCAGCATCCATTGCTGGACCTGTTACCGTTCGACTTGCATGTATTAGGCCTGCCGCTAGCGTTCATCCTGAGCCAGGATCAAACTCTCCATTGTAAGTTTGATTTCTTGCTCTTCTTCGTTAAAAGAAAAATTTAATTATTTAGGACTTGTTTCTCAATTATATGGTAGAACATACCACATAAAGGGATACTACTATTTCATTATCTTCACAATATTTTCAAAGAACTTATTTATATACTATTCTGAAACAAATTCAGAACTATAAATTCAAGCTTAAAAGAACTTCCCTTTTTAATTGGGGTGGCAAAAGTACTAAGACTTTTTTAATCTGCAAAATATTTTAACAAAATTTTAAAATATTTTTTTGCCTTCTTTATTTTAATGAACGATTCCGTTTTGAAGCGGGCGACAAAAGTACTAATTATTTTTGATCTGCAAACTTTTTTCGAAAAAAAATTTATTTTTTTTCGGCTTCCTTCTTTCCCCCTCTCGCAATAAGTGTTTTGAGAGAATCTATTTTCCGGAACTTCTTAAAAATCTGCCTGCCTTCTCAATGAACGTCCGCCTGTTTTTCAAAGCGGGCTGCAAATGTACCGTGTTTTTTGTTCTCTGCAAGCAATATTTAAAGTTTTTTAATGAAAATACCGTAATTACCCTGATTGGCAGTGAAATAAAATTCATTTTTCATGCTCCACTTTTGCTAAAAGCCTTTTCTGGCAAGCATTTTTAGCAACAAAACCGTGGAAAAGTAAAACAATCAGCAGCCCAATCATCTCGTAACTTTGCAGCCGGAACCACTATTATACATATGACACCTCCATTAGGTAAGCTTATCGCCATTGGCGGCAGTGAAGACAAAGGCGCCACGATTGAACCTCAATTCAAACCGGGCGAGCACCTCAACTTCTTCGAATACGGGATCCTCAAACGTATCCTTTCTGAAATGCGCGGTCCCGAATCACGCGTTGAAATCATCACCACCGCTTCCCAGATCCCTGAAGAGGTAGCAGACAACTATTTAAAGGCATTCGGAAAACTCGGATGTACCAATATCGGGGTGCTTCACATTAAGAAACGTGAAGACGTATGGATCCCGGCATATATCGATCGTGTAAAAAAAGCCGACGGGGTCCTGTTCTCCGGCGGTAACCAGCTTCGGCTCAGCATGATCTTCGGCGGCACCGAGCTCCTCCGCATTATGACCCAGCGTTACTTAAATGAACCTTTTGTGATCGCCGGCACCAGCGCCGGAGCAATGGCCATGAGCAATACGATGATCTACCAGGGCAGCAGCACCGGCGCCCTTCTGAAAGGCGAAGTAAAAATAACTACAGGACTTGCATTAATAAAAGACGTGATCATCGATACTCACTTCGTTACAAGAGGACGATTCGGACGGCTTGCACAGGCTGTTGCCAGCAATCCCGGATGTATCGGGATCGGGCTGGGAGAAGATACCGGTGTGCTGATCAAAGAAGGAAATACGATGGAAGCGATCGGATCCGGACTGGTGCTCATTTTCGACGGCTATACGATCCGTCATTCAAACATTGCGGATATTGAGGACGGACAGCCGCTCTCTATCGAGAACCTCGTGATCCATGTAATGGCAAAAGGAAATTACTATTATCTGAATGACCGGAAGTTCTACCATGATTCCAGTGTTCCGCTGAAACACGATCAGTCCTTATAGACCCCTATATAAAGAGGAGAACCGGAGCCCATGCTCGCGCGATACATTCCTTCCGAATTAAAGCTCAGCTCGATATTGCCGTTTACGTCGAGGGCGATCACACCGCCTTCTCCACCGGCTTTTACGAGCTTATTTTTTACCACTTCATCACAAGCCTGCTTCAGTGTAAAACCTTTGTATTCGATCAGGCAGGAAATATCATAAGCGACGACCGACCGGATAAAATACTCCCCATGCCCTGTGCAGGAAACCGCACACGTATTATTATTCGCGTAAGTGCCTGCCCCGATCATCGGCGTATCTCCGATCCTTCCATACTTTTTATTCGTCATTCCACCCGTTGACGTTCCTGCAGCGAGGTTGCCGTGTGTATCGAGCACCACTGCTCCTACCGTTCCGAATTTTTCATCCTCGTGATGGTGATGGTCCATCCTCGCTGTTCCGCTTGCTTTTGCTTTCTCCAGCTGGTCAAAGCGAGCCTGGTCAAAAAAATACTCATCGGGTTCGAAAGCAAGCTCTCGTTCCCGGGCGAACGCTGTGGCTCCGGCTCCCGCGAGGAAAACGTGCTCTGAATGTTCCATGACCGCTCGTGCAAGGATAATCGGATTCCTGATATTACTGACTCCTGCACATGCTCCGGCCTTCAATGTTTTTCCATCCATGATAGACGCATCCATCTCATTCCTGCCATCGTTGGTAAATACGGAACCTCGCCCTGCATTGAAATAGGGATCATCCTCTAAAACACGGATCGCTGCTTCGACCGCATCCAGCGCCCGTCCGCCTTTCGAGAGCAACAGATCACCCGCGATAACCGCACGCTCCAGCGCCTGCCGGTACTGCGCCTCCTTCGCGGGACTCATTGCCGAACGTAAAATTGTTCCTGCACCTCCATGGATCGCGATCGCATATTTTTTCATCTCTGTAATATCAGATAGTGTGTGTACTAACGAAAGATTGCTTCGTCGTACTGCCGGCTTAAGCCGCAAAAAGAATCTTGCCAGATTTTATCCTACGATCAGGCCGAGATTGACAAGTACTTTCGGGATCTTCAGGTTATGTGCCTCGATCGCTTTTTTGTTGACCTCGAACTTGAGCGTTTCGTCTTCCAGTGTCACAAAATTGATCCCCGCTCCTTTTTTGGCAAGGCCCTCCCGCTCGGCGATCAGCAGCGACGACATGTTTTTTGTTTTTTCAATAGCTCCTTTGAGCATACTGCTCTTTCCCGATGAAATATAAAGGATCTGGCATTTGTCGACATCCGCCACATTTGCGTATTGCTTGATCACGATCGTCTGACCATTCGCTTTCTTGGACGCGGCAAGCGCCTTGAGCTCAGCGATCACCGGCGACTCACCGACAACTGCAATTATAAATTCTCCCGACTTTGCTTCTTCCGGCGGCCATTCGATGTACTTGATAAAGTTGTATACATAAACAGAATATGCCTTGTAATTGATCTCCTGCGCAAGAGCACGGGAGCTTCCTCCAAAGAACATCAGGCAGCCTGCGATGAGGCCGACCAGAATACCGGTATGTGATCTGATCCTCATGAGCCCGGTTTCTTTTTACACTTGAAGGAATAGGATAATTTCAGGACCAGCTCACGGGATGGTCCGGGAAGCGGTGCATGATACGAATTGTACGGCTGGATGTATTTCACACGCTGATCGAAGATATCATACACGCCGGCGCCCAGATCCAGACCTTTCACAAAAAGATCCTGGTAGCGGAAAAAGATATTTGCAAGCACCATCGGGGAGAATTTTTCAATCACGGCAGTGCCGGTTGAATCCACGGAATTATATCCATACCGCTCGCCGCGGAATACCATGGAAGGATTCACAGAAAAATGCTTCCCAATCGCAAAGCTTGCACCGAGGTTCACCTTGTGTGCGGGGAACGCGAGCAATACCGTATTGTTCTCAGGCACTTCATAATCTGCTATTTTCGGTTTGCCGGCAACCGAGTAAAAGGAATAATTCAGGTTAATGAATCCCCACTTGTCGCGGAACTTATACTCTACTTCCACTCCCCTGCTCCCGGTTTCCCCGATATTGTGATAGGAATCCTGCTGGGTAGAATCATTAAAATAATAAACGATCGCATTGGAGGTATTGATATCGAAAAGGTTGACGGTGACGATCGAATTCCTTCCGATCTCATAGCCCAGCTCCAATTCCGCAACACGTGTATTCTCCGGGGCAATGCCGGTTGAGTCTGCGAGATTGATATTTTCAATGGACGGCGCCCGGAATGAATTGCTGTACAATAATTTAAAATGGAATTTATCGATCTTCTTCGTGAGCCCCAGACGCGGAACGAACGCGCTTCCGTATGCGCTGTGCTGATCATAGCGTGCGCCGAGAATGATATTCACCAGGCGGAGCTTAACAACGCTTTGTGCAAAAAATGCGGTATTGAGATAGCTTACTTTTTTCTTTCCATTGCTGAAGAAGCTGCTGTCCACCATATCATTTGCGACATCCTGGAACACTTCTCCACCGAAGATCACATTGATCTTACGGGTAATGTTATATGACATGGTGAGGTTTCCGGTATAACGGTCAACGACTTTGTGATACTCCGGAGTTGTAGAATCGGCAGGAGTTTGCCAGGGACTCTGGCTCTTGTAATTCAAACGCGGGGTAATGCTGAATTTATCACTTACATTTATTTTATACTTGAGCTCGGCAAATGTGGAATTGAATTGCTGCTGATATACCTGCTTGATATAATCATACCCGTCACCGGTTGAAATACGATATTGGTCGGTCACAAAACGGGCGCTTAAACCCTTCCATGAAAGTCCGGCATTGATGTTAAACGGATCTAAGGCTGAGTTTCCAGCCATTGCAAGACTGTTCCCGTAAAAATCATGGAACACCTGGTCGCTCCTGTTCCCTTCACCCATGAATGCGGAAAGGCCAACCTGGAGATCACCGAATTTTTTACCGGCTGCAATGCTCACGTTCCGGCTTCCGTAATAATCCTTCATCTGTCCATACGATCCGGACACGGAAACTCCGTTAATATCTTCTCCGTTCTTCGTGATAATATTGACCACTCCGTACTCCGCATATCCTCCATATATAGCTGATCCCGGCCCGCGGATGATCTCGATCTTTTTGATCTGATCGATCGGAAAATGATTTCCGAACTGCGTGGTTCCGAAAAGATTTTCATTCATCTCCTGTCCGTCCAGCAGCAACAGCACTTTTCCTTCATGTGCCCAATTTCCTCTCATCCCGATCCCAACCACACCTTCTACGTCCATTCCGAAATCGATCCCGGGAACGAGACTCAGCACATCCATAATGTCCCGTGCGCCGGAGCTTTTGATCTCTTCCTCTGTAATAAGACTGATAATGCTCGGCGATTCACGGCCGGTAAGAGGTTTAATCGAGGCAACACCGATAAGTGAATTGATCAATTGTTCCAGCTCAGAAGACACGCCCACCGCTTTGATCTTCTGAAGCTCTTCAAGCGACATGTCATAATAATCGATGGTATCTTTTTTAACAGAGTCTTTCGCAACGAGAAGTGTATCCTGGGAGAAAGCGGAAGCGGAAATCAGCAGCAAAGCGATGCATAGCGTAAAGCAGCGAACGAGGGTGTAGCCCTTTTGCATAATTTTGATACGGGTAAAGTAGTGCTTTGTTTTGTGTTCCTCACAAATTAAAGAAAACAATCGAACAATAGCAAATTTACAGGAGATAATTCCCGCAAATTTTCCCCGGACCGTAAAAGAAATTTCAGACCTTCTGAAACTTGTCTCTCAGATATCGCTGTTAAAAGGATTGCTCGATGCGCTAAGATCGACGGTCTCATAATGACCTTCCAGCGGGCGCACACTCAACACAGGAATGTGGGAATGGTTAATGATCTGTTTTGCAAAAGCTCCGAGGAACATCCCGGTAAATTTCGACTCATGATCGGTCATGATCACGATGAGATCGCCGTTGACCTCTTTGGCATATTTCATCGTTTCCTCGGCAAGATTTTCACCCTCCGTTATCTTTTGAGTAAAAGTGACTCCGGCATGCTGCAATACTTTTTCGACGGCTTCGATCTTGATCATAAACTTATTCCGGGAATCTTCTTCTCCTTTATTGATCAATCCGAGCATGTGTACCCTGGCGCCATACAATTTAGCAAGCTGGATCACCAGGTTGACCTTTTGGCGCGAATGCAGCGTATTATCGATCGGCATTACTATGTCCGCAAAGCCCTGTTTGGTTGAATGTTCCCGGACTGTCAGAACAGGACAGGAAGAAATGGTTACCGTTTTATGGGCATTGCTTCCGATGAAAAATTCACCAAAGCCTTTTGCGCCATGTGTTCCCATCACCACCAGATCGACCTCATTTTCTTCTGTTGCATCGCGGACCTCCGTCGCAACTCTTCCGATGCGGATCAAGGTCCGGATATGAAGTCCGTATTGCTTTTCAATTCTCTCCGCATGTCCGGTGATGATCTTTTCCACATTCCTCTCGATCGCTTCCGTATCCACGGGAACAGCCACAGAGGGATCATAGATAGAATATGCAAACTCGATCATTTCGATCACGTGCAGTAAATAGAGCTCTGCATCGAAGAGGCGCGCCATGTATGCGCCCTGCTCCAGTGCAAGCAGCGATGTTTCGGAGAAATCCAATGGGATCAGGATCCGTTTTATCTCATGTGTTTTCATAGTATGAAAATTATGTCCAATAGGCCCGGAAGTAAAATGCGACTACGATCAATGCCGCAACAAAGACAAACAGCACAGCTACTTTGATCCGCGTAACACCTTTACGCTCATTCTTTGTGATCTCGTTCACAAATGAATTGATGATCTTCTTCAGCTTTTTGATGGAACTTTTTTCCTTAATTAAATAATCATGCGCGCCTTCTTTAAAAAGCTCCTTAATGAGCGTTTGGTCTTTTTTCACAGAAAGCATTACAACCGGGATCTCCGGCTTAAGCTGCTTGATCCTTCTCAATGTGTCCTTCCCGTTCATTCCCGGAAGCAGGTAATCAAGAATGATCAGCATTGGGTTCATCTCTCTCTCCAGAGCCGCAATGCATTCTTCCCCGGTGCGAAAGCAAAGAAAGTGTGCGATGCTATCGTTGGAGAGATTATAATCGAGCATCATCGAGTAGAGATCATTATCTTCTACAATAAAGACCAGTTTATTAGGGTTGACTTCCATATTCCGTCATTTAAGAGAAAAGCATCCTGAAGATCACGAAGCCGATCGAAACCACGCCGATCCCCGAAAGAACCATGGCTGCCCAGCCGGCATAAAACTTGCGCTTCTGTGAGGCAAAACTTTCCCGTACGGCATTCTTCACGAGATTGTGGATCTTGAGAAATGCATTGTCATTCTTTACTATGTAATCGTTTGCACCGTTCCTGATCGTATCCAGCGCGATTTCGATCTGGTTCTGCCCGGAAAGCATCACTACAGGGACACGGGAATTCGTTTGCCGGATCTTCTGAAGAACAGACCTTCCATCCATTGCAAACGGTAATTTGGAATTGAGAATGTGATCGAGAATGATCAGGTCGGGATTGGCTTCGGGCATTTGTTTCAGAAATTCTTCACCGGTGAGGAACCATTTAATGCTGACTGTTTCCCGCATGCTCTCATCAAGGTGCTGCTTCAGTGCCCTGAGAAAGAACTCATCGTCGTCGATCATGTGGATGAGAAAAGGTCGTTGGGTTTTCATGACGCATGCTTTTTAGAAATAAAAATTACGAAATGTATGTGCAACCACTTCAGGTTTTCGTTAATCATCTAAAAAAACAAGCCCGGCAATTGATTCAGGGAGCCCGGGGCCCGTTGTAGTTTATTTCCTGATCTATTTTGTGTATTTCCTGATCAGGGACAGAAGGCGCGTAAAATCGATCGGCTTACTGATGAAATCGACCGCACCGAGACCGATCGAATGCAGGATCACATCTGCTTTGTCCAGCGAGGAAATAATGATCACCGGAATCTTATTGAAATAAAACTGTTTGAGCAGGCTTAAAAGCCCCAACCCGGAAATATTCGGCATCATCACATCGGAGATGATCAGATCGATCTTTACCTTGTCGATCATGTCCAATGCTTCATAACCATTTTCCGCTCTTATCACGTCATAGCCACTTTCCGTAAGCTTATGCGATACTGCTTCAAGGATCATTTTGTCGTCGTCTACTACCAGGACTTTCATAGGATTTTTATTTATTGATTGATCAAGGCACCGGCGATGAGCACAAGCAGGATGATCAGTATGATCACCTGTAATACCCGGAAGAACAGGGAACTGTTCTCTTTGTCGCCAAGTATATTGGTCAAAAGGTTATTTACTCGAATAAAGGAGCTCTGACTTTTCGAGATGTAATCATACGCTCCGTTTTCCATTGAATCGATGGCGATATTAAGACTATCCTGAGCCGAGAGCATAATTACCTTCGTTCGCGGCTCCATTCTCCGGATCTCTTTCAGCACTTCGATTCCATTCTTTGAGTTCGGATAAACCGAATCAAGATAATAGTCGAGGATGACCACATCCGGCTTTAGTTTCAAATTATTCAGGCAGCTGCTGGCTGTCTGAAACGTATAAATTTTTGCTTTTCCGTTCTCGCTAGAGATTGCGAGCTCTAAAGCTTGCAGGTAAAGCGGGTCGTCGTCCACGAGGAAGATCACTGGATCTCTCCGGATGGCCATTTTTTTGACCCGGAAGGAAATAGGCCCCTTCATCCTGTTCCTGCTGACTGATATATTTGCCGCTGTTTCCATTGATATATAGGTTTTCTACTATCAATACGCGGATATGAGGAAGAAATTATATTGTTTTCGGTGAACGAAGGAAACGAAACGGTGAACTGATGTTAACTAAAATTAAATGCCAGATTCAAAAGGAGAACTTTCGCGAACTCAATTTTTTTCGTGGCAATTATTCAAAGGAGATTCAGCCTTTTCCTGAAATTATCACGATGCACGGCACCGATCGGGATCAGTTGTTTGTTGATCGAAACAACACTATCATCGATACTGCTGATAGCGCCAACGGAAATAATATAGGAACGGTGAACGCGGAGAAAGCGGTCCGGGTCCAGCCGGGCTTCCACCGCCTTAAGTGTAGAGTGGACGGTATATTTTTTGTCGGACGTGTGAATGGTGATATAATCCCCCAATGCTTCGATCCAGAGAATGTCTTTCACATCGATCTTCGCGATTGTCCCATTTACTTTTATGAAAAGATGATCTTTACTGCTATCGGCAGGCCGTCCGGATGCATCGTAAGTGATCCTGGCTTTAGTTACTGCTTTGAGGAAGCGTTCAACAGCCACCGGTTTTACGATGTAATCCACAACATTGTATTCAAACGCCTCAAGCGCATATTCTTTTTTAGAAGTAATGAGAATGGTGAGCGGAGGATTTTGCAGCGTTCCCATGAATTCAAGCCCCGTGATATCGGGAAGCTCGATGTCGAGGAACATCAGGTCAATGGAGCCGGAATTCAAAATCGTGGTAGCTTCGAGCGCAGAGCCGAATATCCCTGATACTTTCAGAAAGGGAAGCTGCGCAGCTAAATGCCCAATGGCGTTTTGCGACAGCTTATCATCATCTATGATAATACTGTTCATGTTTGTACCGGGACGTACTTCATTTTACAGCATAAGTTTGAAAAGGTTCGTTTTTTTTTCAAAAAAATATAAAAAAGCATCCTGTTTTCAAATAACCGGCCTTCCGGGCAGCGAAAGTACACGTTCGATGTAGCTTTGGAATTCATCAATATCAAAAGGTTTCCGGATGTAGCCGTCAGCATCTGTATCCGAATAAATTTTTTCGATTTCAGGATCTCCCGAAAATACAAGTACCGGAATATGCTTCGTCATGGGGTCATTCTTCAGCAGCTTTATCGAATTATCGCCGCCCATCGGCGGAATGAGCAGATCCATAAGGATCAGGTCGGGCTGCATCTTCTCCACTTTTTCCATGAGGAAATCGCAGGAATCGAATGTTTCCACGTTATAACCTACCTTTTCAAGCAATTCTCTTGCGGCCTGCATTATAAACAGGTCATCATCACATATCAGGATCGTCCTCATTATCCGCTTTTTTATCTTGACAAAACTACCGTTGTATTCTCCACCTTCGTTCCCACTGTCACCTGCAACGTATAGATCCCTGTCGGCAATGAAGGATCGAGGTCCACACTTTCGCGGATCGTTTGATTGGTTGCTGCGATCTCTTTCAGGTAGATCTGTTGTCCGAGCAGATTCACAATCCGGATCTGCACTTTCTGCTCATTTCCGGCAGGCATATTAAGTCCGATCGTGAAAGCGCCATTAGTCGGATTCGGGAACACTTTCATCTCAAATGATCCATTGGTTTCCGCATCGGAAATTGTCGCAGCAGGACCGGAATCCGGACTGCCGTCTCCCAGCTCCTCTCCTTCCCTGCATGTTACATCTACTGTTACAAGCGACGACCATGCGCTGGTTCCGGATTGTGTTACTCTGAACTGGTAAGTTCCGCTGCTGGTTGCCGTATAGGTTGCAGAAGTTGCGCCGGCAATATTTGCACCATCACGGATCCACTGATAGGTAAAACCGGTACAGGTATTTCCGTATAAGTTAACACTTCCACCCGGACAGAATTGTGTCGGTCCGCCCGGTGTGATCGTTGCACGCAGACCGCTTCCAATGCTTACCGTCATCGGCGCCGACCAGCCGACACAGGAACCTTGTATCACTTTTACCTGGTAATCGCCACTCGAGCTGGCAGTATATGTTGAGGCAGTTGCGCCGCTTATATTTACTCCATCCTTTTTCCATTGATAGCTTCCGCCTGAAACTGCAGTTGTTTTTAGTGTAACGTTACCCGAGCACATGGTTGTCGGGCCCATCGCAGTAATTACCGGCGTTGCACAGCCTTGCACGATCACCGTGATCGCAGACGACACCGCAGATGTTCCGGAAGAACTATATGCTTTTGCTGTGATCGAATAGGTGCCGGTTCCCACGTTCATCCAGGTGTAGCTGTATGGATTTGACAGATCCTGTCCGATGAGCGAGCTGCCGCTGTAAAATTCAACCTTGGTGATCGATGCTCCGGAAACACCGGCATTTGCATTGATCGTAATATTCGAAGGATTCGAATAAGTTGTATTGTTTGCCGGAGAAGTGATGCTCACCACAGGATTCGCGGATCCACCGGAGGTTCCCGTAGGTGCGAGTCTAGTTCCCGGGATCGGACGCTCCAGGGTACCATTCGGCAGCTGCCAGCCGACTGCAAGGTTGTCGCTTTGATCGCCTTCTCTGTGAAGTGCTTCGATATAATACTTCGTACCTGCTGTAAGATGAATTGCAGCGGATTTTTGTGAAGCATATTTTGTCCATTCCCTTGACATCGTATACGAAGGATTGTATGCGATCTTAACTTTGTTTGCGGGGCTGCTGTTTGTGCTTAGCCACAACTCGCTTCCATTGTCACTCGCGATCCAGAAAAAATAGTCACCGGTTACCGGCGGACAAATGTATCCGCTGATCCTGCTGGCATAATGGTCGCCAAAATTGGAAGGACCTTCAAAGCTATTGATCAGGCTTGTTCCGGTAGGAGTTGAGTTAACAGGAATCTCAGCGATAGTAGTTCCGGTAAAATTGCTCCAGTAATCTCTCCTGATCTGACCGGTGGCGGCACATCCGGCTGACCCTCCGCTTGCGCTGTAATATGCTTTGAACGTTTGATTATTATCGGTAACGACAATGGTTTGTCCTGCTGCACCGCCCTGCGACCAATGATTAAATGTATACGTGGAATCTCCGAGCGTTTGCGGCCCGTCGGCTCCCAGCGTGCGCTGCATGCCCGACACGGCAAGCATTGAGAAAGGTGTCGTATGAGGTTGTCCGTCCAGCAGCAGCTGCAAACCTGCAGGCTGCGATGCAAGTGTGATCGTCGATGTTCTTGGGTTGATGCGAACGGAAGTAGTATCTTTTGCACCGTCAGAATCCGTCACAACGAGATAAAGCTGATAATATACATTCGCTGAAACTTCCCCGGTGGTTGAGATCTCAAAGGATCCGGTTTTTACGCCATTCGGGACAAAGGGGCCGGGATGGTAATGCGAGTCGTGATGAAACTCGATGTACCAGCTGAAAGCACTCGCAGGCAGTGTTCCGTCTTCAGCATCCGTAGCGTTTCCCGAAAAGGAAATAATGTCGCCGGCACGGTAAAGCGATCCGCTGGTGGGTGTCAGAATGGTTCCGTTAGGTTTTGCATTGTAGGCGGTAACTGTGAGCACCGCATTATCGCTGGTAGCAGATCCGAAGCTGTTCGTTACTTTTGCGCTGTATTGACCGGCATCAGTGCTTTGCACATTTGTAATGGTGAACGAAGCAGCAGTTGCACCGGAAATAGGTGTTCCGTTCTTCCTCCACTGATACGTTTTCGGATTTGCACCGGAAGCGGCTACCGTGAATGTAACATTTTGTCCGGCTGAAATGGTTTGGTCCTGAGGCTGGGTAGTGATAACCGGAGCATCATTGTTGCTGTAGATGATCTTATAGAGCGAATTCTGGCTGATACTGAAATAGTAGAGGTTTCCATCCGGTCCGTCGATGATATAATTTAATGCGCTGGCAAGATTTGAAGCGAAATTATGTTTTGTGACTCCACTGCTGAGATCGAGGTAGTTGATCCAGTTGTTGCAGTAGTCGATAAAAAAATATTTCCCGGTATACGAAGAAGGATAATTTGTTGAAGAAGGATTAAAAAAGTCTCCGCCGGTGATCGCGCAGCCGAGGTCAGTGCTGCCTGCACCATGATGATAGGTATAAACAGGCGTTGTATAGGCCGGATTGGATGTTGCTCCTTCGGAACCCGGCCAGCCGAAGTTTCTTCCGGCCACCGTCGCATCATTGATCTCTTCCCAGGCACCTTCACCCACATCATTCACAAATATTTTTCCGGTGCCGGGCTGGATGTCGAGCGACCAGGGATTACGAAGTCCGTAAGCCCAGATCCTTTTTGCAGATTCAGATCCTGAAAATGGATTTCCTGAAGGAGCACTTCCATCGGAGTTGATCCGAAGCACTTTTCCTTTATAGTTATTCAGATCCTGAGAATTACTATTCACATTATCATTTCCAACTGCGAGGTATAATTTCCCATCGGGACCGAATGCCATTCCACCGCCATTGTGAATGGAATTCACCAGCGGCTCAAATTCCAGAAGAATGACCTCGCTTCCGGCAACTGCCACATCACCATTTGCTGTGACCCTGCTCAGGCGGTTGTGGATCGGCGAGCTCTGGGTCGTATAATAGATATACACGTAATGATTCGAACTGAAATTCGGATCGAGCGTGATCGAGCTTAGCCCGCGCTCATTCAGCTGGTCCACATTTACGGTATAGAATGGTGCCGGCAATACAGCGCCTGCTTTGATGATCCTTACTTTTCCCGCTTTTTCCGTACAGAAGATCCGGCCGTCGGGCGATTTCACCATCGAAGTCGGATAGTAGATGTTCCCCACTGTGACCTGGCTGAAGCCCGGCGGAAATGTTTGAGCGAACGAGCTGACTGCAAAGAGCCCGGATAACAGCCAAAAAAATATTGTCAGCCATAACTTTTGATTATTCGGTCCCGGATACTGCGTATTATTTTCCATTCTTTTATCTTTTTGTTGAACGTGCTTATAACGCAGGTAAAACAACAAATTTGTGCCATAGCACCGTTTAGTGTTTTTTGTTCCGGCTTAAACGAGCTTATTCTCTATTTCACCGAATAGAAATTTGCAGAATTTTTCTTCAAATTATTTTTGTGATGATAATCAGACCTTTTTATGGAACTCAACGAGGACATTACAGCCGGCAGTCATCTTTCCGTTTGGACAGCATCGGTAAAACCAATTCGCTATTCAACGCTTGAAAAAAGCGAAAAGACAGATGTAGTGATCGTCGGCGGCGGGATCGCCGGAGTGACTACTGCATACAACTTATCCCTTCAAGGGAAAAAAGTGATCCTGCTGGAGGATGGATTTATCGGCAGCGGCGAAAGCGGGAGAACCACTGCGCATGTTGTAACTTGCCTCGATGATCGTTACTATAATCTTGAGCATTTGCACGGAACGGACGGCGCTAAAATGGCGGCTGAAAGTCATGCTGCCGCAATTGAATTTGTAGAGAGCGCCGTTGAACGGGAAAAAATAAATTGCGATTTCAGCAGACTTGCCGGTTACCTGTTCCGGCATCCATCAGATGATAAAGACGTTCTTAAAAAAGAATACGACGCCGCGATAAGGGCCGGAGTAAAAGTGGAAAGGCTGGAAGAAACTCCAGGAATCCGCGGTGAAGGAGAATGCCTGTATTTTCATGGGCAAGCCCAGTTTCACATTCTGAAATACCTGAAAGGATTATGTGAAGCGATCATCAGCCGCGGCGGAAAGATCTATACGCAAACACATGCCGACAAGATCGATGCAAACGGAGTAACGACCGACCGCGGTTACCGGGTGGATGCAGAGCACATTGTTGTCGCGACAAACTCTCCTGTTAATGATCTGCGAAAGATCCATACCAAACAAACCGCTTACAGAACTTATGTGATCGGTGCAAAAATCAAAAAGGGAAGCGTGCTGCCTGCACTGTGGTGGGACACCGGCGATTTTGAAGCTGATTCGCGCTATCCGCCTTATCATTATGTAAGAACGCAACGGCTCAGCGATACGCACGATGTGCTGATTGTGGGAGGAGAAGATCATCCGACCGGCATAAAAACGGAGATCACAGAAGAGGAACGTTATCATCATCTCGAACTCTGGACGAAGGAACGTTTCGATACCGAAGGCATTATTTACCGGTGGTCGGGACAGGTGCTGGAAACCATGGATTCACTCGCCTTCATCGGAAGAAACCCCGGCGATGCGGATAACATTTATATTATCACCGGCGATTCCGGAAATGGAATGACGCATGCAACGATCGGTGCAATGATGATCACCAATATGATCCTGGGAGTTCCCGACCGGTGGGAAAAGCTGTATGATCCTTCACGATCCAGGATCTTAAAAACCGTCGGTCAATATGTGCATGATGGTTTCGCAGCTGTAAAGAAGTTTCTGAAAGACCGTCCGCAGGATGACAAAGTTTCGGCCATTTCCAAAATAAAAAAAGGGGACGCCGAAGTGCTTCAATTAAAAGGAGAAAAATATGGTATTCACCGCGATGACAATGGAAGTCTGCACATTGTTTCTGCGGTTTGCACGCACCTTCAATGCACGGTCCGCTGGAACGGCGGCGAAAAAACATGGGATTGTCCTTGTCATGGCAGCCGGTTCAGCTACGAAGGAAAAGTAATGAACGGACCGGCAAATGCAGATCTGGCTTATCATTTATCCGGCAAGGAGGATGAAAAGGAATAAGGAGATGAAGGAATAAAAGAAATAAAAGGGATAAGGGTGATAAAGGGATAGGAGTGAAACGAAGCTATTTTGCTTTCCTGACTTTAACGATCATTGTTGAAGCGTCATCCTGACGGTAAATGATCACCGGTGTTTTTTTATCCATCGACTCTTTCAGCAGGTCGAGGTATTCTTTTTTACCGGAAAAAGAAAATTCATAGCTTCTTGCCGACTGCTGAAAGCTTATCTTATAATAATATCTTTCCAGCGGTTCCATAATATTGATCACTGTCATCGGCGGACTTGCCACGTAGCTGCTTTCGACCCGGCGGCTTTTACACGAACCCATCGCGAGCAAAAAGAAAAAACTCAGTACGCACATCCGGCGTACTGAGTTTCCCGTGTTCACAGACTGACGCCCTAAAAGCATGTAGTCATTGTGCTATAATAATTCAGATAATAGTTTGTGTAATAATAGGTCGGATCCGGATCAAATGCGTAGCCGGTATAATCAGACGGCCAGAAGGACGTGGTCGGCTGAATATTGATCATTGTCACATTCGCACCTGCTCCGCAAACCGGGTTCTTCTGTGCATGCAGCCATACAGAAAGCAATACCGGCTGATCGAACATTGCAGGATCAAATACATATGCTTTTACTCCGGTCGGAGTATTCACGTTAACAAGCGGTGCCACATGGTACCACCAGTTGATACAGCACCCACCCCATTTTTGTCCCTGCACGGAAAGCACATCACTTCCTGCATTTGCAAAGCTGAAGATCTTGTGTGTCCCATAGTGGTATTTATTGTTGATGATCCAGCACATTTTGTGTGCACGCGCATAGCAGCCATCATAAGCGTACTGGAACGGGATGCAATAATCAACACCATAGGGTCCGGGTAATGCGCAGCACTGTTTTGAAATATAAGTGAACATAAGCTGCGCCGTTGTAAAATCAGGAACAACATTGGTGAGCCCGGTTGCAGGCGATGTCATGTTGATGATACCCAGCTTTGATGCATCATCAAGACCATCCATTGTTGTGCTGTTTAGATTGTAAGTAATTCCTTCTGTTCTGGCCGGAGCCTGGAGAGCGGTAGAAATTAATTCTGCTTTTGTTACTTCAGCGGTCCAGGGATGAAATGTAACATTCACTTTCTGATTCAGCTGCTTTGCATTCTGCAGCGTTTTTAGCACTGCGGCATCATTTACTTTTAAAACCTGGGGATTCTGACAGAAGAGTACAATATTCTCTTCTGGAGAAGTGCGGATCGATGCAACGGTGAGCTCCCGGGTTACCGGTTTCCCCTGCAAGCCGGGTTCCTGGCTCACTATTGCCTCTTCCGGCGTGGGCCTTACATTTGAAACGGAACGGTCATTCTCACAGGAATTAAACGTTATCGCTGCGGCGAATAGTAACGCTGAAATTCGGATTGCTGATGTTTGCATGTTTTTTTAGATTTAAGATGATCACACACCTCTACCCATAAACAATAATAGTCAAAAAATTCAATGAATCAAAATTTTCGTGAAACATATTGCTATTCATTTATTATGCACTAACTTTCGATGACCAAAACCCTTGCAATGAAACACCGGCTTTCCTTTTTCACCGCGATACTCATGACAATCTGCGTATCTGCGCAAACTTCTAAAAAGCGGTCGGAGCACCAGGAAATCCTTAATGCATTGCTCCAGCCTCAAATGATTGCCGGAACCCAAAAAATGGTTCTCTCCGAACGTGTGAAAGCGCAAAGCACCTGGGATAATCTCATGGCAAGCAAATCGGATTCCGTTTACCTTAATTATCCGATGAATGGGATTTCCAATTATGATTTTAATATGATGCTGTTTCCTTACAATTATCCTTACAGCACAACGCCGGTGTTCAACAATTGTCTCGGAACATTTACAAAGCCACAGGTATATTATTCCAGCCATGATCACTGGACCGTTGACCCCAATACGCTTGTATACGGATTTTACGAAAGGGATCTTGCTGCATATGATGCTAATTTCAATCTCATCCGTGATACTGCTTTATTCGCCGACTCGGCAATGTATCCGAATATGCGTTATGTAAACACCTTCAACGCTGCAAACAATGTGGACAGCAGTCATTCCTATGTATGGAGCAGCGGAGCTTCAGCCAATTCATTCAAGCAGCTGTTCAGCTATAATGCTTCGAACAAGATCACGAAAGACAGTACGTATGAATTTGCCGGCGCAACCTGGCATAAGGTGGCAAAGACGGTTTACACCTATGATGTTCCGGGCAATCTCGTGCAGATCGATAATTACTCCAATAACGCCGACAGCACTTTTACTATGCCGCTGATCGAGCAGCTGAAATATGTAAACACGTACGACGGCTCAGGACGCCTGAAAACAGTCCAAAGCAGCTATTATGACGGAACAATGCTGAAACCCTATGTAACGGACAGCTTTGCATACACGGGAACAGCATCCTTTCACCTCTCCTGGAAAGAATATCAATACGATGCGATCAATTCCTATTGGACCCCGATGACCTTCATGCACAAGACATTGGGTGGCAGCGGTTTTCCTGACGTTGTAAACATCGATGCTTTTGACAGTCTTGCAAATGCCTGGACACCCTATTACAAATGGATGATCACTTATAATGGCTTCAATGATCCTGTGAAGCTGGATGAATTTATTTACAACTTCGGATCATTTCCTTCAGCACCCGATTTTACAACACACTATTATTATGAGACCTTCACCAATACAACGGGCGTCGCTGATCGTGATTTGTCAGATGTTTCCGTTTATCCTAACCCCGCAAAGGATGTGATCAATATCAGCGGCCTGGAAAACAATACCGGGGTTATCACGCTTACATTCTATGATGGACCCGGCCGCATGCTCTTTAAAGAAGAAACGTATGCAAATGCCGGTACGGTTAAGATCTCAACCGGCGATCTTTCTCCCGGCATTTACCTCCTGAATATTTCAGGCGCTTCAGGAAAACGCATAGCAGCTAAGAAGATCATCATCTCAAAATAGTTTCATAAAATTTGAAATTTCGGGCTCCATCCGGAGACCCGGGATGACGGCTGACACAATGCGTTATTTATTCCCCATATTTTTTTTGTTTTTTTATTTGCCCGAAAGCGGTCGGAATAAAACTGCTGCACAGAAAGCCCGCACGAAACACATTTTCTGCATTCTCTTTTTTTCATTCTTCTTCTGCGGAGCTCATTCGCAGAATTTTAATGTCGATTCATTAAAGAAGACCCTGGATGGTCCTCTTGCTGATACCGTCCGCGTTACTACGCTGGATCATATCGGCCATGGATTAATGCGAAAAGGAGACCTGGGAGAAGCGAAAAAATATGCTGAACAGGCCTTGGCACTGGCAACCCAAATAAATTTCAAAAGCGGGATCGGAAGCGCATACAATACACTGGGAAATATATACTCGGGGACATCCGACAGCGAGCATGCCCTGGACTGCCTGCTGAAATCATTAAAGATCCGGGAGGAGCTGCATGATAAGAAAGGCATCGCCGCATCATACAATAATATCGGGATCATTTATTTCAATCTTTCTGATTTTGCCAAAGCAATTGATTATATGCAGAAAGCGCTCAAGATACAGGAAGAATTCGGGAACCGCTATTATATGGCTGCATGCATCGGGAACATCGCGGTGCTTTATGATAAAGTGGGAGAAGACAGTCTTGCATTGTGCTATCAGAAACGAAGTCTGCAGATCCACCGGGAGCTGGGAGATAAAAGCGATATAGTCGCTTCATTGAACCACATGGGATCACTTTATCGTGCGAAGGGGAAATACGAGGAATCAAAAAAATATCTTTACCAGGCGCTTGCGCTTACGGATACGGTAAATGAGCTGATGGGAAAAGCGGAGACACATGGCAATATCGGTCACCTGTATTTCGATATGGGACAATATGACAATGCAAACAAAGAGCTTGAAAAAGGACTCGCCTATGCGCAGGAGCTCGGCGATAAAAAGGTCCAGACGGAAATGCTGACGGTACTTGGAAAAGTAAATGTAAGATCCGGAAGGAATGCAAATGCGCTGGCTTATTATAAAACGGCTCTTACTCTTTCAAAAGAGACCGGAAGCCTGGAAGATGAACAGGGTGCGGCAACCGGTATGTACGAGATCTACAAGGCGGCCAACAACACGAAAGACGCATTGTATTATCATGAGATCCTCACCGAGCTTAAAGACAGCATCTTCAGTTCAGCAAAAAGATCAGCATTCGCCAACCTGAAGATCCAGTTTGCACTTGACCGCCAGGAGCATGAGCTCAAGCTGAAATCGGATGAAGAATTAAAAAAACAGGAAGAAGAAAAAAACAAGCAACGCTTTATCGGCTATATTATCATTGCCGTTCTGATCATTGTGCTGATCTTTTCCTATTTTCTTTTTCAGCGTTTCCGGGTCACGAATTCTCAAAAGAAGATCATCGAGGAACAGAAAATCCTTGTGGAAGTAAAAAACAAAGACATTACCGATTCGATCACGTATGCAAAGCGCATCCAGGATGCGATCCTTCCTGCATGGGAAATAAAGGAAAAGCTGTTTCCCGATTCCTTCATTATTCTTCAACCCCGCGATATCGTGAGCGGCGACTTTTACTGGTTCAGCGAAAAGAACGGGAAAAGACTGATCGCTGCTGTCGATTGTACCGGCCATGGAGTGCCGGGAGCTTTCATGAGCATGACCGGAAATGCATTCCTGAATGAGATCGTGAACGAACGCGGAATAACTCAGCCGGGGGAGATCCTGAGTGAGCTGCGGCACCTGGTGATCCGTGCGTTGAAGCAAACAGGTGCAGGCGGCGAACAAAAGGATGGAATGGATATCTCTTTGCTCAGCATTTCGGGAAATACCGCCAGCTGGGCCGGTGCAAACAATCCTTTGTGGATCATCCGGAACGGAGAAATGATCGAATACAAACCCGATAAACGACCGATCGGCTATTTTGCCGGGAAAGGACTTCCTTTTAGTGAGCATCTCATTCCGCTGGAAAAAGGTGATTCCATTTATTTATTAACGGATGGCTATGCAGATCAGTTCGGCGGACCCAAAGGCAAAAAATTCAAGTATTCGCAGCTCAAGTCCTTGTTATTGTCCATACAGGACAAAACAATGAAAGAGCAGGAAGCGATCCTCATGAGAACATTCATTGACTGGAAAGGAATGCTGGAGCAAGTGGATGATGTGTGTATTATCGGATTGAGAGTTTAAAATGAAGATCCGTCAGCTCCATATTAACACATTAGTTTCGCTTGAAACAGGCGAGCAAAGCGTTACGATAACAATGCGTACGATCTTCGGGAAAAGAGCGCATGAAGTGAAGTACAAGGACCTGCTTGTCGAAGATATTTATAAGCTTCCTTTTCACAATCCATATCATTTTGGAGAAGCGGTTGTTTTCCTGGCGGCAGGTGTCCGTCTTGCTGTTGGATCAATTTTAATGGGCCAGTGGATCCTTACGTATACCATTCTGGGTATTGCAACTGCTCTTGTTGCGAGATTCATTTTTCCTAAAACGAGAATTTATATTCCTACGAAAGCGCAAGGTTTGATCCGCCTCTATGAAAAAGAACCCAGTAGATCCAAAGTAAACGAATTCGTGGAAGAGCTTCGCTCCAAGGCGAAGCTCTTTGAGGTAAAAGAAAAAAAAGGGGAAGTGAAGATCGACCTGGAGGAGCTGCTGAATCGTTGACGTTCGGTATTCAGGGCAGGCTGACTCGTCTGCATCAAATTCTCACACCGCAGATCCCTTCATTATATTCGGGATGGCATTATCTGGCGTTCGCTCTTTGAAGCATCAAATTCTCAAACCGCAGATCCCTTCATTATATTCGGGATGGCATTACCTGGCGTTCGCTCTTTGACTTCGTCAAATTCTCACGCCGATAATGCACACATCGTCGATCTGCTCCATTTCTCCTTTCCATTCTGTGAATACTTCATCCAGGCGCTGACGCTGTATTTCCATCGGTTCATGAGCAACCGAAAGCAGTAAGTTCTTCAGCTGCTTGTACATGAATTTCTTTCCCTTAGGACCTCCGAACTGATCTGCAAAACCATCAGTCATCGTATACACGAGATCGTCTTTTTTCAGATCGACCGTTTGAAGTGAGAACGGAGTTGTGTTCAGATCATGCTTCCCGATCGGGAACCGGTCGGCCTTTACTTCGACCAGCTCATTTTCGCGGATGATCCAAACCGGGTTAATGGCGCAAGCGCAGCGCAAGATATTATTCTTAAAATCAAACGCAACCAGGCTGGCATCCATGCCGTCTTTACCGCCTTCAGCGCTGCCGTCATTTTTCAGACTTTCAATGACCAGTCTCCTGATCTCGTTCATCAGCAGGTCAGGACTCAGGAGATCTTTACTCACTGCTTCTTTGATACAGGCAATATTAACGATGCTCATGATCGCACCGGCAACACCATGACCGGTGCTATCGGCAGTAGCAAGAAGGAAATTACCGTTCAGCAATTTAGTTGCCCAGTAAAAATCACCGCTCACCACATCTTTTGGCTTATACAGCACAAAGTGCTCCTGCAGGTTCTCATCCAGCACCTTTCTGCTTGCGAGCAATGCACGCTGGATCCGCTCTGCATAATTGATGCTGTCTGTAATCTCCTTATGTCTTCCGGCTAATTCGGCGGCCTTTTCCTCGATCAGGTTCTTCTGCTCCACTACCTGCTGCGTTCTTGTCTCCACGAGCTTCTCAAGATTCTCATAGAGGATCGCGTTCTGCAGGCTCGCGCCCATCTGACCTGCCAGCATCTTCAGCAAGCCGATCCGCTGTTCTGTGAAAACCGCTTTCGACAGCTGATTGGTGAGATAGATCATACCGATACATTCGTTCTGGAAAATGATCGGGATGCAAAGCACGGAACGTTCCGCGAGACCGACTATTTTCGGATCTTTACTGTAGGGCGGAGTTTCCAGCGCATTGTCGAGGATCAGCGGCTCACGGGTACGCTGTACATAATTGAAAATACTTTCCGGAATTCCGTCGTGAGTATCCGTGTCGCGGCTGAGTCCATGAGCGAATTTCTCCGAGACGATCGCATAACGATCTTCTTTTTTAATTATAAAACAACCGTACCTCGCTCCTGCATTTTCCATCGCAAAAGCCATCATCTTATCCACTAACCTGGTAAGGACGATCTCGCTGCTGAGCGTTTGTGTTGTCTTTATGATCGTTTGAACATCGATGCTCTCCGAAGTCATCCTTCCTTTGTTCAGGGACAATTCCGCATCGATGTCCTTCCCGATCCTGAACTCCGTGAATTTGGCTTCCCATGCATGGATCACGCTGCTCATTGCCAGGGACGAGAGCTTTTCCTTCACTTCCATCCAGTACGGGCGGCTGCCGGCAATGTTGAGATACTTCATTTTCCTGATCCTCATTAATTCTATGATCACCGTCGGAAAAAAGAATTTACCATTGATCGCCTTTTTGTATGCGCGGTCGTACAGCGAATGATTGACATTCTTTTTTTCCCAGGCTTCCGTTTCGGCATCGATCAGATCAATGATCCAACCGGTGTTTCCGTCAAACAGCGAATTCGCGATCTTCAGTTTTTTCCGGTCCGCCGCGATCGCTTTTTTCGCTTTCGCATAATCCAACTTTCCTTCAAATACGCAGTTAATGTATGCAGCGGCTTTGAGCGCTCTGAAATAGGGCTGCCAATACAAGCTGGCTGCATTTTCAATGTCCTTTTCATTCTGAAAAGCACTTTCCAGCACCAGGGAACACTGGTCGTGTAATACCCCCAGAAACAGCTTCATGGTGTGGTATACGAACAAAAATGCAGTATTATTTGCTTTGCTTTCGAGCGCAAACAGATCCCGCTCTTCTTTCGAATCCCTGATATCCACCGGCTCAGCTGCCATCATTCTGCTGAGGGTGCTTTTGATGATCAGCGATGCACCGTAAGCATTCATCTGCTTATGATTCAGGTAAAATTTCTCGTATTCGGTATACAAGTCAACGATCTCATTGATCCTGCTTCCCCTGAAAAAAACAGAATTCGAATGTGAATACAAGTTCCATGCGGCGTACTCGAGATTACCGGTATTCAATCCTTTTTCGTAATATTTGAGGCAATCGTTTTCAAACGAAGCAAGTGGCTCTTTCCAATGGCTGATGAATGTGGTATCTACAAATCCCGCGCTGGAGACAAGATGCGGCGCATCAAACCGGTCGAACAGCTTCATCGCTTCTTTTCCGGCATGGTAACCGGCTTCCGGCTTATTGAGAACGCCGGCAAGAATTAACCCGTAGGAGCCATAGCCGATGATCGATTCAGGTGTATTGCCGAGCTTCTTGCTTAGCCGTACCATTTTAAAGATGATCAGCGGATACGTATCCCGCTCCACAAAGAAGAATGCTGCAAGGGAATTGTACATCATCCGCATTAAAGCGACTCCCGTCTCATCCTTCATATCCGGTGAAGCGCCAATCGCTGCGATCTTTTTATCGGGAAAGGCGATCTGTGTTTTAATTGCCGACAAAATGATCTGTCCTTTTGTAGCTTTTCCGGGCGGAATTTTAAAACCGAGCTCTGCAAAAGCTTTACGGGCAATGGCAACTGCATCATTCAGCTTGTTCATAGCGATCGTTCCTTTCAGGACAGCTTCATAGATGAGCGAACGCTCCATTTTCCCGCGGGCTACGAGAAATGCTTTCCCGCGGTATTCATCCGCTTTCTCATCTTCATCATTAAGATAAGAGGCCTGAATGAGCAGACTATAGTCTGAGATGCTTATTGCTCCCGCAGCAGCGATCTCCTCAAATAAGCGGAGAAAAATAAACGATGAATTGTAAGCGGCGGAAGCAAAAGCTTTTTGTCCGGCTTCCAGCAAAATAGCTGCGGCCGTACTTTTATTCCTGCTGTTTTCAACGAGCTTTCCGGAAGCAAGGAGATGATTGGCAGTTATGAACACATTCTCCACTTCTCCCGGGTTCGCCATTTCATATTCAGCAGCATTAAAATTCAGCTGTTCCCTGAGCTTGGGCTCTGCGCGATTATAAAGCGCCTGCTGGATCCGGTCATGTGTGAACCGGAAACGGATATTCGTTCCATTTTCCTCATAAAATTCCGGAACAAACTTGTAATCCTTTTCAAGCGGCTCGATAATGTTTTCTTTTATGGCTTCCCAGAGTGTGGCATGAAGCTCCGGCTTCGGCGTACCGGTAATATAATGCAGGGAAGCAAGGCTGAAGATATTTCCGAGGCAGGAAGCATACATCAGCGCATCGGTGGTTGTCGGGGAAATATCGCTGATCTTTTCGATGATCACCGTCGCGATATCATCGGTAACGGCAAGCTTTGAGATCGCCGGAAGATCCCAGGTCCACTTGATCTGCTTTTCATCCAGCCAGATGTGCTTTTTGCTGTACAGATAATCCAGAAGCTGGTTGATAAAAAACGGATTTCCGAGTGTTTTGGAATAAATAAGATCGGCCAGATCGCGCGAAACGCTCCTGTTACAGGAAAATGTATCGGCAAGAATTTCATTTGCATCGGCGGAACTGAGCGGATTGAGCTCGATGGTCCCGAGCAATAGCTCTGCTCCTGCACTTCCATTCTTCTGCTTTGAGCGTATTTCAGAAAGCGCCCGGGTAAAAACATGTGTGCTTCCAGTTTCGTTCGGGCGATAAGCCAGTGCCAGGAACAGCTTTCCCAATGTGCCGTCAGCAGCGACATTCTTCAACAGCTCTATCGACGCATCATCCGCCCACTGCCAGTCGTCAAGAAAAATGAGCAGCGGTTGGGTGATCTGCATGATACTTTTTAAGAACAGCGAAACGGCGAATAGTACACGTCCCTGCTGTTCTTTCGGATTCAAAACGGGAAGCGGCTGCGCCCGGGTAAAAAGCAGCTTCCACTTCGGTGCAATTGCAATGATATCGGATTCAAGACCCTGCATTTGCTCTGTCAGCAAATTGCGATAGGATGAAATATTCTCCTCACTTTCCGTCAGAAGCAAGTCGGCCAGCTGATCGAACGCCTGCCTCCACGCAAAATATGGAACGGTCCGCTGGATCAGATCAAATTTACCTGAAATGTAAGTTCCTTTCGTCGCAGTAAGCGGCCGGGCAGTTTCGCGGATCAGCATGGTTTTTCCCAGACCGCTGGCACCTTTCAGCTCCAGGATCACCCGTTTTCCTTCCGCAGCTTTCTCAAATAAGCTGAAGATATTTTCGATCTCTGTTTCACGGCCGATCAGCCGCTGCGAAACACTTAAACGGAGCGGAAGATCCGCTTTCGCCAATTCAAACGGAGCGATCGTTCCTTTTTCTTTCAGCTCTTTTGAGCAATGCTCAAGATCAACATACAGTCCGCTCAATGATTGATAACGCTCTTCCGCATTCTTCGCGATCAGCTTGTTCACTACCATTGCCAAGCCTTCCGGAACTTCCGGCGCAACAGCCGTGATAGATGGAGCGGTGCGTGCAATATGACAATGGATCAATTCCAGCGCATCCTTTCCTTCAAACGGTTTCGTTCCCGTGAGCATCTCGTAAAAGATCACACCCAGGGAATAAAAATCCGAGCGGTAATCGATGACACGGTTCATCCTGCCGGTCTGCTCCGGCGACATGTACTGCAAAGTTCCTTCGATAACTGAAACACCATTGAACATGGCCGGCTGAAACTGCTGCTTGGTACTTAATTCAAAGTCGATAATGTGAACGGAGTTATTCGTATGATCGATCAGGATATTATCGGGAGTAAGATCTTTATGAATGATCTCCCGCGCATGGATCTTCTGAAGCTCATCAACGATCCGGAAGCAGGTGCTGAAAAAAAACTTTACTCCTTTGTTCGAAGCGAGCTCCTCCCGAAGGCTTTTGCCCGGATAAAATTTACGGACCAGCGCCGGGATCTGCTCCTGGCGTGTCAGCAGGATCATGGAATTATCAGTAGCCTGCTCACGGATCAGATTATATTCATTATACAGGCCCGCTCTGACAGGACCTTTGCTTTGTTTTAGAATGACCTCATGTCCGCTGGCGTTATGCTTCGCACGGAAGATCCTGGAATTATCACTGTCGTGAAGTGTCCCGATGATCTCATATTCATTCTCGGTTGTTACATCCATTTTCTTTCTGAAATTAAAAGGCTTGTAAAATTTACTGCTCTGATTTTTGCTGATACCAGCCGGGGTAAACCGACCGGTCGAAAAAGGTTTGCATCAGCGCCAGGGAGATCGGATCACCTTTGAAGATCTTTGCGAGCTCTGCATCGTAATCCGATTTCACATCTACATTGTAAGGGTAATCGTATACTGAAGCAGATTCCATCCAGGCAGTATGAAGCGTAAAACAAAAGCGGATCCCGTTGAAATACAATTTGCATACGGGACCGGATGCAATTTTCGCTGCATCAAAGATCCAATATTCCGAGCGATAATCATCTGCTATTTGTGGTACCTGCACCGTCGTAAAAATATAACCGTCCAGTTCCGGCAGGACGTCCCGCTCCTCTTCTTCATGCTGCGGCCGTGGAATAAACTGGAGACTCCTGATATAGGTTCCATACGGAAATTGAAAGTGACTCACGGGCTGCATCGGATCACAATCCATTTGTACAAGGGTTTGCGGAATCCCTTTTGCGGTATATGCAAGCAGATCGTTCACCGGAAGGATCCGATCCGCCGCATCTTTATAAAGATCATAAATGAATTCCGTCAGATAGCCAGGATCGGCACCATTCGCAATGTACCAGATGTATCTGATCTTATCCACAGAGCGAACCGGCGAGATCATGTCACGATATGTATAAAGCCCGAGCGTCCAGGTATTCGGACCGATATCCGTTACTTTCGGATCTGTTTTATTAAGATCCGCCGCCGCGATATTTCCCGGAGAATGATATTGTTTCGAATTGGCCGCATCCACCGTAAATGTATTCGCATCGATCACCCATTTACCGATCCGGTTGATGTCCATGCTCCCGAGAGCGAACATTCCCACCAGCTCTCCGTCGACCGGCTGTCCCGAAATTTTTGCAGTATCATACGAGCGGATCCATTCCGCAACGCAGGCAGAAGAATTATGAATTCCATACAATGTGATCTTTCCATCCGGATTTGCGTAATCACAGGAATAATGAATTGTTTCAACCGGGATGGGATACTGTGCCCCGGGCAGCGCCAGCTTATGGGCAACAACAGTTCCGCCGCCGGCAGCAAGATCCGAACGTTTTATCAGATAGCAGTCCGTATAAGGCAGCATTGCCGAAGCCAGCAATTTACGAATGATCATATCGATGACCGGGTAGTTCGGGAAAGGATTATTGATCAGCAGGTCCAGTGAAAATTTAAATGCACATTGTGTCAGCACCACATAATCCTGCGTGAGTGAAGTCTGGTGCATACATTCCGTGATACAAACGGGGCTTCCTCCCGAGCCATCGGTGAGCATCCATTTTTCTATGAGCTCCTCTCCTTTCCAGCGCATCAGCCAGACACTTGTTTCGGCGATAACCGCACCGGGTGGTTTCGGATCCGCGCCTTTCACATAATGATCGAGGTCGCCGAAAAATTCTTTCAGCTTCTCCGCGATCGTCAATGTATCCGGTTCATTGACGAGCTCCTCGCAGAACGTTCCAAGCTTTTTGGCGAACAATTCTTTATCGGAGCCAAGATATTCTGCTGTTTTTTGTGCAACAAGATAATCGTCGGATGAGGAAGCTCTGCAATAATTGACACTGAATAATTCCTGGGTATTGGGATCGAATGTCGGATGCGCAGTAGTTTGAATGATCGGAAACGGCCATTTCAGAAAATCAGGAGTTGCGGGAACCCAGTCGGCCGTGGATCCCAGCGGGCTCTGGAGCTTCAGCTTATAGGGATCCATGATGAATGGCCGTCCGACATCATACGTAGAAAGAAGGAAAGGTTCCGCATCACCGAATTTAACCGGAACAACGGCGGTGTTCAGCAGGTTCCTTGCTCCGAGTGTGAGGCTCATCCTCGATATTCCCATATTGAAAAAAGAGGACAGCGAAGGAGTTGTTCCATTACGGGTATTATAATCGGCAAAAAAACAGGGAGGTTTGATCACTCTTGTGCGGATACGCGGATCCTGTGTTGCATCAAAGGAAATGGAAATGATATAGCCATCGCCGTTCATGATCGGGGTTCCGTATTCCGGATTGTATTTGCCGCCGACAGTCTTCGGAAAGGGCAGTCCGCCGCTGTTCACGCTCCCTACCGGATACACGGTATAAAAAGTTCCGGTCAGATCCCTCGGCAGGCGGCCCTCATAAACTTCAAGTGTTCCGTCAACATCGTCGCGTGTCGTATACATCAGCCCGCCGGCGGCGTCTTTATCGGTGGAAGGTTCAAGACCGGTTTTTACTTCAAGGTCTTTAAGACCTTCCAGGAGATCAGCCAATAGGCCCATAGAGAGTGATTTAGAGTATGTGTTGGCTGCCGCGCATCGTGGGAGTAAAAGCGCAGCGAAAAACCTATGCAATTGATGGAAATTTGCGGAGAAAAACAAGAATTTGAGTCTGAAAGTCGCCAAATATTATGAACACGACCAACCCCTTGTTTAGGGCGACAGAGATCATTTTTTGTAAAAATAATAATTCCGATATTCGCCCATTAATTTTTAAATAAACCAAACACAAAGAACATGAAGAGAATTTTTACAATTTTATTGGCATGCGGAGCTCTGTTGGCCAAGGCACAGGACACAACGGCATTACGCTGGGTAGGAGTGAACGAAAACGGAGAGCTCAACTTTTTTAAGACGGATAGCAGTGATCTTACGAATTATGTAGCCGGCTACGGAACGGGCCAGGGAATTTTTATGAGCGGCAAAGACAGCTTGCTTTATGGAATTTTCGATAACGGCGCGGGCGGCAGCGACAGGAATTTATATAAGATCAATCCATTCACCGGAGCAACCACGCTGGTTTGGGATCTTAGTCTTCCTTATATTTCAAGTGCTGACATCAGTGCAGACGGGAACACTTTATACGTGATCCAGGGGAATGGCGGAGTCGGAACAGACCTGGGTATTGTATCATCCATCGACATGGCAACCGGAAATGCGACCATGCTGGATACGGCGCTGAATGACCCGACAAGCAGTTCTTACGGGATCGAATTCAATCCGACAGACAATAACATTTATATTTTTGAAGGTGCATGGTCCGGCAATACAAGAGTACAGGTATTCAATCCGACCACGCTTGTAAATACGAGCTCGCCAATGGTCGGCTGGAACACCCAGCTTCACGGCGCAAAATGGACCGGAAGCGGAAACAAGTTCATCGTTACAGCGGGTTATGGCTGTGACATGCTGATGACAGATAATACCGCCAATAACCTTGTTTCGTTCTACAACACGTGTCCATATCACACGGCGGATCTTGAGGAGTTCAGAACATTGAGAGCGAAGAGCAGCAATATCGCGATCTGTCCGAATACGACCGACAGTGCGATGATCAGCCTGATCTACGGAGGAACTAACTTCAGCTGGTATAAGAATGGCGTTTTACTTCCTGATACGAATGACACGATCAAGGTATTCGCTGCGGGTGTTTATCGTGCGTTGATCGAGATCGGCACAACCGGCGAATACATGTGGTCAGAACCGATTACGATCACACACAGCGCTGTTCCTGTTGTGAATGTTACACAGGCAACCCATGATACGCTGATCTGCCCTTCCGAAACGATTGTACTCAATGGTGCAAGCGGAGGTACCCTGAAATGGTACCGTAACGGAACACTCATCCCGGGAGCAACTGCAAGCACGTATGCCGCTACCATGTCGGGTTCCTACAACCAGCTTAAGATCAACACCGCAGGTTGCATGGATTCAGCGGCTGTAGCATATGTAATTTATGATCAGCTGACAGGATGCTCCACCGGAATTGATGATCAGAACCACGAAAGTGTCAGACTCTACCCGAATCCGGTTGATTCGTACCTTTTTGTGGAATCACAAGAGATGATCAACAGTATCGTGTTATATGATGTAGTTGGAAAAGAAGTATTCCGTTCGGAGAATAAAGATCAGAAAATGAAACTTGATCTGAGCGGATTGGTAAGCGGGATCTATTTTGTGAAGATCACCACTCAATCAGGAGAAACGATCAAAAAGATCCAGAAATAGTTTTTGATTTACTGAAATAAAAAGCCCGGAGCGAATTGCTCCGGGCTTTTTTTATGGAGCTCATCGACCTCGCTGAACCTCTGTAATCGGCTCCGGTTCAGGAATCCATCGCATTCAAGCCCTTTGTGATGAGCCGGAAACAAACCAGCCCTGCGTAAACTACTTAGAACGAATTCAGCGGTTCTGCCTATTTCCAATGAACCATTGCTGTCATAAAATTGCAGTGTCAAAGAACCACAGAAAAAATTGGTTGTTGACTAAAAACAAATCGTTACTAAATAAATAAAAAAACATGAAAAACTTTACAAACTTCTTATTGGCTTGCTTAACGCTGACCGGCGTTTCCGCAAGCGCGCAATGGTCCACAGCAACAATGATTTCCGGGCGTTCCCAGCTAGCGGCGGCCTCCGCCGGCGACAAAGCAATGTTCGCCAGCGGAATCGGAATGTTCGGAGGAGCCAAAAAAGACATCGACACGTACAATTCCACATCTGGCACCTGGGCAACGGGACTTCTGCCGTCCGGACGAACAAACCTGGCCGGAGCAAGCACAGGGAGCAAAATTGTTTTTGCCGGAGGAATGGACGATTGGATTCTTGCCACTTACGATGCGGTTGATATCTATGACGTGGCGTCGGGAGGGTACTCCAGTGCCACCCTGTCTGCTGCCCGCACTAAATTAGCAGGCGCAGGTGCCGGAAGCAAAATTGTATTTGCCGGCGGAGTCAATGATGGACTGGGTGTCGTTTACAGTACCGTAGATATATACGATACATTAACCGGTGCATGGAGTACTGCAAACCTGTCTGTCCCTCGTTTTTCGCTGTGTGCTGCAAGTGCGGGAACTAAGATTGTGTTTGCCGGAGGAACAGATTACAGCGGAAGTGTTTTCAATACAGTCGATATTTTCGATGTTTCCACCGGATTGTGGAGCACTTCGACCCTTTCCGAAGCCAGATCAAACTCAGCCGCGGCAGCATCCGGAACGAAAATATTCATCGGAGGCGGAATAAACGCAGCAGGAACAGCAAGTAAGGTTGTCGATATTTACGATATCACTACAGGAACCTGGACAGTGGATTCATTATCGCAAGCCCGCGGTTTTTTGAGCGCAGCGTCGGTAGGAAACAACGTGTTTTTTGCAGGCGGATCGAATGCAGCTACTACAGCCGTTTATAACACGGTGGATATTTACGACGCGGTGAGCTCAACCTGGTCTGCTACACATTTGACAACCGGAAGAGCGATGGCAGCTGCAACATCAATCGGAAATAAATTCATGATCGCAGGAGGACTTACTGCGAGCGGCAGCGCGGTCAACACTATCGAAATTTATTCGGTATCGCTTACCACCGGTGCAATCGAATTGCATGACGAACAACAGTTTTCGGCTTATCCGAATCCTGTAAATAAGAACAGCAATTATACTCTTGAATTGACTTCCGACAACGAGGAAGAAGCGAATATTATTCTTTATGACGTTTTAGGCAAAGCAGTTTCCGCTGAAAAACATTCGTTATCAAAAGGTGACAACAAATTTGAAATGCAGATCCCTTCGACCGTTTTACCCGGGATCTATTTTGTGAATATAAAAACATCTTCAAACAGCGTTAAACAAAAATTACTAATAACAGAATAGCTGTTTAAGTATCCTGTGTAAGGAGGACAGGATGTAAAAAAAGGGGCGGAAAAAAATTCTGCCCCTTTTTTTATAAACGTATGACTTCCGGATAATAAAAAAGCCTGAAAAAAATTTTCAGGCTTTTTATTATCTGTTCGCTCTCAATTATTGGATCACGATCTTCTTAATGATCATCCGGTTATCGGTTGGTGCAATCTTTACAAAATAAATTCCCGACTGCAGATCTCCTTTTTCAATGCTCATCTCTGTTCCTGAGAAGATCGCTCTCTTCACTTCCTTGCCGGCAATATCTGTGATCGTTACCACCGTGTTCCGCTGCTCCTGCTCAAATCTGATCGTTGCCTGTGATGAGAATGGATTCGGATAGACCGACACATCACTCTCCTCCATCAGCTGCTGAACTCCGCCGATAATAAGCGGGGAACGCTTGATATTGGAACGCGTGGTATTGATGCTCGCCCGTGTCGGTGTACACCCGATCGTCCAGTTGGTCATCACTCTCCAGCTTGCCGTTCCTTCCAGGGCCATGTTCCAGCCAATGTCCGTCTGTGTCAGCTGAGAACCTGTCACACTGTTCACCATGTGCCATGCACCGGTTGTGCTGTCATCTCTCCAAAGATCGTACGTGATCAGTCCCGGTAAAGGAACCGGCTGTCCTTCGATCTGGTAATCGTTCCAGGAGAATGTTCCGAAGGTCTTAAGGAAATAAAGCGTGTTATGATACGGGCTCAGCGGACTGTAATTTCCAAGTGAGTCACGGATCTGGATCTTATAGCGATAGGTTCCTGCATTCGGATCACCCGTGTTCGGGAAGTACAGGTATCTTACCGTATCCACGAACATGCTCAGTGCGGTATCTTTCAGCGCACCGATCCGCTGGTATCCTGCTCCTGTTTCACGATACACAATGAATGAATCTACCTTGGTGTATTGTGTCTTATCCCAATATACTTCGTTGTTCACTCCGGCCGCATCCACCGTTACCTCGCAAATGCTCGGAGGTGCCGGCTGCGCGATCACCATTGCCGACTGCATGAATGAATTTGTACATCCGTTCAGATCGGTATAAGTATAGGTTACCGGGTAAGTTCCTGCACCGGGAATGGAAGGATCAAAAGAGCTTCCTGAAACTGCAGTTCCGGAGAATGTTCCTCCCATTGGCGATCCTAAGAGCGCTGCTGCCGGTTCATTATAATAATAGCTTGCTGCAAGTCCGCTGAAAGTAACTACCGGCAGTGGATTGATCGTTACGCTGTATGACACCAGGTCGCTTGCACAACCTCCCGCTGCTGCAATAAAATTGCTTACCGTATAGGTTCCTGCTGCGCTTGCAGTAAGGTCGATCTGTCCTGTTGCTGTGCTCACAAAAACCAATCCTGCCGGTGTTGCGCTGAAAATACCCGGACCGGCTCCTGAACCGTAAACCGGAGAAGGATTCGTTCCGTTCTTGCAATAGGAACCGCCGCTATAAGTGAATGCTGCGGAAGGCGCCGGTGTGATGGTCAGCATAAATGTTGCTGAGTTCGGACAAGTGCTTCCCGTAGTATAAGTAATTGTATAGGTTCCCGGCGTTGAAGCGCCGAGGTCGATCAGGCCGCTATAGATATTTGCAAAAACAAGACCTGCTGTCGAAGAGAACGTTCCTCCCGTTGCACCGCTGATGATCGCTGCAGGATTGCTGCCCGACTTGCAATAGCTCGAAGACGCATAGCTGAAGCCGGCGTTGTCCAATGGATTTACCAGAACCGAAATGGTCTGCGCACCACCAACACAACCAAGCGCCGAAGTAGGTGTAACACTATAAAGAACGCCTTGTGTGAACGGTGAGCTATTAGAGATCGTATTGATCAGCACATTTGTTGATTGTGGTGTCAGACTCTCTCCTGTTGTATTCACGTTGTCACTTGCCATCCAGCTGAAGGTGGATGTTACGTTTGTTACAAATGGCAGGTTCGTCGTTGCACCGCTGCAAATAGTTGCGCTTGTACTGCTGATGATGATCGGCTCAGGATTAACGGTAACCGTAACTGTTTGCGGAGTTCCCGCACAGCTGCCGCTTGTGGAAGTCGGAGTGACCGTGTAAATCACATTTTCCGGAACGGCTGAATTATTAGAAATAGAATTATTCAGGGTACTGCTGAACTGCAGTGAAGTAGATTCTCCTACTGTATTCACATTATTAGCCGCGCTCCAAACGTAGCTTGAAGGAACATTGCTCGTTAACGGGATATTCACAGCATTGCCGCTGCAGATCGTTGCAGATGTTCCGCTTGTCATTGCAGGCGTTGGGTTCACAGTGACAGTAACCGTTTGTACTGTTCCGACGCAGCCGCCGATGGTTGCAGTCGGAGTAACTGTATAAACAACATTCTGAACAGTCGTAGAACCATTCGTGATCGTATTATTTAAAGTCGACGTAGATTGTAGAGTCGTGCTCTCGCCGCTTGTATTTAAATTGTCGGCAGCGGACCATACGAAAGAAGAACCGATATCAGCAAAAAGAGGAATATTAACTGTTCCGGCGCTGCAAATCGTTGCTGAAGCCGCACTGATCATATTCGGTGTCGGTTTTACCGTAACTGCTACGGATTGTGTTGTTCCGGCACAGGAACCTACCGTTGAAGTCGGTGTCACGTTATAATAAACGATCTGTGCGATCGTAGAGTTGTTCGTGATCATATTGCTCAATGTGCTTGTCGACTGCGGACTTAGAATTTCGCCGGTCGTATTTGGATTATCTGCAGCAGCATTCCACACATAGGTTGAAGTAATATCGCTGGTCAAAGAGATACTTGCGGTGCCATTGCTGCAAATACTGGCTGCTGAAGAGCTGGTCATATTCGGTGCAGGCTTCACTGTCAATGTAAACACCTGCGATCCTGCACAGCCACCGACAACAGCAGTAGGTGTTATCGTATAGGTGACAACCTGGTTTGATGTTGTATTATCGACAACCGTATTGCTCAGTGTGCTTGTGGACTGAAAGCTGGTGCTTTCTCCCGTTGTGTTCGGATTGTTCGATGCGATCCATACATAAGAAGAAGATACGCTGCTGGTGAGGTTGACATTGACCGTTCCGCCGCTGCAGATCGATGCGGAAGAAGCGCTGGTCATCGCCGGCGTAGGGTTAACCGTCACCGTTAACGTTTGTGGATTCCCGGCACAGCCTCCTGCAATGGTCGTCGGAGTTATTGTGTAAACTACCGTTTGCGGAACCAGCGAAGTGTTGGTGATCACATCAGTAATAGTAGCCGTTGATTGTGCACTTGTGCTTTCACCGGTTGTACTTGGGTTATTAGCGGCGATCCACGAATAATTGGCAGCCGTCGAACTTGCCAGGGAAAGTCCTACTGCTTGTCCGCTGCAGATCGTTAATGTTGAATTGCTCGTCATTACCGGCTGAGGATTTACCGTTACGGTAACAGCCTGAGGTGTTCCTGCACATCCTCCTACGATACCTGCTGGCGTTACGGTATAAGTAACTGCAGTTGCAATTGAGTTAGAAGAATTTGTAATTGTATTGCTTAATGTTCCGGTAGATTGTGTGCTTGTGCTTTCTCCGCTGGTCTGCGAATTATCAGATGCAAGCCAGGTATAATTTGCTGCCACACCACTGCTTGTTAATGGGATCGTTACGGCATTTCCGCTGCAAATGGTTGCAGATGTGCTGCTCGTCATTACAGGAGGATTTACGCTGCACAGCAATTCATCCAGGTGTCTCGTCCAAACACCCAAGCCTGTCGATCCGACAAAAAGATTATTTCCGTTGACCGCAAATCCGTATTTATTAATTGCCGGTAAACCAGTTCCTGCAGGAGACCATGATGCACCGTTATTGGTAGAAATGTTCATGGAAGAACCAAACGCATAAACATTCGCACCGTTCGCTGCCAGGCTATAAACACTTCCGGAGAGACCGGTGTTTGCCAATGTCCAGCTGGCACCACTGTTAGTGGTCAGATAGATCAGGTTGCTGGAACCATCGAGAACAAAAACGTTACTTCCGATACTTGCAATCGAATAGATCCAGTTAAGCGGGATCCCCGTATTGACTGCTGTCCATGTCGTACCGCTGTTTGTAGACAGGAAGACCCCTGAGCTGTTTGTTCCGGCGTATAAGTCGGTACCGCTGGATGCTAATGCGGTAACGGTAAGATTTGTAAGGCCCGTATTTACTGCCGACCAGGATGTTCCGCTGTTGGTGGTCAGAAACACGCCGCCGCCGAATGTACTCGCAAAAAGGTTGCTCCCGATCATCACCAGCGAGGTGATATTCAAATTCGTTAAGCCGGTGTTCACTGCTGACCAGCTTGCACCGTTATTGGTTGTCAGGAACACACCGCCGTTTGTGCCGGCGAATGTATTGATACCGCTGGATACGATCGCGTTCACTGTTTGATTGGTCAGACCGACATTCACTCCATTCCAGTTTGCTCCGCTGCTGCTGGTGATGTACGCTCCGGTACCGTTGCTTCCGGCAAATAAGTTAGAGCCGTTGAAGCCCAGTGCGCGAACATCTGAAGTGATAAGGCCATTGTTTGAAGGTGCCCAGCTTACTCCGAAATTGCTTGACAGGTACACGCCTGTGCTCACTGTACCGATAAAAATATTTGCACCCATCAGTGCCATCGCATCTACGGTAGTCGTTGTAATACCTGCATTTACGGCTGTCCAGCTTGTACCGGAATTACTCGTTTTAAAAACGCCGGCACCACAGCCGGCAAAAAGATCAGTTCCATTAATAAGAAAAGAAGTAATGTTCAAATTAGTAAGCCCGGTATTCTTCGCAGTCCAGGTCGTACCATTATCTGTCGACAAATAAACGCCGCTGGAGGTCGTACCTGCCCAAAGATTAGAGCCGTTTGCTTTTAGGCTCTGAATGGTTGTCATCGCTCCATTCACTAATGACCAGGTTAATCCGTCATCGGTGGATTTATATACACCGCCCGAAGTTGCGGCGATAAAATTACTTCCGACAACTTCTAATGTTGCATTTAACAAAGTAGCACTTACAGTTGTCCAGGATGCACCGTTGTTGATGGATCGGTAGACACCGCCATTGCTGGCAGAGATGATCGTGGTTCCATTCGCGACAACCGAAGAAGATGAATAAAAGCTTCCGCTTTTGATAAATGACCAGCTGGCGGCATTGTTCGTGGACAGATACAAACCATTGTCGCCGCCTGCAAAAAGGTTGGAGCCGTTCAGCAAGAGGCAATGAAAAGGATAAATTGAAAAGCCCGTGCTTGCGAGGGTCCAGTTTGAGCCAAAGTCGACGGATTTATAGATCCCGCTGCTTTGTGTTCCTGCAAAAAGGTTGACACCGTCTGTTGCAAGACAAGTAACTGTGGATGAAGCATAAGGTCCGGCTGTTTGCGTCCACTGCGCTTTTGTTTCTAACCCACATATGGAGAAAAGAATGACAAAAGCTGCGGCAATTTTTTTAGCCGAAATAAGTACTGAGTATTTTCTTTTCATGGTATTATGTATAAAATTATAATTTTCAGAAAGTTACGCTAGTAGCAAATGTAGTGAAATATAATATGTCCGGTCTACGAACATTACCGTAGATGGTGTTTTGCTCTGTTTTGCGGTTTAGGAGCGGGAAGTGGTTAGTTTTCCTATGGAAATAAAAAGCCCTTCGAAGCTCTGAACACCTGAAAGATGAACAAAGCTTCGAAGGGCAAGATGAAGGAAGTTCGAATTATTGCCCAGCTTTTGAGGACTTATCCGGCTTAGACCGCTTTATCTCATTCGAATTAAGTGCTTTAAAAAGCTTTACTGAATTATGATCTTTCCGTTTGCCGCTCCCTGCGCACCTTGCAGGCGAATAAAGTAAAGTCCCGCCGGGAGCTTATCCACCTCGATATCCAGGTTGCTTCGCTTACAAGTTCCTGCACCTACCCGTTTCATTGCACTATCGTAGAGCTCGTAACTGTCGTAGGAGATCCCAACCGGAATTTCGACCCTGACCGTTGTGCTGGATGGATTCGGATACACCCTGATCCTGTGCCTTCGCTCTTCCTCCATTACCGCTGCGGGCATCATGGGCATCGTCACTTCGTATAGTCCGGCGATCCCTGCGTAATCGTTTTCAATCACGTAAAGTTTGTTTCCATCCAGCTTGGCATCTACCGGGTGACTGAAATTGGAGATGATCCGTGTCGCGCTAAGCGTGTATTTACCGGTGGATGCGTTCCATATTAAATGAAGATGCACAAGGTCCTCACTGGGATCCACAAATGGCCCGATCGTCGTGTCGTACACCGTGGCTTCACCGCCGGTTGAATCGAGGCCGCGTGTCCAGCTGAGCATGTATGCATCACCGCGAAGATCAGCGTTGAAAATACTGTCATTGTCGAAAACGAGTCCAAGCGGCGACCGGTGCGCGGTAAATGTTCCAATTGAAATACCCAGGTCGCTGGCGTCTTTCACTTTGCCTGTGATCGTATCGCGGAACTTGTCGCAATCCGGGCCCATATTCTGGATCGGCTCGTCCAGCGTGCTGCATACACATTGCGGCGGAAAAGCAGGGTCATTGTGAAATGCACCTGCACGCCAGGCAATACTATAATGATTGATCATCAGATCGGTCATTTCATTATAACCGCCATATTGCTGCGGATTCCGTGTGTCGCCCATGCAGAACGGAAAACCATAGTGGTGTCCGCGGCGCAGCCAGTTCATCTCCTCGTTGTGGTCCCGATCTCCTGAATTCTCGAGCCCAAAAAGCCTTCCATTGGCCGCATATGCCATGGAATAGTTGTTACGAACACCTTCAGCGTAGATGTATCCGCTGTTCGCAAGCCAGGTAGAATCATTATGCAGATAAGTGGAATCGTTCACGGGAATAATGAAGATCTTCGAAGTAAGCGGCACATTTCGCGTTGTCGGATAAAGACCTGAACGGGATTCGACCTCGCCGTGATCGCCGCGTGAGCCGCTGTTGATCACAAGACTGTCGCCGTTCGGTGTTAGCACCATGCCGCTGAATTTATGATCGAACTGACCGCAGGTCGGATGCTGCTCCGTCCACAAAACGGTTCTCCAGGTCCGGCCGCCAGATGCGTTCAGCTTCCCTGCACGGATGAATCCGCGGGTCATCGGATCGTCGGGCGTTTCGTTGCCGCAAACAAACAGCGTGCTATCTTTAAACAGGATGCACTGCGGATAATCTACCCCGTGATCGGTGACGATATACATCAGTGAGTCGTATGCAGGTCCTGTTGCCGGGCGGATGATCTTGTAGATGCTACCGTTTCCGATCACATAAAACAGATCGTGTGAAATGGGATCCTGTGCCATGCGGATAACGCCGTTGCGCACAGTCATGACGCGGGAAATGCTGATGTCGGGGCGCAACACCACCGGAGCGCTCTGCGCGAAATTCAGGAGTGGTAAAAAGAGAAGGATAGCCGTAAGGATCTTTTTCATAAATGTCAGTTTTAGGTGCAGGATGACTATGAAAAAAATATACCTGAATGAAGTTTCTACTGCAAAGCTTTATTAAAGTAGAAGCCGCCCGTGCCGATATCCAATCAGGGTACCACCACTTTCCAGTACATCCGCCTTTTATCGTTTTCCAGAGTTACAATGTAAAGCCCGGAGGAAATGTCCCGCGGAAGCGCGTAGGTGTTAGCTCCTTCATTTAATATGATCTCCGAATCTGTGATATTCTCTCCCAGCATACTCTCCAAATGGATGCGGTAGCGTTTTCCATTCTCTTTGCTGCCTGCCAGAATATGAAGCTGATGATCGCTGACAAAGCCTGCCAATTCATCCTGCTGCAGGTCTTCAACAGCACTCAGGTCATCAAAAACGACCACAAAGGAACCGAGATTATCTGATTCATCCAGTTCGGTAATTGTATCGGTATCATCGGCCCGGTAAAACAGATAATAGATCGGTTGTGAAACAGGTGTCGGATAAAAAACAGTGTTGGGATTGCTGATCGTACCCGGTGCAATTCCGGGCTGGCTGATCATCTGGATGGCGGGATCAGAAAGTGTAAAGACATTATCGGCCGACCAGAAAAATTCCGTCCTGGACGCAAGTCCGGTTGCAGTCCCGAAATTTGAAATAGTGTAATTCAGGTTAAAGCTGGGAGCGGTAGACAACACATGCACAGTATCAAAAATAGTACCGGCTGCATAATTTGTGTACATTCCAAAGTCAAGCTTAAGTGATCCCGTGTTATTGGTCTCGCTCAGCTCGCGGATCACGGTGTCTGCATCAGCAGTATAAAAGATATAATAATTTGTATTGGTGAGATCAGAAGGATACGTAATGGAAACAATGCCATTGAATGTTGCCATGGAATCGATCGCGCTCTGGCTCACAGTTGTCAAGAGCGAGTCACCAGCTCCGAATGTAGAATCAGCGGACCAGTAGAATTTTGTCACAGAGCTCTTGCCGTCTCCACTCCCTAGATTGCTGATGGAATAGTTAATATTTACAGTTGGCGTTCCGGTAGCAGTAACATTCACTAACGTCATGGAATCATTTGCAACATAATCTTCCGTTTTTCCATTGACTCTGAAATTATCCAGGTGCAGCCCTTGCGGAAAATCCGGTCCGAAGGTGGCGGCAGTGCTTTTGAATTTGTAGCGGAATACGACGTCCCGGTATCCTTTCAGAAAGGAAATATCGTAGAACGTAGGCGTATAACCGTATACATGGAACCAGCCTGATTCTCCTCCAAGATCACTCATCGTTTCCCAGGGCGAATACCAGTTTATGGAAGCGCCGAGATTATTATTAAGAAGCGTGAAGCTGTTTCCTCCATCTGTCGAATACCAGAAATTTCCTCCATCCATTCCTGACCTTCCATCACACAGCATATCGAATGCAATGGAAACGCTGTCACAGGACGAAAAATCAAACGCCGGAGTTTCAACATACCAGGTCGGTCCCCATGCAGAGTACAATGTAGGGTTGATCATATCAGTATATAATTCTCCCTGGTAAGTCCCCGTCTGGTATAAAGCCTGTCCCGGAGCGACACTTGTCCTCACTCTCCAGCGGTCCTTAACCGAAAAGGCATCTACGGTATATCCGGCCCAACCATGAGCGACAGGGTCATTAAAGTCCTGGACATAAGGATATGTCCGGATGCTATCCAGCGCAAGCGGCCAGTATCCACGGTTGTTTACCTCATCCGATTCCGCATTGACATTGTACGGGTCGATATCATAAAGAAGATACGAATAGCCGGAGAGCGTATCAGTGTTCACAAAAACCTCGCTCAGGTTCGCTTTCATATCCGGGCGGATTACTTTTGTGGTATCCTCTCCGAGGAAATAGTCGGATGCATCGATCAGCGTATCTGCCGAGAGATAGAACTTTACCGCTGTTGCTGCAGCGATGTAATTTCCCGCGTTCTTCACGTCCATTGCAAATTTTACATTCGTATTCCTGGAGCTGTACATCAGCGCTTTTTTATAATTCACTTTCAGGTCGATGAATTTATCCCTGATGCTGAAGTTGTCCACCACTGCGCCTTCACTCGGGTGGGACCAGCCAACGGAAGAAAAGATCTTCTGATTTCCGAGATTGAAGCGGAATTGCACATTTTTGTGACCGGCGAGAAAAGCCATGTCAATCAGATAGTGGGTATTCACATCTGCTCCGCGGCTATTGTAGTCGTTGTCCATGGCAAATGCGCGCTCGGTGCCGCTGAAGAAAAGCAGGGAAGTATTCGGTGCGGCATACAGGCGGTCCCTTCCTCCGTAATAATCCCATTCCATCGGGTAGTACCAGCGGTCATAGGAATTATTGAGCGTATCGAGTACGATCCAGGTCGCGCCTCCGTCGACCGTATAACTCATGTTCATGGCAGCCTGAAAGCATTGGCAAGACTGAGGACCGTTCAGATGCATATCGAATTCGAGAACGGGGTCCGGCAGCGACGAAAGATCAAATACAGGTGTATACAAATGCTGACGACTCATAGGTGCAAGAGAACCACCCGCGGTCGTATGAAAGGATTTTGTTAAAGCAAAAGGAGAAGTAAAATATGTTCCGCTTGCGATCCCCCAGGTCCATTCATCGGCACCGATGCTGGAACTGTGCGACCAACCGGTGATCTGGGACTCAAAATCATTGGTATAGGGGACAGCCATCACCGGGACCTGTGACACCCTGAAAAAACCGACGTTGTTCTCTTCCCGCATTTCAGCCAGTGAGCTTCCCGCATCCAGCACATAGATAATATAATAGTTTCCCGCTGCAGTGGTTGGTTTCGTGTATACAACTTTCTCCTTCCTGAAAAGAGTATCATTCAAAGGAGATTCACTCACGGTTGCAAGCAATGCATCGCCGGCATCCAGGATGCTGTCGGCTGACCAGTAGAATTCCGTAGTGCTGCCCGCAGCTGCACTCAGACCGCTGTTGAATAGTGTATAAGTAAGCGTATCGGTCGGAAAACTTTGCGGAGTGGTTATAGCATTTTTGTTCTCGATAGAAAGATCGGGCTTTCGCTGACCGATGTATATATCATCGATGTTCACATTCTGAATGCCCATACCATACAGGACACTCCCGGAATAATTGAACCGGATGCGGGTATTGTTCTTTCCATTCATGAAGGAAAGATCTTCACAATGGCAATCCCATCCGTTTGCTCGGGTAACCGGCAGCATTACCGAGGTGGAATAAGAAGCGGCGGCGTTAACCGTGGAAAACTCGATCTTCGTGTCTGCAGAAGTCAATGTCTGCCGCTTCATTTTATACCAGAAACACATCACATTGTTGGGAGCGGGCGTCATGTCCATGTATGGTCCTTCCAGGTATTGGGGGCCGGTGGCAAAGGAGCTGCTCGATCCGTAATCATCAGGATCTTTGATGTACCAGCTTGTGGAGCCCCCATGCGGGTTCTCTATTTGATGGATGTTGCTGTAGCCTTTTACCAGGAAATCGGAATGAATATCCTTTTTCCAATAATCTATTGTGTCTTCAAAATTTTCCTTGTATTCCGGAATATTGAAAGTGGAGTCGATGTGAAGAATACAATAGCTTGTGTTATCCGTTTCATCAAGCTCGGAGAGAGTATTGGCAAAATCGTGGGTATAGAAAATATAATAATCTCCCGCATTCAGGTTGGGAATCATGCTAAATGTCTTTGACCAGTTGGATACCGAGCCGTAAACGGTCTGCACCCGGTTGCCAAGCAGTGAGTCTCCCGCGTCCAGAACATTATCCCGTGAGAAATAGTAATTGGTGGTGTTGGAAAAGGGAGGCGGCAGTAATCCCATATACGAAAGCGAAGTAACCACATCGAAAGTCAGAAAATGTTTCGTTGCGTTGAAGGTTTGCCCGGTGGTCGCCTGCACATTGGGAATATTCTCGGTAATGGAAAAGTTATCGATCACCCATCCCTCCTGGGGGTTAGATGTCACACCATATTTAAAGCGGAAGCGTACGGCAGGATATCCCTGCAAAAACGCGAGGCTATGGGAAGAGAACATAAAGCTCGCGTGATAGCTGTATGACCATGCGGGTTGTCCGCTTAATGCGCTGCAGGAAGGATTTGAATACCAGTTTTGCTTATCAGCCGCTGCACCATTCAGCAGTGTCCAGCTTGCTCCGAGATCGGTGGAATATTCGATGTTACCTCCCTGGTAGGAATAGGTTTCATACTCGTGGACAAAATTCAGCAGAAAGATCTTTGTCAGATCCGAAAGGTCAAAATCGGGCGTTTCAAGCGCCATAACGGAATAAGCAGAAGTGACCCCGTTCAGCTTTGTTCCCCATACATTGGGAGGCGTCAAAGCATCGTTCAGACTGTAACCCACGGGAACACCGCGTTCCCAGTTGTCTGTCCCGGAGATGGCATAATGTGTCCACCCGGTGCAATTCACGGAATCAAAACGCTGGAAATACGGGGGAACAGTTTGCGCGAAACTCAAAAAAGTAATAAAAGTAAAAAGGAAGAGGAGCGTTTTTTTCATTGGAGCAGATAAATGTCTTCCAAAGGTACGCAATATATCCCTTACCATTGGCTTTGGGGTGTTCGGTGGCCTTTAAGCCGGACTGATGATATAAAAATGTTTCTTCATTCTGACGGAATGCGAAGAAAGTCGAACTCAAAAAAATGTCGTGTCCTCTGAGGCCTTACGCGAATTTCGTTTGTAAATAAAAGCCCTTGTCTTGCTCACCTTTTCAGGTGCTCAGAGCTTTGAAGAGCGAAGGCCGACAGATGGAAATTTGAACTTTGCTGATGGTTTGAATATACTCGAATTTTAATATATTTGGATTGACTCAAACCCAACCTTTTACTTGAAGCATTTGTCAAAAGCCTGATCCTGTCTCTTGTTTTTAAATGCTTTATCTAAAATGCTTCAGGGCTATTCATTAAAAAATATGAAAGGACTTTTTTCGGGACTGATTTTTATCTTTATTTCACTGACGCTGCAGAGTCAGGATACCGTTCGCATTGATTCCCTGGAAAGGGTGCTTCATACCAGCATCCAGGATACAATAAGAGTGCAGACGCTCTTGTACCTTGCAGAAGCACATCACTATTCTTCCTTGCCTCTTGCGATCAAGTACGATGAGGAAGCATTGCAGCTTTCCGAAAAGATCAGCTACCAAGACGGCATCTCAAACTCGTACCTGAGATTGGCGATCGTGAATGAAGACGCAGGGAACATCGATGTCGCCCTGGATCAGTACATCCATGCCCAGCTTCTTTTTGAAAAAGAAGGGAACAAAAAAAGGGCGACCACCTGCATGAGCAATATTGCGGCATTGTATAAGGATCAGGGGAAAGTAGCACTGGCACTTAGCTACAATTTCCGATGTGTTGCCAACCGGCTGAAAATCGGTGATCGTGACGGACTCTCTACGTCCTATAATAATATCGCGCTGATCTATCATAGCCTGGGAAGAGTGCCGGAAGGGATCCAATACTACAGCAAAGCTCTCCGGATCTGTGAAGAGATCAAAGATAGCAATGGAGTGCAAACGGAGCTTGATAACCTTGGATTCGTATACAGGGATCAGAAGGAGTATACAAAAGCTTCGGAATATTTTAAGAAAGCCCTCGAAATTGCTATCAGGACGCACGATGTATCAGGAGAGGCGTATTCCTACAATGCCTTCGGAGGTCTATGCGAGGAACAGAACATGAACGACTCTGCCCTGCATTATTTTGAGCGTTCACTGACGCTACGTGAAAAGATCGATGAAAAACAGAGTGTAGCTTACAGCCTGAAGAACATTGCAAACCTGTACGCAAAACTGGGGAGAACTGAAGAAGCAAAAAAATATTTTGAGCGAAGCCTGCTCGACTTTGAAGAATTGAATAATAAATGGGGAATCGCTGTGGTCACTAATCTTTATGGTGCTTTGCTGCTGAAGGAAAAAAATATCCAGGCGGGACTGGAATACCTGGAAAGATCATTGAAGACAGCAAAGGAACTGGGCTATCCCATCGATATCAAGAATGCCGCGGGGAATCTTCAATCCGCTTACCGCGAAAAAGGACAATGGAAGGAAGCGCTGCTGATGAACGATCTTTTTATCTCCATGCGTGACAGTATTCAAAATGAAAACAACAGGAGAAGTACACTGCAGGAGCAGTTTAAATACGAATATGAAAAGAAAGAAGAAAAGCTTAAATCGGAACAAGATAAAAAAGATGTGATCGCCCAGACGGAAAGCAAAAAGCAAAAACTGATCCTGCTGTTCGTAGTCATCGGACTACTTGCTGTGGCGGCTTTCGCAATCTCGATCTTCCGCTCCCTCAGGATCCGCGACAAGCAGAACAAGGTTATTGTTCAGCAAAAGGCTCTTGTTGAGCGGCAAAAAGCACTGGTGGAAGAAAAGCAACGGGAGGTCATCGACAGCATTACGTATGCAAGAAGGATCCAAAGCTCATTACTGCCGACGGAGCGTTATATTGAAAAAAATCTCAGGCGGTTAAAAAAGGAGTGACCGGCATTTATTGAAAGCGGAAAAGCCCTTCTTCGTTCAGATCACCTTTCAGGTGCTCAAAGCTTCGAAGGGCGAAGGATACATCCAAACGACAAAGTTCGAACTCAAAAAGGTGGACCGCGTCCACCGAAGCCCTGCACGGATCAATTTTTCAAAGTGGTAATAAACAAAAAGCCCTTCTACGCTTTTCTAACGAAAAGCGTAGAAGGGCGAAGATGGAGCCGGGCGACGAAAGTTCGAACTTTCTAAAAGATTTAGAATAACTCTTCGATCTCAATCGAACGCTTAAAAATAATCTCTTTATCGTCTGAAATACCCAAAAGTCAAATTTATATCACCGGAAAATCAAACAAAGGCAGGTAAATTGAAAGCCTCGGAAATAAGCTTATAACTACTCAGCTTGTCTTCAAACTCCTGGCACAAGTCAAAAACAATTATTTCATCAACCCCATGCTTTTCTTTTAGGGACAGTATTTGCTCTTTACATTCAGCCTGATTTCCCCAAAAAGTAGGTACGAATGCAGAATTTCTATGATTTTTGATGATTCTCTTTGCTTTTTGAGTTGTTTCAGAGCAGACCCCCGAAATACAAATACTGCATTCTTTAAAGGGTTCACCGTGCGCCTGCACGAACAACTCTTTGTACTCTGGAATTGCATCGATGTTGTTGTCACTTGAATGAAACAGCGACACACAAAAATTTGCCTTATGTTTTATTGCAGCAGGAATGCTTGACCTACCTGTTCCAAGCATCCACAAATCCGGCGCAGCGCTGATTTTTGGCATAATCGCAATTTCATTATATGGATGGGCTTCATCAAAAGACGCGTTTAAAAATGCGATAAGTTCGGCTGTTTTCCGTTCATATTCTACCTTGTAGCCTCCATTTTTTGAGGATTCATTGTTTTTTGAATCCAGTAAGGCGGTTGTAATTAAGTCAGAGGCTAATCCTCTGGCCAGCCCCAGATCAATTCTGCCGGAATAAATGGTCTCGAGCAATTTAAAGTCCTGCGCTACTCTTAGCGGGCTATGTAATAGCAATTGCATTCCCGCGGCGCCGATCTTCATTCGCTCGGTTAGCCCGGCCAGAATGGAAATTAAAATTACCGGACTCCTCCATGCGACGCCATTGACATGATGTTCTCCCAGCCAGAAACGGCTGAATCCCAGTTCTTCCAGGATAGGGGCGGTCTCAAGCAAATCACTTATTACCACTTGGCTATGCCTGCGGTTGATTTCTCCAATATCGAGTACTCCGATTCTCATCATATGATCGCTGATAAACTTTTTAATCCTTACTGTAATAGCGCAGCAGGAAGCCAACGTATCCTGTCACTATATCCGCGGAACCGATAACCTCTCCCGAATAGCTGATATTGAAAAGTCCAGCCGTATCTGCCGGCAGGCTAACTTCAACAAAACAAACTCCATTTATCGGTTTCGCGGGAATTTTTTTTATAACCCCGATCACCTCATTTTTTCCGGGTTGGATATTTTTCTCAAGTTTTATTGTGATCTCCTGATTCAATTTAATTTTGTTTAGGATCCGCATCGGAACTAGAATTTCTATTGCAATTTTCGGATCTCCGGTACTGCCTGTCGTCGCTATAACTTTTGCGGAAACCGATGTGGGCTGTTTTATCAAAAAAAACAGGCTTATCAATAACAGGACAACCGAAATTATAACGGTAGTTCCCCAGCGGAAAATCCACTTTGGGGGAGCTGAAAGTATTTCACTTACTTCCGCAACGTGTATCTCTTTATTATCTTGCACAATCAATTACCGAGTTCAAGTTGGTTCTTAACCAGATTAAAATATTTTCCCTGCGCGGCTACAAGATCCTCATGTTTTCCCTGTTCGATTACTTTCCCTTTTTCCAAAACCAGGATCTGATCCGAATTCTTTACTGTGCTTAACCGATGGGCAATGATCACGACGGTCCTGTTCTTGAAAAAAGAGTCGAGATTATACATGATGTCCTTTTCATTGTTTGAATCCAGTGCGCTGGTCGCTTCATCCAGAAACAAATAATCCGGATCCTTGTAGATTGCCCTGGCGATAAGGATTCTCTGTTTTTGCCCTGTGCTTATTCCGACACCTTCCATCCCAATCTTGGTGTTGTATTTCAGCGGCAGGGATTCGATGAACTCATCGATACAGGCAAGGCTGGCAGCACGTTTCAGTTTTGCGAGATCGAATTCATCAGCGGCAACCCCAATGTTGTTGGCAATGGTGTCAGAAAAAATATAACCTTCCTGCATTACTACGCCGCACCGTTCTCTCCAGGCTTTTGCAGAAACATTTTTCAGGTCTTTGTCTTCCAGGAATATAGCTCCGAGGGTAGGTTCATAAAATTTCAGTAAAAGTTTCATCAGTGTGGTTTTTCCGCTGCCGCTTGAACCGACGATGGCCGTTATTTTGTTAGAAGGGATACTGATATTCAGGTCCTTTAAAACGTATCCTGCCCCGGCGCCTTCGTATTTAAAAGAAATTTCACGTGCCACCAGAATGCTATCCTTATTTATCCCGGGTTCAGAACTGTTCTGCGCAGGTTCCTCATCTTCTTTACTATGGATCTCGGCGAGTCTTTCTATACTCAATTTTGCGTCCTGCCATTGGTGAATGAACGCGATCAACTCGATTATAGGAGAATTAAGTTGCCCCGTTATATAGCTAATTGACAGCATCATCCCGAGGGTGATCTGCCCATCCAGTACCAGTTTGGCCGACATACAGGTGATGATGATATTTTTCAGTTCGTTAATCAAAGCGGAACCGGAATTCTGCATTTGGATCAAACTCAGGCTTTTCAGATTTATCTTAAATAGCTTTACCTGGATCGTTTCCCATTGCCATCGCATTTTCCTCTCGGCGTTATTGAGCTTTATTTCCTGCATACCTGATATTAATTCTACAACTTTGCTCTGATTACGGCTATTTTGCTGAAAACGTTTGTAGTCCAGTTTCGCTCTTTTATTCAAAAGGATAAGGATCCAGGCTAAATACAAAATACTGCCCGATAGAAATACCAGAAAGATCTTGAGATTGTAGCAGGCAAGGACAAAGCTGAAAACGACCAGGTTAAAAAGTGAAAAAATGGTGTTGAGTGTGGTGGAGGTGAAAAAATTTTCAATTCGTGTATGATCATTTATGCGCTGCATCAGATCCCCAGTAACTTTCACATCGAAATAAGAGATCGGAAGCTTCATTAGTTTCACAAAAAAATCGCTGACCAGAGAAATGTTGATCCGACTGCTGATGTGCATCAATATCCAGCTTCTTATAATATCGATACTCGTTCTTCCTAAAAAAAGCATTAGCTGAGCTAAAAGAACCATGTAAATGAAATTTACATCATTGTGCTGTATCCCCACGTCTACAATGCTCTGCGTCAAAAGAGGAAATGCAAGTTGTATGAGACTGCCTACTGCCAGACCCAGGAAAAGCTGAAAAATAAGCTTCTTATACCGGAACAGATATTTTGACAAGAACTGAAAACCATATTTGTTTTTTTCACCTTTCGCCGAATGTCCGTTCTGCTCTCTCAAGGAGGGCGTGGCTTCCAAAAGCAATAAAATTCCTTCTTTGCCCTCACTAACCCAAAATTTTGAAAACTCCTGATTTGTATAATCCAGCAAGCCATGTTCCGGGTCGGAAACATAAATTTTGTTTTTTCTGACTTTATAAACTACTACGTAGTGATTCTGACTCCAATGAGCAATACACGGGACAGAGGGTTCCTGCAGGAAGGTTTCCAGCGAGATCTTTACTCCCAACGTTCTGAACCCGACAGCCTCCGCCGCCTCGCTTAGTCCCAGCAAACTGGATCCTTCCCGGGTTGTCTGCGACAATTTTTTTAATTCGTCCAGGGATAATTCCACGCCATAATACTTTGCAATCATACGCAGGCATGTCGGTCCACAGTCCATTGCGTCTAATTGTTTATAAAATGGGAAGCTCATAAGGAAAACATTGTTCTATTTGTTAGGTGTCAGTGTCATTTGCCGCTTTTTTTCCCGGGCGATCCTGGACTTATAATAACGACAAAGGAAATCATATAAAACCATCTCAAATGTCCGCTGCTTGGATTTGAAGATCCTGTTGACCATCATATGAATATAGCTCGATACCAGGTACTTCAAATCCACGTCCAGGTTTCCCCTGCTTTTGATTTCCAATATCCGCTTTGCCATATCCCGGACCTGGCTCTTCTTCCAGTCGAGAATATCAAATAAGGGTTTCATTTCATCTGCCTGCCGGGTATCATCACCCAGGAAATATTCAAGCTTAGACCGAAGATTCCGGAACTTGGCATCCAGCTGAAGCCGCAACTCTTTACTATCGCCATGCTCCCGGATAAAGGATTCTTTTAGCCGTTCGAAGAGATCGAATTTATCATCCAGATTATAGTCAAAACAATCAAGTAATTCGTCGATGCTTCTGATTGAAAACTGCCATTTTAAGTTCTCGCCCTCCTCTTCACTGATTAGCGCCAGCATTCTGATGTTGCTAATGCTATCGGCACAAAAAAGCGATTCTGAAATCTCCATCGTGTTGGTCCCGTAACGCTCAATTTCCCGGGAATATGTTTCCAGTTGTATCTTGTGTATAAAATTCTCCGTTATAAACGGCCGGATGAATTCGTTTACTTCGTTCACCACTTCTCCGAAATTCCGCGTGTTGTTCAGCAGAAACCTCACTCTCAGATGCGTATCAGGGTCAACGTACCGAATGAAGAAAAATTTGGTTATCAACCCTTTATTCAGAAGTGCTTCATATAAAGGATAAATTGCATCGATCAGTATCTTGTCCGCCGTTTTTATCCCGCAATAAAGCTTATAGTAAAGCCATTCGCTGCCAACATGAAAATTGCGGATCAGCGATGTCGCCGGTGTAACGCTGTCCGATTTCAGCGATCTGTCATCGCTTATTTTTTCGTCCATCTCCCGCAGTAAAATAGCCACAAATTCATTCGTGTATCCCTTTCCCGATGAATCCTGAACGATAAGATTGTCGGAGTCGAAGAGAAATTCTTCAATAATTATTTTCTCTCTTTTTTTTATCGTGCTGAGAAACATCTTAACACTAAGTGAACTGTTACTATTAACCAGCAATTCATTATCATTGTCCACCAGGCAAAAAAGATCAGGTATTTTCCATTCATGCAACCAAGCCTTCAAAGCAGCAATACAATCATCACTCTTTGAATCAGGCAGCAGTTCAAAATCTTCCTTGTCAAGTTGCCATCTGGCGCGGGACAAGATGACCTTTTTAAACTCCGCACGCGGCAAAAACTTGTAGTTTCCGGCCAGCGATCCCCAGTTAAACCCGAGATACGATTTGTCGTTATATTGGGTCTGAAGATCGCAAAGAAAATGATACACAGGCAATGCATTAAAGGCATAATTATGGGCCGTTGTCAGTTTTGGTATAATTTCTTTCCGGTCTTTCTTCGATCGCAGAATTATTTTATCGTTTTTTACCGAAACCAGTATATCCCGCAACATAATTTGGTTATCCTGAGGTAATGCGGATTTACCCATATAGGGTATTTCATATTCCCTGATTGATGGTCTCAATAATATGTTCCCTACCCGACTCTCCGGAAGATGTACAATTTCAGCTAAGATCTTATCCCGGTTGTTCATCTTTTCGTGCATGGTAATCGAATCAATAATCTTCCTTATGGAGCTATCACCGTGAGCAAATCTGCTGATCAGGTTACCGGCACTGGAACCACCGCAATTCTGAATATAGATTCTTTCCTGGTCAACGATCTTAAACATTATTGATAATGAGTCCGGCAGTTTTTCAACCAGTTTCGGAAATTCTCCGAGATCACTCTCCCCAAACTCGATGGTCTGACGATCACTTCGTATTGATTCAAGGATTTTATCGTGAAATAATTTTTGCACAGAATTCCATGACAACTGATGATTTTGTTCTTTCCAGGGAAAATACAAGTCGTCTAATAAGGGATTTATCCCGTCCGTGTCCTTGCCAAGATATCCCACACCTGTTTCCGTGTCAAGCGCCTCAAGAACAGGAACTTCAGCTTCCGAATATTGCTTCAGGAAGTTCTCTTTAAATTTTTTAAGGTTCTGATTTTCTTCAGCTGCCGAGATCCTGTTAAGAAAGTCAAAGGCTTGTAGCAAACTAATTTTCCATGAAGATTCTAATGTTGATACTTTAGTTGATTTAAAAAGGTCGGTTTGAAAAAGCTGATTTTCTTCAATGTTAATACCCAGCTTGCTAAGCTCATTCAGTATTCTCCTGTAACAGGATACTTCATTACCAATGTTCTTATCAATCGATTTTAATTCCGCATCAGCATTTTCAAGGGTTTTTATGATCGTGCTGATCTCGTCCTTTTGATTCGGTTTGTTAATGGAAGACAGGATCTCTATCAACTGGTATATGAACTCTAAGCCTGTAACAGAAGGTTCCAGCTCGCTTGATAATATCTGGCAGGCGATTAGCTCCGCAATGAACGCCCGGGCTTCTTCCTCTGAAACCTCGTATTTTATCAGCTGCTGCGCCAATTCACCAATTGTAGCGCCTTTTTCAGCACATTCTAAAATACTACTCAGGTATTCTGTATTTTCAACCGAGCTTATCTGGTGAATTCGCCGGTTATTCACATAATTATATTCTACAAACCGGAGCTGCCCTCCAAATGTATAAATGCTGTTATTGGGGTAAAAGCGTAATCGTGGTAAAATAGAAGGGTGAAGCGTGAGCTTTATGGCCAGTGCACATAGAAAGTTCATATCAAGCCGTGTGTGACGCCTGACCTCATCGCTTAACGTAATGTTGTCTTTGTCATTCCATTCACCTATTGTGCATGCTGCAAAAAGGCCATAGGGCGTGCATCTGCTTTGCATCCGGGTATAGTACTTATATATGGAGATCTTTAATTTCCCGATTTCCTTACTACCGCTCAGCTGGCCATTATGCCATTTGATCAGCTCATCATATAATATGGGCGATGCCAGGTATATTGCTTCTTTAAAAAAAGCCTGTCGGGAAAAATCAAACAGCTCCTGTTCGCTTATCACCTTTGTTTCAAGGGGTAACAGAGGAGCCCGTATGATAAAATTCTTGTGAAACTGATATGTGGATTTTCCTGCTTTCAAAATTAATTTATTAATTGCGATATTTTCTCGTAGAATAGAAATTTGTCTCTTTTTTTATCTATAAAGTTTACAATAGTAAATTCATCTACATGATATCGTTCTCTGAATTCAATTAGTTTGTCCCGCACAAAACAAAAATCTCCCTTAAGATTAACCTCTGGCTGAATACCCTCAACATTCACGAGCCGTTTTTGCATGCTCTCCAGTTTTGTCTTGCTTTCCGAAGACATTAAACTCAGGCAAAGATTGATTTTCGGATAATACTCATTCGTCTTAAAAAATTCTTCTTTATACTTCGCGATCTCAGTCCCGTCGACTTTCCCTCCGGAAGTGTGGCATAACGAAAAACAAAGTGACACATTATTCTTAATTGAAAACGCTGTGCTATTAGGACTACTGCCCAAGATCCATATTTTCGGAGGTGTGCCTCCGTGAGGAGCTGTTATCACCTTACTGTTTTTTTTGTATAAGTCAAGGATATCATTAATCCTGTCGTAGTGACCACTGTTGAGTGGGCCTCCGGACTCCGGGTTTGTAAAATAATGCATCAGATCAGGTCCCGGAAGAGACTTTGCAATTCCGAGATCTATCCGGTCATCAAATAAATTATTTAATAATTTGTAGCATTGTGCGACATACAGGGGACTGTGGATTGGCAATAATACTCCTGCCACCCCAATCCGGATTTTTTTTGTAGTGCCAGCCAGCAAGGTTACCAATACTTCAGGGTTATGCCATGCATTCCGTTCCCCATGGTGCTCAGTAACCCAGATCCGGGAGAACTTCAAATCATCCAAGAGCAGTGCTTCATCCATAAGATTCTGTATGTATGATATCGCATTCGACCCCTCAGAAATAAACCCGTTGTCGAGTATCCCGATTTTAAGCTGCTTCATTTAATAAAAGAATTAAATTACGATCTGCTTTCAAAACAAAAAGATGCCTGAACAAGTCAGGCACCTTTTTACTGATTAACAACAGTAGCTTGCGCCGCTGCATGTTGCGTACGAAGGACAATCAGGATATGAAGGGCAGTGAAAACAATTTGTGATTGTTCTTGAGCCCCCCATCAAAACACCCATTTGTTCCTTGTTTAATTTGGTAATTGTTTCCTTCTTTAAGGAAAGCTTACCTGTCAACTTTACTTTTTTCATTGTGTAGAGTTTTAGTTTTTCCCTCATTTTCAGGCATCGGGTTCACCTCTTAGCAGCATAACATGTGCGCATCATATTAATCGGCTAATCTCTTTATGTTTCCGTTCATTTTGAACAAAACGAACCTCTTTTATCGTATAAGAAAGCATCTTTCCCAACCAAATTTTTCCTCGCTCATAAATGAAAGCATCGTGAGGCCTACACCGGTTAGCCCTTCAAGCATGGTATAAACCGGTTGAAATTTTTTTGTAATACCATTATAGAATTGATATCCTGCACAGTCCGGAACCTCGTTTTCTGCATAAGCAATTGTCTGCTCTAACCAGTAGTGTGCAGAAACATCGAAATCATTTATTCCGGTCCGTTCGAATAAGGTTTTAAAGCCGATTGCCAATCCTGCGGAGCCATGACAAATGCATGCGTCATTGATCTGGTCGTTGGTTCTTAAATGTGAACAATAAACCAGGGTTTCGAGACCTTCACGTTCAAATTTTTCATCTTTCAAAATGATTCCGGCTTTATACAAAGCCAAACCGATCCCGAAATCTCCGTAACACCAGGCCAGTTTTCTTGAACTTTCCGAATTTACTTCACCATCGGGGGACATAATACTCGGGAAAATAAATCCATTTTCTGTACCTGTATTTTTTGTTGAAAGAATATAATTACAGGCTTTCACCAATAACTCTTCGGCCAGTTTTGAATCTCTGTTCGCATTCAGGATCTCAGCCAGCAGAATAATGATACTGGAGGATCCATGGGATAAAGAACTATTATACATCAGAGTGCTCTTTTCCATGGTGATCCATGTCGGCACTTTCCATTTTATTTGATATTCATTTTCCTCGCCAAGCGTTTTCAGCAGTCTTAAAAATTCATTCTCATGAATGTTAAAGCATTCAGGATCCATATCGAGCAAAGCGAACATGTTGCCAATCGCTCCGTGTAAAAAATCGATATTGCCATTCTGTAGTTGAAAGGAAATGGTGCTTGCTATTTCTGAATATACATCCTTCATGTTCTCATCCAGTTCCAGGATCTTATTCTTTTTAAGTAATTCAGCCGCCCATAAGGCACCGGTAAGACCGGTACAATAGGTGATCATCCGATGGTTTTCCATTTCAAGAGAGTCGATCAGGCATTTTTCGATCACTTCGTCATATCTGGAACTTCCGGTATGCTTTTTCAGATAAGAAAAAAATATTGCAATCCCTGCTTTGCCGCTCATTAAACCCAGGCTCTCCTGTTCATCATATCTTTTCAGCAGGGAGTTTTCTATGTCCGCAAATTTTTCGGTGAGCTGCGAAGTAATGTCCGATGTAATCATTGGCTAGAATTTATTTATTCAAAATGGATGAAACAGTTACGCGTTAGCGATCGCCTTTATCGTCAGCACTCTGCTTTAATAAGGTTACGACTGAACATGACCGCTTAAAAATCGCCTAAATTATTTCGAGGGATCTCTTTTGCAATTCGTGAGCCGCCAGTTCCTGGCGACCATTTTTCATTATTTTTCCGTATAAGTACTCCCATAAATAGCGCACGAGAAAAGACTTCTCATAAGATTGCACAATAAAAATCTAAACAGAAGGAGTAGCTCCGATAATGCTAATATATAAATTTTTTGATTTCTGTCAAATTTTCGAAAATTGGCAGGGGCCGGCCGGCGGGAAAGCAAACAAGGCGAAATGAAAAAAGCCCGGCCGTCAGGCCAGGCTTCTGAGTGGAGCCGGGGAGAGTACCCGCTTGGCGGATGATCATCCCTTTCCCTCACAAGGAATCAAAAAAGGTGGACCGCGTCCACCGAAGCCCTGCGCGGATCAATTTTTCAAAGTGGTAATAAACAAAAAGCCCTTCTTCGCTTTTCTGACGAAAAGCTTCGAAGGGCGAAGGTGGAGCCGGGGAGAGTCGAACTCCCGTCCAAACAAGGAATTAATATGCTTTCTACATGTTTATCAGAAATTTGATTTTCGATAAGCTTAGGTATTCCTGCGAACCATAAGGCTTACTTAGTTCCTTTATCTCATCGCTGACCGGAACTTCCAGCGACCAGATCTTCATTTGTTATGCTTCACAGGAGACGCAGAAGATCAAAGCTTCTCCGGAAACAAAGGCACTTAATACTTGGTATTAAGCAGCCATAGCGTAGTTAGACTCGCCATATAGAATTGTGAGAATTAGGATTTAGGTGCCATATTCACAACACACCACATGCTTACATAAAAATCGCACTCGCTGTCAAAACCAGTACGACCCCATATTTTAAAGAACGTTTACACTGCAAAGATACGCATTTTATAGGTTTTATGCGATAAAAACAGCATCTGGCATATTTCTTTTTGTATGCTTAGTATGCATCGCACCTCATTCATATTCGCCTGTCTCATTGTCCTGTGCTGTGGTTTCACCTCGCTTCTGCATGAACGATCAAATGAAACCATCCACGCAAAAGACGCCAACCGCTATATGTGGGATCAGCTGCACCAGGGGAACTATGACAGCATTCAGCAGATCATCACTCAGCTTAAAACCGCTTGGTATCAGTCACCCGATGATGCAAAGCTCAACACACATCTTGGCTTTATCTATCTCTGGAAATTCTGCGAACGCGGAAGAAAAGATCCGGACCCTCTTGTTTTCCAGAATATTTTTACCAGCAATTTTTTCTTCAAAAGAGCCATCGAGCTTAACCCGGACGATGCAAGACTATACAGCCTGCAAGCTGCCACGGAAATATGCGAAGGAGCTATCCGGAAAGATGTGCTAAAAATCTCAAAAGGATACCGGACCGGGCATGAAGCTGTAGGGAAATGGCCGCAGTTCAACCGGTTCGCACTCGCCGCAATTGAGAGCATGATGGATAAAAACAGCAGCTTATTCCATGAAGGCTTGCGCTATCAATGGATCACCATGGACGAGTGCTCCTGCAAGCACCTCAGCAAAAAAGAGATCCTCAAACATCCCGACAAAGTTATTTCAGGGCTGATCGACGAACTTCAAAACAGCACCGATCCTAAAATCAAGCGCGCCTGCTGGAACTCGTGGATCGCGCCGCATAATTTTGAAGGCTATCTTTTAAATTTCGGGGACATGCTCGTAAAACAAGGCAAGCTCGAGGAAGCTAAAAAAGTGTATACAGCTATCAAACTCGCGCCAAGCTATAGTGAATGGGTTTACAAAACTGCGCTTGAAAAAAGAATCACGGATGTCAGTGTCAATGAGAAATTATTTAACCGTAAGCTGAATTTATTGTTCGATAAAGGAGAGCCACAGATCTTTATTAACTCCCAGATCTCCTGTGTTGCCTGTCACCAGATGAACCCCGAGGAGTTCAAACGCTACGGCTACCAGGAACCCGGTGATGAGACCTATTCTATTGATCGTAGAACCCGACCAGGATCGTAGAATAAGTTACTTCCGGCGGTCCGGGCACGAGCCGCTCCGTACAACGATAAAATTTCACAAGAGGTTTAGACGGTTTATCGATAAGACATCGTAATAAATAACTGTCAGAGCTGAATTTATAAGGCTTCTCCCCTACCATTGTACAGTTCCGGTACACCGGGATAAAAACGCTGTTCACATAGATCCCGCTCAGTCCTTTATTAAAGACCTGCGGGATAAAACGATCCTTCGTAACGATGTGATACGTTCCGGTAATGATGATCGACTTATTCAATCCTTGCTCCCCATCCATTCCATCTTCGTATTCTTTCATGATCATCGCCATGTACTTGTCGCGGTTCTTATCTCCGGTGCTTTTAAAATAATAAGGATTAAAAACAATGGATTTAAAAACCGGGAAGTTCTCATTCAAAATGCTCATGTATTGCTTTTCATATTTCGGAAAATTTTCCTTGATCTCCGATAATACTGTTTTCAGCTCAGCCGAATTATCTGCAATGCGTTTATATGTACGGTCGCCATAATCCGGAATTGCGAGGAGCTTTTCAAGCTGCTTATCAAAATCGATGTCCCGGGTGATGACTCCGTTGAACCATTTGTGAAAAAGATAATTCACCGATACATTCCTTTCGAAATCAAAACCGTTGAGCACAATTCCATAATTGTTCTTTTTATTCAGCTGATACAGACGCTCCATCATGGTCCGAAATTCCTGGTTTTCATGCACGGCGCGGGTGTAATGCAGACAGGAAGTATCACCGGTGGCAAAATAATAATTATAGATCGCCGCTTCGGAATGCCCGCTTTCGATGTACAGGTTTTTGAATCCCTTGGCAACAAGCTGCTCGATAATAAAATACTCCGTAACGAACGTATTCTTTACGTCATGAGCTTCACCGATCACCACCAAACCGTTTGGGACATCCAGCGGAAGGTCGCTTTTCAGCCTGTTAAATGAAGCCGTATCCAGATTCACCTGTGCGGAAGCCGCAAAAGGAAACAAAGACGTCAAAATCAATATCAATGCCAGGTGGAGTCGCATGCCGGGTTTCCCCCGAAATTACTAAATAATCCGCTAATCCGAAGGTAAAGGGAGCTGAAATAGATTTATTATCTTTGCCGCCTATCTCATTATTATGAATAAATTAAAGATCGGCGTATTGCGCGAAGAAAAGAGTCCACCGGACAAGCGGGTTCCCCTAACACCTTTGATCTGTGCCGAGCTGATCCGAAAATACCCGCATCTTGAGATCGTTGTGCAGCCCAGCAAGATCCGCTGCTACGATGATGCCGAATACACCGCCTTTGGAGTTCCCCTGCAGGAAAATGTAAGCGATTGCGATATCCTGATGGGTGTAAAAGAAGTTCCGAAGGACCTCCTGATCCCGGGCAAAAAGTACTTCTTCTTTTCCCATGTCATTAAAAAGCAGCCTCACAATCAGAAGCTGATGAAAAGCCTGATCGAAAAGAAGATCCAAATGATCGACTATGAAACGCTGACCGACAAAAATCATAACCGGATCATTGGTTTTGGCCGCTATGCAGGGATTGTAGGCGCTTATAACGGCATACTCGGATATGGAAAAAAATATGATCTGTTTCAGCTCCGCCCCGCAAATATCTGTCGCGACCGGGCTGAAATGGAAGACGAGTTAAAACGCGTTAAGCTTCCGAATATCAAGATTGCGCTGACCGGCGGCGGACGCGTTGCCAATGGCGCAATTGAAACGCTCAGCGCACTTAGGATCCGAAAGGTGACACAGGAAGAGTTCCTGATGGCTTCCTTCCGCGAACCCGTGTATTGCCAGCTCAACCCGCGCGACTATGTGGAACGCAAAGGAGATCACAATTTCGACCTCCAGGATTTTTTTAGTCATCCTGAACATTTTGAATCGGTGTTCCCGAAATACGCGAAAGCAGCAGACATCTACATCTCCGCACATTACTGGGATCCGCGCGCACCAAAAATGTTCGAGCTGAGCGACATGAAAGAACCGGATTTCCATATCAGCGTTATCGCAGATATCACCTGCGATGTGAATGGTTCCGTTCCAACTACCATCCGGTCAACCACGATCGCAAATCCATTTTTCGGGTATAATATCAAAGAAGATAAAGAAGATCTTCCCTTCAATAAAGACACAGTTTGCATCATGGCTGTCGATAATCTTCCCTGCGAATTACCGCGGGATGCAAGCGATGACTTCGGAAAAGACCTGATGGAACGCGTGCTTCCAAGCATCATCGGCGAAGACTCGGAGGGAATTATTCAGCGCGCTTCGATCTGCAAGGATGGAAAGCTGACGAAGGATTTTGAGTATTTGAGCGATTACGCTTATTAGTTTACGAAGCGTCATTGCTTCGGTCGTGCCTCCCTGTGCTACCGCTAAAGCTACGGCGACACGCGGTCGCGATGATGCAAACAAATCAGATCTTAGTGCCTCAGTGGTGAAAACCGGGTCTCAGATTAAACTTTTCTCCTGCTCTTATTCACCAGCAACGCCACACCAAGCGTAAGAACAAAGAAAGCAAGCAATTTCAGCGCATCAGCAATTACGTCGCTGACACCTCCGCCACGCAGGAACAATTCATAGAATCCATTGATGGACCAGTTCAAAGGAGAGATCACACTGATATTTCTCATCAGCTCCGGCATCACATAAGTAGGAACCCAAACACCGCCGATTGCCGACAATAACAGCACCGTCAGTGAACCCATGATCGCTCCCTGCTGTTCCGTTTTTGCGATCGTGCCGATCATTACGCCATAGCCTGTTGCAGCAAAAGCTGTCGCAACGGCAAGAATGATGATCCCCGGAATGCTGTTTCCCATGTTCAGTACCGGAAGTCCGAGCATCGGCAGAAAAAGTAATCCAACCGATAGCATCAGAGCCAGCTGGATCAGGCAAACGATCATATAAACCGCTATCTTTCCATTGATCAGCGTAAGATAATTCGCCGGCATCGTTCGTAAACGCAATGCACTTCCTTCATTTCTTTCCTTCACCATGCTTCCGGCAAGCGGCAGGACGATAAAGAACATTGCGAAAATGGCCCAGGCCGGAACATTATGCTGAACAGCATTCGGAACGATCTCACCGATGTCTTTCGATGCATAGATCTCATTGTATTTGATGATCTGCGATCTTGAAAAAGCATTTGACGGCGCATTCTTCTTATCCGGGATCAGCTCCGCGATCTGATCGGAAAAGGTGCGGAACATGATCTTTGTTTTGATCTCTGAAATGAATTCACGCAGACTGCTTGTCACAGATGTGATGAAGGATTTCTTTGTGATCGGATCGATGTAGATCGCAATTTCTACCGAATCGACCCTACCCGCCTCCTGCTCCGCTCCCAGCGTTTGCTTTACCAACGTCTTCACATTCTCACGAATAGCGTTGGTAGCACCTTTGGGAACAACGATCCCGACCAGGAATTTTCCATCTGCAACCGCTTTCTGAACCAGCTCTGCGGTTGCCGGCCGGCCGTCGATCATATCATTAAAGCTGCACATATCGGAGTGACGGAGCCCCTCCCCGATCGCGATGCCCAGCGAGTCTCTATCATTGTCGACGAACACGATCGGAATACCACGCTCATTCAGACTTTTGAAAGCGGAATCCTGGATCAGCGTCATCACGAAGATCAGGATCATCGGCATCAGGAACAGCACAGCCAGTCCAACCCTGTCACGTAACAGGATCAGCATTTCTTTTTTTATGGCAGCTATCAGTTGATTCACAGGTTCATTGATCCAGATAATTTTCACCGCGGAGAAACGGAGGACACAGAGAATCACAGAATAAAACGCTACGTCCAGTTTGACATAAATCCGCTATTATCTGTTTTTTCGCGTCATCCGCGTTCCATTAATTCGCTTTGTTTCGTTATCTGTATATTTTAGTCTCTTAACTTTCTTTTCGTCAAATGCAGAAACACATCTTCCAGCCGCTGACAGTTTTCATAAGAACGGATCAGCTCTCCGGGACTTCCCTCAACGATGATCTTGCCATGGTCGATGATCGCAACACGTGTACAAAAATGTTCCGCTTCTTCCATGTGATGCGAAGTATAAATGATCGTCATTCCTTTTTTATTCAATTCCTTTAAATGTTCTATGATCACATTCCTCGACTGAACATCAACACCAACGGTTGGTTCATCAAGAAAAAGGATCTGCGGATCATGAAGAATTCCGGCGATGAGATTTACACGCCGCTTCATTCCTCCTGAATAGGTCGAGATCTTTTTATCCGCTGCTTCTTCCAACCCGAAATTATCCAGCCATATTTCAATTTTATCGTTCAATGTTTTTCCGCTGAGCCCATACATCGCACCGTAAAACTTAAGATTTTCACGACCGGTGAGCGTCGGGTATAAAGCAATATCCTGGGGCACCACGCCGATCATCTGCCTGATGCTTTCAGGATCTGTGCTCACGTCCTTTCCCGCGACGGAGATCTTACCACCGGTTGCAGGAAATAATCCGCAGAGGATCGAAATGGTAGTGGTTTTCCCGGCGCCGTTCGGCCCGAGCAATCCGAAGATCTCGCCGCTGTTTATAGCCAATGATATTCCATTTACCGCAGGAGCTCCTGCACCGCGGAATGTCTTTGAAAGGCCTTCTATAGAAATGATCGGTGTTCCCATCGGGCCTGCAATTTAGGTAAAAAATCAATAAAAACGCGACGGCAAAATTGGCCGGGGAAGCTGAAAAATGGCTACATTTGCAACCATTACACCGCCTTTTCCGTGAGAATTTCTAAAGGTGGCTGAATCGGCATAAAGAACAAAAAAATGACAATTGAAAAAACAGATGTATTGGTGATCGGAGCCGGTCCGGCCGGATGTATCGCCGCCTCTATTGTCCATAAGAACGGACTAAAGGTACGTGTAGTTGAAAAAGTAAAATTCCCGCGTTTCGTGATCGGTGAAAGCCTCCTGCCGCGGGTAATGGACCACCTGGATGAAGCCGGATTATTGGAAGACGTTAAAAAAGCCGGTTTCCAGGAAAAGTTCGGAGCGAAATTCCTGATGGGAGATAAAGTATGCGACTTCAATTTCGCCGACCAGTTCAGCAAAGGCTGGACCTGGACCTGGCAGGTTCAGAGAGCTCAATTTGATAAGATCCTGGCCGATGGAGTTGCAAAAAAAGGAATCCCGGTGGAGTTCGAAACGGGCGTTACCGCGATACAATTCAATCCGGATGAATCTTCAATTACAACTGTTGAAGACGCGAACGGAAATAAAAGACAGATCGAAGCACGCTATATTATTGATTGCAGCGGCTACGGACGTGTGATTCCGAACCTGCTCGGACTGAATAAGCAATCCAGCTTCGATCCGCGCAAAACACATTTCACCCATTTCAAAGATCCGAACCGCCCTCCCGGAGTCGAAGGAAACCGCATCACGGTCCTTGTTCACCGCCAGGATGTATGGGTGTGGATCATTCCGTTCTCTACAGGCATTACTTCCGTTGGCTATGTCGGCGACCCCGAGTTTTTTAAGCAGTTCCCTGAAGATCCCGTGGAACGCATGAAAGCACTTGCAGCGGACAGCCCCTTCCTGAAAGAACGTTTCAGCGACCAGGAAATGGTGCTGCCTCCGAGAACAATTGAAGGATATGCAGTAACTTCTACCAAATTTTTCGGGGATGGATTTGTTACCGCAGGAAATGCTACCGAATTCCTTGATCCTGTCTTTTCATCCGGGGTAACATTCGCGATGGAATCCGGAAATACTGCTGCACGCCTCGTAAGCAAAAAGCTGAAAGGCGGAACGGTCGACTGGCAGAAAGAATACGTTGATCACATGATGCAGGGGATCAATACCTTCAGAACGTACGTAAAAACGTGGTACAATGGCGATCTCCACCAGATCTTCTTTACAAAGAATCCGGATCCCGGTATTAAAAAACAGATCTGCTCCGTTTTAGCGGGATATGTATGGGACATGGAAAATCCATTTGTAAAAAAGCATGAACGTGCAGTAACAACATTGGCGAAGATCATCCGGATGCAAAAAGCTTCGGCAGCGGAAGAGAAATGATTGCAGATTTTTGATGTGCAGGATTAATGTGCAGATTTCCGATGTGTAAATTTTTGATGCCCGGATCTTGACATAATAACAAGCAGTGATGAAAATCTGCAGCGCTCTGCGAAAAGCTCAGCGTCTTTGCGGTAAAATTGAAACGAAAAAATTGAAGGAGTTGTGAATACATCTCCTTTTTGTTTTATATGAAGAAAATCAAAGTCAACATCATCGGAGGCGGAGTATCCGGGCTCACTGCGGGAATCTACCTGCAGATGAATGGCTTTGAAACACACATCTTTGAAAAGCACTCCATCCCCGGCGGACTCTGCACCAGCTGGAAAAAAGGCGAATACACTTTCGATAGCTGCGCTCATTGGATCCTTGGCTCAGATACCGGTTCGTCTTTCTATAAGATCTGGTCGGAATTACTCGACATGAAAAAGATCGAATTCCACAATCACGATATCCGTGTAGAAGTCGGAACAAAAGATCACGCAAACAAATACGGCGAAAAGAATTTCAAGCTGTACACCAATCTCACCGCGCTTGAAAATTACATGATCGATCTTGCTCCCGAAGACAGCAAAGCGATCCGCGATTTTATCAAACCCATGCGCATCATGCAGAAGTTCGACCTGCCTCCTATTATGGACGATCTTCCGTTCTTTCAGTCGATGGTCCGCAGCATGAAAATGACACGCTATCTCGAATTTCTCTATTGGTTCCTTAAAATTAAAAACCATACAAATTTTACCTACGCGCGAAAATTCAAAAATCCTTTTCTCCGCGAAAGCTTTGAATTGCTTTATGACGGCGATGAAGTGAACATGATGGTGCTCACCATGCCGCTCTCTGTTTTCGATAAAAAGAGCGCCGGCTACCCGATCGGCGGATCCATGGAATTTGCAAAAAAGATCGAGCAGACGTATACCTCGCTCGGGGGAACAGTTCATTATAAAACTCCCGTTAAGAAGATCCTCACGGAAAACAATATTGCAAAAGGATTGCTGGTGCGAAACGATGTAACGCATTATTCGGACCTTACGCTTTCCGCGGCCGACTGGAACTTCACGGCATTCGAAGCATTGGAGGGAAAATACGTGGATCAGCACATGCTGGATGTACGTGACCTCCGGAAAAATGAAGTGTTCTTTTCGGTGATGCAATTCTCCTTCGGGATCGGGAAAGATCTCAGCGACTGGCCGCACTTCTTTCGCGTGCCATTGGAGGAACCACTGATTTCCCCCGATGGCTCCAGCTACCCGCGATTTGAGGTACACATTTACAATTACGATAAAACGCTCGCGCCAAAAGGTAAAACCTCTGTTACCGTGAGCTACTACACAACTAACCGGGAATTCTGGATCGATGCGCGGAAAAATGACCGGCCTAAATACCGCCAGGCGAAAGAGGAATTCACAAAAAAGATCATTGCTCTTCTTGACAAAACACTGGGAGGAGTAAAGGAAAACATCGAAGTGATCGATGTTGCCACACCGGCGACTTTCCAACGGTATACCGGCAATTGGAAAGGAAGCACACAAGGATGGCTCCCGACAAAAAACCTGCTTGCAAAATCACCGGTAGGATTTCATTTTCCGGGACTGAAAAATTTCTATTATTCCAGCCACTGGAACCAGCCGGGAGGCGGCTTACCGATCGCAATAAAAACCGGAAGAGATGTTGCGAAAAAGATCTGCAAAGATCATGGAGTAAAGTTCAAAGCCAGTTCGCGCACAAAAAGCTAGTGCGCAAGAAAGCGCAAACCAATATAGCCGTTCAAAAATGGTAAGCCGGTCATAAGGCTTTCGGGCCCGTCGACAAGAAGATGCTCTTCATAGCTGCTGTGATAAAGATCCTCGTCGGCAAAGAACAGGTATAGTCCCTTAAGTCCGAGATCCAACGCAAGGCGGTCGCTGACCATTCGCTGTATCCCGATCGAATACGCGAATCCGAAACCCTGTGCTTCCAGCTTCCCGCCGGAATAGCTTCGTACAGCAGGTCCGGTACCGCTTGTATTCTTCAATTGATACGGATTAAATGCGATCGATCCATGATACATGATCGCCTGGCACTGATGATAAGCACCGAGCGGCGCGAACTTCATCTTCCTGAAACGCTTTAATCCCAAAGCATATCCGAATAAATTGAAACGGTTTGTCGGATCAGTCGATGTGCTTCCTCCATTGTCGATCTTTTTTGTGTAATAATCTACGCTGAAGGTAACTTCATGCTGCTGCGAAAAGATATAACCGATATGTGCTGTTTCGGTCAGGATCGGATGATAATCATAGTCTTCGCCATACAGGTTCGGACAGATAGAAAAGGTGTATCCAAGGCTGACATGTCTTCCAAGATAGCCGGGAACAAGCTTCTGAGCCGAAGTATCCAGCCAGAGAAGCACACAAATTAAAGGGAGTAGTTTTTTCATTTAGAACGCAAGATAACCAAAACCAAGATGCACATTAAACTGCGGAATTTCGGAAAACGATCTGGGACCATTCTTTTCCAGGTACTCCTCATAAATATTCTGTGTGTTCATGCGTCCCCACACCAAAAGTGAAACACTTAAACCGTAATCGACTACCAGCTTGTCATAAAATATCCGTTGTCTTCCCAACGCATAGGAAAAGCCACATCCGGCCGATTCCACTTTGCCTCCGGAATGACTGATCTTTTCACCGGTGTAGTTATCATCTCTCTGGTAAGGATGATAGTTCATACAGCCTTTTGAGTAGAAAAGCTCCCATCCATAATAACCTCCAAGAGGGGCGGATTTTGTACTCCCAAAACGTTTCCAGGAGAGCACGTAATCGATCATATTAAAACGTTCATGATCGGGAAGGATTACAATATCCGAATTGCGGTAAGCGCTGTTATCGATTCGCTTCGCAAGATATCGCACGTTGAAGGAGAATTCACGACGTCCCGTCACATAACTTACTTTCATACCGTGTTTCATCAGCGGACCACGGTAACTGAACTTCTCGCCACCATAAAAATAAATGATACTGGATAGATTGGGCGCGGCATTAAATGTATAACCGACCGTGAACCGCTTGCCTAGATAACCGGGAACCATCCGCTGGGCAAAACAACCGCTGGCGATCAGGATAAATGACGATATGACCAGGAGCTTTTTCATCAAAAGGCTAAAAATCCGATTCCGATCTTAAGGTTAAGCATCTGGTGTCCTAAGAAGCGCAATCCGGATTGACCGCAAACACTTTGCTCAACCTCCGTATTAAAACCGGGGATCATCGGAAACAGGATCGCTCCACGCACGCCGTAGTCCAGAACCAGCTTATGGAAAAAGACTCTCTGCTTGCCGATCGAGAAAGCACCACCCAATCCGTTGAATGCGATCTCACCTGAACCGGTAGGTACGGTGGAGTAAGTCATATTGCTATGATAATGTTCGATACCTTTTCCCCGAAAAAAGCTCGTATCGTATTTAACAGTGTAATGAGAAAAGAAAATTTCAAATTTCTGATAAAAGCCGAGCGGCGGAATTCTTCTCTTTCCATATTTCTTAAGAGAAATACCAACGGCAAAATTATTCAGGATCATCGGTGAATGTTCTCCGTAGTTGTATTTGACATATTTATATCCGACACCGGTATGGACAAACTGCCCGTTAAGACCGAGCGATATCCGTTCCTTTACCTGGTATTCAATACCAAGTCCGTGTGTAAAATTAAAACCCGACCCGCTACTCCTGGCGGTCGGGCCAGACACACCATACATAAAACAATTGGAATAGGAAACGATGCATCGTTTTCCCAGGTAGCCCGAAATCTGGGCATTGGTAAAAAACGGAAGAAGCAAAAAAAGTAAAAACGTTTTTCTCATATCCGGCAGCAGCTATTTTTTCAGGTCAGAAAGCCAGGAAACCGATCCCGAGACGATAGTTGATAAACTGGCTGAAGAATACTCTCTCCATAACAGGAAACTGAGCAGCATAACCTGTTCCCCCGGGCTCCGAGGAAAGTGCAATGCAAAAGCGCATTCCGGAATCCACAACAAGACGATCAAAAAAGATCCGTTGTCTTCCGAGCCCGATGGAAGCACCTCCCCCGCCGGACGTTGATGTTTGCGGTTTATCCGTAACCGGAATATAATGGTTGCCGTATTGATGGGTTATCGGATCTTCACCATATTCCATGTGTGAAATGCCATGAGGGTCGGTATACTTTGAGTTAAACAACACAAGGAGATCTCCCCGAAAATACGTTCCTACCGGTGCGATGCGCGTTCGTGTATAGAACTTCAGGCCAAGGCTGATCCCTTTTGTTTTACAAAGCGCTGGATATTTCAGTCCGCCCGTGCCGGAATATGTTCTTGCGACATATTCATCTTCATATCCCAGCCAGAGTTTTGAATACTGGAAACCGAGACAAACAGAAGTCTTCTTTGCAAAAAGATATTCAAAGCTTCCTGCCTGGGTGAGGTTGATGGAGAGATCATCGTAAGGACTATTCGTTCCGAAGAAGCCCGCAAAGCCTGGCAAGCTGGGATGCGCAAAAATGGAATAGCTTACCGTTGCACGTTTTCCCATGTATCCGGAAATGGCGCTTTGTCCCTGCATATCTGCAAGCGACAAAACAAAAATGGACAAAACAAGTATTTTTTTCATTTTTCAGAAGGCCAGGAAACCGATCCCGAGTCGGAAATTAATAAATTGATTATAAAAGACCCTGCTTGTAACGTTAAAGCTATTGGAATAGGAGCTATTTGCGGGATCTTGTGCCAATGCTATGCATAAGCGAATTCCCGAATCTACAACGAGCCGGTCAAAAAAGATCCGTTGTCTTCCCAGTCCTATCGATGCACCACCGCCGAACGAGGTCAATGTCATCTCCTTTTCCTTAACAGGTACCCAATAGTTGCCATAACGATGAGTTACAGGATCAATACCAAATTCTGAATGAGTGATACCCTCCGGATCAGCGTGGAACTTATTAAACAAGACAAGTACATCCATACGAAAATACCTGCCCAAGGGTGCAATTGATCCTTTCGCAAAAGATTTAAATCCAATTGTGATTGCCTCCGTATTTAGCAACGCAGGATATTTTTGATTCCCTTTTCCCCGATAGGATGAAGCAATGTGTCCGCTCAAATACCCCAGCCATAAACGGGAATACTGGAATCCCAAACACAACGAAGTCCTTTTCGGCATAAAATACTCAAAAGTTGCCGCATGCGTCATATTCAGCCAGGGATAATCGTGCGGGTCACTGGTACCAATTGATTCCGTAACATCGGGAAAAGAGGGGTGCGCCAATACCGTATATCCTATAACACAACGTTTTCCCATATAGCCGGGAACCGGGTCTTTCTGAGCATACTGAACGAAATGCAATAGGAAAATGCTAAAAATAAACAGGCAGCCTTTTTTCATATCAAAATGCCAAATATCCAATACCTAATTTTAACGACAATATCTGGTGATTCCGCAGACGGCTTGTCGCATTTCTCATCATATACGTATCCGATTCGTGCTCATAATACCCGGACATTGTTCCGCTGAGTTCAAATCTCCCGCCATAATCGACGACCAGTTTGTGCCATAAGATCCGCTGAAATCCAACCGAATAAGCTCCTCCAATGCCGCTTCCCTGAATCCTGCCCGTTTCACTAACAGGTGAATATCCATGGCGGCCTACCCCTCTTACTTCAAACGCACCGGGATCATAGTCAAGAAAACACTTCATATAAAGCAGTTCCCATTTCATATAAAAACCGATTGGGGCCATCATTCTTTTTCGAAATTTTTTCAAACCTAGCGAAAACTGAATGACATTTAACGGTGCGGGAGCATGCTGTATGTCTGCCACTTTAATATCGTAAAACGAAGTCGAATACCCATTAACATAGTCTACACCGGTCCCGATATACTGAGCAGCAATACAAATATTCATGTTATTATGCATTGCAATATCAGCTCCGATCGCTTCTGTAACATTCATCCAGCCGCTTCTTCTAAAGAGAGAAGCATTTCCGAAAGCAGGAAAATAATGACAACTGTGCGTTACAACAAATCGCTTTCCCATATATCCTGGAGCTTGTGAAAAAAGTCCCCCGGAGATGCTAAATAAAAGCAAGTATAGAATCAGCTTTCTCAAAAAATCAGAACGCCAGGAAATTGATCCCGACAAAAACATTTAACATGATGATATTGGCATCTTGTGCTTTCCCTGCAATTTGCTTTAGATAAGCACTCGGGGTATGAAAGGTGCAGATCATCATTGTTCCCCGCGCGCCATAATCTACCAGCATTTTATCAAAGAACACCCGCTGCTTCCCGATCGAATAGCCGCCGCCGAAACCTTTAAAGAGGAGTTTTCCGGCCGGATAAACCGTAGTTGTATATGCGAAACCATTACCGGTCTGCTCTTCCAGCTCATATGCCTGATAATCCAGGGAGCCTCTTACCAAAAATGCCTCGTATTTCTGGTAAAAGCCAAGCGGTGCAATCTCTTTGCGGCTGAATCTCTTTAGCCCAACGGAGTAGTTAATCGTCCGCATTTTTTCTAAACGGGTCTTATCGACCACAGCGCCGGGTATTGCATTATAATCATAGTACTCAGTTGGAATGTTCCTCGTAAAATACCGCGCGGAAAGACATAATACTTTACGATCGGAAAGAACATACTCCATGTTTCCGCCAATTGTCATGACCGGACCGGGATAAACCGTATGAGGATTATCCAGACGGTACAGGATGTTGAAGTTTGGTGAAAAGGCTCCGGTAATGCCGACACTGAACCGCTTTCCCATGTAACCGGGAGTCAGGCTCTGGCCCTGTATTTCAGCGGCCGGTAAAAAAAGCAGAAGAAAATAAAATACTTTTCTCATTTTTTCAGAAGGCAAGGAAGCCAATGCCAAGCTTAAAGTTCAGCAACTGATGCTCGAAGTAACGTGATTCCGCATTACTCATCATATATTTCTCAACATTGTTTTTTGTCGTGTTCGAACGGAGAGGTCCGCCGATCTGAAATCTCAAACCATAATCTACAACCAGCTTATCCCATAGGATCCGTTGAAAACCAGCAGAATAAGCAAAGCCCGCACCGGAAAAACTTATGCTCCCGACACCGCCGTCAGCCGGCAGATAGTTGATACCGTATCCGCTGTCATCCTCTTTCACAAATGCATCCGGATCATAAGTAACGCGGTACTTCCTGTACAACACTTCCCATTTCATATAGAATCCAAAAGGACCCGGTGCATTTTTCCGGAATTTTTTTAACCCGAATGAATACTGTAGTACACTTTCTCTTGCGGGGCCAACTGATGGATCATCCCGGGGGATAAGATTATTATAATAATATTCGGTTGACTTGTAATTTACCCCTGTATATACATACTGGACAGCAAGTGAAACCATGGTATGCTGCTGTAATGCAAACTCCACCCCCGCAGTATGCGCTACATTCAAAATGCCTTTCTTCCGGAATAATCCAGGCTCGCCGAATGCAGGAAAAAAATGAGTGCTGTGTGTAACCACCAGTCGCTTTCCCATATAACCAGGTGAAAACTGTGCAGGTAACTGACAGGCAAGGAAGAGCAGGAAAATAAAAATCACCGGCTTCTTCATCTTTTTAAAAAGCTAAAAATCCGATTCCAAGATGAACGCTGAACAATTCATGCACAAAGATCCTGTTCTCAAAATTCTCTTCCACCTTTGCCGACAGATTTTCGAACTCATATCCGGTATAAGAAGAAGTATCATCAAAAAGAGCAGTTCCCAGTCCCTGGAAAAGACGACGTGGTACCACCGCTACTCTCAGGCCCGCATCAAACACAAATTTATCAGCAATCGCACGTTCGATACCCAGCTCATAGGTGATAGCCATCCGGAAAAAATCATATTCCCCGGGACCAACCGAAAAATACTTGGGTTTGGAATTCTCATAATACTGGAAACGGCTCTGTTCATATGTCACTTTGTTGATCATTGCCATTAAGCCAAGCTTACGGTATTTACCAATGGGTGCATAAAATCCCTTATGGAAGAACTTAAGCGCCATCCCAATGTCATAGGACGCAAACTGCATCGGTAGTTTAGACAGCGGTTCATACGTGACGTTGATGCCGGAATAGTTGAGTGCACCGATCCCCGCCAGGCCGGTTTTGAAATAGCGGAAATACGCACAGAAATTAGTGCGGTTCCGGACACCATACTCAAGATTAAGATAATGCGAATGGTTTAATCCCAGGCCGCCATCGCCGTTGCCCGCAGTCGGCGAAACAGCAGGAAGAAGATCAACGCCATAGCCGACAGTCAATCTCTTACCCAGGTACCCGGGAGGAACAACCTGCGCAAAAATGCCAAGAGAGCAAAACCAGAAAATGACAACAAGCTGCTTTCTCATCATTTCGGGCGCTTATAAACGTACATCAGCGAATTGTATACAAATGACGTGATCAGGTCCGTGTTGTCTTTTGAACGCGTGTAGTGCGTTTCATATTTCATCAACTCCCCCGACTCAAGATTGAAAAGGATAAAGAAATAGGTATTATGCGCCTTATGTGTTTTCTCATTGTACACACCTGACCAGGCCAGATACTTTGTGCCGTATTTTTCCGTCAGCGCTTTGATCTCGTCTGTTCCGACCACCATTTCATCCGCATTGTCGCCATGATTAAAACGCTCCGTGAGCCAATCGTTCAGAACGCTGTTCATGTTGTAACGATCAATATCGCCTGCCTCGAGATGCTTTGTATTCAAGCTCTCATACTGCAGTCCGAGCCGGTCGGCACATTTGCGCTGGATATCTTCCAGCTTTTTCTGCTTATCCTCGGATTCAAAATAGTTGACCATTTCGGTATTGCCCGACCTCTTTACCTTCATGTAGAAAGGATCAAGGAAAAGCACTTTATCGACACCAAGAAGTGTATACTTATTTTGATTCTCTTTCGCCAATTGCTGATCTCGCTTTTTTCTTTCTTTGTAAGAAAGATTGTCTTTCTTTTCTTCTGCTTTATGAGTTTGTCCTTTTGCCGCTTTTGCAAATGCTTTTACAAATTCATTATCCTGGAGCAAACCTACAAATGCATATTTGGTGAAGTTCTCATCGGTTGTCACCTCCACCTTTTGCTGCTGCTTTTTGATCTTGGAGTATTTGCTGTCTTCACCGGTAGTGTCAACCGCGGTAGTTTCTGTTTTTGCGGTATCCAAAGCGATCAGCTGCGCTTTTGTCTGCTTGGAAAAATCGCCCGGATAAAGCTGATTAACATTGATCAACTCAGAAAAAAGACTGTCGGTAAGATTTGCCAGGACAACATCTTCCGGGTGCTTCTTATGCGCCTTGAATGCATACGATAATGCGATCGTATTTATTTCTTTTCCTTCGAGGTGATCGAGCATATAGTAAACACGCTGGGAAGCGCCCTCGATCTTTTCGTAATCAGGGATCGAATATGATTTAGAGCTGAGACGGGCATTATTAACCGTGCTGTACTGGTACTTTGATTTGTAACGGGCACCTGTGGATTTAGCGACGGTCACATTGTACAACGATTTTGTAACGATCCGCTGCAGGTAAATATTATCAGGATATTTTTCCAGGAGGATATACGCGGCATAGATCGCATTCATATAATCACGATCGACGAGGTATAACCGGCAGCTTTCGAAACGTGCCATCTCCCTTACTTTCTTGAACTCATCTTCCGATACCAGGTATTTCTTACGGGAAGCTTCATCTGCGACTACCAGGTCAGGCTCAACTGCCGCCCGGCGCTTCCTGATATTCGGGTGAGTACTTTTGGTATCGTCATAATCGTCATTGGATTTGATCTCCGAAGTTTTCTTCAGGAATACAGTATCCGGTAAAACCAGGTATTGATCTTCCAGGAATGATTTTTTGAAATCAACCAGCTCGAATGGAAGGTAGGAGTATTGAAGCACGTCGAATGCACCGTTGATCGCTTTGATGCTGTAACCGGATTCTTTCATCCTGATCAGGCCTTCCTCGTCCGCTTCCGTTTCATTTTCCTTGGAGAATCTGTATTTCGCAAGATCCCTCGCCTCATAGGAGCCGCCTTCATAGGTGCTTGTTCCGTTATCCAGCTTTATGTTTTCGATGAACTGGTTTACCGAATGTTTTTTTACCACGTGTGTGATCTCGTGTGCAAGCACGTATGCGAGCTGCGCTTCATTTTCAAGCTGGGCAAGCAATCCGACATTGATAAAGATAAAGCCACGGTCAAATGCATGTGCATTTACATCGGGCGATTTCACAACGTAGATCTGGATCTTTTTACGAAGCTCCGGATCATTCTTCAGCAACTCATCCGCTACTTTGTTCACATAGTTACCCAGCGGATCGTTGATCAATACGTCACCACTCAGCAGGAGATCCCGGAGAAAATAATTGCTCGACATGACGAACTGCTGCTTGGCTAACCTGTCGGTACCATATCCAACGGTCTTTAGCTCTTCTTCCGATAGCGCCCTGGCTGTCTTGAGGAATTCATCCGGGAGTGCACCGGAGGATCTGAGGGGTGTATAATCGGTTGCATACTGTGAGTAGGAAACCGTGCTTAATAAAAAACCAAAAGCACCGGCGATCAGGTGCTTTCCAATCTTCGAACTGTTCATCATGTTAGTTTTAAGTGTTATACAAATATAACAAAAACTCCCGACTGCAATACAGCCGGGAGCTTTGACAAGCCTGTTTTTTCGTCGAATTTATTTAACGTCGATCGAGAATAAGGTATTCTTTCTTTTCTTGCGCTCCGTGCTGATCAGGTTATTACGACCGCCGGGCACAAACTCGCGGATAAAGAAATTCGTTTCATACTTCTCGATCTCGCCGAGACTGTATTTTTTTACATCGCCTTTTGCAGTAACGGTAACTCCGGTAAGGAATCCACCTCTTCTGTCTTCGTGTCTCTTCGGCGCTTCAGTTGGAGGAAGGTCCATGTTCTTGATATTATCGATATAGAAAATATGAACGTCGTTACCAACCGCCAGTGAATTGATCGAAATCCCAGCACCGTATGCACCAGCGGCATGCTGTGATTTAGGAATTTTTTTCACAAATCCGAGCTTTCCGTCTTTTTCAATGCTCATCACGAAGATATCATCAGCATAAGTGTCGTATCTCGTTCTCATACATTTACAGTTCATATCATAGTAGTATGTTTCCACTACAACGTACTGCTCAGAAACGATCTTCGTGCTGCCATCAGGCATTGAGTAGATGTCCCTGATCTGGAGATTATCAATACCGATGTCATGATCATCATCCTTCGACTCTTTTTTCTCCAGCTTACGCTTTTCTCTGTCGGAAGTATATGATTTAATGATATCAGACGGGATCTCATAATATCCGCCGTTTACTTTCGAGAATGTACCGGAAGCCACATCCAGCTTCACCATGTAAGCTCCATCCACTGGTTTGTTGTATGCTTTTCCGTAGAAGCCAGCAAGAATGATATTGTGAGCCGCATCTTCGTATATATAAGAAGCCTTTGGAAAGTGATTATCAAGCTTGATCTCTATCGACTTCGGCGTCTTGGTGCCTTTATCGTAAACAAGTACTTCAAAATGGTAGTTCGGCGCCGTTTTGTCAGCACCGCGTCCTCTTCCTTCTTTCGGAGTTTCACCTTCATAAACCCTGGCCAGCATATATACTTTGCCATCGTCGGCAACCGTATATCCAAGATTGTCCATTTTCGCTTCTGTATAAGGCATTTCAAACTCAGCACCCCACAGCTGCTTCAGGTTCTCATCAAAAGTATACATACCGATAATGTCCTTGTTCAGCTCATCTTTTCTCTCTTTCGGCTGCAAAGCATATGTATAAAGAAATTTGGTTTTGTCTTCCGACAGCTCAAATCCATATCCTTCTCCTGCCGAACCTGCTACTCCGAAACCGTAGCCGATCATCACTCCGCCAATGCGGACACGGTCGGATGACTTGAAGAGGTTCGTTGAAGCGCCTTTGAATTCCAGCTTGTCCGGATCGAACTCCAGAGCAGAAATTCCTTCCTTATCTTCATCCCGGAAAACATCCCGGAAAAAGAAATAAGTCTTATCCTTCAGCTTCACCGCGCGCTGGTATTGTACGCGCTCATTCAGCAATCCTTCTGTGGATACTGTATTTTCTTTCTGGTAAACCAGGTCAGTATTGAACAACTGAAATGAGAATGATTTTGCTTTCTGGATATTGATCTGAACGATCCCTTTGTCGCCATAAGCGATCGGATCGGATATAACGTGCTTCTTAGGAGATTCAAACTCCTCAGAATTCCGAACGGTATATGGACCTGCGCTTGTCTGCGCTTGCATTGAAGCCGACACAGAAATCATCCCAAGGACCAATGGGAATAATTTTTTTCTTTTCATGTTTTGTTTGTTTTAGTTAGTCGTTGGCAAAGATAGCAGAATCATTGACATAAGTTAATTTTGAAAATGTCGGAAAAAAGCCCGTCTATTCGCAACAACCTGGATGTCATTAACTTAACAATGCTATTTTGAAGCGGGGGTACTTAGCTGCTCTAAGCAATCATTGATGTGATAAAGCATATCCGCCGGTTTTGACAGGTAATTAATGAACTTCACTTCGAAACGTACCAGCTCGCCCGTGACTACATTATATACTTTAAAAACATGATCTGTCCGGTCATTAGCCTGATCGACCACCCTGACCACGCAAAATGCAAAAAACGGCGTTCCGTATTTATCTGCAAGCGCCTGCATGTCACCGGCTCCGAAAACGATCGGATCCGGGTTATTACCGTTTTTCTCTCGCTCCAGGAACCAGCGGTGCAGCTTTGCACGGTCATTGTACTCGTCGGCGCTTAATCCCAGCGAATCTGTCGGGCGCAAAATAATGTGAGGCAGGCTCTTTTTCTTTATCTCCGTCGCCAGCATCTTTATATAGATCTCCCGCTGCTGCTCGATCTTCTCCGATTCACTTTTTATTAATTCCTTCTTTGAGGGATAGATGGAAAATGTCGGGTCCACGATGACGGCCAGCGGAACAGGCTTCTTTTTGTCACCAAGAAAGAGATACGCGGTGCCCGTATGCGACCGGTTTTTGCTTCTGATATAAGCCTGGTTATACATCGCGGTAAACTCATCGTCCTTAAACTGGTCAATGAAAGCATAAGCCAGTTTCGCTTCGGTGGTTTCCGAGCTGCTGCTTGTCTGCTGCGCTTTGATCCTGGAGTATTTATTTTCTTCTGTGGAATTATCCGCCCCGGCAATGGAGTCCAGTGCACGCTGTTCTTCTTTTGTATGCTTTGCAAAGCTCGATTGCAGCAGGTGGTTCGCCGTAAACAGCTCTTCCAGCAAGCTGTCAATGATCGGTTTCATTGACCGGTCGCCGGAGCTCTTATAGCTTTTCCAGGTATAAAGTATGGACATCACATTCAGCTCCTGCGGTTCGATGGTCCCGAACAGATAATAAACTGCCTGTGAATTTCCTTCGATCCTCGTATAGTCGAAATCAATATAATCGTCATACTCCGACTGATTCGCTTTCGGGACACCTGTATAATCCAGCAGAGGACCTCTTCTGTCACTGCTCCGTGAGATCTCAGCGGCGTAAAGTCCCTGGGAAATGATCGTCTCCAGATAATGGTCACCCGGATACTTTTTAAGGAGGAGAGAAGAGGCATAGATCGCATTCACATAATCGCGATCTGCTATATAGTCTCTGCAAAGTGCAAACCTTGCCAGGTTTCTCGCAGCTAAAAAATCCTGTTTCGGTAAAATAAATTTCTTCTGTCCGCTTTCAGCTGCCAGCGCTTCCGACTCCAGGTTTCCCCTTCGCTGGCGGAGCAGATCTTCGCCTTCTTCATTAGAATCACCGGATTCACGAGGCTTGATCGGTTCTGTTTTTTTCAGCAGCACCGGATCTCTGAGCTTAAAATTCGGGAAGTTGAATATCGATGGATCAAATGGTTTATCATCAAACGGAAGCGATCGATAAAAGAACAGCTCCAATGCAAGAACACCGGCCTCACTGCTGTAGCCCGGATCTTTCAGCATCCGCAGCGCTTCCGCATCCGCTTCCGTTTCCTCTTTTATGGAACGTGTCCGCTTTAAGCTTTGCATCAGACCAACGTAGGAGAATTGATTCCGGTAGTACAACTCGGTTCCATCCCGGATATTCAGATCATCGGTGTGTTTCAGTTTAATATGAGCAACCTCGTGCGCAAGAATGAATGCAAGCTGTGCCTCATTTTCAAGCTGGGCGATCAGGCCGGTGGTGACAAAAACGAATCCCTTTTTAAATGAATAGATTTCCGGGAAAGAAGAACGCACTACGTAAAAATGAACCGGTCCGGCATTGTCGCTTCCGTTTTTCAAAAACTGACCGGCAACGCGATTAACATACATTCCGAGGCTATCGCCATACAGCACTTCTCCGCTCAGAAGCAGGTTATATAAATAGGTATCATACCAAATAACGGAATCCATCCCGAGCTTGCGGGTATAGCTCATCCGGTCCTCTTCCCCGCATTCTGCCTTGATTTTGACCTGAAGCTCATTTACGACGGAAGACGGCAGATCGCCGGAGGAATGCAGATCATTATCACTTTTTGTGCTTTGAGCAAAAGTGCTTAAGGAAGCAAACAGGAAGAAGGAAAGGATTTTTTTCACAATATCAGGAGTATTAACGCTTATCAAAAAATATGACCGGCTTGCGGCTGAGCTCGGGAAACTGAATTTTACTGATCAGGTCCGGATGCTCGAATTTTACCTGTGGTGCAACACGAAGCTTTGCGCGGAAGTGATCTTTTATGTCTTTTTCAAAATGCTCCGGGATGTTCTCACAACCAATCCGGATCAGGATCTCGTCCGTACCGATGTCGTTGGTGAACACCTCCACCACGTAGTTCTTCACGCCGTCGATGTTGTTCAGGATATCATACAGCGCCGGCGGATACAACGTTGTTCCTTTGTATTTGATCATCTGTTTTCTTCTTCCAACGATCGGTCCGAGGCGGATCGTTTTCCTGCCGCAGCTGCAGGGTTCGGAATAGTGCGAGCAAAGATCACCTGTCTTGAAACGGATCAGTGGCATTCCCTCAACACCAAGCGTAGTGATGGTCACTTCACCGGCCTCGCCTTCTGCTACCGGCTTGTTATTCTCATCAAGGAATTCCACTATCACCAGCTCCGGGTGATGATGACCGCCTTTTCCTTCTTTGCACTCGGTAAATGCTGCGCTCATTTCTGTAGATGCATAAGTGGAATATAGCTGAATGTTCCATTTATCCTGAATTTTCTGACCCAGTGTGGTCAGCGAAAAATCCTGGTTCCGGAGCGCTTCACCAATGCAAATGGCTTTGCTGATGGATGTATTTCTATAGTCGATATTATTCGCTTCTGCATATTCGATCAGCTTCAGCAAAAAGGAAGGAACCGTTACAAAAGCGGTCGGATTGATGCGATTGATCGTGTCCCATTGCAGCTCCGGGATCCCGCCGCCAACTCTTACAACGCCTGCACCCAGCTTCCGGATCCCAAGGAAATAAGCGATCCCCGCCATAAAACGTTTGTCCAGCGTTGTCATCAGCTGGAAAATATCATCTTTCGTGGAACCGGCACATTCAAAAGAAATACACTCGTTGTATGCAAGACGATCAAGATCTTTGTCCGTCATCGGGAACAAAACAGGATCGCCGAGTGTACCGGAAGTAGTAATGTAATCGATGATCCTGCTTGGTGCAACGCAAATAAAGTCGTCATTGCGATTTTGAATGTCATCTTTGGTGGTAACAGGGATCTGCTGAAGATCTTCAGTCGTTTTGATCTTTGCGATATCAATGTTGTGCTCTTTGAAAAGCGCTGAGTAGAATTTGGAGCGCTCGCTTACGTATTGCAGCAGCTCAGGGAGGCGACTCTCCTGAAAGGCTTTTTGGTCTCTTAATGATTTTTTTTCGATTTCTGGGATCATTTTGATAATCCTTTTCCATACTGTATGTGATGGAACGCTGATCTGACGGATCTATTATGATTTACACGGATCTGGTCATAGTTACGATATAACCTTCTCCACTATCAGTAAATCATTTTTATCATAAACAATCATAATGATCTGCGTTCCACTTTTCAATTATCCTTCGAGTACAACCGTTGCCATTGCGACATCTTTCACATGTGATAAAGATACATGAATGACGCGAATATTCTTTTCCCTGATCACATTAGCTGTTTCACCGGTAATATTCAGGGTCGGTTTTCCCAGCTCATCGTTCAGCACCTCCACCTCATTGAATGCCATTCCGCCTCTCCAGCCTGTTCCCACTGCCTTGAAAAATGCCTCTTTTGCTGCAAAGCGGGCAGCAAAACTTTCTGCACTGTTTGTTTTCGATTCACAATAGACAATTTCAGCCGCGGAAAAAACACGCGTCTTGAACGCTTCTTTCTCCACACTTCTGCCGATGCGGTCTACTTCTGCTATGTCGGTACCAATTCCGATGATCATTACGGGTAATTTCTTACAAAGTACGAATTTTTGCGAATTTACAAATCCGGGTGTGAAATGCTGTGTATAATAGAACGCAGATTTAACGGATTTTCCGAACCCTTTGTCACTTCGATCGAAGGGAGAAATCTCCTGTTTCACCAGCAGATTTCTCACCCTTTCAGGGATTCGAAATGACCAGTAAACGAATATACTAATCCTCCTAATGCGGCGACAGATCGACCAGCTTTTGTTTAATCAGCTCGAAGTCCTGCATGGTGGTCACTTCTTCACTCCCTGCTATAGTGAAGTATTCTGCTGCCTTTTTGAAATTTTTATTGTCATTATAATAATCTCCCAAAATTGAATACGTTTCCCAATAATTCGGATTATAGCTAATAAAATTATTAATCTCTTTTTCGCCGACCGGATACGTAACGTGTTTTTTATGTGCAAGCCGGAATGCCTCTCTCATCAGCTTCCACGCTTTAAACTGCGCGAATTGTTTTGAATACAGGAACGTATCCGCAGGAATATTCAATTGCTTTTCATACAGCTCTTTTTTTTCATGCAATTCCGGCGCTTCTGCGAAAACTTTATTCAGATCATAACAAACAAATTGTCCAAGCTGGAAAGGATTCGTGGAGATCCAAACCTGCTTTTTCGCAGGCTTGAAAATCACTCCATGATGTGCGATCAATTGGTTCAGCGATTTTTCATTTCCCATTCCGATATCCTTCCCGTCGATTCCCTGGCGGTTCCTAAGGATTGCAGCAGCATCAGCAACGGAGATCTTTGGAGTCTGATCGATCAGCTGCTCCAGGTGCTTCCTCCGGTACTCGGATGAACTCTTCTCAATATTGCTCAGATTCACGGGATCATTTTTATAGGCTTCTCCCTGGTAATGATTCGCGCAAATGATATGGTCGGGATACTCCGAATAATACATCTCCGTGCGCGACGGCGTTTTCTCGATCGTAGCGGTGCGATCATCTTCCAATGAACCGATCATGATCGATTCCGAAACGAAGGTCTTTCTTTTCTTTGCGATTGCCAGTGCCTCATCAATATTTTTTGAATACTGCAGGATCTCCCTTGCTAAAATAGAGATCGGCGTAGCTGCCGATGTCGGGATTTCTGATTTCGAAGCATTGATCGTGACCGTCAGTCCTTTTTCATTCATTCCTGAAACCGTGCCGATCATTCCTGCCCAGCTTACCATCATCAGCTTATAACCGCTGTCCGGCTTTACAAAATTGATCAGCTTATCTTCTGCAAAAGCATCTCCAACATAAAAATCAAAATTCCTTCCGATGATCAAAGAGCCATCATCGGTTTTGTCTTTCCAGGCACTGAATGCCGTGCATCCAACGGTCATATTCTTGTCCTGCAGCGCATGGCCGATGTCGTGAGCTGCATGATAATTCAGCATCCGGTAATATTTCGGAGCAATAAAATCGAACTGATCGGAAGCGGAAAGCGATTCACCGTAGATCTCCATTTTGTACTCTTCAGGAATATACTGATCAAGATTCCGGTTGAAAAACGCAATAAAGAATTTCAGGTAATTGAGCATCCCTTGCGAGGGAATCATTTTTCTGATCTGATCCACGAATGCGATCTCCTGCTTTTCCGCCAGCTCTTTGTTCAGCTTTCCTTCGATCACTCCTCTCTCAAAGCCGTTTCCTTCCACGTAGATCTCCCAGAGGCCGGTATCACTCTTTTTGATCCAGCTGTTTTTCAGCGTGTAAAAATCCGGCGCGACCTTTGTGCGTTCCAGCGCGGTCACTGATCTGTCTGCAGGATCCGGGATTTTCAGCGTAACGGTAATGATGAACCATACCAGCAGCACCAGGAGAATATCTGCAGTTACAAAGAAGGCGTGAAAAAGCCAGCGTGCCAGTCGTTTTAAAAGGTTCAGGATCATTTGCGGATCACAAAGATAGCAATAATCGGGCGTTTGGAAGGCCTGATTTTTTACCGGCTGATGATCTCATTCAGTAAAAATTAGTATTTTTAGTTCATCGAAAACTCCTGACAGAAAGAAATGAGCGGAACTTATAACTTTGACGATATCAGGCCTTATTATGATCACGAGGCCGGTGATGCGATGCGGCGCCTGAAAGAGGATCCTCTGTTCTACCAGCTGGTGAAATACATCTGGCCGGAAATGTCGAAAGAGCAGGCATTTGCAAAAGCCGAAAAGGTGAACAGTAACATGTCGTTCCAGTTGGAGTTCATGCACCAGGCGATCCGTGTGATCGTGCAGCGTTCATCGGACGGGCTCACGTGCAGCGGGTTTGAAAACCTCGATCCGAACAGCTCTTATCTTTATATCGCCAATCACCGTGACATTCTTCTTGATTCGGCAATTCTCCAGATCCTGCTGGTGGAACATGGTTTTAAGACCAGCGAGATCACTTTCGGGAACAACCTGATGCAGGGGAATTTCATCACGGATTTCGGCCGGCTGAACAGGATGTTCACCGTGCTGCGCGAAGGAAACAGCCGTGAGCTGTACGAGATCTCCCAGAAGCTTTCCGCTTACATCCGTCATACCATTGTGGAAAAAGGCGTTTCGGTTTGGATCGCACAGCGGAACGGAAGAACAAAGGACGGAAATGACATGACCCAAACCGGTCTGATCAAAATGCTGAACATGAGCGGAGGAAAAGATTTCAATGAAAGTATCCGCCAGCTGAAGATCGTTCCCCTGAGCATTTCCTACGAATATGAGCCTTGTGATGATCTGAAAGTGCAGGAGCTCTATCTTTCCTCGCTTCATTCAAAATACGTAAAAGCACCCGGAGAGGATCTCAACAGCATCATCACCGGTATTACCCAGCCGAAAGGACGGATCCACATGGCCGTCGGCAAACCGATCGACAATGAATTATACGCGCTTGAAAAGATCAGCAATGAAAATGAAAAGATCAAGCAGCTGGTAAGTATGATCGATGAACAGCTTTACCACAATTACCGGCTTTTCCCGGTACATTATATTGCCAGCGACATCCTTAACGATTCAAATGCATACAGCGGAAAGTATACTGAAGAAGAGAAGAACAATTTCCTGAATTATATCCGCAAAAAGATCTCAAGGCTGAAAGGCGACGAACAGAGCCTCTTCAATCTTTTTATACAGATGTACGCCAATCCGGTGAAAACAAAAAAGCTTGCCGAGGTCAATAATTAGATCTATTCATTTTTACTGGTTATAGTGCGTTCAGGCGCAGCAACATTCTCTGCAACTGTCATCCGGGGCTCTGCGCCGGGATCTTTTTTGCCTCAGCCCTTACCCTCTTTTAAATCCCCTGCTTTTTTGCTATTTTTACAGTCCTTACAACTAACCAACCTTACTATCAATAATAAGCACAGCTATGAAATTAGAGAATTATGCATCCGGTAAGTGGATCGCCGGCGAAGGCGAAGGACAGGCACTTTTCAATGCCATCACCGGGGAGCAGATCAGCACAGCAAGCAGCAAGGGACTTGACTTTGCCGAGATGATGAATTATGCCCGGAAAGTGGGCGGACCGGCTTTGCGGAAAATGACCTTCCAGGAAAGAGGATTGATGCTGAAAGCACTGGCGATTCACCTGCAATCAAAAAAAGAGAGCTTTTATAAAGTAAGCTGGATGACCGGTGCAACGCGCTCCGACAGCTGGGTGGATATCGAAGGAGGAATCGGGAACCTGTTTACTTATGCAAGTCTGCGCCGACAATTTCCCAATGAAACCTTCTGCCTCGACGGCGATGCTGCAAAGCTCAGCAAGAACGGCACATTCATCGGACACCACATCTGTGTTCCGAAAGAAGGGGTTGCCATTCACATCAATGCATTCAACTTCCCGGTGTGGGGAATGCTGGAAAAGATCGCTGTGAACCTGCTTGCGGGAGTACCTGCGATTGTGAAGCCTGCAACCGTTACTTCTTTTCTTACCGAAGCGGTTGTAAAAGAGATCGCTGCTTCAAAAATATTACCGGAAGGTGCATTACAGCTTATCTGCGGCAGCGCGAACGGAATTCTCGATCATGTTCAGTCGCAGGACATCATAACATTCACCGGCTCGGCAAGCACGGGTCAAATGCTGAAAGCACACCCGCGCCTGGTGACAGAAGCAGTTTCTTTTAACCTGGAAGCGGATTCGCTCAACTGCTGTGTGCTTGGAGAGGATGCTGTTCCGGGCACAGCTGAATTTGACATTTATATCAAGGAAGTACAACGTGAAATGACTACCAAGGCAGGTCAGAAATGTACCGCCATCCGCCGGATCATTGTACCGGAGAAGCTTGTGGAAGATGTACAGATCGCATTGGGAAAGCGCCTGGCAGGCACAACCATCGGCGACCCGAATGTAGAAGGTGTACGCATGGGCGCACTGGCAGGAAAATCCCAGCTGAGAGAAGTTGCAGAAAAAGTAATGCAGCTTGCAAAAACGCAGGAGATCGTTTATGGAGATCTTGAAAAATTTGATGTGATCGGTGCTGACAAGAACAAAGGAGCCTTTATTTCTCCTATTCTTTTCCTTAACAGAGATCCGTTCAAATTCCAGGATTGTCACAACATTGAAGCATTCGGACCGGTCAGCACGATCATTCCCTATAAAAACATCAGCGAGGCGATCGAGCTTGCGAAGATGGGCAAAGGCTCTCTCGTTTGTTCTATCGTAACAGCAAATGACAAGATCGCGAAGGAATTCGTGATCGGTGCAGCGTGTATGCACGGAAGGATCCTTGTGCTGAATGCCGATTGCGCAAAAGAAAGCACAGGACATGGCTCACCAATGCCATTGCTGGTTCACGGCGGTCCCGGTCGCGCCGGCGGCGGCGAAGAAATGGGCGGAAAGCGCGGCGTGTTCCACTATCTTCAGCGCACTGCGATCCAGGGATCTCCTACTACGCTGACGAACATCACCAACAATTACCAGTACGGCGGGAAATACATTCTGAATGACATCCATCCTTTCAAGCGTTACTTTGAAGAGCTTGTTGTCGGTGAAACGCTGATAACGGCTAAACACACCGTTACGCTTGAAAACATCGAAGCATTTGCGGAGCTGAGCGGAGATAAATTCTATGCACACATGGATGCGAACTCGCTGGAAGGAACTATTTTCACCGGTCGCGTTGCTCACGGATATTATATTCTCTCGAGAGCAGCCGGACTTTTTGTAGATGCTCCGAAAGGACCTGTTCTGCTGAACTACGGTATCGATGAATGCCGGTTTACAAAACCGGTATATCCGGGCGCAGAGATCGGCGTAAGATTCACCTGCAAGGAAAAGATCGATCAGGAAAAAAAATCGGAGGATGACATTGCAAAAGGGATCGTAAAATGGCTCGTGGATGTTTATGATGAAACCGGTGAAACAGTTGCCATCGCCACCATCCTTACGATGGTAAAAAAGAAGAACCAGGACTGATTTGCTCTCACTTGACGACATAGCAGGCAATTTCAAAAACGAAATTGACGGGATGCCCGACTCGAAAGAGAAGGTCCTCAAGATCATTGAATTTGCCACGAACTATTTCGATACGATCGGCGATCGCTGCCAGCCGTTTTATGAAGAAGCACTTACCATCTCGAAGAAGCTGAATTATGCAGGGGGAGAAGCGATGGCGCTCCTCAACCGCGCCTTCCTGCATTTTGTAAGCAATGATGTTTCTTCTATCGGCGACAGTCTGAAACGCGCAACCGAGCTGGCCGAAGAACTGAAAGCCTTTCCCGACGAATATACGTACGTCTTAAATCTTTTTGCATACAGTCACTGGTTCCAGGGACAATTTGACAAGGGATTCGATAAGATCTACGAATCGTTTAAGATGGCGGATCGTGTTGTAGATAAAAGAGCGGTCGCATGGATGCATTACGCACTGGGTGTATTTTATTTTGACACCAAGGATCTGATCAGCTCCGAACAAGGCTATCAAAAAGCGATGGAGATCTTTACGGAATATGGTTACGAATACGGCCGGGCGAGGTCGATGAACGGGATCGGGTCGGTAAGGATCCGGCAAGGCAGAGCTGCCGATGCGGTTCCTTACCTGGAAGAAGCGGCAGTACTATATAAAAAAGGAAGCTTCTATTCGGGACTTGCACGTTCATTAACGGATCTTGCGCTGATTGAAAAAGCAGGAAAGAATTATGATAAATCCATCGCTTTATTAGGTGAAAGCCTCGAGATCCGCAAGCACATCAACCATACGCAGGGTTTGATCACGACCTATAGCGAGCTTGGCGAGATCTATATCCTGCTCAATAATACTCCGGAAGCGATGCGGAACCTGGAAGAAGGACTTTCCCTTTCAGAAGCCATCGGCGCGAAATACAAAAGCATCCGCCTGCATAAGTTATTGTCGGATGCCTACAAAAGCATAGATGACATTAAAAATTCCTTTGCGCATTTTGAAAAGTACCACCACATGAAGGAGGCGGTCCTTAGTGAAGAGTCAGCAAATAATATCCGGAACATGCAGACGAAATATGAACGCGAGCGTTCCGACCTGATCGAGATCCAGAAAACGCTGCTGGAGGAAAAGCAGAAAGAGATCCTCGATTCGATCCGTTATGCAAAAAGGATCCAGAATTCGCTGATGCCTACGGAGAAATACATCGACAAAAATATTAAACGGCTAAAGGGAGAAGAATAGAGAACATTTAACTTTTCACGACGTCAAATCCCAGATGAACTTCCGGAAACTTATATTCCTTTTTATACTCCTTCCTGCTTTCGGCTTTGCCCAGCTGAACATTGGTCTTGACACCATTAACCGGGTCGACATCAATAAAAACAAAACAGGCGTGTGGCTGGAGGAAACCGGCACCGGGATGAGGATCGGGAAGTATGAAAATGGAAAACGGGAAGGCGCCTGGGATACTTATACTGCTTACGGCGCTTTTCTTTTTTCGGATAAATACATTGCCGGAAAAAAACAAAAAACAAAACTGATCCGGGCGAGATTCGGAGATCCGCACGACAAAATGAAACTGGAAGTGCAGGATTCGATCACACTTACTATGCTTTTCAATGATCAGAAAGAAAGTCACCAGAAACTTTCCGAGATCAAGCCGGTAGCGGGAGTTACAACTATTCTATTTGATATCCGGAATGGAAAGGCGAAAAAGATCGCAAGCTTCGACTCCGGGAAACAGACAGAACAAAAGCTAACCTTCTGCAAGGACAGCTACACTCTTGCCGTGTTTCAGAAAACGGGCTGTATCCCGCAGAAACTGCTGATCGACTTCAGCAACATCAGCGGCTTTCCTTCCTTCATTATGCCCTGGGAAAAACAGATCCCCGTGCATATGAATGACCGGATCGGGACGGAAACCTATTCATTGAGCGCGATCCTCAGCAAGCCTTATGAGAAGATCCGGCTGACCGGGCTGAACCTGATCTCGAAAGAACCGAGGTATTCCGTGTACATGGATTATATACTTAAGAATGTTCCTGTACACGTTAAAGATTCTCTAAGCAGAATTGTTGAAAATCAGAATAATATTTCGCTGATCAACGCGCAAAACTCTCTTGAGAATAAGGAAAAGCAGATCACACAGCTGGAAGCGGATAACCTGACGAAACAAAATGAGCTGCTGAAAAATGAAATGCAGGCCCAGGCAAAACAAAAAGAGATCGAACTTTTGAATAAGGATAAAGCGCTGCAGCAGCTTTCGATCCTGCAAAACCGGCAATTACTGAAACAGAAGGAGCTGGAGGCCTATAAAAATCAGCAGGCACTCGAGATCGCCAATCAATCAGAAAAGTTAAAACAAGAGGAGCTTGACCGCAAGAGCCTTGAGCTGGGTCACCAGCAGGAACTACAGAAGCAACAGGCAAAAGAGCTGAGCCTCGAAAAAAATCTGAAGACAAGTCTTGAAAAAGAAGCCAGACAGCAGCAGCTGATCAAATGGATCTTTATCGGGATCGCGTTGCTGTTCGTTATATTCGGGATCTCTTCCTATAACCGCTTCCGGATCTCCAGGAAACAGAACAAGATCATCGAGGCAAAAAACAAGGAAACTGAATTCCAGAAAGCGATCATTGAAGAAAAGCAGAAAGAGATCCTTGACTCGATGCGCTATGCCAAACGCATCCAGCGTTCACAGATGCCTACGGAAAAATATATTGACCGAAATTTGAACCGGTTAAACAAAAAACTATAAATTAGTGCTATGGAAACAACTATGACTGAGACCAGGAATTTCTTTATCCTGTATAAACCAAAGGACATTGTGAGCGGAGATTTTTATCATGCCATTGCACATAAACCGAAAGGAAGCGCAAATGAGCTTTTTTATATGTGTACAGCAGATTGTACAGGTCACGGAGTCCCGGGAGCACTCATGAGCATGGTGGCGATCTCCCACCTGAATGAATCCATCATTGAAAAAAATCTTGTTCACCCGAATGAGATTCTCGATAACATGAGAAAAGGGATCATTGCTTCCCTGAACCCTGAAGGATCGGAAGAAGAAAGTAAGGACGGAATGGACTGCGTGCTGTGTGCCTATGATTTTGAAAACATGAAGCTGGAGGTTGCCGCTGCAAATAATCCGCTGTGGCTGGTACGCAACGGCCAGATGCAGGAATACAAAGCAGATAAAATGCCGGTCGGTAAATACCAGGAGGACATGATCCCGTTCTCATTACAGACCATTCAGCTTCAGAAAGGTGATATCGTTTATACGTTCACAGATGGCTATGCCGATCAGTTCGGCGGAGAAAAAGGAAAAAAATTCAAGTACAAGCAGCTCCAGGAGAAGCTGATGGAAATCAAGGAGAAGCCGATGACCGATCAGAAGGAGATCCTTGAAAAAGTATTCGAAGACTGGAGAGGAAAGCTGGAACAAGTGGACGATGTGCTTGTCATCGGTTTGAAAATATGACCGGTACGAGTCAGCCCGCCCTAAGCCCGCCGAAGGGATGTTTGGTCACAGGCCGTAAGATCTGATAATCGGGCCCCGGAGTTGATCCCGGGGCTTTTTTTTGTTATTCATGTCCCTTTCAGCAAAAAATATATATGCGTTGAGCTGCACATTCCTGCTGCTTGCTTTTTTATTGCCTGTCCGCGCCCAGGATCATGCGGTCGACTCGCTCAAAGTACTGCTGAAAAAAGAAACGACGGACACCGGACGGGCGATGATCCTGATCTCATTGTCGGAAATGATAGAAGATGACTCTACCTGCCTGTATTACAATTCCAGGGCAATGGATCTTGCAGATAAAAATATTCCGAATGCTTCCGGGCCGGAACTGACCTCTTTCCTTAAAGTAAAAGCTACCGGTTTCAATAATCTCGGTTACAGCGAAACGACAAAAGGCAACCTCGGTGCGGCACTCGACCTATACGGCAAAAGCCTCGCACTTGAAAAACAGATCAACAATACGATCGACGAAGCTTTTATCCTGAACAATATTGCTGATATTTATGAAACGCAAGGCAACATTCCGCTTGCGCTGAAGTACTACCAGGAAAGCCTGAAAATGCATGAACAGGCTAAGAATCTGCGGGGAATTTCACAGGCATATAATAACCTCGGATTCATTTACAGTACGCAGGGAGACCTCGACAAAGCGCTGGACTATTATCAGAAAAGCTACAAAATAAAAAAAGAGCTGAATGACAAAGCGGGAATGTCGATCTCGCTGGGGAACATCGGGTTCATGTACAACCAGCGGAAAATGCCCTACCAGGCAATGTCCTATTTTATGCTCGCTTTAAAGCTGGCACAGGAGATCAATGATAAAGAACGCATGGAGCTTGAATACAGCAATATCGGCGATGTTCTCCATGTGCAGGGAAACAACGAGGAAGCGTTAAAAAATTACATGACCGGGCTGCAGCTCTGCCGGGACATCGACGATGCAGAAGGGATCGCACATTACCTGTGCAACATCGGCACGATGTATCTTGAAATGAAAGATCCCGGTAAAGCTGTGCAATATGGAAATGAATCGATGATCTACGCGAAAAAGGTCGGCTCACCTAAATTGATCCGTGCTACGGCTGAGCTCCTGAAAGATGCGTATAAAGCAAAAGGTGAAAGCGGCAAAGCGCTCGAATTTGCCGAGCTTTATTTCCGGATGCATGACAGCATCAACAGTGATGCGGCGCGGAAAGCTACCTATAAGCAGCAGCTTAGCTACGAATATGATAAAAAAGCGGCTGTCGCGAAATTAGAGCAGGAAAAGAAAGAGACCGAAGCTGCTGCTGCGATCAATCGTCAACGGATCGTTTCCTGGTCGATCGGTCTCGGTTTGCTGATGGTGATCGTATTTTCGGCATCTCTGTATAAGCGGTTCATGCTTACCCAAAAACAGAACAAGATCATCGAAGAGCAAAAGCAGATCGTAGATGAGAAGAACACGGAGATCCTTGCATCTATTACCTACGCAAAACGACTCCAGGATGCGATCCTTCCCCCGCTAAAAATGGTAACGAAATACCTCCCCGACTCATTCGTGCTTTTCAAGCCGAAGGATATCGTTGCCGGAGATTTTTACTGGATGGAGTCCTGCGCTTCTCCTTCAGAATCTTATGGAGAAGGAGCTAAGGCTGAAATGATCTTATTCGCTGCGGCAGACTGCACGGGGCACGGAGTTCCCGGAGCATTGGTGAGTGTTGTATGTTCCAATGCCCTGAACAGAACGGTGAAGGAATTCCGCATCACCAGTCCTGCAAAAATTCTCGACAAGGTCCGGGAATTGGTATTGGAGACATTTGAAAGAAGCGAAAGCGAGGTAAAGGACGGAATGGATATTTCGCTCTGCGCTTATGATCCTGTACACGGCAACTTCAGCTGGGCGGGAGCCAACAATCCGGTCTGGATCATCGAAGCAGGAAAGAATGAAATTAAAGAAATCAAACCGGATAAGCAGCCCATCGGAAAAACAGAAAAATCTTCTCCCTTTACTTCACATGAACTGAAGCTGCGGAAAGACGACTGCGTATTCATCTTTACCGACGGATATGCCGATCAGTTCGGAGGTGAAAAAGGCAAGAAGTTCAAATATTCCCAGCTGAAAGAAGCCCTTCTCGCTCTCCGCGAGCTGCCCATGAATGAGATCGCCGCCCGCCTCGATCAGCGCCTTTCAGATTGGAAAGGACAGCTGGAACAGGTGGATGACATCCTGGTCATCGGCTTCAGAGCCTGACAAATGATGCCGGCCCGGTCCAACTGCATGCGGGCCGTATGCCGTCACTATTTTGGCATTTTTCACCCAGATATTGTATATTTAGCAATTGAATATGAAAAAGCCACTCCTGTTTTTTTCAATGCTGATTACTTTCCTGGGCATTCAGGGATCCTACTCCCAAAACGTGGATTCTTTGTGGCATATTTACAGGGATCTCAAAATAAACGACAGCATCCGTCTTTCCGCATTCAATGATATCGCCTGGGGACTTTTATTTTCCAACCCCGACTCCACTTATATTCTCGGTCATGAAGAGCTGGAAATAGCCCGCGATAAACATCTTGTCTACTGGGAATCCAAAGCGCTCAATACGATCGGCGCCGCTTACCAGGTAAAAGGAAATTATATCAAAGCCATCGATTTCTATCAGCAAAGCCTTCGCATCCGCGAGAAAATGAATGATCTCGAAAGTGTCGCCGGATCGCTTGCAAATATCGGCGGCATTTATATCAACATCGGCGTGTTTGATAAAGCGCTCGAATACCAGCTGCGAAGCCTGAAGCTTGCAGAACAGATGAACAACAAGCCGAACATTGCCAGCTCGCTGAATAATATCGGGATCATTTACCAGAACCTGATGCAGTATGAGAAAGCGCTTTACTATAATCAACGCAGTCTGAAAATGTATACGGAGCTTGGCGACAAGCAAGGCATTGCAGCTTCCTACGCGAACATCGGGAATACGTATTCCTCTTTGCACGATGATGAAAAAGCGCTCGATTATCAGCAGAAAAGTTATGCGCTCGCAGTAGAGGCCGGCGATAAGCATGGTGAATCAACCTCACTGGGAGCGATCGGAAAAGCATACCTTGGATTGAACCGGCTTGACCTTGCACTCAAAAATTCATCGGAAGGACAGAAGGTCGCGCACGACATAGAAGACATTGTCGCTGAAGCTGAAGCGACCAACATTCAGTACGCCACTTACAAAGCGATGAAGAATCCCAATAAGGCGCTTGAATCGTATGAACATTATGTGAAGCTTAAGGACAGCATACAGAAAGACGATAACAATCGTAAAATTGCCAACAAGGAGCTGCAATATGAGTATGAAAAGAAAGCCGCAGCGGATAGCGTAAAAAATGCCGATGAACGGAAAGTAACACAGGCGCAAATTGAACAGGATACCACACAGCGCCGCGCACTATACGGAGGTCTGCTGCTCCTGCTTGTATTCGGGATCCTGATGTACAACCGCTTCCGGATCACCAGCCACCAGAAGGATATCATCGAAACGCAGAACAAAGAAACGGAAGAGCAGAAGCAGATCATCGAAGAAAAGCAAAAAGAGATCCTTTCTTCCATTTCCTATGCAAAGCGTTTGCAGGAAGCGATCCTTCCGCCGCAAAGCCTCATCAAAAAATACCTCCCCGACTCTTTCTTCTTTTATCGTCCGAAAGACATTGTCGCCGGAGACTTTTACTGGCTGGAAACAAGTCCTCAATATAATGATCTCGTTCTCTTTGCGGCGGCAGACTGTACCGGACATGGCGTTCCGGGAGCGATGGTCAGCGTTGTCTGCTCCAACGCATTGAACCGAACCGTGAAAGAATTCGGGATCACCGAACCGGGAAAGATCCTCGATAAAACGAGTGAGCTGGTGGTGGAGACCTTTGCTAAAAGTGAAAGCGAGGTAAATGACGGAATGGATATTTCGCTTTGTACCTATCATCCCGGCACGATGGAGCTTAAGTGGAGCGGAGCAAATAATCCGCTTTGGGTAGTGCGCAACAATGCACTGATCGAATATAAGCCGAACAAACAACCGATCGGCAAAGTGGATGTTCCCGCACCTTTTATAACCAATGAGGTTCAGCTGAAAAAGGGTGATGTGATCTACCTTTTTACGGATGGCTATGCAGATCAGTTTGGCGGAGAAAAAGGAAAAAAATTCAAGCTTGCCAGCTTGCAGGGCTTGCTGCTTTCCATTTGCCAGCTCCCGATGCATGAGCAAATGAAACGGATCGAAAACAAATTGAAAGAATGGCAGGGAAATATCGACCAGGTGGATGATATTCTTGTGATCGGAATTCGGATTTAACAGTGTTTAAACGGATAATAAATATCGGCGTTTCCGACCTCAAATCCGAGGTATTGAACAGGAAGATCAGGATCAGCAACCTGATCGCTGTGCTCACGCTGATCATTCTTGCCTCTTTCCTTCCTCTTGCGATCTATCTTCATTACGCGCTGTCCCTTGGTCTGCTTTTCTTTTTTGCGGCGGCATCATTTGTCAATTTTTATTGCCATTCAAAAGGACATCACCAGCGGGCATTTTACATCTACACGCTTTGCGGCTTTTTTTATTTTATCGGTTCCACGCTGATCTTCGGACTGGTATCCAACCTGCATTTTTTTATGCTGATCATGTGCATGATCTGCGTGATCATCTTCGACAATATGGTCGTGCTGAAATCATTTATCGCATTCGCCATTATTTCATTCTTCACACTTCGCTGGTACATGGGCGACAAGGAAGGGTTTCTGCACATGCCCGCAAACATGAGCGTGATCCAGGAGACAAGCGGAAATATTATTCTTTTGCTGCTTTTTATCACCAGCTCGATCTTTTTTGTGTTCTTCAAGAATGATAACCTTGCATTTCAGCTGAAGATCATTCATCAGAAAGAGATCATCGAAGAAAAGAATAAAGACATTACCGCTTCGATCACGTATGCAAAACGGCTGCAGGAAGCGATCCTGCCTTCAAAGCAGATGCTCGCGATGCATCTCGCCGATTCATTCGTGCTGTACCAGCCGAAAGATATTGTTGCCGGCGACTTTTACTGGATGGAGTTCTGCGCTTCTCCTTCAGAATCTGTTGGAGAAGGAGCTAATGCTGAAATGATCCTGTTCGCTGCGGCAGACTGTACGGGACATGGTGTTCCCGGCGCGATGGTGAGCGTGGTATGCTCGAATGCGCTCAACCGGGCAGTAAAGGAATTCGACCTCACCGATCCCGGAAAGATCCTCGATAAAGTGCGCGAGCTTGTGCTCCAGACATTCGAAAAAAGCGAAAGTGAAGTAAAGGATGGAATGGATATTTCACTGCTCCGGATCGACGGAAATAGAAATGAGCTGAAATGGGCCGGGGCAAATAATCCGATGCTGCTGATCCGCGATGGACAATTAACGGAGTACAAACCCGACAAACAGCCGATCGGAAAAACAGATTCGCCTGTTCCTTTCACCACACATACGATCCCGCTTCAAAAAGGCGATCTCATTTATACTTTTACCGATGGTTTTGCCGATCAGTTCGGAGGACCCAAAGGAAAAAAATTCAAATATGCCCAGTTGAAAGAGCTGCTGCTTCGTGTTCATCGCTCACCGATGATACAACAGTCCGAAAAGATCAGGGAGGAGCTGCTCGCCTGGAAGGGTCAGCTCGAACAGGTAGATGATGTTCTTATAACCGGAATAAGGATCTGAACGTGAAGAGATCACTCCCATTGATCATTTTAATCACGCTAGGTTGTTCGTTGTTTTCGCAGACGAATCCCAGGCTGGATTCATTGCTTCGTCTGTACCGGCCGGGAATTAAAGATACTGCGCAGGTAAATATCCTCACCAGTCTTGCGATCGAATACAGGAACAATAATCCGGACAGCGCCGTTTATTTTGCGCAGCTCGGATTGGATTATTCGCAGAACCTGAAGTTCATTTCCGGAATGGCCGCCTGTAACATCGCGATCGGAACTGCTGTCACCAATAAAGGAAAGCTGGATGAAGCAAGGGTCTATCTGAAAAAAGGACTTGAGCAGGCCCGATCCTGCGGAAACAAAACACTGATTGCGAGAGCATATGCCAATACCGGGAACATCGATATGCGGCAATCAAAGTTCGTGCAGGCGATGTTCAATTATAATCTTGCACTTGTGATCCGTAAGCAGCTGAAAGACATCAAAGGAATGGCCGGCCTGTACAATAACATTGCGATGATCCAGTGCAACGAAGGCGATTATCTGAAGTCGCTCGACAATTATTCAGAAGCACTCCGGCTGTACGACTCGCAAAAGGACCAGGAAGGCATTTCAAACTCCTATAATAACATGGCCGTGGTGTATAAGTACATGGGCCGGACAAAGGACGCGATCAGCAATTATTACAAGGCGCTTCAAATCAGCGAAAAGACCGGTGACAAAGTGAATATTGCCCGTCCGCATGGAAACATGGGATTGATCTATCTGGCGCAGGGCGCGAATGACGATGCGCTGAAGGAACTCAATACCGCGCTGAAGATCTTTACGGAAATTGATGATAAGGTAGGCATTGCTCAAACCTATGCAACGATCGGGATCGTTCTGTTCAACCAAAAGAAATACAAGGAAGCCAGGGAAAACCAGCTGAAAGCACTGGAACTCTGCCGGCAGATGAATGACCGGCAGGGGATGTCGATGAGCTATGATAACATTGCATCCATTTATGAAGAGGAAGGAAATTATACCGAAGCGATGGATGCTTTTCAGAAAGCACGTTCTATCAAGGAAAACATCGAAGATCAAAGTGGAATGACCGTTACCATGATCAATATCGGAGGATTGTACATGCGGCAGAAAAAATACAGCGAGTGCATTTCCTTCTGTAAAAAAGCGCTTGCGATCGCACAGAGCACCGGCAACGCCGAGAATCTCAGAGATGCCAACAATTATCTGTATCGCTGCTACAGCCATCTCAACGATCCGGAAAACGCATTCAAGCACTACCAGACATACATTATTTACCGCGACAGCCTGATCAACACGGAAAATACCAGGAAGATCGTTCAGCAGCAAATGCAATTTGATTTTGACAAAAAAGAATCGATCGCAAAAGCGGAGCAGGGAAAGAAAGACGAGCGCGCAAGACAGATCGCGCAAAAAGAAAGGATGATCCGCAATGTTTTTGTCGCCGGATTCATCCTGGTACTGGTGCTTGCCATTTTTATATACAGGAGCTACCGCGATAAGAAAAAAGCAAATGCGATCATAGCAGCAAAAAAACAGGAAGTGGAACATCAGAAAGAGCTGGTTGAAGAAAAGCAAAAAGAGATCCTGGATTCGATCAACTATGCTAAACGATTGCAGGATGCGATCCTACCGCCGGATCATTTTGTAAAGCAGCATTTACCCGAATCATTTATTCTTTACCGTCCGAAAGATATTGTAGCAGGGGACTTTTATTGGATGGAGTCCTTCGCTGCTGAAGCTTATGCTTCCGAAAGAACTGAGGATCCGCTTATATTAATAGCGGCGGCTGACTGTACGGGTCATGGTGTTCCGGGCGCGATGGTAAGCGTTGTTTGCTCCAATGCGCTGAACAGAACCGTGAAGGAATTCAAAATTCTGGAACCGGGCAGGATCCTCGATGAAGTAAGAAAGCTGGTGATCGAAACATTTGAGAAAAGTGAAAGCGAAGTGCGGGATGGGATGGATATTTCGCTTGCGGCGATCAACAAAAGCAAAATGGAGCTTACATGGGCAGGAGCCAATAACCCGTTGTGGATCATCCGGAACGGTGAACTGACGGATCTTCGTCCCGATAAACAGCCGATTGGAAAAATGGACGATGCGGTTCCATTTACAACCCACACCTTTCAGCTCCGGAAAAACGACTCGATCTATCTTTTCAGCGATGGCTTTGCCGACCAGTTTGGCGGACCAAAAGGAAAGAAATTCAAATACCGGCAAATGCAGGAGATCCTCCTGGAAAATGCATCATTGCCGATGGAAAAGCAATCGGAAATTCTTGATAAACGGCTCAGGGAATGGCAGGGAAAACTGGAACAAATTGACGATATTCTTGTTATAGGTTTTAGAATATAACAAGAATGAGTCAGCCTGCCCCGGGTGGCCGTCAGGACAAACGAGGGGACATCCTTGTGAGGTATAAGATTATAGCAGGCAAAATCCAGAAGCCGGAAGTCGTCTTAAAAAATCACCTTTCTGAACAATATTATACTGTAAATCAGCGTTTTATAGTATACTTTAGCGATTAGTCGATGAAATGATGCATTCGACTTCCGAAAAGGGACGTTCATCTATGAATTTTCAACAATCATAGGTGACTGAAAATCAATAGTCTAAATATTGTTTTGTTAGTAAATATTTGACTTACCTTTACATTCCTATCTTTTAAAAAAAATAACATGTTTGAGATCTTAAAAAGTTTCGAGTTGAAGTATGGCCACCTGAAGAAAAAAGGGTTGACCATTGAAGGATTGGCGATGGTCGATCCGAAAAAGAAAAAGCATGTGATCAAAATCAGCCGTCCGCTGATCTTTGATAACCGTTTACTGCCAAAGAAATTTGAAGGGCTGGACATCAAGACAAATATCAAGTTAAGCAACGATATGCCAACAGAATTCCAGGTGGACCGTACACAGCCGGATTGGCATAAGACCCAGTATATCTGGGCACCGGAGCGCTTCGAAAAATACGTGAACCGTTGCGAAAAAGAATTAAAGTCGCAGCTGAACAGCCCAACCATGAGCAAAAAGGAATTGCTGGATGCCTTGTGTTTTGGAAATTTTGAAGAGCATAAACAAAAAAGCATGCAGCTGATCAAAGAAGGCAAGCTTCCTGCTTATTGCGAGAACTAATTAATATTAAATAAAGGGTTAACATTAATTTAAAAAAGTCCTGTTCAAAAAGAACGGGACTTTTTTATTTTACCTCCGGAAGCAAGAAGGGTCGTATTTCCGGCTTTTGCCGAAAGAAGGAATTCTTATCTTTACAAACGTAGTCTTCCACTTTTCACCGCAGAGAAAAAGCGAAAAAAGGAGGACCGCAGAAAACAAAATAATCCTTCAAGTTAAATAACTTTCAAACACTCCAACTAATAATGGAAGGCCATATCAAATCATCAACCGCCAACGGAATTACGACCATCACTTTTTTTCACCCCCAAAGCAATTCGATGCCTGGAGCACTCTTAAGACAGCTCGCAGAGGAGATCACAAAGGCAGGAAAAGATGACAGCGCAAAAGTGATCGTCCTCCAGAGCGAAGGAGAAAAAGCGTTCTGCGCCGGTGCATCATTCGATGAGCTTATTTCCATCAACGACCTGGAAACCGGCAAAAAATTCTTCTCCGGTTTTGCAATGGTGATCAACGCGATCCGGACCGCTCCGAAATTTGTCATCGCAAGGGTGCAGGGTAAAGCGGTTGGCGGCGGAGTAGGAATCGCCAGTGCTGCAGATTATACGTTGGCAGTTGATACGGCTTCGGTAAAACTGAGCGAGCTTGCCGTTGGAATTGGTCCGTTCGTGGTCGGACCGGCAGTTGAGAGGAAGATCGGAACCTCCGCTTTTACTTCACTTTCAATTGATGCTACCGAATGGCAAAGCGCGAATTGGGCGAGAGAGAAAGGATTGTATGCAACTATCTTTCCGACCGTTGCTGAAATGGATGCGGCAGTCGCGGCACTTGCTGAAAAACTATCAAAGTCAAATCCGGAAGCGATGGCCATGCTGAAAAAAGTATTCTGGAGAGGTACTGAAAATTGGGATACGCTTTTGATCGAACGCGCAGAAATGAGCGGCAAACTCGTGCTGTCCGAATTCACGAAAAACGCGATCAATAAGTTTAAGGGGAAATAGTGATTGGGTAACTAGGTGACTGGGTGACCAGGTGATTGGGTGATGGAGCGCTTGCGGAGCGTCATTGCGATCCGCCCACCGGCGGAGAAGCAATCTCATCCTGACAGGTGATAAGGGGATTAGGTGATATGAGGGATAAGGGTGATTAGGTGATGGAGCGCTTGCGGAGCGTCATTGCGATCCGCCCACCGGCGGAGAAGCAATCTCATCCTGACAGGTGATAAGGGGATTAAGTGATATGAGGGATAAGGGTGATTGGGTGATGGAGCGCTTGCGGAGCGTCATTGCGATCAGCCTACCGGCGGAGAAGCAATCTCATCCTGACAGGGTGATGAGGGGATGGGGTGATATGAGGGATAAGGGTGATTGGGTGATGGAGCGCTTGCGGAGCGTCATTGCGATCCGCCCACCGGCGGAGAAGCAATCTCATCCTGAACTAACCAGCTTTGAATGGCGAGGCTTGCTCGCCATCGCGAGTGAAACCCCGCGACTTTGAACTAACTTTGAACTAACTAACATTGAACTAAACTCATGACTGAACAACAAAATAAAGAAACCCTGAACTGGCTCATTAAGACCGGGATTGCGGAAGGGATCTCCTTCCTGGTACTTCTTGGAATTTGTATGCCGTTGAAATACATGATGCACATGCCGCTCCCGGTAAGGATCGTAGGAATGCTGCACGGTGCCCTTTTCATCGCTTTCATCTGGCTGCTCCTGAAAGCTAAAGCAGAATATAAATGGCCTTTCAGCGTTGTTGCCCTGGGCGTTTTGCTCTCCGTTCTTCCATTTGGAACATTCTTTCTCGACAGGATCCTGAGAAAACAAAACTGATCCGGCCCTGGCCCATTTTAAAAAATACTTCTCCCCCTATCTGCCGGTCTTCAAGGTTATCCTGGCGGCATTAGGAATTTTTGCGATCTATCATTTCTGCTTCCTGTTCTTCAATCGGCAAAACATTCCGCCGGATCCGGCTAACGAAGCATTTCTGTACTTCAGGTCAATGACATTCATGCTCAATTTCGACCTGGTCATTATTTGTTATTTTATTGCTCCTTTTGTGGTCTTCGTCTTTTTACGCGACCAATCAGGAAAAGAATGGAAAGCGGGATACACTTTTTTCCGCTGGTATTTTTTTATCGTCTTCAGCATTTGCTCACTGATATGCGCTGCCGATATTCCGTTCTTTATTCAATTCGGCTCGCACCTCAATAAAACAATCTTCAACTGGAGCGGCAATACCGGCTTCGTAACAAAGCTGATTTTTTCAAATATTTCCTACTGGGGCTACTTGTTACTTTTTCTCCTGATGTGCATTTTATTTTATCGCTTCCTGAAACAGATCTTCAGCAATGTAATCATTGAAAAGCGCTCAACCGGGCGGGGAGCATCGATCGTACTTTTTATCCTCTTGGGTTTGTTTACTTTTATAGGAATTCGCGGGCGGACTTCACCGAAATCGCCGATCCTCGCCGGAACTGCTTTCTTTTGCGAATATCCCTTTTTTAACCAGGCGGGATTGAATCCTTGTTTTGTATTCTTTAACGACCTGATGGAAAAAGATCAGACCCGGCCGTTCCTGCTGGAAGGATATTCCGATACCGACCTCAAAAGATCAATGTGGCAACTGACAACCACAAAATACTATACGCAGGGAGAAAAAAATGAGCGCATTTATGAATGTAATTCCCCGGCGAAAAATTATAATGTTGTGATCGTCCTGATGGAAAGCATGTCGATCAGCAAGCTCGGATATTACGGGAGCCAGAACCTCGCTCCCAGCCTTGATTCAATTGCACAGGCCGGATTGTTCTTTGACCATTTCTATTCTTCGGGGATCCATACCTTCAACGGATTATTTGCCACCTCCACCGGGTTTCCTTCCATCATGGATGAGCATCCGCTGAATACTTACACGGACAGATCCATGAAAGGAATTGCTTACTGGCTGAAGAAACAAAATTACAGCACCTACTTTTTTACATCGCATGATCCCCAATTCGATAACATGGAGGGATTTTTCAAAACGAACAATTTTGATGAAGTGCTTTCGGAAGATGATATGCCTTCTGAGGAAGCGCTTGGCCCGATGGGAATTCCCGATCACCATTTGTTTGATTTTGTTCTGGAAAAGATCGACCGGCATGAAAAAGAAAAAAAGAATGCACCGTTCCTCTCCTTCGTATTGACTGCAAGCGATCATGGTCCATGGGAGATCCCTGCAGATATTCCCTTTAAGCCGGGCGCTGCAAGCAAACAGGATAAAGCCACACAGTATGCGGACTGGTCCATCGGGCAATTCATCAGGAAAGCAAAAACACGGGAATGGTTCAACAATACCTTATTTATTTTTGTTGCCGACCATGGCGGCTATTATGGCTTTACGTATGCAATGCCTTTATCATACAATCATATTCCCTGCGTGTTCTATATGCCTTCAGCTATCCAACCCGATACGATCTCCTCGGTGGGCGGACAGATCGATGTGCTTCCTACGCTGATGGGATTTATGAACATTCCGTTCACGAACAGAAGCATGGGAATCGATCTCCGGCGGGAAGTAAGACCCTGTATGTATTTCACGGCAGATAACAAAATCGGATGCATTGATGAAAAAGATTATTATTATGAATTAATGGACGAGCAAAAAGAAGAATTTTTCGATTACCGTCAGCTTGATCTTACCAACCGCATCGATGAAAACCGGGGCAAGGCGGATTCCATGAAAAGCTATAGCAGGAATATGATCCGGACCGCGCGTTATATCCTGAAAAATAAACTGTATTGAGTTCTGCCGTGAACCGTAAAAAAAACGTAATTTAAAACAATGATCACGTCCCCGGATTCTAATAAAAAAGCATGAAAAAACTCTTTCTGCTGATCTTCTTTCTGCCGGGGATTATCAATAGCCAAACCGTATTTCAAAAAACGTACTCCGACGGACAGAACATTTCTTTTTCGGACGCAGTCGCAACAAGCGACGGAGGTTATATAGCCGAAGGTCAATCCGGAGATAGTACCATCGGACACCTGATCTTAAAACTCGATGCAAACGGTGCCGTAATCTGGTCAAAAAAGATCAGCACATGGTCAGTCGGCGAAACAATGGGACGGATCGGAGAGTCCGGCGACGGAGGTTACTTTGCATGCGGTATTTCCGCCGACTCCAATTACTTCGGATGTCTGAACATGGTGAAGCTGGACAACGCAGGAAATATCCTCTGGAATAAAGCCTACAATGCGGGCTCTGGACGCAGCCTTTCCAGGGCTTCCTGCCGGCAAAATTCATCCGGCGATTTTTTTCTTTCTGCTGAGATGGGTGATAGCCTCGGCGAATTCCTCTTCGTGGCAAAAACAGATCAAAACGGCGAGCTGTTGTGGTCGAAGTCTGTAACTGATACTTTATATCAGAAAAATTATTGTTTTGATGTTGAATATTGTGATGACGGGGGCTGTATTGTGGTTGGAGAAATTTCATACACCTATGCTTACGCTGCCAAACTGGATTCAGCGGGAAGTGTAGAGTGGGCAAAAAGATATTCACCCCAGGCCGGCGGCATTCTTACCGGCGAGGGAATAACAAGAAGTAGTGGGAACTGCTTTCTGATCACCGGAAAATACAACTTCGGATCAATTCATTGTCCGTTTGTAATGAAGATCGATATTACAGGAAATGTAGTCTGGGGAAAGTATTATACAAGCACAGGAAATCTCACCTACGGCCATGATATCGAAACGACAAGCGACAATGGATTCGTAGTATTAACATCGCAATACCAGGTCGGCTCTTCAGAGTTTATCGAACTGATCAAATTGGATTCACTTGGTAAAAATGGCTGGGGAAAATTCTACTATTTAAGTCCGTATCCCTGGATGCTTCAGTGCGGGCTTCATACAACTCCGGACGCCGGGTATATTATCGCAGCAACTCTGCCACAAGACGCAATCGGATCTTTACCGAAAGGCTATCTCATCAAAACGGATTCCTCAGCCAGTACTTATTGTTATGACGCACCGGATGTTATTACCGATTCACCACTGTCAATTGCTTACGACACTCCTCTGCTCGAATTGGCAGGTGGATCAGTCATCCACCATATTCATACTGAAACTATTTCCGGTGTCAGTGTTTCAACGAATTGCTCTTTAAATGCGGGATTGACAGAAAGTGAATCCGGAGGATCGGGTTATTCGGTTTATCCAAATCCAGTCATATCGTCTGTAACATTTTCATTCCAAAATCTTCCGGCAGATGGAGAGCGAACCCTTGAAATACTGGATATCTCCGGCCGAACGCTTTCAAAAAATAATTTCCAGGCTGATAGCTTTATATTAGAGCGTAATGGGCTTGCCGCGGGAATCTATTTTTGGAGACTTAACTGCCCATATTTGCCTTCGCTCAGCGGCAAGCTGATTGTTCAGTAAACAGATTCTGTTACTAGCTTCGGTTCAACCATCGAACAATATGATATTCTGCCATATTTTTCTTTTAAAGAATAATATTCTGCCTGTTTTAATTTACTTGGAATTAAAAGTAATTTAAACTATATTTAACTGTATGTTTATTGGGTTTACACCCTCATTATACAGATAATCATGGCGGAATTAACTGATAAAAAGCGTAAGATCGATTCATCACTGGATGAAGCGACATTACTGAAAGCATTTGAGCTCATGTGCACGGCAAAAGCAATGGCAGAGCTCTATGAGAACAACAAGGAAGTGACTGCGAAGTACGTGCATGCCACCTCCCGCGGACATGAAGCGATTCAGCTCGCACTCGGACTGCAGCTGAAAGCACAGGATTTCCTTTCCGCTTATTACCGCGACGACAGCATTCTGCTTGGGATCGGAATGCAGCCCTACGAGCTGATGCTGCAGCTGCTTGCCAAACGCGATGATCCTTTCAGCGGCGGAAGAACCTATTACGCTCACCCGAGTTTGCGCCGCGACAATATGCCAAAGATCCCTATGCAAAGCTCCGCTACTGGAATGCAGGCCATTCCAACTACCGGCTGCGCAATGGGAATTCAATATTTAGAAAAACAAAACCTGCTTCCCGATTACGGCGATGATAAACCGGTTGCCGTTTGTTCACTCGGCGATGCCTGCATTACAGAAGGAGAAGTTGCTGAAGCATTCCAGATGGCGGTGCTGAAAAAAATGCCGATCCTTTACCTGGTGCAGGATAATGAATGGGATATTTCCGCGAATGCAAAAGAGATCCGCGCGCAGGATGCAACCGATTATGCAAAAGGTTTCAAAGGACTGGAAACACGCACTATCGACGGAACTGATTTTGAACGATCATTCAATACGATCAAAGATGTTTTGGCGATCATCCGAAAAGAACGCCGCCCGTTCCTGGTCCACGCAAAAGTTCCTTTATTGAATCATCATACCTCCGGTGTCCGCAAAGAATGGTACCGCGACGATCTTGAAGAAGCACAAAAGCGCGATCCTTTTCCAAAATTCAGAAATCAGCTGATCGTAGCAGGCTTCCTGACCTCGGAATTAAATGAGATCGAGCTGAACGCAAAAGAAAAAGTAGAACGCGATTACCAGAAAGCGCTGGAAGCAGAAGACCCGCGTCCGGAGGATCTATTCGAACACGACTTCGCTCCTACTCCGGTTACCGAAGAAAAAGGAGAACGTGAGCCCAAAGGAAAAGAAAAAACAGTGATGGTGGATTCCGCACTGTTTGCGATCCGCGAGCTGATGGCAAAACATCCGGAATGTTTGCTGTACGGCCAGGACGTAGGCGGAAGGCTTGGCGGTGTGTTCCGTGAAGCAGCTACACTGGCACAAACCTACGGCGATCACCGGGTTTTCAATACCCCGATCCAAGAAGCATTCATCATCGGAAGTACCGTAGGAATGAGCGCAACGGGCTGTAAGCCGATCGTAGAGGTCCAGTTTGCGGATTATATCTGGCCGGGACTGAATCAATTGTTCACAGAAGTGAGCCGCTCCTGCTACTTGTCAAATGGCAAATGGCCGGTAAGCGCGATCATCCGCGTACCCATTGGTGCATACGGAAGCGGAGGTCCTTATCATTCTTCCAGCGTAGAGAGCATCCTGGCAAATATCCGCGGGATCAAGATCTGCTATCCTTCCACAGGCGCCGATCTGAAAGGATTGATGAAAGCTGCATACTATGATCCGAACCCGGTAATAATGCTTGAACATAAAGGATTATACTGGAGCAAGATCAAAGGAACTGAAGATGCAAAAACGATCGAGCCGGATGAAGATTATATCATTCCACTCGGTAAAGCGAGAATGGTCCAGGAAGCGGAAGCATCAAAAGATCTGCAGACATTAGCGGTAATTACTTACGGAATGGGCGTTTACTGGGCGAAGAATGCAGCAAAAGATTTCCCGGGACAAATTGAGATCCTTGACCTGCGTACACTGAATCCACTGGATGAAGAAAGCATCATCGCTTCTGTGAAGAAGCACGGAAAGTGCATGGTGCTGACCGAAGAGCCGTCCAATAACGGCTTTGCACAAGCGCTTGCGGGAAGGATCTCGCGCATCGCATTCGAATACCTGGACGCTGCTGTTGAAATTGTAGGAGCGGAAAATCTACCCGCGATCCCTCTGAATTCTACATTGGAAGCCACAATGCTTCCGAATGCAGCAAAGGTTGCGAAGAAAATGAGTGAGTTATTGAATTACTAATATCATTCTGAAAGACCTGGCAGATCAGGAAATATTAAACGTTTATTTTGCAGTAAAATCCAAATAACAATCCGAACTTTGCATCATGTTATCCAATAACGATATATTAAAAAAGCTGCGTGTAGCACTCCAGCTGCGCGATGATGACGTCATCAAGATCCTCAAGCTCGCGGATTTCGACATTACCAAAAGCGAATTGAATGCGCTTTACCGCGATAAGGAACACCCCAATTTCAAACCTTGCGGCGACCAGGTGCTGAGGAATTTCCTGAACGGACTGATCATCTACAAACGAGGTCCGATGCCGAAGAAAGACCAACAGACAGAAAACAAGACGCGGTAAACAGTTTTCATATCGCAAGCAACCGGTAAAATGGCTATCGCAGGAATAGCGGAAAAAATGTATGAAGAGATTACATCATTTATAAACCGTTTGTAAAAAGATGGAAATATGAGAAAAAGAAGCTCCGTGCGAGTACATCCAAAAAAGATTAAGAGTTTAGCTCATTTTATGGAAGTTGCTCAACAAATAAAAAAGGAAATGTGCGGGAGCGGTGAAATTTTTTTTCCATGGTTCAGAGGACATTCGGATTCGAATTACTCTTTACTTCCCGGACTATACAGACAAAAAGATAAAGGAACAATAGCTGATGAACATCAATTCAGGCATGACTTCAAACTGAAGGCCTTTCCCTTCTTATCGGATACATATACTCCTCCATCGAATGACTGGGACTGGTATTTTATTATGCAGCACTACGGACTGCCAACTCGTCTGCTCGATTGGAGCGAGGGTGCACTGGTCGCATTTTATTTTGCCATCAGGGATGCGAAACCGGGTAAAGATGCCTGTGTTTGGGTTTTAAATCCATTTACATTGAATCATGAGGTCGCTAAAATAGATGACGCAATTCTCACCCATGAATATTATGATTTAAGTAACTACTTGGGTAAGGTTTGGTCAAAAGATAAAATGTCACTTTATCCGATTGCAATACAACCCTCAATTAATTCGAGAAGAATTGCTGCGCAAAAGGGGTGCTTTACGTTACATGGCGACAAGAGAGTTCCTCTTGAAAAAATTGAATCGTTAAAAAGCAGCCTCGTAAAAATTGAAATAGATAAACAAAAAATCGAAAATATAAGAGAAGAGCTCATAATGGCAGGAATTACAGAATCGCTTATTTTTCCTGAATTATCCGGTTTAAGCAGGGAATTGATGGATTACTGGAAATAATCAACATTATAATCATGAAATTTTCATGAATTGACTAATCATTTTCAAGCGCGAATCTATGCCCCAAAAAGACAAACCTAATCCACAATAAAAATATGCAACAACCATCTGCTGATCCGGCATTATACGTTTCGCGGTTCATTAACCAAACCAACAAAAACGTATTTCTCACCGGCAAAGCAGGTACTGGTAAAACAACATTGCTCCGGAACATCGTTTCCACTACCTACAAAAAATGCCTTATCGCCGCTCCCACCGGGATCGCAGCTATCAACGCCGGCGGCGTCACCATTCATTCTCTGTTCCAGCTTCCTTTCGGAGGATTTGTTCCTGTGAAGGAACTAAATCCGGTTTATAACAGCGTACGGCTCAACGATCCGGTTTCCGTTATCAAGGGACTGCAGATGTACGACAACAAGCGAAAGCTGCTCCGGGAAATGGAACTGCTGATCATTGATGAAGTGAGCATGCTCCGTGCGGACCTCCTCGACGCCATTGATCTCGTCCTGCGCAGCATCAGGAAAAATAACCTGCCTTTTGGCGGCGTCCAGGTGCTTTTCATCGGCGACATGCTTCAGCTTCCGCCGGTCGTGAAAGACGATGAATGGCAAGTACTCCGTAAGTATTATGACAGTCTTTATTTTTTTGACGCATTGGTACTGAAACAGGACAAACCTGTTTACATTGAGCTGGAAAAGATCTACCGCCAGTCCGACCAGGAATTTCTTGATCTGCTGAACCATCTGCGTGACAATGAAATGTCAGAAGCAGATTACACGCTTCTCAATAAATTTTACCGCCCCGGATATAAGCATGATCCGGCGGACGGCCATATCACGCTTACAACACACAACCAGAAAGCTGCTGAGCTGAACCGAAATTTCCTGGGCAAGCTCCCGGGGAGATCACATTTCTTTGAAGCTGTTATCACAGGTGATTTCAATGAATCATCGTATCCGACGGAAAAAGCGCTGGAACTGAAAACGGGCGCCCAGGTAATGTTCATCAAAAATGATTCGAGCGGCGGACAGCGATTTTTCAATGGAAAGATCGGCTTTGTCAATTCTATCAATGAAGAAAAAATTGAAGTACGTTTTAGCGATGGCTCGGCTAACGTGATCGTTGATCGTTATGAGTGGCAAAACGTGAAGTATCGCGTGAATGAACAGAACAGCGAAGTTGAAGAAAATATTGCCGGTACATTCTCACATTACCCGCTGAAGCTTGCCTGGGCAATAACCGTCCACAAGAGCCAGGGACTCACATTCGATAATGCGATCATCGATATCGGAAGTGCCTTTGCACCGGGACAAGTATACGTTGCGCTGTCGCGGCTGCGATCGCTGAAAGGGCTCATTCTGACTTCTTCATTGAACCCGGGAAGCCTTCGCCTGGATCAGAAAATAAGCACTTACTCCAGGTCAAGATCAGGAGATGATCTCGGGAATATTCTCGGTAATGAAACGTACCAGTTTCTCAGAACATCCGTTTCCGGAAGCTTTGATCTTGGCAAGCTGATCAGGGCGGTGGAGGAACACACGGAAAGCTACACAAAGAAGGATGAAAAGCGATCGGTGAAGCAGCGTTACCACGAATGGGCAAAAACACTGGAGAAGGACCTGAAAGCACTGAGGGCTCCCGCGGAAAACTTCCGGACGCAGATCAGAAATATCCTGGGAGCAAAAGAGGATGGACATATGGAATTTCTGTATCAGCGTTTAGGTGCTGCCGAAGATTATTTCCTTCCCTTTATCGGTGAGCACAGCAGCCGGATCCTGAAACATACGCTGGAACTGAAAAAAGAGAGCCGGACAAGAGAATATATTGCGGAGCTGCTTGAGCTCGAAGCGATGTTCCATGAACAGGGGAAAAATATCTGCAAAGCCGGATTGATCATCCGCGCAACGATCGATAAAAAGGAGATCGATGCGGCGGATATTAAGAAACTAGGGAAGAGTGCACTCCGCGAAGAGCAATTGATCCAATTATTCAGCGCCTCAGAACCGGGAGCGGGAATTAAATCCAAAAAAGAACGCAAGCCCCGGAAAGAAAGGATTCCCAAAGCAGAAAAAAAAGACACAAAAGAAGAAAGCTTCCGGCTTTATAAAGAGGGAAATGATATTGCCGCCATTGCGAAAGAACGGGGAATGGCGGTGACAACGATCGAGGGACACCTTGCACATTTCATCACAACGGGAAAGATCAGTTCCGCTGCCTTTATCAGCGGAGAGAAAAAAGAAGCGGTCATTGCTGCTTCAAAAGCGCTGGGCACACTTCAGGCCGGGCCGATCAAACAAGCACTGGGAGAAGAGTACAGCTATAGCGATATCCGTTACGCGATCGCGGCACATTTATCAGAATCATAGTACAGGAACATTGATTGCGAAAAATTCAATCTTCATGACAAATTGAATATTCCCCTGGAATCGCTTTTCAAAGTGTATTAGAACTTCATACTTCCGAAAAATGGTATATTTTTTTATGAGTACGCTGTAAAGATCCTCTCATGAAATTCATCAGAATTGTGCTGTTATGTGTGCCGCTTTCATTCACAATACTTCTCAGTGCCGGCTGCACCGGCCGGTCGGATCGTGATGGCAACAAGAGCCTGGAAGGTTCTGCAGATCCTGCCAACAACGGCGGCAAATTAAGCGGCGATCATTTCGTCAAAAAACCGGAAGTTCGCGATACTACAGCGACTCAAAATCGAAAGAAATAACGGTATCCTTATTGCTCTGACGGGCACTTCCTCACTTCTTCTTCTTAATTTCATTTCCTGAAAAGCCGGAATAAATTTTCCCGCGTTTTCCCACAGCCTTGTCAATGCCCGCAGACAGCTCTGGCATCCCTTTTTAACCCTCGCAGGGAACAAAAAAAACAAAATGAAAGCACTCGTTTTCCATAAGGCAAAAGATGTCCGGGTTGATAATGTAAAAGATCCGGTTATTGAAAAACAGGATGATGTTATTATCCGTGTTACATCCACCGCGATCTGCGGATCGGATCTCCATATTTATAACGGATTTTTTCCGCAGCCGCGGCCAATGACGCTGGGACATGAATTCATGGGCATTGTGGAAGAGACCGGCAAAGGAGTTACGAAGCTGAAGAAAGGGGACCGCGTAGTTGTACCATTTCCTGTAGCTTGCGGACACTGCTTTTTTTGCAATCACCAGCTTCCGGGGCAATGTGAAGAATCAAACCCCGAACATTACGGTCCGGAAGGTCACCTGCTGAAAGGCAAAGGCGGTGCGCTATTTGGCTATACCGATATGTACGGCGGCTATGAAGGCGGACAGGCTGAATATGTGCGCGTACCTTATGCAAACTTCGGTCCGCGCATTGTCCCGGAAAACCTGAGCGATGAAGAAGTCCTGTTCCTCACGGATATTTTTCCGACAGGTTATAGCGCTGTCGACTGGGCACAAATGCAAGGCGGAGAAACCGTCGCTGTTTTCGGCTGCGGCCCCGTCGGATTGATGGCGCAGAAAGTAGCCTGGATGAAAGGCGCTGGCAAAGTGATCGCATTGGATGTCCAGGACTACCGACTGGAGATGTCGAAAAGATTACATAACACAGAGATCATCAATGCAAGCGATAAAAAAGAGGCAATCGCGAAGATCCGGGAGCTGACGGACGGCCGGGGGGCGGATGTATGCATCGATGCTGTTGGAATGGAAGCTGATCACAGCATGTGGGACAAAGTCGGAAATATTTTCCGGCTGCAGCAGGGATACATCAATGCATTGCTGATGTGCTTTGAAGCGGTACGACGCGGAGGAGTTGTTTCCATTGTTGGTGTTTACGGCTATCCCTATGACAATTTCCCGCTTCACCAGATCTTCGACAAAGGGATCATGATTCGTGCAGGACAAGCTCCCGTGCACAAATATATCGACCAGCTGGAAGCGATAGTAAGCAGCGGAAAAATAAAGCTGAATGACATTATCACGCACCGTATGCCGCTTGCCGATGCACCGGAAGCATACAGGATCTTTAACGAAAAAAAAGACAATTGTGTGAAAGTCATTCTGACACCCTAGAACGGGAGAAAAAAATATCTGCTTCTATGTGGTCGCTTACCATCAGTTAAAGCGGGGAGTTCCTGTCACCCGCTTTGACTTCCGGGTTTTGCCGGAAGATTTTGATCGTTTTCTCTTTTTGCGGCTGCTGTTCAATTTTGCGCTTCGCTCACCGGAGTTTATTATGTGCTGCCTGTTTCTTTTGTCCCCTTTCGCAAGCTCCCTGCATTTTTTCCGGAAACAGATGTAAGGAAACTCGCCATGGACAGCCACGAGCCCCATCGAACAGGAAGACATGACAAAGCATAAGCTCAGCAAAACGATCGTGACACGCTTTTTCAGGAAGGACAAACTAAAAAGGAACCTGCTGCTCATTAAATATGATTTCGATCGTTTCGAACAATTAAGGAATTCCTGTTCAATTCTGAGGATACCCTGAATTGATCCACTTCTGAACAGCACTGATATCACAATCGCTTAAAATGGGAGCTCCCTGCGGCATTGGAATAAATCCGGGATCATGTTTTACCGCGCCCAGCAATCTTCCGCTTGTAATGGAAGCTACCACGCCACTGTAACCGGAAAAATCATATCCTCCTCCGGCGCCGGAGGTATTGTGACAGCCGACGCACCAGGTGTCAAAAAGCGGTCGGATGCGGCCGCTGTAAGTATAAGCAGCCGTGTCACAGCCGCTACACCCCGAGCTGTTCTTTGCTCCCATCTTGATCCAGATCTTAATGTAAGTGATTTCTTTCTGAGAAAGCGGCTGATCGGGCGGCATAGACGGATGACTTCCCCTGATCTCGTTGAAAATTTTACTTTGGTACGGATGTCCGGGAGTTATTCCTTTCATGATCCCATCGTAACCGGTAAAATCATATCCGGCTGCATGGCTGACCGAATTATGGCAACCGGTCATTCCGCATTTGGTCACAAATATCGGAAGAACATTATCCTGGAAACAGATATCGGGATTGTACGCGTCATACCGGCATGTGACGAGCAAACAAGCTGAAAAGACAAGCAGGAAGATCTTTTTCATTCAGAGCAGGTATGTTCGGAACAATTTCCTCATCCTTTACAATGCTGTAAAAAAATGTGCTGTTCCGGTAAAGCAAAAAGAAAAGACCCTGTTTTTCCCGGACAAAATTTTTAAAATTGCTTTATTGTTTTCCGGATAATGTCCACACATTCCATCAGCTGATCTTCAGTGATCACCAGCGGGGGAGCAAAACGGATGATATCGCCGTGAGTAGGCTTCGCTAACAGTCCATTCCTGGAAAGCTCGATGCAAACATCCCAGGCGTTTTTGCCATTCCGTTCATTGATCACCATTGCGCAGAACAATCCTTTTCCACGAACGAGCTTTACGAGTTCCGGATTTTCAGCCTGGATCTTTTCGAGCTCCGCCAGTAAGACCTTTCCAAGCCGCTCTGAATTTTCGGCAAGCTTTTCTTCCTTCAATACATTCAGTGAAGCGATCGCAATTTTACAAGCCAGCGGATTTCCGCCGTAAGTGGAGCCATGCTGTCCCGGCTTTACACAGAGCATTACTTCATCGCTCGCCAGCACAGCAGATACAGGATAAACGCCGCCTGCAAGTGCTTTTCCGAGGATCAGAACATCCGGCCGGACACCTTCGTGATCGCAGCAAAGCATCTTCCCGGTACGACCCAGACCCGTTTGAATTTCATCCGCAATAAACAATACATTATTCGCTTTACAGAGCTCGAATGCTTTTTTCAGATATCCTTCCGACGGGACCACAACACCGGCCTCGCCTTGCACAGGCTCAACGAGGAAGCCGGCAACGGTGGGATCTTTTACCAATGCAGCCAATGCATCAATGTTATCATAGTCTACTTCGATGAGCCCGGGAGTATACGGACCAAAGCCGTTCTTCGCTTCCGGATCGGAGCTTGCAGAAACAATTGTAATCGTCCTTCCGTGGAAATTATTCTTGCAGACGATGATCTTTGCTTCACCTTTTGGGATCCCCTTCTTTTCGTAGCCCCACTTTCTGGTCAGCTTGAGCGCTGTTTCAACACCTTCGGCGCCGGTATTCATCGGTAAAACCTTGTCGTAGCCAAAAAAGGAGGTGATGAATTTTGCATATTCCCCAAGGGAATCATTATAGAAAGCACGGGAGGTAAGTGTCAGCTTCTGTGCCTGATCCATCATTGCGGCAAGGATCTTCGGGTGACAATGGCCCTGGTTCACGGCACTATATGCGGCGAGAAAATCAAAATATTGCTTTCCATCCACATCCCAGACCAATGCACCTTCACCCCGTTCCAATACTACCGGCAGCGGATGATAATTGTGAGCACCATATTTATCCTCTAACTCTATCGCTTTTTTTGCGCTGATCTTATCATCCATAATAATTTCCATAATAATTGTAAATTTACACTGCAAATCTAGGGAAAATAACCCATTTTGCCTAATTATAGGGCAACAGAGGCCCTTGCTCCCGACACCTCTGCATTTGAACATGAACCTGTCATTCTATACAACATTTCGCAAATTGCTGCTGCCATTGCTGCTGCTTTCCGTTTTGAAGGGGAAAGCACAGGAGGTCGTTGATTCAGTTGCAGAAAAAGCGGAGCCAGCCGCAGTGAATACCAACTCCATTAACATTTTTGATTCCGCTGCTGCGATCCGCTATAAAAAAGTGGATGACGCGATCTTTGCTATGAAGCGCAGGAATAAAAAGATCCCGGTCCTTGCAAAAGAGATCACTGCACCATTCAGCACGGAAGAAGAAAAAGTCCGCGCTCTGTTCGACTGGATCACTAATAATATCGCCTACGATTGCGCAGCTTATCACTCGAAAACGGAAGTTGCATTTAATTTCAATTATAAATCCCAGGAAGAATTGCTGCAAAAGATCGACAAATACTATACGACTGTGGCATCATTGACGCTGCGAAACAAGAAAGCAGTTTGCGAAGGCTATGCTGTTCTTTTCCGGGAATTCTGCAAGGAAAACGGCATCGAATGTCAGCTTGTGGAAGGAAGAGCAAGCGATAATAAAGACAAGATCAAGAAGCTGAGAAAACGGAGCAGCTTCAGCACGAATCATACCTGGAACAAAGTACGTGTAAACGGAACCTGGTATTATATCGATGTGACCTGGGCAAGCGGTTATTGCGATAAGAAAGTGACACGCTTCTACAAAAAGTTCAATCCTTATTATTTCCTCGTTCCGCTGGATGAACTTTATGCAACTCATGCAGAGAATATCAAATTCACGGAGAGAAGAAATAATCCTACCGGAACGAGAGACTGATAGCAATCTTCGCCGGGGCCCCGGCTATTACATATTACTTTTTACATTTTCCCTCTTCCCACCCCCGGCAACCCTGTATCCTTTTTTCTGTCTTTCGTTATAAAAGTGTCAGCTGATCAATAAACGATCATTTACTTCTTAACCGCTACACACTATGAAAACCATCGTCTCCGCGGGACTACTTGTCCTGTCACTCCACCTCTTTGCCCAACCCGAAGTATCCGTAGAAAAAACCGAAGCGCCGCTTGTATCAGACGACGCGGCAGTAGATAATTATGTTCTTCATATGGAGAAGCATTTTCTCAATGTCTCCATACTCGCAAAGGAGCTGACGGAGAACTATAGCACTGAGCACGAAAAAGTAAGAGCGATCTTCCGGTGGATCACCGACAATATTTCTTACGACTGCTACGCGATCCATCACCAGCATCCTTATAAGCTGGAAGACGAGATCAGCTACAGCATGAAAGAGCATTACCGCTATGTTGCCGAAGCAACCATCATCAAAAGAAAAGCGGTCTGCGAGGGATATTCCACGCTGTTTTACGAACTGTGTAAAGCTGCCGGCATCAAATGCTATGTCGTGCATGGAATGGCAAACGGGCATCCGGCGATCATCCGGTTTTTTCGCCGGATAAAGAAATTCAACACCAATCACGCCTGGAACAAGGTGAGCATTGATGGAAAATGGTACTTTGTTGATGCAACCTGGGCCAGCGGCAGCTGCAATGGATTGGTAACGAGGTTCAGGAAAGAATTTCACAATGAGTATTTCCTGGTTCCCGATAATGAGCTCTATCCGACGCATGCGGAGGAAAAAACGGAAAGCGCTGATATTAATGATATGATCGGGAATCCGAATTATCCCGGACATGAGGTAAGACATCCTTTTCTCGATGCTTTTTATTATGATGAGGATTGATTGACTGGGTGACTAGGTGACTGGGTGACTAGGTGACTGGGTGACTAGGTGACTGAGTGACTGGGTGACTAAGGGAGCGGGTGACTGCATTTTTCGTAACTTCGCTTCCTATGAAGCGAACAGACAAAAAACCCTTACCGGTCGTGGAGAATGTGAAAGTGATCGATGCGAGCTCGGACGGACAATCGGTTGCCAGAACAGATGAATATGTAATGTTCATAAAAGGCGCCGTGCCCGGCGATGTGGTAGATGTTCAGATCACCCGGAAAAAGAGTAAATACCGTGAAGGGAATGCGATTGCAATAAAAGAACGCTCTGACAAGCGCGTGGAGCCTGTCTGCCAGCATTTTGGCGTTTGCGGAGGCTGTAAATGGCAAAACATGAGCTATGAATGGCAGCTGTTCTATAAACAAAAGCAGGTAACTGACGCATTAACAAGGCTCGCCAAGATCGAATTACCGGAGATCGCACCGATTCTCGGATCCGGGAAAACATATTACTACCGGAACAAGCTCGAATTCAGCTTTTCAAATAAGAAGTGGCTGACAACGGAAGAGATCCAAAGCAATGCGAGCTTCGATCACCGGAATGCACTCGGCTTTCATATTCCGGGAATGTTCGATAAGATCCTTGATATCCAGCATTGCCATTTGCAGGAAGAACCTTCCAATGCCATCCGCAACGAGATCAGAAAATATGCTTTGGAAAATAACCTGGCCTTTTTTGATCTGCGTGAGCAGGTCGGCCTGCTCCGGAATATCATTGTCCGCAGTACTTCCACCGGCGAGTGGATGCTGATCATGGCGTTCCATTACGATGACCCGGAGAATATCCGGAAATTTCTTGATCATCTTGCCAACCAATTCCCGCAGATCACGTCTTTACAGTATGTGATCAACTCCAAGCGCAACGACACGATCGGCGACCTCGAGATCATCGTGCATAAAGGTAATAACAGCATCTATGAAAATATGGAAGGACTGAAATTCAAGATCGGTCCGAAAAGCTTTTACCAGACAAATTCCGAACAGGCGTACGAGCTTTACAAAATTGCGAGGGAGTTTGCACAGATCAAAAACACGGATATCGTATACGACTTATATACAGGAACCGGGACCATTGCAAACTTTGTAGCAAAGCAGGCGAAAAAAGTGGTTGGCGTGGAATACGTTCCGGCAGCAATTGAAGATGCAAAGATCAACGCGGAGCTGAATGGGATCAGCAATACCGTTTTTTATGCCGGCGATATGAAAGATGTTTTGAATGATGAATTTCTTGCCGAAAATGGCAAAGCGGATGTGATCATCACGGATCCTCCGCGTGCGGGAATGCATGAAGACGTAACAAAGAAGATCCTGGAAATGGACGCGGAACGCATTGTTTATGTGAGCTGTAATCCATCTACGCAGGCGCGCGATCTCCAGATCCTCGACGCGAAGTATAAAGTGACCAGGGTGCAGCCGGTAGATATGTTTCCGCAAACACATCACGTGGAAAATGTGGTATTACTGGAACGGAGAAAATAAATTTCACCATTTAAAGAACACTGAGAAACACTAAGAAATCAAATTGCCGTTCAAGTACTTTAAATATCTTCTTCTGCTCCCGATCTTCTTCGCGACAAATGCTTTCGCTCAAACCGAAACCGTTATTACCGGCCTTGTTACTGAAGCCGGTACCAACACCGGGATTCCATTCGTAAATATTTATTTCAAAGGAACCATGACCGGCACGGTGACCGATTTCGATGGCTATTACTCCATCCGGACAACAACACCGGAGGATTCCATTTTTGTTTCTCTTATCGGCTACAAATCAAAAGCGAAAGCCGTTAAGAAAGGAAAAACACAGGAGATCAATTTCCAGCTGAGTCCGGAAGCGCTCAATCTCGGAACCGTGGAGATCCGTCCGGGCATTAACCCTGCTCTGCGCATTATCCGCGCTGCACAGCAAAACAAAGCAAAATATGATCGTGATAATCTCGATGCGATCCAGTATGTAAGCTATACGAAGCAGGAAGCGGACGTAGATAATATCACCCCGAAGATGCGGAGATGGAGACTCTTTCGTCCGTTTGCCGCTATGTGGGACAGTCTCGATGCGATCGCAGGTGAGGACAGCAAAGCCAATCTCCCGGTGATGATGAGCGAAGTGATCTCCGAGATCTATGCTCACAAGGAAGCCGAGCGCAAACATGAAGATGTAAAAGCGATCAAGATCAAATTTGTGGGAATGAAGGACGGAAGCGCTGCCTCACAGCTGACCGGGACAGATTTTCAGAACTATAACTTCGCCAAAAACACCGTAGCGATCCAAGGCAAAGATATCCTTTCGCCTTTAGCCGATAATGCGATGCTGTTCTACAATTATATTCTGGTTGACAGCGTGGTCATCGACAGCTTCAAATGCTATAAGATCGATTGTCATCCCAAAAACAAAAAAGATCTTGCATATACCGGGATGATCTGGATCACTGACAGCACATTTGCCGTGAAGCAGCTGGACCTCGGGATCACACCGGAAGCAAATGTAAACTGGATCGACCATGCACGGATCCAGGAAGTGCTGGTGCCGACGGAAGCGGGACCATGGGTTCCGGAGCAGATCAGAACGCTCGTCGATTTCACCACCGTAACCGATAAGTTCGTGAGCCTGGTGTTCCGCACGTATAACTCCAACCGGAACTATGTGGTGAACAAACCGAAAGAAAAAGATTTTTACCAGTCGAGAATACAATATGCGGAAGATGCGCTCAGCAAGGACAGCAGCTACTGGTCGGAAACCCGTCCGGAGCCGCTGAGCAAGCTGGAAGCAAAGAACTATGATATGATCGACACCGTGAGGAACATTCCGTTCATCAAAAAGGGTGTGAATGTTCTTTATTTCCTGTTTACGGGATACAAGGACCTCGGCCCGGTTTATCTCGGGCATTACATGCAGCTTTACAGCCATAACCAGTATGAAGGGGATAAATTGCACCTGGGATTTTACACGAACCAGAAATTCAGCAAGGACTGGACGATCCGCGGATATGGCGCTTACGGGTTCAAAGACAAAGGATTCAAATACAGTCTGCAGGTGGAGCGGATCCTGACACGTTATCCCTGGAGTACTGCGGGTGTGCAGTATCGTGACGACATTGACCAGATCGGAACACAGTACAACCCTTCCGGCTTGAGCTTTAACCAGTCGCCAAATAATTTATTCAACACCTTCTCCCAGATCGGGAATATTTCCAAGCTGGTCAGAAAACACGAAGCAAGAGCCTGGTATGAAAAAAGCTTCAATATTGGAATTACATCAAAGATCACGTTTCAGAATATTCAGACCGATCCTTTATTTCCTGTTCAGTTCGGAGATCAATTCACCATTTTTCAACAGAAGAAATACACCCGTACCGAAGTGATCATCGAGAACCGCTATTCTCCGAAAGAACGGTTCGTTCAGAATGGAAATGAAAGGATCAGCTTCGGGAACCGCCGTTCTGCGGAGATCACAGTGAACTACACGCTGGGCTTAGCGGACGTGTTGGGCGGTGATTTTACCTATCACAAAGTGGACCTCTCCTACTCTAACCGTTTTAAATTTGCAACACTTGGATTTTCCCAGGTAAAGGTGAAAGTCGGAAAAGTTTTTTCCGAGGTGCCTTATATTTTCCTGGAGATCCCACGCGGGAATCAGACGTACTTTTATGCGAACAATACTTATAACCAAATGAACTTTTTTGAATTTGTGAGCGACCAGTATATCGAGGCATTCTGGCAGCACCATTTCAACGGCCTGCTTTTCAACCGTGTTCCGATCATCCGCGATTATGATCTCAGGGAAGTAGTCGGACTCAACATGGCATACGGAACGCTGAGCAACAAGAATAAAAATTTCAACAGCAGCAATGCCTTCACGGTAATGGACGATGTTCCTTATTTTGAAGCGGATCTTGGAGTGGAAAATATCTTCGATATCATCCGCGTCGATTTCCTGTATCGCCTTACGTACAATGATGACTTCTACAAAGCTGACTACGAGAAGGCAAATCCGGGCAGCAAGATCAATAACTGGGGCATCAAAGTCGGGCTCCAGCTCTCTTTCTAGCGTCTCCCTTATCTTATTCGTATCTTTGTAATGATGAGGAAAAAAGTCCTGCTGATATTTCTTTTGCTTCCGTTCCTGGCTGCTGCGCAAACAAAAAAAATGAAGCATGCCGGAAAAAAGACTTCCAGGCCGGGATTCACCCAATTTTATGCTTCACATCAGCTTGTGCCGGACTCTGCCTGCTGTCCTTATCTCTATTACCAGGTTTATGACTGGATCGGAACGAAATATAAATATGCGGGACGAAGCAAAAAAGGGATCGACTGCTCGGGCTTTGTTTCGGAAATGTACAGGAACGCATACTGCATTAACCTGAGCGGGGGTTCAAAAGACATCTGGCCAACGGTAATACCGGTGGAGAAAGAGGCGCTGCAGGAAGGTGATATTGTTTTTTTCAAGATCAAAAAGGGGCAGATCTCCCATGTTGGAGTTTACCTGGGAAATAATAAATTTGCACATGCTTCGGTCAAACAGGGTGTAATTATCAGCGACCTGGATGAAGAATATTATAAGAAGTACTTTTACAAAGGCGGAAGAGTGAAGGAGAGTAATATGTAATATGTAATATTTAATATGTAATACGGTCCCTGAAAGTCATCTGTTACCTGAGCAACCGGCCACATAGTTACCTAATCACTTAGTCACACAGTCACCCTAAACAAATGGCAAAAACACTTATACTGACCAGCAAGCAGATCGAGCAAAAGATCAACAGGATCGCTTACGAGATCTATGAAAATAATCCTGATGAGAAAGAGATCATCATTGCGGGTATTGCCGAGAATGGGTTCCTGCTGGCAAAACGCATTTCCGATGTCCTTAAAAAGATCTCTCCGATCAAGAACCAACTCATAGAGATCAGGATCAACAAGGAAAATCCACTTTCAGAATCGATCAGCATCGTCCTGAAGGAAAAAGAGCTTAAAAATAAAGTGATCATTCTCGTGGATGATGTTCTGAACTCCGGGAAGACATTGATCTTCGGCGCAAAACCATTCCTCAGCGCACCAATAAAAAGACTTACAACAGTAGTGCTTGTCGACCGGGGACATAACCGTTACCCGATCAAAGCGGATTTTGTGGGATTGTCATTATCAACGACGCTGCAGGAACATATTACCGTCGAGCTGAAAAAAGGGAAAGAAGCGGTTTATTTAAGCTGAAAGCCGGTGTTCCCGATCGTCGTTTTCTTTTACCGCTGAGATAAATGAGAAAAAAAAGAAGGTCGCAGAGAAAATAGGTTAATGAGACCAACCTCTGTGGAACTCGAAAAGCTCCGCGTTTTCTGCGGTTAATTTCGGGAAATCAGCTCACAACCAGTTTACCAACGAACTCCCCGAGCTCTTTCACATTAAGGTCCTTACCTTTTACGGTATACTGGGCGAGATGGTACGTATCTTCTCTCTTTTCGAGCTGGCGGCTTACAAACTCACGCAGTTCTTTTTCATTCTTGTTCGCAACCAGCGGACGTTTCTCCTTTGCATTCATCAAACGATTTACCAGCGAATCAGCGCTCATCTTGAGGTAGATGGTGGTACCGTTATTATTCATCATCTCCATGTTGTCATAATAGCAAGGAGTGCCGCCTCCACAGGCAACAACAACATTGTCACGCTCGATCACTTTTTTAAGGCAATTATGCTCCATTGCCCTGAAATCCTTTTCTCCTTTTTTAGAGAAGATCTCCGGGATCGTCATTTTGTATTCACTTTCAATGAATTTATCCAGGTCGATAAATTCATAGCCCAGCTGCGATGAAAGCGATTTACCAGCGGTAGACTTACCGCTGCCCATATACCCTGTCAGAAACACTTTTGCCATCAGTTTGGAAAGATTAAAGGCAGATCGACAACCGATTTGCCATAGTTAATAGAACTCAGTTTATTTTTCTCAAAATAGAAATCAATATTGGCCTGGTCAAAGCTCAGCCGTTTTTCACCCCATTCATGAACTTCCGTTTCATACTCCGCGATCCCGCGGCCTTTAAAAAGTCCGACGATCTGCTTTTCATCCATGTCGAAGATCTTCTTTCCCCATAACATCACATCGCGGTTGTCGATCTCCACACAGCAGAACAATTGCTTATCGCTTTCATCAAAAAAAAGCGAGAATCCCTTGTCCCAATAATGCCAAACAGTGCTCTGGTATTCTTCGATATCGTCCAGCAATTCAGTTTCTTCGGCTTTTCCGAATACACCTTCTGCCTCCTTCATGGTTGCACCAAAAGGAAGAGCACACAACCCGACAACGGGTTTTATTTCAAGGGCAAGACTCAATTGACTGAGAATTGATGTATACAATAATAATAAAATTAACGAAAAGAATCAATGGATGGAACCGGTAAAGAAAAGAAGTTATTTTTATATCTTTATTGACCCGTGTCAAAAGCAAAGAACAAAGCGAAAATACCCCGGCAAACAGCTGCAATCAACGGGCGTGGATCATTTACAGGCATGGACCACCCGTTCACGGGCATGGTTCTTGCGCTTTGCGCGTTCGTTTTGTACGCGAACACCACAGGCGGAGATTATGCTCTCGACGACTGGGGCGCGATCACCGGCAACCCCTATGTAAAAGAAGGCTTCAGCGGCATCGGGAAAATCTTCAGCAGCGATTTCTGGCACATCACCAATATTCACCTGGGGTATTATCGACCGCTGGCTCCGGCAACTTTTGCTATCGAGCAGCAATTCTTTCAGGGCAACCCGCATGTAAGCCATTGTATCAATGCCCTGCTTTTTGCATTTTCCGCATTTGTACTCTACCGGTTACTGAAAAAAATATTTTCAGCTTATCCGGCGCTTCCCTTTATTGCGACGCTTCTTTTTATTGCACATCCTATTCATACGGAAGTGGTCGCGAACATCAAAGGAAGAGATGAATTGCTCAGCTGCTTAAATACATTGCTTGCATTAAACTTCGGGCTCAAATACAGGGAGCGGAAAAAGACTCCGCACCTGTTGTTGGCGCTGCTCTTTTTATACCTGGCATTGCTGTCGAAAGAGTCCGGACTGATCATCGTGATCTTGCTTCCACTGTTCCTTTATTACAAAAATAATACACTGAAAGAAAGCTTAGTATCTGCCCTGCCATTTGCCGGTGTTGTTATCCTGTTTTTTATCCAGAAAAGTTATGCGCTGGGCGATAGCAGCACCATCATCCCGGATGACCTTGTAAATTATCCGTATGCGGCGGGTGATGCTGCGCCTGCAACAACCGTATTCCTGTTTCTTTTTTCGCTGCGTTTACTGATCCTGCCACATCCCCTTCGTTATGATTATTCCTATAACCAAATTCCGGCGTACAGCTGGAACTCGGGCCTGGTCCTGATCGGGGTGCTTATTGGAGCAGGGCTGTTATTTTTAACTTTTCGTCAGCTTCAGCGGCGGACGGTATGGGGATTCGCACTTGCATTTTTCTTCATCACGCTGATCCCCGGTTTAGCTTTTACATTTCTCCGCGGAGGTATCTTTGCAGAACGGTTTCTTTTTATGCCTTCCCTTGGATTTTGTATTATTCTTGCTTATGCGCTGCTGCTTCTTGCGAAAACCGCTTCCTGGAAAAACATAAGACTGGCAGTTCCACTGGTGATCATTTTCATTTTATATTCTGTGAAAACGGTCAGCAGGAATTTTACATGGAAGGACAACTATACATTGATGAGCACCGATGTGCTGACCGGTCAGAAAAGCGCGCAAAACCAACGGCATTATGGTGATCAGCTTATCAATAAAGCAAATACCGAAAAACCGGAGATAAAAATAAAATTGGCCCGCGAGTCGATCATTGCTTTTCAGAAAGCGCTGCGGATCTATCCGAAATTCGGGGATGCCTGGTGTGAAATGGGAATCGCTTATCACACGCTTCTCGGAAATATCGATTCTGCTGTATACTGCTATAACAAAGCGATCGAATGCGCACCGGGACTGGAGAAGGCATATTATTATCTGGGGAGCATCTACGAGAACAACATGAACAAAACGAATGTCGCTTCCTTCTATTATAATGAAGCGATCCGGCAGAACCCGGAATTTGCTGACGCTCAAGTGGCAGCCGACCGCCTGAAAAAAGCCGGATTCGATGTTCATTTAAATCCATTGACTGCAACGGTTGACAGCACATCAGCTGTAAAAGACGAACAATACTATTTCAAGATGGGAAATTATCTCGCGTCACAAGGAGATTATGCAAAGGCAGCGGAAAATTTTGCAAGCTCGATTGCGCTCAGGAAGGACAATGAAGATGCGTACATGAATCTTGCGAACTGCTATGGAATGCTAAAGCAATATGAGAAATCTCTTGCTGTTGCGAAAGAATTCCTGGCAATGCATCCTGACAATGCAAAAATACTGAAGAACATGTCAGTTACGTACAACTTTCTCGGAAACAAGGAAGAATCGGATCGCTGTTTAAGACGTGCCAGGGAATTGCTGGGAGAATAGCCGGTATTTATACGATCTCCTTTTTCTCCGCATCGCGACCGTTAAATGCTTCCAGGTAACGATTAACCACCTCCTGGTTGTATACAAAATACCGGTGATTATAGTCCTTGGGAATAAAACTGATCCTGGACTGGTGAATGTCCATTTTAAATACATTGGAAGGCACCTTACTCAGATCCCGCGGACCTGAGATCCCCAGCCGCTTTGTTCCAGCGATGTTGTGAAATACATCCGATGCTTTCAGGATATTATCTTGTCCGCTGCACACGACATAAACTTTTTCAGCGATCTTCATTCCTTCTGAATAGGCAGGTTCTGTTTCAAAAACATTGTCCGGAATATCCGGAGCGGTGAGCATCAGCCTTGAAAAAAGACCGCCGACTTCATTCTGCATTCCCAGCTCCTGCAGCCTGTTCATACAGCGGATAAAGATCGCATTGGCCATCGACTGTGCGATGAAATTGATCCTGGGTTTATAAATGCCGGACGCAGCAGTTGTATAGCGGCCCTTTACAAAATCAGAAAGCTTAAGCAGGAACACAGCGAGTGCATCGCCGGTCACTTTTACATCATTATTGATCTGCTCCGGGGTCCGTTCCGGAAGCTTAGTGGAGATCAGCTTGTAAAAAGTTCTTTTAAAAAAATTATCCTTTCCGATCTCATCATCGTATTCTCCAAATCCTTGTGAAGGCCACGTGATCATCAGGATCCTTCCCAACGGGCTGCTCTGCGGCAAGATATACTTTTCGTGAAGATCCTTAAGCTGTTCGTATTCTCTCGATTTACGGTTCTCATATCCAAAATTGTAGATAAGCAGATCTTTTCTTTCCTTTTCAAGCTCCGCAAAAAGAGTGCTGAACAATTCGGCTGAAGAGGCTTTCGCTTTCAGAACAGCCGATGAAAAGGAGGAAAGATCGTAGTCCTTGTCTTCGTCACCGCCGGAAAAAAAAGACGGCGCTGCTATACGGCCGTTGTTATCCACGTATCTTCCGCAGCGCATGAAAACAGTTGCTTTATCCGCATCCGAATTTCCATCAAAGCGGTACCAATACTGATCGGGTTGCCCTGAAACTTTTACAGGATCAATAAGGCGGTTGCTCGCTACATAATGTCTGACATCCATTTTTTACACCGGCAATTTGTTCCACACAGGATCTCCGTCCCGCCACTTGAAATAATCGGTGACGCCGGTCCTTCCGCTTGCAAGCAAAGCCCGGATCTTTTCGGGAGGTAATTTAAAATCCGTTGTTTTCACATCCAGTGTATCGATAAAGATGGTCCTGTTCCAGTCGTTCTGGTGAAGATGTTTCTTATTCGCCATCTCCATCAGGAAATTGACAAGGCCCAGCGCATAATCCTTGATGTTATTGATCTCAACGGGTTCATTTTTCCAGTTGTCCTTATTGTACTCGATCACTTGTGTTGAATCCAGACGGAAACCCAACGTTTCATGATTGAATATATATCCCGGATCAGTGTTATAAATTACTTTTTCTGCGTTTTCCGGCTTCGTGATATAAGCATTGTTATCAAAGATATTAACCGGGTAGTTCCAGCTTACACCGCCATCTACCCAGATATCATTGTCCTTTGTCACCGCCTGGAAATACAAGGGGATGCTCATCGACATCCGAACGGCATCTTTGATTTGCGTATCGAGAAAATGAGCAGGCTCGTGCGAAAATATCAGCGCCTGCTGGCGGGTAAGATTGGTGCTGACCACATAAAGCTGGCGAAAGCCTTTTGCTTTGGCCTGGAGCGCAAACTCTCTGAACGTAATATCTGCATTTCCTGTTTTCGCTTTGATATATTTCCCGAGCCAGTCTTTGAACTTATCGCCTTTGTACCAGCCATATTTTTTGGTCACTCCAATTACTTCGCTGACGATATTACCGTCTTCAAAATCCTTAAAATTGGTCTCTGCGATTATTTTTGAAACTTCATCGGAAGTATATCCGAGTGCAAGCAAAGTTGCGTTGATCGCTCCTGCCGAGGTTCCGGCTACACGCTGAATTCCCGGAATAATATTCATGCTGTTCAGCACCTCAAGTGCTCCGCCGTAAGCGATTCCTTTTACTCCCCCGCCTTCAAAAACGAGATTCTTAAAATTGTAATTCATAGTTAACAGATACTGTCTTTATTATTTTTTTTCGTCGGCTCCTGATGGCGGTTTAATGCTGCTCCTGATATTGGCGATCTTTGCGAGTACTTCAAACCAAAATGGTGCACCCAGGCATATCGCCATGATCGTCATCAGCCATCCTCCCAGCTTCTTTCCGGCACTTTCCTTAAAATAGTTGCATTCAGCATCGCTCCATCCGACAGGCAGGTTGGCATTCAGCGTACCCATGGTTTTTCTGACAAGCGCTTTTTCTTTGTCAACCTCCCTTTTAAAATCTTCCAGTGTTTTTTTTGTTGAATCTGCAGCCGCTTTGTTGGAACCGGCGGACATTGCACTTGCCGCTTCGAGGTTCTGGATATTCACGAACGTTGTAGAATCTGCAATCTTATCATAAGCTGCGGCTGCCCATTCGGTTCTTTTATCCGGATTACTGTAGAGATAGTTGGCGATCTCGATGCTATCGACATTCAGGGAAACGGTAAGAATGGTTGCGAAGATCGACGTAAAGATCACAGAATTGCGTTTAAACTTGCTTCCTACTCTTTCCATGATGGCATCGAACCAATCGCTTACTTGTTTCTCAAAATGTTCCAGCTCGTTGATTGCGGTATTCATCGCTTTTGCTGCTGTTTGTGCAGCAGTTGTCTTGTCGATGAACAAAAGAAAAGCATCCTTTAGTGCTTGCGGCAGTACGGTAGTTCCGACAAGCGCCTTGCGCAGGTTTTCAATCGTGTAAGGTGTTCCTGAAGGATGAAAATTCGTGAATACGATTTCCAGGAGCGCCGGGGTAAAGCTTTTCGCATCGATATACGTCGTGGACTTTCCGTTCTTTGTGAGTCCGGATAACAGGGGATGATCCATGATCGCGCTGGCGAGCGTGTTCATCTTCACTTTGTTTGAAAAAGTTGTCTCCAGCCAGTCGCGGAGATAATAAGCCCGCAGCTTTAGAAATGCAGCAACGAGCTCAAAAAGCGAGTTGTTAAGAATAGCCAGCAGGAAGTATACGAAGATAAGGCCGGCGATCAGGTCAAGGATCGGCAATGGTGTCATTTTAAAAGGATTTTGGGATTATTACAAAGATTTGATCATTGAAATAAGATTATCCTGGGGAGAGCAATCAAATTTGTCTTTGCGCACATTTGTATGTGTCCACAAACCGGGTTTACCGGCAAGTGCATCGGGGCTGATCAGGAAAGCATCCGCGCCCTTATTCTGCATCAGCAGAGGTTTAAGTCCGCTCTTCAGATCGATCTTAAAACGAACAGCCAGGTCGAGCAATAATTCTTTCAGCGCAGCGATCTGCTTGTCGGTATACCTATGATAAAATTTATATCCCTGGAAAGGCTTTTCGAGCTCGATTACCATTTCAGCAGGAACCGGTTTGTTGACATAATTATAGAATTTCCCATCATTCGATTTTGTGATCGGTCCGTAATTGCAGATCTCGATCGCGATCGACTTTGAATTCAGCTGCGCATTGTTTGTCGCAGTGAGTCCAAGATGATGTGCCCATCTGTCTTCCGGGAATGCACGGCAGATAACGCCATCCCATGATGCATCCTTATCGGTTGTGGACAGTCCGCCAATCACGTATGCAGTTGCAACTTTCAGCTGCTGGCCGTTCTTGGTTTTATCGGCATTCCAGCCCGCGATGGTATAATCGGGGTGGTGGCTGCCGGCCGTATGATGGATGTAGATCGTATCTTTCCGGATCACCTCATCATAATATTCTCCTTTTACAAGCGGGATATCTTTTATTGTCATAGCATTTTGTGTTTGATGTGTGAAGCGGGTTGTTACGGCGTTTTGGTGTATTCCGTAATTGAGATCGTACATCGTGAGGATGCGTTATTGTTAAGGAAGCTTCCGCTGAATCCATCGGGTAGCCAGAATGGATAGGAAGCCGAGGCAGCATTCACAGGTGACGAAAAATAAGCGATGTTCTGGGGTACACCGTTTCGCAGGAATACACCGGGAGCAGTTCCGGATGAACCCATGGAAACGCTTTCCACTTTCCACACTTTTCCGGAGGGAACGGTAAATGATTGTGAACCGCTGCCGGCGAGATCATAGAGGATGATCTTGCTGAAAGAAAGTGTGGTGTCGGCAGGAGGAGTTTGCGCAAGTGCCCTGGTGCCAAAAAACAGCAGCATGCAGAGAGCGGCTGCGAAACGCAAAAGATCTTTTTTCATAATGTTTCGATTGAATAGCCAAGGTTAGTATATCCCATTGAAACCAGCAAGGACAGTTTTTTGAAAAAAGGACAGCGTAGATGGGGTATCCGAAAAATTAACTAGTTGGTTATCAATTAAGAAAGAGAGGAAAGTAGGCTTTTATAAGCCATGGTTTTTGCATGCAAATTGGCTCTTAATATCAAAAAATGCGAGGATTTTTAGGCTAATTCAGGATTTTTTAATTAAAATACACCCTGACATCAGGAAGAAGTTGTCTAATTCTTTCTTGTTCTTCAACACTGATGGGATTATTCCGAAGATCAAGAGATATCAGTTTTCTCAGCACTGTTATATTCTCCGGTATCGTTTTAATTTTGTTTCCTGATAAGTCGATATCATAAAGCTCCGTTAACTCAAGAAGTACAACGGGAAATTCAGCGAAGTTATTGTTACTTAAGTCCACATACGCCAGCAATTTAAGCTCACCAAATTCTTTTGGAAGCGCGATCAGAGCATTTTTTCCAAATTGTATGGTTTTCAATCCTTTCATTTTATTAATAGAAGTTGGGATTTCTGTGAGATTACCGTGAACAAGACCGAGATATTCCAGTGCATCCATTTCATAAATCCATTCGGGAAAGGCACCGAAAGTAACTGCATTGATTTCTAAACCTTTCAGCTTGTTGTATTTTCTTACTGCAGAAACAGAAGTGCTTTCTGCACTGTCGGTACATATAAACTGAAGCCGTGATAATGACAATTTTCGAAATCTGGAAGGAAGTTTTAAACTGGCAGAGCATTCCAGGCGCAATACACTGAGCTTTTTCATTTTCCCCAACTGCCGGGGCAAAACTTTGAGCGACGGCATCGTCAATCCGATAGAACCAACCTTTCTGAACTTCCTGATAGTTCTCCCCGGAAGATATTCAATAGCGGAAGAGGTGATGTCTATGATTTCTGCATCGGCGGTTTCTCCTAATTTTTCCTTCATTTCTTTTTTTAACTGCCTATAAGTATCAGGTTTCGGAATGAAATGTATACGGACAGGTAACTTTGCACCGTAATGAGGGATCTCGCTTTGTGAATATCCGAAAATCCCGGACAGGCAAGTGAGAATGACTGCGGCAAGCATGGCTTTCATATTCCTAATTTAATATAATACAACCTTCCTTCCTAGTTATTTTCTAACCTTCAGGACTTTCGAACCTTTTTCGGGATTACTATACTCTCCCGTTTGCGAATCGGCTTTTTTTGGGAATCCGAACTTCTCTATTTTCTTGAACCAAGTAGACCAGATATTTTTTTCAAGTTTTATTTTATTCTCGTTCGCGAGCTTTTGCAGAGTAACATCTGACAACGCAATTACATGACCCGGATCTCTAAGCACATATGTTGTTCCTCCTGCTTTCTTATCATCATGATAATAATTCCTTTCCATTTGCGGCTTATCGGATTCTGTCTGAAGATCATCCTTTGCTTTCATATAAGCTGCCCATGCCTTTTGTGTATCTGCGCCAACAAGCTGCTGGTATTGCGCATTTATTTTATCATATCCCGTCCGGGCCTGCTCCAGTTTCTGATACGCACTATCCACTACCAGCTGCTGTTGCTTGATCTCATTTTCCATAAACTCACGGTCATTTAATTTTGGAAAATTATCATAATTAACTTGTTTAATATTCAGAATCGCCAGCTCGGCATCGTATTCAGATTGTAATTGCTGCACGGTATCATTTTTGGCATCAACTACCGGTTTCATTAACTCAGCATTTATTTTGGATTTACCAAAATTTTCTTTTGTCGACGAGGCTGCATTGGACGCAGTTTCATAACTTGTGAGCCGTTCAACTTCTGCTCCCAGCTTTTCTTTTTTCTTTTTGCTCTTAACCTTATCCTGTTCAGCTTTTATGAGACTTATTTTCATGAGCCATGCATCATCTGCATCTTTCCCTTCCAGGAGTGTATACATTCCTTTCTCAAAAGCCACCTGATAAAGTGTATTGGTGAATTCACCCATCGATTCTTTACCTTGAGGAAGCAAATAGGGTTCAGTCGACGGTGTCTGATTTTTATCTCTTAAGGTCTCGTATCCTTTACGCTCTTTCGTATAATCTTTATATACATCTCCTTCTCCCAATCCAAGAAGTTCAGCATGACCAAGAAAATAGGCTGCTTTGAGAGTATTCATTCCCACTACATTTTTGAGCTCATTTGCAGCATAGGTTTGATCATATACATGGTATACGGGAAGATCGGACAATTTAAGATCAGGAGCTTTGAATGTATAATCTTCTTTTCTTGCACCGCTCCAACCCTCAATTTTACTTCTAAGGTCCAGAATATCCTCTCCGTGTCCGGTCAGTTTCGATTTCAGATCATTCCATACGTCCATAACAAACAGATCCTGCATTCCCTCTTCCAGGATTTGTTGTTTTTCAACATTACCAGAATTCGCCTGATCATTTTGAAACTTAAAATTCGGATGAACAACATAATGCAGAAATTCGTGCAGAGCGGTTGTAAATATTCCGTAACGCTGCATTAGCTCCCTTTTACTTATTGATCTGACTTTAGCCCCCTGGCTGGCTGGAATAGACATAAATTCCGTATTGGAAGTTTGGATCGTACTTTCAACGGCTGTACTAAAAGCAGTTTTAACAGCAGCTGTCAGCGCTATGTTATCCAAACTATCGGGGTTTAATATCAACAGATTGAAAATACTATCGAATACTCTGCCTTCTCCAACTCCAGTATCTGCTTTCAGTTCGGATGCTCCAACTACCACATTATCGGCATCCAGGCTTTTTTTATTAGTTATTGCAAATTCTTCCCTCTCCTTAGCGTCACTTTGAGCGCCGGTTGTCCTTGCATACACTCTTCTCCGATGTTCTGAATCCAGGAATTCGAGCAGATCGAGATATGTATCTTTCAGTGGTCCTGAAGTCGAAAGCTCTTCAACTGCATTTGCCAGTATTGTTAATTGATCGATATTGATCGGGTATCCTTCGATGTTCCGCTCTATGACATCTGCATTCGAATATGGTATACGTCTCAAGGCCATTTCTCCCCGCTCACTCGTAAGACCCGCAAATGCCTCGGCAAAATGAATGATATTCGGGTCAGGCAGCAGCGCCTCTGTCGCTTTTGTTACAGCATCGGTAAAAGGACTCGACGTACTAAAATCGAAATTGGGTTTTACACCGCTATACTCCGGACTGATGTACGACCCATACTGAGCTATCTTGTATTGCAACACGTCAAAATCGTAAGGCTTTGTTTGCTCATCAAATGATTTTAAATTTGCACCGTCCTTTAAGCTGGAGGCAGTTTTAAATACAACATTCTGCACATTTACCCCCTGATAGTTTCCCATCCATGCTAACATCTGTTTCGCTGCACTATTTGCAATATTTTCAAGATCAGGATCCGTAACCGAAGATTTTCCAGCGGCTGCGTACTGTGCAAGCTTTCTTTTTAATTTATTTTCAAGGTCTGGTTCAAAATTTTTCTTGTCTTTCTGCGCTTTCCTTCCTTTGTAGGATTTGGGATTTACAGCTAGCTGATCCACGAGATCATTAGTCTTACCACTCACGTTTTCAACATTCTTCGTTTGTCCAAGCAGATCTTCCCCCTGCGCTCTCATAATCTTCCTGCTCAACCCACTACTCTGCTGCACCGTATGCGTCAGCTCATGTGCCAGCAGAGATTTCCCTTCTGTAGAGCTTGTATCGTAATTCCCTTGCTTGAAATAGATGTCGCTGCCATGAGTAAATGCCTTTGCATTGATACTTTCGCTCATTTCATGCGCTATGCTGTCTGTATGAACTTTTACATCGCTGAGATCGCTTCCCATTTTACTTCCCATCTCATTCTGCGTAGTTGCATCCAGGTGTTGTCCGCCGCCTTTGGAGCTGCTCAGGCTGGACTGAAACTGATCCGTGATGGCGGGTGTATCACTTTCACTTTTGGTCTGAAGAGAATTATCTGCTGAAGGTTGATTTTTTACAAGACCGCTTGCATCTTCGCCGGCAACTACTTTATTTGCAACAGCATCTGCATGCTGCTCAAAAGCATCATCAGAAGCGGCAATGCTGAGATCTGACTTCCTTCTAAGAGCCGCTTCTTCTTCCATCCGCCAAATAAGCGCACGGCGATCCTTCATCCGTTGGATACGGTCTTCTTCGGTACGATAAATTTGTTCGCGCATGGTTTTTAATTTGTAATTAATAGCTAAGCTGATTTCTAATATATTCTGATCGAATTATAGAACTTACTTAATCGATATCTCATAATGCAACGTCTTTTCTCTTTTGATTTGTAAAGGTTCCTCCAATACATTATCACTTTTTTTGTAAGCAATTTCATCCCGTTTTCGCTCGAAACTATAAATATATTTGATCTCGGTATTAATTTCTGATACAGGAATATCTTTGCCAACCCATTCATTTACTGATCGACCGTCAATACTTACATCGCTGGCAACGATCACTTCAACTGAAAGCGTTTTTATCGTATCTGTTTTCGAAAAAAAGGGAAAACCGTCTATTTTCATTTTCCCGTGAGCCGGCAGCAAAACAGCGCGCAGATTTACCTTACTTCCCATAAAGGAATATAAATATGAATTTCCTTTCTCAGAGTATCTTTCAACAAACAACTTATTAATAGAAAAACTCAAGTCATCAGCCACAAGCCGCGGTTCACCATCAGGAAAAACAAACCACCGGGAGACGTTAGCGTTATTTTCTAATTCAACATCGGTCATTACATCGATCGATGAGGAGTTTCCACTTATATATGACTTATAATTAACCTTTACCGAATATAAAGCTGTGTCGTATTTGACTTTACCAGCTACTTCGTTTGACTCCTTCGCGGCAAACTTGTTTGTTAATTCGCAGGAAAACAAAGTGACAACTAAAAGGGAAAAATGGTATGTCTTCATTTCACTACGTAATGAAGAACACGTTCCCGTATCATAGTAACAGGTAATTCCAGAAGATTTTCGACCTTTTTCGATGCTATGGTTTTGCCATTCTTTTTGTATCCAAAAACCAATTCCACCGAAGTATTATTGTCAGACAGCGGGATTTCCTTTTCTATCCATTCGCAAATGGATTTATTTTCTATCTTTAATTCACTTGCAATAAGGATCTCGACTGACAGCTCACTTACATTATGTCGGGAAAAAAAGGGAAAACCATTTATTTCAACATGGCTATGTGGGGCCAACTGGATCGCTCTGAAATTGGTTTTATCTCCGTCGAACTTGAATAAGTATACATGACCCGGACTACCGTATTCTTCAACATGAAGTTCACGAACCCCAAGCGTTGTACCTTCAACAAATGTGTAGGTTTCAAGCGAGGGCAAAATAAACCAGCGGTTCTCATTGGAATTATTTCCCAAATAGAGGTTTTCCTTTATCTCAATTTCTGATTGTCCCACAGAAATACGACCGGCAGGTATTATTTTAATCAAATATAGTGCAGTGTCATTTTCCATACTTTTATTACTTAATAATGGCGCTGACGCATTCTCCGCATTTTCAGGTCGACTGACCTTACATGAAAAGAAAAGCACGAATATCAGCCAACAATAAGATCGCATCGGATTGGTATGTGTAAGTATTTCATTTCTTTTAAATAAATTTAGTCAATTATTCTTCATATTATTAACCTTTTCAGGATCCGGACCTTTTAAATAATCCTGTAAGCCACCTTTTCGGGGCGTCGGAGGCTTTCCATTCCCACCTTGGTCAAACGGTAGAGTGTATTCATCCGCATCCAGAATATCCTGAGCTGTAATGTGCCGCGGAATGAAATAATCGGAATCCACAGTCTTTTTGTTTTTCTTTCCGTTTTTTGTTCCATGCACATATTCTTCATTGTATTCTTTTGGTACCAACTTTTTCTTTCTGTATTTTTCATATATCTGCTGGTACTGTCCCTCCATGGAAGGATTAAAATCGCTCGTTTTTGTACCTCGATTATCCCAGACAATTTCCGGAACTCCACCGGAATCCTTCAGATTATTATCTGTCATTATCGTGAGAATTTTCCAATAGTCACGGGATGTACGCGGGTCATTATATGATGAAGCCATTGAATTTAGTATGCTGTTGTCCCTTGGGCCCGTCTTAAGGTTTTGAGGACTCATTCCAAAACCCGACCAGTTATCGTCCCCCATGTAAACAACATTTTCGCCCTGAAATACACCCGCGGGATGTTTCAAGAGATACTTGGGATGATTATATATATATCCCCACTCTCCCGGTTGAGCGGTAAAGTTTGTCGGATCAATATCACGGAATTTGACAACACTATCCCACTGCTTATCCTTGTCCGAATCGCTGGAAATAGTAAGCAGTCCGTTTTTCGCCGGCCCGTAAAAATTTGAATATTGAATGTCAAAGTTTTTGTCGCCAATCTCCTTTCTGATTGCGTCCATTTGTACTGCTACCAATACTGAATAACATTCGGTGATCGTCAACCCTTTGAGCCATTCCTGAATTGCATCCGACGCTTTTATTTTATCCTTCACGGTGAATGTCATTTCATTCGGAAGTTTTGTCCATTTATCACTATCTGTATATCCGTTCCACCAACTGTCCTGCCACCTGGATTTGAAATCGTCATCAGACTTGGTTCTGTCATAATAATCAAATGCATACCATAAGCCTTCATTGTATTCAAAACCTTTGTTAGAATAGTTCACTCCGCTTACGGCTGTTTCCTCATTTCTCTTCTTTATGTCATTCTCCTCAGCTTTCTTCTGCTCAGGAGTGATCACCGGCACTTCGGATTGCTGTACCTTTCCTCCCGGAATGGTCAATGTCTTTTTCTTCGAAAGATTGTTGCCCGTCAGACCGTTCTCATTTTTCAACGCATCTACGGATGTTCCAAAACGTACGGCGATACTATATAAAGTTTCCTTCGTCTTATCATCCGGAAATGTATACGTATTCGTATTTGCATCAAATGTACCTTTTGCATGTTCCGTCGGACCTTTATCAACGATCCCTTCATCAGGCTGCCGCTGGATCATGGGCTGAGCAATCTGCTGACTTGATTCTCCCATAAGCACACGGCGATCCTGCATCCGCTGAACGCGATCTTCTCTTCCCTGAAAAATTTGTCCGCGCATGATCTTAATTTGGAAAACGGTTCTCCTTATTGAACTCCCTCATGATCGCATCCGCAAGGTCCTGGCTCGCGATCAATTCGGAATCACGTGATACCGCTTCGAGGCAAGCCGATTTGATGATATTAGTAATGTTTCCCCCCGTAAGCTCATATTTTCCAAGTTCATCAAAGCTGAGCTTCGCATCGTATTTAAAAGGTGGCGGTAATAACTTTTTCCAAAGCTGGACGCGCTCTCTTTTATCCGGGCGGTTGAAAAACAGCACCGATTGAAAGCGTCTCGACATCGCCGTATCAATATTGTTCTTCAGATTGGAAGCCAGGATGGTCAGTCCGTTATGCTCTTCCATCCGCTGCAGGAGATAAGACATTTCGAGGTTGGCCCATTTATCTTTTGCATCGCTGATATCGGTCCGCTTCCCGAAAAGCGCATCGGCTTCATCGAAGAACAGGATCCAGTTCTTTCCTTTCGCTCTATCGAAAAGATAGGCGAGATTTTTTTCCGTTTCACCTACATATTTCGAAACGACCATGGACAGATCGATCCTGAATACATCGATCCCCAGCGTTTTTCCCAAGAGCTGAACGGCTAATGTTTTACCGCTTCCGGACGGACCATAAAAAAGACAGGTAAAGCTGGAGTTGAGCTTATGATTTGTTTTGCTGAGCAGCTCTTTCCCCTTCTGCTCCCAGAGCATGATCCGGTGAAGCTCACTAAAAACGGCCGGTTTTACCACCAGCTGCTCCCAATCCAATCCCGTTGTGATCAGGGTCGCCGGAAATGCATGCCCGAAATCAGGACGCGGCTTTTTGCCGGAGATCAGGTAATCGACAAATTCCGGGGCAAGCTGCACGGCATAATTCCGCATGTTCGTATCGTCTTCGCTGGTCTTCACGATGTTCAGTGTGATAATCTGTTCGCGGATCAGCGCAGATTCTGCCAGGAACAAATGATTATAGAGCATTAAGCTCATATCATCTCCGGAAAGGAGGTAAACAACCGTTTGCAGTGTCGGAACAAAATTGGCAAAAGTAGTGTCAAAATATCCGCCGAGTTTCGGGTACTTTATCTTGAGCTGAGACTGCTCATCCCTGATCCGGCTGGTAAAAGTTTCCGGTGAGATATGAGGTATCAAGCTGGTAATCAGCAACAAACGTTCTTGAGAACTAAGTTGCTGGTTATGAATCAGTTCCGAATATGGCGATGGATCATTGGCAATATCAGGCGGCGGAAAATCTGAAAAAGAAATATTTTCCTGTGTTTTTCCGTCCAATTCCAGGATCCTTTTCTGAAGTAATGAATTGAGCCAGCTGATCTCATTACTGATGACCCTTGCGTTAGCTGTGATCGTAACTTCATTCAGAAGCCGGGCGTCGCCACTCGTCATAACTGACTGTTTATCAGCTAGTTTTTGCTTTTCAAATGCTTGTTCCATAGAGATTTTGATTAAAATCGGGCTAAAATGTAAGTCCAAAAAACTCCCTGTGCAAGGACAGTTTTTTCGAAAAAGGACACCGTACTTGCTGTTTTTTTTTCGAAAGGCCTTCCTGTCCTATGTCACAGACCGGCAAAAGTGTCCAATGATTTGAAAAAATAGGTTCTCATTTTAGCTGCTCGGACCTCAAAAATTTCAATTTCTATGGAAAACATCGTTCATCTTGTGAAGAATCTTCAGACGGGAGAGATCAAGTTGCTGACTCATTTTTACAAATACCAAAAAGATCATGAATCGAAAAAGATCAATCTTCTTTTTGAACTGGCCATACGATCTCGGGCATCCAGAAGACCGGAAGACCTTGACCGCAAAGCACTCGAGAGGTTATATTCAGGAAATAAAAAGCATGAAATGAGATTAAGCAAATTAAAATGGCGGCTCAAAACGGACATTATGAATATTCTGCTACTCCAGAGTTCAGCGCAAAAGTTCAGCACAAAACACGACCTGGCGATCTTCGACTGCCGCCGGATGCTGATCCAGGGCGAGATCCTGATGAGCAGGGGAATCTATTGCGAAGGGATACAGCTTCTTGAAAGAGCTTCGTCAATTGCGCAAAAGAATGAATTATATGCAGAACAGATCCTGATCGATGAGCTTTGCAGGAATTATAATCTCCTCAGATCCGGAGAACGGGAATTCTTCAGCTTCATGAAACGTATTGAAAAAAATTCGGCCCTGTTGGAAAAGCTGCAATCTGCCAAGCACTTTCATTATGAAATGACTGCTTCAAAGCTTTTCGAGAATGGGAACATTCAGCCGATCGAAGAGTGGGAACAAAAGCTGGAGATGATCAGAAAAGATTATGAAAAGAGCCGCTCGGTCAAGATCGGATTTTATTATCATCTTTCTGCACTCACATTTTACCGCGAAGTACATCAGTTTGGCCGCTCCCTGGAATCGGGTCTTGCGCTGCTGAAAAATGCGGCATCCTCCGACATTCTGAAAACATCCTATTATTCGGGCAAGATCAACCTGGAAGTTGCAAAATGTTATCTGCAAACGGAAGACTATGATGAAGCTATTAAGCATGCAGGTATTTCCAACAAACATTTTCAGAAAGATCTGTTAAATGAACTCACAACACTGGAAATACTTCTGCATTGTTACATGATCAAAGGCGACAAAAGCAACATCGAGCAGATCCTCGAAAAAGCTTTCTCGAAGATCGTTCCATCCGAAAAGTTTACCATCGCAAAATGGAACTTTCTGAGAGCAGGAGTGGATTTCCGGAGCGAAGACTATTGTTCTGCCCAGCATAAATTGAAAGATTGCGCGGAGTTAATGAAAGATAAGAACGGCTGGGTAATGGCCTACAGCTTTTTTGAAGTGATCTGTAAGATCGAAACGGGAAACCACGATTGGTTCGAATACCGTTCAGATGCGCTGAAGAAATTGCTGATGCGTCATGCGAAGGGTCACAGCGGACAGCAGAAACGGTTCAATGTTATTTTCAAGATCTTAAAGACCCTGCACAAGAATGGTTATGACTATCTCCGCACGGTTGTACAGGAAAAAGAAAATATCAACCTTCTATCGGAGATCGGCTATTCTTATTCATGGAACATGAACGGTTATGAGCCGGTACAATTCGATCACTGGATCAAAGCAAAAGCGGCGAAGCAGCTAAAGGAAAACAAAGCAAAATCAAAGCTGGTAGCGTAAGCTATTTGATCTCACCATCGAAACGGATCTCACACCCGGGCATTTTATTTTGCAGCTTTTTGAGATCATCTGTCGGGATAGACCCGTTTCCATATAACAGCAAGGTCCGCAGCGAAGTCATTCGCGCAATAGACGGTGGTATCTGGGTGAGGTAATCAATATGTTCATTGCTATCCGGAATTCCCTTCGACTCACGTTGTGACTGGAGATCCAGGTATTTAAGCTTCCTGAGATCCCCGATCCCATCAGAAATTGCAGCAATCCTATTATCGCTGAGAAGAAGTGTATCCAGATTCTGAAGAAGACCGATCTCCTTCGGCAGGCCTGTAAGTTTGTTTCGGGAAAGGTCCAGTCTTTTCACCGATGAAGAGGAAATAACATTAAAAAAAGCAGGAAGATCAATGCCATAACTTTGGATCTGTAAAGTCCGGAGATTAGATGTTTTATTCAGCAGGTCCATACTTTTCCAGTCAAATCCATGATCAGTAACAGAAATAACAGCCCCACTTACATTCTGCATTTTTCCCCAGGATAATGGCAGCTCTTTCCCCCGTAGCGAAAAAATGACTTTCTTAAGAGACTTGCAAGCAGATAAAGTTTCAAAAGCAACAGCAATGTCGAGAGCCGGACAATTTTGAATATCAAGTAACTTAAGTTTTTCCAGCTTAATGATTGAAGGTGAAATAACCCGCGCATTTTCAATAGTAAGCATCTCAAGTGACGACAAGTCCCAGACGGGATCCTGTCTTTTTTTGTAAGGACGATTGTTAAGTTCAAAAGGGAAGGAAGAGCAGCACCGGAATTTAAGAACTCATTGCTTTTGTTGTCTTCAATACGAAGATCTTTAAGGTAGGAAAGTCAAGTCCCTTCAACGCTTTCGCACTTCCTTTAATGAACATTGCATACACTGCTCCCGTATTCGAACGTGCCTTTGCTTCATCCATCCAATTACCGGCGGAATCACGGAAGACCACCTGCGAATAAAGATGCTCAAGAAAACCTGAAATTAATAAGATTACTATCCAGTATTTTTTTATCATCACATAAATGTTGGTTCCGGGAATTGTTCCAACAACATTTCCGGACGGAACTATTAATGATCATAAATCAGCAGACATTCCTTTGGCAGCTGCTTTTGAATTTCATCCTTTGTTTCTTTGATATCCGGATTTTTTGAGAGATCGAGGCATTTGATGGAAGGCAAAGTATAAAGCTCCGCAGGCACTTTCTCTAACATCTTGTAGGGTGTTGTGTCATAATAATCCTGGCTGTTCTGTGTCGACAGGTTAAGAGTTTCGAGACTCCTCATACTGCGGATACATGGAGGAACATCGCCGATTCTGTTCTTTGAAAGGTCTAAGGATCTCAGGTTCTCCAAATTGCATAACTCCCCCGGCCATGATTTTAATCCGCAATAACTAAGCGACAGAAATTTTAGGTCAAGAAGCTGCAAGCTACTGAAAGATGTTGCCGCATCGCGAAATTCATTCTTACTGAGGTCCAATGAATCGATCTGCTGCAATAGTGCCATTTCCGGTGGAATCACTTTCAGGTGAGCACCGGAAATTTCAAGCGTTTTTAGTGTTTTTATTTTAGAAAGGATTTCAAGTGACTCTTTCCATTTGAATTTCGGATCGTCTTTACTATCCCAGATCTCCTTAACATGCAGTTCCGTTATCGGTAAAGTTGCCAGGATACCAGGAAACGTGGTTTGCCGGGATCCCGGATATCCTTTTATCGTTATGCTTCGCAGATTACTGCATCCTGACAAGGAACCTATTGATTTTTCCCAATTGAGATCATCCAGATCGCTCAAACTAATCTTTCTCAATGATTTTAATTGAGAAACAGAAGATGGCAATTCAACAAAAGATTTGCAGTAGTCAATTTCCAGCTCTTCAAGCTTACTCAACCTTCCGATTGACTTTGGTAATTTTTCAAGTTTTTCATCCTGTGAAAAACGGAGTCTTTTCAAATTCGTCAATTTTTCCACACCCAAAGTGGAAGTTAAATCTGAACTTCGGGAAACATCCAGGAATTCGAGTTTGGTTAATTTCGACAAAGACGGAGGTAGCTTTGTGAGCTTTAACCCTTCGATCTTCAGTTCACGCAATTCAATAAGACTTCCTAAAAAGGCAGGTAAACCTTGTATATTCTCATTGTAAAGTAATTCAAGGCGATAAAGCCAGGTTAGTTCTTTGAGGCAATCGGGTAAATCACTTCCCTCTTTACATCCTTCAATAACCAGTGTTTTTAGGTTCTTCAACTTTTCTATGGATTCGGAAACATTTTTGATTTCGATATTAAACAGAAGGACTTCCACTTCTCCTTTAAAAAGAGGAAGCTCAACCGGAATGATATTCACATTATTCTTCAGTCTGATTTTTGTTAAATGGGGCAATGTATATAAAGAGGCAGGTAAGTGCGTGAATTTTGTCTCGGATAAAGACAAATATTCCAAATTTTTCAAATAGCTGAGATCAGGTAAGGTGTCTACAGGTGTTGCAAAACATCCGTTAATATAAATCTCATGAAGATGGGTAAATCGTCTCAAGACTTGTATCATTTCTCCGGGCGATCTGGCTAATGAATCTTTTCCAAGATTTACAGAGAGTGCATATATTTGTCCTGCATTCTCCAGGGTACGTTTCGCACCAAGAGGCCATGTCACTTTATACCATCCTGTCGAATCCAGCTGCGCGATGCAAAGCTTAGCGGCTAAGGATAAAGCTAACAAAGAGTACCGCAATATGCTTTTATTTAAGTTGAACAACCTTATCATTGTTTGTTTTTGTTCTGAAAAATGCACTGGCATGTCCTGAGTTCCGGATGATCTCCACCCGGTTCATCGCATCGTCCACGTCCGTAAAATCTTTTACAACCAATCTTGTCACCCCATCTCCCGCATCCTGAAATTCACAGGTCCAGCCTCTTGCCTCATAGGCTTCTTTCTGAGCGATCAAAGGTCCTGATTCTTTACCGGCCATTACCTGGATATCAAACTTATTCAGACCGTAATCTGTCAATTTTTTTCTATCCTTTTCCGATCGTTCTTTATCGTAAACGGTAGTTTGAGTAGGAACCTGACCAAGGTTGGCTTCAACCTTCGTGTTTCCTACAAAAACCGCCACGTCCATCTTTTCGAAATCCGCCTGTGTAAGTCCTCGCTGTTCCAGGATCAGGCGGAGAAAGGACAATGACCGCAAAGCACTCAGCACATCATTGTTTTCTCTGCTGATTTTATTGCCATCCATTTTGAGCAACCCCTGCTTCTTAACATTGTCTCCAAATACGGTTCCCGCAATATAATGTTCGTAATAATCGGGGAAATCGTTATTCACACCCGGATTGGTGCCTGTTCCCTGGGGATCCGTCGTAGAGCTGATCTTCACCTTGCCCGGTGCCGGACTTGTAGCCAGGGAGGAACGGAACTCTTTGAGTTTAGCAATGATACCCTTATAATCCAGGTTTTCAAAACCCGGAACTGTTTTATAATAAGCCTCCAATTCATCTTTACTCAGAAGCTGGATTTTTTCCAGCCGCTGCTCATCGTTGTATTCCGGATTTGGATACTTTTCAAGGATCTTTGGCGGGATCGGTGCGGCCTTATTGATACCTGTTCCTTCCAGCTCAAACTGTGAAAAAGTTTCATGCTCTCCGGCATCCATGAGCTTTAACTGCGCAAGTATTGCGCTTACATCCAACCCTTGGGAGAATGCAATGATCTTGTCGGCGAGATCCTTGTCGCCTGGCTGAACGGATGTTTGAAGAGTTGAAACATCCTTCGCGATAAAACTTCCTGAATCGAAAAGTTCTTTTGCCTCGACGGACTCCGATGTTGTCTGATCAATTTTATTGTCTTTCTTTTTCTCAGTTTTATACTCTCTTTTTTCAAGATTTCCAACCGAAGAGTTAATTGTATAGTTTGATGCAATCATTACCTGAATTTCATCTCCCCTCAACCCATTGCTTTCTGTCTTTTGCATACTCATATTTTGAATATCAATGGAAACGCTGCCACCACTTAACTGCGAAGGAATTTTGAGTAATGCGGATGCTGAATCACCAGACGGAATTATTTTAATTCCATCTGTCTCTCCTTCGACTGAAACCCCATTTTGACTAAAAGTCAGAGAGAACACTTGAGTTTTATCTCCGCTTTTCATGGTAATTGTAGCTTTCACAGTTGAAGGACCGTCAAACCCATACGCATTCATCGAAATGTCAAGTTCGGACTGCGTATTGTTTTTTGAATTTTCGTTTTGTTCGACCTTTGGATAACTGATTTCCAGCCTATTCCCAAAAGAACTCGTTTCGTACATAAAATATCCGGCACCTATCGCCTTTCCTTCTTCACTTGAAAGTAAACCTGTTGTGGTTCCTTTATCACCCACAGCTGCGAGGTAAACTTGTGGCATTTCTCCCTGACCACCAAATGCCTCATAAAACAGTACTGCCTTATCTCTGATCTTTTGTACTGTAGCATCTTGAGCATCCTTTCCAAATACCATCTCGTTATATACAGCATCATCCAGCCCTGGAAGCAGTTCTCTTACCATTGCCTCCTTTGCACCTGTGTTGAGATCGGGATTTCCGACAATCACTTCCATTACGAGAGCTCGCTTTTCATCCGGATCGGTCTTATTATTTACGGTTGTTTTAAATTGTTCATTTGGTGTAGCATCTATGTCACTAACCAAATGTTCAGTGTATTTATCAATGAACTCCTGTCGCGCCATTATCATTCCATATTCGAATGCAAGCGCAGCTTTATCTGTATCAGTTTTTAGGTCTGTATAGGAAGTGACATCCATACCGAGATCCTGAAATACTTCAGGACCGATTGCCTTTTCAAGCCCCTGTACAGTTTTGGTCATCTGCTTAGACCTCTTTCTCGGATTTTTAATATTTTGCGTTTTCGACAAATCACTAAATGAGTTGGTCATAAATTCATCTCCAAGTGCAGAGCGAACACCGTCCTTTGCCATTTTATCCCTGACGTTTTGAGGTTTAGGTTTCGGCTTTCTCTGAATATCACCATTCTGCTGCACCGTATGCGTCAGCTCATGTGCCAGCAAATGTTTCCCTTCATTGGAAGAAGGGTTGTATTCTCCCTGGTTAAAATAAATATCATTTCCATGTGTGAATGCTTTCGCCTGGATCTGGTCATTCATATCAGCTGCTCTTCCGTCGGAATGCACCTTCACTCCACTGAAATCCGCTCCCATCTTTGAGCCCATTTCTTCAGCAATATCGCTCTTCAAGCTATCACCGCTTCCCTTGCTGTTTTGAATCCCGCTCTCCACTTTTGGAGGTGCATTCATCCCGCCGGTTTTACCTGCGAACATTTTCAGCTGAACCGGCTTGCCGGTATTCATCGTTCCCACCTTCGATGCAGTAGGATTGAACATCGGCTTCACCTCTTTTTTACCGGTATTCATAAGCGGCTTGCTCTCATCACCCGTCCCCGAAGACATGCGCATGACCTTCCCGGCCACTTCATTAGCTTCCTTTTCATATTCATCATCCTCTTTTCCTACTTCCAGCTTCGGCTGGATCTTCTGAGGAGAATGATTCTCCGGTTTTGATTCGCGTGTTTGCATTATGCAATTTAGTAATAAATGATCTTTCTTTTTATGCGGTATTTCTTGTCATACTGTTCAATTAATACAGCCGTGTAATTTCCATACTTATCGTAAACATAATCCTTTTTACTTCGAACCGCTCCGGTATGGTCTTTCTCAATTCTCTCTGTCAGCAAGCCATTGCCGTTGTATGTATTAGTAAAGAAAATTGTCTCCGTGACTTCCCCTTTTGCATCAAGCTCTTTTTCTTCTTTGAGAGTTCCTTTCTCATCATAGGTTTTAGCTTTCGTATACTGCAGCTCACCATTTGCATAAAAGCTGTATTCCGATAACAGTCCCTTGTCGTTATATTTTTCCACAAAATCCGGAGAAGTACTTTTATTGGAATAGGTGATCTTTTCCACAACACTATCGTTAGCATCATATCTGAAAGTGATTCTTACAGAAAACGAAAGCGTATCACCTGAATATTCAAATTCCTCGATCTTTTTTCCATTCAGGTAACGATAATCTTTACGATATATCAGCTTGCCTTTCGGATCCCACGTGTCAAGCCGGAGTAACTGATTTTTTCCATTGTATTTCCAGGTCATTCTTTGGTCGAGTGAGCTGTCTTTCCGGACGTATTTTTTTTCCAAGGGTAATCCGGCATCATTATTCCGCACCTTTATATACAAACACCTTAGCTTATATTTTGCAGCATTTTCAGGTCCAAGAGAAGGGATCTCCGAATGAGTTTCCTCTCGTGTGCACGAGGTTTCCTGTGACAACCGTCCTTCCTTGCTGAACAACCGGGTGACATCTGACTCCACTTCATTCCCAATGCTAAAAATATCCCTTGTGAATTCTTTCCTGGAATTAAACTCCGTCATTCTGCCGGCCGCCCTCTTTTTTCCGGACTCATAAAGTACCACATCAACCTGCTTAGGTTTGCCATTGATTTCTGATGACAAGGGGAAAGTTAAATTGTCAAAATCGCGAACAGTCAGCTTATCCTCCTGGGCAAACTGAGTAAGAGGAGAGAATGAGCAAATTATAAATATTATTCTTTTCATTTCTTCAATATTTTGAAAATAACTCTTCTGCTCTTGTCTTTGTCTTCAATTAGGTCTTTATCCCTCACAAGACTTGTTTCACCATAACCTCTGGCTGTGAGTCTCGCAGGAGTAATTCCTTTATCTACTGCATATTTCATAACAGCATTGGCTCTTCGCTGAGATAGATCCATGTTATGAGTATCACTGCCTTCACTGTCCGTATGTCCCTGCACTTCTCCGGCTATTGTAGGATTGTCCTGAAGAAACTTAACAAATTTATCAAGAACAGGTATTGACTCTGCTTTTATTGTGTCTTTATCCGTGTCAAATAATACTTCAAGAACGAATTCGGAACCCACGGTGTAAGTGTTATTCTGGTCCGTGTCGGTTGTAAACTTCTTTTCTATAATGATATTTTCTACAATCAGACCATTTGTCGAAAATTGTACCTGGACCTCGTCTTTATCCCGATATTTCTGGACACCTGAGTCATAGCCGGGTATAACCTTCGTTGTAAAGGTAAGGCCGCCTTTCTCGGGTTTATAAGTTATCGGAATTGTCATCGTAATTGCCCCACCTGTAACGGTATTCAGAATGTCTTTGGGAAGCGAAACATTTTCCACTGTTTTCACAAGATTCTGCTTTGCGTGAAAATCAACATATCCAATGGAAGCTGTTGGGGACTTTATTTCGACACGGGTAGGATTCATATTGAGGGGAATATTATATCCTGCAAGGGGATCAAATCCGTATGCAGAGATTCTCATTTGCAAGGCCCCATTGGTCGGAAATCCGATTGTTAAAATCTTTTCGCCATACAAATCGGGAGCAGTAGTTCGTCCTGTGATATTTTTCACGCTACCATACATAAAATATCCGACACCCACAGAACCAACTTCCGGTGAACCGGCTAATCCCGCGCTGGGCCCACTGTCACCCACAGCTGCCAAGAGCTGATCAGGCATCATTACGTCGCTATCAGGAACTCCTTTAGTATCGATCCACTTGAGACTTAACATCTCCCTAAAAAAAGGCTCGGATGTTGTTTGCAACGACGCAATTACACCTGCCTGAAAAGTCGGTTCCAGAATATTAACTGTTAACTCGGAATCATTACCTCCGCGTACTAACTCGCTGTTTATCTCCCGCATTTTTTGAGCAGTATTTTTATCAGGATTTATTGCGATCAGATCGATGACCTTCTTTTTAGCGACCTTACGATCAGCATCCTGCATTCCCGAATAATCCATTACCGGTGGATTATCTTCAATAGTCTGGTAATAATCTCTCCTTTGTTTCAGCATTCCGAGAGAAAATGCCACAGATCCGGCTGCAAGTACGTCAATCTTATTCGATTCAGAAGGTTGAGACAAACTTAGGTCACTTAGGATGTTTTTTCCAAATTCTGTTTGCAAAAGATATTTTACATCGTACTTATCTAATTTCTTTTTGGTTTTGTCCTTATCCAGATCCTCCTTAATCGTCCGTTGCACCATCGGCTGCACATTTGTGCTTTGCTGCACCGTATGCGTCAGCTCATGCGCCAGCAAGTGTTTCCCTTCATTGGAAGAAGGGTTGTATTCTCCCTGGTTAAAATAAATATCATTTCCATGTGTGAATGCTTTCGCCTGGATCTGGTCATTCATATCAGCTGCTCTTCCGTCGGAATGCACCTTCACTCCACTGAAATCCGCTCCCATCTTTGAGCCCATTTCTTCAGCAATATCGCTCTTCAAGCTATCACCG